>NZ_JMKU01000072.1 GCF_000687165.1 Paracidovorax oryzae ATCC 19882 | reverse complement strand
TTGAGGAGTTCGCGCACGGGGCGGGTGGCCTCGGCGCGGTCGATGGCGATGGCCAGGATCCAGGGCGTGCCTTCCACCTTCGCGGCGTAGAGCATCTGGTCGGAGCCCTTGGCTGCCACTTCCGCATGGCCCCCGTCCGCCGCGAGCCGCTGCAGCAGCGCGGCGTCGATGCCGGCAGCGAGCGCGGAGACCGGCTTGAGTGCCAGCTGGGGATCGGCCTGGGCGAGCAGGCGGCCCTGGTCATCGACGAGCATGGCGAAGCTCCTGGACGTGGGCTGGATGGCGGTCACCATGCGGCCGACGGTTTCCAGCAGCATGTCGGTGGCCACCACGCCCGCGAACTGGCCGGCCGGCCCCCAGGGCTCGGCGAACGTGATGAGGAGCTTGCCGGAGCTGGCGCCGATGTAGGCCGGCGTCACGATGGGGCCGCCGGCCTGCATCGCCTGCTTGTACCAGCCGCGGGACGTGCCGTCGTAGCCGTCGGGCACGGGGTGCAGGAAGCTGTGCCGCTTGTCCGCGTGGACCAGATAGGCATCGTCGAGCGCGCCAGCCTGCTTCGCGGCCTGCAGGAACGGAGTCGGGTCCGGCTGGGTGGCCGCGATCCGGATGGAGCTGGTGATGCGCTGTTTTTCCTTCACCCAGCTGGTGATCTCGTCGGCGTGCAGCCGCGTGCGCTGGGCGAGTTGGGCATCGATGCCTGTGAGTGTGTTGCCGCGCACGACAAGGAAGGTGGCAAAGGCCATCACCACGAGGGACGCCGTGGTGATGGCGATGCAGATCCCGATCAGGCGGGCTTGCAGACTCTGGAACATGGGGAGCTCTCGAAAACGGAAAAAGCGGCTGGGCCGCAGTGTGTGCCGCGGGGAAGGGGAAAAAGGTACGGCGCAGCCATGGGACTGCGCCGTGCGGGAAAACGCCTTGAGAGGTCCTGAGGTATCAAATCGGGTGGCGGGGGGCTCCCAATGCGGGGTGTGGATGCGCATGGCCGGTGGCATGGTCGCCCCCGGCGTCGAGCTTGAAGCCGGCGACGGCGTCGGCGAGCTGGTGCGCCTGCTGCTGCAGCGATTGCGCGGCGGCGGTGGCCTGCTCGACGAGGGCGG
>NZ_JMKU01000071.1 GCF_000687165.1 Paracidovorax oryzae ATCC 19882 | reverse complement strand
GCCGTGGCGCTCACTTCTTCGGATGCGCCCGCCAGCGATTCCGCACCGCTGTTGACGTCGGTCACCACGCGCGAGAGCTTGTCCACCATGTTCTTCATCGCGGCCAGCACGCTGGTGGTGTCGCCCTGGCGGGTCGCGATCTGCAGCGTCAGGTCGCCGTTGGAGACGGCATTGGCGATCTCTGCGACGTAGGCGGGCTCGCCTCCCAGTTGCTTCACCAGCGAGCGGGTGATCAGGAAGGCCAGGACCAGTGCCAGCAATGCGCAGGCGGCCAGGATGGAGATGGTGAGCGTGCGTGCGTGCGCGTAGGTGGTCGCTGCATCCGCGGCGGCCTTGTCGCCGCCGGCCACGTTCATGTCGGACAGCTTGTCGGACAGGCCGCGGACCGTGTTGTAGGCCTTGCGTGCGTCGCCGTCGAGCACGGCACGGGCTTCGGCCATATTGCCCTGCTGGATCAGGGCACCCAGTTTCTCGTGCTCGGCGAACATGGTCTCCATGGCCTCCTTGCTCTGGTCATAGAGGCGCTGCTCTTCCGGAGAACTCACCAGTTTGGCGTAGTCTGCCCAGAGCTTGCGGGTGGCCGCGATGCGCTCCACCCCTTCCTTGACGGACTCCCGCACATCGGCAGGATTGGTGTCCATGATCGTGCGCATCTCCAGCACCCGCAGGCGGTTGATGTTCGACTTGGACAACATGATGATCCGGACGCTGGGCAGCCAGTTGGTGGCCAGGTCCTCGGTGGACTGGTTCACCGTGGCGAGCTGGTTGATGGCGTAGGCGCCCAGTCCGGCCATCAGGGCCAGCACGATGAGGAAGGCTCCGAAGAGCTTGGTCGATAGTTTCAATGGGCCGAACATGGTGATGTCCTCCGGTGTGAGACGAAAAGAGGGGCGGGCGTGTCAGTAGCGGGCGAACTGGGATTCGTCCACTCCATCGGCGAAGGCGGTATCGGCAAGGGCCAGGCTCGGCTTGGGCTTGCGGGCCGCCAGGGGCTTCCTGGACTGCCGGCTCCGGGCCGCGGGCGCCGCGGCCTTGGCCGGCACGCTGCCGGCCAGCTGGAAGAAGCCCATGGTCTGCTGCAGCTGCTCGGCCTGGCTGCTCATTTCCTCGGCGGT
>NZ_JMKU01000070.1 GCF_000687165.1 Paracidovorax oryzae ATCC 19882 | reverse complement strand
CTGCACGCTCAACCCGCTCGACCCGGGCGTGGTGCCGGGCACCGCACCGCGCCCTCAACCGCTTGTGGGCTACCGCTACGACAGCGCAGGCAACCTTGCCGAGGTCCTGGGTGCGGACGGCACGGTGCTGCGCCGCTTCGGCTACGACGCACTGCACCGCATGACGGAGCACCAGGTGCGCCAGGGGCCGCAGCACCGCTACGTGTACGAGGACCAGACCGCGCAGGGCCGTCGCCAGGGGCTGGCGGCGCGCCCTGGGGCCCGGGTCGCCGAGCAGCACAACGAAGAGGGACTGTCGTACTTCTTCGAGTACAGCGAAGCACCTGACAGCGAAGCACCTGCCAGCATCGGTGACGGTCCGGCGGGCCCGGCGCGCAGCAGCACGGTAGTGCGCGACAGCCTGGGCCGCACCACGGCTTACCACTTCGAGGGCGAAGGCGGCCTCAAGCGCCTGGTGCGCCTCGTGGCCCCGGACGGGGCCGAGCAGAGCTATCGCCATGACAGCGCCGGCCGGCGCCTCTCGGTCACCGATGCGCTGGGCCGCACGACGTGGTGGCGCTACGACGGCGCAGGCCGGCTGCTGGGCGTGCAGGGCCCGGATGGCCGCAGCACGCAACAGCACTGGGGCGCGGCGGGCAGCGCGCAGGACGGGCTGCTGCTGGCGAGCCAGGACGCGGCGGGGCTGCGTACGCACTTCCGCTACGACGACTGGGGCCGGCTGGTGGAGGTGGCGAAGGCACCAGCCGGGAGCGAGGATGGAACCACGAACACCCAGTCCCTCACTACCCGGTTCGATTACGAGCAACCGCAAGATGACGGTACCGGCACCATAGTCTTCCCACCGCACACGCTCGCCTGGTGCGACCAGCCCGTGGCGATGATCGATGCGCAGGGCGGGCGCAGCCTCTACGCCTACAACGCCTGCGGCCAGCTCGCGCGGCACACGGACTGCTCCGGACGCAGCCAGACATGGCGCCACGGCGCCTGGGGCGAAGTGCTGGAGGCCACGGATGCGCTGGGCCAGCGCACCCAACTGCACCATGTGCTGCAGCACGGCGCGCTGCGTCTGGTGGGCGTGCAGCAGCCGGGCAACACGGCGGTGCGCCAACGCTGGTCGGCCGCCGGCACGCTGGAGGCGACCACCTACGGCTCGCACGACGTGCTGGAGGGCACGGGCGAGGCCGCGGGCACCAGCACGACGGTCGCCTACCGGCACGACCTGTGGGGGCGGGTGGTGGAGCAGGTGCAGGC
>NZ_JMKU01000069.1 GCF_000687165.1 Paracidovorax oryzae ATCC 19882 | reverse complement strand
GGCAGTACCTGGACCGGGAGACGGGGCTGCACTACAACACCTTCCGCTACTATGACGCGGATCTGGGGGCGTTCACTACGCCTGACCCGATCGGGTTGGCGGGCGGAGTGAATCTGCACGAGTATGCGCCGAATCCGTTGTCTTGGATTGACCCGTTGGGATGGTGCAAAGGGCTGACCGGCGGGAATTGGAAATTCAATCCAGTCAAAGACGTCGACATGAGAGGGGGAGCATCTTATCGCAGCGCTCTCGATGAAGCATTCCGAAGAACCGGCGTCCCAAAAGAACAGTTTACGGTAACGAAATGGGGTAAAACAACCGACGGCAAAAGTATTCCGGTTGAATACACCGGGCCGGGAGGTGCCAATGTTAATATGGATATCCCGCATCTTAATAATGTCAAATCAAATGGTACTTTGGGTGAAGGACCGCATCAGCCACATATCGGTTATCAAACCCCCGGAAAAGGGCCGAGCAGAACGCGAGGGCATATTTTTGTGGATGACGTTCCTGCGACGAGGTAGAAATGCAGAAAAATAAAATTTCAGAATTGCTTGACGCTTGTTCTATTTTGAATGTGCCAGCAAAAATAATAAGCGCAGAAAATTTTGAAAGCAAGAAAAATGAAATATTTAAAAAATACCATCCGGAACAAACGGTAAACCATTATTCTATCGGCGGTGACTCAATAGTTCTGCCTACGGAGGAATATGAATTTTCGTTGTTCGAAAATTTTCCGGACATCAACATCTTGCTGTTTTTCGGTAGTGATTCAAAAGAAGATTGCCTTTCAATCGAAAGTCTTTCTAGTTTGTCAAAAATAATGGAAAATTGCTATGGAATGGAATATTTTGTTTCCGATCAAGATGCGAGTTTTTTAATATCTGTTAACTGGTATGTTATTAATTTGCAGGGGGCGGCGAAGCAATGGGTGCCAAGTGGTTTTTGAGTCAATTTTTTAAATAAAATGATGTGCAATTTTTGCCCAATTTGTATTCGCGCATGATTGAAGGCGAATATGGACGCTTCGATTGCCGAGCTTTCAATTCGTGATTTCGCGACAGTAAAGATTGCTCGCGCACATCCGGACTGCTGCGGTCATCCTTGCAGGCCGTGATGGCGAACCGATCCGGCAGGTCTTCCGCTACCGGTACGACCCCCTGGGCCGGCGGATCGCCAAGGAGGACGATTTCGGCCAGACGCGGTTCGTGTGGGAAGGCCTGCGGCTGCTGCAGGAGAGCCGCGGTGCGCAG
>NZ_JMKU01000068.1 GCF_000687165.1 Paracidovorax oryzae ATCC 19882 | reverse complement strand
TGAGGCGTTCTTCGGGCTGCAAGTGCGTGTATCGCGAAGTCATCTGTGCAAGTTACCTGAGGTTCAGGTGTTGCACTTCAGATTGGAGACCGCCCTGTAAAACCAATTGACTGCTGATATTGCGTAAATTCGACATGCAGCCCGAAGGTTGTATGCGAGGACTGACGGTACACGGCGGATCAGCTGCCCGTCGCCGCACATGTCCGCGGCGTGACCTCCAACCGGGCACGGATTCGCTAGGCTCGTACCTTTTCGCCTGCCTGCAAAGACTGCGCAAGCCAGCGAGAATCCCGCCCAAGGAAGCCGGACCGCTTCCGCCGCCGTCCGCCCAGCCCTCTTCGCCGTGCCCGAACCCTCCACCCGTCCTGCAGAGCCCGCGGCAGACCCTGCCCCCCCCTCCCGCGCCCTGTGGGCCATGTTCCTCTGCCTGCTGTCGGGCTTCGCGCTGAGCCAGGCCTTCCGCACGGTCACCAGCATCATCGCCACGGGCCTGCAGGCCGACTTCGGCATATCACCCGATTCGCTCGGCGCGTTCGCCGGGCTGTTCGGCCTGTCCTTCGGCGTGACCCAGCTGCTCATGGGCATCGGCATGGACCTGTACGGCCTGCGCCGCACGGTGCTGACGGCGTTTCCCCTGGCGGTGATCGGCGCGGCGGTTTCCGCGGCTGCCCCGAGCTACGGCTGGTTGATGCTGGGGCAACTGCTGATCGGCGTGGGCTGTTCGCCGGCCTTCCTGGCCTGCACGGTGTTCATTTCCCGGCACTTTCCGGCCCAGCGTTTCGCGTTCTTCTCGGGCGTGGGCATGGGCGTGGGCGGCCTGGGCCTGATCTTCACGGGCACGCCCCTGGCCTGGCTCGTGCAGCACGGCGGCTGGCGCCTGGGCTTCGGCGTGCTGGCGGCGCTCTCGCTGCTGTCGTGGCTGCTGATCTACCTGCGCGTGCATGAACCGGAACTGCCGCAATCCAACGGTCGGCTGAAGGAGTCCTGGGGACAGGCGGCACGCCGTTTCGCAGACCTGTTCCGCATGCCGCATACCTGGGGCATCCTCATCCTCGGCATGTGCTGCTATGCCGCCTTCCTGACGCTGCGCGGCCTGTGGCTGGGGCCGCTGCTCATGGGCCGGTTCGGCTTCTCGCTGGTCGACAGCGGCAACGTGGCCCTCGTGCTATCGCTGATCGCCCTGTTCGTTCCCGCGCTCTTCGGCCGCCTGGACCCGGGTGCCCAGCACCGCCGCCGGTGGATCACCTTCTTCTCGCTGCTCATGGGCGGCCTGTTCCTGCTGATGGCCTTCCTGCACCACGCCGCGGCCACCGTCGTGCTGATCTTCGCGATGGGCCTGCTGTCGGGCTACGGCGTGCTGCAGTACGCCGACGTGCGCTCGTCCTACCCGGCCCAGATGACGGGCCGCGCGCTGTCGCTCTACACCATGTCGATGTTCCTTGGCGTGGCGCTGATGCAGTGGCTGACCGGGCTGCTCGCCGCCTGGGCGCAGCACCACGGCCATGACCCTTACCGGGCGGTGATGCTCTGCATCGCCGGCATGCTGGCGGCGGCATCGACGGCGTTCAGGCTCCTGCCGCGGTCGCCGCTGCTGCCGCAACGCGGGGCGGCGTGAAGAGAGATGGGCGGTCTCAAACCTGAAGTGCAACACCTCGATTGAGAGGGAGTTTCTGTTTCAGTGAATGGTAGCGTCCTGCCGCTGCGCAATGGCCTGCAT
>NZ_JMKU01000067.1 GCF_000687165.1 Paracidovorax oryzae ATCC 19882 | reverse complement strand
ATAAAAGTCGCTGACGCTTCGGATTTGATACCCGCTGGAGGTAGGATTGTAATTCAAAGTGACTCAAGTGCTCCAAATTCTGCTTGGACTGAGGGGCAGGAAAAGGCTTTGGAAGAGATTGTTATCAAAGCTAAGAGAATTGTCGGACCGATTGGGGATGAAGTAGGGGCCACCATAGGCGCTAGCCTTCTGCTGCCAGCCAGCGTGATACACGGGGCTGCGCAGTTTGCATCTGACCAGATATGGTCTTCGTTGAATTTGCTGACAGGAAACGTGCTGGCGGGAAAGAACACTTCGGCCCGGGATGCAGTCGCACGTAATAATGCTTTGGTGCAATCGTTGGTGGCGTTGCCCCAGAAAGCGTCCGTGATGGCGCTCAGGGGAATGACTGGCAATTGGCAAGGAATGGATCCGTTGAACCTCGATCAGGTCAACGCTTTGAATACCAAAGGCGATAGTTTAGGTGCCAAAGTTTTATTTGGACAGTCCGCGCTAAATGCGATTGCTGTCGGTACTGGGGTTGCAGGGGTTGTGCGTGGTGGCATTATGGTGGGTAGCACTGCTCGCTCTGCCTTGCTGACAGCAGAGGACGTAGCGCAAAGCAAGATAAGCTCAAATAATATTGGCGCGGCTGCGATCGATGTTGGAGAGGTGCGAGGTATTGGTAGCCCCGCTCGTGGAGAGCGGACTCGATTTTTGACGGTGGACGAGATTGACCAAGTTAAGAATGAATGGGCATCACTCGGCGGGGACCCAAGCGTGCTTGCCTTCAATCGTCGTGGCATGGCCACTGGCTATGGTCAGGAATCAGGTCGAGTGTTTATTAATGGAGATGTATTTCCAACGACTTCTGATAGTCTCCATCCTACCGCAACTCTTTCGGTGCGTGAAACATTGGCGCATGAAATTGGTCACATGGCACATCCTGACACCAGTGTCGGGATCGGTGCGTGGAATGATGAGTTTCGTGCTAGCTATTGGGCATCGAAAAATGTTCCAGGTTTAACATTCGAAGAGCAGCGAAACTTGGTCATTGATGCTTGGCAAAGAGCCTCTGATGCTGGGCAACCTGTTAAAATGAATCCTTACATTAGGCAGATGATTTATGGTTTCTGAAGAAAAGCAAAGAAAATTTACCAGTGTAGAATACGACCGAGCGCATGAAGCGTATGGTGAGTATAAGACGTTTGGGCATACTGACTTGACCTGCTTGCACTGCGGATCCGGGCACTTCATTTTTATAGAGAATGCACACAGCGTGGAAATTCGCTGTGATACTCCCGGGTGCATTGTCGAGAGAATTCGAGGTATTTAAATGATCTTTATCTCCCAGGAAAGGTCTGTACAGACCAACCTCAGGTGCAACGTTTGAACCTCAGGAATTTGCACAAAGGGCTTCGCGATACACGTGCAGCCCAGCAGAGACGGAGCGGGCGATCCAACATCCCGCCTCTCGGGCGCAACCTAAGTATCGTGTGAGCCGCCCAAGCTTTCTCGGAGGTTCAACATAAGATAGCTCTGATCCAGGAGCGGTGACAGCCAGGCGGTGTCACAGTGCTCGGACGTGGCGTGCCACGATGCCGATGGCCAGGTCCCCACCACGACCTACCTCAACGGCAGCTGGCAGCAGAGCGCGGCCCTCACGCGCCGCGGCGGCGACGTGGTGGGCACGATCACGCAGCGCGACGCCAACGGCTTCGTGGTGGGCATCCGCCAGCCCAAGGCGACGGGCAGCGCGGCGCAGGCCCCGGACGGGAGCCTGGCGGCAGCACTGACGAACCAGGCAACGCAGGCCACGAGCAACGACGCACGCTACGACCGCACGTTCGTGAACGACGCCAACGGCACGGCGGTGTTCGTGAGCCAGGGCGGGTTCAACGAGAAGACCGAGGTCAACAGCAGCATCGCCAACCCGGCCTCGGGCTA
>NZ_JMKU01000066.1 GCF_000687165.1 Paracidovorax oryzae ATCC 19882 | reverse complement strand
TACGTGTATGAGCCGGGCAGCTACGTGCCGCTGGCGCGCATCGATGCGGACGGGCAGCGGCTGGAGGGCAGCGGGCACGGTGGGCTGGTGGGCGGCGCAGGAGCGGATGCCGCAGGTCCGGCAGGTACCCAAGGCCATCCAGGCAGCCAAAGCAGCCGCCACGCCGCGCTGAACCCGATGGCCGCGCCCGGCAGCAGCGCGGTAGCGCATGCCGCTTCTGCCCCGGCACAAGTGGCAGCACATGCCCAAGCACTGATCCCGGCCGAATCGCGCCTGCGCGCCAGCGCCCAGGTGAGCTACTTCCACACCGACCCCTCGGGCCTGCCGGAAGAGGTGACGGACGAGGCCGGCGAGGTGCGCTGGCGCGCGAGCTGGCGCACCTGGGGCAGTGCATTGGAGGAGCGCTGGGAGGCCGTGCGCATCGACGGCAGCGCCATTCCTGCGGTGCAGCAGCGGCACAGGGATGAGGAATCACTCGGGCAGAACCTGCGCCTTCAGGGCCAGTACCTGGACCGCGAGACGGGGCTGCACTACAACACCTTCCGGTACTACGACCCGGATGTAGGGCGGTTCATCAGCCCGGATCCGATCGGGCTGCAGGGTGGACTCAACCTGCAGCAGTACGCGCCAAATCCATTGGCTTGGATTGATCCATGGGGCTGGAGCTTCATGGAGTCAGTCGCTGGGGCAATAGAAAGAACAGGGAAAAAATTCCAGGGAGCAGAAATATACAAATTCACAGACAAAGTGAAAGTTGGCGAAACCACATTCAAGAGAGGCGACTATTTCTACCTAGACAACTTACACAAAGATCATTACGAAACATTTTCCAAAAATGATTCATCAAAGGGTGTCTTCAATTTAGATGGAAGTAAAAATGAGCGAAAAAGCATCAAAGCAGCAAACAGAAAGGGGCCTGGATGTTAAAACTGCAGAACAGAACATCAAGAACAATCAAAATGACGAAGTGGAAGGCACCTTTTGCTACGAACTCTTCGAATTAAACACATTCAATGAGGAACTGCTTCGAAAACTAATATTTGACATGAAATTCCTCGCAGCAGGCCCGAGAGACAAAATTCAATCAAAACCCATAAAATGGATAATATTGAATACCATGAGATGCATTACATCACATTTCAATAAAAATGATCTATACAAAATAAAAAATCTGAACGAAGAAATTTATTCCAAATGGAGCGATGAGTATTTTGAAGAGTTCAAGGAAATACTACTTAATCTAGACCGATAACAGATTTCAGCCAATCACCACGTTCGCAGAGAGATATCATAGTCATGACCATGGACAGCGGAAGCAGGCTACTCGACTATACAAACAATATAGAACGAGGCAAAATAATTCGCTGCCATACTTCCAATGAAAATTGTCTAGATTTCATGGTGATTGAGCTTCATCAAAAAGACGAACGGCGCTATGCCCTGCTCAACCTGACAGGTTATAAAGCGGGTCTTATCTATGCTATCCTTCCGCAACACTCCCAGCCTTCAAATGCAGAAGGATACGCAATAGACAAAGACTGGCTTATATCAAACTGGATTAAATGGGGATATTTTGATTGCCCCATAGACAACGTCTACGTAATAGAAAACTTATAACTCAGGCAGCATTCATCAGCCAGGCCATCTCAAATCCAAAACTCCGATGATCAAGGAATTATAAAAAACATCAACGCGGAGAGATACCTAAAAGAAGGTGGGATTTCCTCCATTTTATGCAGCAATGGAATAACGGCAGCAGATTTACACAATGAGGCTGATGAGCATTTCAAAGGGGGCCGGTATACAATAATTACCTTCAACCATGAAAGCTGGTAGAGCGTGTTATGAACTTCCCGCCGCAGCCAGCACCCGTGCAGCGGCGGGCAACATGAGCACGGCAAAGACCAGGAAATGCAGACCGCCGAGCA
>NZ_JMKU01000064.1 GCF_000687165.1 Paracidovorax oryzae ATCC 19882 | reverse complement strand
CTTCGAGCGGCGGCTGGACATCCACGAAGCGCTGTTGAAACTGGCTGCAGCGATCATCTGTGCGCGCTTCGTGGATCGGTGGTGTTAGCCGCTCTTAGCACGGGCAAAAATTCTGCACTTCCCATTTAGATCAAAAAATACGCGCGTGCCCTTTTGCAGATCAGAAAAGCTTTTTCAAATAGATGAAGATTCGATTCTTTGACCTTGCCTATGTCGCGAGGTCTACTGTGCAAGTTACCGGAGGTTCATGTGTTGCATTTCAGGTTTGAGACCGCCTTCTTCCACTTCCATGTTTGCACCTGCTTGATTTATTCCCATCGGCGGTGCGCTGCGTCGTAGCCCAGATGAGCCGTGGTACCGACGGGCCGCAGAAACGCCAGCAGCTTGTCGTGAATGTCGTAGTAGTAACGCGTGAGGTGGTGGCCGGAAATCCCCGAAGCGACCAACCGGTCCGCATCGCCATAGGTGTAGCTGCGCGCCGCCCCATCGGCGATGGCTGCCGCGCTCTTAACGACCCTGTTGAATTTTTAGTTGATAGTTTCGCCATTAATCCTATAGTAACTGTCTGGATAATCTGGGGGCAGAAGAAGTCGACTTGAGACCACCCCACTACTTTCTGAAAACTTCTTCTAATGAGACCTCTTCATCATCATCGTCAATAATTTTATAAATTATATCTTTCATAGATAATTTGAAAATTCTGTATAAATTATCATTCCAGCCCACAATTGAAAGATGAAGTTCTTGATCCTGACTTTCCACGGATATATCGTAGTTCCATGAGTTAGCCAGTTCCGGATCTTTGATTAGCAATTTCCCATACCCATCGTAAAAGCAGGTTGCATGATACAATATCACCGCTTTTTTCATTGAATCAATTGCTTCGGTGCCGACGTAATCCTTGAGCTTAACAGTGTATTCGTAGGCCATTATGATCCACCTCCATACGACCGCCTTACCGTTGGCAAACCGGCAGGGTTTAATGCCAATTTGTGTCTTGTCGCCTACTGGGCGGACCTGCCCGCGGCCGTTTAAGTGCAACAGCCTTAGTCGCCAAGCATGCACTTTAACCCACTGAGTTAAAAAAACATGATGAATAATATGCCCCGATCGAGACAAAAAACTCCCCAACCAGAGTCCATGTGCATCAAGCCATAAACTCAAATCATCACATGCGATTTATTCGGAAATCACATTAACTGGAATCATGCCCACATCCGAAAATAACCAACTATACAGATTGCCCCCAGGTAATTCATCACAGACATGCTCAAAGAGTTCTTCATAGGAAAAAACATAGAAACCAAACGACTTCAGCAGCCTCACCAAATTTTTTCCAACCGTACAACTATCCTGCGACCTTTCGAGGTCAACCACAACAGCATACTTCCCCACCATGGAAAGCTGCAACAAAAAACCTTCCTTATAACCCTCCGGCTTCAGTAACCAAAAAAAAGCCACATCATCATTCAAGTCAGTAACATCCGTCACATTCCCGTATGAAGAAAGATTATTAAAAATCTTCAGATATTTATCCCCCCTCACAGCAGCATTCACAAAGCCATAGTCAGGACTCTGCAGGTCACGATAACTTTTCCGAATGTCTTCGAGGATTTCGCATTTATTCATGGTGTTTCTGGCCCTGCTGGATGCCCATGGATTTTCCCATTGGCGTCCTGATGGACTCGAACCTTGGATTGTGTTCCGCCGTTGGGACCAAAGCCAACCGGATGATGGAATTCATGATCCTTTAATCCAGGCCTACCGGGCACTGGTGTTCCCTTAGCCCAAGCCTCATCCGTATAATTCACTGCATCACTCCAATCAACAAAGACCGAAATTGGCTTATTAACTTTTGCCCGATTTATTTGCTGAGGCGTGCCCAGCACATGCCCTGCTTGTTTTTGTTGAGATATGTGCGAAGGACAAGGTGACCATCCCCAGGGATCGGTCCAGATAACTGGATTGAACGCATATTGATGCAGATTCACTCCGCCCGCCAGCCCGATCGGGTCAGGCGTAGTGAACGCCCCCAGATCCGCGTCATAGTAGCGGAAGGTGTTGTAGTGCAGCCCCGTCTCCCGGTCCAGGTACTGCC
>NZ_JMKU01000063.1 GCF_000687165.1 Paracidovorax oryzae ATCC 19882 | reverse complement strand
TGCAGGCCATTGCGCAGCGGCAGGACGCTACCATTCACTGAAACAGAAACTCCCTCTCAATCGAGGTGTTGCACTTCAGGTTTGAGACCGCCCCGCAAAATATGCCAAAGCCAGTATCTTGCAAAAACTGGCTTTGGCATATATATTGGCCTTCGCCGATAAAACCACATGGACTACTCCCTCCACCTGACCAGCCAGCTCCGCGAGCACCTGCGAGCACTCCGGAAGGCGCGCGGCCTCACCCAAGCCGCGCTTGGGCAGATGCTGGGCGTGGGGCAGGCCCGTGTCGCAGAGATTGAAGGCAACCCGGGCGTCGTGAGCGTCGAACAGTTGATGAAGGTGCTCTCCGCATTGCGCGTATCCCTGGTGTTGAGGGATGATCACACGCTCGAAGCCACCGCAAGCCAATCGGATGCGGCTCCCTCGTCCTTCACCTCTCCGGCCAACAAACCCCGCAAGCCAGCCGGGCAACCCACGAGTAAAGCCCCGACCATTAACGTCGCATCACCATCCGGCCGGAGCGTCACCATCCGACCCAGGAAGGGCTCTTGGTGATGGTGGTGCTCCCGGGGTTTCCCGAGCACATCTGGGCCTCGACCGCGAAAGGCATGCGGGGCCAGGCGGAGAAATTTCTCTCGGAAGCCGCCAGCATCTCTTGATCACAGTCGCATGGCTTGCTCACGATCTCCCGAGGCCGCGCCAATCCGCATTGCCAAGCAAAAGCCCCCAGGCCCATAGGAACCGATGGCGCTGCTAGCCATGTGTTCCAGCGCCATATCAGCAGCCTGCATCGATCTCATAGATGCTGCAAAAAGCTGGAGCGCAACAGAACATTCTCGCGATGGAATTCGAGGAAGCGCTTCTGCCCGCTTGAAAAGGCACCGACATTCCAAGGCTGCCGGGGATCAAGCCCCATCCGGACCAGCGAATCCTGGTCCGCCACAGGAGAAAAAATCACCTGCCCATCGTCGTCGAAGGCAATGAACCCGCGGTCGAACAGATGATCCATGCTCGGGGTGAGTAGCAGACCATTTTCACCATCGAGCCGCTCTTCGTTTGTGGCGTCTCGCCAGGGTTTGCAGTGACTGGCGCGGAGGTGCTCTTCCCTTGTCACGCCCGTGATCCGGCAGGCTCTCTCTATGGCCATCACACGCCCCTTGAAGAGGCCTTGGCCTCTGCGCGCCAGCACCAATGCCTGACGATCTGTTTCGGGCAAGCTGGCGTCGGTCTGGACCCGTTGAAGCTCGTGCTCTTCCCATTGGACAAGCCCCACCGCAGAGCCGGCTATTTCGGATCTTTCTGCGACACGGAAGCCTTTCACCAAGTCATGGGCTTCAGCACCCAGCAGATCAATCAAGACCGCCGCCAGACGCTCAGGAAGGCGCGTCAGGTACACGCTCTGCAGTCCCACTCCGTTGGGCCGCAAAGGGGCGTATCGCGCCGGTAGCAGTGGCGCCAGCACCGCCATGTGGGAGGCGGGCCGCATAGGCGCCCGAAGGGGATGGAAACGCACATCCAAGCGCCAGCCGATCTGATCCCAGTAGGCCCCGGTCTGCCCAAACTCCAACGGCTTTGGGGCCTCGTACGCATGTGATTGTGCGATGCCGATGGCTCGGATCACGGTGTCCGCGAATGAGAAGACCACATCGCCAGGAGCCACCTCGCGCATGAAATCGTAAAACGGATTTCTTGCCTGGTTGGCCTTGCGCTTGGGCGACCAAAGATACCCGCCCCGCACCTCATGGCGGTATGTTTGGTTCTGATTGACCCACCAGTAACGCATGGCCTCCTCCTACCCTCCCGGTGTTGCCGAGCCACCCAACCCCGCCGCGCACCCCCGCTTCGCTTATTTTGGCAGCCCGTCAGGCCCGGCGTAGGTATAGCCCTCCACCTTCTCTCCCTTGCACAGCGACTGCATGTCCCGCGCCAGAAAAGGCAGCAGGTTGTTCAGGCCATAGTTGAGCGTCGTCACGTACTCGCCTTGCGCCCCCCACATATTGGTCTTGTCGCCATGGGAGCGGTAATACTTCTGCTGCAGCACACCGTTGCGATCCGCGAACTCGGCCTTCACCGCCACCATGCTGAAAATCTTCATGCCGACATGCCAGGTGTATGCCCGCGTCAAGGTGGTCCGCACGGTCAGGCCGTCCGCCGCAGGAGTGCCGTCCGGCGGCGTGCTCCCGATGGTGTAACCGAAGGCTTTGAGTTGCTTGAGACCCTCGGTCATCCACGGGCTGACGCCTTCCGCCAGAAGCGGGCCGCTGAACGACTGCCCTATGGTTTCCTTGTTTTGCCGGGCATCTGAAGCAGGCGCGATGTGCAGCACACAAGGGCTGGCCTGAAAGGACGACATGGTGCCCGCCTCGCTCTCGCCCGGGTCGTATGTCATCTTCACGGCGAATGCCGCGTCCTTGCCAGGCACCGCGGGCTGCGCAGCAGCGACTGTGCTGAGCAGAAGAGCGGCCAGCAGGCCGGTGATCCGTTTGGTTCTTTGGTGCATGTCGGTTCCCGGAATCATTGCTGCGCTGCCGTCACAAGGCTGCCGCTGTGCGGCAAGGAATAGAGCTTCATGTCGGAACCCAGCAGGATGACCCGTGATGTTGCCCCCGTATTCCCGGTCCCGTCCTATTCGCAATAAAGCGTCTGGTCCACCGATGGCTCCAGCCGCACCCGGGCGGCCTGCTGCCGC
>NZ_JMKU01000062.1 GCF_000687165.1 Paracidovorax oryzae ATCC 19882 | reverse complement strand
CAGCGAGGCCAGCGTGAGGCGTTCTTCGGGCTGCAAGTGCGTGTATCGCGAAGTCATCTGTGCAAGTTACCTGAGGTTCAGGTGTTGCACTTCAGGTTTGAGACCGCCCAGGCTTTCACGGGACTATGAGCGGTTGCCGGAAGTGCTCGGCGGATTGCATTTCTTGGTCTTCGCTGTACTCATGTTGCCCGCCGCCGCTCGGGTGCTGGCTGCGGCTGGAAGTTCATAACACGCTCTAATCCCAGTCACTTTGGCGCCAGCTTCGGGGGCAAGGAGTTCAACCAAGGTATTTCGTCGTCTTCCTTGTCTTGCAATATGGCGGCCATCTCAGCCGCGGTTAGCCAAACACCATGAGCATCCACATGGAACGCGTCTCCATTTACAAGAGACACCGCCTTGGAAATAGCGCGAAGGTTTCTCTTGGCAAGAAGTTCATTTGAAACCATCTCCGTAAACGAAAACAATCCGTCGACTGCCGGCACCTCTCGTTCGTCCTGTAGAACGAAGCTTCGGCAACCCGTGGCTGATTGAATCAAAAGCAAACGATAGCGTTGGTCACTGCAGATTTCTGACGGCTTCCACATCTTGCGCTCCTTCAAAACCGAATACCTGGAAATGCCGTGGATTGCTCGCCAAGACTCCACGGCATACCAGAGTATACGGGTGTTCCGTCTGGGAAGGTTGCGGAACGAACGTCTTTAACAACACCTCGCATGGTCGAGAAATTAATTGCGCCACCTTGATGCTGAATTTCGGCCAAGCGTGCCAAGACTTCTGCGCGTTGAGACCCAACCACGCCAAGCTCATGAATCCCCTCATGAATAGCAGTGGATGCAACCTCGGCATTAGAGGAGTGCGCAGGCAAATATACTTTGGCCTTAGTCTCAAAGGCATAGCCCTTCATTCCAGTATCTACCGTGCCGTTAACTCCTTGCTGGAAATAGCTTTTGGAAAACTCAAGCCTAAATTTATTATTTTGTGCAGCATGGAGAACCTGCCTTCCAATATCAGAAGTCGCCATGTTTTCCAAAACCGCTTGCTGATCGAACCATGAAACATTTCGACTAAGGCTTCCATCCCGCGTGACGATAGAGGCTGCAGTTTTTGTATTGCCAAATTGCAGTGGAGACTTACTTTTAGCACCAAGGTCAGCTCCAGAGGTCTCGGCCTGGGCCAAAAAACTCCGCGTAACAGGAGTACGCGTCATCCCCATGGGAACAACCGCCGCTCCCGCAAAATTTAAGCCGAGTCCGAGGCTGTCCCGCGTCATTCCTCGCACATCACCGTTCATCGCAGCAGTGGTCAAACCATAGGCGCCAGTGCCTGCGTGATAAATCATCCCGAGAGGTGAGACATTGAAAACGTTCACCCCTGTGGCTTTGATACCGTCCCAGGTACCCATGCCGCCGTTTACAACGCCGTCAGCGTACGAACTCAGCGGGGTAAAGGGCTGGTAGTCTCCCGTAACTGCGCCGTGCAGCGCCTTCAGGCCGGTCTGCGCCAAATCGGCGAGAGGTGCGACCGTCAGGTCCGCCAACCCCACTATCGTCCCAGTCACAACATCACCGACACCGCCAGCGACCGCTTGCAACATCGGTGGAACCTCGATCGTGAAAGGCTCGAAGATCGGCGTAACGGTCTCTCGAATCACGCTATTTCGGTTCAATGCCGCGGTTATTTCTTCATCGCGCAAACGATCAATATCTTTCAGGTCGGCTTGAGCCTTGGCCAGCATTGCATCAACGGAGGGCTCAGCCCCCTTTTCGGTGATGTACACCGTACGCCCACGCTGCTCGATCGAGACAGGGCCGCGTCCCATCGAGAAGCCATGGCCGGCTGCCAGCAGCACGTCATTGCTGCGATCTACCAACGGCCTCGAGCCATCGCCGACGGCGCCCACGAATTGCTGCATCTGCGGGAAGTTTGGTTCATACGGCTTGCCAAACACGATGTGTTCGCCAGTATCCGGGTCCACATACGGACTGGATGCAGTCCCTTGGCCTCGATAACCGCCTCCCACGCTTGCAGCCGCAAGGGACTCGCCTACAGCGTTCCCGAACGCATCCAATGCCACTTGCTGCACGCTGATCCGCCCACCCCGCGCCACAGCTGTCGTCATCCCTCCGGCAAAAGTAGTCAGTCCGGCTTTCACGAACAAGTCCGTTCCGGATGCTTGTGGCAACCGCTCTCCCTTCACGTCCGTCAGATCCAGCGCATAGCCCATGCCCCAGCTTGCCGCCGCACCCAGTCCGCTCGCAGCGACCCGCTTCCAGTCGAAGCGGTCCTGCAGTCCCGTCACGACCCCCACGCCCTGTGTGAGCGTGTTGCTCACCATCGAACGCAGCACGGTCATCTCGAAGCCCTTGCCGGGCAGAAGTCCTGGGGCGTTCAAGCCTTGGGAAATCTCTCCGCTCACGTACGACATCGCCAGGCTCTTCCAGTTCAGCCCGTTCTGCGCACCTGTGATGTTGTTCGTGACCTGCCCTGCAAAATCGCCCGCCACCGAAGCGATGGGGACGGGCACGCCATAGGCGATCAGCACCGCGGAAACCACGATGGAGACGATCTGCCCCAATCCTCCGCAGCCATCCTGCCCTGCGGGCACCGGCAACACCGGATCCATGCTCCCCATCGCCTGGCTCGGGTCGTACGGCTGGAACGTCTCCACGCTGTTCGCATTCAGCGCCAGCTTGGG
>NZ_JMKU01000061.1 GCF_000687165.1 Paracidovorax oryzae ATCC 19882 | reverse complement strand
ACGTCAAACTGCTCGCGCTTGATATCGCTGGGGTACCCTTTTCTCATCCAGCGAGCTTCTCATATCAGTCAGGCGAGACTTTGAACACGTTCTTACATACAGCGGACCGATGAACTCTCCAGGCTTCAGTGGCCGGTTACAGATGGTTGGTCATTCGACCTTCAAACTTGGTCGACTGCACTCAGCCTGAATCGGTCATTCCCAGCAAAAAGACTGAATAGAGCTTAAGCGCCAACTCACCGCCCCGCCTCAATCGGATTCCCATACAACGGCCGGCCCCCGAACTGCGTACTCACCGCATACGCCACCGCGCAGGCCAGCATCACCGGCACCGTCATCTGGAACTGGTTCGTCATCTCCAGCACCATCACGATGGCCATCAGCGGGGCATGGGTCACGGCCGCGAGCACGGCGGCCATGCCGATGATGGCCAGCGCCCGCGGGTCGCCCACCCAGGCGGCGGGCAGCGCCAGGGCCGCGAGCTGGGCGAGCACGCTGCCGGCCGTGGCGCCGACGAACAGCGAGGGCGTGAACACGCCGCCGATGGCGCCGCTGCCCGAGCTCAGCGCCGTCGCCACGATCTTGGTCAGCATCACCACCACGATCCACTGCCACAGGTGCCCGCCCTGCAGCACCGACGACACGACGCTGTAGCCATTGCCCCAGACCTCGGGCACGCAGGCCGACAGCCCGCCCACCAGCAGCCCGCCCAGCCCCAGGCGCGCCGGCAGGGAGCGCACGCGCCCTAAAACCCGGCGGCTGCCCTCCAGCAGGTGCAGCAGCGTCCAGCCCACCGCGCCGAACAGCACGGCCGCCACCAGGGCCAGCCCCAGGCTGGTCGGCTCCACGGCCACCGCCGGCACGTCGTAGAGCGGCTTGGGGTCCACCAGCAACTGGATGAGCGCGCTGGCGGTGCCCGCGGCGATGAGCACGGGCGCGACCGCATGGCGCGCGAAAAAGCCGAGCGCGAGTTCCAGCACGAACACCACGCCCGCCACCGGCGCGTGGTAGGCCGATCCGATGCCGGCGGCGATGCCGCACACCATGAGGGCGCTGCGCTGCTCGGGGGCGATCGGCACCACCCGGGCCAGCCACGCGGCCAGCCAGGCCGCCATCTGCACCATCGGCCCCTCGCGCCCGATGGAGGCGCCCGTGCCCACCGACAGCAGCGCCGATGCCGAACGCACGAGCGTGGTGCGGTCGTTGAGGTCCACCCGCCCAGCGCGCGCGGCATCGATGTAGTCCAGGTGCGCATCGCCACGCGGGCCGGCCGCCGCCCAGCGACCGCCCCATTCGAGCACCAGGCCCGCCAGCACGCCACCCGCGGTGCACACCACCACGCGGTGCCAGTGCGAAAGCGAACGCGCGGCCTCCACCAGGCCGCCGGCATGGCCGGTGGCGAGGTGCTCCACGCCCTGCACCAGCGCGCGGAACGCCACCGTGGCCGCCGCCGCCAGCGCCCCGGCCACCGCGGCCCACATCCACCACCGCAGCGTGCGGGCGACCGGGCCGAGAAGACGGAAGCGGCCGGCAAGGCGGTGCAGTGCCGCGGGAATGTCGTTCGGGTCGTGAAGAGGCATGGGGCAGGGAGTGCGCGCGCCTGCCGCGACGGGTTCGCGGGAGGCTGGCCGCGCACGGCCGGAAATGCCGTGGATCGTACGTCGCAGCCCGGATGGCAACAATAAGAAATTTACATCTGTCCCAGAATCTGGCGGAGCCGGCAAAGTGGCGCAATTTCTCTCAGGCGCGGCAAGGTTTATTTCTCAAAAAGTTCTATATAAAACACTACCGCAGCTCTACTGTTGGAAGTAATTGTTATTCCATTCTCTTTAGACAAACAAGTATGGAGATGCCGAATTTCTTCCGAAAAGCGCTCTTCGCCCGAAGGCTTGAATTCAGAGCAAATAAAACTCTTCACCACCTCCCCCTCTTTGAGGTTTGATGCAATATTTTCTATCTTGCTCTGATCATTCCACCTTCTCGCATTGATTGTGTACACTTCGCCGCTGTAGCCTCTGCAGTTGATCGATATTTTATGGTTTTTTGAATCATCGTTATATGCAGACTTGACACACCTATCCTTTGGCACCAACTCGGCAATGTCTTCGTGATCACCAAAATTATAAAAAATAGTGCCAAAAGAAGTAAATAAAAACAAGATTAGAACGATGAACCTCAAATTCATTTTCTTCATGGCTTCATCCCCGGAATACCCCCCGATTTCGCTCATTCTTTTTTCAGTCCATTCAATCTTACCTGCTCGGCAAGTCAATCGTGTTTTTTTCTTGAGAACTTCCTCTCCAGCGAAATAGACGCAATCAAAAACAACAAAACAGGAATAGCGCGAGAAGAAAACACAACCGCGCCAGCAGCACTACCTTGAAAAATAAGTTTTAAATGTGAAACGAGGTCAGAATTTCTCGAAATAAAAATTTCACCAGCAAAATTTTTATAATACAATTTTGACAAAAAAATCTCAGAAATTCCAAATGAAGGGCTGAACGCCATCAAAAAAATCGCAAAAATAAGTGTCAGCCATTTTGCATATGAATTTTTATACCCCGCCCTTTTGCTAAAATAAAAAGGCATTACAACCAAAACCATAAATGTCAACAAAATTCTTATCAGTGGCACCAATGCATTGGCGACCCTGTCAAAGATCGGAGCATGTCAAGATAGTTGTCGCGTCGATCAAGCAGCCCGAGGCTGCGTATTCGATGCGGTCGCCGCGGCATCGGCGATGCCGTCGCGCTCAG
>NZ_JMKU01000060.1 GCF_000687165.1 Paracidovorax oryzae ATCC 19882 | reverse complement strand
CCACCACCGTGTAGGCCACCGGGTCCAGGCTCTTGTGGCGCGGGCGGATCTGCGCGGCCTGCAGGCGGAAGTCCGCCGTGTCCACGTACGCCGGGGTGTTGGTCTGGGGTGTGTTCTCCTCCTAGGTGGGTGCGTCGCCGTAGCGCGCCAGCACTTCACCGTTGGCGACCAGCTGGCGCTGCACGTGGCCGGGGGTGAGGGCACTGCCCGTCACCCCGCCCTGGTAGCCCGAGGCCGGGTTGGCGATGCTGCTTTTGACTTCGCCGATATCGTTGTAGCCGCCCTGGCTCACGAATACGGCCGTGCCGTTGGCGTCGTTCACGAACGTGCGGTCGTAGCGCACGTCCTCCGCTTGCGGCTACTGCCACGCCCTCAGGCTCTTGGGCTGGCGGATGCCCACCACGAAGCCGTTGGCGTCGCGCTGCGTGATCGTGGACACCTCTGTTCCGTCCCGGTTCGTCTTCGCCGCGCTCTGCTGCCAGCTACCGTTGAGATACGTGTACTGGTACGTCGTCGTGGCGCCGCCGTCTCCGTCCTGCCGCACGGCCATAACGTTGCCTGCCGCGTCGTAGCCCAGGCCCGTCACGGCGCCCGCATCGGGGTAGGCCACGTCCGAGCGCTGCGACACTTTCAGATTCCGACTACTGGATCACGGGTCGATCTCATGTTGGCCCCGGGAGAACTCGAAGCGGCTCATACGGTGCTGAACTGTGCCCGAAAAGCCCCGGCAATGATCACCCGCTTATCACTGCTGGACCAGCGAGAACGTGAGGCGATCTTCATGCTGCCAGCGTGCATCGCAAAATTATCCAAGGCTCAGGTGCTGCGCTCAGGACTGAGATCGCCCGCTTGATTTAACCATCAGAAGTAATATATATTTTTCTACATTTTTCAATGGGAATTTCCGGATCAAAATCAACAAATGAAAAACTAGAAAAAACGGAAACAGAACCAGGTGAAATTCCTGTGCAAACGATTAAATTTTCATTTTTTCCATTTTCAAAGAAAATCCCACATTCAGAATAAATTTTAGCATCCTCATAGCAAATTATTCCGATTTTTTTTACGAGAAAATCTTCAATATCATGCCAAACCAAGATATCAGAAAAATCTTCTATAGATTCAATATCGTAAATTTCCAAATTAATACTACCTAACTCTTCCCAACCTCCCACATTAGTACACGCAGAAGAGAACTTCAACACACTCCCATTGCCGAAGGACAGGAAAAATTCCCAAGCCATAGTTAGTGACTGCTTATTCGGCAAACCATAAGCCTTAATATGACCACCTGACAAACTACCAACAAAATCTTTATCCCTTCCTCCATACTGAATTGGAAGAATATATTTTCCATTTTTCATAGAATCAGTAATGTAAGGTTTCATGCGGTTTATTTCCTTTAGCCGGAATATCGATACTCTGACCTCCAGAGCTATTACCTGGTCGGCCAAATATTCCATTTTCACCTACCAAACTCCCTGGAGGAGCACTATCACCCCGCTGCCAAGGACGTACTCCGCCAGTCAGCACATCTAAATCCTTTACAAAATCACCAACGCCGCCATACTCCGGGGCAAGCGGGCCACTTGTATGCTTTTTCCCAGAGGCATTAGGCCCCGACCTTGGATCACTCTGATCGCCCACCAGTACATCGGGAATCTCTGGAATATTACCACTTGAGACCCCAGTGCTCAACATCCACTGAACTCCGATGCCAACAATTGGCAGCAAAGAGGTAATTCCACCAACCAAAGATTTAACGCCTATACCATATGAGCCTACATATCCAGGAACACCGGTAGGCATGTCAGTTCTTACATCGAATCCAGGCGTGCCTCCGATCTCGGGCGGACGAGTGGCAGAGGAACTCCCGCTACCGCTGCCTGCAAATCCAAGGCCAAGGCCGCCAGGAACTGCAGGAACGAACTGCGCCAATTTAAAGCCACCGAGTCCAAATGCCCCCTCAAACTCCTGTTTAGCCTCTTCTTTTGCTAACGCAGCACCGTCATCGTAAATTTCGGAAGAAATTTTGCTGGATCGCGTAGGCAGCCCCATCGGATTGATAAAACCAATTCGCTGTGCGTGATCATCTGCAAATGACGCAGAGGTTTGCGAACTATTAGCGGCAATACGCAATTGTTGAGGGTCAATTGACGTGACCCCGTCTTCGACCACCATCGGCTGCGAACTGTAATTCGGAAAACTACCCGTAGATTCCGCACGTTGACCGCCATAAGCTAATCCGAGCCCCCCACCGAGGCGTAAGCCCTGAGCAACGAGTTTGGGTTGCATTGCAGCCGCCAAACTCTCCCCCAGTGCATTACCGAACGCATCCACAGCCACCTGCTGGATGCTCACCCGACCTCCGCGCGCCACGGCTGCCGTCACACCTGCGGCCATGCTGCTGAGCGTACCGCGCGCCAGCGCAGCACCCGTTTCCCCCAGGCCCGACAGCCAGGTTACGTCCTTGAGCGCGCTGCCCACTGCGGCGCCTGCTGCGGCGCCTGCCGCACTGGCGGCCACTCCGCGCCAGTCGAAATGGCTTTGCAGCCCCGTCGCCACCCCCACGCCCTGCGTGATCAGGTTGGCCGTGCCCATGCGCAATGCGACGCTTTGCCAATCGGTACCGCTGAAGGCTTTCAACCCTTCCAACTCGCCGGCAATGCCTGCGCTGATGCCTGACAACGCGACGCTCTTCCAATTGATGCCGTCCTGCACGCCGACGGCATTGCCCACCATCTGGCCCGCCAGGTTGCCCAGCATGGCCCCAGCGATGCCGCCGGTATAGACCGCCACGACAACGCTCACGATCACCACGATGAGTTGGCCCACCGCACCGCAGCCGCCGTCCTTTCCGGCCGGCACCGGCAACACCGGATCCATGCTCCCCATCGCCTGGCTCGGGTCGTACGGCTGGAACGTCTCCACGCTGTT
>NZ_JMKU01000059.1 GCF_000687165.1 Paracidovorax oryzae ATCC 19882 | reverse complement strand
CGTTGGTTCGAGCCCAACTAGACCCACCAAATCTTCCGAACATAAGATGCGAGGATCAGTGGGGGATTAGCTCAGCTGGGAGAGCACCTGCTTTGCAAGCAGGGGGTCGTCGGTTCGATCCCGTCATCCTCCACCAACCAAGAAGCCCTGCGGTAGGGCGAGAAACTAACACCAAAGCGGCTTCGCAAGAGGCCTCTTTGTTGTTGGTCCGGTATAGACCGGGTCAATCGGCTGTTCTTTAAAAATTCATAGAGTCGAATCAGCGTTGCCGGCGGAAAGCAGGAAACTGCACCGTGCCGTCGGCAACAAAAATTTGATTGCGTCAAAACGAATATTCAATTGAGCGAAAGCTGATTGAAGTTCAGTAATGACGAATTGTTCTCTAGGTAGCAATACCGAAGAAGAATTCACATTACGGCATAACGCGCGAGGTGAAAGACCTCGCAAGTCCTTGAAAGAAAGCGGAGATGTCTCGCAAGAGATGTCAAAGTTATAGGGTCAAGTGACTAAGAGCATGTGGTGGATGCCTTGGCGATGATAGGCGACGAAAGACGTGATAGCCTGCGATAAGCTTCGGGGAGCTGGCAAATAAGCTTTGATCCGGAGATTTCTGAATGGGGAAACCCACCTCGCAAGAGGTATCGCATGATGAATACATAGTCATGCGAGGCGAACCGGGTGAACTGAAACATCTCAGTAGCTCGAGGAAAAGACATCAACCGAGATTCCGAAAGTAGTGGCGAGCGAAATCGGAGGAGCCTTCTAGTGATAGCACGACTGTTAACAAAACGGAATGGAAAGTCCGGCCATAGTAGGTGATAGCCCTGTATGTGAAAGCAGACGTGTGGTACTGAGCTAGAGAAAAGTAGGGCGGGGCACGAGAAACCCTGTCTGAATATGGGGGGACCATCCTCCAAGGCTAAATACTCATCATCGACCGATAGTGAACAAGTACCGTGAGGGAAAGGCGAAAAGAACCCCGGGAGGGGAGTGAAATAGATCCTGAAACCGCATGCTTACAAAAAGTAGGAGCCCGCAAGGGTGACTGCGTACCTTTTGTATAATGGGTCAGCGACTTACATTCAGTGGCAAGGTTAACCGAATAGGGAAGCCGTAGAGAAATCGAGTCCGAATAGGGCGTCCAGTCGCTGGGTGTAGACCCGAAACCAAGTGATCTATCCATGGCCAGGATGAAGGTGCCGTAACAGGTACTGGAGGTCCGAACCGACTAGTGTTGCAAAACTAGCGGATGAGCTGTGGATAGGGGTGAAAGGCTAAACAAACTTGGAAATAGCTGGTTCTCTCCGAAAACTATTTAGGTAGTGCCTCAAGTATTACCTTCGGGGGTAGAGCACTGTTTTGGCTAGGGGGTCATGGCGACTTACCAAACCAAGGCAAACTCCGAATACCGAAGAGTAGAGCTTGGGAGACAGAGCACCGGGTGCTAACGTCCGGACTCAAGAGGGAAACAACCCAGACCGCCAGCTAAGGTCCCTAAAATTGGCTAAGTGGGAAACGAAGTGGGAAGGCTAAAACAGTCAGGATGTTGGCTTAGAAGCAGCCATCATTTAAAGAAAGCGTAATAGCTCACTGATCGAGTCGTCCTGCGCGGAAGATGTAACGGGGCTAAGCCAGTTACCGAAGCTGCGGATGCACAGTTTACTGTGCGTGGTAGGAGAGCGTTCTGTAAGCCTGTGAAGGTGTCTGGTAACGGATGCTGGAGGTATCAGAAGTGCGAATGCTGACATGAGTAGCGTTAAAGGGGGTGAAAAGCCCCCTCGCCGTAAGCGCAAGGTTTTCTACGCAACGTTCATCGGCGTAGAGTGAGTCGGCCCCTAAGGCGAGGCAGAGATGCGTAGTTGATGGGAAACAGGTCAATATTCCTGTACCGATGTGTAGTGCGATGTGGGGACGGAGAAGGTTAGCTCAGCCAACTGTTGGATATGTTGGTTCAAGCCTGTAGTCGTGCCCGGTAGGCAAATCCGCCGGGCTTAGATGAGGGGTGATAACGAGTCTGCTTGCAGACGAAGTGAGTGATACCCTGCTTCCAGGAAAAGCCACTAAGCTTCAGCTACACACGACCGTACCGCAAACCGACACTGGTGCGCGAGATGAGTATTCTAAGGCGCTTGAGAGAACTCAGGAGAAGGAACTCGGCAAATTGATACCGTAACTTCGGGAGAAGGTATGCCGCAAGTAGGTGAACTTGTACAAAGGGAGCCCAAAGCGGTTGCAAAAAATCGGTGGCTGCGACTGTTTAATAAAAACACAGCACTCTGCAAACACGAAAGTGGACGTATAGGGTGTGACGCCTGCCCGGTGCTGGAAGATTAAATGATGGGGTGCAAGCTCTTGATTGAAGTCCCAGTAAACGGCGGCCGTAACTATAACGGTCCTAAGGTAGCGAAATTCCTTGTCGGGTAAGTTCCGACCTGCACGAATGGCGTAACGATGGCCACACTGTCTCCTCCTGAGACTCAGCGAAGTTGAAATGTTTGTGATGATGCAATCTCCCCGCGGAAAGACGGAAAGACCCCATGAACCTTTACTGTAGCTTTGTATTGGACTTTGAACGGATCTGTGTAGGATAGGTGGGAGGCTTTGAAGTGAGGACGCTAGTTCTCATGGAGCCAACGTTGAAATACCACCCTGGTGCGTTTGAGGTTCTAACCTAGGTCCCTTATCGGGATCGGGGACAGTGCATGGTAGGCAGTTTGACTGGGGCGGTCTCCTCCCAAAGCGTAACGGAGGAGTTCGAAGGTACGCTAGGTACGGTCGGACATCGTGCTAATAGTGCAATGGCATAAGCGTGCTTAACTGCGAGACTGACAAGTCGAGCAGATGCGAAAGCAGGACATAGTGATCCGGTGGTTCTGTATGGAAGGGCCATCGCTCAACGGATAAAAGGTACTCTGGGGATAACAGGCTGATACCGCCCAAGAGTTCATATCGACGGCGGTGTTTGGCACCTCGATGTCGGCTCATCTCATCCTGGGGCTGTAGCCGGTCCCAAGGGTATGGCTGTTCGCCATTTAAAGAGGTACGTGAGCTGGGTTTAAAACGTCGTGAGACAGTTTGGTCCCTATCTTCCGTGGGCGCTGCAGATTTGAGGAAGCCTGCTCCTAGTACGAGAGGACCGGAGTGGACACACCTCTGGTGTATCGGTTGTCACGCCAGTGGCATTGCCGAGTAGCTAAGTGTGGAAGAGATAACCGCTGAAAGCATCTAAGCGGGAAACTCGTTTCAAGATGAGATCTGCCGGGGCCTTGAGCCCCCTGAAGAGTCGTTCAAGACCAGGACGTTGATAGGCTGGGTGTGGAAGGCGTGCAAGCGCTTAAGCTAACCAGTACTAATTGCTCGTGCGGCTTGACCCTATAACTTTGACAACACCGTCAAGGTTGTTATGCCAAGTGACGCAATCAAAACCAAAAGCTGATTTGCTCTATGAATTCGCCGTCCTGACCACAAACCAGGACAGCAACCCTTTATGCCTGATGACCATAGCAAGTTGGTCCCACTCCTTCCCATCCCGAACAGGACAGTGAAACGACTTTGCGCCGATGATAGTGCGGGTTCCCGTGTGAAAGTAGGTCATCGTCAGGCTCCTACAGCCCAAGCCGCCCTCAGATCCTCACCGGTCTGGGGGCGTTTTGCTT
>NZ_JMKU01000058.1 GCF_000687165.1 Paracidovorax oryzae ATCC 19882 | reverse complement strand
CCCTTCGCAGCGCGCTGGCGGTTGACCAAGGCACAGGCACGCCGGTAGCCGTAGCTGGGAAGCTCTGCAATTTCCTGCCGCAGCTCAGCGAGCAGTTCGGCATCACCACAGGGCGTACGGTGCCTGCGGCCATCGGTCCATGCTTCATCGCGCGCCAGCAGCTCGCGCACGTGTGAGCGCGCCATCCCCATCGTCCGGCAGACCGTCTTCACTGCTCGTCCCCGGGCAACAAGGGCGAGCGCGCAATCCACTTTTTTTCGGCGGCGTACTCCACGGCTTCCTTGAGGATTTCGTTCTCCAGGGTCTTCTTGCCGAGCACGCGCTGGAGCTTGGCGATCTCTGCCCGGGCCGCCGCCAGCTCCGAGGCCGGCACCACTGCTTCACCTGCGGACACGGCGGTCAAAGCGCCCTGACGTTCCAGCTTGCGCCATTGGAACAGCAACCCCGCCGAGACACCTTCCTGGCGCGCCACCAGCGACACGCTCATGCCCGGCTCGTAGGTGCGCCGCACCAGGGCCGCTTTCTCGGCCAGGGACCAGCGCCTGCGGCGCTGGTCCTTCACCACTACCTCTACTGACTCCGTATGCCTAGTCATATGCACAGTCCTGTTCCTATCTCCAAAGATAAGCGACAGGACGGGGCCGGGGAATCAGGGGGCTATCTCATTCACAACAGGCTCTGGGCAAACACAGAGTAATAACGTAACCCATTTTCATCACGCACTGCGTAGACCTCCTCGCCCTGGAAAGATAGAACAAAAAAAGCATGTGTATGGTGGCACAGTGCTTCGAGGAAGATTTTCACATCTTGATTTCCCGCATCGTAGTCAGCAATTGAATAGGAAAACACAAGTCTTACTCCAACTTGCCAAGCAGCTTCTGTATCAAGACCTTCGGCAAGGACCTGCGTGTAGTCCAAATTTGTTCGAACGAAAACCGATACACCCGAACGTTCCCAAAAAGCCATTAGGGGCGACTGATCTTCTTCAGTCAAAACAGCGCTAGCCTGCATTAGCGCTTCACGCACGGCGTGAAGCGTCACGCAAGATTCAATCTCCAGATTCAGCATTAGGGCCATAGCTACTTACCATTTACATTAATCTGACCATTCTTAATGATCACCAAGTTGTTTACAGGAACCGGAAAGAGTTCCAAGTGCCGAATGACTTGGCCGGGCTGCAATGGTGAATCTGCCAAGTTGAGAACAATGTTCGGTGCTTGCGATTCCACCTTGTTCGCGATGTTGTCACGAACTGTCCAGAGATTACCTGTTTTGGGAGAATAGACATCTGCCAATTGTCCGTTGATACCAAGATCAGGGTTCTTAACGCCTTGTGCACCCCTGTTTGGAATCTGTACCACATCAAAGCCATTTTTCGCCAGGAACTCTGCAGCTTCGTTCTGCCGGTTAATCGACCGAATCTGCTCAGTACTTGCATTTCTGGGTGGCATTTCTGGGTCACCCGAAAGGCTCCCTGTGCTGGGGCCAAACGGTACCCTACGGGGATAAAGTGACGTAATCGGTCGCGTGCCAAGGCCTGCGAGGCTGCCGACGACGCCATCGATCGGTTGAGATTGCTGCGCAGCCCAAACAGCAGCATCAATCTTTCCACCGCTGGTTATATATGCGATCGTTCCGCCGATGATCCCTATAGGACCAGCCGCTCTGATAGCATCGATCTTAGTAGCTGCTGTATCCGCTGTAGACAGGCGAGTGACACCGTCCCATGCGGACATGCTCGGCCCGCTTGAGATGCGAGCTTGTTGTTCGGCAAGCGCCCTTGCTTCCTCGCGCTTTAGCTGGAGCATCCCTGCCTCACGGAAGCTCCACACCGGCTCTTGCGCTTCCGGCTGCTGCGCTGCCAACGAAGCCCGCGCAGCGGCGGCTTGCTCACCAATCGCTATGTCATTGCCATAGAGCCTCAACCCCGTGGTAGCGGCCGCCGTGTCCGCGCCGGGCAACATGATGGACTGATCGGGCATGATCCGCCGCGCATTGCTGATGCCGTTGATCTCAAAGAGCTGACCTACGTAGTTGTTGATGGCGCGCTGACTGGCTCCAGTGCCCAACTGCGAGCGCGCAATCCGCTCCAGCGAACCGCCAAATTCACCCGCACGCACCGTGCGGGGCGCATCTTCTACTTGGGCAGGCAGTGGCTGCGTCTCGATGTCGCCAGGCATCCGCACCGGATACGCAACAGCGCCTTCACCGTCAGGCGACGCCGCGGTGGGTGCCATCTGTCGCAGTCCCATAGGATCAAGAGCACGACTTCTTGCCGCAGTGTCCTGTGCAAAGGTGAGCTGCGGCCCACTTGCAGCGGCCAGGCTTTGCCCAAGGGCGTTGCCAAACGCATCGGTCGCCACCTGCTGCACACTGACACGCCCGCCCTTCAGCACCGCAGTGGTCATCCCAGCTGCGACGCCCGACACGGTTCCACGGGCCAACCCCGTCGCGAAATCGCTTCCCCAGCTTCCGAACACGTTGGCTTTGTCCAGAGCCCCACCGACAGAAGCGCCGACTCCCGCACCAATCGCACCTGCCGCCACGGATTTCCAATCGAAACGCTGCTGCAGGCCCGTCACCGTGCCTATGCCTTGGGAGATCGTGCCCGAGACGGCTTGCCTGACTGCTGCATTCGCGAAGGCGCTGTCCATCTTCGGCAGCCATCCGGAACTTCCCAGGCCACTCGTGATGCCACTGCCCAGTGCACTGAGGGCCACGCTCTTCCAGCTGAAGCCGTCCTGCGCACCAATCAGGTTGCCCACCATCTGGCTGGCGATGGAGCCGACAGCTCCGCCTATGGCCGCAGCTGCAATACCTGCTGCTCCGTAACTGCCCGCCAGAGCGGCAGATCCGACCGCGAACGTGCCAGCCGTTGTAGCCGTGACACCTGCAGCAGTCCCGGCGGCTACGCCCGCGCCCGTAGTTGTTCCCACAGCGCCTAAAGCACTGGCAGCAGCACCAGCGGTGTAGATCGTCACCACGATTGCCACGACGATCATGATGATCGCCCCGATCCCCCCGCACCCGCCCCCGTTCGCCGGCACCGGCAACACCGGGTCCATGCTCCCCATCGCCTGGCTCGGGTCGTACGGCTGGAACGTCTCCACGCTGTTCGCATTCAGCGCCAGCTTGGGCACCGTCAGCGTCTGCCCTGCCGTGAGCTGCCCGTCGCCCGACACCGCCAGGCTGTTGGCGTCCGCGATGCGCCACCACAGGCTCGCGTCGCCCAGCACGTTGCGGGCGATGTCCTTGAGCGTCTCGCCACCCACCACCGTGTAGGCCACCGGGTCCAGGCTCTTGTGGCGCGGGCGGATCTGCGCGGCCTGCAGGCGGAAGTCCGCCGTGTCCACGTACGCCGGGTTGTTGGTCTGGGGTGTGTTCTCTTCCTGGGTGGGCGCGTCGCCGTAGCGGGCCAGCACTTCGCCGTTGGCGACCAGCTGGCGCTGCACGTGGCCGGGGGTCAGGGCGCTGCCCGTCACCCCGCCCTGGTAGCCCGAGGCCGGGTTGGCGATGCTGCTGTTGACCTCGGTCTTCTCGTTGAACCCGCCCTGGCTCACGAACACCGCCGTGCCGTTGGCGTCGTTGACGAACGTGCGGTCGTAGCGCGCATCGTTGCTCGTGGCCTGCGTCGCCTGGTTCGTCAGCGCCGCCGCCAGGCTGCCGTCCGGCGCCTGCGCCGCGCTGCCCGTCACCTTGGGCTGGCGGATGCCGACCACGAAGCCGTTGGCGTCGCGCTGCGTGATCGTGCCCACCACGTCACCGCCGCGGCGCGTGAGGGCTGCGCTCTGCTGCCAGCTGCCGTTCAGGTACGTGTACTGGTAGGTCGTGGTCGTGATCTGGCCATCGGCATCCTGGCGCACGCCCATGAGGTTGCCTGCCGCGTCGTAGCCCAGGCCCGTCACGCCGTCGGTGTCGTGGTACAGCAAGTTCGTGCGCTGCGCCACCTTCTGGTTGTCTCCCGGCCTGGCGCTGCGCACCACCACCCGCGTTTCATACAGCTTGGCCGTCGCGTCGTAGCGGTTGTAGCGGTATTCGTAGCTGCCGCCTTCCGGGCCGACCAGCGTGCGCGACGCCACCTGCCGGCCCGCGCCGTCGTACTTGATGTTGTCCATCATGTCGGCCGCGCCCGCCCCGGTGTAGCTGTCGAGGCGGTGCAGGTCGTCGTAGATGTAGTCGTAGGTCTTGCGGATCGTGCCATTGGCGTCGGTGGGTATCGCTGGCCCGTCGAACACCTGCTCCCTGACGCGGTTGCCCGCCAGGTCATAGAAGTACTTGTGGGTCTCGATGGCGCTGTTGACGGAGGACTTCTGCTGGCTCCGGGTCTGCCGGTTCATCGCGTCGTACTCGAACTCCGTGGTGTCCGTATGCACCACCTGCCGCTCCTGCAGCCCGCCCTGCTCCGTGGTCGTGCGGATCGTGTTGATCACGTGCGTCTTCACCTGTGAACGGTTGCCCGCCAGGTCATAGGTGATGCGCACGTCCGAGCGCCCGTCGAACACCGCCCGCAGCCGGTGCTGCGCGTCATACACCAGGTGGTTGTCCTGGTACACCACATCGTCCAGCAGACCGGACGTGAGCAGCGTCTTCTGCGACATCTTCTCGGCCACGCGGTTGCCACCGAGGTCGTATTCGTAGCGGGTGGTCTGGCCGAGGTAGTTGTCGCGGATCTCGATCAGCTGGCCCGCTCCGTCGTAGCGGTAGTCGATGTTCTTTTTCTTGTTGGTGGCCGCGGCCCCACCCACGCCCGGCTCCACGCGGGTGTTGTCCTCGTGCACGAGCTGGCCCGCGAGGTTGTAGGTGTAGTTGAAGTCCACCGGCGCGCCGCCGCCCGACTGCGCATCCGTGCGGCCGATCAGGTGGCCGAAGATGTCGTAGTTCCACGCCTGGGTCATGCCCATGGCGTCCGTCTGGCCCACCTTGCGGCCCTGCGCGTCGTAGCGGTAGCGCATCACATAGGCCAGCGGGGCGGTGGCTCCGCCTGCGCCCCGGACCGTCTCCTGGCCGCTCA
>NZ_JMKU01000057.1 GCF_000687165.1 Paracidovorax oryzae ATCC 19882 | reverse complement strand
GCGCTCGATTCGATTGCTGACCTCATGAACAACCGCCCTCGCGAGACCTTGGGATGGCGCTCTCCCTATCAAGCGTTCCAGCAGTTCATGCAGGCCATTGCGCAGCGGCAGGACGCTACCATTCACTGAAACAGAAACTCCCTCTCAATCGAGGTGTTGCACTTCAGGTTTGAGACCGCCCAGCTTTTGAGCTGTAACCCGTCCCGTCACTCAGCGGTGGACTTGCCTTCCCCCTCGCCCCGGATCTCCCCCGCATTGAATGCCTGCCGGTACCGTGCCGCCGCCGGATAGGCCGCGCGGCGCACGCGCATGATCGAGCCCAGGGGACGGTGCGCGGCCAGGCCGCGCCAGGGGCTGAAGGACAGGCGGTCGTCTTCCCGGGGGCTGTGCTCCGGGTCCCAGGTTGCCTGGGCGGGGACGTGGATGCGCGCGACGGCCACGTAGGGTGACAGGTCCTGCGGCCAATCCACGGAGGCGTCCTCCAGCGGCATCTTCTCGATGTCCACGCACAGCTGCACGCGCAGCTCCCAGGTGCCGCCGTGGGTGCGCAAGGTGCCCGACACCGCATCGCGCAGTGCGTGCGGGCTGGCGGAGAGGTCCACGGGCGCTTCCTTCAGGGCCGCGATCTCCGGCGACACAGGGGCCAGGCAGAACTTGGCCATGTAGGGGCCGAACAGCAGCGGCACCTGCGTGAAATAGGTTTCTCCCAGCGGATGGGTGGCCGGGTGCCCGCCCATGGCCTTGAGGGTCGCGCTTTCGCCGCCGGCCTGCTCGACGAGGCTCTCGAGCCCGCGCAGGGCGGCCGAGAGGATCTTCTTGGCCTGCGGGGCCTTGTCGGTGGTGGCGGCCAGGAGCTTGAGGCTGCGCAGGAACTGCTTCGCCGTGGCCGCGGTGAAGACGGGCCCGTTGACCATGAGGAAGTCCTGCTCGGCGAGGCCGTCGGCTGGATCCAGCCGGGGGCCGTCCGCGCCCAGTACCTTGAGCGCCAGGCCGCGGGGCGTGGAGACGCTGTCGTCCAGCAGGTCGCCCGGCGTGCTGGAGAGCCGCATCACGACGTCGTGCGTGCCGGACCGTGCGAACAGGCCCTGCGCGAGCGGCGGCAGCAGGGGCAGCACCTCCAGGGTGCCGTGCAGGATGCCGTGGGACTTGGCGTGCACGCTGCGGTAGGCACGGCCTTCGTCCTTGGCGACGGTCTCGCTGATGCGGCGCATGGCCGCGAGCAGTTCCGCGTTGGTCTGCTCTTCGTCCTCTTCGGGGACTTCGTATTCCGGGCTGTAGGGCAGGGGATGGGGCGGCGGCGTGGGGGTGGAGTGGGGCATGGTGGCGGCGCTGGGAGATGTGGGGTGAAACGTGGTGCTCAGTGCTGCGCTGGCTGGGCCGGAGGGACCGGGACGCTGGCCGTGGTCCGCTCGACGCGCACCGGAATGCATTTGGATGCGGGAACGTGGCTCTTGTCCGCGTGGTGGCCGAGCGGCACCAGCGGGTTGCACTCAGGGAAGTAGCCCGCCACGGAGCCGGCCGGCAGGTCGAAGGGCACCGCTTTCAGGCCCGAGAGCTGGCGCGAATGGCCGTCATCCACCGCGGTGGTGACGTGCACGGCGTCGCCCTGCGCGAGGCCGCGGCGGGCCATGTCGTCCGGATGCATCAGCAGCACGTTGCGCGTGCCGTGGATGTTGCGGAAGCGGTCCGTCAGGCTGTAGACGGTGGTGTTGAACTGGTCCTCGCTGCGCAGGGTCATGAGGTGCAGTACCTCGGCGTCCTGCACCGTGCCGGCGCCGGCCGGGGGCACCACGAAGCAGGCCTTGCCGCTGGCGGTCTTCCATTGCCGCTCCCGAGCGGCGTTGGGCTTGGGCAGGCCGCCGGGCTCGCGCAGCCGGTGGTGGAAGTCCCGGAAGATGTCCGGCCAGGTGGCTTCGATGGCGGTGCGCACGAGCGTGTAATCACCCGTCCAGGCCTCCCAGGGGACGTGCGGGTTCTCCGGCAGCGTGGCCCGGGCGATGCCGGCGACGATCGCGGCCTCGGAGCGCAGCGTGGGCGCGGCGGGGGCGGCGACGCCGTGCGACGGGTGGATCACGCCCATGGAGTCTTCGATCGACACGGTCTGCGGACCGGTGGCCTGCGTGTCCACCTCGATGCGGCCGAGGCAGGGCAGCAGGTAGGTGTCCTGCGCGGGCACGGTGTGGGTGTGGTTCAGGCGCGTGGCCACGTGCACGGCGAGCCGCAGGCGGCCCCAGCCCGCTTCCAGCCGGCGCGTGTCGGGCGCGGCGCGCACGAAGTTGCCGCCCAGGCCGATGAAGGCGCGTACCGAGCCGTCGATGATGCCCTCGCAGGTCGCGATGGTGTCGCGGCCCTTGTGGCGCGGGGGCTCGAAGCGGTAGAGCTCGGCGAGGCGGTCCAGCGGCGCGAGTTCGGGCTTTTCCGTGATGCCGACGGTACGCTGGCCCTGCACGTTGGAGTGGCCGCGCACCGGGCAGATGCCCGCGCCCGGCTTGCCGATGTTGCCGCGCAGCAGCAGCAGGTTGCTCACCATCTGCACGTTGGCGACGCCGTGGCGGTGCTGGGTCAGGCCCATGCCGTACACGGCGATCACCGCGCCGGCCTGCGCATAGGTCTGCGCGGCCTGCGAGAGCGCGGCGCGCGAGAGGCCGCTGTCCCGCTCGATGTCGTCCCAGCGGCTCGCGCGCATCGCGGCGGCGAACGCGTCGATGCCCTGCGTGTGCTGCGCGATGAAGTCCACGTCCAGCACGCGGAGGGCACCGTGCATCTGCGCCTCGTCGTCGGCCTCGATGAGCCATTTGCACAGGCCCGTGAGGGCGGCGAGGTCGCCGCCGTTGCGCACCTGCAGGTACTGGGTGCTGATCGCCGTGTCCTTGGGCGTGAGCATGTCCACGGGCGACTGCGGGTTGGCGAAGTGCAGGAGCCCGGGCTCCTTGATGGGGTTGAACGTCACCACGGGTACGCCGCGCTCGCGCGCTTCCTGTAGCGGGTGGAGCATGCGCGGGCTGTTGGTGCCGACGTTCTGGCCGAAGAAGAAGATCGCCTCGGCGTGCTCGAAGTCTTCGAGCCGCACGGTGCCCACCGGCACGCCGATGGTTTCCGGCAGCGCGACCGACGTGCTCTCGTGGCACATGTTCGAGCTGTCGGGCAGGTTGTTGTTGCCGTACAACCGGGCCAGCAATTGGTACATGTAGCTGGTTTCGAGCGAGGCGCGGCCGGAGGCGTAGAAGATGGCAGTTTGAGGGTCTTCGGCGCGCAGCTCCTTCAGCGCATGGCCGATGCCGGCGAAGGCTTCGTCCCAGGTGACGGCCACATACCGATCCTGCGCAGCGTCGTAGCGCAGGGGCTCGGTCAGGCGGCCCGCGCTTTCGAGGTCGAGGTCGGACCACTGCCGCAGTTCGGACAGCGTGTGGCGCGCGAAGAAATCCGGGCCCGCGCGCTTGTCTGTGAGCTCCCATGCGGTGGCCTTGGCGCCGTTGTCGCAGAACTCGGCGGCACGCGGCCTGGCCGGCTTGCCCCAGGCACAGCCCGTGCAGGCGAAGCCGTCGGCCTTGTTCTGGTGCCGCAGGGCGGCGAGCGTGGTGAGCGGTGCGCCCTCCTTGAGGACGCTGGCGGCGACGGCCTTCATCGAACCCCAGCCGCCGGCGGCGTGCGGATAGGGCGGGATGGGTTCTACAGGGGGCGTGGCACGGGAGCTCATCGCGCCTCCCTGGCCGGGGCAACGGTCGCCAGGCGGCGTGAGAAACGGAAGAGGGCGTGATGGAGGCGCATGCGGGCCACGGAGGGGTGAGGGGTGCTCCACTGTGCGCGTGGCAGCCCGGCCGCAGGCGTCAGCCGGGCCGTGGCGGCGGCGTAGGAGGCCAGGCCGAGCTCGGCAGGTGCTCCACCGTTCGCAATTCGGCTTTTGCCCGGCTGGTTTCAGGGCGGCAGGGGCGATGCGCTGGATGGCGCCGGTGGCTGTGAAGGGGGCGGCGCGGGAGGGAGGTCTCCGGGCGGACGCGGCAGCTCATCGGGAACCTGGTGCAAGGGGTGGTGTGCGGGATCGGTGGCCATTGGGGCGTCTCCTGAACGTAGATAGCAGGTCGGCAGTCACGGACTGCCCACTATCGAGGCGTGCGTTTGCCAGTGGCGTAGGACTGCCGCGCCCGTACCTGCGTCGCTGGCCCAGTGCTGCCTGAGTGTGTATCTTTATTTTTCCTGTGTAACTTTATGAAAAATATAATTGCTCATCAGTGAGGCAAGACTGATTGCCCGCTGAAGCAAGAAATCGGCGCAGCTGCGTCAGGGCGACGCGCCAGTCAAAGCCCATCCACCCCGTTGAAAGTCTTCATGTACCGATTACGACTCATCGCGATGCTTTCCGTCGCGCTGCTCCTTGGCGCTTGCGCGTCGCCCCTGCGGACGAGCCTGACTCCCGAGCAACGCAGCAAGGTCACCGAACTCACGGCCCATGTGGTGGTGGTGCAGGACGAGGTGATTGCCGCTGTGCAACCTTCCACGGGCGGCGCTGCCCACGGCCTGATTGGCGCCATGATCGACAGCCACATCACGAACAATCGGGTGAAGGAGTCTCAAAGCGCGCTCGGCCCTTTCTATGCCGCCATCGAGGATGTGGATTACCGCAAGGAATTCAACGAGTCGATCCGGCAGGAGCTTTCCGGTTATCCGATCAAGATCAGCCGGTTTACGACGACGCCCCGCGCCGTGTCGAAAGACGAACTCGCCTGTTTGCGCTCCGATCTCCTGCCGGGGCAGGCGCTGCTGGTCATCCTTCCCAGATACACGTTGAGCATGGACTTCCGCACGTTCGACGTGGAGTCGATGGTCGGCATCTGGCTGCGGCCCGGCGAATCGGATTCCCAGATGCCGAGCCAGCGCGGGCAACTTCGCTATCAATCGGCACCCGTGGGGCCTGGCGGCAGGGAATCGCTCGCGCTGTGGGCGGCGCAGGGGGCGGCTCCTTTCCGCAATGCCATGCGCGAGTCCATTGCAGAAACTGTCCGGATGGTGATGCTGGATATCGATGTGGCCCCCAAAGCGCCTGAGGAGAAGGATCTCCAGACTTTCCCGTTCAACCAGAGTATGGGTAAAGGGGAGATCAAGGGCCAGGTGCTGAAGACGGGCAACGGCCGGGTTGAGATAGCCCCCTGATTCCCCGGCCCCGTCCTGTCGCTTATCTTTGGAGATAGGAGCAGGACTGTGCATATGACTAGGCATACGGAGTCAGTAGAGGTAGTGGTGAAGGACCAGCGCCGCAGGCGCTGGTCCCTGGCCGAGAAAGCGGCCCTGGTGCGGCGCACCTACGAGCCGGGCATGAGCGTGTCGCTGGTAGCGCGCCAGGAAGGTGTCTCGGCGGGGTTGCTGTTCCAATGGCGCAAGCTCGAACGCCAGGGGGCATTGACGGCCGTGTCCGCGGGTGAAGCCGTGGTGCCGGCATCGGAGCTGGCGGCGGCCCGGGCAGAGATCGCCAAGCTACAGCGCGTGCTCGGCAAGAAGACCCTGGAGAACGAAATCCTCAAGGAAGCCGT
>NZ_JMKU01000056.1 GCF_000687165.1 Paracidovorax oryzae ATCC 19882 | reverse complement strand
GCCGGCAGCACCGCGTGGAGCTACAAGGCCTACGACCGCGCGGGCCAGCTCGCGTGGGACGTGGACGCGCTGGGCTACGTGACGGGCTACACGCGCAACGCCTTCGGCGAGACCGAGCGCCTCGTGCGCTATGCGCAGAACATCACCACCCGCACAGATGGCGTGCTGATGCGCGAAGACGAAGTGCGCGGGGCCATCACCGCCAGGGCGGGCAGCACCGACCGCGACATCCTCACCGGCTACGACCGCCTGGGGCGCGTGAAGGAAGTGCAGGAGCCCTATGTCTTCTTCTGGGACAGCGCCGCCGCCGAGCAAGGGGCAGGGCGCAAGACCACGCGCAACAGCTACGACGCGCTGGGCAACCTCACGAGCGTGTACACCAACACGGGCAGCATCCGCTGGTCGGCCAGGTTCTATGCCTACGACACGTTGGGCCGGCGCACCTCGACCATCGATGAGATGGCTTACCTGAGTACCGATGCCTATGATGCCGCTGGCAACGTGGTGCGGCACGTGGAATACGGCGCGAGGAACGCGGCCCTGGGAACCGTTCCCGACGCAGGCAAGGGTGACCGCGTCACCGACACGGCCTACGACGTGCTCGGACGCAAGACGTCGGAGACGCGCCGTGGCGTGGGCTACACGGCCGTGAACGCGGGTGCCGCGGACATCGGCGGCGTGCTGACGGAGGTCACTCAAGCCAAGGATGGGGCGAAGGCCGATCTGACGACGCGCTACGCCTACGACGCGCTGGGCAACCTGCTGCGCACCACGGACGCACTGGGCGCGACCACCTACCAGTTCTACGACGTGCTGGGCCGCGTGCGCGCGATCGTGACGCCGGCCGTGAACATCGGCGTGGCGGCCAACCAGCAGGGCGCGGCACCGGTGAGCCCGCTCACCGAGTTCCGGCGCGATGCGCACGGCAACGCGGTCTCCACCGTGCAATACGCGGGTGGCGCCACGGTGTCGGGCGATGGCCGGAGCTATGCCGCCAACGCTGCGCCGGCCAAACTGGCGGACCGCACCAGCTACACCCGCTTCGATGCGCAAGGCCACACGCTGGAGACCATCGATGCAGCGGGCAACAGCCACTACTACGCCTACGACGCGCAGGGGCGCCTGGCCAAGGAATGGCAGAACGTCAGCTATGTGGACGACGCGGGCGCGAAGCAGATGCACAGCCTCTGGCGCGCCTACCGCTACGACGCGCTGGGGCGGCAGACGCATACCTACACGCCGCTGCAGGACAGCCCGGACCCGGCCAGCCTGTGGCTGGGCGATACGGAGCTGCAGTACAACGGCTTCGGCGAAGTGACGCGCAAGATCGTGCGGCAGGCCGACGGCAGCAGCACGCTGGGCATGATGGCGTCCGATGGCAACCGCGTGGTCGGCGACGAGGTCTACGACTACGACAACGCCGGCCGCGTGTGGCGCAGCAATGCGGGCGACGGGGTGATGAAGATCTGGGCTTACGACCTGCAGGGGCGCCAGACGGCGCAACTGGTGGGGGCGGGTCGGGTCCGGCTGGACAACTACGCAGACACGCAGCAGGCGCTGGGCGTGCAGGCGAGTGCGGCAGGGGAGTTCCAGCGCACGGACATGGAATACGACCTGCGCGGCCGCCTGGTGAGAACCATCGCACCGGAGCGCGCGAGCGAGAAGGCCATGGGGGTCACCACGCGCCTGAACCTGGTGTACGGGGTGGTCACGGCCACCGAGAAAAAAATCCCCAACGACTCCGGCAATTCCACCATCGATGGCAAGAACCAGGTGGATTTGGTCTGGCGCTCGCTGCAGGACCTGGGCAGCGGCGATGTGCGCATCACGCTGAACTACGTGAACACCAGCAACGAGGCTACGTCCCGCAGCATCGTGGTGGGATCGGAAGAGGCGTTGAACGGATACTCGTTCAAGTGGAAGTCGGCGAGCCAGAGTGCCTCGGTCGGCATCCAGAGCATCCAGAGCATCCAGGTCGAGAAGCTCGACATCTTCGGCAACTGGACCACGATCTACAACGCGGACACTCGCCAGGCCAGCTCCACACAGCTGACATGGACCGAGGCCACAAGCCCGGGGATGATCTGGAACGAGCCGGGCGCGGGCCGCAAGCCCATCTACCGCCTGTACGATCAATACAACGACGTTCACCTGTTCAGCACCAGCACCACCACCCGTGATTCGCTGCTGATCGGCAACAATGGCTGGCTGGACGAAGGCATCGCGGGGTACGTGGCCGAGCAGCCGGCGGCGGGTCTGACGGCACTCTATCGTCTGGGCAAGGCCAACACGAACATCTCCGTCTACACCACCAGCGACAGCCAGCGCAGCAGCCTGCTGGCCAGCGGCTGGGAAGATCGCGGCATCGATGGCTATGTGGGCATCGCAGGTTCGTCCGCGGCACCCGCGGGCATGACCAGGCTCCAGGCCCTGCAGCACCACAAATCGCCCGATGGCGACACTGAATGGAAGGACGGGCTCTATACCACCTCGCTGAGCGAGCGCAACGCGCTGATGCAGGGGCTGCCGCCGTCCATGGAAACCAAAAGCGGATCGGCCGAGCCGCCGCAGGCCGTCTTCGGGCCGGGCAGCGGCCCGAGCGGTTCGTCTGGAAGCACCAAGAGCGGCACGGCCGGCAGTATCGGCCGGCTGACGACGCTCTATGGCGCATTCGCGGCGCAAAGTGTCGAGGTCAGCCTGCCGCAGAACCTGGTGACCCAATTGCGCATGGAGGTGCGCGCCATCGGCGGCGGGTGGCGCACCGTGCGGCTCGCCAATGCCTTGCACACCTTCGGCTCGGCGCACCGCATCGAACTGGAAAAGCTGGTCTGGGACGACAACGGCACCGGCGTGGGTACCGGTGGCTATGAATACCGCATCAGCAACGTCCAGGGCAGCGACGTGCGCGAAGTCGGCACGGGTTCGTTCGCCATCGGCATGAAAGCTGCCGACAGCGCACCGGCGCTGGAGGGCGTCGGCGTGGTGCAGGCCACCATCGACAGCACCGCCTACCAGGTGCTGCGCTGGCCCCAGCCTGCGGGGGGCCAGAGCGTGGTCTTCCGCTGGAAGCCGCTGGGCGACACCAGCCAGGACTGGACCGGCACGCGCACCGTGGGCAACGGCGTGTTCGCCCAGGGCGACGGGCGCGCGACCGGCTTCGGCACGGGCTACCAGGGCGTCGCGCTGAACATGGCACCCGGCACCTACAAGTACGAGGTGGTGGTGCTCAACAGCTTCGGCGGCGTGGCGCAGCGCGCCGAGGGCACGCTGACCACGTCGCAGGGCGCGAGCCTGGCCGTGACCACCCCCGCGGTGGTGTACGCCAGGAACAACGTGTCCAACATGGGCATCCTGGGCTATGTGTGGAAAGACCCTGGCCCGGGGCGCAAGCCGCTGCAGCGCTACTACTTCACTTACCAGAACAACGACCACCACATCACGACATCGGATGCGTCCGTGATCATGGAGATGAACCAGCGGGTTGCCGAGGGGGCGGCGCGGTATGAGGGTGTACTGGGCTACGTGGACGTGGACCCATCGGGCAACAGCAAGCGCCTGATGCAATACATCTATGGCGGCGACACGGTGTTCCAGCTGGCGTCGAATCCCGCCACGGTCTATCGCGGCGACTTCATCGTGCTGAATCAAGATCCGCGCCCTGCTCTGGCCAATGGAACGTTCGCATGGAACTGGTCGCGCTGGTACCAGAACGCCTACCAGAACGACGGCTACATCATGATGGCGCCGGTGGAGGGCACCAAGCCGCTCTATGCCCTGTACAACGGCAACGCCCGCGGCGACCGCAGCCTGGGCGATTACCTCACGACGGACCTGGAGTACGAGGTGATCTCCAACTTCATGCTGAGCGCGCCCATGGCCGCCACGGCGAAGATGGAATCCCTGGGCATGGGCAACGCCGTCATCGACGGTACCAACTACAGCGTGCTGCAATGGCCCCAGCCCGAGACGGGCGCGCGGGTGACGGTCAGCGCCTCTCCCGGCATCCCGGGCGGCAACCCGGCGCCCTACCTGTTCCGGCAGGGCGATGGCCGCTCACAGTTCGCAGGCGGCGCGGCGCTGCAGGGCTTCGTGCTCGACGGGCTCGTGCCGGGCACCACCTACCAGGTGAAGATCGTCATCGAACATCCCGCGGGGATGTACCGCGACCCCTACATCGAGCAGGGCACGGTGACGATCACCGTGCCCTCCACGGGCGTTCGCGGGGGCGTCACGGTCCAGCCCAAACCCACGGAGTACGTGCCCCAGTTGCGCGCGCAGAACTCCCAGCAGGGCGGCCTCAGCAGCCGCCCCGTCACCGTCCGCGACTATGACCGCTGGAACAACGTCACCACCATCGACGAAACCCAGGGCCTGGGCGCGGGCACATTGGTGCGCACGGCCACGATGCGCTATGACGCCAACAACCAGGTGATCGAGCAGTCGCGCCTGCACGAGGACGTGAACTTCGCGCAATCGTGGGCCACGACGAAGGTGTACTACGACGCGATGGGCCGGCAGGTGGGCGTGCGCGACGCGCTGGGCCACCTGAATGCGCAGGTGCGCGACCTGGCGGGCAACGTGGTGCAGGAGCGGCACGCCGACGGCGGGCGCATGGACTACACCTACAACGCCTTCGGCGACAAAACCTCTTCTGCCGAACGGATGACTGCCGACCGGACGGTGGTGACCAAGTACACCTACGACCAGATGTCGCGGCTCACGCAGACCTCACTCGCACAAGCGATTGCCCGCTACTGGGTCGATGGCAACATGAACGGCGCGGTGGCGGGGAACCTGTACTCCGCCGACGACGACAAGGGCAACGGTGTCGTGTCCGGTAACGAGTCCGGAGTCAAGAGTGCCAACATGACGGTGCTGGAGACGGTGGAGTACGACGAAGCCGGCCGCAAGGTGCGGGTGACCAACGGCAACGACGAATCCACGCGCTACCGCTACGACCGCATGGGCAACGTGGTGCTGAGCGGCCAGGAGACGGTCCGGGGCGCAGGCGGAGCCACCGCCCCGCTGGCCTACACCATGCGCTACCGCTACGACGCGCAGGGCCGCAAGGTGGGCCAGACGGACGCCGTGGGCATGACCCAGGCGTGGAACTACGACATCTTCGGCCACCTGATCGGCCGCACGGATGCGCAGTCGGGGGGCGGCGCGCCGGTGGACTTCAACTACACCTACAACCTCGCGGGCCAGCTCGTGCACGAGGACAACACCCGCGTGGAGCCGGGCGTGGGCGGGGCTGCGGCCACCAACAAGAAAAAGAACATCGACTACCGCTACGACGGCGCGGGCCAGCTCATCGAGATCCGCGACAACTACCTGGGCCAGACCACCCGCTACGAATACGACCTTGCCGGCAACCGGGTGGCCGAGAAGATGTCGCAGAAGACGCTGCTCACGTCCGGTCTGCTGGACGACGTGGTGTACCAGGGCAACCACCTGGTGTATGACGCGCAGCACCGGCTGCGGGCGGTGTTCGACGGGCGCTCGGATGTGCGCATCACCTATGACCTGGCGGGCAACCGCCAGGAGGTGAAAACGCACGTGGTCAACACGATCCGCACGAGCGACCCGTATGGAGGCCAGCAGGAGCGGCAGGTGGTGCATACGAGCACCACGGGCTTCGAGTACGACGCGATGAACCGGCAGATGAAGAGCCGGGAAGAGTCGTCGGTCAACGGCTCGATCACGACGCTCAAGTACACCTATGACCTGGCGGGCAACCGCACCATGGACCAGACCTTTGACGGCCCCGCGATCACGGGCTCGCCGGACGGCACGATCCGCAAGACGTATGCCTACGCCTACGACGACCTGCACCGCATGGCGGGCTACACGGGCTTCGGCGCGAGCGACAAGATGGACGGCATCCTGTACGACGGCGCAGGCCGGCAGGTGGCGGCACGCACGCTGGTCGGCGAGACGGGCGGCAGCTACGAGTACCGCTACAGCCAGTACGACGCGATGGGCAAGCTGCAGGACGTGCACACGGTCTTGCGCAGCGCGAAGCCGTCGGACAACCAGAAGGTGGCCCAGACCACGAACGTGGCATACCACGACGCAGGCGACGTGACGGGCCTGGGCTACGACGCGGCAGGCAACCTCAAGGGCGTGCGCCAGGAAGCCGACGGGCAGGCCACGACCACGACGTACCAGTACACGTACCTGAACGGCAGTTGGCAGCAGAGCGCAGCCCTCACGCGCCGCGGCGGCGACGTGGTGGGCACGATCACGCAGCGCGACGCCAACGGCTTCGTGGTGGGCATCCGCCAGCCCAAGGTGACGGGCAGCGCGACGCAGGCCCCGGACGGGAGCCTGGCGGCAGCGCTGACGAACCAGGCGACGCAGCCCTCGAGCAACGATGCGCGCTACGACCGCACGTTCGTGAACGACGCCAACGGCACGGCGGTGTTCGTGAGCCAGGGCGGGTTTAATGCACAAGGCGAGGTGAACAGCAGCATCGCCAACCCGGCCTCGGGCTACCAGGGCGGGGTGACGGGCAGCGCCCTGACCCCCGGCCACGTGCAGCGCCAGCTGGTCGCCAACGGCGAAGTGCTGGCGCGCTACGGCGACGCGCCCACCCAGGAGGAGAACACACCCCAGACCAACACCCCGGCGTACGTGGACACGGCGGACTTCCGCCTGCAGGCCGCGCAGATCCGTCCGCGCCACAAGAGCCTGGACCCGGTGGCCTACACGGTGGTGGGCGGGGAGACGCTCAAGGACATCGCGCGCAACGTGCTGGGCGACGCGAGCCTGTGGTGGCGCATCGCGGACGCCAACAGCCTGGCGGTGTCGGGCGACGG
>NZ_JMKU01000055.1 GCF_000687165.1 Paracidovorax oryzae ATCC 19882 | reverse complement strand
ACCCCAAGGCGCTGCTGGGCAAGAGCGCCACGGTGGTGGTGGAAACCGAAGGCGGCGGCCGGCGCTACCTCGACGGGATCGTGACGCGCTTCGGCACGCAGGGGCAGGACCACCGCTTCTACGCCTACCGCCTGCGGCTGCAGCCCTGGATCTGGCTGGCCTCGCGCAAGAGCGATTTCCGGATATTCCAGAACAAGAGCGTGCCCGACATCATCGAGGAGGTGCTGGGCGTGTACGGATATCCGCTGGAGAAGAAACTCAGCCGCAGCTACCGCACGTGGGAATACTGCGTGCAATATGACGAGAGCGACCTGCAGTTCGTCTCGCGGCTGATGGAGCACGAGGGCATCTATTACTACCACCAGCATGCGCAGGGCCAGCACACGCTGACGCTGGCCGACGACATCGTGGCCTCGCACCAGCCGCTGCCCGGGGCGGCCACGATTCCCTTCTATCCGCCCGAGAAGTCGGCGACGGCGGACCGCGAGAACATCCACGCCTGGGAGCTGCACGAGGAGATCCACTCGGGCCGCTTCTACAACGACGACTACGACTTCAAGAAGCCCAAGGCGGACCTGGCGAACATGCGGCAGATGCCGCCGGGCCACAGCCACGACGCGTACGAGACCTACGAGTGGCCGGGAGGCTACACGGAGTTCGGCGACGGCGAAGCCTATGCGCGGGTGCGGCTGCAGGAGAACCTGAGCGGTCGCAGCACGGTGCGCGGCGAATCGCGCCACCGCTCCCTGGCCACGGGCTACCTCTTCACGCTGGAGAACTACCCGCGCGGGGACCAGAACCAGCAGTACCTGATCACCGGCCTGCAATACCACTTCAAGGAGAACCCGCGGGTGAGCGCGGCGAACCCCGGGGGCAAGGGCACGGTGCAGGAAGAGGGCTCTTTCCAGCGCTTTACCCTGCAGGCGCAGCCCACGAGCCTGCCCTACACCCCCGCACGGGTGACGCCCAAGCCGAAGACGACGGGGCCGCAGACCGCGGTGGTGGTGGGCCCGCCGGGCGAGGAGATCTGGCCGGACCAGTACGGGCGGGTGAAGGTGCAGTTCCACTGGGACCGGCAGGGCAAGTTCGATGAGCAGTCCAGCTGCTGGATCCGGGTGTCGCACGGCTGGGCGGGGCAGAACTACGGGAGCATCTACCTGCCGCGCATAGGCCAAGAGGTCATCGTGGACTTTTTGTCCGGAGACCCGGACCAGCCGATCATCACGGGGCGGGTGTACAACGCGGACCAGATGCCGCCGTGGAAGCTGCCGGAGCACAAGACGCAGTCGGGCACGCTCACGCGCTGGAGCAAGGGAGGTGGCGGGGCGAGCATGCTGCGCTTCGAGGACCAGAAGGGGATAGAGCACCTGGAGCTGTCGAACACGTACGGCAACACGTACCTGAACATGGGGTACCTGATGCACCAGGGCACGGGCTCGCAGCGGGGGTATGGCTTCGAGTTGCGCACGGACCTGTGGGGCTCGATCCGGGCGGACAAGGGCCTGCTCATCACCACCTATCCGCAGGACTTCACGTCCATGGTGGCCAACTTCAACCCGGACGGCTTCGACCAGCTGGGCGCGGGACTGTCCGGCACGGCATCGCTCATGCAGCAGGCCAGCCAGGCGGCGCAGACGCTGGACGCGAACCTCGGCGCGCTCAACTCGCTCAAGACCTCGCACATGATGGAACTGGGCTCGGGCATCGCGGCCATGACCGGCGCGCAGGCGGCATCGGCATCGCTGTCCAAGGCCGCGGCAGCGCTCTCGGCCTTCCAGGGCGGCGGTGGTGCACCGGAAGCGGCCCTGCCGTCCGACACCGATCCGGCCATGCCGCAGTCGCAGGCGCTGCGCGAACTCTCGCGCGACATCACGCAGCCCATCGTCTCCATCGTGAGCCCGCAGGGCCACACGATGGTCAGCCCCAAGCCGATCGTCATCAGCTCGGGCCAGAGCGCGTCGATGCACGCCACGCAGCACATCACGGTCTCCAGCGGCGCGCAGCTCACGCAGCTCGCCCGGGCCGGCATGCTGACGCACGTCTCCGAAGGCGGGCAGCGCACCACGGTGGGCGCGGGCGACATCGCCACCGACGCGCAGACGGGCAACCTCAACCTCACCGCCCAGCAGAACGCAACCCTGGCCTCGCGCACCGACACCGCCACCGTCGTGGGCCAGCAGAACGTCAACCTGCAGGCCACCGAGGACTCGGTGCTCGTCAAGGCCGGCCAGCACATCCGCCTGCAGGCGGGCGCGACGATCACGCTCACCGCGGGCGAGGGGGCCTCCATCACCCTCACCAGCGACGGCAAGGTGGAGATCCGCGGCAAGAACGGGCTCATCGAGCTCAAGGACGTGCTCACCGTGCTGGGCAAGCCCGTCAACATCAACTGACCTCCCGCGGCCTCGGCCGCGGAACCATCCATGCAGTACCACATCCAGGAAGCCACCTTCGACCTGCCCGAGGGCAGCTTCATCGACCGCAGCGTGAACGTGCTGGTCTTCGGTGACCCCGCGCTGCCTTTCAGCGTGGTCATCACGCGCGACTACTTCGACGAGGGCGGAAGCGTCGAGCAACTGCTGCGCGAGCAGGTCAAGGCGCTGTCCACGTCGGGCAAGCAGTTCAAGGAACTGGAGTTCGGCACGACCCATCTGCCGTTGAATGCGCCGGCGGGCGCACCTTCTTCCGATGGAGCGCACAACGCTGCGGGTGCCTACGTCACCTACACCAAGCAGGGCCACCCTATCCACCAGAAGATCGTGCTCGCGGAGATGCCCGGGCGTCGTGCACTGGTCGTGACCGGCACGTATGCCGGCCCCTGGAAGGAGGAGCACGTCGCCCACTGGGCCTCGGTCCTGCACAGCCTGCGCCTGCGCGCGTGAGGCTGCCGGTTTCTTTCTCACACCTGCTTTAAACGCACCACGCCATGCCCAAGGCCGCCCGACTGCACGATCCGATCGCCCACACCTATGCGCGGGAGGGGCATGCTGCCGGCGCGGCCGCAGCGGTCGGCATCGAATTCGGGGCCGCGGTGGCGATCGGCGCCGTGGTGGGGACGATCGCCTGTCCGGGCCTCGGCACGGCCGCCGGGATCGCTATCGGCCTGGGTGTTGCCGTGGCGTCGTTCGTCGTGGCGCATGCCTTCTCCCTGGTGGGTGACTTTGTACAGTCCTTCGGCGAGGCCTTCGGTCGAAGTTTTACCTCCGATTGCGGAACGCTCACGGCGACCGGATCGACCACGGTCTTCATCAACGACAAGCCTGCCATCCGCACGGGCCTGGACGTGGCCATGTGCGACAAGCACAGCATGCCCCCCAGCCTGGTCATCTTCGGCAGCGAGAACGTCTTCATCGACAGCTACCGCGCCGCTCGTGAGGGCGACTGCGTGGACTGCGAGGCGAAGATCAGCAAGGGATCGGAGGACGTCTTCATCGGCGGCGAGTCCGTGCCCATCGCGGAGTTCCGCGTGCGCGAAGTGCCGCAGTCCGACCGCGACTTCGCCAGCAAGGCCCGATTCTGGGCGGGCATCCTCGGTGGCGCTGCCGGCGCGCTGAAGGCGGGCGTCAAGTGCTTCGGGATGGCCGTTCTCACCGGTGTGGTGGGCGCTAAGGTGATGGGCGAGATCCTGCCGTCCTTCGATGGGGGCCACTCGGCTGCGACCGGTGCTGGCGACAGTGCTGGAACGGCCGTGGGCAACTTCCTGCAGGGCAAGCCGGTACACGTGGTGACCGGCGCCAAGGTGCTGCTGGGCGACGACGACACCGACTTCAGCCTGCCTGGGGCACTGCCCGTCGTCTGGCGCCGCACGTATGCGTCCTGCGACGCGCGCACGGGCGCGCTGGGCACGGGCTGGAGCCTGCCTTTCAGCGTGGAGCTGGTCTTCGAGGGGGGCAAGGCGCACTTCATCGACGAGGCCGGCCGCGACATCCCCTTCGACGACCTGCCGCCCGGCGGCCAGATGTTCAGCGTGCCGGAAGGCGTGCAACTGAGCCGTGGGGAGGGCGGTGCCTACTTCATCGGCATGCCCGCCCTGGGCTGGATCTACTGCTTCGGCCAGCGCACCGGCAGCAGCGATGGCGAACGCCTGGGGCTGCAGCAGTGGGCGGATTTCAACGGCAACACCATCGACTTCCACCGCGATGGCGATGGCGTGGTGCGGCATGTGACCGACAGCGCGGGCCACCGGCTCGCGCTGCGCTATGCGCAGGCCGGCGGGCTGCGCCTCGTGCGCGTGGACCTCACGGCGGGCGGTCCGGCCGGCACGCTGGTCGAATACCGCTACGACGCCCATGGCCAGCTCGCCCAGGTCATCGACCGCCTGGGCCGCTGCGTGCGGCGCTTCACCTGGGAGGGCGCCACGCTCGTCGCACAGACCTTCGCGAGCGGCCTGGTGGCCCGCTACCGGTGGGACCGGCCGGCGCCCGAAGGCCGCGTGGTGCAGCACTGGCTGGAGGATGCGGCCCCGGGCATGCCCGCCACCGCCTGGACCTTCGAGTACGACCTGCCCGGCGAACGGCCCGGTGATCGGCGCACGCGCGTCACGGACCACCTCGGACGGGTGCAGCTCTTCGACCACGATGCGGACCAGAACGTCACGCGCATCGAGGATCCGCTGGGGCAGGTGCAGCGCATGGAGTGGAACGACCTGTGGCAACTGCTGGCCTGGACGCGTGCGGACGGCAGCCGGTTCACCTTCACCTACGACCGTCTGGGCAACCTGACCGGCGCCACCGACCCGCTGGGGCAGACCGCCCGGCTGGACTGGCACGAGCGCCTGCAGCGCGTGCGCGCGGCCACCGCCGTGGACGGCACCCGCTGGCACTACACCTACGACGACCGCGGCAACCGCACGGAGGTGCTGGGGCCGCCGCTGGACCCGGGCACGCCGCCGCATGTTCCGGGCGACGAGGGCGAGGCGCGCTGGCGCGAAACCACGCTGCACGACCCCCGCGGCCTGCCCGTGGTCACCATCGACGCGAACGGTGGACGCCAGCAATGGGCCTGGGATGAACGCGCCCTGCTGGTGCGCCACACCGATTGCTCGGGCAAGACCACGCGCTTCGAGTACGACGCCAACGGGTTCCTGAGCAAGCATATAGATGCGCTGGGCCAGACCACGCGCTACGTGCATGACGCGCTAGGCCGGCTGTTGAGCACGACGCTGGCCGATGGGGCGGCACGCAGCTACACCTACGACGACGCGGACCGCCTGGTCGCTTCGGGGGATTCCAGCCACCACCTCACGCGCTACCACTACGACATCCACGGCAAGTTGCTGGCGTTGCAGCGGCCCGACGGCAGCACGGTCCACCTGGGCTACGACGCAGCGCACCGCCTCGCGAGCCTCGTCAGCGAGAACGGCGCCACCTACCGCTTTGCCTACGACACGGCCAACCGGATGGTGCAGGAATTGCGGCCGGACGGTAGCCGGCGGGCATTCGCGCACGATGCGCTGGGGCGCGTGGTAGCACTGCGGGAAGACCCGGGCGAGGACGATGTGATCGAGCACGCGATACCGGGCCACGCGCCAGCCGCGCCGATCCAGACGGTGTATGACCGAGATGCCATCGGCCGGCTCGTGGAAAAGCGTGTGCAGGCCGCGGCCCGGGAGGGCATCGTGCAGCGCTTCGCTTATGACAGGATGGGGCGCGTGGTGCGGGCGCAAACGCTCGACGCCACCGGCCAGTCACCCAACCACACAGTGACCTTCGGCTACAGCCCGCTGGGAGACCTCACCCTGGAGACTGCCGAGGATGCGGTCGCCGGTACGCACACCGTGCTGCGCCACACGCACGACCCGCTGGGCAACCGCCTCGCCACCGAGCTGCCGGACGGACGCGTGCTGCGCCACCTGCACTATGGCAGCGGCCATGTCCACCAGATCAGCCTGGACGGCGTCGTGGTGGCCGACATCGAGCGCGACGACCTGCACCGCGAGGTGCTGCGCACGCAGGGGCGCTGGGCGAGCCGCTGGGCCTACGACCCGCTGGGCCGCCGGCGGGCGCAGTGGACACAGTCGGCGAGCCTGCGGGTGGGTGCGGACTGGGCGGGACAGATGCCGGATGCATCGGCCGCGTCGGACATGGGAGTGCCGTCGGACGGACTGCGCAAGCAATGGGACTATGACGCCTCGGGTGAACTGGTGCGCTCGCGCCACAGCCGCAATGGAGAGACGCGCTACCGCTATGACCCGGCCGGCCATGTCCTGTCCGCCACGCTGCAGGCCGCAGGGGCCGTGGGCGGTGCGTCTCCGGCCCTGCAGCAGGCGCTGCACGAGGTCTTCCACTACGACCCGGCCGGCAACCGGCTCGACGCGCCCGTGCCGCAAGGCGCCGAGGGCAGCCGGGGCTGGGTGCGCCACAACCGGGTGAAGGTGCTGCAGGACAAGCGCTACGACTACGACGGCTTCGGCCGGCTGGTGCGCAAGCGCATCGGTGCGCACACCGAACTGCATTGCCGCTACGACGCGCTGCACCGCATGACCCATGCCTCGGTGATCCGTGCGGGCCGCGATGGCGAACCCATCCGGCAGGTTTTCCGCTACCGGTACGACGCCCTGGGCCGGCGGATCGCCAAGGAGGACGATTTCGGCCAGACGCGGTTCGTGTGGGAAGGCCTGCGGCTGCTGCAGGAGAGCCGCGGTGCGCAGACCAGCACCTATGTGTACGAACCGGCCAGCTACCGGCCGCTGGCGCGCATCGATGGTGCCGGCCTGTTGGAGCCGGAGCATCCGGTGGCGGTGCTGGCGCTGGCGCTGGCGGGGGAGGACCCGCGAGGTGATCCGGCCACGGGCAAGGTCCGTTCCGTCCCGGTCACCAATGGGGACGCGAGCGACGCGCACCATGCGGTGGCGGGACCGGTGGGGGCGACGGCGCGCTATCTGGCTGAGCTGGGCGCGGAGCGCAAAGGAACGGTAGAGAAGTCGGCCAGCGTGCGGATGCCGGAGCCAGACTTGGCGCAACAGACCGCCTCCGCATCTGCGTCCTCCGCGCGCATCTACTACTTCCACCTGCAGCCCAATGGACTGCCTGAGGAAATGAGTGATCGCAACGGGCAAGTCGTATGGCGGGCGCAATATCGCGTTTGGGGCAGCGCGGTCACCGAGCAATGGCAAGCGTTCGATGCGGCAGGTCGTCCCTTGGATGCGCCGATGGCGGAGACCGGCATCCGGACGCAGGCCGGCGCGGCGCCCCTGCCGCAGAACCTGCGCATGCAGGGGCAGTACCTGGACCGGGAGACGGGGCTGCACTACAACACCTTCCGCTACTATGACGCGGATCTGGGGGCGTTCACTACGCCTGACCCGATCGGG
>NZ_JMKU01000054.1 GCF_000687165.1 Paracidovorax oryzae ATCC 19882 | reverse complement strand
TATTTATCAACATCTTAGAAACCAGCAAATTCCCACTGTACTTTTGGCGCCGGCCGCGCCACGGGTCCATTACAGAATCCGCTGCCATTCGCGCCCGTCGTACACCGTGGCTCCGTACATGCCGGCAAGCAGCATCACGCCATCGCCCACCGACAGGTTGCCCGAGCAGGAAGTCACCTCAGGCGGAACGTCTGCCTCCTTGAGCTTGCCGTTTTCGATGACCCACAGGCCGTAGTCCGACGTGCACCACACCTTGCCGTCGTACCAGACCATGTCCTTGAAGGGCAGGGTCATTTCGTCGCGGTGGATGATTTCCCAGGAGTCTTCTCGGCCGCGCATCACGGAGCCGCTCTGCATACCGATGTAAACGTAGCCGTCACCTGCACAGCAGACGCTGCGAAAATACATATTGGAGGGGACGACACATTGGTACCAACGTTGGCCGTCGTAGCGCCATGCATCACCCTTGCCGCCAACACAATAGATGTCGGATGCATTGAAGCCGGCAATTGCGTGAAAGCCGCCATCACTCGAAGTCCCAACGCGTGCAGGTTTCGGCAAAGAGCTTCTGTCTCCTACCAAACTTTCCCACTTTCCCTCGTCCACCCTCTTGCAGACGGTTCGTCTCGGGCCCACGGCGTAGATGCTGCCATCTATAGTCGCCAGATTGAAACATGCACGAAGCACCTCAGTTTCTGGCGCCCCGCCAGTGAGAATAGGCTCTTCCATATCACGACTGCCGCCGCCGAGGACCGCGACATCGCAATCGATAGATACCATGACTGCCTGATTTTTTGGATGAGAAGACGCGGCCACTTTCGGCAGATCGAATCCGCTGTACGTATCCCAAGCCAACCTTTCTCCTGCGGGAAGATTGGCAAAGAAGTTCATCAGCCTTTTATCACCATTGGCCGCGTCATCAATGGACTCCAACAGCACAAAAGAAAAACAATCACGCATTCTAACAGCGCAGTCGTACACGAAAAACCCGGTCAAAACCTCTTTCAAATCCTCTCCAACGGCAGTCATTATTTAATATCCCTGTTTTGGAATTCAAAGAATCCGCTGCCAATTACGCCCATCGAATACCGTGGCTCCGTACATGCCGGCCAGCAACATCACGCCATCGCCCACCGACAGATTGCCAGAGCACGCTTTCACCTCGGGCGGAACGTCCGCCTCCTTGAGCTTCCCGTCCTCGATTACCCACAGGCCGTAGTCGGAGGTACACCACACCTTGTCCCCGTACCAGACCATATCCTTGAAGGCTAAGGTCATTTCGTCTCGGTGGATGATCTCCCAGGAGTCTTCTCGGCCACGCATGACGGAACCGCTCTGCATGCCGATGTAAACGAAACCGTCTCCTGCACAGCAGACGCTTTCAAAATACATGTTTGTTGGCACCATGCACTGGTACCAGCGTTGGCCGTTGTAGCGCCATGCGTCGCCTTTACCGCCTACGCAATAAATATCTGATTCACTAAAACCATCAATTGCACTAAAACCACCGTCACTCGACAAGCCAACACGGCTTGGCCTTGGCAAAGTACTTCGATCGCTCGCCAAGCTTTCCCATTTCCCGTGGTCCACTCGCTTACAAACAGTTCGCCTGGAGCCTACCGCGTAAACCCTACCATCGATGGCTGCCAATTTATAGCATGAACGAAGCACGTCGCCTTCAGATCCGCCTCGCGGAATCGGCGCCTCAATACCACGGCGGCCACCCCCTAGAACAGCCACATCGCAAGTCAATGAAACCATAACTGTTTGATTGACAGGAACGCGGGATGCAGCGATTACAGGCAAATCAAATCCCTCATATGTATCCCATGCAACTCTCTCACCTACTGGTTTATTGGCAAAAAAGTTTAAAAGTCTTTGATCACCGCTTGCAGCGTCGTCGATCGATTCGAGCATCGCAAATGAAAAGCAATCCGACGTTCTAACGGCGCAGTCATATATAAAAAATCCTGCAAAAGCCTCTTTAATATCATCGCCTTCTAACATTCGACAACCTCTTTAATCAGCAGATCCCTGTCCAACGCGTTTGTCTTTACCAGGAGCCGCAACTCCTGGGTGACTCACTGGTGTGCAATTTAATCGATCGTAAAAAGCATGAAGTTGAGATTTAATACAGCGGTCGTCACACCCAGATTCAGGAAAGGCGGAAGCCACGGATCTGACTCCGGCATTGATCACCCCCTCTTTAGTAATTTGCGCTCCCCGAGGAATAATTTTTCCGGTGGCATAGTCGAGATCATCTAGCTCCTTCATCAGCTTTGCATGAATTGTTCCATGAGAGCCATGTCGGTTGTTTGTCCCCTCAACACATATAGTGGGAGCATCACCCTCTGAATATCCTGGACACCCTTCAAACATAGCACTGGGCAACACATGGTGCCCCGATTGCCCAGGACAGCATCCCTTTCCGTCTCGTCCGGAAAGAGGATTCAAGGTTTCCCTGTATGGCACCAATGCACATCGGCGTGCCCTGATACACGGGTTCAGCTTCGCGGCCCCGGTCATCATGTCGGTGACCATCTTCTGCTTGTTGTAGCTGCCGTCCGGATTCTTGTACTTGTCCAGTTGCCCCTGGATGTCGGAAATCTGCGCCTTGGCGTCCTTGATCTTGGCTGCCGCCTGCTCGACTTCTCGTTTCAGTTCCGGGAACTCTTCAGCAGCCGCCGCGGCGTCCAACGCACCGTCGGCGGTCATGAGAGCATTGACAGCTGCCCCAGTCCACGGCCCGCCCAGGAACGACCCTCCACGCACGAGGCCCTGCTTGATCGCCATCTTGGCCAGCTTGGCCTTCACAGCGCTCTCGAGCTTTTCCTTGGCTTTGGCCTCCACGGCTTCCAGGGCCTTCGTTCCCAACTCGTCCGCCATCTGCGCAGGGATGTTCTCCAACTCCTTGAACATCTCTTCCGGGCTGCTGGGCTTGATCATCAGGAACTCGCAATGGTCGTTGATCCATTGCGCATCCGGATTGGCGGCCTTGCCGCTATGCGTGGGCAGCTTCAGCTTGCCCAGCGGGCCGGGGGCCGACTTCTGGCGGCTTTGCTTTTCCGTTGGGGTTTCGGGCGCGCATTTCTTTTCGATCGCGCCAACGTCCTTGGCGCAATTGCCCTTGGCGGCGGCCGTATCGATGTAAACATGCCGGCGCGTGTTCGGTGCGCCTTTCTGGCTGGCGGCGGGGCGGCTGCTGTGGCTGGAGCTGCCGCTTCTGCTGCCCGGTTTGGTGCGAGGAGCCATGCGAGTGCGTCAGGTCTTGTGGTTGTGGGTCGTGGGATCGGTGTGGCGGCACACGTTCAGGCCTTCGACCTTCACGTCGGGCGACCAGTCCACGAAGTAGCAGCGCCCCTGGATGACCTCGGTCACCACGCCCTTGCGGAATTTCGTGGTGGCGGGCTCGTCGCCCGTGCTGGTCGCGAGGTACGACACATCCTTCTTGCAGATGGGAGTGCCGCACACGAACACCGTGGTGCTGCCGTTGGCCAGGTCACGCGCGAACGCAGTGTTCGGGTATGGCAGCGGAATGCCGATCTTCGGCGGCTTGGGCGGGCTGTGGCACACATCCGGGAAGCACGCCGCGGCCTTGCCGTCGGCAGCCTGCGAGCAGAACTCGTCGTCGTTCGCGTACACGTGGGTTTCCATGCGGGCTGTACTCCTCGGAGGTCAGTAATGCGCGGGCGGCTGATAGCGCACGACGACGGCTGCGCGCAGCCCCTCGTCGTTCGCCAGGTGCAGCACACCGCAATGGCCGGGGCCGTCCGCACGCGGCAGGAGGTGGTGCAGCCAGGCCAGCATGAGCGGGCCGGTGGCTGCGCCCACTTCGCCCGTGCAATCGGCCGTGGTGAGCACCATGGGGGACGTCCCACCGTCCACGGCCACGCGCGTGAAGGCGTTGGTGGCATCGCCAGCGAAGAAGCCCTCGCCGTTCTGGTCGCTGAGCCGGAACGCCAGGTCGTTGCAGTCGATGCCCGCCTGTGCGAAGGCCGTGCGCAGGGCCTGCGTCAGCCCGCGCGAGCGGCTGGGCACGCTGCCGTCGGGCCGGCCTTCTTCCATGCCCTGGCCCCAGCCCGCGATGTGCAGGCCCGGCGCCTCAGGCGGGGCCAGTTCCAGCAGCACCGCGGCGGCGGCCTCTCCGGGAATGAAGCCATCCCGGTTGCCGGGCACCAGCAGGCGGTCCTGGGAGAGGTAATGGTTGATGACCTCGGAGTGGAGGTAGCTGTCGAAGCCCACCACCATCACATGCCGCGCCGCGCCTTCGCGCAGCAGTTTGTCGGCATGGGCCAGGCAGCCGGCAAGGCCCGCCCGTCCGGTCGCCGTGCCGCTGGAGGCGGGATGCAGCGGGCGCCCCAGCGCGGGCCGGCTCAGCGCCACGGCCTGCACGGTCTGCCGGTCCTCTGCCGCCGGGCGCTCGGGTTCCGCGCAGAGCAGGAGCAAGGGCATGGGGTCCTCCGGCAACGGGCCGGCATGCGCCAGGCAGTCCTCCATGGCATGGCGCATCCATTCGGCCAGCCGCGGCGCGCCCCAGAGGCGCGGCTCGGGCAGGCGGGCCACGCGCACGAGATCACCGCTGCGCGTGCGGAAGTCGCTTTCCTGGAAATGGTCCATGCCGGCGCGCAATGCGCAACTGGCCGCTGCGGCGCTATAGCCCACGGCGCAGCAGATGCCGGCAGAGACGACGCGCAAACCGTGCCGTTCCTGAGTGGAAGATGTGGGCCGCGTCATGCGCTCGCTCCGACGGCAGGGCTGCAGCCGGCGCAATGCGCATCCTCCAGTCCCAGGGAGCGTGCTCGCCACCAGGCCTCATCGACCGGGCCAATGGCAATCGTGTCGAACTCCTGGATACGGCGCCGGATGGGCACGCTGGCCCGCCACACGGCCGTCATGCGGCGCGCCTCGGTCTCGAAAAACAGCGTATCGACCAGCGCGCGCGGCTGCTCGATGCCGTAGTCCTTTCGCAGCACGCGGATCTGCAGCAGGTCCAGCGGCGGCAGGGCAAAGCGCAGATGCGGCTGCCCCTCCAGCATGTGGGTGAGCGCCACCTCCTCACCTCCCACAGGGTAGGGAATGCGCTGGTCCTCGGGCGCACTCTGGTGGAACAGGTCGTTGAAGTCCTCGGGCAGGAAGGGGAACACGTCCCGCCGCCACGCCTCGTCATAGGTACCGGCATGGCGCTGGCGCGAAGGATGGTGCACCGGCAACGCACTCATCGCGCAGGCAGGCGCGGTGTCTTCGGGGCTGCGCACGGGGCACTCCAGCGATTCCAGGCAGGGCATCGGCTGGTCCTTGGCCTGGCCGATGGTGCGGGGCCCGGCCCATCCCAGGCCCACGGGGTTGTCGTCGCACACGTCTGCGTCATTCTCCGCATTGGCGAGGGTGCGGGTGCCGCCAAACGCCATGCCGAAGTGCAGCGGCATGGACGTGAAGGGCTCGGGAGCGGATGCCTCGTAGGCCAGGAGGAAGCGCTGCCAGCGGCGGCGCCCCCAGACCTTGAGGCGCTTGGACATGCCCGCCACACGCGCCTCGACCATCAAGGCGGCCACGGCCTTGCCGTCGGGCGCGTGGGCATGGGCGTCGAACAGCACGTCGCAGGACGGCTTGAAACGTACGGCGTCGGAGGGATAGCGCACCGCGGACAGGCCCGGTGCGCCGTAGTGCTCGTCCGACCATGCGATGGGCGGAGGCTCCACGGGGCGTGGGCGCTGCCCGGCTTGCGGCAGGCTCCACGCACCCTTGGTGACGATGACCAGATGCTCCCGCCCGGACACATCGACGGACGGAAATACCTCGGAGCGCAGCCATCGGCTGCTCGCGACCACTTGCATGGGCTGCGCTCAGTTGATCTGCACCGAGCCGCCGCGGATGCGCTGGCCCGCGCTCGCGTGGCTGGTCACATAGGCACCCCGGATGTGGACGTGCCCGTCGGCGGTCAGGAGGATGGCGGCATCGCCGCAGCGCAGCTCCAGTTCGGTCTCCGCTTCGATGCGCACCCGCTGCCCGTCGCGGCTCACTTCCACCGCCTTCGACGCAGCCTGCGCAGAAGGTGGCGCGGTTTGCGCGGGCATCGCCTCCGGCATCAGCATGCCGAGAATGATGGGCCGGTCGGCACGGGCTCCCTCGAAACCGATGGCGACCGAACGGCCCGCATCGGCGGCCTGCAGCGTCACCATGCTGCGTGCAGGCAGGCCCGCCAATCCGAGCGCGGGAATATCGACGCATGGGCCCTGGCCGTCGCCGCCCACGCTCGCGAGCGTGCCGAGGGCAATTCCGTCGGCGCGCGGATATGCGCCTTCGCCAGGCACGGCCTGCTGGGGCTTGTACAGCAGCGCCGTGAATGCGGATGGCGCAATCTCGGCACCAACGGCCGGCGCTGCGGCGCCCGGAATGGGGGTGTGATCAGTTTTCAAGGATCTTCGCCCCCTTCATGGTGATGTTCCCGTCGGCCTTCAGGACCTGTTCACCAGTCATGCCGACCATGAGGTCATGGCCGTTGAGCGTAATGGTGCCGTCCTGCCGCATCACGAGCTTGGACTGCCCCACATTCAGCGTGATGGATTCCGGGTCCATCGTGATGCTGGAGCCACCACCGCCCTTCGCGCCGCCGCTGCCACCAGATGGGGCGACGATGTTCTGCTTCACACCAGGCGCGCCCGATCCTCCGCCGGAACCACCGCCGCCGCCCACGGTCAGCGTGTACTTGTCGCCCACGCTGGTGCTCTTGCTGCTGCCCACCGTGGTGCTCTGCGTGCTGCCCACGAGCGTGGCCATGACGGCTCCCACGTTGAGGTTGTAGGCCACGCCCACGTTCTCCATCCGCCCCACGCCCACGTTCTGCATGTAGGCGATGCCGATGGTCTCGGTCTTCATCTTGCCGACCTTGATCGACCAGTTGTTGCCGATCTTGTCCTTCTCGTTGCGGCCTATGGTCTTCGTGCGGTTCTTCCCGATCGAGACCGTCTCGTCGATGCCGACGTCTTCCTTTCGGTTGTCGCCGATCGAGATCGTCTCGTCGTGGTCCACCCGCTCCGTGCGGTTGTTGTGCACGGTGATCTTCTCGTCGCGGTCCACCGTCTCGGTCCGGTCCCGGTGGATGGTGTTCGTCTCGTCCCGGTCGATGGTCTTGCGCCGGTCCTGGCCCACCCAGTGGTCCTCGTCGTTCTCCACCTCGATGAGCTGGTCCTTCTGCGCATGCAGCCACACCTGCTCCGCGCCCTTCTTGTCCTCGAAGCGGATCGCGTTCGCATCGCCCGCGCCGTTCTTCATGCCGTCGCCGAAGGCGCCGCCCTTGCTCGACTTGGTCTTGATGCCCGACTGCGTGGCATTGCCCGGCAAGGCCCAGGGCGGCATGTTCGCGGCGTTGTAGACGCTGCCCACGACCAGGGGATAGTCGGGGTCACCGTTCAGGAAGTCCACCACCACTTCGTGCCCGATGCGTGGGATCGAGATCGCCCCGAACCCCGAGCCCGCCCAGCTCGTCGCCACCCGCATCCAGCAACTGGAGTTCTCGTCCATCGCCCCCAGCCGGTCCCAGTGGAACTGCACCTTGATGCGGCCGTATTCGTCGGTCCAGATTTC
>NZ_KK366051.1:2602-8163 GCF_000687165.1 Paracidovorax oryzae ATCC 19882 | reverse complement strand
GACGGCGGTGGCGGTGACGAACCCCGTGGGCCTGAGTGCGTCCAGCACGAGCGTGGCCGCGGGCGATGCGGTGACGCTGACGGCGCGCATGAACGAGCGGCCCAGCGCGGTGGCCTCGGGAGCGACGCTGGCCAGCGGCACGGCGGCCAAGACAGGCACGGCCAGCCAGTGGGACGCGTCCGTGCGCAGCACGGTGGGCTACGCGGGTGGTGCGAGCGTGCGCTTTACGGTGGGGGCGCAGACGGACCAGCGATACATGGTGGGTCTGACCACGGACCCGGCGGCGGACAACACGGCCTCGTCGATCGACTGGGCGATCCACGTGACGGGCGGCACGGGCAGTGCGGTGGAACTCTACCACCGCGGCGTGCTGGTGGCGAACGTGGGGGCGGTGGCGGCCGGTGACGTGCTGGGCCTGAGCTACGCGGGCGGAGTGCTGTCGTACTCGAAGAACGGGGTGGTGCTGCGCCAGGATGCGGTGCAGATCGACCAGCCGCTGTACCTGGACTCGTCGTTCTACGCGCCGGGCTCGTCGGTGTCGGGGCTGGAGTTCCGCGACGGGACGGGCACGCTGACGGCGCTGAGCGCCAAGCCCGTGGCGACGGGCCGGGTGACGTTCTACGGCGGCGGCGCGGTGCTGGGCACGGCCACGCTGGTGGACGGCGTGGCGAGCCTGACCACGCAGGCGCTGATCAATGCGGGCACGGCCAGCATCACGGCAGCCTACGAGGGTGACGGCACCAACGCGGCGTCCACTTCGGCCGCCATGGCGCTGGCCGTTGGTGGCGGAGCCGGCAACCGGCCTGCCACGACCACGTCCCTGAGCGCGTCTTCCACCTCCACGTCCCGGGGGCAGGAAGTGGCCCTCACCGCCACGGTGTCCGGCAACGCGTCGGGCTTCGTCACGTTCTTCAACGGCAACCAGGTACTGGGCGTGGCCGCGCTGGCCAACGGCGTGGCCGTGTGGAAGTCGAGAGACCTGGCCGTGGGAGCGCAGGCCTGGCGCGCGGTCTACAGCGGTGACGCACAGTCCGCACCCAGCACGTCGGCGTCGGTCGGCGGTACGGTGGCGGTGTCCTCCAGCGGCGTCAGCCTCGCGGCCACGGTCACGTCCCGCTCCACTGGCGAGGCAACGGTCCTGCTCGCGGCGCGCGTGGCGGGCCTGCGGCCCGGCGGCACGGTGACTTTCTACAACAACGGGGCACCCATCGCTGGTGGGGTGGCCACGGTGGTGGACGGAGTTGCCTCCCTCTCGGTCACGCTGCCCTCCGGCTCCGCTGGCGTCACGGCCCGGTATTCCGGCGACGCATCCAACGCTGCGGCCGTTTCCGATGCCCTGGTGCTGGGGTTGCGGTCTGCCGGAGCGGTCACCATCGCGGCGCCATCGCCGTCCAGTGCGGTGTACGGCAGCCCCGTCACCCTGAGCGCCACTGCGCCCTACAGCAGCTCCACCGTGGGCACCGTCGCCTTCTATGCCGGCGATCTGCTGGTCGGGGTCGCCACCGTGCAGCCCAACGGCGTGGCGACGCTGGTTTCATCGGCACTGCCGGTGGGATCGCGCACCATCACTGCGGCCTTCTCGGGCAATGCCGGGACCGAACCCCCCAGCCGGAGCACCGCGGCGCCGCTGACCATCACGGGAACGGCAACGCAGACCGTCCTCACGGCATCCCGCAGCGCCCTGGCGGCAGGCACGCCGTTGGTACTCGATGCCACCGTCACCTCCGGCGGCCGGAACGCCGGCATTGCGGGCAGCGTGCGCTTCTATGCCGGCAGCACCCTTGTCGGAACCGTGCAGGCTGCCGACGGCGTGGCCCGGCTCACGCTGGCCGATGTGCCCCCAGGTGCCCTGACCGCGGTCTACGATGGATTCCAGGGTTTCGCTGCCAGCACCTCGCAGGCCACGGCTTCGGCCGTGCTGGCCGCTGCCACCTCGGTCGCGCTGTCCAGTTCGGCCACGAGCGTGGGCACGGATGCGCCGGTCACGCTGAGTGCACGCGTGACGGGACGACAACCCGGCGGCACCGTCACCTTCCTGCGGGGCGATACGGTATTGGGCACCGCGCAGGTCTTTGATGGCGTGGCTCGCCTCGTGGTCGGAGGGCTGCCGCCCGGCACGCATGAACTGCGTGCCCGCTATGAGGGAGACACCCGCAATGCCGCGAGTGCTTCTCCGGCGCTGGCGCAGACCGTGACCCCGGCCGGCTCGGTCGTGCTCGGCCTGGCGTCTGATGCCAGCCTGGCGCAGGGGCAGGACATCGCCATCACGGTGGGTGGTGGCGCCAGTGGCATCGTCACCCTGGTCGATGGAAACAATGTCGTCTCCATCGCCCGCGTCGTGAACGGCGTAGCAACCGTGTCCACCCGCAGTCTGGCGGCCGGACGCCACCAGTTGACGGCCAACTATGCCGCAGACGTCGGCTTCGGCTCCGCCCAGCTCGGCTTCGTGCTGACCCTCACGCCGCCGCAAGGCTCCACGGCGGTCGTGCTCAGCGCCACGCCCAACAGAACGGCCCAAGGCCTGGGAACGCTGCTCAGCGCGCAGGTGTCGGGCGATCAGCCCACGGGACGCGTAGCCTTCTACAACGGCGACCAGGTGCTGGGCACGGTCGATCTGGTGTACGGCCTCGCGGTGCTGAATGTCGATATGCCGCAGTCCAGCGCGGACCGCTTCCGGGCCGTGTACCTCGGCGACGATACCCATTCCGGCAGCACGTCCGGCACCTTGAATGGCCAGCCCCTCTCTGGCGAGGTCCTGTCGCCGCAGGTCCGCAGCACGCAGGACCGCACGGCCAGCCAGATCCATGGCCGCGACGGCCTGCTGCTGGGCACGGTGGACGGCGAAGGCTACCTGACCGAGTACCGCTACGACGCGGCCGGCCGGGTGATCGGCAGCGTGCGCTACGCCCAGCCCGTGGCGGGCGGCGCGGCCGCCGGCCTGGCTGCGGCGCGCGCAGGCTCCCTTTCGGGCCTGCGCCCGGCCTCCAGCGCGGGCGACGCGCACACGGCCACTTTCTACGACGCGCAGGGCCGGCGCGTGGGCGAACTCGATGCCGAGGGCTACCTCACCCAAAGCAGCTACGACGCGAACGGCAACCTCGCCACCGTGCGGCGCTACGCGACGGCGGTGGGATCCACCACGGCCGCGCAGGTCACGGCCGCCACGCGGCTGGAGGACCTCCTGCCCGGTATCTCCACGCAGGACCAGGTCAGCACGCGCACCTACGACGCACTCAACCGCGTGGTGCTGTCGGTGAACGCCGAAGGCACCGCCACGCGCTACCGCTACGACGCCATGGGCCGGCTGGTGGAGACCGTGCAGGCCGCGGGCACCCCGCAAGCGCGCACCACCGGCATGCGCTACGACGCCCAGGGCCGCCTCGTGGGCGAGCTCTCCGCGCAGGGCGCGGCGCAACTGGCGAGTGCCCGGGCAGCCGGGCAGGGCGATGCGCAGCTCGAAGCGATCTGGCAGCAGTACGGCCTGAGCCACACCTACGACGCGGCAGGCCGGCGCACCAGCACCACCGACCAGAACGGCCTGAAGACCCAGTTCTTCTACGATGCCGCCAGCCGCCTCACGCACACCGTCAACGCCCTGGGCGAGGTCACGGAAACCCGCTACGACGCCTTCGGCCAGGTGCAGGCGAGCATCCGCCACGCCAACCGGCTCGATCTCTTTGCCCTGGCCAACGCCTCCGGCACGCCCGGGGGCGTCACCAACGCCGGCGTGCTGGCCGCGCTCGACAAAGCGCGCAACGACACGGCCGATCGCACCACCGGCTACCGCTACAACGCCACGGGCACGCTGGCGCAGGTGACCGATGCGCTGGGCTTCGCGCGCAATTACGTCTACAACACCTTCGGCGAAGAGGTCCGGCGCACGGGCAGCGGCCAGACGGTCGCCACCGCCTACGACCACCGCGGCCTGGCCGTGCAGACCGTGCAGGACCCCGATGGCCTGAAGGCGGCGACTTCCGTCACCTACGACGCCTTCGGCCGCGTGACGGCCAGCACCGATGCGCTGGGCGCCACGCGCACGCAGGCCTACGACCGCCTGGGCCGCACCATCGTCCTCACGGACGCGATGGGCCGCCGCAGCACGAGCAGCTACGACGCCTTCGGCCGCACCGTCACCCAGACCGACGCGCTGGGCCACACGACCACCTACGCCTACAACCCGGACGAACGCAGCCTCACCGTCATCACGCCCGAAGGCATCCGCGTCACCACCGTGCACGACCGCCTGGGCCAGACCGTCGCGGTCACGGACGGCAGCGGAGCGACCACCCGCTACGAATACGACGCCGACGGCCACCAGACGGCGGTGCAGACGCCGCTCGCGCGCACGACGGGCCTCTACGACGTGGCCGGGCGGCTGATCCAGGCGACGGACGCCAACGGCGTGATGACCCTGCTCGGCTACGACGCGGCCGGCCGGGTGCTCACCCGCACCGTGGACCCGCTGGGCCTGAACCTGGTCACCCGCTACACCTACGACGCGCTGGGCAACCAGCTGAGCGTGACGGATGCGCAGGGCGTGGTCACCCAGTTCGGCTACGACCCCAAGGGCCAGCTCATCCGCCAGGCGGTGGACCCCACGGGCCTGAACCTCGTCACCACCTTCGCCTACGACAGCGCCGGCCGGCAGGTGAGCGTCACCGACCCCAACGGCACGGTCACCCGCTACGAATACGACACCCTGGGCCGCCGGGTGCTGGAAGTGGTGGACCCGTCCACCGCCACGCACGCGGGCCTGAACCTCGCCAAACGCTATACCTACGATGCGCTGGGCCACGTCACCAGTGCCACCGATGCGCAAGGGCACACCACGCGCTACGCCTACGACGCCGAAGGCCGCCAGCGCTTCGTGTTGGATGCGGCGGGCAACCTGGCCGAGACGGCTTACGATGCGGCCGGCCGCGTGGTGCGGCAGACGCGCTACGCCGCGGTCGTCCCGGCCCCGGAGGGCCTGCCTGTGAATGCGACGGAAGCGCAGCTCAACGGCCTCAAGCGCCCCGACTCGGCGCAGGACCAGACCGAACACCGCATCTACGACGCGGACAACCGCGTCACCGCCACGGTCAACGGCGCGGGCGACGTGGTGCGCTTCGCCTACGACGGCGCGGGCCGGGTCATCCAGCGCACGGCCTACGCCCAGCGCCTGGCCATGGCCAGCTGGGCCGTGGGCACCGACCCGCAGCCGGGCACGGACGCGGCCAACTCCGCGGACATGGTCACGCGCACTGTCTATGACGCAGCCGGCCGGGTGCGCTACAGCATCGACGGCACCGGCGCCGTGGTCTCGCAGCGCTACGACGGCAACGGCAACGTCACCCAGCGCATCCGGTACGCCAGGCGCCTGGACCTCGCCAGTCAGCCCCTCTCGGCCAACCCGAGCGAATCGGAGATGGAACTCCGCCTCGTCTACATCTTCGATGCGCAGCGCGACGAGCACACGCGCATGCGCTACGACGCGGCCGGGCGGCTCACGCTGAGCGCCGACGGCGCGGGCGGCGTCTCGCAGTACCTCTACGACAAGGCCGGCCACCTGCTGCAGAGCA
>NZ_KK366051.1:0-1682 GCF_000687165.1 Paracidovorax oryzae ATCC 19882 | reverse complement strand
GCCGGGCGGCTCACGAAGGAAGTGGACGCCAGCGGTGCCGTGAGCACCTACGACTACGACGCGGCCGGCCGTCTGGTGCGCGAGACGCGCCTGGCGGTACCCGCCTGTGCCTACCGCAACGCGCAGGCGGGCGCCATGCTGCTGGCCGAACCCACGCCGGTGGCCAGCAGCGGCGACCGCACCACGCGCCACTTCCTGGACCGTGCGGGCCGCGAGACGCTCACCATCGACGCCGAGGGCGGTGCGACCGAGCGCTTCTACGATGGCACCGGACAACTGCTGCGCGTGCGCCAGGTTGCCGCACAGCTCACCGACACGCAGATCGCCCAGTTGGAGAGCCTGCGCGCGCAAACGGGTGAAATCAGCCACAGCACCATCGTCCAGCGGATGCCCGCCAGCGGCTATGACCGCGTCACGCAGAACTACTACGACGCGGCGGGTCGCCTGGCCTTCACGCGCGATGCGCTGGGGCACCTGCAGGGCTACACCTACGACGGCGTGGGCCGGCTCAAGAGTCGCACCCTCTACATGGGGGCGCTGAACCCGGACTATTGGACCGACGAAGGCATCACCGGCTTCACCAAGACGGCGGGCGGCGATGGCTTGAAGCCCCTGTATCGCCTGGGCGGCCCGGACGGCGTGAACGACCACCTCTACACCAGCAGTGATGATGAGCGCGCGCAACTCATCGCCAGCGGCTGGAAGGACCAGGGCAATGTCGGCTACCTGAGCAGCCAGCCGGCCAGCGGCAGGGCGCCGCTCTACCGCCTCCGCCCCCCGGGCACGACCACGAACCATTACTACACAGCCAGCGAAGAATTGCGTGTCGCTGTAAGGGACGTACTCGGCTGGATCGAAGAGGGCGTCATCGGCTATATCGACATAGCGCCGGCCAAGGACAATACCGCGCTCTACCAACTCTATGCCAATGGCACGACCCGGCATTTCCACGGCCTGAGCCGTTCCGAGGTGGACTACGCGCTCATGCCCAACCCCGGGTTCACGCAAGGGCTGGACCACCGCGAGAGCATGGCCTACGACGCGGCGGGCAACCTCATCGGCAGCACCGACGCGGCGGGCAACACGGAAACCACCGCCTACGACGGCGCGGGCCGCAAGACCGCCTTCACCAACAAGGCGCGGAGCACCTGGACATACGTCTACAACGCGGCGGGCCAGCTGGTGCAGGAGACCTCGCCGCAGGTGATGCTGGCCGATGGCCAGAATGCGACCCTGGCGAGCGTCGTCACGCGCATGGAGTACGACGCCCTGGGCCACCTCACGGCGCGCACCGAGGCCGCGGGCCGCAGCGAGCAGCGCACCACGCGCTACGAATACGATGCGCTGGGCCGGCAGGTGAAGACCATCTTCCCGCCGGTGAGCGTCTACCAGGACGAGGGCGCCAACCTGCTGGCCAACGGCAGGAGCGGGGCGGGCACGCGCACCGAGCAGACCGTGGAGACCAGCAGCGAGACGCGCTACGACACGCTGGGCCGCGCCGTGGCCGGGCGGGCCGCCGGCAGCACCGCGTGGAGCTACAAGGCCTACGACCGCGCGGGCCAGCTCGCGTGGGACGTGGACGCGCTGGGCTACGTGACGGGCTACACGCGCAACGCCTTCGGCGAGACCGAGCGCCTCGTGCGCTATGCGCAGAACATCACCACCCGCACAGATGGCGTGCT
>NZ_JMKU01000051.1 GCF_000687165.1 Paracidovorax oryzae ATCC 19882 | reverse complement strand
ACCACCGAGGTGGGCGAAGCCATCGCGGCGGCCATCGCCCGAGGCTGACCGGCAGGGCCGCACGGCGGCCCCGCGACCCCCACGCGCGCAGGAGGGCAAGCAGCCCGATAAACTGGTTGCTTCCCCACAGTGTTTCCCTGCCGGCATGCGATCGAACGCCCTGTTGCGCCCCCTGGTCCTCCTGAGTGCGGCGGCTCTGGCCGCCTGCGGCAGTACGCCGCCCGCCAGCCCTGCCACCCCGTCCGCGATGCCGTCCCAGGCCGCGGCTGCTCCGTCGCCCGCCCCCATCAAGGTGGGCATCGCGCTGGGCGGCGGTGCGGCCAAGGGCTTCGCGCACATCGGCGTCATCAAGATGCTGGAGGCCAACGGCCTCGCGCCCGCCGTGGTGGCCGGCACCAGCGCAGGCAGCGTGGTGGGCGCGCTGTACGCGAACGGCATGAATGCCTTCGAGCTGCAGGAAAAGGCCGTGGCGCTCGACGAGGCGAAGATCCGCGACCTGCAGCTGTCCTCCGGCGGACTCGTGCTCGGCCAGAAGCTCGAGGACTATGTGAACGCGCAGGTCCGCAACCAGCCGATCGAACGGCTGGCCAAGCCCTTCGCCGCCGTGGCCACGCGGCTGGAGGACGGCGAGCGCACGGTGTTCACGCGCGGCAATACCGGCCAGGCGGTGCGCGCCTCCAGCAGCATACCGGGCGTGTTCCAGCCCGTGGCGATCGGCAAGTACCACTTCGTGGATGGCGGCGTGGTCAGTCCGGTGCCGGTGGACGCGGCGCGCCAGCTGGGGGCCGACATCGTGGTCGCCGTGGACATTTCCAACAAGGCACGCGGCCAGGCGCCCGCCGGCATGCTCGGCACCCTGGGCCAGTCGATCGCGATCATGGGCCAGAAGCTCGGCCAGGCCGAACTCGCGCGGGCCGACGTGGTCGTCCGCCCGCAGGTGCTGGACATCGGCGCGGCCGACTTCACGCAGCGCGCCAGTGCCATCCTGGAAGGCGAGAAAGCCGCCCTCGCCGCCATGCCGCAGATCCGCGAGCGCGTGGCGCAACTGCAGGCTGCGCGCGCCGAGGCCACGCGGCTCGCGCAACAGAAAGCCGCCGAGGCGCAGCACCAGGCCTGCCTGGAGCAGCGCTCTCGCCTGCAGAAGCTGGCGGGACTGGCAGGGCTGGACGGCTCCTGCCCTGCCGCGGCCCCCTGACCCCTGCTGCGCCCTTTCGTCCATCCGCCGCGGCCCGCGGCGGCGGGCACGCCCCATTTGCGCCCGCCTCCTACGGCGGACACGGCGCTGCGCCCGTATGGTGCCGCCATGTCCCTCGGCAGCGATATCCCCGCCCGTCTCGATCGGCTTCCCTGGTCCGCCTGGCACTGGCGCGTGGTGATCGCGCTGGGCATCGCCTGGGTTCTCGACGGGCTGGAAGTGACCATCGTGGGTTCGCTGGGCAGCGCGCTGGAGCGCCCGGACACCCTCGGTCTGACGGCTTCGCAGGTGGGGTGGACGGCCTCGCTGTACGTGGGCGGCGCGGTGCTCGGCGCCCTCGTGTTCGGCCGCATGGCGGACGCGCTGGGGCGCAAGCGCCTCTTCATGCTGACCCTGACGGTGTACATGGTGGCGACCGTGGCCACGGCCTTCACCAGCAGTTTCGCCGCCTTCGCGCTGTGCCGCTTCCTGACGGGCATCGGCATCGGCGGTGAATACGCGGCGATCAATTCCGCCATCGACGAACTCATTCCCGCACGGGTGCGCGGCCGCGTGAACCTGGCCATCAACGGCAGCTTCTGGCTGGGCGCGGCCCTGGGGGCCGCCCTGAGCCTCGTGCTGCTGGATGCGCGCGTGCTGGGACCGGAACACGGCTGGCGGGCCGCCTTCCTCATGGGCGCCCTGCTGGGCGCCGCCGTGCTGCTGGTGCGCCGGCACGTGCCGGAGAGCCCACGCTGGCTGATCACCCACGGCCGCGCCGACGAGGCCGAACGCATCGTGGCGGACATCGAACGCAGCGTGCATGGCACCGCGCATCCGCGCCCAGCCGGGCTCGGGGCGGCGGCCGCCCCCGCCATGCCCCACGCAGCCCGGGCCGTCCCGGCTGGCCCGGCAGTACCGCCTGGCCGCCGCGCCCTGCCCTCCGCGTCGCAGGTGGTCCAGGTGCTGCTGCGCCGCTACCCGGAGCGCAGCGCCGTGGTGCTGGCGCTGATGGTGTCGCAGGCGTTCTTCTACAACGCGATCTTCTTCACCTACGCGCTCGTGCTGACGCGCTTCTACGGCGTGGACGCCAGCCGGGTGGGCCTCTACATCTTCCCCTTCGCCGCCGGGAACGTGCTGGGCCCGCTGCTGCTGGGGCCCCTGTTCGACCGCATCGGCCGCCGCGTGATGATCACCGCCACCTATGCGCTGGCCGGCATCGCGCTCGCGCTCACGGGCCTGGGCTTCATGAACGGCTGGCTGGATGCCACCACGCAGACCGTGGCCTGGTCGGTGGTGTTCTTCCTGGCCTCGGCCGCCGCGAGTTCCGCCTACCTCACCGTGAGCGAAGTGTTCCCGCTGGAGATGCGCGCGCTGGCGATTTCCCTCTTCTACGCCGTGGGCACCGGCGTGGGCGGCTTCGCGGCCCCGGCCCTGTTCGGCGCGCTCATCGATACGGGCAGCCGGGAGAACGTGTTCATGGGCTACCTGCTGGGCGCGGCGCTGGTGCTGGTGGCGGCGGGCGTGACGTGGCGCTGGGCGGTCGATGCCGAGCGGAAATCGCTCGAAGAGATCGCGCCGCCGCTGCACTCCGGTCACCAGCCGTAGAAGCGGGGCCAGGCCTCGGCCCGCCCATCGGGGCCGATGGCGTGGTACTCGGGGTGCTGCGCGCCGGTGGCGCATGCGTGGTTGGGCAGGATGCGCAGCCGCGTGCCGATGGGAAAGCGCTCGGCGATGCGGCCGTCCGGCTCGCCGGCCCGCGACAGGATGCCGTGCTCCTGGTTGGCGCCGCTCAGGGTGTAGCCCTCCAGCACCGTTCCATCCTCGCGGCACGCCTGGCCGAAGCCGAAATCCTGCCTCTGCTTCTGCGTGCCACGGTCGCGGCTCATCGCCATCCAGCCGGCATCGACGATCGCCCAGCCCTTTTCTTCCTGGTGGCCGATCACGGTCGTGAGCACGCTCAGCGCGATGTCGTCCAGCCCGCACACACCCACGTTGCGCATTACCAGGTCGAAGAACACATACACGCCGGCACGCACCTCGGTCACCCCCTCCAGGTGCTCCGCCGCCAGGGCCGTCGGCGTCGAACCGATGCTCACCACGGGGCAGGCGAAGCCGGCCTCGCGCAGCCGCTGCGCCGCGCGCACGGCGCCGGCCCGCTCCTGACCGGAGATGGCCCGCAGTGCCTGGGGATCGTCATGGTCGTAGCTGGAGCCGGCATGCGCCAGCACGCCCCCCACCACCATGCCGGCGTCCTGCAGCACTTGCGCGACCTGCAGCAATGCGTCTTCCTCCGGCTTGATGCCGGAACGGTGGCCATCGGTGTCGATCTCGATCCACACCTCGAAGACGGCGCCATGGGCCGCACCGAAGCGGCCGATCTCGCGGGCGGCAGCGACGCTGTCCGTGATGATCTTCAGCTGGCAGCCGCGCTGGCGCAGCGCAAGCGCCTGCATCAGCTTGCCCGGGACCATGCCCACCGCATAGAGGATGTCCTGGATGCCGGCCTCGAAGAATTGCCCGGCCTCCTTGAGCGTCGATACCGTGATGCCCTGCGCGCCCGCCGCGACCTGCGCCTGCACGACCGGCAGGCACTTGGTCGTCTTGGCGTGGGGGCGGAAGCGCACCCCCAGCGCGTGCATGCGGTCCTGCATGCGGTGGATGTTGCGCTCCATGCGCTGCGTATCGATGAGTGCGCTGGGCGTGCCCAGTTCGTGGATGGTGGTCACCGGCTGGCTCCGTGGAAGATGCGTACCGCGCCAATGTAGATGCGTAGACTACATTTGTGTTTAATGCTGGACAACTCCAGCATTGAACAGAAATGAATGATCGACCTCGATGACCTGCGCATGATTCGCGCGCTGGGCAGTTGCGGCTCCCTGGCGGGCGCGGCCCGCCTGCTGGACCTGACCCCGCCAGCGCTGACCGTGCGCCTGAAGCGCCTGGAAGCCTCCCTGGGCATTCACCTGGCCGTGCGCGGCGCGCGGGGCATCACCTTCACCGATGAAGGCCGGCGGCTGCTGGAGGAGGCGAAGGACGTACTGGAACGCGTCGAATCGCTGCCCGGGCGGATCGGCAGCGAGGCCCATGCGATGGCGGGGCGGCTGCGCGTCGCAGCCCCCTTCGGCTTCGGAAGACAGTACATGGCGCAGATCGTGCGCACCATGCACCTCGCCCACCCGGCCCTGGGCATCGCGCTGCAGCTTTCCGAGCATCCGCTGCGCGACGCGGCCGCTCACGACGTCGTGATCCACATCGGAATGCCGAAGGATTCCTCATGGGTAGGCCACCTGCTGGCCCCCAACGATCGCCTGCTGTGCGCCAGCCCCGCCTTTGTCCGGCGATTGGAGGCGCCTCTCACGCACCCATCGCAGCTGGCGGACCAGCCCTGCCTGTGCCTGGCGGAAAACGACGAGGACGTCACCCGCTGGCGTTTCACGCCGTCGGCAATGGGGCAGGAAGGACCGGCCCTGCGGAAAGATGTTTCCGTGCGCGTGGCGGGACGGCTTTCATCCAACGACGGCACGGTAGTCACGCAATGGGCCCTGGACGGCCTGGGCATCGTGGCGCGCTCGGAATGGGAGGCCGGCCCCCTCATCGCCGAAGGCCGCCTCGTACGCCTGCTCCCCGGCTGGCATCTGGAGGCGGCGCCCGTCATGGCCCTCACGCCGGTGCGCAACGGGGTGCCGGCACGGCTGCGGGTGTTCATCGAGGCCTGCAGGGCGGCGCTGGATCCGGTGCCGTGGCGCGCACATTCCGGGCAGGCCTGAACAACCATCCAGGCCCTGGCGTTCTCATCTATCGGCGCAAGGGGTTTGGTGGAGCAACAGGCCCGCCCGTCCGGCGTGCGCGCCTTTCGGCGCGGACCATTACCAGTCCCAGGAGCAGGTGAATCGATCCGAGTATCCCGAACCCATAGACCCCGGCGTGCCAGAGCCCGGAGTGCATCATCCGGTACCGGGAATCATTGAAAAGAATCTGGTCCAACTCAAAATCAACCATCTTCCGCTCGCTTTCAACCAGCCCCTTGCCGTCCATCAATGTCTCGATATAAGCCACCGCAGATGGCTTGCTCACCTTGATGACAGGGATGTGCATGAGGCAAAAAGCGCACAAGGCCAGAGAAACGAGCCCGGAAGCGACAAACAAATACCTCGCATACTTTCCAACAAGCTCAGCAAATACGGTCATCGCAGGTCCGTCAATATCTCCAGAACCAATCCACTCCGGAGAGCACCAGGAACGCGGTGACCTCTGCGACGACCACGTATGCGAGGCTGGCGATCAGCTTGGCAACGCCATGCCAGCGAGGCAGGTTGGCAATGACGTAAACGCCGGGAATGAAAACGAACAGGAACAGGAGCATCATCAGCCCCATCGCGCCACCGGGTTGTGAACCCAGCAGCAGGCCCGTGGCCAGAGGTACCCACACCGGGACCGCGAGGCTCATTCCGGCAAACCAGCGACCACGCAGGGTTTCCAGGCTCAATCCCCAGCCACCCTTCGCCGGTTCGATGAGATCGGACGCGGTGCGCCAGGTACCCGGCCTGAAAATCGAGCCGCAGTACGGGCATGTGTCATCCGCCAGATGGATGTATGCACGGCAATTGAAGCACGCGGCCATGAGGAACAATCTTTGAAAAAATGCCGGATACCTTCGCGAACCCTTGACGGGTCTCCCGGCTCCAAAGCGCCGCACAGAGGCAATGGCGCCAACGGCCGTGTTGGGCGCTCCTAATTTTGCCTCTCCCTCAGGCACTCCACCAAGGCCTCCGTCACCGCCGTCCCCTCCAGCCCCCGCATCCGGATGATCCCCACCGGAGGCAGCTCCACCGGCACGGGCAGCCTGAGCACCGCCACCAGCCCCTGCTGCGCGAAATGCCTCGCCACGGTGCCGGCCATGAAGGCCACGGCGCCGCGCTGGTGGACGAAGGTGATCTGCGACAGGAACGAGGCCGATTCGACGATGTCGGCAGGCGGGTGCAGGCCGTGGGCGAAGAACTGCTGCTCCAGCTTCACGCGCAGCGAGGCCCAGGGCGGGGGCAGCACGCAGGGCTGGGCGGCGATGTCGGACCAGCGGGGCTGGCGCCTGCGGGCCAGCGGGTGGCCGGGGCGCACGACGGCGACCATGGGGTCGTCGTAGAGCGCCTCGGTTTCCAGGTCGGGCGAGGCGTAGCCGGGCTCCAGGCGTCCGACGAACAGGTCCAGCTCGCCCAGGCGCAGCTTGGGCAGCAGGCGGGTCAGGTCGCCTTCCTCGATGAGCACGGTCACGTGGGGTGATCGGGCCTTGAGCCGCTCCACGGCCTGCGCGAGCAGCACCGGGGTGGCGGCCACCATGGCGCCCACGCTGGTGCGGCCGCGGGCGCCGCTGGCCTCGGCGGCGATCTCGTCGCGCGTGCGCTCGTAGCCGGCGAGCACGGAACGCGCGAAGCGCACCACGCTGGCGCCCGCGGCGGTGGGCTCGGTGCCGCGGGTGGAGCGCTCGAACAGGGGCAGGCCGAACATGCGCTCGATCTCGGCCAGCGTCTTGGAGACGGCGGGCTGGGTGACGGACAGGAATTCGGCCGCACGCCCGACATGGCGGAACTGGTCGAGCGCGACCAGCATCTGCAGGTGCCGCAGCTTGAGGTTGGAGCGCAGCACGCGATCGATCCTGGGCATTTCGGATCATTCCTTGGAGGTTATGAAGGTAGTCCGTATTTTCATTGGATTGGCATGGCCCGCTTCTGAACAATGGCGCTGGCCCCACCGACGATAAAGAAACAGGAGACATATCCATGCAGACCCCACGCTGCGGCCGGCGCCAGCTCATGCTGGGCGCCCTCGGCACCGCCACGCTCGCCCTCGCCTCCGCGCCCGCGCGCCTGCTCGCCCAGGGCACCTACCCCGACCGCCCGATCACCTTCATCTGCCCCTGGCCGGCCGGCGGCACGGCGGACCAGTCGATGCGCACGCTGTGCACGGTCGCGGGACGCATCCTGGGCCAGGCGATCGCGGTGGAGAACCGGGCCGGTGCCTCCGGCATGATCGGATCCAAGGCGCTGGCCGCCGCGAAGCCGGACGGCTACACCATCGGGCAGATCCCGATCTCGGTCACGCGCTTCTCGCAGCTGGGCACGCTGCAGGCCGATCCGCGCAAGGACTTCACGTACATCGCCCGCACCTCGGGCCAGACCTTCGGCATCGCGGTGCCGGCCAACTCGCCGTTCAGGACGCTCAAGGATTTCGTGGATTACGCGAAGGCCCATCCGGGCAAGGTGACGTATGCGCATGCGGGCGTAGGCGGTGCGACGCACGTGGGCATGGAGGAATTCGCCAGCGTGGCGGGCATCCAGCTGAACCACGTGCCCTACAAGGGCGGCGCCGAAGCGCTGCAGGGCGTGCTGGGCGGCCATGTGGATGCGCTGGCCGACTCCAGCTCCTGGGCACCGCACGTGGAGTCCGGCAAGCTGCGCCTGCTGGCCACCTGGGGCGAGCAGCGCACGGCGCGCTTCAAGGACGTGCCCACGCTGCGCGAGCTCGGCTGGGACGTGGTCGTGGATGCGCCCAACGGCATCGGCGCGCCCCGGGGGCTGGACCCGGCCGTCACCGCGAAGCTGCGCGATGCGTTCCGCCAGGCCGTGGCCAGCCCCGAGTTCAAGGCCGTGGCCGACAAGCTCGACGCCCCCGTGCTCTACCTGGACGGACCGGACTACGAGAAGTACGTCAACACCGTCTATGCCAAGGAAACGGTGCTCATCGACAAGCTGAAATTGCGAGAGCTGATGAAAGGGTGACATCCCCCCGGGCGGCGACGCCAGCGGCCCGGCAAAGCCGGTTCCGCGGCGTCTGCTGGCCTGGGCCGTGCCAATGCTTGCGGCCCTGCCGCTACGCCACAGATCCGGACAAGACACGAGCCACAATTCCATGATGAAAGCCCCGCATGCCCAGCCTTGACAGTCCGCTGCTGCACCTGCATCCCAACGACAACGTGCTGGTCGCCAAGACCGGGCTGGCGCTGGGGCAGGAGATTCCCGACCTGGGCGTGCGGGCGCGCGCGCAGGTGCCACCCGGGCACAAGATCGCCGCGCGGCGCATCGCCCAGGGCGAGCAGGTGAAGAAGTACGACACCGTGATCGGGGTGGCGACGCGCGACCTGGAGCCGGGCGAGTACGTGCACAGCCACAACCTGGAGCTCGTGGACTATTACCGCGATCCGGCGTTCGGCGCGGATGTACGGCCCGTCCATTACGTGCCCGAGGCCGAGCGCGCGACCTTCCAGGGCTTCGTGCGTGCGGACGGCTCCGTGGGCACGCGTAATTTCATCGGCATCCTGTCGTCGGTCAATTGCTCCGCCACGGTCATCAAGCAGATCGCCGCGCATTTCACGGAGGATCGGATGCGCGAGTTCCCCCACGTGGACGGCGTGGTGGCGTTCGCGCAGACCAGCGGCTGCGGCATGTCCTCGCCCAGCGAGCATTTCGACGTGCTGCGGCGCACGCTGGCAGGCTATGCGCGCCACCCCAACCTGGCGGGCGTGCTGATCGTGGGCCTGGGTTGCGAGCGCAACCAGGTGGACGGGCTGGTCGAATCCCAGGGACTGGAGCGCAGCCGGCTGATGCGCACGCTGGTGATGCAGGACGTGGGCGGCACGCGCGCGACCATCGCGGCCGGCATCGCGGCGATCGAGGACATGCTGCCGGCAGCCAACGGGGCGCGCCGCAGCGCGGTGCCTGCCAGCCACCTGAAGATCGGACTCGAATGCGGTGGATCGGACGGTTTCTCGGGCATCACGGCCAACCCGGCGCTGGGCGCGGCGATGGACGTGCTCGTGCGCCATGGCGGCACCGCCATCCTGTCGGAAACGCCCGAGATCCACGGCGTGGAGTTCATGCTCACGCGCCGCGCCATCAGCCCCGCGGTGGGCCAGAAGCTGCTGGACCGCCTGGCCTGGTGGGAGCGCTACGCGGCCGGGCAGAACGCGCAGTTCAACGGCGTGGTCGGTCACGGCAACCAGGCCGGTGGCCTGGCGAACATCTTCGAGAAATCGCTCGGCTCGGCCATGAAGGGCGGCACCACGCCGCTGCGCGCCGTGTATGAATATGCCGAGCGCATCGACGAGAGCGGTTTCGTGTTCATGGATTCGCCGGGCTACGACCCGGTGGCCGCCACGGGCCAGATCGCGAGCGGCGCGCAGCTGATCTGCTTCACTACCGGGCGCGGCTCGATGTTCGGCAGCAAGCCGGCACCGACCATCAAGCTCGCCAGCAACACGCCGATGTACCGCCGGCTGGAGGAGGACATGGACATCAACTGCGGCGTGATCCTGGACGGCGAGCTCACGGTGCCCGAAATGGGCGAGCGCATCTTCGCGCAGATCCTGCGGCACGCGAGCGGCGAGGCCACCAAGAGCGAACTGCTGGGCCTGGGCGACCATGAGTTCGTGCCATGGCACCTGGGCATCGTGAGCTGAGACTTTCCTTCCTTTTTCCTGCGCGACATGACCACTTCCTCCTTGCCTGTGTCCCCCCTCTCCGCGGCCCAGCCGCTGGTGCGCAGCCAGCTGTGCATCGCCGGCCGCTGGCAGGCCGCCGCCAGCGGCGCCACCTTCGCCGTCACCGATCCGGCC
>NZ_JMKU01000050.1 GCF_000687165.1 Paracidovorax oryzae ATCC 19882 | reverse complement strand
GATCGCCGGCAGGTCTTCGTTGCCTTGGCCTTCCAGCACGTGCAGCGTGCGCCCCACCTCGCGGTGCAGCGCATCGCGCTCCCAATCCACCAGCGGCTGGCCGTCCAGCAGCAGCCCGTGCACGTGGCCTGAGCCGTAGGCCAACCATTGCAGCGTGCCCAGCCCTTGCGCCTGCGTGGCCGTACGCTGGCCCAGCGGGCCCAGGGTGTGGGCGATTGCGTGCTCGAACTCCACGGGGGGCTCTCCACTGGCATGGGGTGCTTGCGGCTGGGTGGCTTGCCGGTACAGCGTCTGCGTCTCTCCGCACACGCGCCCGAAGGCATCGCGCGCCAGGGCCACGCGGGCCTCGGGCTGCAGCCGCTGCGCCTGCAGCGCGGCAGCCAGCGGGGCCTGGGCCGGGTCGCCCGGGCGATCCAGCAAAGTCAGCAAGGCCTGCGTGTCCAGCGACAGCCAGCGTTCAGCGAGGGGGATGGGGCGATCCGTGGCAGTGCCAGGAAGAGTGGAGCTGGTAGGCAAGGCCGTCGGCAGCGCCATGGGATCGATCCCGTGGGGCAGTTCTGCTTCCCAGGTCCGCGTCTGCTGCAATGCTCCCGCCGAGGTGTGCTCGAAGCGCTGGATCTGCAGCACGGCGTGCGATTCAGCCGCTGGGTTGTCGGATACATCGACACCGGACGCCGCTCCCGGTGCCGGCAAGCGCACGGCCACGCGCGCCACCAGACGGCCTCCCAGGTCGTAGTGCAACCGCGTGCGCACCACCGCGCCCAACTCCGGCCGCGCCGCCGCTCCCGGATGGTGGCCTTCGCCATGCCCGTCGCCCGTGTGCGTGAGCTGGCCCGCCGCGTCGTAGCCGTACACCTGGCTGCGTCCGTCGAAGCCCACTTCCTGCACCAGCCTGTCGGCCGCGTCGTGCACGAAGCGCGTCACGTCGCCGTTCTCGTTGACGAGTTCCTGCAGCCGACCGGCCACGTCGTAGCGCAGCTGCACGCCCCGGCCTGCCTGCACCTGCTCCACCACCCGCCCCCACAGGTCGTGCCGGTAGGCGACCGTCGTGCTGGTGCCCGCGGCCTCGCCCGCGCCCTCCAGCACGTCGTGCGTGCCGTAGGTGGTCGCCTCCAGCGTGCCTGCGGCCGACCAGCGGTGGCGCACCGCCGTGTTGCCCGGCTGCTGCACGCCCACCAGACGCAGCGCGCCGTGCTGCAGCACATGGTGCAGCTGGGTGCGCTGGCCCAGCGCATCCGTGGCCTCCAGCACTTCGCCCCAGGCGCCGTGGCGCCATGTCTGGCTGCGGCCGGAGCAGTCGGTGTGCCGCGCGAGCTGGCCGCAGGCGTTGTAGGCGTAGAGGCTGCGTCCGCCCTGCGCATCGATCATCGCCACGGGCTGGTCGCACCAGGCGAGTGTTTGCGGAGGGAAGGCCGTGGTTCCGCTAGCGGCATCTTCCTGGGGTTGTTCGTATTCGAACCGGGTAATGAGGGCCTGGGAGGCCGCTGCCTCGTCCGCGCCCCCTGCTGGCAGCATTGCAACCTCCACGAGCCGCCCCCAGTCGTCGTAGCGGTAATGGGTGCGCAGGCCTGCGGCGTCCTGGCTGGCCAGCAGCAGCCCGTCCTGCGCGCTGCCCGCCGCGCCCCAGTGCTGCTGCGTGCTGCGCCCGTCCGGGCCCTGCACGCCCAGCAGCCGGCCTGCGCCGTCGTAGCGCCACCACGTCGTGCGGCCCAGCGCATCGGTGACCGAGAGGCGACGGCCGGTGCTGTCATGGCGGTAGCTCTGCTCGGCCCCGTCCGGGGCCACGAGACGCACCAGGCGCTTGAGGCCGCCTTCGCCTTCGAAGTGGTAAGCCGTGGTGCGGCCCAGGCTGTCGCGCACTACCGTGCTGCTTTGGCGTACGGGCGCAGCGGCCGAAGGAGTAGAGCCATCCTGGCCGTACTCCGAATCCTGGCCCCCCTGCGGGGTTTGCGCAGCCTGCGAGGCTTGGCTGTACTCGAAGAAGTACGACAGCCCCTCCTCGTTGTGCTGCTGGGCCACGCGGGCGCCCGGGCGCGCCGCCAATCCCTGGCGACGGCCCTGCGCGGTCTGGTCTTCATAGACGTAGCGGTGCCTGGGGCCCTGGCGCACCTGATGCTCCGTCATGCGGTGCAGGGCGTCGTAGCCGAAGCGGCGCAGCACCGTGCCATCCGCGCCCAGCACTTCGGCCAAGTTGCCTGCACCGTCGTAGCGGTAACCCACCAGGGGTTGAGGGCGCGGTGTGATGCCTGGCACGGCGCTTGGGTCGAGCGGATTGAACGTGCAGTCCACGCCCACCAGCCGCACCCCGTCGTCGAGGCCGAGCAGCGGATGGCGTGCATGCACGGACTCGTCCGGCCTGCCGGGCCTGCCAAGGCTGCGGGCTGCAGTGGCATCCGGCACGATGCGCTCGTAGCGCAGTACATAGCGGCGCCCGGTGCCATCGGTGACGCCCACGATGCGGCCTCGCGACAAACCTTCTTCGCCCCATTGGTAGCGCTGGCTGCGGCCGAAGCGGTCGATCACGGCATGCAGGACATGGCCCGCGGCAGGTCCCTCCCCCGATGCGCCCGCTGGCAGGAACACCCAGGCCGGTGCGCCTGCCCCGCCCGCACCCGGCACGGCGATCACGCAGCCCGGGTCCGCACGCAGCACCGCCGGCACGTGTAACCAGCGCGGTTGCTGTGCCCAGGGCAGCAGTTCGGCCGGCGTGGAGGATGGGGCCGGGGAGCCAGCCAAGTCCCCACCCCGCAACAGCCACAGGTCTTCGCTGCTGCTGTACAGCGCCTGCCCCGGCTGCAGCGCCTCGTCAAAGGTGATCACCCGCCCCGACGCATCGAAGAGCACCCCCCGATCCGATTCCAGCCGCAACCGCAGTTCCAGCGGCAGCTTCCAGCCATACCCCAGCAGTCCGCACGCCGCGCCATGCTCCACGTTCACGTAACTGCCGTACACCCGCTGCCACGCCAGCGGCAATGGCCCGGGCAGCGCGAAGTCCAGTTCATCGGCACCCGTCAGCACCTTCGCGCCCAGCGCGGGGTTCACGGGGTGGCCCACCGCCATGCCCCCGGGGCACACCGCGCACGCCACGCCACCGGCCGAGCCGACGAGCACCGTCGCCGAGCCCTGGACGATCGGGCCTACCTTTTTCGTCAAGTCGCCCTGCCGGGCAGCGGGTTTGCCGCTCATGTTCCTGCTTCCCTCGCCTGTCTTTCTCACTGCCGCGCAACTTTTTAAGTTACTTGGAAGTTACGTTGAAACGGCCGGGATCATAGGCGGCAAAACATCGGCATCCGGCGCTCCTTTCATCCGCCGGTGCGTTGGCACATGCCGTGTTTTCTGCCGTTTCCCCTGTGGCAGAGAAGCGAAATGAACGCAACGTTATGAACTCCATAAACGCTTGCAGCGACCTCTCCCACCGGCCTGCCAGGCAAGCCCGCATGACCTGGGTCAGGGAATTCCCGCAGGAGCACAGGCTGCGGATGACAGGCACTCATCCGTTGCGCACAATGGCCGCAGAAGCTCCGCATCCGGCATGGCCGGGCAGAACGGAGCCCCGACAAGCCATCGAGAGGGAATTCCTGTTGAAAGACGACACGCAGGGGAGCGGCCACGCCTCCGCTCCTGCCGACGCCGCTGCGCCCGACGCCCCACCGGGTGCCCCGGCCGTCACCCCCACGTTCCACGCCCATTCCGTCCAAGACCAGCCGGAAAGCCGCTGGCAGACGCTGCCCGAGCACCTGCACGCCGTGGGCCGCATGGCTGGCGACTTCGCCGCCGTGTTCAATGCGCAGGAGCTTGCCCAGGTCATGGGCTGGCTGCACGACCTGGGCAAGTACACCCTGCCCTTCCAGGCGCGGCTGCGCGGCAGCCCCCTGCGCGTGGACCATTCCACCTGGGGCGCGCGCATCGCCCAGCAGCGCCTGGGCGTGATGGGGCAGCTGATGGCCTACGGCATCGCGGGCCACCACGCAGGTCTGGCCAACGGACAGGGCGAAGGGGAGCGCACGGCGCTGGCGGACCGGCTCACCGCCGCCGACCTCCCCGCGCTGCACCCCGCCTGGGAAAAAGACATCCCCCTGCCCGCCCGGCTGGCCCTGCCCGCCGGCCTCAAGCTCTACGGCCAGGACCGGCAGCAGGCCCTGGCGCGGCAGCCCTTCCAGATGGCGTTCCTCGCGCGCATGCTGTTTTCCTGCCTGGTGGATGCCGACTTCATCGACACCGAGCGCTTCTACCTGCAGGCCAGGGGCGGACCGGACCACCGCTCCGCCGGCCCGGCCTGGCCGACCCTGCCCGCATTGCGCGCCCAGCTCGACGCCTACCTGCGCACGCTCACGGCGCAATGCGATCCGGCCCGCGAGGTCAACCGCCTGCGGGCGGACATCCTGCGCCAGGTCCGCGAGCGCGCCGAGTGCGCCCCCGGGCTGTTCTCGCTCACGGTGCCCACGGGCGGCGGCAAGACCCTGGCCTCGCTGGCTTTCGCCCTGGACCACGCCATCCGCCACGGGCTGCAGCGCGTGATCTTCGTCATTCCGTTCACCAGCATCGTCGAGCAGAACGCCGCCGTGTTCCGCAAGGCCTTGGGCCCACTGGGCGATGCGGCCGTGCTGGAGCACCACAGCGCCTTCACCGAGCGCCAGCCACCGCGCGACGATCCCGAGAAATACCAATCGGCCGAGAAGCTGCGCCTGGCCATGGAGAACTGGGATGCGCCCATCGTCGTCACCACGGCGGTGCAGTTCTTCGAAAGCCTCTTCGCCGCGCGGCCCTCGCAGTGCCGCAAGCTGCACCACATCGCCGGCAGCGTGGTGGTGCTGGACGAGGCGCAGACCATGCCGCTCAAGCTGCTCAAGCCCTGCGTCGCCACCATCGACGAACTGGCGCGCAACTACCGCACCAGCGTCGTGCTCTGCACCGCCACGCAGCCCGTGCTGGAGGCCCCCGCGTTCGACGGCGGGCTGACGGGCGTGCGCGAACTGGCGCCCGAGCCCACGCGACTGTTCCAGCAACTGGAGCGGGTGCGCGTGCGCCACCATCAGGGCACGCTGGACGACGCGGCCCTGGCCAGCCACATGCGGGCGCGCGAGCAGGTGCTGTGCATCGTCAACAACCGCCGGCACGCGCGGGCCGTGTACGAGGCCATGGCCGACCTGCCCGGCGCGCGGCACCTGACCACGCTGATGTGCGCGAAGCACCGCAGCGAGGTGCTGGACGAAGTGCGGCAGATGCTGAAGGCCGGGGAGCCCTGCCGCGTCGTCAGCACCAGCCTGATCGAGGCCGGCGTGGATGTGGATTTCCCCACGGTGCTGCGCGCCGAAGCAGGCCTGGATTCCATCGCCCAGGCCGCGGGCCGTTGCAACCGCGAGGGCGGCAGGCCCATCGACGCCAGCGAAGTGCTGGTGTTCGCCCCCGCCAACGAGGACTGGGCGCCGCCCCCCGAACTGAAGCAGTACGCCCAGGCCGCCCGCGAGGTGCTGCGCCAGTGCGCGGACGACCCGCTGTCGCCCGAAGCCATCGCCCGCTACTTCGCGCTGCTGTACTGGCAAAAGGGCGGCGACCAGCTCGACGTGCCCGACCTCATGGGCCTGCTCAAGACCCGCCGCCCGGACAGCCTGCCGATGGAAACCCTGGCGACCCGGTTCCGCATGATCGACAGCGTGCAGATGCCGGTGATCGTGCCGTACGACGACACGGCCCGGGAAACGCTGGAGCAACTGCGGTTTGCCGAAGGCAGCGTGGGGCTGGCGCGCAAGCTGCAGCCCTATGTGGTGCAGTTGCCGAGGCAGGGGTTCGATGTGCTGTACCAGGCGGGGGCGATCGCGCCCGTGCGGCCGGATAGATGGGGTGAGCAGTTCATGCAACTGGTGCATCCGGACATCTACAGCCAGCGTTCAGGATTGCGTTGGGACGATCCCACCTTCATCCGCAGCGAACGCCTCCACTGGTGAGGTGGCCGCAGCGGCCAAAAGATGAACACACGCCGATACAGGGAGGGACCATGGCCTATGGAGTGAGACTACGCATCTGGGGCGAGCGCGCCTGCTTCACGCGCCCGGAAATGAAAGTGGAAAGGGTGTCGTACGACACGATCACCCCTTCTGCCGCACGTGGCATCCTGGACGCGATCCACTGGAAGCCGGCGATCCGATGGACCATCGACCGCATTCACGTACTCAACCCCATCCGCTTCGAGTCCATCCGGCGCAACGAAGTGGGCAGCAAGGTTTCGCCGGGCAGCGTGGCCAAGGCCATGAAGGCCGGCACGCCCGCCGGGCTGGCGAACCATGTCGATGAAGACCGGCAGCAGCGCGCCGCGACCATCCTGCGCGACGTGGCCTACGTGATCGAGGCGCACTTCGAGCTGACGGCCAAGGCCGGGCCCGACGACTCGGTGGGCAAGCACCTGGACATCTTCAACCGCCGCGCGCGCAAGGGGCAGTGCTTCCAGCAGCCGTGCATGGGCGTGCGGGAGTTTCCGGCCAGCTTCGAACTGCTGGAGGACGGAGCCCCGATCCCGCCCGTGCATGACAGCCTGATCGAGCCGCGCGACCTGGGCTGGACGCTGCACGATATCGACTTCGATCGCGGCATGGCGCCGCGCTTCTTCCGCGCGCAGATGGTGGCGGGCGTGATCGAGGTGCCGCCCTGGCAGAGCGAAGGGGTGAAGTCATGATCCTGCAAGCCCTGGCCACCTACTACCAGCGCCTGCTGGCGCGCGGCGAAGAAGGGCTCTCCCCCTTCGGCTACAGCCCCGAGAAGATCAGCTACGAAATCCTGCTGGCACCCGATGGCCGCGTGGTGGACGTGAACGACATCCGCGACACGTCAGGAAAGAAGCCCGCGCCGCGCGTGATGAACGTGCCACAGCCGGAAAAGCGCACGGTGGGCATCAAGTCCAACTTCCTCTGGGACAAGACCAGCTATGTGCTGGGCGCCAGCGCGACGAGCAAGCGTGCGGACCAGGAACACGCCAAATTCAAGGAACTGCATCAAGAAAATCTGGTGGGCACCGACGACGCGGGTCTCAAGGCCTTCCTCGCTTTTCTCTCGACCTGGAGTCCTGAGCGCTTTACCTCGGCACCGTTCAAGGAAGAGATGCTGGACGCGAATGTCGTGTTCCGCCTGGATGGCGAAAAGTCCTACCTGCACGAACGCCCCGCCGCCCAGGTCATACGGGCCCGCCTGCTCGGGGGCAGCGACGGCGGCGCCTCCACCCTGGCCGATTGCCTGGTGAGCGGCGAGCGCATGCCCGTCGCCCGATTGCATCCCGCCATCAAGGGCGTGAACGGCGCGCAAAGCTCGGGGGCCTCCATCGTCTCGTTCAACCTCGAGTCCTTCACCTCCTATGGCAAGAGCCAGGGGGACAACGCTCCCATTTCCGAGCAGGCCGCCTTCGCCTACACCACGGTGCTCAACCACCTGTTGCGGCGCAGCGAGCACAACCACCAGCGCCTCCAGATCGGCGATGCCAGCGTGGTGTTCTGGGCCGAAGCCGACGACACCGAAACAGCCCAGGCCGCAGAGTGGACGTTCGAATCGCTGCTCAATACACCCCCTGATGATTCGCAGGAGGCCGAGCGCGTGCGAGATGTGCTCGCACAGGTCGCCAAGGGCCGCCCCTTGAGCGAGCTGGACCCGAAGCTGCACGACGGCACGCGCATGTTCGTGCTGGGCCTGGCACCCAATGCCTCGCGCATTTCCATCCGCTTCTGGGAGACCGGCACCCTGGGCGTTTTCGCCCACCGGCTGGCGCAGCACGCGCAGGACTTCCGACTGGAGCCCGTTCCCTGGAAAACCGCCCCGGCCGCGCGCCGCGTCGTGTTGGCCACGGTGCCGAACCGCGAAGGCGCCATGCCCAAGATGGACGACGCCTTCAACAACCTGGTGGGCGAATTCATGCGCTCGGTGCTGAGTGGCCGCCCCTACCCGCGCAGCCTGCTGGCGAACACCCTCATGCGCATCCGGAGCGACGGCAATCTTTCGGGCCTGCGCGCGGCGATCTGCAAAGGCATCCTGGCCCGGGAGAGGCGGCTGGGCATCAATGGTCATATCCACAAGGAGGAGGTTCCCGTGAGTCTCGACAAGCAATCCACCCACCCGGGCTACCGGCTGGGCCGCCTGTTCGCCGTGCTGGAGGCCGTACAGCGCAGCGCGCTCGGCGGACAGGTCAACGCCACCATCCGCGACCGCTACTACGGCGCCGCATCGGCCACGCCTGCGTCCGTGTTCCCCGTGCTGCTGCGCAACACGCAGAACCACCTGGGCAAGCTGCGCAAGGAGAAGCCGGGCCTGGCCGTCAACCTGGAAAAGGACATCCGCGAGATCGTCGATGGCCTGCCGGAACACTTCCCCCGCAGCCTGCGCATCGAAGACCAGGGCCGCTTCGCCATCGGCTACTACCACCAGTCGCAAACCCGGTTCGTGAAGGGCGAGGGCAGCGCCGCGCAAGACAGCAACGACCACGATTCCAACGCAGACACCACCGAGGGAGCCCCCGCATGACCGCCATCGCCCACCGCTACGAGTTCGTCTATTTGTTCGACATCACCAACGGCAACCCCAACGGAGACCCGGATGCCGGCAACCTGCCGCGCCTGGACCCGGAGACCAACCGCGGGCTGGTGACCGATGTGTGCCTCAAGCGCAAGATCCGCAACTTCGTGACCCTGGACAAGGACGACACGCCCGGCCACGCCATCTACATGCAGGAAAAAGCCGTGCTGAACCAGCAGCACCAGAAGGCCTGGGAAGCGCTCGGCATTCCGCCCGACGCCAAGGAGCAGTTCAAGAAGCTGCCCAAGGACGAAGCCAAGGCCCGCGAGATCACGGCCTGGATGTGCGCCAACTTCTTCGACGTACGTACCTTCGGCGCCGTGATGACCACGGGCGTGAACGCCGGCCAGGTGCGCGGCCCCGTGCAGATGGCTTTCGCCACCTCCATCGACCCGGTGGTGCCGCTGGAAATCTCCATCACCCGCATGGCCGTCACCACCGAAAAGGAAGCCGAGGCGCAGAGCGGCGACAACCGCACCATGGGCCGCAAGCACATCATTCCGTATGGCCTCTACCGCGCGCACGGCTTCGTCTCCGCCAAGCTGGCCGAACGCACGGGGTTTTCCGACGCCGACCTGGAGCTGTTCTGGCGCGCCCTCGCCAACATGTTCGAGCACGACCGCTCCGCCGCACGCGGCGAGATGGCAGCGCGCAAGCTCATCGTCTTCGAGCACGAAAGCGCCATGGGCAACGCCCCGGCGCATGTGCTGTTCGATGCGGTCAAGATCACTCCCGCCCAGCCCGATGCCGACGCCGCCCCCCGGCGCTTCGCCGATTACCGGGTGGAGGTGGACCATGCCGCCGTGCCGCAGGGCGTCACGGTGCGCGAGCTGATCTGAGATAACAGCAACAGCAACAGCAACAGCGGCACGGCAGCGATGGAATCGGACGAATACATCCCGCTGTCCGCCCTGCAGCACTACCTGTACTGCCCGCGCCAGTGCGCGCTGATCCATGTCGAACAGCTGTGGGCGGAAAGCCGCCACACCGCGGAAGGCCGGGTGCTGCACGAGCTGGCGGACAAGCCGCGCGGCGAACGCCGCCGCGGCGTGCGCACTGCCACCGCCCTGCCCCTGGCGCATGCCGGCCTGCGCATCAGCGGCATCGCCGACGTGGTGGAGTTCCATGAAGGGCCTGATGGCGAGCAGGCCTTCCCCGTCGAATACAAGCGCGGCCGGCCCAAGGCCCACCGGGCCGACGAGGTGCAGCTGTGCGCCCAGGCCCTGTGCCTCGAAGACATGCTGGACCAGCCCGTGCCGCACGGCGCGCTGTTCTACGGCACCACCCGCCGCCGCACCGACGTGGCCTTCGATGCCGAACTGCGCCGCCTGACGCGGGACACCATCGATGCCACCCGCGCCATGCTGGAAGCGGGCATCACCCCCACGGCCGACTACAGCCCCAGGCGCTGCGATGCCTGTTCGCTCATCGACCTGTGCAGCCCCAGGCTGCTGCAGCGCCGCACCAGCGTCAACGCCTGGCTGGCGCGCCAGCTGAAGGCCGAGCGCAGCGGCGATAACGAAGACCACGAAGACGACGAACACGGCAGAGAGGGCCCGGCATGCGGCGGCAACTGAACACGCTCTACGTCACCACCGAAGGCGCCTGGCTGCACAAGGACGGCGCCAACATCGTGATGGAGGTGGAACAGCAAGTGCGCGCCCGCCTGCCCGTCCACATGCTGGAGAGCCTGGTCTGCTTCGGCCGCGTGCTGGTGTCGCCGCCGCTGCTGGGCTACTGTGCGGAGCAGGGCATCACCACCTGCTTTCTGACACCGAACGGCAAGTTCCTGGCCCGCGTGGAAGGCCCCATCTCCGGCAACGTGCTGCTGCGCAGGCAGCAGTACCGCGCCAGCGACGACCCGGCCCGGTGCTCCGCCATCGTCTGCAACCTGCTGCAGGGCAAGCTGCACAACCAGCGCGCCGTGCTGGGGCGGGCGCTGCGCGACCACGGCGGCAAGCTGGCGGACGAGCATGAAGCCGCGCTGCAGCATGCCCACACCCGGCTGGAACGCATCGCGCGGCAGCTGTCGCCCGAGCAATCGGTGGACCTGCTGCGCGGCTACGAAGGCGAAGCGGCGCAGTCGTATTTCAGCGTGTTCGACCATCTGGTGCGCGTGCAGGAGACGGCCATGCGCTTCACCGGCCGCAGCCGCAGGCCGCCGCTGGATGCCGTCAACGCGCTGCTGTCATTCCTGTACACCCTGGTCACCCACGACTGCCGCTCCGCGCTGGAAAGCGTAGGGCTGGACCCCGCCGTCGGCTTCCTGCACCGCGACCGCCCGGGCCGGCCCAGCCTGGCGCTGGACCTGCTGGAAGAGTTCCGCCCGCTGATGGCCGACCGCCTGGCCCTGTCGCTCATCAACCTGCGGCAGATCGGCGAGCGCGACTTCCAGACCCTGGACAACGGCGCCGTCCTGCTGCGCGAAGAGTCGCGCAAGACCGTGCTCACCGCCTACCAGGAGCGCAAGCGCGAAGAACTGCGCCATGTCTTCCTGGAAGAAAAGGCAGCCATCGGCCTGTTCCCTTTCATCCAGGCCCAGTTGCTGGCCCGGCACCTGCGCGGCGACCTCGACGCCTATCCACCTTTCCTCTGGAAATGACCGCCATGCGCTCCGCAGCCCGCCACCACGCGCCAACAGGACACCCGGCACCATGATGGTCCTCGTCAGCTACGATGTCCGCTCCCAGGACAAGGCCGGCGCCCGCCGGCTGCGCCACATCGCCAAGGCCTGCCTGGATTTTGGCCAGCGCGTGCAGTTCTCGGTGTTCGAGATCGAAGTGGATGCCGCCCAGTGGACCGCCCTGAAAGCGCGGCTGCAGCAGACCATCGACCCCGCGCAGGACAGCCTGCGGTTCTACTACCTGGGCAACGACTGGCAACGCAAGGTGGAGCACGTGGGCGCCAAGGCGGTACTGGATTTGAACGGGCCGCTGGTGCTGTAGCGCCTCTCGTTCCTCCTCCTCTTCTTCTTCATTCTTCCAATCATCCGGCGCGAACCGGAAGCGACTGCCTGCGCCCAGGAGAGGTTCGCAGCGAGGTAAGTGATTGATGTGCAAGGAGATTGTTTGGCAAGGTGGGGGCGTTGCCGTGCGAGGGCCCTGTTCTTTGGGCAAGTTCGCGCGCGTTGACGGAAATGTGGAGGAATGGCGCGGGGTTATAAAGACGCCCGCGCCCCGCGTGGGCGCGTGGGTTGAAACTTGACGATGAACGCTTGATGCTCCGGCAGTACCGCGTCGCGCCCCGCGTGGGCGCGTGGGTTGAAACTCCCTCT
>NZ_JMKU01000049.1 GCF_000687165.1 Paracidovorax oryzae ATCC 19882 | reverse complement strand
AACGCGCTGCATGCGTTGCGACCCAGTTTCTCGCGGGCCGCGCCAACCTGTTTTTTTTAAAGCCTGCTCCAGCAGGCTGCCACCCTCGCGCGGCTCGCTCCAGATCGCAAAGTACGAGTGCACGGTTCGCCACTTGGGAAAGTCGCTGGGCAGCGCGCGCCACTGGCAGCCCGTGCGCAGCAGGTACAGCACTGCACAGAACACCTCGTACAGATCCACCCTGCGGGGGGCCGTCTTCCTGCGCGCACTCTCCAGCAAGGGCCGGATCACGTCAAACTGCTCGCGCTTGATATCGCTGGGGTACCCTTTTCTCATCCAGCGAGCTTCTCATATCAGTCAGGCGAGACTTTGAACACGTTCTAAGAAGTTGCTGGGCGTCCTCAGGTTGCCCATCACCATTGCTGGTTATGCGCGTGCCAAGTAGCGATAACACGCACTTGTCGATAGTCAGCAAACCAACGCACTCGCAGCTGCAATTGACGTGCTCCCCGATAGCCGTACCACCCAAATGGAAGTGAGGTCCGTCAACTAAGAACTTGCAAAATCCATGGACAGCAATAAAGCTGATATTCTTGTGCTCACGTTCCCGCAATATTTCAGCATACTGGAAGATAAGACCAGGAACAATCCAAGGCTCGAAAATACCATCAGAGCCATCCTGGCAAATACCTCCTTTGGCAAGTATTGGACAGGCACCTTCAGCCCCAATGCGTCTCAGCCTTGGGTAGGACCCACGGCACAAAGTGCCAACGATGTATTGGCAATCACCAAGACGCTGAATGCCATTGGAATTGCGGGGATAACAAGCTACGTCAAAAGCACGGCTAGCGGCTCGTATATTATTATCAAAGGATATGCTGCCCACCGCAGTGGCGCATTGACTGGGACAAGATACTTGGCTACCAATCCCTTGATGATGAAATTTGGCCTTGGAGTTCAAAGCCTGAAGGGCATTGCAATCGGCGGCTTTATTCTGGGCGTCACCGTCTCGACCGGAATCGAGGTCATGGATTTCATTTTTAATAATGAAAAGACAATGTATGATCTCGTAGGAGGCATCGGGGTCGAAGCTGTCAAGGGAGGATTAGGTGGCCTTGTGGCTTATGGTATGGGTGTTGCCGTTGGCAGCTTCACGGCAGTGGCGGTAGCACCACTTGTCACCATGGCATTTTTTGCATTCCTGGTCGGCGCAGGCTTGAATTATGCTGATGAACAATACCAAATAAAATCAAGAGTCATATCAGCATTAAAATCCTTGCCAGAAAATACGAAACAGGGCTTATACAGAATAAATGAGAAATCCGAGTCGTGGCTGAACAAGATGCAAAGTCGCGTGCAAAGCAGCGCCCAGAAGACAGGTCAAGAGTTGGCGAATTGGCTCTGCCCCATATGCAGGAGATAATAATTGCCCAAAGATATCGATCGACAGGAATTGCTGAAAATCCGGAAGGCAATGGTCATTGGACTCCCTTCGATAGTTTTTGTGATTTTTCTCTGTTGCTTTTTTGTTTTGCCGGAAGTTTTCATATCGATAAATGATCTACTGAATGACTCTCCAGTTGTCAGAATATCTGTAGCTGGGTCTTCCGTTTTTTTTGCACTTCCATTGGCACTGATCATGCTTGTGCTTGTCGCATTAAAAGCAATCCCCATAAAATGGGATGGAGCCGACTTGTTTGTCAGACTACTTAACATCAATATCTTTATAGCTGGTGCGTTTATGGTGATTGGAATGCCCGCATTGACCTTGGCGCAATACCATTACCTGCCCACGCTTGGCTACTCAAAATGCAATGAGCTCAGGGGACACCCCACCATATGGTTCAACGACTGGGTGAAGAATCCTGAATGGTGCGTGCATGGAAAAGATAGAGCCTGGGTCATGGAGCAGGCAAAAAAGGAATAACACGGAAATCCTCCCCGCCCTCTCCGCCAGATGCAAAGCCCAAGTAGTCCGCTACTTGGGCTTTTTTCGTTGCGCAGGCCTGTCCCTGTATCGGCGGCCTTGGGGAAATGCCCGAGGCCTACCGCCGTCACCAGCAGTTCACGCCACGCGGTGCGCCTGCACCAGCCGTCTCCGCAGCGCTTCCGCCATGGGCCCCGGCACGCGGTCCCGCCGCTGCAGCAGCCCCAGCGTGCGCCACACCGCAGGATCGGTGAGCGGTACGCCGCAAAGCTCCGGGTGGGTCGGCCGCAGCGCCAGTTGCGGAATGGCCGCGAGCCCCATCCCGGCTTCCACCAGCGACAGCGTGCCGGCCAGGTGGTTGCATTCGTGCCAGGCCACGGGCTTTTCCGGCAGGTCGGCCACGGCCTGGTCCAGCAGCAGGCGGTTGCCGCTCTGCTGCGACACCGACACCAGGCGCTGCCCTGCCAGCTCCGGCCAGCCGATCGCTTCGCGCGCCGCCCACGAGTGGCTTCTCGGCATGGCCAGCACATAGCGTTCGCGCACCAGGGCCTCGAACCGCAGCGCGGGCTCCTGGCTGCCCATGAACCCCAGGCCGAAGTCCACGTCGCCCCGCAGCACGGCATCCAGCACCTGCTGCGCGCTGTCTTCCACCAGATGCACCTGGACCTCCGGTTCGCCGGCCGCGAACTCCCGCAGGACCGGGGGCAGCAGATTCGAAGCGACGGAGGGTATGCAGGCGATGGCGATCCGCCCCCGGCGGCGCTGCAACTGGTCGCCCACGCGCTGCACCGCGTCGTCCAGGCCCGCCAGCGCGGCCTGGGCATCGCGCAGGAAGTCATGGCCCACCGCGGTCAATTCGACGTGGCGCGTCGTGCGCGCCAGCAGCTGGGCGCCCACGGCCGCCTCCAGCCGCTCGACGCGCCGGCTGAGCGCGGAAGGCGATACGAACAGCGCGTCGGCCGCGAGCCGGAAGCTTTGCTTCTCGGCCGTGGCCACGAAGGCCATCAGTTCGCCCATGTCGAATTTGATGCGTCGCATGCAACAGTCACTCTATAAATTGCAATTCACAGAATATTACCGACTCCCTAGCATGGCGGTCTTGCCGAGTTGAGCGGCCCCAGAGACAGATACCAGGAGACAACATGCAAAGACGCACCGTGACCGTGGCCGCCGCATTGGCCGCCGGACTTTCCCTCATCGCCTCCACCGCGAGCGCCCAGGATTTCCCCCCGAAGAAGCCGGTGACGCTGGTGGTCGGCTTCGCGGCAGGCGGCTCCGCCGACATCGCAGCGCGCGTGATCGCCAAGAAGCTCGGCGAAAACATCGGCCAGACCGTGGTGGTGGACAACAAGCCGGGCGCTGGCGGCAACCTTGCCCATGCCCAGGTGGCCAAGGGTCCCACCGATGGCTCCATGCTGCTGTTCGGCTCCATCGGGCCGCTGAGCATTTCTCCCCACTTCATGAAGGTCGGCTACGACCCGCTCAAGGACCTCGCCCCCATCACCATGGGCGTGACCTTCCCCAACGTGCTGGTCGTGCCGGCCAGCACCGGCATCAAGACCCTGGGCGAATTCGTGGCCCGCGCCAAGCGGGAGCCGGGCAAGCTGGATTTCGCCTCCACCGGCCCGGGATCGGCCTCCCACCTGGCGGGTGAACTGCTCAACGACATCGCGAAGATCAACACCGTGCATGTGCCCTACAAGGGCGGCGCGCCGGCCCTGCAGGACGTGCTGGGCGACCGCGTGACCTCGTTCTACGCGGCGCCGCCCACGGCCCTGCCCCACCTGGAATCCGGCAGGCTGGTCGCCCTGGCGACCACCGGGCTGACCCGCCCGGCCTACCTGCCCAACGTGCCCACCGTTGCCGAGACCTACCCCGGCTTCAACGCCACCAACTGGTACGCCTTCGTGGCGCCCGGCAAGACGCCCAAGGCGCTGCTGGACCGCTGGAACACCGAACTCGTGAAGGTGCTGAACGCGCCCGACGTACGCGACAACCTGCTCAAGCACGGCCAGACCGCCGCCCCCGGCAGCCGCGAGGAACTGGGCAAGTTCATCGCCGCGGAAAACGAGAAATGGGCCCGCATCATCCGCGAGCGCAACATCACCGCGGACTGACGCCGGCCGGCACGACGGATTCGAAGAGACCATAAAAGGAGACAAACCATGCAAGCCCCCCTTCCGAAACCCCTGCCCGCCTCCGGCCTGCGCCGCCGCACCCTGGGCTCGCTGCTGGGCGCTGCGGCCCTCACGCTGGGCCTGGCCCTGGGCGCGGCGGCCCCCGCGCCCGTGCAGGCGGCGGAAATCCGCGTCGTCACCTCCGGCGGCTTCTCGGCCGCCTACGACCAGCTCGTGCCGCTCTACGAGCAGGCCACGGGCAACAAGGTCACTACGGCACGCGGCGCCTCCATCGGCAACGCGCCGGACTCGATCCCCAGCCGCATGGCGCGGGGCGAGCAGTTCGACATCGTGATCCTGGCCGATTCGGCGCTGGACAAGCTGATCGAGCAGGGCAAGGTGCAGGCGGGCAGCCGAGTGGACCTCGCGCGCTCCATGATCGGCATGAGCGTGCGCAAGGGCACGCCCCGCCCGGACATCAGCACCGTGGATGCCCTCCGGCAAACCCTGCTCAACGCCAGGTCGATCGCCTACTCGGCCAGCGCCAGCGGCACCTACCTGTCCACCGAGCTGTTCCAGCGCCTGGGCGTGGCAGAGCAGATCAAGGACAAGGCCAAGAAGATCTACAGCGAACGCGTCGGCGCGGTCGTGCTGCGCGGCGATGCCGAGATAGGCTTCCAGCAGGTGAGCGAACTGCTGCCCTTCAAGGAGCTGGATTTCGTGGGCCCGCTGCCGGACGAAGTGCAGCAGCGCGTGTTCTTCTCGGCTGGCGTGGCAACCGGTTCGCCGGAGCCGGAAGCCGCGCGCCACCTGATCCGCTTCCTGGCGGCACCGGCGGCCGCAGCCATCGTGCGCAGCACCGGCATGGAGCCCGCTGCGGCCCGCTGACCGCGCGCCGTCCCGAAAGCACCCCATGAAACTCCACCGCATCGCGATGGCGACAGCCGCCTGCGCGCCGTTCCTGGCATCCGCGCAAAGCACCGTCACTCTCTACGGTATCGCCGACCTCGGCATGCGGCACACCTCCGGCATGACGGCGGCCAACGCCCCCATCCCGTCCTCGGCCACGGGCATCGCGAGCGGCGTGGACAACACCAGCCGCTTCGGCCTGCGCGGCCGCGAGGACCTGGGTGGCGGCCTGCATGCCGTGTTCAACCTGGAAACCGGGCTGAACCTCGATACCGGCACCCAGGCCCATGCCACGAAGTTCTTCGACCGCGCGGCCATCGTGGGCCTGGGCGGAGCCTGGGGCACGGTCACCGCCGGCCGCCAGACCAACCTGCTGGCCGATGCCATCAGCCCCGTCGATCCGGTCGGCATGCGCTTCGCGTCCTTCAATCCGAACATCGCGACCACGGCGCTCAGCAGCCACGGCCTGGGCATCGAATACGGCTCCGCGGGCGCTACGAACGGCTCCTACCGGCTCGACAACGCGCTCAAGTACGTCGGCCGCTTCGGCCCGGTGACGGCGCGGGCCATGTACGGTTTCGGCGAGAACGCCGCTGGCGCCAACCTGCAGTCCTCCCGCGGCGCGGGCCTGGCCTACGCGTCGGGCGGCCTGACCGTGTCCGGGGCTTACCAGAACTTCAAGTCGCCCGCCGGACTCGCGCTGGACGCGGCCACGCTGGGCGCCGCCTACCAGTTCGGCAGCGTCAAGCTCATGGCGAACACCGGCCGCAGCAAGGCGGACACTGCGGCCACCGCACGCACCGTGCAGCGCGTGCATTCGGTCGGCGGCACCTGGGCCGCGTCCCCGGCCATCGACCTGACGGCATCCGTGTACCGCCTCGACCGCGACCGCAGCGGCCTGCAGGGCGACGGCTACACCCGTGCCATCCTGTTCGCGGAATACAAGCTGTCGCGCCGCAGCCGGCTGTACGCCGAGCTGGACCGCACGAACTGGCGCGCCGGCTACCAGGGCGCGGCCAACAAGAGCGCGGCAACCGGGATCACGGCCGGCGTGATGCACACGTTCTGACCCGGGTGCGCCCCGCCCCGGCTGCATCGCTCAGTCGGGCTTGATCTGCGCCCGCGCGATGACCTTCTTCCAGCGCTCCTGCTCGGTCGCGATGAACTGCGCGAACTGGGCCGGCGTGCTGCCGATCGCCTCGGCCGCATCCCCGGACAGCCTGCGCTGCGACTCGGGCGCCTTGACGGCCTTCATGGTTTCCGCGGCAAGCCTGTCGATATGGTCCTGGGACAGGCTGGCGGGCGCGAGCATGCCGTACCACTGGGTCATCTCGAAACCCGGGAAGCCCTGCTCGGCCACGGTGGGCACGTCCGGCAACTGCGGCAGGCGCTGCGCCGACCCGGTGGCGATGCAGCGGACCTTGCCGGACTTGATGAACGGGACGATGGCGGCGGCCCCGATGGCGGAGGCATCCACGCGGCCCGACAGCAGGTCGGTCAGCATCGGGCCTGTCCCCTTGTAGGGCACGTGCAACATGAAGACCTCGGAGGTCATCTTGAGATACTCGAACGCCAGGTGCCCGGCGCTCCCATTGCCCGCGGAGCCGTAGCTCAGCTTGCCGGGATTGCGCTTCGCATACGCGATGAACTCGCGCAGGTTCTTCGCGGGCACGTCCGGATGCACCACGTAGAGGCTGGGCACCTTGGCCAGCAGGCTCACGGGCTTGAAGTCCTTCGGCGACCAGGGCAGCTTGTCGAAGATGTACGGGTTGACGGCCAGCGTGCCGATGTGCCCCAGGATGATCGTGTGCTGGTCGTCCGCGCGCGCCACCTCGGACATGGCGATGTTGCCGGCGGCGCCGGGCTTGTTGTCCACATACACGTTCTGGCCCAGCGTCTTGGAAAGCTCGGCCGCGGTGGAGCGCGCGACGATCTCGGAACTGCCGCCTGGCGCGAACGGCACCACGAACCGCACGGACTTCGAAGGCCATGCGGCCTGCGCCCCGGCGAGGCCGGGCCACAGGCCCAGGCCGCCGGCGGCCGCCCCGGCGAGCAGGAATTGCCGGCGCCCGGACACGAAAGGGCGGGACTCCGCCTGGGAATGGAAGGAGGTCATGGGAAATCCCTGCGCGTTGTCGAAAGCGCCGATCATGCCGCCGCCACGCGCAGGCGGCACCGCCCCGCCGCCCCCTGTTTACCCTGATGAACGCCCACGCAATGCAGGCGTCGCCGGACGCCGCCCGGAGGGTCAGGCCCCCGGCTCCGCCACGGGTACGGGCGCCGGCTGCGGCTGCTTGCGCTGCCGGAAGAAGGCCACCACCTGCCACAGGATGAAGGCAGCTATCAGGCTGAGCAGCGTGCCGCTGATCGGCCGCGACATGAACACGCCGAAGCTTCCGCGCGACAGCAGCATCGCGCGCCGGAAGTTCTCCTCCAGCATCGGCCCCAGGATGAAACCGAGCATCAGCGGCGACGGGTCCAGCTCCAGCCGCATGAACAGGTAACCCAGCACGCCGAACACGACGGTGATGTAGATGTCGTCCAGGTTGTTGTTGATGCTGAAGGTGCCGATGCAGCAGAAGAAAAGGATCGCCGGGAACAGCACGTTGTACGGGATCTTGAACACCGACAGCCAGTAGCGCACCAGCGGCACGTTCAGGATAAGCAGGAAGCAGTTGCCGATCCACATGCTCGCCACCAGGCCCCAGAACAGCTCGGGGTGCCCCGCGATCATGTTGGGACCGGGCTGGATGCCCTTGATAATGAAGGCAGCCATCATCAGCGCCATCACCGCGTTCTCGGGAATGCCGATGCTCATCAGCGGGATGAAGCTGGTGCGGGCGGCGGCCTCGTCGGCGGCAGCCTGGCCGGCCACGCCCTCGATGCAGCCGGTGCCGATCTCGTGCTTGTACTTGCTGACCTTCTTGTCCAGCGCGTAGGCCGCGAACTGCGCGATCACCGGGCCGCCCCCGGGCAGGATGCCGAGGGCCGAGCCGACGACGCTGCCGCGCAGCGCGCTCGGGACGATGCGCTTGAACTCCGCCCAGGTCGGAATCAGCTTGATCTTGCCGTTGAAGGGCGAGCGCTCCTCGCGCGAATCCAGGTTCTTGGTGATCTCCGCGATGCCGAAGCAGCCCAGCGCGATGCTCACGATGCCCACGCCGTCCGCCAGGAACGGCAGGCCCAGCGTGAAGCGCTCCGCACCGCTGTTCACGTCGGTACCCACCGAGCCGAGCAGCACGCCCACCAGGCACATCGCCAGGCCGTTGAGCAGGCTGCCCGTGGTCACGAAGCTCACGCACACGAAGCCCACGAGCATCAGCGCGCAGTAGTCGGGCGGCCCGAAGAGGAATGCCACCTCGCCCAGGCTGGGCGCCAGGAAGGCCAGTACCACGATCGCCACCGTGCCGCCGATGAAGCTCGACACCCCCGCGGTGAACAGCGCCAGTCCGGTCTTGCCCTTGAGCGTCATCGCGTAGCCGTCGATGCACGCCACGATGCTGCTGGCGTGCGGTATCTTCATCGTGATCGCGCTCACGCTGTCGCCATATTGCGCGCCGTAGTAGATGCCGGCCAGCATGATGAGCGCGCCGGTCGTGTCCATCGAATAGGTCAGCGGCAGCAGCAGGCTGATGGTGGCCAGCGGTCCCAGGCCGGGCAGCAGCCCCACCAGGGTACCCACGGTGCAGCCCAGGGCGCAGAACATCAGGTTCTGGATCGTGAGCGCGTGGCCGAAGCCGAACGCGAGGTTGTGCAGGACGTCCATGTCGGTGCTCCCTTCGGCTCAGTACAGCGGCAGGCTCTGGCCCAGCAGCTTCTGGAACCCGAAGGCGATGGCGATCAGCACCGCCGCGATCTTCACGTTGCGCGCCACCGAGTACGACGTGCCGGCGAACCCGGAACAGAACACCAGGAAGACGATGCCCGCGATCATGTTCACGAAATGGGAGATGAGCGCGAAACCGCACAGGCTCGTCAGGATGATGGCGATGTTGCGCGGATTGAAGTTCAGCGGCACGGGCGCCACCAGCCGCGCGCGCAGCACCGTGATGCCGCCGATCACGAACAGCATGCAGCTGACGATGAACGGGAACAGGCCCGGCCCCGCATGGCTGAGCGAGCCCAGCGAGTAATGCACCGACGGCAGGCCAAAGGCCAGCGCCAGCGCCATGAGGACGAAGCCCCGGACGAGATTGCGGTTGTTCATGATCGAAACGGTCTCCTGTGTGGTTCAGCCAGCCGCTCCTTCCACGCGGCGGCACCGGTGGCTGGGGTATGCTGGCAGTGGCACTATTGCCACCCAACCTGATCGCGGGCTGACCCTGCCCGTGCGTATTTCCACGTAGCCCTGCCTGTTCCCGCGATGCGCATCCTCCTGGTGGAAGACGATCCCGTCCTGAGCCGCACCATGGCCCAGGGGCTCGAACGCGCGGGCCACCGCGTCGAACTTGCCCAGAACGTGGAAGACGCCCAGCACTGGTGGGCGGTGCAGCCCTTCGATGCCGTGCTGCTGGACCTCAACCTGCCCCATGGCCCGCAGGCGCGCAGTGGCCTGGGCAACGGCCTCACGGCGCTGCGCAGCGCGCGGGCGCGCGGGGACCGCACGCCCGTGCTGGTGCTGAGCGCCCGCGACAGCACTGAAGAGCGCATTGCCGGCCTGGACGCGGGTGCCGACGACTACCTGGGCAAGCCCTACGAACTCAAGGAAGTGGAAGCCCGCCTGCGCGCGCTGGCGCGCCGTGCCACCGGCTCCGGTGACCTCGTCACCGTGGGCCGCCTGCAGCTGGACCGGCAGGCGCGGCGCTGCAGCGTGGACGGACAGGCGCTGGAACTGCCGGCGCGCGAATTCGAACTGCTCTGGGAGCTGATGACGCCACCGGGGCGCGTGCTGAGCAAGAGCGACCTGTCGCAACGCCTGTCCGATGCGGGCGAAGCGCTGGGCGACAACGCGCTGGAGGCCTTCGTCTCGCGCCTGCGCCGCAAGCTGGCCGGCAGCGGCGCGGCCATCCGCACCTTGCGCGGCCTGGGCTACACCCTCGGGGAAGATGCCTCCTGAACCACGTCCTGCCGCCCGGCCGGCGCTGCGCCAGCGCATCGGCCGCCACGTGCTGCTGTCGCTGCTGCTCATCTGGGGCCTGGGCAGCGCCGTCGTGCTCGTGGTCGGCAGCCACTTCGTGGCCGAGGCCTTCGACCGCGCGCTGCTCGACGATGCCCATGCCCTGGCAGTGCACGTGCGAGGCGGTGCGCAAGGCCCCCTGCACCTCGACCTGACACCCCGCGAAGCGGAACTGCTGCGCTTCGACCAGCATGAGTCCGTGCGCTTCGCGGTGTGGAACGACGACGGACAATTCGTGGGTGGCGACCCCAGCCTGCCCGCGGCCCCCCTGCCCGGCGGCACCAGCGGAGGCATCCGCGGCGGCGATCACCGCTACCGCTTCTCGGACATCGTGCTGGACGGGCGCGAACTGCGGCGCGCCACGCTGCGCGTCGAAGGTCCGCCTGCCTACACCGTGGTGATGGCCCAGACCACGTCGCAGCGCGCCCAGTTGCTGGGCCGGCTGCTGCTGTTCTCGGTGCTGGCCCAGTTGTGGCTGCTCGTGGCGCTGGGTTCGTGGCTGCTGCGCGGCATCGAGCGCGACCTGCGGCCGCTGGCCGAACTGCAGGACGCCATGGCGCAGCGCGATGCGGCTGATCTGCAGCCCCTGCCCGGCACGCTGACGGCACAGGCACGCACCAGCGACGTGCAGCGCCTGGGCGAGGCCCTGGACGGCCTGCTGGCCCGCGTGCGCCAGGGGCTGCAGGCGCAGCGCGAATTCGCCGGCAACGTGGCCCACGAACTGCGCACGCCACTGGCCGGCATCCGGGCGCAGGCCGCCAACGCCCTGGCCCAGGACGACCCCGCCGTCTGGCGCAGCGAGCTGCAGGGCATCGCCGACGCCGAACAGCGCGCGAGCCGCACCGTCAACCAGTTGCTCGCCCTCGCTCGCGCGGCCGAGGGCGAGATCGCCTTGCCCCTGCAGACCGTGGCACTGGAAGCTCTGGTGCGCAAGGTGCTGCTGCGCTACCTGCCACGCGCCGACGAACTCGGCGTGGACCTGGGCGCCGAAGGCCTGGACCAGCCCGTGGCCGTGCGCGGCGAGGCCGGTCTGATCGAGGGCATCCTGAACAACCTCCTGGACAATGCACTGCGCTATGGCCGCGGCCAGCCGCCGCGCATCACCGTCACCCTGGAGCAGTCGCTCCCCTGGGCCGTGCTGCGCGTGGCCGACAACGGCCCGGGAGTGGATGCCGGACCGGACCTGCACCAGCCCCAGCGATGGACGCAGGGTGAACAAGGCCTGCGGCTCGGCCAGGGCGCCGGGCTGGGCCTGGCAATCGTGGCCCGCTACGTGGAACTGATGAAGGGCCGCGTGCAGGTGGAGCAGACGCCCGGAGGCGGCCTCACGGCATGCGTGTACCTGCCCACCGCAACGCAACCGGAAGCGTAGGAACTACCTTGCGCGCTCGATGGCCGCGACCAGCAACTCGGCAAAACGGTCACTGGCCTCCTGCGAGCGATGGACGAAATCGGGCTGCAGATCCTGCTCACCGCGGTAGTCGGCATCCCAGCCCGCGTGCTCGATGCCATCCCGCTGCGCGATGTCGTGCATCACGGCATTGAGCGCCTCCCAGTTGGCGATCCACTCTGCCGGGAAACGGTCGGCAGGCATGCGCGCCAGTCCCGTGAAAACCGGCCGGCCCCCGGCCGCGCGCACCACACTCACGGCCTTCTCGAGATCGGCGCGATAGGTGTCGGCAGGCACCATGCCGAAAGCATCGTTGGCGCCCAGCGCAATCACAATGATCTTCGCCGTGTGCGGCTCGGAAGGAAACGTCTGGATGGCGGTCTCCATGCGCAGCCCATTGGCCGTGCGGTCATCCAGCTTCCACCGCGGCCGGGCGGCCTGGATGCGCTGCACCGGCGTGACCGGGACCCCATAGCCGTGCAGCAGGCTGTCTCCGTTGAGCTCGACCGTCAGCGGACAGCGGTAACCGAACACGCGGCACAGGATGTCGTCTAATTTGCCCATGAACTTCCTCATGCGGTCGGCTGGGACGGCAATCAAGATGAAGGGAGGGGTGGCGTCGAGCCATTTTGCCGATGGCCTTGTCCGAAGCCTGCCGGCCGGTTGCGCCAATATACATGGAAGCCGCGAGGCGATATGTCGCCACCGCCGCGGGCACGAGGATGGCGAGCTGCAGAGGCTCTGTGGTAATGAAAATCTGCGGCAGCACCCAACTGTCGCCGAGGTTCTGAAAATGGCTCTGCGGCACCAGTCCGGATTTCCCCGATTTGCTGGGCAGCGGCCAATGGCAAAACACGGTGGCCAGACGTATTTCAGCCATTCGCGCGCCCGCTTGAATCAAGGACCTGGCTAGTGCATCACAAGCCCGCCATCGACGGCATACTGGCTTCCCGTCACGAATGAGGCTTCTGATGAGAGGAGAAAGAGAGCAACCGCTGCTGCCTCATCTGGCGCCCGCCCGCCCCAGCGGAACTTGATCTATGACGAATTTCTCGAAGCCGTCACGGGCTTCATCCGGCAGGAAGCTTCTGAAATTTGTATCGACTGGACCTGGCACCAGCGTATTGACACGAATACCCCGGGACGCCAGCGCCGAAGCCCACGACCGAGCCATCGCGATGACGGCCCCCTTGATGCCGGCGTAGAGACCCGTTGCAGCCGCCCCCTCGTACGTGGAGCTGGACGAGGTGATCACGACCGAGGCACCCGGCGAAAGATGTGGTGAGAGAGCGGCCAATTGAAGCATTGGCCCTCGCACATTCGTAGCCATCATGCGATCGAATTCTGCGGCGTCAGTTTCCTCGGGAGCACTGAGGCTCGCGTAGGCTGCATTGAGCCAGAGGCCGTCCAGCGGGCCGGCGGAAGAGACAGTGTCGGCAATCGCTTTGGTGGTTGGTTCAGCTGCATCGTTCCTGAACACCAGTGCGCCCGGCCCAAAGTTGCGCGCGCAGATTCCAGGCGGCTTTCAGTCATCCCCGTCACGAGGACCTTGCCTCCCTACGCGACGATGCGCCGGGCTCCAGCCAAGCCTATTCCGCTGGTCCCCCTCGTGATCAGGATGCGTTTTCCGTTGAATCTTTCCGTTGAGTTTTCCATGGTTGCGTGATTCGTCTGTGATCGTTCGGCGCCGGTCTGTACAGCTCGCTCGAACCGTTCGGGTTTCGCTGGGGCATAGGAACTGGCACAGTGCAAGCCCTCCGGGCAGACGACATCCTTTATATCTTTCGCGCTGCAGGATCTCTGTCAGCACAGCGCGCGATGTCGCCCAGCGGCTCTTCACCGGCTCCATCGACAATGGGCTGATTCCCTTCGATTCCCGGCCGGCCTGCACATCGACACCGAGGAACGCGTACCCCGCCCGGCCACGAAGACGTGCAGCTGGTAATTCGCATCTACGGGAAATCCATCCACGAGCACTCATACCCGCTCCGGAGCTGCGCGTGGTGAGTCCTTCGGGTATTGGTGCGAATCCGGTGCGATTTCCAGCGCACCACCGGATCCTGCAAGGCAAAAAACGCCATATGCTGGGGTTGCCAGTATGTGGCGGTGCCTTTGTGTGGTGGAGCTGGCGGAAATTGAACCCGCGTCCGACCGCGCATTTACGCGGGGTTCGGGCCATCCGTGCGAAATCGGTGCGAATTCCCGTCCCTTGGCGACACGGCAAAACACCGGCAATTCGTTCTATTTTGTAACCGTAGCCAAGGATTCGAGTCCCCCGGGCAGACCCGCATTTCCACGCTGACGGCTGTACCTCTGCACCTCTGCAGCTCCTGCAGGGATGTTCCAGGGAGGAATTCGTATTCAACAGGCGCAACTCAGCTGATCGGTCCAGCCCCATATCTAAGAGAACCTCGTCCAAGCCGTCCAGGCGCATTGGGCGGCGCATGCCAGCGCCTACCCGCAGAAACCGGTCCAGGGCCCGCTCAGCATGTAGCCCCTCGACGAGGATCGCCGGGCGATCCGCGGCGCGGTCATCGGTCAGCCACACCTGGACAGGGAGCCCAGCGCCTCCGTGAGCATAGCCAGCCGGGCCGGCACTGGCTCACGGCACTCCACAAGCACGCGCACCCGCAACTCCATGATCTCCATACGCGGCACGACCGCACAGCCTGTGAACACCAGTGGGGTTGGCGTGAATTCCAGTTGCAGCACGGTCTAGCTGATAGCAAACTTCTCTCAGCCCCGCACGATCCGGTAACAGGCGGACCATAGTGCGTGCACCGTGCTATTTCACTATTGCCGCCCTATCGCCGTTTGCATAACGAAAGTTACTGAACCTTCCGAATTTTCAGTCTTTGGTGGTATGTAAAGTTTCCGAAGACTGGAGGATTGGGCGGAAGCTGAGACCAATCGGCGTGCTTCAAACAAACTCCATTATTTCCGTTGCCAATGACCTGCCAATTAGATGGCAACTTAGTCACAGAAACATTATCAGCGCAAAATTCTGTTTCCGTTCCTACAGGAATAGCGGGATCACCGATGTATACAAAGGTCAAAGGGTTAATATATGCAGTACCACAAGCCTCGAAGCTTTGAGGGCTGCTGTACAACAACCAACCAGGTATTGAAAAGTAAGGATTCGGATTCACGCATGCAGGAGTGGTTTGGTAATTGAACACATAAGGCTGCGGTCCACCATCGAAAAGAACCTCAACGGAATTTTGAAGTTCAAAATTAGAGCCATCTGGATTCAAAAAATATGCACGAACTGTGTGCCACTTGTTGTCGAGGTATTCAGAGGGGTAGTCCAGGGCTCCTTGAAATCCGTGCGCACCTCCGTCTCCACAAGCCGCCCCGACCGCTTCTTCTCTCTGAATGTTCGCCTGAACTGCGCCAAGGACTTTCCCGTCGTCCCGGTAAAAGTGGAGCCACCCTTGATAATTAGGCAGACTGGGGTTGCATGCCCACCCCTCCACCGTCCTCTTGTTCGGTGCTCCAAAATACCCAGCAGCTTGTGCGCTAGAGACGAATGCGACCGCACCAAAAGCAGCAACCATTGCCAATTTTCCCAACTTCATAAATTCTCCTTTATTCATACAAGATTAGTCGATTTGTTCCATTTTTGGAAAATTGTTTCCCATCGAAATTGGCTCATTGATAGATATTCCCCCGTTGTCAGGAAGTGAGCGTGTTATGAACTTCCCGCCGCAGCCAGCACCCGTGCGGCTGCGGGCAACATGAGCACGGCAAAGACCAGGAAATGCAGCCCGCCGAGCACTTCGGGTAGGCGCTCGTACTCCCGCGTGAGTCTGCGGAATCTCGCCAGCCAGCCGAAGCTGCGCTCCACCACCCAGCGCCGGGGTAGCAGCACGAAGCCCTTTTTCGCTTCGGGCAGCTTCACGATCTGCAGATCGATGCCGTTGTCCCTTGCAGCCTCTGCTGCCACCTCGCCCGTATAGCCCTGGTCCGCCCAGCCCAGCTTCACCGAGTGGCCCGTGGCCTGCTGTACGTCTTCGCACAGACGCTGCACCTGTGCGCTTTCCTGCTCATTGGCCGGCGTGACATGCACCACCAGCAGGTGCCCCAGGGTGTCCACGG
>NZ_JMKU01000048.1 GCF_000687165.1 Paracidovorax oryzae ATCC 19882 | reverse complement strand
GCCACCCCCAGGCCAGCACGCTGACGAACACCGCGACGGGGCTCATGCGGCTGGTGCGGCTGGTGAGCCAGGGGGTGAGCAAATTGCCCACGATGGTGTGGATGAGCAGGGAGGCGCCGCCGACGGCCAGGGCCATGTCCACGGTGCCGAACTGCAGGAAGGCGACGAGCGCGGAGGCGCCCGTGACGACGATGGAGCCGACGTACGGGGCGAGGTTGAGCACGCCGGCCACCACCCCCCAGACGGCCGCGTTCTCCAGCCCGAGCAGGGCATAGGCCACGCCGGTGCCGATGCCCACCAGGACGCTGGTGGCCACCTGCACGAGCAGGTAGCGCTGGATCTGCCCGGTGATGTCGTCGAGCACTTCCATGGTGATCTTGCGGCGCTCGAGGCTCTGGCCCGCGATGCGCACCAGCTTGCGGCGGAAGAGGTTGCCCGAGGCGAGCGAGAAGAAGGTGAGGAAGACCACCACGGTGAGCTGGCCCGCGGCAGATACCAGGCCCATGGTGCCGGTCCATACGTAATCGCGGATGTTGAAGGGCGCGCGCTCGATCACCACGCGCTGCACGCCGCGTCGCGTCTGGGGCGGGATGCTTTCGGTGGCGGCCTGCTCGATCTGGCTGGCGGCCTTCTGCATGGTGTCGAGCGGGCTCGGCCCGCGCATGTTCATGCGCATGGCATCGCGCACCTTGCGGGCGGCGACGGGCAGGGAGTCCACCAGTTCGGCCGCGCCGTCGGAGAGCGACCAGGCCGTGCCGCCGAGGCCGCCCACGATGCCCAGCAGCAGCACGCCGGCGCCGAGCCAGCGCGGGATGTACCAGCGACGCAGCGCGGTCACGATGGGCTGCAGGGCGATGGTGAGCAGCACGCTCAGCATCAGAGGGATGAAGACGGCGCTGGCCCAGTGCAGCAGGGCCACGGCGGCGAAGAGGGCCAGCAGGGCGAGCGAGAGGTTGCGCACGTCCACGGGCATCTGCAGCACGAAGGGGGACGGCGGCGATGCGTCCGTGGACGGCGGTGGAGGCTCCGCCGGGCCGGGGGCCGGCGCGGGCGGGTCGCCTGCAGGGGGCGAGGTCGGCGGTGGGTCCCCGGCGGGTGGCGGTTCGGCGGGCGGATCGCCCGCGGGCGGCGGCGCGGAGGCACGCGTGGCGGTGGTGTCGGGCGGGGAGTCCGGGGCGGGGGCGGAAAGCTGCATGCGCGGATTGTGGCGCGGCCGGAGCCCGTGCGGGCGTAGGCGGGCACCCGGCCATGGCATCGGCGGGGCGCCGTCGGCGGTGATGTACAGGCGCCAGACTGGGCAGGGAAAGCGCCGTTGTTCCACCCATTCGCCGGGCGCGCGGCCGTTAGCATCCAGCCATGCATTCCGAGGAAAGGTGCGAGCGCATGACCCCCGTTGCGGAATTTCCGCCGTTTTCGAACGCCCGCCGGAGCGGTCCGGCGCTGGCAGCCGTGCTGCTGTGCAGTGCCGGGCTGGCCGGCTGCGTGGCACCTCCGGACTTGCCGCAGCCCGTGGCGCACGCTCCGTCCACGCAGAAGACGGCACGGGCCGTGCACCACTGGGACGTGCTGGCCGCGGATGTCGCGGAGCGCACGGCGGTGAAGCTGCGCGAATGGCCTGCGGGAGCGCATCCGATCTACGTGGTGCCGGCGTCCGATGGTCCGGACGTGCCCGGCTTCGTCGCCGGCTTCCGGACGCTGCTCATCACCCATCTGGTCGAGCGCGGTCTGGCGCTGTCCACGCAGCCTTCCGGCGTGCGGCTCGCCGTGGATGTCCAGCTCGTGCAGCACGTGGCGCCGCCCGGCGAGGGCGCGCGGCCGGTGCTGCTCGGCGATGGCGTGCGCGTGGCGCGGGATGCCTCCATGGAAAACGGCGACTACCTGCTGGCGGCGCAGCCGGTGCCGGTGCCTGTGGCTACACGTTCCACGCCGCAGGGCCTGGTGCGCGTGCCGGCGCGCACCGAGATCCTGGTCACCACCTCGCTGGAGAGCGAAGGACGCTACCTGGCCCGCACGAGCGACGTCTATTTCATCGACCAGGCCGACGCGGCGCTGTACCTGCCACCGCCGCCCGTGCCCCTGGCTCCCCCGGCGGTGGGCATTCCGGCGACGGCCGGGGTCAAGACCTGGCAGGTGGTGGCGCCATGAAGCACAACGACTCCATCCCGCGGCAGATGCCGCGGCGCGCCTGGCTGCGCAGGGGCTTGGGGATGGCCGCCGTTGCCTGCTTGCCGGGCTGCGCCCGCTACTACTATGGCGCCGCGGCTGCGCCGTCGTCGGGCGGCGGTGTGATGGGCGCGCTGGGCATGGGCGGCTCGCCGGCGGAATCGCTGCTGGAGACCAACCAGGCCGCGGCCGACGCGCTGCTGCGCCAGGTGCCGCAGCTCGATCCGCGCCAGCCCGTGCTGGTGGCGACGCTGGTGCACATCGACCGGCTGGACGAGGCGTCGCGCCTGGGGCGCCTTTTCTCCGAGCAGATCGCCGGGCGGCTGGTGCAGCGCGGCGTGCGGGTGACCGAACTGAAATTGCGGCAGAACCTCGTGATGGCGCCCGGGCAGGGCGAGCTGCTGCTGTCGCGCGAGGTGCGGGACGTGAGCCGTGCGCAGGCCGCGCAGGCCGTGGTCGTGGGCACGTATGCCGCCACGGCGCAATCGGTGTTCGTGAGCCTGAAGCTGGTGGGTCCGGAGGGCAATGCCGTGCTGGCCGCCCACGACTACGTGGTGCCGGTGGACGACAACGTGCGCATCCTGCTGTCCATGCGCTGATCCCAAAAAAAATCCCGGCACAAGGCCGGGACAAGGGGAACTCGCTGTTGGAAAAAATGCACCGCAGGGTGCGCCGCGGAGGGCGCTGCGGTCGTGTGACGCGGGTGGCCGGCGGGCGCCGCCGGGCCACGGGGATGCATCAGTGCAGCATCAGGGCGCCGGCCGACTTGCTCTTGCCGGCACGGGCCGGAGGATTGCACAGCCCGCAGGTGTAGGCGCGGGGATTTTCGTACATTTCGGTGACGAAATGGCCGCCGCACTGCGAACACTTGGTGCGCGTGAGCATACCGGCATCCACGAACTTCACGAGGCGCCATGCGCGGGTGAAGGACAGCAGGGGTTCGATCTCGGCCGTGGCGACCTGCTCGCTGTAGAGCCGGTAGGCCTTGGTGAGCAGTTCCACGGAGTCCAGGCTCACGCCCTTGGACAGGTATTCGTAGATGTTCAGGAACAGGGAACTGTGGACGTTCTCCTGCCAGGTGAGGAACCAGTCCGTGGAGAACGGCAGCTGGCCCTTGGAAGGCGACTTGCCCGCGATTTCCTTGTACAGGCGGATCAGCCGCTCGTACGACAGGGAGGTTTCCGATTCCAGCACCTGCATGCGGGCGCCCATCTGGATCAGCATGGCGGCGCGCTCGATCTGCTTGGATTCGTTCAGGACGCTCTTCACGGGGGCGGCAGCTGCGGTCATGGCGGTCTTTCGGAGGCGGAAGGGGCGGGAAGGTCGGACTGCGGCGGGAAGGCTCAGAGCACTTCCGACACGCGGCTGGCCATGAGGATGTTGGCGTGCAGCGTGTTGGTGGCTTCGTTGCCGACCTTCTTGGGCGTGTTGTGGTTGGTGAGCAGGCTCCAGACGAGGTTGTCGTCCACGCGGAAGCTGCACAGCAGGGTGTTGCGGGAGGCCAGCTTGAGCACCTGGGCTGCCGAGAGGGAAGCCAGGATGTCTGCGGCGTCTTCGTTGATGCCCAGGCGGAACACGGCTTCGGCCTTGTCCTGGCGGATCAGCGTCTGGGCCAGCATCAGGTAGGTGAGGTTGGCTTCGCGGATTTCAGCGAGAAGTTGTTCCGAGGTCATGGTGTATTCCTTTTCCGTTAGCAGATCCCGAGGCCCCTGGCGGTGTGCAGGTGTGTCGCGATCCGTTGAAATGGATTGTGAATTCGGTCCAATCGGAAATTAAGTCGGGGTTTGGAGGTGCATCGTGTCTCGTCGGCAAGCCGGGCATGTAGGAATTTGCCTTACAAGCCCGCCGGTGGCCGAACGGGAATGAGAGGGGCGGCGTGCTGTGCACGGCCTCGGAACGCCGTCGGGGTGGCGGGCACCGCTATCGGGTGAATACGGACTGCCTATGGCTCAACCGCAGCTCGGCCATGGCCGGACCAGGGCTTGGCGGCACCCCGGGCCTGCCCGCGGCCCGGTCGCGTGGGTGCGGCCGGTCGCGTCGCCGGCCGGATGCGCCCGGGGGCCCGGGTGAGGTCTTATGCCGCGCGCACGGCGGGCATGCCTGGGGTTGGGCGGAAGCCCGCCCCGTGGTGCGCAGGCGCGAGACGGTTGCCCCGGCCGGCCAGCTTGTGGCGCAGCGTGCCTTCGGCGTAGGCGGTCTTGTGCAGGCCGCGGTATTGCAGTTCGGGCACCACGAGGTCGATGAAGTCCGTGTAGCTCTCGGGCACCACGGTGCGCGCGAGGTTGAACCCGTCCACCCCGGCCTCGTCCAGCCAGGATTGCATCTCGTCCGCGATGTCCTGCGGCGAGCCGACCACGGTGGCGTAGCGGCCGCCCAGGGCCAGTTCCTCCAGGAGGTCGCCCAGGGTGTAGTGGTCGCGTCCGTTGGCGAGGCGCCGCAGGCTGTTCTCGATGCCGTTGCTGCGGTGCTGGCCGATCAGCGGCGTGTCCTGCCGGTAGGTGGAGAAATCGATGCCGGCGCCGGCCGAGAGGTGGGCCAGCGCCGCCTCCGGGCTGGCATGGCGGCAGTAGTCCTGGTACTTGTCCTCGGCCTCCTGGCGGGTGGCGCCGGGCACGGCGGTGAGTCCCACCACCACCTTCACGTCGTCGGGGTGGCGGCCCGCGCGGACCACTTCCGCACGCAGGGCGCGGACCAGTTCCCGCGTGGAGGCCTTGTCCTGGGTGGACATGAACACGCACTCCGCGTGCCGCGCGGCGAAGCGCAGGCCGCGCCCGGAGCTGCCCGCCTGGAAGAGTACCGGGGTGCGCTGCGGCGACGGCTCGCAGAGGTGGTAGCCTTCGACCTGGTAGTGCGTGCCGTGGTGGCGCACCGGCCGCACGCGGGCCGGGTCGGCGTAGATGCGCCGGGCGCGGTCGCGCTGGACGGCGTCGTCGTCCCAGCTGCCTTCCCAGAGCTGGTAGGCCACGTCCATGAATTCGTCGGCCCGGTCGTAGCGCTCGTCGTGCGGCATCTGCTGCGCCACGCCCATGGCGCGCGCGGCCGAATCGAGATAACCCGTGACGATGTTCCAGCCCACGCGGCCGCGTGTGAGGTGGTCCAGCGTCGAGAACCGCCGGGCCAGCAGGTAGGGCTGCTCGTAGCTCAGGTTCACGGTGACGCCGTACGACAGGTGGCGCGTGGCGGCGGCCATGGCGGGAACGAGCAGCACGGGGTCGTTGACCGGCAGCTGCACCGATTCGCGCAAGGTGACATCGGCGGACTGCCCGTAGGTGTCGTACACGCCCACGATGTCGGCCAGGAAGAGGCTGTCGAACAGGCCGCGCTCCAGTTCGTGCGCGAGTTCGGTCCAGTAGTCCAGCGAGTGGTATTCGCCCGACCGGTCGCGGGGATGCGTCCAGAGGCCGTGGTTGATGTGGCCCACCGTGTTCATGCTGAACGCGTTGAGGATGATCGGGCGGGTGCGTTGCGTGCCGGGCATCACAGGGCTCCATGGCGCGGCGGCCGGGTGCCGTTGAGCACATGGTTGCCCACGGCGTGGTACTTCCACCGCACCGGATCGTGCAGCGTGTGGGTGCGCACGTTGCGCCAGAAGCGGTCGAAGCCGTGTGCCGCGGCGGTGGCGGAGGTGCCGCCCAGTTCCAGCAGCTTGTTGGCGGCCAGCAGGCCCGCGCGGTGGGCGAGCGCGCGGGCCTCGGCCACGGCCACCGACGCGGCGGCCACGGTGTCTTCACCGGGCGCATGCCGGGCGGTATCGACGAAGCGCGCGGCCCGGCGCAGCATCGCGCGCGCCGCGCGCAGCCGCAGGTCCACCTCGCCCACGGCATGCAGGGTGAGCGGGTCGTCCGTGGCGCGCTCCACCTGCGCGTCGATCCAGGGGCGCGCGTGGTCGCGGATGAAGGGCAGGGCGGCCTGCAGCGCCCCTTCGCCGATCCCGAGATCGATGGCCGCGTGCATGATCTGCGCGAACGGTCCGATGGCCGTGGGCTGCTCGAAGCTGGCCTGGAACGGCACGATCCATTCGGGCTGCACCGGCACGCCGTCCAGCGCCACCGATCCGCTGCCCGTCACGCGCTGGCCCATGCCGTCCCAGTCGTCCTCCACCGTGATGCCGGGTGCGTGGCGCGGCACGAAGGCGATCACGCTCGCCTCGCGGCCGTCATCCAGCTGCTGCATGGCCTGCGTGGGAATCCAGTGCGCGAAGATCGCGCCGGTGCAATAGGACTTGCGCCCGTGCAGCACCCAGCCGCCACCCGACCGCTCCAGGCGGGTGCGCCGCCGGTAGTCGCGGTGGCCGGTTTCGGACAGGGCGTTGCCGAAGCGCTCGCCCTGCAGCACGCGCCCGTGGAAGAAGCGCTGCTGGGCGTCGGTGCCGCCGACGCGCAGCACTTCGAGGGCGTAGAAATGGTTTTGCGGGATATGGCCCAGCGATCCGTCCGCCGCGGAGACCGTGGCGATGGTCTGCGCGAGCGTCCAGGCGTCGGCGCCCGGGCCGCCGTGGGCCTGCGGCACGGTGATGCCCCAGAGCCCGCTGGCGCTGTAGGCCTCGATTTCCGCCCAGGGCAGCCGGCGCTCCCGGTCGCGCGCGAGCGCCTGGGGCGCCCATTCGCCGGCGAGCGCGGCGGCGGCGGCGAGGATCTGTCCGGGCGTGGCCAGCACCGGCGGCCGGTGCGCGGGCGGTGGCGGCACGGGTAGTGCCGGCGAAGCAGGGCCTGCCTGCTGCAGGGAGTGCCGTTCCTGCTGGGTGTGTGCGGTCATGGGCGGTCCTGGTCAGTTCCACTGGTGGCGGCGGGGCGCCTGGCCGTTCAGCACGTAGCGGCCGATGAGGTGGTATTTCCAGCGCACCGGGTCGTGCAGCGTATGGACGCGCGCGTTGCGCCAGTGCCGGTCGAGGTTGTGGACGGTGCGCGATGCAGAAGTGCCGGCCAGTTCCAGCAGGTGTTCACCGGCGCGCAGCGCGGCCTCCGTGGTGAGCACCTTCGCGCGCGCGACCGCCACCGATGCCTCGGCGCTGGCGGCGTCCGTGAGCGGTGCCCGGGCGGATGCATCCAGCAGGTCCGCGGCTTCGGCCAGCAGCTCGCGCGCCGCGTGCACGTCGATGGCCAGCTCGCCGACCTCGCGCAGGATGTGCGGATCGTCGTGGGCGTGCTCCACGCCGGAATCCACCCACGGCCGGGTCTTCTCGCGCACGTAGGCGAGTGCGTCCTCCAGGGCGCCCTCGGCGATCCCCAGGTCGATGGAGGCCTGCAGCAGTTGCGAGAACGGCCCCGTCAGCGTGGGCCGGTCCTGCGCGGCGTGGAGGGCGACCACGTTGTCTTCCTCCACGGGCACGTCCTGCAGCACGACGCTGCCGCTGGCCGTGGTGCGCTGGCCGAAGGCGTCCCAGTCGTCGATCACCTGCAGCCCGGGCGCCGTGCGGCGCACCCAGACCTGCACCGGGCGGCCGTGCTCGTCTTCCGCGCGGAAGGGCACCCAGTGCGCGAACAGCGCCCCGGTGGAATAGTGGCGCGTGCCGCTGGCGCGCAGCGTTCCCTGCGCATCCCGCCGCAGCCGCGCCGTGGCGTGGTGGACCGCGGCGGCGCGGGCCTTGCGCTCCGGACCGGCATTGCCCAGCCGGTGCCCCGCCAGCACGTCCGCGAAAATGCGGCGCTGCAGCGACGGGCTGCCGAACTCCACCAGGTGGCGGATGAGCGCATGGTGGTTCTGCGGAATCTGCCCCAGCGACGGGTCGGCCGCGCACAGGACGGCGAACACCTCCATCCGCGTGCGGAACGAGGCGCCGATGCCGCCGTGGGCGCGCGGCACGCCGATGCCGCCCAGGCCGCTCGCGGTGTAGCGCTCGATCTCGTCCCAGGGCAGGCGGCGCTCGCGGTCGCGCGATGCCGCGTCCTGGCGGAATCCGTGCGCCAGCGCGCGGGCGATGTCGAGTGCTTCGGCCTCGCTGGCGATGCGGTGCGGCGTGCGCGGCGGCAGGGGCAGGCGGGTGGTGGCGGCGGGGCTGTCGGCGGAGAGGGTTTCCATGGGCGTGGGGGCTCCTGGGGATCGAGGAAGAGGGCGGGGCTCAGCGATCGCGCAGGCGCCGCACGCAGAGGTCGCCGGTGGACTGCACCACGGTGACCAGCGCGATCAGCACGGCGATCACGACCACCATCACCTGGGTGTCGAAGCGCTGGTACCCATAGCGGATCGCCAGGTCGCCCAGGCCGCCTGCGCCCACCGCGCCGGCCATGGCGGAAGCGCCGATCAGCGCCACCAGCGTGATCGTGAAGCCGCCCACGATGCCGGGCAGCGCCTCCGGCAGATAGACGTGCCGCACGATGTGCCACTTGCGGCATCCCATGGCCTGTGCGGCCTCGACCAGGCCGTGGTCCACCTCGCGCAGGCTGACTTCCGCGATGCGCGCGAAGAACGGCGTGGCGCTGATCGACAACGGCACGATCGCTGCCCACACGCCGATGGTGGTGCCGGCCACGATGCGCGTGAAGGGAATGAGCGCCACCAGCAGCACGATGAAGGGCGTCGCCCGGAAGCCGTTGATCACGCTGCCGGCGACGCGGTGCAGGCGGGGCGATGCGAGAAAGCCGCCGGGAGCCGTCGCGATGAGCAGCAGGGCCAGCGGGATGCCGGCGAGGAATGCGGCCGTGCCGGAGACCCCGACCATCAGCAGGGTGTCGGCCAGCGCCTGGCCATAGCGTTCGGCGGGGATGGACAGCGAAAGGCTCATGGATGGGTGGATGGGTGCGTGGATGGGAACGTTGCCGGGGGCTGCGACGTGTCGGGGAGGAGGTAGCCGATCACCTGGGCGGAGTGCGCGATCGCACCCTGGCCGTGCGTGAGCGGGGCGAGGTCGCCCAGCGCCGCGCTGCCTTCCACCGCCAGCACCAGATCGCCCTGCGCATGCCCCTGGATGCGGTCCACGCCGCCGTGCACCAGGCGGGCTCCGGGAGGGAGGGCCGCAGCGATGCGCGCGAGATCGGGCTCGAGGCCGCCTGCGCCGCTGTACCCGAGCTGCACGATGGTGGAGAACCGACCGTGCCGGGGCGGGTGCGCCTGCAGCCGTGCGTGCAGGTCCGGGGGCAGGCCCTGGCGCAGAGGGGCCAGCAGCGCCTGCGTGGCGTCGTGGCGTGGCGCACCGAACACCTGCCAGACGGGGCCCTGCTCGGCAATGCGTCCCCGCTCCAGCACCACCACCTGGTCGGCGATCTCGCGGATCACGCGCATCTCGTGCGTGATCAGGATGACGGTGATGCCCAGGCGACGGTTGATGTCCCGCAGCAATTGCAGGATGGCGTGCGTGGTTTCCGGGTCCAGGGCCGAAGTGGCCTCGTCGCACAGCAGGATTTCCGGGTGCGTGGCCAGGGCGCGTGCGATGCCCACGCGCTGCTTCTGCCCGCCGGACAGCCGGCCCGGGTGGCTGCGGTGCTTGTCCTGCAGGCCCACGAGCTCCAGGAGTTCGTTCACCCGCCGCGTGACCTCCGCCGGGCGGGCGCCCGCCACGCGCAGCGGCAGGGCGATGTTGTCGAACACCGTCTTGGCGGACAGCAGGTTGAAATGCTGGAAGACCATGCCGATGCGGCGGCGCAGCGCCACCAGGCCATCGTCGTCCAGCGTGCCGATGTCCACGCCGTCGATGAGCACCTGTCCGTGCGACGGCGCCTCCAGCCGGTTGATGGTGCGCAGCAGGCTGGACTTGCCCGCGCCGCTGCGGCCGATGATGCCGAAGATGCTGCCGGCCGGGATGTCCAGGTCGATGTCCTGCAGCGCTGCCACGTCGCCCGCCGAGGAGGCATACACCTTGTCGACGCCGCGCAGGGCGACGGCACCTCGCGGCCCGGCCGTGCCATCGGCCGCCGGGGCCGTGCCGGCTGCGGGAGGGAAGGCCTCCGCGGCCGGGACCGCGGCGCCGGTGCGCCGCCAGGCTGCGGGAGCAGGCCCGGGAGTCCCCGGGAAGGCGGGTGTACGCCGCAGCACGGAGGAAAAGGCCATGCGAAGCACCTCCTGCCTCACGAACGCGTCCAGGCCAGCGAATAGAGCCGGTCGTCGTTCGCGAAGGCGCGCCGCGTCTCGCTCTTCACGGCCGGCGAGTTCTGGTAGAGGCGGATGAACCGCTGCACCACGGGGTCGTCCACGCGACCCTGGCGGACCACGAACTGGATCGCGAACTGCGCGTCCTCGATGCCCGAGTAGGCCAGTCCGCTGGACGGGTCGAACGCCTTGGCCGCCACGATGAAATGCGGATAACCCTGGGCGATGTCCACGTCGGGCGTGATGCGCACCAGCTGCGGACCTTCGACCTCCACGAAGCGGAGCTTCTTCGGGTTGTCCACGATGTCGGCCAGCGTGCCGAGGTAGCCCACGTCGGGCTTGAGCCGGACGAGGCCTGCCTTCTGCAGCAGCAGCAGGCCGCGGCCCTGGTTGACCGGGTCGTTGGCGATGCCCACCTTGCCGCCGGCGGGCACGTCCTCCACTTTCTTGTGCTTCAGCGAATACAGGCCCACATTGGCCAGGATGCCGGTGCCCGCGCTCGCGAGCTGGAAACCCTGCTTCCTGATCGCGTTGGCGAGGAAGGGCTGGTGCTGGAAGTAGTTGATGTCGATGTCGCCCGCGTTCAGCGCCACGTTGGGCGTCGTCCAGTCGGTGAACTCGATCACCTCGACCTGCAGGCCCTGGGCCCGGGCCTCCTTGGCGGCCACGCTGACGGAGTCCGCGTAGGCGCCGGGCACCACGCCGATGCGCAGGCGGTCGGCCGCGAGGGCGAGGGGGAGCGCGCCCAGGCCCAGTGGCGCGGTGGCGGCCGCCGCGAGCAGGCGGCGGCGGGAAACGGATGCGGTCATTCTTCGGTCCTCGGGCAGGTGATGCGGCCATTCTCAGGACCGGCCCCACCGCACGGGAACGAAGATTTGCAGACTAGCTTATGCGGTTTTTTCCGCGAACGCGGCGGCGCAGGCCCGCCGCCGCGGTGCCGTCAGCCGCGCTCGACCGGGCGGGACGGATCGCTGCACCACTCGCTCCAGCTGCCGGCGAACAGCGCGGTCCTGCCCAGCCCGGCGACCTGCATGGCCAGCACATTGGGCGTGGCGCTCACGCCGCTGCCGCACTGGTGCACCACGGTGGAAGGATCTCGGCCCGCGAGCAGCGATTCGAATTCGGCCCGCAACTGCGCGGCCGGCTTGAAGCGGCCGTCGCGCCCGAGGTTGTCGGAGAACGGGCGGTTCAGTGCGCCGGGAATGTGGCCGGCAACCGGATCGAGCGGCTCCACCTCGCCGCGGTAGCGCGCGGGCGCACGCGCATCCACCACCGTCTGGCCCGGCCGGCCCAGCGCGGCCTGGACCTCGGCGGCCTTGGCCAGCTGCTGCAGGGGCTCGCCCAGGGCGAAGTTCGCCTGGAAGTGCGCGGGCTCCTCGCCGTGCGCGAGTTCGCCGCCGGCCTGCTCCCAGGCCTGCAGTCCGCCGTCGAGCACCGCCACGGCCTCGTGGCCCGCCCACTGCAGCATCCACCACAGGCGCCCGCAGAAGTTGGTGCCGTTGCGGTCGTACACCACCGCCTGCATCGCATTGGAAAAGCCCACGGAAGACAGCCACGCGGCGAAGCGTTCGGGATGGGGCAGCGGGTGCCGGCCGCCCGACGACGGCATCTCGCCTTCCTTCGCCACGATGGTGCCGCCCGCGCCGGGCACGCCGTGCCGGGCGCTGAGCGCCTCGTCGAGGTGCGCATACACCGCGCCGGGGATGTGCGATTCGAGGTATTGCTGGTGCCCGCGCGAAGGGTGCGCCAGATCGAAGCTGCAGTCGAAGACCATCAGGGGGGCGCCGCTCGCGCGCAGCGCCTGGAGTTCGTCAGCGGAAATGAGGGTGGTGTAGGCCATGGCGTGTTCAGTCGATGGAGCGTGAGGGAATGGGAGGCTAAGCGTTCGTGGAAGGTGCGGCCGGGCAGGCTCCCATGGTGCGGATTGTGCTGCGTGCTCGGCGCGCACGGCGTCGGCGCAGGCCGCCAACCGCGTGGCACGGCCATCGGCGTGCCCGTGCCGGTTCAGTGCTCTTCCGCCGGCGCCCCGGGGGCCGCACGCGCGCGCAATACGGTGGCGACGATCCCGCTCACGATGATCAGCGCCATGCCGGCCCAGCCGATGGGTGGAATGTCGTCGCCGAACAGCACCACGCTGTACACCCCCGCGAACACGATGCCGGAATACTGCAGGTTGGCGACCACCAGCGTGCCGCGCTGCGAGCCCGCCCGTGCGTAGGCGCGCGTCATGCAGAGCTGGCCCGCGGCGGCGAGGACCCCGATGGGCAGCAGCCACAGGCCGGGCCAGCCCGGCCAGGCCGATGCGCCCGTGAGCAGCATGGCAGCGCCGCCCGCCACGGCCGAGCCCACCGCGAAGTAGAACACCGTGCGTGTCTCCGGCTCGCCGATGCGCGACAGCGCCATCACCTGCATGTAGGCGAAGGCGGCGGACAGGCCCGAGAGCAGCCCGATCAGGCCGGCGAACATCTCGTTGGCACCAATGCTGGGGCGCAGCATCATGACCACGCCCGCGAAGCCGGCCATCACCGTCAGCACCAGCGGCGCCTGCAGGGGCGGGCGCGTGCCGCCCGCGTTGCCCGAGGGCCGCCATGCCAGCAGGGCACCACCGACGATGAAGGCGGCGATCCACACGCTGCTCATGTAGTTGAGCGTCATGGCGGTGGCGAGCGGCAGGTGCGCGATGGCATAGAACCAGGCGCCCAGCGAAGCCACGCCGATCAGGCTGCGCCAGGCATGCATGCCCGGGTAGCGGGTGCCCAGTCCCACGCCCTGGCGCCGCGCCAGCGCCCAGAGGATGGCCATGCCGATGATGCCCCGGTAGCACACCAGCTCGGCGGCGTTGAAATGGGCCGATGCCAGCTTCACGCAGACCCCCATGCTCGCGAAGAGGAATGCGGCGAGGACCATCCAGAGGGCTTGCATGGGCGTGGAGCGGAAGATGAGGGGCGGGTGGGGGAGTCCCGCCGATGTTAGGCCAGGCCGCAGGGCCCGGTCCGGAAAGAGGGCCCGTGAAAGCCCACCCCCCGGGATTCGCGGCGGCCGGACCGGGCGCCCGTGCCGCCGCCGGGCCGGTCAGCCGCGCGGCACGGCGGTGCCCATGGCGTCGCGGTACCACTCGTGGAAGTGCTGCATGCCGTCTTCCATCGGGCTCTGGTAGGGGCCCACCTCGTTGTCGCCGCGGTCGAGCAGGGCCTTGCGGCCGGCGTCCATGCGCTCGCCGATCTCGTCGTCCTCGATGCAGGTCTCCATGTAGGCGGCCTGCTGGGCCTCGACGAATTCGCGCTCGAAGGCGGCGATCTCCTCGGGATAGTAGAACTCGACCATGTTGAGCGTGCGCGTCGGGCTCACGGGATGCAGCGTGGACACGGTGAGCACGTGCGGGTACCACTCCACCATGATGTGGGGGTAGTAGGTGAGCCAGATCGCGCCGCGCTCGGGCATGCGGCCCTCGCGGTAGTTCAGCAGCACTTCGTGCCACTTGCGGTACACCTCCGAGCCGGGCTTGCCGAAGGTGGAGGCCACGCCCACGGTCTGCACGGAGTAGTGCTTCTGGAACTCCCAGCGCAGGTCGTCGCAGGTGACGAAGTTGCCCAGCCCCGGGTGGAACGGGCCCACGTGGTAGTCCTCCAGATAGACCTCGATGAAGGTCTTCCAGTTGTAGTTGCACTCGTGCAGCTCGACCTTGTCGAGCACGTAGCCGTCGAACGACAGCTCCGCGAGCGGGCCCATGCCGGCGAGGTCGGCGGCGATGTCGCGGCCGTTGTCCTCGAAGAGGAGGCCGTTCCACTCGCGCAGCGCGTAGTTGTTCAGGTTCAGGCAGGGGTCGTGCGAGAAGTGCGGCGCGCCCAGCAGCTCGCCCTGGGGCGAGTACGTCCAGCGGTGCAGCGGGCAGACGATGTTGCCCGCGGCGTGGCCCTTGCCGTTCGTGCGCAGGTTGCCCCGGCCCTGCAGCATCACCGCCTGGCGGTGGCGGCACACGTTGGAGACCAGTTCGATGCCGCCCTGCGCGTTGCGCACCAGGGCACGGCCCTGTCCTTCCTGCGGCAGCGCGTAATAATCGCCCGGTTCGGGCACGCTCAGCTGGTGCCCCACATAGCGGGGCCCGCGCTGAAAGATGGTGTCCAGCTCGCGCCGGAACAGCGCATCATCGAAATAGCTTGAAACTGGTAGTTGGCTTGCGGCCTGCTGCAGTTGAAGACTTAAATCAGACATGGGTGACCTGACCTAAAGACTCCCCACAGGGAGGGTGCGCGTGCGCACGGGGACGTGGAAAAAACGAAACCGGCCGAGCAAAGTACCCACAGCCGGTTCGACGAAGAAATGGGATTGTAGCCAATGGGGTTATTTCCGCTACCCGCGTGCGTGTATTGTGTTTGCGTGGCCGGCGTGTGACGCCCGCATGCGCGACGCTGCAGGCCCGGCCATGCGCCTAAAATGGCCCGTTTTACCTGCGCCCGCTGGCGCGGCTGCTTTCCATGCCCAAGGCTTCCCCTCCTGCTTCCGCCCCCCCGACCGCCGAGCCCGCGAGCTACGAAGCCGCGCTGGAGGAACTGGAACAGCTGGTGGGCCGCATCGAATCGGGCCAGCTGCCGCTCGAGCAGATGCTGGCCGGCTACCAGCGCGGCGCGGAGCTGCTGGCGTTCTGCCGCGGCCGCCTGGAGGCCGTGCAGGACCAGATCAAGGTGCTGGAGAACGGCACGCTGCAACCGTGGACGCAAGACTGATGGGCCCCGCTGCGCTTTCCCCGCACGCCGGCGACGCCGGCTTCGACCTCTCCGCCTGGAGCGCGCAGGCGCTGCAGCGTGTCGAGGACGCCCTGGAGGCCTGGGTGCCTGCCGATGCGCCCGGCGGCCTGGGCGATGCGATGCGCTACGCGGTGCTGGGCGCGGGCAAGCGCCTGCGCCCGCTGCTGGTGCTCGCCGCGGCCGAGGCGGTGTCGGGCCACGCCGGCGCTGCACTGCGCGCGGCCTGTTCTGTGGAGCTGATCCACGCATATTCGCTGGTGCACGACGACATGCCCTGCATGGACAACGACGTGCTGCGCCGCGGCAAGCCCACGGTGCACGTGCAGTTCGGCCAGGCCCAGGCGCTGCTCGCGGGCGATGCGCTGCAGGCCCTGGCTTTCGAGTTGCTCACGCCCGAGGACGACGTGCCCGAGGCCATGCAGGCCCGGCTGTGCCGCCTGCTGGCCCGGGCCGCGGGTGCCGACGGCATGGCCGGCGGGCAGGCGATCGACCTGGCCAGCGTGGGCATCGCGCTGTCGGAGGACGAATTGCGCCGCATGCACCGCCTCAAGACCGGCGCGCTGCTGCAGTCCAGCGTGCTGATGGGCGCGGCCTGCGGAGCGGCGGCCCCCGCTGCGTGGGACGCCCTGTCGCGCTACGGCGCGGCCCTGGGGCTCGCCTTCCAAGTGGTGGACGACGTGCTGGACGTGGTGGCCGATTCCGCCACGCTGGGCAAGACGGCCGGCAAGGACGCGGCCAGCGACAAGCCCACCTATGTCTCGCTGCTGGGGCTGGACCAGGCACGCGCCTACGCGGCCGCGCTGCGCGACGAGGCGCATGCCGCCCTGCAGGGCAGCGGCCTGGCGGGCACGCGCGTGCTGGCGGCGCTGGCCGACATGGTGATCGACCGATCCCGCTGAGACTGGGAGCCGGACCGCGCGCGTCCCGCCCCGTTCCCCGGCGCAAGCGTGCCGGCGCCACCCAACCAAGAGCAATATGTCCACGAATTCCCTTCCTCTCCTGCAGACCGTGAACGACCCGGCCGACCTGCGCCGCATGTCGCGCGCCCAGCTGAAAGAGCTGGCCGCGGAGCTGCGCGCATTCGTGCTGGATAGCGTGTCCAAGACGGGGGGGCACCTCAGTTCCAACCTCGGGACCGTGGAGCTCACGGTGGCGCTGCACGCCGTGTTCGACACGCCGCGCGACCGGCTCGTGTGGGACGTCGGCCACCAGACCTATCCCCACAAGATCCTCACCGGCCGGCGCGACCGCATGCCCACGCTGCGCCAGATGGGCGGCCTCTCGGGCTTTCCCCAGCGCACGGAGAGCGAGTACGACACGTTCGGCACCGCGCATTCGAGCACCAGCATTTCCGCGGCCCTGGGCATGGCGCTGGCCGCACGCCAGCGGGGCGAGGACCGCCGCGCCGTGGCCATCATCGGCGACGGCGCCATGACCGCCGGCATGGCCTTCGAGGCGCTGAACAACGCGGGGGTGGCCGATGCCGACCTGCTGGTCATCCTCAACGACAACGACATGAGCATCAGCCCGCCCGTGGGCGCGCTCAACCGCTACCTGGCGCAGCTCATGAGCGGGCACTTCTACGCCGCCGCGAAGAACGTCGGCAAGACGGTGCTCAAACCCGTGCCGCCGCTGCTCGAGCTTGCCAAGCGCTTCGAGCAGCAGGCCAAGGGCATGGTGGTGCCCGCCACGCTGTTCGAGAAGTTCGGCTTCAACTACATCGGCCCGATCGACGGGCACGACCTCGATTCGCTCATTCCCACGCTGGAGAACATCAAGGGCCTGAAAGGGCCGCAGTTCCTGCACGTGGTCACGAAGAAGGGGCAGGGCTACAAGCTGGCCGAGGCCGACCCCGTCGCCTACCACGGCCCGGGCAAGTTCGATCCCAGCGTCGGCATCACCCCGCCCGCCACGCCACCGAAGCAGACCTTCACGCAGGTGTTCGGCCAGTGGCTCTGCGACATGGCAGCGCAGGACGAGCGGCTCGTGGGCATCACGCCCGCGATGCGCGAGGGTTCGGGCATGGTGGAGTTCGAGAAGCGCTTTCCCGGCCGCTACTACGACGTGGGCATTGCCGAGCAGCATGCCGTGACCTTCGCCGCAGGCATGGCCTGCGAGGGCGTGAAGCCCGTGGTGGCGATCTACTCCACCTTCCTGCAGCGCGCCTACGACCAGCTCATCCACGACGTGGCATTGCAGAACCTGCCGGTGGTGTTCGCGCTGGACCGCGCGGGCCTTGTCGGTGCCGATGGCGCCACGCATGCGGGCGCCTACGACATCCCCTTCGTGCGCTGCATTCCCAACATGAGCATCGCCTGCCCGGCGGACGAGCGCGAGTGCCGGCAACTGCTCTCCACCGCCTTCGGGCAGGACCATCCCGTGGCCGTGCGCTATCCGCGCGGCAGCGGCGCGGGCGTGGCACCCCTGCCGGGGCTGGAGGGCCTGCCCTTCGGCAAGGGCGAAGTGCGCCGCACGGGGCAACGCATCGCGATCCTGGCATTCGGCACGCTGCTCTACCCCGCGCTGCAGGCCGCCGGAACGCTGGACGCCACGGTGGCCAACATGCGCTGGGCCAAGCCGCTGGACACCGCGCTGCTGCTGGAGCTCGCCGCCACGCACGACGCCTTCGTGACGGTGGAAGAGGGTGCCGTGCTGGGCGGTGCCGGCAGCGCCGTTTGCGAGGCGCTGAACGCCGCCGGCATCCTGAAGCCGGTGCTGCAGCTCGGCCTGCCCGACATGTTCATCGAGCACGGCGACCCGGCCCGCCTGCTCGCGCTGCAGGGCCTCGATGCCGAGGGCATCGTGCGGTCGATCACGGCACGCTTCGGTCCCGCCGCGGGCTGAGCCATGCAGGGCGCCCGGCCGCACGGCCGGGCCCGAGCGCGCGGCAAGCTTGCAGAAGGCTGAGGGCCGTGGGCGCGGTGTTTTTCTTTCGCGGGAAAACCCCCAACGGGCCGGAGTGGCCCATTCCTACAATCGTTTCCGGCTGAAACAGTCCGTCCCGGCCGCTCCGTGATCCGGAGCCCGGGGCCGTTCGCTCGCAATCAATTACCGGAGACCCATCCATGGACCGTCGTTCCATCCTCAGGCACGCAGGCATCGCCGGCGTGCTGGCGGCCGGCGCAGCCCCCGCTGTGCACGCCCAGGCCAGCATCCGCTGGCGCCTTGCGTCCAGCTTCCCGAAATCGCTGGACACCATCTACGGCACGGCGGAAGTGTTCTCCAAGAAGGTCAGCGAAGCCACCAGCGGCAAGTTCCAGATCTCGGTGCATGCCGGCGGCGAGCTGATGCCGGCCTTCGGCGTGGTGGACGGCGTGCAGAACGCCTCCGTCGAGATGGCGCACACGGCGCCCTATTACTTCTACGGCAAGGACCCGACGTTCTGCCTGGGCTGCGCCGTGCCCTTCGGCCTGAACGCGCGGCAGATGAACGCCTGGATGTACGAGGGCAACGGCCTGAAGCTGATGCGCGAGTTCTACGCCAAGTACAACATCATCAGCTTCCCCGGCGGCAACACGGGCGCGCAGATGGGCGGCTGGTTCCGCAAGGAGATCAAGTCCGTCGCCGACCTCAAGGGCCTGAAGTTCCGCACCAACCCGTTCGCGGGCAAGGTGCTGGAACCCTTCGGCGTGATCCCGCAATCCATCCCCGGCGCCGACCTGTATCCCGCGCTGGAGAAGGGCACGATCGACGCGCTGGAATGGGTGGGCCCCTACGACGACCAGAAGCTGGGATTCAACAAGGTCGCGCCGTTCTACTACTACCCCGGCTGGTGGGAAGGCGGCCCGCAGCTGGACTTCTACATCAACACCAAGGCCTGGGAAGGCCTGCCGGCCGAGTACAAGGCCGTGGTGGAAGCTGCCGCCTCGCACGCCCACGTCACGATGCTGTCCAAGTACGACGCGCGCAATCCCGTGGCGATCAAGCAGCTCGTGGGCTCGGGCACCAAGCTGCGTCCGTTCACGCAGGACGTGATGAATGCGGCGTTCAAGTCGGCGCAGCAGATCTATGCGGACCTGAACAATACCAATCCGGAGTGGAAGAAGGTCTATACGGATTACGCCAAGTTCCTGGCGGACGAGAACGCGTGGTTCCGGTTCACGGAAGGCACGTTCGATCGGTTCATGCAGGCGCAGAAGCTCTGAGCGGGTTGCCGGGTACAAGAAGAAGCTACGTGTTTCTTTGGGGCGGCCGCTGGGTCGCCTTTTTCTTTCTTTGGGGTGGTTTTTTTCCGGGGCCGGGATGTGCGCCCGGCGGCGCACCTACTTTCTTTTGCTTCGCCAAAAGAAAGTAGGCAAAGAAAAGGCGAGCCCTGGTGTCTGCGTCCCCCTTCGCCCCGAAAGGGGCGAAGGGGGCAGCCTG
>NZ_JMKU01000047.1 GCF_000687165.1 Paracidovorax oryzae ATCC 19882 | reverse complement strand
GTTCCACGGCACACCCCACCCCCGAGCACCCCAGGTTGCCCCGTTCGCCCTGCGGGCGAACGGGGTCGCATCCAGCAGGGTCGCCCTTTCTTTGGTTACTTTCTTTCGGCGAAGCGAAAGAAAGTGACTCGCCCGCCGGGGCGAAATCCCGGCTCCGGAAACCAAGCCCTCAGCGCCCCTGAGAAGCAGGCGCAGGCGTAAACGCAGGCGCAGGCACAGAAGCAGCCCTCACCACACTCTCCCCGAACGCCACCAGCAACCCCGCATCCGCCGCATGCACCCACGTGATCCCGCCGCCCTTGCGCCGCAGCAGGATCCGCGGCGCGATCACGGCCTGGAACCACGGCCAGTGCACGATCTTGAAGCTCGCCACGTCGGCCGCGCGCACCCGCTTGTCCCAGAGCCAGGTCTGCACGATCACGCCGCCGCCATCGGCCGAGAAGCGCGTGCGGCTGAAGACCATCCACCAGCCCACCCAGCCGATCAGCACGGCCGCGAGGCCGAAGGTCGCCAGGGCCGGAAAGGTCCATTGCGCGCCGCGCAGCGCGGGGATGGACCAGAGCGCGAAGGCCGCCAGTCCGCCCACGATGGCCACGGCGAGCAGCCGCACCAGGGGCGGGAAGGCGGCGCTTTCGATGTCGGTAGCGGCCCCGCCGTTGCCGGGCGGGGGCTGCAGTCCATGGTCCGTCATTGCGGCGTGCTGGCCGCGCCTTCCGGTGCGGGTTCGGGCGCCGCCGGCTCGGGCATCGGTTCCGGCATCGGCATCGCGGGCTCCGCGCCGGGGGCCGCGGAGGCACCGTCCGCGGGCTTGTTGCCGGTGCCGAAGGGATCGTCCATGTTGATGGAAGGCTCGGCCGAGCTGTCCGCCGGCATGTCGAGCTGCACCTTGTCCAGATCGACCACCTTTTCCTTGTCGAGGAAGATGGTCACGGTCTGCGGGAAGAAGATCACGATCGCCACGAGGATGAGCTGCATCACCACCCACGGGATGGAGCCCAGGTAGATGTCGCTCGATTTCACCGGGCGGTCGATGCGCTTTTCCTTGAAGAGCGTGTCGGCGATGCCGCGCAGGTAGAAGAGGGCGAAGCCGAAGGGCGGGTGCATGAAGCTGGTCTGCATGTTCACGCACAGCAGCACGCCGAACCACACGAGGTCGATGCCCAGCTTGTGCGCCACGGGGCCCAGCAGCGGCAGGATGATGAAGGCGATCTCGAAGAAGTCGAGGAAGAACGCCAGGAAGAAGATGAAAAGGTTCACCACGATCAGGAAGCCGATCTGGCCGCCCGGCAGGTCGCTGAGCATGTGCTCGATCCAGATCGCGCCGTCGACGCCCTGGAACACCAGCGAGAACACGCGCGAGCCGATCAGGATGAACACCACCATGGCCGTGAGGCGCATGGTGCCGTCCATGGCTTCCTTGATGAGCTGCCATGTCAGGCGCTTGTGGATGGCCGCGAGGATCAGCGAGCCGACGGCGCCCATGGCGCCGGCCTCGGTGGGCGTGGCGATGGCATGGTCCATGAAGGGCAGGCCGCCCATGGAGCCGAGCACGGCGAAGATCAGGATGGCCGAGGGGATGATGCCGCGCAGGCACTTGCCCCACAGGGCCCAGCCGTGCAGCGTGCGCGCGGTGCGGGGCAGGCCGGGCACGTATTCCGGGCGGATGCGGCCCAGGATGAAGGTGTAGATCGCGAAGATCAGCACCTGCAGGATGGCCGGGCCCCAGGCGCCCTTGTACATGTCGCCCACCGAGCGGCCGAGCTGGTCGGCCATGACGATCAGCACCAGCGAGGGCGGCACCAGCTGCGTGATGGTGCCCGAGGCGGCCAGCACGCCGGTGGCGTAGCGCATGTTGTAGTTGTAGCGCATCATCACGGGCAGCGAGATCATGGCCATGGCGATCACCTGGCCGGCCACGGTGCCGGTGATGGCGCCCAGGATGAAGCCCACGATGATGACCGAGTAGCCCAGGCCGCCGCGCACCGGGCCGAAGAGCTGGCCCATGGAGTCGAGCATGTCCTCGGCGAGGCCGCATTTCTCGAGCACCGCGCCCATCAGCGTGAAGAACGGGATGGCCAGCAGCAGGTCGTTCGACAGGATGCCGAACATGTTGATCGGCAGGTTGGCCATGAAGTTGGCCGGGAACCAGCCCATCTCGATGGCGAAGAAGCCGCTGAACAGGCCCAGGGCCGCGAGCGAGAACGCGACCGGAAAGCCGATCAGCATGATCACGATCAGCCCCGCGAACATGATCGGGGCGAAGTTTTCCATGTGCATGGGGAGAGTCTTCCTGGAGAAGTCGGGTCGGGGTCGGCGGTGCTGGCTCAGGAGCCGCTCTACTGCACCGGCTTCTCGTAATGCGTGCTGATCTGCAGGTGGCCCGTCAGGTAGGCCACGCGCTTGACGATCTCGGCCAGGCCCTGCAGGAAGACCGCGCCGAAGCCCACGGGCAGCAGCAGCGCCGCGGGCCAGCGGATCAGGCCGCCGATGTTGCCGGACATCTCCTTGGTGACATACATGTTCCAGAAGAAGGGCCAGGTGAGCCAGGTGAGCAGGCCCATCACGGGCAGCAGGAAGAAGACGAGGCCGAACAGGTCGACGAAGACCGGTCCGCGGCCACGCAGCTTGCCGTAGATGATGTCCACGCGCACGTGTTCGTTGAGCTTGAGCACCACGGGTGCGCCCAGCATCACGGTGGTGCCGAAGAGGTACCACTGGATCTCGAGCCACGCGTTGGAGCTGAGGTCCAGTCCGTAGCGCACCAGGGCATTGCCTGCGGAAATCAGGGCGGCGGCGAGCACGGCCCAGCCCGCGATCCTGCTGAGCTTGGTGGAAACCCAGTCCATGCCCCTGGCCAGTTGGAGGAGTCCTGTCACGCTTGCTGTCTCCTGTCGTTCACGTTGTTCGATGGATGCGCGCGGCAGGAAAAAACCACGGCGCCGCGCCCGCCCGGGATTAAAGCGGATCGTACGGCGCCTGGGCTGAGAAAAGGCTGACGCGGGGGGCTGGGGTTTTCCCGTGCGTGGGCGTGCGCAACGGGCTGCCGGCCCCTGCCCGGGGCTTGGCGGCGTGCCTGGATTCCACCCTACGGCAGGCAGGCGATGCGCATGGGGGCCGCGGGGTGGGCCGAGCCCAAGACCGGCCTGTCGTCAAGCGCCGGTCGGAATTCCTGCCTCAGCCGCCGGGCGTTCCAAGAAAAATCGCCTTCAGGTTGACGTCTTGGGGAGGACCACCATACGGTGTGCTGAAAAACTCGCTCGACTCGACGCACTCCAGGCTGGTACCGTGGAACGGATCGCGAATCGAGAGATACCTCTGTCCATCTTCCTCGCGCACGCCGTCCAGCATGACGACGTGGCCCATCTTGGAGAGTATGCAGGGACCGGCATCGTCGATCATGTCCGCGATATCACGCCAGGCGGCCGTCCGGTCTGCCTCATATCCGTTTTCGTAGCTGAAGTCGTATTCCACGAGCGTGGGTTCTATGCCGGTACGCTCCTGTAACGAATCCATGATTCCGGACATGGTTCTACGCTCTCCGAGGTCAGGGGCTTCGTACCCGTGACCCACGTCGGTAGTCAGCAGGCCGGTGTCCAGGAGCAGCATCAGTTCGCATGCGTGCGAACAATCCTTGAAATCGGGTTGTGGAACCAGGAATCGTCCGTTGGCCAGCGGGTAGGCCTCGAAACTGCCGATCTCGTATGGCCGGACAGGCTGCCCATGGACCATGAAGGCTGCATGGGAGTGGTCGGTGATTGCCGCGAAGCCCCCGAAATGCCGTGTAACCAAATGGGCCGGTGCGTCGCTGATGAAGCCCAACTGCACTTGCATCTCGTAGTTGGAGACTTCATGTTCCGACGGGCGTGGGTAGCGGCGGATGACTCCATCGGCGCAGTACACCATCGGCTCGGCATCGAAGTCCGGGGCGAAGTCGGGCGAGGGCTGCCCAGGCTTGGCAATGAGGCCGATGACATTCCCATGCCGGGAAAACAGTGCGTAGTCGCTGGCAGGGCGCAGCGCCTTGTAAGTCTGTGAACTCCTAACTGCCTGATGTTGCGTGCTCCTCGAGTGCAATCGCGGCAAACTGCCCCGGGGAGCCATGCTTGTGCCGGAACTGGAGGTGGTGCGCCGTGGAAAATCATGTGATGGCGTGGTGCGCGCGCTCGACGAAGTGGAGGACTGTGCTTGGGGACGTGTGACTGTCGGTCGTTCCCATGAGGGTTGATGGCGAGCTGCACCGCTGCCGCCGGCTTTAAAGCAAGAATTTCCCATGATGTCTCCGCAAAAAGGGCAAAGGCGGGGATGTTCTTGCAGCGGTGGCTTCTCCCGTGGCTTGAATGCGAAGAGTTTGTTCAGGGGGACGAAAGCGATGGCTTCGTCACGGCAGGGGATCGCGCGGTGGACGGGTTGCAGCGTCCTGCGGAGTCTGGCCGGTGAGAGCGTGCTTGGCAGACCTCCGGCGCGGCCACCACTGCTCGATGCATTCGGCGGCCCGGTCCCGCCCGCCCAGGCCGAAGGCCAGGGCCAGCGCGAAGACCACGCCGGCCAGCAGGATGAGGAAGCTCTGGCGCACGATGTCGCCGCCGATGCCGAGCTGGTCGAGCGCGATCAGCACCGAGAACACCACGATGGCGTACTGCGCCGCCTTGCCCGGCAGGGCCGTGTCGGCCATGCCGGCGCGGCGCAGGTAGGCGGAGACGAGTTCGCCGACCACGCGGCCGAAATACGCTCCCAGCACCAGGATCAGCAGCGCGACGAAGAGGTTGGGGATGAACCACAGCACGCGGCTGAGCAGTGCGGTGACATAGCTCAGGCCCAGGCTGTTGAAGGCGACCAGCAGGGCCGCCAGCAGCACCAGGCCGTAGGCCAGCAGGCCGAAGATGGCCGTGGCGTCGCGGCGCGAGCCGGCCTGCCGCAGGAAGCCGTCCAGGCCCGCGCGTTCGGTGAGCACGTGGAAGTTGATGGCCCGCAGGCCGCGCGTCACCGCGAAGCGCACGGCCTTCGCCACGAGCCAGCCCGCCGCGAGGATGAGCAGGGCGAAGAGCAGGCGCGGCAGGTAGGCGCCCAGCTGGAAGAGGAAGGCGCGGGCCGGTTCCAGGTGGATGGATAGGTTGTCCATGGGAAGAAGCCTCGGGGATCGGTCGGTGGCGGGAAAGGCAGCGGCGCCGTCAGGCGGGAGTGTCCGGCAGGCTCGGGGTGGGCGTGGGCGCCGCGGCCGCGCCGATCAGCGCGAGGATGCCCTGCAGCGGCACCTGGGCCCAGTCCACCCGGTTGCCCAGTTCGTAGCGGAGTTCGTAGAGCGCCTTTTCCAGCTCGAACAGGGAGATCAGGGCAGGGTCGGCTGCCAGGCCTTCTGCAGCGTAGGCGGCCAGGAAGGCATCGCGGACCTGGTGTTCCCAGTGCCGCGCGGCTTCGTCCAGGCGCACCATCTCCTCGGTGGATTGCGTCATGTGCTTGAGGGCGGCCCAGCGCGCGTAGTTGAACGAGCGCAGCATGCCGGCCACGTCGCGCAGGGGCGAACTCTTGGCACGGCGCTCCTCGAACGGCCGCCCGGGCTCGCCCTCGAAATCGATGATGACGAAGTCGTTGCCCGTCACCAGCACCTGGCCCAGGTGGTAATCGCCGTGGAAGCGGGTCTTGGTGCCCGTCGTGGGCGCCTCCGTGCCGCCGGCCGCCAGGCGCTCCATGATGAGGGCGCGCCGCGCCAGCACGGCCTGCGCGTCCGTCTGCGCCGCGGGCGGCAGTTCGCCCAGGCGCCGCTCCAGCAGGGCGAGCGTGTCTTCGGCCTCGGCGCGGGCGCGCTGGCGGAAGGCGGCCACGTCCTGCGGGGTGACGGGTTCGGGGTCGAAGGCGGCATCGCCGGTGCGCCGCGCCAGCGCCTGGTGCAGCTGCGCCGTGCGCTGGCCGAGGGTGGCGGCCAGGGCCAGGTAGCCGCCGTGCACATCCGCCGCGGGGCCGGCTGCCTGCGCCACGCGCGTGTCTTCCAGGAACCGCTCCAGGTAGCCGAGCGTGTATTCCCAGCCATCGCCCTGGTTGGCCACGTAGGACTGCACCAGCGCGAGCGTCATGGTGGTGCCGTCGGGCGCCACGTACTCGACCGAGCCCGCCACCGGCACGCAGTGCGGGAACCGGGCGACCTCCGTGAGGAAGCGGCCGACCTCCAGCTCGGGGTTCACGCCCTCGCGCAGGCGGCGGTAGCCCTTGAGGAACAGGGTCTCGCCCAGGGCGACGACGGTGTTGCTGCTCTGGGCGCCGGGGCGTTCCACGGGCAGTGCGTCCAGGTCCGCGGCCAGCGCGTCGAACGCCGAGGTGCGCCGGAACCGCACCCGCCCGCCCTGGTCGGTGGCGAGTTCCGTTCCCTCGCCCATGGCGCGCACCACGGCGCGGCAGAAGGACTCGTCATGGAAGGCGTCTCCCATCACGCCGACCTGGGCCTGCTGGCGCACGCGCGCCACGCCGGCCGGAGAGATGCGGCGCATGCGCTCCTCGCTGCCTTCCTCCCAGGCCAGGGCCAGGGGCACGAAGTAGGTCGCGGCCGCCCCCGGTGCGCCACCGGGTTTCGCGGAAGGCTCCACGCCCAGCAGCGGCAGCATCCACTCGCAGCCTTCGCCGGCCTTCCACACCGTGTGGTCGAGGATGCGCGCGCCGGCGATGGCCGCGCCCTTGTCCGCATACCAGCGCTGCAGCTCGATGAACCGCGGCAGGGTGTCGTCTTCGAACTGCGTGCGCATGCGTTCGGCCATGCCGATGCGCCAGGGCATGACGCGCTCGCGGAAGAAGCTGGTCCAGCCGTCGAACAGCACGAGCACGGGCCGCTCCTGCAGGTCCAGGCCTTCCTGGTGCCAGGAGGGCACCGGGGCTTCGTTGGACAGACGGAACCAGTAGAACCCGTAGGAGTGCAGGGTGAGCAGGTAGGGCAGGTCGCCGATGGGCGGGAAGGTGACCCGCCCGAGCATCTCGATCGGCGTGCGGCCCCGGTAGGCCGACAGGTCCAGCTCCACCGGCTGGGCGGCGCGCGAGAGGTTGAACACCGTGAGGATGACGTCGTCCTCGTGTTCGCTCACGTAGGCCAGGATCTTGCGGTTGCCGGGCTTGAGGAAGGTGCGCCGCCCGCGGCCGAAGGCGCGGCTGGTCTTGCGCACGGCCAGCATGCGGCGCGTCCAGTGCAGCAGGGAGCTGTGGTCGCCCGACTGGGCTTCCACGTTCAGCGCCTCGTAGCCGTACACCGCGTCCATGATGGGCTGCAGGTAGAGCCGCTGCGGGTCGGAACGCGAGAAGCCGCCGTTGCGGTCGGGCGACCACTGCATGGGCGTGCGCACGCCGTTGCGGTCACCCACGAAGACGTTGTCGCCCATGCCGATCTCGTCGCCGTAGTAGATGATGGGCGAGCCGGGCATGGACAGCAGCATGCCGTTCATGAGCTTGACCCGGTCCAGGTCGTTCTCCATCAGCGGCGCGAGCCGGCGGCGGATGCCCAGGTTGATGCGCGCGCGCATGTCGGCCGCGTACATGCTGTACATGTAGTCGCGTTCCTTGCTGGTCACCATCTCCAGCGTGAGCTCGTCGTGGTTGCGCAGGAAGATGGCCCACTGGCAGCCCTCGGGGATGTCGGGGGTCTGCTGGAGGATCTCGACGATGGGGTGCCGGTCTTCCTGGGCGATCGCCATGTACATGCGCGGCATCAGCGGGAAGTGGTAGGCCATGTGGCATTCGTCGCCGTTGCCGAAGTATTCGCGCACATCCTCCGGCCACATGTTGGCCTCGGCGAGCAGGAAGCGGTTCCCGTACTCCGCATCGATGGCCGCGCGCAGCTTCTTGATCACGGCATGCGTCTCGGGCAGGTTCTCGTTGCTGGTGCCGTCGCGCTCCACCAGATAGGGAATGGCGTCGAGCCGGAAGCCGTCCACGCCCATGTCCAGCCAGAACCGCATGGTCTTGAACACGGCCTCCAGCACCAGCGGGTTGTCGAAGTTCAGGTCCGGCTGGTGGCTGAAGAAGCGGTGCCAGTAGTACTGCTTGGCCACCGGGTCCCAGGCCCAGTTGGAGGTCTCGGTGTCCGTGAAGATGATGCGCGTGCCCTGGTAGATCTGGTCCGTGTCGCTCCAGACGTAGAAGTCCCGCTCGGGCGAGCCGGGTGGGGCCCGCCGCGCGCGCTGGAACCAGGGGTGGTCGGACGAGGTGTGGTTGATGACCAGCTCGGTGATCACGCGCAGGCCGCGCGCGTGCGCGGCGTCCAGCATCTCCTTGAAGTCCGCGAGGGTGCCGTACTGCGGGTGCACGTCCTCGTAGTCGGCGATGTCGTAGCCGTCGTCGCGCAGCGGCGAGGGGTAGAACGGCATGAGCCAGATCGTGTTGACGCCGAGGTCCTTCACGTAGTCCAGCTTGGCGGTCACGCCCTTGAAGTCGCCGTAGCCGTCGTTGTTGCTGTCGAAGAACGCTTTCACGTTCAACTGGTAGATGACGGCGTCGCGGTACCACTGGGGGTCGCCCTGCGTGTCGATCTCCGGGGTTTCGGGCATCACCACGGGGCCCGGTTCGGGCAGCGGCCCGGCGGCGGGGTCCGCGGCCGGCAGGGGTTGGCGCAGAAGGGGGGCGTTCATGGCATCACTGGAATGGGTCGATGTCTCCGGCGCCCGCGACGCGGCGCCGCACGGCGAAGATGTGGGCGGGCGCGCGCTGCGGATCCAGCAGCACGTAGTGGGTGTCGCCCTGCCAGAGGAAGCGCTGCTGGCTCAGCAGGTCGTGCATCTGCCAGTCGGCCGCGGGTGCATCGCCCGCCGCGATCGCGATGTCGGCAGGGGACAGGCGCATCCAGCCCGATTGCGCATGGTGCGGATCGAGGTTGACCACGGTGACCACCACGTCGCGGCCGTCCGGCGAGCGCTTGAGGTAGGCCAGCAGCATGTCGTTGTCCACCGGCAGGAAGCGCAGGCTGTGGTCGGCCTGCAGGGCGGGGTGGGCGCGGCGGATGTGGTTCACGCGGGCGATGAGCGGCCGCAGGTTGCCGGGCCGCTCCAGGTCCCAGTGCCGCAACTGGTATTTTTCGGAGTCGCGGTACTCCTCGCTGCCGGGCTCGCGCGGCAGGTGCTCCAGCAGTTCGTAGGCCGGCCCGTAGATGCCATAGTTGGCCGAGAGCGTGGCGGCCAGCACCAGCCGCAGCGCGAACATGGCGGGCTCGCCACCCTGCAACTGGGCATGCAGGATGTCGGGCGTGTTGGGCCACACGTTGGGGCGGAAGTAATCACGCCCGGGCGCGGTGTTGAGCTCGGTGAAGTAGTCCTGCAGTTCCTGCCGCGTGTTGCGCCAGGTGAAGTAGGTATAGGACTGGGTGTAGCCCCGCTTGGCCAGGCCGTGCATCACCTTCGGGCGCGTGAAGGCCTCGGCCAGGAAGAGCACGTCGGGATGCTCGCGCTGGATGTCTCCGATCACCCATTCCCAGAAACCGAAGGCCTTGGTGTGCGGGTTGTCCACGCGGAAGATGCGCACGCCCTCGCCGATCCAGTGCGCGAACACGCTGCGCAGTTCCTGCCAGAGGCCCTGCCAGTCCTCGCACTCGAAGTGGAAGGGATAGATGTCCTGGTACTTCTTGGGAGGGTTCTCGGCGTACTGCACCGTGCCGTCGGGGCGCCAGCGGAACCAGTCCGGGTGCTCGCGCACGTAGGGGTGGTCCGGCGCGCACTGGAAGGCGATGTCCAGCGCGATCTCGATGCCATGCTCCCGGGCCCGTGCCACGAGGCGCCGGAAATCCTCGGGCGTGCCCAGTTCCGGGTGGATGGACTTGTGCCCGCCCTCGTCGGCGCCGATCGCCCACGGGCTGCCCACGTCGCCGGGCGCGGCCGTGAGCGTGTTGTTGCGGCCCTTGCGCTGCGCCCGGCCGATGGGGTGGATGGGCGGGAAATAGAGCACGTCGAAACCCATGGCGGCGATGTCGGCCAGCCGGCCCTCCACGTCGCGGAAGGTGCCGTGCATGCCCGGCACGGACGCGGTGGAGCGCGGAAAGAGTTCGTACCAGGTGCTGAAGCGCGCGCGCTCGCGGTCTGCGCGCAGCGGCAGCGCGACGGGGTGGCGGATTTCGAGGCTGCGGTCGGGGTGGCGGCGCATCGCCTCGGCCGCGGCTTCCTGCAGCGCCAGGGCCTTGAGCGGAACCGCATCGCCGCTGTCCTCGCGGGCGCCGCGTTCCAGTGCCTCCGCCCATTCCTCGAGCTGCCGGGCATCCGCCGCGGCAGGTTGGGCCGCGGCCCGCATCGCGGCGGCCCGGGCGTCGGCCGCGCCCACGCGTGCCGCCACGCGGATGTCCGCCGGGTCCACGCGACGCGCCATGTCGTGCCGCCAGGATTCGAAGGTATCCACCCAGGCGACCACCGTGTAGCGGTAGAGCCCCGGGTCGGGCGGCGTGAATTCGGCCCACCACTCGTCGTTCACCTCGGGATGCATGGGCACTTCGGCGGGCGCTGTGGGCGCACCGGGGCCTTCCTCTTTCCACCACTGCAGCATCGCGCGGGGCACGTCGTGCCCGTCGGTGAAGCAGTGGGCGGTGATGCGCACTGCCTCGCCGGCCACGCGCTTGACCGCGAAGCGGCCGCCGTCCACCACCGGCAGCACCGCGTCGATCACCGCGCGTGCATGTCCGTCCGCCGGCAGCGGGGGCGCGGCGCGCGGCACGGCCTGCGCGGTGGCGGCCGGCGGGGGCAGGCGCCGGCCGGGGCCGGCGGGCGCTGCGGACGGCGCGGGCCGGGCGTTGCGGGAGGAGGGCGCGGAGTCAGGCGGGGAAGGCATGGCGTGCAGGCTCCTGTCGGAGGATGAGGGTGGACAGCGGCGGCAGCGTGAGGCACAGCGACTGCGCCCAGTGGTGCGAGCGCACGGGCGCGGCTTCCACGCCGCCCAGGTTGCCCCAGCCGGCGCCGCCGAATTCGCGGGCATCGCTGTTGAACAGTTCCCGCCAGTAGCCGGCGGAAGGCACCCCCACGAGGTAGTTCTCGCGCGGCACCGGCGTCATGTTGCAGACCACCAGCACCGGCGTGGCGCCCTGGCGCCGGGCCTCGGCGCCGGGCTTGCGCAGGAAGGCGATCACGCTGCGGCCGGCGTCGTCGGCCTCCACCCACTGGAAACCCTCGGGGGAGAAATCGATGTCGTGCAGGGCCGGCTCGCTGCGCAGCACGCGGTTGAGCTCGCGCACCATGCGCTGCAGGCCGCCGTGCAGCGGGCCGTCGCAGACCCACCACTCGAGCTCGCCCTCGTGCGTCCACTCGCGGCGCTGGCCGAACTCGCCGCCCATGAAGAGCAGCTTCTTGCCGGGGTGGGCCCACATCAGGCCGAACAGCGCGCGCAGGTTGGCGAACTGCTGCCATTCGTCGCCCGGCATCTTGTTGACGAGCGATCCCTTGCCATAGACCACCTCGTCGTGCGAGAGCGGCAGCACGAAGTTCTCGTTGAAGGCATAGACCAGCGAGAACGTGAGCTTGTGGTGGTGGTAGCGGCGGTGGACCGGGTCTTCCTTGAAGTACGACAGCGTGTCGTGCATCCAGCCCATGTTCCACTTCATGCCGAAACCCAGCCCGTTCATTTCCACGGGGCGCGAGACCATGGGCCAGGCGGTGGATTCCTCGGCGATGCTCACGGTGTCCGGGTGGTCGCGGTAGAGCGAGCGGTTGAGCAGCCGCATGAACTCGATCGCCTCCAGGTTCTCGCGCCCGCCGTGGCGGTTGGGTACCCATTCGCCCTGCTTGCGCGCGTAGTCCAGGTAGAGCATGGACGCCACCGCGTCCACGCGCAGGCCGTCCAGGTGGTACTTGTCGAGCCAGAACAGGCCCGAGGAGACGAGGAAGCTGCGCACCTCGTTGCGGCCGTAGTTGAAGATGGCCGAATTCCACTCCGGATGGAAGCCCTGGCGCGGGTCGGCATGCTCGTACAGGTGCGTGCCGTCGAACTCCGCCAGCCCGTGCCCGTCCATCGGGAAGTGCGAGGGCACCCAGTCCAGCAGCACGCCGATGCCGCGCTGGTGCAGGTGGTCCACGAAGTACATGAAGTCCTGCGGCGTTCCGTAGCGCGATGTGGGCGCGAAATAGCCGGTGGTCTGGTAGCCCCAGGAGCCGTAGAACGGATGCTCGGTGATGGGCATCAGCTCCACGTGGGTGAAGCCCATCGACTGCACGTACTCGCCCAGTGCATGGGCCAGCTCGCGGTAGCCCATGAACTGGCCGTCCCTGCGGCGCCAGGAGCCGGCATGCACCTCGTAGATCGACATCGGGGCACCCAGCGCATTGCGCGGGCCGCGCGATGCCATCCACTCGCCGTCGTTCCACGTGTAATCCAGGTCCCAGATGCGCGATGCAGTGCGCGGCGGCAGCTCGGAGCAGATGGCCAGCGGGTCCGCCTTCTCCAGCACCCGGCCGCCGTTGCGCGACACGATGCGGAACTTGTAGGCCTGCCCGTGGGCGGCATGGGGCGCGAAGCCCTCCCATACGCCGCTGTCGTCGCCGCGGGGGACGAGCGGGTCGGCATCCGGGTTCCAGCCGTTCCAGTCGCCGATCACCGAGACCGAAGCCGCGTTCGGGGCCCAGACCGCGAAATCCGCGCCGCGTGCCTCCTGCGCGGGCACGCCGGCCGTGCGGCGCAGATGGCAGCCCAGCGACTGGTAGAGGCGCGCGTGCGTGCCCTCGCGCAGCAGGTAGGCGTCGTGGGCGGTCAGCAGGGAGGAGTCGTTGGACGGCACGGTGGGATCCTGGAGAAGGTCGGGGAAGGGGGAACGCAACAAGAAAGCCGGCTTCCGCACGACCGTGTCGGCTGGAAGCCATTGGCGCATGCAGCGGCCGGTCGAGCTCGCGCGGCAGCGGCGACGGGGGCTGTAGGACGGGGCCGCTTTGGCGGCCGCGCCGGGGACGCAGTCATTCGCGCATCGCCATCTCGCGCATCCTGCGCCGCAGGGCGCGTTCGCGCTTGCGCTCGGCCTCGTGGTCCTCGCGCACCGCCCGCATCAGGGCGATCGCCATCAGCACCAGCACCAGCGCGAACGGCAGCGCGAACACGATGGTGGCGGTCTGCACCGCCTGCAGGCCGCCCGCGAACAGCAGCGACAGCGCTATGCCGGCCACCAGCAGGCCCCACACGATCTTCACGCGCGCGGACGGATCGGGATCGCCGCGCGTGCTCATCGTGCTGAGCACCAGTGTGGCCGAATCGCCCGAAGTGACGAAGAACACGACCACCAGCACCGTAGCCACGATGGACATCGCCAGCCCCAGCGGCATGGCACTGAACATGGTGAACATCGCGGTGGCCGGGTCGGCCTGCGCGGCGGCGGCCAGGGGGACCTGGCGGAAAATCTCCAGGTGCAGCGCGGTGCCGCCGAAAATCGAGAACCACAGGAAACCCACCAGCGTGGGCGCGATCACCGTGCCCAGCACGAACTCGCGGATCGTGCGCCCGCGGGAGACGCGCGCGATGAACAGGCCCACGAACGGCGACCAGGCGATCCACCACGACCAGTAGAAGATGGTCCAGTCGCCCACCCAGGTGCTGTCCCGGAAGGGCGACATGCGCAGGCTGGTGCGAACGAATTCACTCAGGTAGGCGCCCAGCGTGTTGGTGAAGGTGTTCACCAGCGACACCGTGGGCCCGAGCAGGAACACTGCCAGCGCCAGGAAGGCCGCCAGCAGCAGGTTCGCGCTGGAGAGCCATTTGACGCCCCGCTCCACGCCGCTCACCGCCGAGGTGATGAACAGCGCCGTCGTCACGACGATGATGGCGGCCTGCGGCCAGGGCCCCACCGGCACGCCGAACACCGCCTGCAGCCCGCCGTTGATCTGCGCGGCGCCCATGCCGAGCGAGGCGGCGACGCCGAAGGCCGTAGCCACCACCGCCAGCACGTTCACCAGCGGCGAGAGGTGGCGCATGCCGCGCCAGGGCAGCGATTCGGTGGCGGAACTCACCAGGGCCGGGGCCTGCCGGCGGAACTGGAAGAAGGCGATCGTCAGCCCGACGATGCCGTAGATGGCCCAGGGATGCAGCCCCCAGTGGAAGAATGCGTAGCGCATGGCGGCGCCCGCGGCCTCGGGCGTCTGCGGGGCGATGCCGGGCGGAGGCAGCCCGTAGTGCGAGACCGGCTCGGCCACGCCCCAGAACACCAGGCCGATGCCCATGCCCGCCGCGAAGAGCATGGCGAACCACGTCGCGGCGGAGAACTCGGGCTCCTCGTCCTCGTCGCCCAGCTTCAGGTCGCCGTAGCGGCTCAGGGCCAGGAACAGGGCCAGCACGACCAGCCCCAGCACCACCCACAGGTACAGCCACCCGAAGTTCCGGGTGATGTCCGACAGCAGCGCGCCGAAGAACGTACCGAGGCTGGCGGGGGACAGCAGCCCCCACAGCACCACCGCCGCGATCAGCCCGACCGAGACCGTGAGTTGCAGGTTGCCGATCGCTGCGCTCCTGGCGCGTTCGAGGAGTGAGGGGCGCCCTGGAGGCGGGGGGGAGGCGGATGGGGCTTGCATCCGCGCAGTGTGGGCGACGGCAGAGTACCGGTCTGTCAGCCGATGCCGGAAACGGATGAGCCTGCGCTCATCCCTGCAGCCATGTCCCGTGCGCCGCCACCACGCGGTCCACCGAGGGCCCGCACTGGCCCAGGTAGCCGGCGGGATCGGTCAGGTCGTGGATTTCGTCCTCCGTCAGGAGCCGGCCCAGGCTTTCGTGGTGGCGCATTGCTTCGGCAAAGCCGAGCTTGTGGGTGATGCCGTGCATCGATGCCTCGTGGATCCACTCGTGGGCGGTCTGCTTGCCCACGCGGCTGGAGAGCTCGAGCATCACCCGTTCGGAGAGCAGGTAGCCCTGCATCCGGCCGAGGTTGGCCGCCATCGCGCCGGCATTCACCTTCAGCCCCTCCAGCAGGTGCCTGGCCTGGAACAGCATCGCCCCGGCGATCATGCAGGCCTCGGGAAGCGCCTTCCATTCCACCTTCCAGGCGATACCGTCGCGCTCGCTTTCCTGCACCATGCCCTCGACCATCATCGCGGCGCTGTAGCGCAGCGGGCGCGAGAGCCCGGCGAGGTTCTCGGCCGACACGGGATTGCGCTTGTGGGGCATCGTCGACGAGCCCAGCTTGCCCTCGGGGAAGCCTTCCTCCACTTCGGCGCACTCGTCGCGCTGCATGTTGAAAAGCTCGTTGCCGATCTTCGACAGCGTGCCGCCGATGAGCGCCAGCAGGTTGGCGTACTCCGCGAAGCGGTCGCGCGCGGGCGCCCAACTGATCGGCGGCACGCCCAGGCCCAGCCTGCGCAGCACGCGCTCCTCCAGTTCCGCGGCCTTCGGGCCGAAGGCGGCCTGGCTTCCCACCGCTCCGGCCAGCATTCCCACCAGCACGCGCGGGGCGGCCTGGACGAGACGCTCGTGGTGGCGGCCGAGTTCGTCGAGCCACACGGCGCACTTGTGGCCGAAGGTGATCGGCAGCGCCTGGACGCCGTGCGTGCGCCCGGCCATCGGCGTGTCGCGGTGCTCCACCGCCAGGCGGGCCAGCTCCCGCCCCACGGCCCGCATGTCGCGCAGCGCGACCGCGTGGAATTCCTTGAGCTGCAGCGCGACGCCGGTATCGATCACGTCCTGGGTCGTGGCGCCGTAGTGGATCCACTCGCCGTGGTCGCCGGAGCACGCGGCCTGCAACTGCCGTAGCGCGGGCACCAGCGAATGCTTGATGCGCCGGATATCGGCGGCCATCCTGCCGATGTCGATATTCCGGCCCCTGGCCTTGTCGGCGATCTCGCGGGCCGCATCCCGGGGAATGATCCCCATGTCGGCCTGGGCGGAAGCGAGCGCGGCTTCGACGTCGAGCCACTTCTGCACGCGGTTCTCCTCGCCGAAGATGGCGCGGACTTCGTCCGTGCACCAGAGATGCTGGAGCGACTGCATGTCGAAAACGGAAACGGGCATGGGAGGGAATCCTTCGCGGTGGCAAAGCGCGGAATTCTTATGGCGCAAGCGGGCTTTGCGGGCATTGCCGCCAGTGCTTCCATTTATTCCTGCCATGAATCCCGGCCACCTGGATCCCGATCGCCTTGTGCCGGCGGCGGGGCATGTTTCAGCCCAGCAGGGCCACGCCCTTGACCTGCGCCACCACCTGCAGCCCCGGCGCCAGGCCCAGCGTGCGCGCTGACCGCCCGGTGATGCGCGCCAGCAGCGGCGTGCCCCCGGCATCCAGGGCCACCAGCACCTGGCCCGCAGGCTCGTCGTGCAGGGCCAGCACGCGGGCGGGCAGCAGGTTGAGCACGCTGGTCGCTGCCGGTGGCGCCAGCGCCAGGCTCACGTCGCGCGCCTGCACGCGCAGCCGCACCGGCGTGCCCGGCGGCAGGGCGCGGTCCGCGGCCAGCAGCAGGGCCTGGCCGCCTGGCAGGCGCACGGTCGCGATGCGGTCGGCGGCGTCGTAGCCGTCGGCCACGCCCTCGGCCAGGGTCGCGGCGAACTCGCCGTGCGCCAGCGGCAGGTCCGGCCGGGCCATGAGCGTTCCGATGGGGCCGCTGGCCAGTACGGCACCCTCGCGCAGCAGCACGAGGTGCGAGGCCAGCCGTGCCACTTCGTCGAGTGCGTGGCTCACGTAAAGCACGGGGATGTCGAGTTCGCGCTGCAGCCGCTCCAGGTAGGGCATGACCTCGGCCTTGCGTTCTGCATCCAGCGCGGCCAGGGGCTCGTCCATGAACAGCACGCGGGGGCTCGCGGCCAGGGCGCGCGCGATCGCCACGCGCTGGCGCTCGCCGCCCGACAGCGCATGGGTGCGCCGTCCGAGCAGGTGGCCGATGCCCAGCAGCTCCACCGCCTGCTCCAGCGGCACCCGCCGCCGCGCGGGCGGCGTGCGCCGCAGGCCGTAATCCAGGTTGCCGCGCACGTCCAGGTGCGCGAAGAGCCCTGGCTCCTGGAAGACATAGCCCAGGGCGCGCCGGTGCGGCGGCAGCCATTGGCCAAGCGCGTCGTCCTGCCAGACCTCCCCCGGCACCGCCACGCGTCCGGCGCCGCGCTCCAGCCCCGCCATGGCGCGCAGCAGGCTGGTCTTGCCGCATCCGGACGGGCCGAACACCGCGGTGATGCCCTGGCCCGGAAGGCGCAGGTCCGCTTCCAGGGTGAAGCGGCCGGGCCGCGGCAGGCGCAACTGCACCTCGATGGCGTCGGCGGCGACCGGGGGCAGGGCCGAGGCCGTCATGCGCGCCTCCGCGCGGGCTGCAGAGCATGCAGCGCAAGCAGCACCGCGAACGAGAAGGCCACCATGGCGCCCGCGAGCCAGTGGGCCTGGACGTACTCCAGCGCTTCCACGTGGTCATAAATCTGCACCGACACCACGCGCGTCACCCCGGGAATATTGCCGCCCAGCATGAGCACCACGCCGAACTCACCCACCGTGTGGGCGAAGCTCAGCACCCCCGCGGTCAGGAAGCCGCTCCGCGCCAGCGGCAGCGCCACGGTGAAGAACCGGTCCAGCGGCCCCGCACCCAGCAGCGCCGCGGCCTCCATCGGCCGGTCGCCCACGGCCTCGAACGCGCGCTGCAGGGGTTGCACGGCGAAGGGCAGGGAATACACGAGCGAGCCCACCAGCAGCCCGCCGAAGGTGAACGGCAGCGTGGCCAGGCCCAGCGACTGCATCAGCCGGCCGACCGCCCCGTGCGGCCCGAGCAGCAGCAACAGGTAGAAGCCGATCACCGTGGGCGGCAGCACCAGCGGCAGCGCCACCACGGCGGACACCGGGCCGCGCCATCGCGAGCGCGTGCGTGCCAGCCACCACCCGAGCGGCGTGCACAGCACGAGCAACAGCAGCGTGGTGAGTCCCGCCAGCCGCAGCGTCAGCCCGATGGCGGCGAGGTCTTCGGACGACAGCGGCATGGCCCGGCGTCAGAAGCCGTAGCCGTAGCGGCGGATGATCTCGCGCGCCTTGTCGCCGCGCAGGTACTGCATCAGCGCCGTGGCAGCCGCGTTGTCCTTGCCGGTGGCGAGCAGCACCGCATCCTGGCGGATGGGTTCGTGCATCGCATCCGGCACCTGCCAGGCCGAGCCCCTGGCGATGCGGCCGTCCTCCATTACCTGCGACAGCGCGACGAAGCCCAGCTGCGCATTGCCGCTGGCCACGAACTGGTAGGCCTGGGCGATGTTCTCGCCCGTCACCAGCCGGGGCTTGAGCGACTCGGAAAGACCCAGTTTCTCCATCGTCTGCACGGCGGCCAGGCCGTAGGGCGCCAGCTTGGGGTTGGCGATCGAAAGGTGCGTGAAGTCACCCGTGCGCAGCACCTGCCCCTGGCTGTCCACGTAGTTCTCGCGGGGGCTCCACAGTACGAGCCGGCCGACGGCATAGGTGAAGCGCGAGCCCTGCACGCCCAGGCCTTCGCTCTCCACACGCCGGGGCGTGGTGTCGTCTGCCGCCAGGAAGACCTGGAACGGCGCGCCGTTGCGGATCTGGGCGTAGAACTTGCCGGTCGCGCCGAACGACAGCACCGCCTTGTGGCCCGTGTCCTGCTCGAACGCGGCGGCGATCTTCTGCATCGGCGCCGTGAAGTTCGCCGCCACGGCCACCGGCACCTCGCCCGCGCGGGCGGTGGTGCAGGCCAGGGTGAGGACCGCGGTGGCCAGCAGGGCGCCCACACGGGCGCGGTTGCGGGCGGCAGGGCGGAATACGGACGAGGGAGGCATTTCGCTATTCCTTGGATGAATAGCGGTGAGTATAGGCGGGCGTCAACGGAGGTCGGCGCGGGAGCATTGGTGCGGTGGCCGTCAAAGCCGGGGCTGTGAGGCCCGCTCCGGGAAGAACGCGTTGTATTTGCCTGGCCGGGACGGGTCTTTCACCAACTTCTGGAATTCGAAGCCGAAACTATGCGTGGTGATGATGTTCCCCCCCATTTCCGTCATGCGCCCTGTTTGCAGGTCGTACCAGACGTATTGGTCTGGTGCCACGACAATCGCCTTCATGGCGTTGGCCAGCCCCTGCGCGTAGGCACTGTTCTTCCATCCGGTATTGCAGGAAAGCAATGCGATGGGCATGCCAGGCTTGTAATTCGGATCGCGGCGGATCATCTGAGCCAGCTTGTCAACCGGGATGAGTTTGCCATGTTCGTCATGGAGGCCATTTCTGTTTCCGTGTCCAGCGACGAGGTACAGGGTGTCGGAACCACGGATCTTGTTTGCGGCGGCCCGGATGGGTTCATTGTGTGGAAAGAAATTCATATCGACCGTTGACGATGCCAACAGGCCGAGCGGATCGATTTCCGTTGTCGGAGACAGCGGGTAGATCGACGAATGCAATCCACCCTCCAGCCCGATCGGATCCTGCGTCACATACTGCCCCAACAGGGGGTCGTAGTACCGGAACCGGTTGTAGTGCAGCCCTGTCTCCGCATCGAGCTGCTGGCCCTGGAACCGGATGGGCTGGCCGATGCCGTGCGGGTCGTATTCCTCGCGCACGGCGCCCCAGGCGTGGTAGGTCGCGGCCCAGGTGACCAGGCCCGCCTGCGGGCCGTTGGCATCCACCAGGGCGATGGGCGTGCCCAGGTGGTCGCACAGGAAATGGCGGATGCGTGTGGGCGTGGACCGGGCGGCGGACTGCCGGCGCCTGCCGACCTCCTGCAGTCCGGATGCCAGCAGCGTGGTCACTTCGGTGGGGAGCATGCCCTGCATGCGCGCGATCAGCCCCTCGCGGTCCGGCCCCAAGGCACCGTGCAGGGCGTCCTGCAGCATGCCGCGCTGCGATGGCGGCAGCGCCGCGAAGAACGCCTGCGCTTCGCCCAGGCCATCGGCGTGGCCGACATCGTCCTTTCCTTCGCTTCCCTCCATGGCAAGCATGGCCTGCATGGCCGTGGGAATGGCCTGCTCGCGCTCCAGGCGCAGCAGCGGCGCGAAGGAGCCGGGCTCGTAGAGGACGTGCTGCAGCCCCTGCGGGCCTTCGGTGTGCACGAGGCGGTCGCCGTCCCAGCCGGCATAGGTGGTGGTCGCAGGCTCCGATGCAGGTGCGTTGCCGTTGCCGTTTCTGTTGCCATGGCCGAAGACGGTCTTGGCCAGCCGCCGCCCGAAGGGGTCGTAGCGGTAGCAGGCCACCCGCTGCCAGGCGCCACCGGCTGCTTCACGCTGCCAGACCTCGCGCAGCCGGTGCAGCGCGTCGTAGCGCAGCCGCTGCGCCCGGCCGTCGGCGTGCAGCGCCTGCACCCGGTTGCCGAAGGCGTCGTAGCGGTAGCGGATCAGGGTGCCGTTGCTGTTGCCGTCGCTGCCATCGCTGCCGGCTCCATCGACATCCGGTTCAGGGGTGCTCCACCCGATGCGGTTGCCCGGCCAGCGCGTGACCGGGCCTGCGCCCTCGCCGGGCCCGTCGCCCGCGCGCAGCAGGTCGAAGTCCGCATCGTGCAGGTTCTCGCGCACCTGCCGCGCCCAGTCCTGCCGCCC
>NZ_JMKU01000046.1 GCF_000687165.1 Paracidovorax oryzae ATCC 19882 | reverse complement strand
GCTGTTGCGCGCCAGTTCCCGGCACACGGTGCTGGGGCTGCGCCCGAGAAGGCGAGCGATGGATCGCCCGCTCCATCCCTGCTGGACCAGCGAGGCCAGCGTGAGGCGTTCTTCGGGCTGCAAGTGCGTGTATCGCGAAGTCATCTGTGCAAGTTACCTGAGGTTCAGGTGTTGCACTTCAGATTGGAGACCGCCCGGCATTTGAGCACCGCATCCCGCCCATTTCCTGTCGGAAATGCCCGGGCAGCGCGTCGGACGCAGCGCCGTGGCTTTGCATCCGCATACAAAATAATTAATCTCTGCAGAAATTAAATTTTCTTTAGATCGAAATCATCAAGAATTATTTAACCAACAATATCCCACGAACACGAGGAGAAACCCTTGTCGATTGCCGCAACCAGGACAGGATTGATTTTCGATGCCGGAACATTCACGGAGACACAACCTTCCATCGAAAGCCACTTCATCTGCGGCAAGGGCCTCATCGATTCACGCACCGTTTTCCTGATAATGAACCGGGGACGTGATTGTGAATTCGAAGATCGACTGCAGCGAAACACCGCGCTGCATATCACCCGCACGATCGAGCAGGCGGCGCAGGAAGAAGCGCCCCTGCTCTATGTGCAGGACCAGCTGGGCGATCCGGAAGGAGGATTCGATACCACCCGCGTGATCACGGCAGATCTTTCCACCCTGCTGCTGTCGCCTTCCGGCATGGGACGGGTCAGTGCCTGCCTGGCAAGGTTCGCACAACACCATCTCATGGTCTCCGCCATCCTGGGACCGACCTCCGGTCCCCTCGCCTTGCCGCTCATGCTGGCAGACGTCGTGATGATGACCCGCAAAGGGGCCCTGTGCATGGGCCGTCCGGACATGGTCCGGGCCATGCTGGGACAGGACTGCGACCTGCAGTCGCTCGGGGGCCCGCAGGTACACAGCGAAGCCGGTTCGGCGCAGCTGGTTTTCGATGACGAACAGGAGCTGTTCGCCTGCGCGCGGAAGCTGATAAGCCTGGGCAGCCGGCAGGCACCCCGCAGGCGCGCGAGGGGTCCCAGGCCGAAGCCACTGCACATCGGCAGACTGATACCGCGCGACCCTGGCCGGCCCTACGACGCGCATTCCCTGATCGAGGCGATCGCCGATGCAGGCAGCCAGGTAGAAATCAGCCCCCACCACGCCCCCGAAGTGCTGACTGGTTTCGCGACTGTGGGTAAACACCCGATGGCGCTGATCGCCAACAATCCCAGGCACCAGTCGGGCGCCATCCAGGGACCGTCGGCCAGGAAAATGGTCCGCGCCATCCGCATTGCGGACAAGCTCCGCATTCCCATTGTTTTCTTCGCGGATGTACCGGGCTTCATGATAGGCAAGGAAGCTGAGCGCAGCGGCATATTCTCCGCAGCGGCCGAATTGTTTTCGGCGCATGTCCGAAGCACCGTCCCCAAAATCCTCGTCGTCGTGCGAAAGGCATTTACCGGCGGACTGTACGCCATGCAGGGCCCCGGCTTCGACCCCGTGGCGATCCTCGCCTATCCGCACGCCAATATTGGGGTTTTTGGCGTCAAAACGATGGAAGCGATATTGGAAAGCGCTCCACCCGAAAAGCGGCAGGTGGTGGAACTCCTCCGCCGGGAGATCTCGGCGCCGGCCCGGCTGGCCGAGAAAGGCCTCGTCACGGAAGTGATCGACCCTGCAGACACGCGGGAAAGGATCCTGCACCACCTCGCCCCATTTCTCGCGGCAGAGACCCCCTCCGGACAGCCCGCGGCCCCCGCCAGGAAATCTGCCCCGCGCTCCGGGCCCATCGGCGTTTCCAAGGTCTCCGCTCCATTGCGCAAGCGTGCATGACCCGGACACCCGCCCGCCCGGCTCCCGACCGAATCCCCCCAGAAAGTGAAATACCGCACCGATGAAATCCTGGATCTTCGAACAATTCAACGTTTCCGCTGACGAAAACCCTGCCGCTTTCGACCCGGCCAACTATCAGGCGGAACTCGCCTGGCGAAGAAAGAGCTGGATCGATGCGGAAGCTCTGGGGTATGAGGGCATCTTCTTCAGCGAACACCATTTCGGTGGCGCACGGGTTTCTCCGGCGCCCGCCCTGGTGGCAGCCGCGGCCGCGGCACTGACGAAGCGGTTGAGGATCGGCATCCTCGGATGGGTGCTTCCGCTCAGCCAGCCGTGGCGTGTCCTGGAGGAGATCGGCGTACTCGATCACCTGAGCGGCGGACGGCTGGAAGTCGGCCTGGCACGCGGGTCCAATCCCGACGAGGCGGCAGCCCTGGGTGTGGATCGGGAGCATCTGCAGCCGATGTTCGACGAAGCCCGGCAGATCATCCGGAAGGCCATGGACACCGCCCCCCTCGAACACGCGGGCACCTACTGGACGCTGAAGAACCTGCACATCGTTCCCTCGCCGATGCAGAGGCCCTTCCCGCCGGTCTGGGCGACGGTGCGCAGCGCCAGGGCCGCGCAGGAAGCCGCCCGCGAGGGGCACAAGCTCTGCACGGGCTTCCTCTCCGTGGACGAGGTCTGCGTCCTCTTCGATGAATATCGCAACGCCATCCATGCCGGGTCAGAAGACGACGTGTCCTCCCGGCTTGCGATCAGGCGGTGCATCTTCGTGGCACCGGGCCGGGCCGAGGCCCTGGAACAAGCCGGCATCGCACGCCACAACATTCCCTCCATCCTCGAACAGGACACCATCGCCGGGTCGCCCGCCGATGTCGTGGAGCAGATCATCGAGCAGGCACGCCGCACGGGGGCTGGCCACATGGTGGGCTTCTTCACGGGCAATACCCTGGACAGGAATGCCCTGCTGACGTCCTACCGGCTCTATGGCCTGCAGGTCATCCCCGCACTCGGAAGACACTTCGGCCAGCAGCGAACCTCGCTTGCGCGTTGACACGGAGCACAGTGCTCCGGGGCGGCGCCGGCGAGGCACCTATGCGGGCCGGCCCCCCCCGGTGATGTACTGCTCCATCTGCTCGATGATGAACTGCTGCTCGGAGATCACGTCCTTCACGAGGTCGCCGATGGAGATGAGGCCCACGAGCGTGCCGTCCTCCTCCACCACGGGCAGGTGCCGCAGGCGGTTCTCGCTCATGAGCGCCAGGCACTGGCCGCTGGTCTGCACGGGCCGCACGAAGCGCACGGCGCGGGTCATCACGTCCGCCACGCGGGTGTCGCCGGAAGTGCGGCCCAGCAGCGCCACCTTGCGCGCGTAGTCCCGCTCGGTGACGATGCCGGCGATGCGCCCGCCGTCCATCACGAGCAGCGCACCGATGCCCTTGTCGGCCATCAGGCGCAGCGCGTCGAGCATGGAGTCGGACGGCGCGATGGTGAAGACCTCCTGGTGGGCCTTGGATCTGAGGATGTCTGCGACAGCGGTCATGGAAGCCTCCCGGTGCTGGATGGTGAACGGCATCTGGCCTGGCGCCAGTGTCCATGCAAGCCGCGCGGTCCGCAACGGGGCGACGCCCGGCCATGGCCGGGCGGGATACACAAGGTTGCAAAAAGCCCGCCGCCGCAGCGGTGTCAGTACGGCGCGGGCAGCGCGGCTGCGCCGGTCCGGCCGGCCTTGGCCGCCTTGCGCAGCGCCACGGCATCGGACGACGCGGTGCGGGGCCCCCGGTCCAGGCGGAACACCTGCACCGACTCCGACACGGTCTGGGCCTGGCGCTCCAGCTCGATGGCCAGGGCGGCACTCTCCTCCACCAGCGCCGCGTTCTGCTGGGTGATGGTGTCCAGCTGGGCCACGGCCGCATTCACCTGCGAGATGCCCGAGAGCTGCTCGTTCGAGGCGCTGTGGATCTCCCCGATGAACACGCCGACGCGGCGCACCAGTTCGAGCGATTCCTGCATGGTCCGGCGGGCACCGTCGGTGCGCGCGTGGCCCTCGCCCACCCGCGCCGCGGACTCCTCGATCAGCTGGCGGATTTCCTTGGCGGCGGACTGGGTGCGCTGCGACAGGCTGCGCACCTCCGCGGCCACCACGGCGAAGCCGCGGCCGTGCTCGCCCGCGCGAGCCGCCTCCACGGCCGCGTTCAGCGCGAGGATGTTGGTCTGGAAGGCGATGGAGTCGATCAGCCCGGTGATCTCGCCGATGCGGCCGGACGAGGTCTGGATCTCCCGCATGGTCGCGGCCACTTCATCCACCGCGCCGCTGGTGCGCTCGGCCACGCCCGTGGCCTGCTGGGCGAGTTCGCTGGCCTGGCGCGCGGAGTCTGCGGTCTGCTTGACGGTGCCGGTGATCTCCTCCATCGAGGCAGCCGTCTGCTGCAGGTTGCTCGCCTGGTTCTCGGTGCGCGAGGACAGGTCCTGGTTGCCCTGCGCGATCTCGCGGCTCGACATGCGCATCTTGTCGCTCTCCTGCCGGGCGTCGCGCACGATCGACAGCAGGTTGACATTGAGCTGCGCGAGCGCGCGCTGCAGTTCTCCGGTCAGGCCGGTGCGCGTCACGGTGACGCTCTGCGTCAGGTCGCCGGCCGCCATGCGGTTGGCCGCCCCCACCATGGTGGCCAGCGGGAGGACGGCCGCGCGGCGCACCCATGCGAATCCGCCGACGGCCACCCCCGCGACGGCCAGCCACGCCAGCGCGGAGAACACGCCCGATTCCTGGTCCACGAGCCCCGCGAGGAACGCCGCCAGCCACACGGCGGCGAAGGCCATGGCCACCTGCCCGCCCAGGCCGATGTCCAGCGCCTGGCGGACGCGCCCGGAAAGCGTCCTGCGCACGACCCGCCCGCGCTGCAGCGCATGCACCATGCGGCCGGCCTGTTTCTCGGCGCGCATGTGGCCGTAGAGCGCCTCGGCGCCCGCGATCTGCTCGCGCGAGGCTTCGGTGCGCACCGACATGTAGCCCACCGGGCGCCCGTCCTCCATCAGCGGCGTGACGTTGGCCATGACCCAGTAGTAAGTCCCGTCCTTGCGGCGGTTCTTCACCGCGGCGGACCATGGCCACCCGGCGGCGATGGTTTCCCACATGTCGCGGAAAGCCTCTTCCGGCATGTCCGGATGGCGGATCATGTTGTGCGGCTGGCCCAGCAGCTCGGCGCGCTCGTAGCCGCTCACCTCCACGAACATGGGATTGCAGTAGAGGATGCGCCCCTGCAGGTCGGTGGTGGACACCAGTGTCTCGCCCCGGGGGAAGGGGTATTCCTGGGGAACGACGGGAAGGTTGACGCGCATGGGGTTTCTCCTCTCGGCTGCATGGTTTCTTGCGGATCGGGCGTACCCGGCCGTTCCGGATGACGCGGCGAAATAGTACGGCGATGCGGCAAATTTGATGTAATTGAAAACACTTACTGCGCTTTCAAAAGCTTGATTTGCATCAAATTTCGTGAATTTCCGGACATTGCCACCGCACACGATAGTGCCCCAAACCCGCTTCGCCATTGATTTTTCCGTGGAATGCCGTGGCTGCGTTCCGGAGCGTGGAGGACCGGGCCGGTTTGTGGAATCTCGGCAATCGCTGGATCCTGTCGCGCAGCCTTCACCATGCAAGCTGGCTGAAAGCTTCAAGCGCTAGACCCCACGCGCGGGCAGTGCACCGAGCGGCATGGCAGGCTGAGGGGCCTCGGGAAACGGAATGCGTCCGCGCGGAAGGGTCCGCTTCACAAGCCGTTTTCAATCGGCGGTGAGAATGCACGGCTCTCTCAGCAGCGCCTGCCATGAATCCCACGCCCTTCCGCTCCGCTCGCCGCCTCCCCGCCCCGCCCGATTCCGACTGTCCGCTCCCGCCGCCAGGGTGTGCAAGCGCTGCCGGTGCCGCCCCCGGCGGGGGCCGCCAGGCGCCCGGCCGCCGGGCCCGCACGCTGTGGCTCGGGCTGGGCTTCTGCCTGGCAACGGCCCTGGCCGGCTGCTCGGACAAGGCACCGCCCCCCGCGCCGCGCGGCCCGGTGGAGGTGGGCGTGGTCACGCTGCAGCCCGAGCGCCAGTCGGTCACCACAGAGTTGCCCGGCCGCACCAGTGCCTACCTTGTGGCCGAGATCCGGCCGCAGGTGGGCGGCATCGTGCAGAAGCGCCTGTTCACGGAAGGCGCGGAAGTGAAGGCAGGCCAGGCCCTCTACCAGCTCGACCCGGCGCCGCTGGAGGCGGCCCTCGCCAGTGCCGAGGCTTCGCTCGGCCGTGCCCAGGCCACCGCCGCGTCGGCGGAATCGAACGCGCGCCGCAACGCCGAACTGGCGAAGATCGAGGCCGTGAGCCGGCAGGTGGCGGACGACAGCCAGGCGGCGGCGCAGCAGGCGCGCTCGGACGTGTCCGTGGCCCGCGCGGCGGTGGCCACCGCGCGCATCAACCTGGGATACGCGCGCATCCAGTCGCCCATCTCCGGACGCACGACGACGTCCAGCGTCACGCCCGGCGCGCTGGTCACGGCCAACCAGTCCACGGCCCTCACCACCGTCTCGCAGGTCGATCCGCTCTACGTGGACGTCACCCAGTCGAGCACCGACGTGCTGCGCTGGAAGACCGAGCTGGCGCAGGGCCGGCTGCAGCGCGCCGGCGAGGGGCAGGCGCGCATGCGGCTCAAGCTCGAGGACGGCAGCACCTATGCCCACGCCGGCCGGCTGCAGTTCAGCGGCATCACGGTGAACCCCACGACCGGCGCGGTCACGCTGCGCGGCGTGGTGCCCAACCCGGACGGCCTGCTGATGCCCGGCATGTACGTGCGGGCGGTGCTGGAGACCGGCGTGAACGAGCAGGCCCTGCTCGTGCCCCAGCAGGGCGTGACGCGCGACGCGGCCGGCAATGCCAGCGTGCTGGTGGCCGACGCGCAGGACAAGGTGGAGCGCCGCGGCATCCAGGTGGGCGCGGCCGTGGGCAACCGCTGGGTGGCCACGGCGGGCCTCGCCGCCGGCGACCGCATCATCGTGGACGGGCTGCAGCGCATCCAGCCGGGCGACGCCATCCACGCCGTGGAGGTGAAGATCCCGCAGCAGGGTGCGGCGGCCGCCGCGGCCAGGGCCTCCGCTCCCGCGGCCCCGGCATCGGCCCAGGCACCGGCTGCCTCGCGCTGACGCAGGAGCGCCCTCCATGGCCCAGTTCTTCATCAACCGGCCCATCTTCGCGTGGGTCATCGCCATCGTCATCATGCTCGCGGGCGCGATGTCGATCCGCAACCTGCCGCTGGAGCAGTACCCGGACATCGCGCCGCCGCGCGTGTCCATCAGCGCCACCTACACCGGCGCCTCGGCCAAGACGGTGGAGGAATCGGTCACGCAGGTGATCGAGCAGCAGCTCAAGGGGCTGGACAACCTCATCTACATGGGCTCGACCAGCGATGCTTCGGGCAATTCGCGCACCACGCTCACCTTCAATGCCGGCACCAATATCGACGTGGCCCAGGTGCAGGTGCAGAACAAGCTGCAGCAGGCCATGTCGCGCCTGCCCCCGGCCGTGCAGAGCCGCGGCGTCACCGTCACCAAGGGCGGCAACGACTACCTGATGATCGTCACCTTCACCTCGCCCGACCCGTCGGTGACGCAGGTGGACATCGGCGACTACATCTCCAGCAACCTGGTGGACGTCATCAGCCGCATCGACGGAGTGGGCGACGTGGCCACGCTGGGCACGGGCTACGCCATGCGCGTGTGGATGGATCCGGCCAGGCTCGAGAAATACGCGCTCATGCCCTCCGACGTGGGCAGCGCGCTCAATGCGCAGAACGCGCAGGTCTCTGCAGGGCAGCTGGGCGCCCTGCCCGCCGTGGGGCAGCAGCAGCTCAACGCCACCATCACCGCGCGCAGCAAGCTGCAGAGCAAGGGCGAGTTCGAGAACATCGTGCTGAAGGTAGCGACCGATGGATCGATCGTGCGCCTGAAGGACGTGGCCCGCATCGAGCTGGGCGCGGACAACCTCACCATCACCTCGCGCCTGAACGGCCAGCCCGGCGCGGGCATGGGCGTGGTGCTGGCCGACGGCGCCAACGCCATGGCGGTGGCCGAGGCGGTGAACGCCAAGGTCGCCGAACTGCGGCCCTTCTTCCCCTACCAGCTCAAGCCTTTCACGAGCTACGACACCACCCCCTTCGTGGAAGCCTCGATCGAAGAGGTCATCAAGGCGCTGGTGGAGGCCATGGCGCTCGTGGTGCTGGTGATGTACCTCTTCCTGCAGAACTTCCGCGCCACGCTGATCCCGGCCATCGCCGTGCCGGTGGTGCTGCTGGGCACGTTCGGCGTGCTGTCGGCCGCGGGCTACTCCATCAACACGCTCACCATGTTCGGCATGGTGCTGGCCATCGGCCTGCTGGTGGATGACGCCATCGTGGTGGTGGAGAACGTCGAGCGCGTGATGAGCGAAGAGGGCCTGCCCCCGAAGGAAGCCACGCGCAAGTCCATGGCCGAGATCACGCCGGCCCTGGTCGGCATCGCGCTGACCCTCTCGGCGGTGTTCATTCCCATGGCCTTCTTCGGCGGTTCCACGGGGGTGATCTACCGGCAGTTCTCCATCACCATCGTCTCGGCCATGGTGCTGTCGGTGCTGGTGGCCCTCACGCTCACGCCGGCCCTGTGCGCCACGCTGCTCAAGCCGATCCCGAAGGGCACGCACAGCCCGCACGGCGGCGCACCGCGGCGCGGGCCGCTGGGCTGGGTGGACCGCTTCTTCACGGGCTTCAACCACCGCTTCGACCGCACGGCCGACAGCTACCAGCGCGGCGTGGGCCGCATCGTGCGCCGGGGTGGCCGCATGATGCTGATCTACGCGCTCATCGTGGGCGGCATGGCGGTGCTGTTCATGCGCCTGCCCACCTCGTTCCTGCCCAATGAGGACCAGGGCGCCGTGCAGGTGCAGATCACGCTGCCGGCGGGCTCGTCCAACACGCGCCTGCAGGCCGTGATGGCCGAGGTGCAGAAGTACTTCGCGGCGCAGCCCGACGTGGTGAGCTTCAACTCCATCACCGGCGCCAACGGCGACCAGAGCTCCGCGCGCGGCTTCGTGCGGCTGAAGGACTGGAGCGAGCGCCCGCGGCCCGAGCAGAGCGCCGACGCGATCGCCCGCAAGGCCACGCGCGATCTGCGCCGGATCCGCGACGCACGCATCTTCGTGGTGCTGCCGCCGGCCGTGCGCGGCCTGGGCGCCAATGCGGGCTTCAACTTCCAGCTCAAGGACCTGAACGGCCTGGGGCACGAGGCGCTGGTGGCGGCGCGCGACAAGGTGCTGCAGCTCGCGCGCGACCGCCACGAGGTCTCCAACCTGCGCGCCAACAACCCCGACGACACCTCCCAGCTGGGCGTGACCATCGACGACGCCAAGGCTGGCGCGCTGGGCCTGGCCACGGCCGACATCAACAGCACGCTCTCCAGCGCCATCGGCGGCACCTACGTGAACGACTTCCTGAACAAGGGCCGGGTCAAGCGCGTGTACATGCAGGGCGATGCGCCCTTCCGCATGCTGCCGCAGGACATCGGCCCCTGGACTGTGCGCAACAACCAGGGCCAGATGGTGCCGTTCTCGGCGTTCTCCAGCACCTACTGGACCTACGGCTCGCCCCAGTTGCAGCGCTACAACGGCAGTCCCAGCTACGAGTTCGTGGGCGATGCGGCACCGGGCGTCAGCTCCGGCGCGGCCATGGGCGCGATCGACGGGATCATGAAGCAGATGCCCCCGGGCATCGGCTACGAATGGACGGGCGCCTCCTACCAGGAGCGGCTCTCGGGCTCGCAGGCGCCGCTGCTGTACGCGATCTCCATCCTGTTCGTGTTCCTGTGCCTGGCCGCGCTGTACGAGAGCTGGTCGGTGCCGTTCTCGGTGATCCTGGTGGTGCCCCTGGGCATCGTCGGGGCGCTGCTGGGCATCGGCATCCGTGGGATGTCGAACGATGTGTACTTCCAGGTGGGGTTGCTGACCACCGTGGGGCTCGCCTCCAAGAACGCCATCCTGATCGTGGAATTCGCCACCCAGCTGCAGGCGGCCGGGCGCAGCGTGATCGACGCCACGCTGGAGGCCGTGCGGCTGCGGCTGCGGCCCATCCTGATGACCTCGCTGGCCTTCGGCTTCGGCGTGCTGCCGCTGGCCATCGGGACCGGCGCGGGCGCGGGGGGCCGGCAGGCCATCGGCACCGCGGTGCTGGGCGGCATGGTGGCGGCCACCGTGCTCGGCGTTTTCTTCGTTCCCGTGTTCTTTGTGCTGATCCGCGGCTTCTTCGCCCGGCGTGGTGCGCAGGCCGAAGCCACCGCGGAGCATCCGCCCGCGGGCACCGACGGCCCCCCGCCCTCCAGCCCTGCCCCCGGAGCTTCCGCATGACGCGCGCGCCCTTCGCCTCCCTCCTTCGCCCGCGCCTCGCCGCCGGGGCAGCCCTGGCCGCCGCGCTGCTCGCGGCGGGCTGCACCAACCTCGCGCCGCCTTTCTGGAAGCCCGCGCTCCCCGTGCCGGAAGTGGTCGGCACCCCGTCCGCCCGTGGCACCGACAGCGTGACGTTGACAGGCGTGGTGGACATCGGCCTGGGTCCCTGGGAGTCGTTCATCACGGAGCCGCGGCTGCGCAGCGTGATCACGCAATCGCTCGAAGCCAACCGCGACCTGCGCATGGCGGCGCTGGCCATCGAGCGCGCCCGGGCCCAGTACGGCGTGAGCCGCGCGGACCTCTTCCCCACCGTGGCTGCCACGGGCGCGGGAACGCGTGCGCGCACGGCCGACGACCTCACCGCCGCCGGCCGCGCCAACACCACCGCCCAGTACAGCGCCCAGATCGGGTTCACGAGCTACGAGATCGACTTCTTCGGCCGGATCCGCAACCTCAACGATGCCGCGCTGCAGGAGTTCCTGCGGGTGGGCGACAACGGGCGCAGCGTGCGCCTGAGCCTGGTGGCCGACGTGGCCGGCGCCTGGCTCACGCTCGACGCCGACGCGCGCCGCCTGCTGCTGGCGCGCGAGACGCTGCGCACCCGGTCGCAGTCGCTCGCCCTGGCGCGGCGCAGCTATGAGCAGGGCGCCACCTCGGGCCTCACGCTCACGCAGACGCAGGCGACGGTCGATACGGCGCGCGCCGACCTCGCCAGCGCCGCCACGCAGCTTGCCAAGGACCGCAACGCGCTCCACCTGCTGGCGGGACGCCCCGTGGACGATGCCCTGCTGCCGCCCGCGGCCGTGGAGGCGCTGGCGCCGCCGCCCGCGGAGACCGGGGCCGCCGCGCCCGGCGGTGACCGCGCCGGCAGCCCCGATCCGGCGCGCTGGCAGCGGCCCACGGTGTCGGTGGCGCAGGCCCTGGCGGTGCCCGCGGGCTCGCTGCCATCCTCCACGCTGCTGCGCCGCCCGGACGTGCAGGCGGCCGAGCGCTCGCTGCGGGGCTCGTTCGCCAATATCGGCGCGGCGCGCGCCGCGTTCTTCCCCTCGATCACGCTCACCACCAGCGTGGGCACGGCGAGCAATGAGCTATCGGGCCTCTTCGGCGCGGGCAACGGCATCTGGAGCTTCGCGCCGCAGATCCGCCTGCCGATCTTCGACGGAGGACGCAACCGGGCCAACCTGCGCGTGGCCGAGGTCGCGCAGGAAACCGCCCTCGCCCAGTACGAGAAAACCGTGCAGACGGCCTTCCGCGAGGCGGCGGACGCGCTGGCCGAGCGCGCCACGCTGCAGGAGCGCCTGCAGGCGCAGCAATCCCTCGTGGACTCCAGCCAGCGCGCGCTCGACCTGACCCTCGCCCGGTGGCGGCTGGGCGCCGACAGCTACCTGGCCGTGCTGGATGCGCAGCGCTCGCTCTACACCGCGCAGCAGGGGCTGATCGGCGTGCAACTGGCCGACCAGTCCAACCGCGTCACGCTCTACAAGGTGCTCGGCGGATGGGGCGAGGAGCCGGACGCCGGCAAGCCGTGATGGCCCCCTTCTAAGGTGCCGCGACGCGGATGACGCTGACGGTCGCCGCGGCGCAGTCCAGGCGCATCTGGCGGGCGCACGTGCCGCCGGTGTCGCTCGAACGCACGGCGATGCCGCGGGCCTCCAGCAGCCGCAGCGCGGCCTCGGTATTGAGCGCCCCGACCGGCGGCACGCGCCCGGCGCCGGCAGCGCCCTCCCGCATGCTGGCGCCGCCCGCCAGGTGGGCCTCGATCTGCGCGCAATCCCCGGGCCCGGCCTGCAGGCGCTGCAGCATCGCCTCCACGGCCTGGTCCACGTAGCGCGCTCCGCCCGGCGGGTAAGGTGCGGGAGCGCAGGGCAGCAGGCAGTGTGCCAGGGCATAGAGGCCACGGGATTTCCAGAGCAGCGCGATGCCGACGCACGAACCCAGCGTGGCCTTGAGCAGTTCGGGGCTGCGCCCCAGGGCCAGCTCGCCCATGCGCACATGGACCTGCTCGGCGCGCTCCGTCATGCCGCTGCTTTTTCGTAGATTTGCGGCTGCACGAACTGGAACGGCACGTCCATGGACGTCAGCGACTCCGACTCGCCGATCACCAGCTTCCCGTGCCGGCGCAGCGACGGCGCGAGGTGGTGGACGACGCTGCGGATGTCTTCGGCGGTGAAGTAGATCAGCACGTTGCGCAGGAACACCACATCGAAACGGTCCTGCCACGGCGCCGGTTCCATCAGGTTGTGCGGCTCGAAGGCCATGCAGCGCCGCACGGCGTCTTCCAGCATGAACTGCCCGGGCCGCCGGGCAGCGTCGTAGCGATCGAAGATCCCGGGGTGGCCCGCCCGGAACGCCGCCACGGAAGACCCGGCATACCGGCCCGCGCGCGCATGCGCCAGCACATCGGTGCTGATGTCCGTGCCCAGGATCTCGTAGGAGAAACCGGGCTGCTGGCGGCGCAACTCCTCGCAACAGATCGCGATCGTGCAGGCCTCCTCGCCGGTGGAGGCCGCGGCCGACCATACCCGCAGCGGCCGTCCCCGCTCCTCCCGGGCCCACCCGGGCAGGAACACGTCGCGGAAGTACTGCCAGACCTTGGGCGTGCGGAAGAAGGAGGTCTGGTGGGTCGTCACCGCATCGACGAAAGGCTGGCGCTCGTCCACGTTGCGGTCCAGGTGCTCCACGTACCCGGCATAGGAATCGATGCCCAGGTGGCGCATGCGCGGGCGCAGCCGGGCCTGCAGCATGGTCTTCTTGGCCTCGACCATGTGGATGCCGGTGTGCCCGCGCACCCGCTGCAGCAGCCGCAGCAGGGTCGCGCCGTCCATGTCCCCGAACTCAGGCATCGGCCATCTCGGCCTCCAGCTCGCCGATGGACGCGAAAATGCGGGCGGCATCCAGCGTCAGCACATGGGTGGGCGTGCTGCCCTCGCCCTGCGTTTCCAGCACCTCGGAGACGTGGTGGCGCGTGCGGGGGGTCAGTGCATTGCGCATCAGCGAGGGAATGGGATATTTGCCCGCGGCATCGATGTGCACGATGCTGCGCACCCGGTCCACCTGCAGCCCCAGCAGGGTATCGCCCTGCTGCAGCACCACCACCTTCGGCTCGAGCACGTCCTGGGGCCCTGGCTCGCCCAACTGGTAGTAGCGGCGGATATCCACCACCGTCACCAGCTTGCCGCGCAGGTTGTACATGCCCGAGACGAATTCCGGCGCGCCCGGCACCGGGATCAGCCCGTCGCCGCAGTCGATGATTTCCCGCACGTCCTGCATCGGCAGGCCGAAAGCCTGCCGGGAGTCGAACCACAGGAAGGTCTGGCGCACGCCCGCATGCCGCTCCGCGGCGCGCTCCGTACGGGCCCGTGAAGCGAACAGGCTGCTGTGCTGGCCGGAGATGCGGCCGATCTCGCCGTGGTCCAGCACCCCCTGGCTGTCGAGCAGGAACACGTGGCCCCGCTCGCCCAGGTCCAGGCAGCCCGCGAACATGCTGGCGCGGTGGCGCGTCAGCACGGGCACGTGCATCACGTCGTCCTCGGAATAGGCGACGATCGCCTCCACGCTGTCCACCAGCAGGCCGACATGCATTGATCCGGCCTGGAGCACGACGACTCGCTGTTCACCGGAATCGTCGCCGTCCGTGCCGGCACCGGTCCGCAGCAGGTCCCCGAAGCGCACCACCGGAACCACGTTGTCCCGGATGTGCATCACGCCCGCGCACAGCGCGTCCTGCACCGGGGAGCGTTCGATGCCCCGGGCCTGCACGATCTCGTGCACCCCGTGGATGGCGAAGCCCAGCAGCAGGTCGCCCACCCGGAAGGTGATGCAGCGCGTGCGGTTGCGCTTGGCCCGGGAGGCAACGCCCTCCCCCGTGGCGGTGCCGGCCCGGGGCACGTTCTCGATCGCCACCAGCCGGTCGAGATCGAGCACGCGCACGAGCTCGCCCCCGACCTTGAGCACGCCGGCCACCACGCGGTGGGTGGATTGGTCCTGGTAGCCGAACAATGCCTGCTCGTCGCCGCGGGGGCGCATCACGCGCCGGGTGTCGTCGAACATCAGCCCCAGGCGGACGCCGCGGTGCTGGACGATCACCACCTTCGCGCCTGCGGGGTCGTCGGCAGTGCCCAGCCCCAGCAGGCGCCGCATGTCGAGCATGGGCACGATAGTGCCGCGCAGGTTGAAGACGCCCACCACGAAGTCGGGCGCCAGCGGCATGGAAACGATCCTGCCAGGCAGGTTGACGGCCTCCTGCACATGCCGGACGTCGATCGCGAACTCCTCGTCGCCCAGCGTGAAGGAGGCATAGACCGCGGACTGCCCGGCAGGGGCCGGGGGAACAGGCGCGGTGTCTTGCGGATGGCTCAAGGCGGCTCTCCTCTGCCGGGGCGGATCAGCCCTTGGCCTTGAAATCGGCGAAGGCCGCGGCCAGGCGCTGGGCGCCGCCGTCGAGATCGCGGCACGCCATGTCGATGCCCTCGGAGGCGGAGGCCGACTTCTCGGTTTCCTCGGCGATGTGCTGGATGGCGTCACCGATCATCTTGACCGCGCCGAGCTGCTCCTCCGCGGCGCTCGACACTTCGGAAATCGCCTGGCCGGTCTGGCGGATGCTCTTGACGATCTTCGTGAAGGCATCGCCCGCCTGCCGGGACACGTCGCTGCCCTGGACGATGAGCTTCACCGAGCCGTTGATGAGCTTGGAGATTTCCTTCGTCGCCTGCGACGAGCGCTCGGCCAGTTTGCGCACCTCGTCGGCCACCACGGAAAAGCCGAGCCCGTGCTCGCCCGCGCGGGCGGCCTCGATGGCCGCGTTGAACGCCAGCATGTTCGTCTGGCTCGCGATCTCGCTGATGACCTTGACGATCTCCGACATGTCTTCAGACGAGCGGCCGAGCACTTCCATCGACTCGATCGCCTTGTTGATCGCCTGGGCGCCCTGCTCCGCCTCTTCCTGCGTATGGCGCGCGACGGCATCCGTGCCCTTCGCGTTCTGGGCGATGGAGTGGATCGACGCCGTGAGCTCCTCGATCGAGGCATTCATTTCCTCGGTGGTCGCGCACAGGGCCTGGGCACCGGTCGCCACCGCGCCCGACTTGCCGAGGATGCCGCGGGTCTGCTCCGACAGGCTTCCGACCAGGGAGCCGATGGACTTGTCGAGGTCCTCGGCCCGCCGCTTCTCTTCATGGATGTCCTTGAGCGACCCGGCCACGCGCAGCGGGTTGCCTTCCGCATCGCGCAGCGTGGTGCCGCGGGCGCGGAACCAGCGGTACTCGCCCGAACGCACCTTGCAGCGGTACTCGAGGTCGTAGGGCGTCTTGCCCGTCTTGTCCATCAGGTGGGCAGCGAAGGCCTCGAACGTCGGGTCCTTGTCCTCGGGGTGCAGCAGCGAGCCCCAGCTGTCGAGCACGTTCGGGAAGTCGGTCTCGTCCTGGTAGCCCAGCAGCTTGCGGAACTGGTCGGACCACCAGAACGGCGTCTGCGGCTGCACATTGCCGTCGGCCGGGTACGCCATGTCCCACAGGCCTTCGCTGGCGCTCTGGTTCACCAGGTCGAAGCGGATCAGCGCGCCGTCCAGTTCTTCCTTCTGCTTCTTTTCCTCGGTGATGTCCTTGAGGGACCCGGCCACGCGCAGCGGGTTGCCCTCCGCATCGCGCAGCGTGGTGCCGCGCGCGCGGAACCAGCGGTACTCGCCCGAGCGCACCTTGCAGCGGTACTCGAGGTCGTAGGGCGTCCTGCCCGTCTTGTCCATCAGGTGGGCGGCGAAAGCCTCGAACGTCGGGTCCTTGTCCTCCGGGTGCAGCAGCGATCCCCAGCTGTCGAGCACGTTCGGGAAATCGCTCTCGTCCTGGTAGCCCAGCAGCTTGCGGAACTGATCGGACCACCAGAACGGCGTCTGCGGCTGCACGTTGCCGTCGGCCGGGTACGCCATGTCCCACAGGCCCTCGCTGGCGCTCTGGTTCACGAGGTCGAAGCGGACCAGCGCACCGTCCAGCTCTTCCTTCTGCTTCTTTTCCTCGGTGATGTCCCTGAGGGACCCAGCCACGCGCAGCGGGTTGCCTTCCGCGTCGCGCAGCGTGGTGCCGCGGGCGCGGAACCAGCGGTATTCACCCGAGCGTACCTTGCACCGGTATTCGAGGTCGTAGGGCGTCCTGCCCGTCTTGTCCGTCAGGTGGGCGGCGAAGGCGTCGAAGGTCGGGCCGCTGTCCTCGGGATGCAGCAGCGATCCCCAGCTGTCGAGCACGTTGGGGAAGTCGGTCTCGTTCTGGTAGCCCAGCAGCTTGCGAAACTGATCCGACCACCAGAACGGCGTGCTCGGCTCCACATTGCCATCGGCCGGGTACCGCATGTCCCACAGGCCCTCGCTGGCGCTCTGGTTCACCAGGTCGAAACGGGTGAGGGCTTCAGCCAGTTCCTGCTCGAGCGTGGAAGGCGGCTGCGAGGAGTTGGCGGCTGTGGTGGGCAGATCGGACATGGAATTTTCGTGATGGGGTATTGACAAATTTCCACGCAATGACCTGTCATTTTTGCGACATTTACCTGCATGGCGCGCTTCCCGAAAGGAAAGAGTCGGTAATATCTCACAAATTGCTACAAGTGATTGCAAGATAGGTATTTGTCCTACGCCCTGCATCAGGGCCCCTTCCCGCAGCCGGCGCCGATGCCGGTCAGATGTCCAGGGGCAATAGCGTCACTTCCATCGCATCGTCCAGCCATGCCATGGCAGGTTCGCCGGCCTCGTCGGCCACCCCCTGCCCGAAGAACTGCGACGCGCACATGACCTCCACGTCGATGCCCTCCAGGCTGTGGCGGGCGATCACCGCGCCGATGCAGGCCGCGCGCGCCCGCTCCACGATGCCCCAGATGATGGCCGTGCCGGCAGCGCACTGCATGCTGGCGAGCAGCGCCTCGGACCGGGCCCCGTCGGCGGACTTGTCCGCCAGCCAGGGCAATTGCTCGGCCAGCAGGGGATCGCAGAGCAGCACCTCCAGCAGCTCGCGCGCCTTGGCGGGTTGCAGCGGCACGACGACGAAGCGCTCGGTATCGAAGCGCGGCGGGTGGGCGGGCAGCATGCCCATTTGGGCGGTGGCGTTCTGCAGGCTCATGGAAGGCTCCTCTCCAGGAAATGTCGATGCCGTGCAGCATCGCGACCCGCCATTGCACCCGCACGCCTCGCACCGAAGCGCCATGCCGGCATGCGAACGGCCCCGTGCGGCCTGCCCGCATGCACCAGGGCGGGGCGATGCACCGAAGCGGTTCACGCCCGCATGCCATGCCGCAATCAAGCGTTATGGATCCCATAACGAAAACCATGCAAATTGCAGCAGCCCGCGCAGTAGATTCGCGGGACGCCCTCCCGACCGTACCCGCACGCCGATGGTGCCCGCATCCTGGCACGCGCATTGCAAGAGGCTTCGCGTGGCCAAGGCTGGCCACGTGGTCCGTCCCTCCTGCAATGGCGCAGGCGGAACGGGCCCAGGACGAAGGCGTCCCCACCCGTGCGAGCGGCCCGCTGTTGCGGCGCATGCAGGGTGCGGACGCCTTTTTTGTTTTCCGAACCGCCCGTGGGGGTCACGATGAAGAAATCCAGATTGGTGATGGTGGGCAACGGCATGGCCGGCGTGCGCACGCTCGAGGAGCTGCTGAAGATCGCGCCCGATCTGTACGAGATCACCGTCTTCGGCGCCGAGCCGCACCCCAACTACAACCGCATCCTGCTGTCGCCCGTGCTGGCCGGCGAGCAGACGCTGGAGGAGATCGTCCTCAACGACTGGTCCTGGTATGAGGACAACGGCATCACGCTGCACGCGGGCTGCACCGTGCGCGAGGTGGACCGCACCCGGCGCATCGTGCGCGGCACGGACGCCGCGGGCCGCACCATCGAGGCGCCCTACGACCGCCTGATCATCGCCACCGGCTCCAATCCCTTCATCCTGCCCATCCCCGGCAAGGACTTGCAGGGCGTGCTGGCCTACCGCGACATCGCCGACACGCAGGCCATGATCGACGCGGCCGCCATCTACCGCGACGCGGTCGTGATCGGCGGCGGGCTGCTGGGCCTGGAGGCCGCCAATGGACTCATGAAGCGCGGCATGCGCGTCACCGTGGTGCATGCGAGCGAATGGCTCATGGAGCGCCAGCTCGACGACGTGGCCGGCCGGATGCTGCAGAAGTCCCTCGCCGAGCGTGGCATGGGCTTCCTCATGAAGGCCCAGACCCAGGAACTGCTGGGCGACGCCTCGGGACGCGTGGCCGCCGTGCGCTTCAAGGACGGCACGGAAGTGCCCGCGCAGCTCGTCGTCATGGCCGTGGGCATCCGCCCGAGCACGCAGCTCGCCGAGAGCATGCGCCTGCACGTGAACCGCGGCATCGTGGTGAGCGACACGCTGCAGACGGTGACCGACGCGCGCATCTACGCCGTGGGCGAATGCGCCGCGCACCGCGGCATCGCCTACGGCCTCGTGGCGCCGCTGTTCGAGCAGGGCAAGGTGCTGGCCAACCACCTGGCCGAATACGGCATCGCGCGCTACCAGGGCTCGCTCACCTCCACCAAGCTCAAGGTGACGGGCATCGACCTGTTCTCCGCCGGCAACTTCCAGGGCGGCGAGGACACCGAGGAAATCGTGATGAGCGATCCCTTCGGCGGCGTGTACAAGAAGCTGGTGATCCGCGACGACCAGCTGGTGGGCGCCTGCCTCTACGGCGACACCGTGGACGGCAGCTGGTACTTCAAGCTGCTGCGCGAGGGCCGCTCCATCGGCGACATCCGCGACAAGCTGATGTTCGGCGAATCCCACCTCGGCGACACCGGCCACCAGGGCCAGAGCAAGGCCGCCGCCATGCAGGACGCCGACGAGGTCTGCGGCTGCAACGGCGTGACCAAGGGCGCCATCTGCAAGGCGATCAAGGACAAGGGCCTGTTCACGCTGGAGGACGTGCGCAAGCACACCAAGGCCAGCGCGAGCTGCGGCTCCTGCACCGGCCTCGTGGAGCAGATCATCATGTTCACCGCGGGCGGCGACTATTCCGCCACGCCCCGGACCAAGGCCGTCTGCGGCTGCACCGACCACGGCCACCAGGCCGTGCGCGACGCGATCCGCACGCACCGCCTGGTCACCATCCAGGACGTCTTCCGGTTCCTGGAATGGAAGACCCCCAACGGCTGCCCCACCTGCCGGCCGGCCGTGAACTACTACCTGATCAGCACCTGGCCCAAGGAGGCGAAGGACGACCCGCAGAGCCGCGCCATCAACGAGCGCTCGCACGCCAACATCCAGAAGGACGGCACGTACAGCGTGATTCCGCGCATGTGGGGCGGCGAGACCACCGCCGACGAACTGCGCCGCATCGCCGACGCCGTGGACAAGTACAACATCCCCACCGTGAAGGTCACGGGCGGCCAGCGCATCGACCTGCTCGGCGTGAAGAAGGAAGACCTCGTCAACGTCTGGAAGGACATCGGCATGCCCAGCGGCCATGCCTACGCCAAGGCGCTGCGCACGGTGAAGACCTGCGTGGGCAGCGAATGGTGCCGCATGGGCACGCAGGACAGCACCCAGATGGGCAAGGACCTGGAACGCGCGATGTGGCGCATGTACGCCCCGCACAAGGTCAAGTTCGCCGTGAGCGGCTGCCCGCGCAACTGCGCCGAGGCCGGCATCAAGGACGTGGGCATCATCGGCGTGGATTCCGGCTGGGAGATGTACATCGCCGGCAACGGCGGCATCAAGACCGAGGTGGCCCACTTCTTCACCAAGCTCAAGACCGCCGAGGAAGTGCTCGAATACACCGGCGCCTTCTGCGAGCTCTACCGCCAGGAGGGCTGGTACCTGGAGCGCACCGTGCACTACGTGGACCGCGTGGGCCTGGACTACGTGAAGAAGCGCATCCTCGAAGACCACGAAGGCCGCAAGGCACTCTGGGCCCAGCTGCAGTTCGCGCTCGACGGCGAGCCCGACCCCTGGTTCGAGTTCGACAAGGCCGCGGTGGATACCCGGCAGTTCGTCCCGCTGGCGCCTGCCGCGGCCGCAACGGCAACCGCCCGTTGATTCCGTGAACGTCCCGATCCTTTCCCCCCATACCCACGAGAGGCCCCCGATGACCCAATGGACCCCCATCTGCCGCGTGGACGACATCCCCGTGCTCGGCGCGCGCCGCGTCGCCCGGCCGCAGGGGCTCGACGTCGCGGTGTTCCGCAACGACGCCGGAGAAGTCTTCGCCCTCCTCGACCGCTGCCCGCACAAGGGCGGCCCGCTCTCGCAGGGCATCGTCTTCGGCCGCAGCGTCGCCTGCCCCCTGCACAACTGGAGCATCGGCCTGTGCGACGGACAGGCCGCCGCGCCGGACGAAGGCTGCACGCCGCGGTTCGCGGTGAAGGTCGAGGATGGGGAGGTGTACCTGGATGCGGCCGAGCTCGCGGGGCATGCGGTGGGGGAGACGAGGCCGGTGGCGGGGCCGGTGAGGCGGGGTGTGGCGATGGCTGGATGAGGCATTCGCCCGCATCTGCCTTCAGCGCGCTGATGTCATGACGCCTTGCTGTGGATCTTCTTCCCGGAGCCGGGATTTCGCCCCGGCGGGCGAGTCACTTTCTTTCGCTTCGCCGAAAGAAAGTAACCAAAGAAAGGGCGACCCTGCTGGATGCGACCCCGTTCGCCCGCAGGGCGAACGGGGCAACCTGGGGTGCTCGGGGGTGGGGTGTGCCGTGGAAC
>NZ_JMKU01000045.1 GCF_000687165.1 Paracidovorax oryzae ATCC 19882 | reverse complement strand
TGCAGGACATCACCGACTCCTCCCGCAAAATCGGCGACATCATCGGCGTCATCGACTCCATCGCCTTCCAGACCAACATCCTCGCACTCAACGCCGCCGTCGAGGCCGCCCGCGCCGGCGAGCAGGGCCGCGGCTTTGCCGTCGTCGCCTCCGAAGTGCGCACCCTCGCGCAGCGCTCCGCCCAGGCCGCCAAGGAGATCAAGGCCCTCATCGGCGAGAGCGTCTCCAAGGTCGAGACCGGATCGCAGCTCGTGGGCGAGGCCGGCTCCACCATGGGAGAGATCGTCGAGCAGGCCCGCCGCGTCGCCGACCTGATCGCCGAGATCGGCGCGGCCACCCACGAGCAGGAACAAGGCATCTCCCAGGTCAGCGATGCCGTCAACCAGCTCGACCAGGTCACCCAGCAGAACGCCGCACTCGTCGAGGAATCCGCCGCCGCCGCCGACAGCCTCAACTCCCAGGCCGCCCGCCTCGTGCAGCTCGTCAGCGTCTTCCAGGTCGATGCCAACGCCTCGCAGGCCGTCATCGCCCAGGCACAGTCCCGCAGCCGCGACACCGCACGCGCAGCGTCCGCGGCGCTGCAGCACGCCAGGACCCCTGCCGCAAGCCCGCGCACCGCACCCGGCATCGCTGCCGCACCGGCGCAGGCCACGGCAGCAGGGGCCGCACGCCCCGCCCTGCCTCCGGCGCAGACCGCAGCCCCGGCACCCTCCCGGTCATCCAGCCAGAACAACGACGACTGGGAAACCTTCTGATGCCAGGCGGCCCGCACCGCTGAGCGCTGCGGGCCCTACCGCTGCAAAGCGCCCGCCTGTCGCCTGCGCCAGGCGGCGTCCACCGCCAGCATGCACAGCAGCGACAGCCCCAGCAGGGGCAGCAGCACGCCGGCCACGGCCATCATCCCGGCCACCACCCAGAGAGCGCGCGGCTGCGCCGGCAGCGGCGGCACGCCCAGCCCCCCGGACGGGCGGCGCTTCCACCACGCCACCGCACCCGCGACGCACAGCAGCACGATGCCGGCGCAGGCCACGGCCAGCACGATCTGGTTGGCCACCCCGTACTGCTGCCCCAGGTGGACGTTGATGCCCCACTCCAGCCCCTTCGCCACCGGCCCGTAGTCGGCATAGCCCATGTCGAGCAGCGGCCGGCCGCTGTACTGGTCCAGGTGCACCACCCGCTGCCGGCCGAGATCGGCCGGATAGGCCGAGGCGGTATAGACGCCGCCCGCGCCCTGCGGCGCAGCCACGCCGAAGCCTGGTGCCAGGCCCAGCCGCGTGAACACCGCCATCGCGGCGTCCAGGCCGATCGGCGGCACGGCCGGCAGGGCCTGCGGCCCGGCGGCAGGCCCTGCTGCGCCCTCTCCGCCGTGACCGGCGTGCTCCCCGGCCCCACCTCCATCGCCCACGTGTCCCTCATGGCCTGGATGCCCGCCATGCCCCCCGCTCCCGCCGGCCGCCATCGCGGCCGGCACGGCCGAGGCCACGGGCACGCGCGCCTGCTGCAGGCTCCACGGCACGGCCAGCGTGTCCGCCACGGGCACGGCCGACATCGGCACCTGCACGCGCACGCCGGCCGGATAGCCCCAGTGGCTGCCGTTCGCCCAGGCGTTCACCTGCGCGCCCCAGAACACCGACCAGGGCATGCCCGTCAGCGCCAGGAACACGAGGATCGCGCCCACGCCCAGGCCCAGCACCGCATGCAGGTCGCGCCAGAACACCCGCTCGGCCGGGCGACCGCGCACCGTCACCACGCCACCGCGGCGGCCACGCGGCCACCACAGGTACAGCCCCGTCGCCACCAGCACCACGGCCCAGCCCGCGGCCATCTCGATCACGCCGCGCGCCACCGGGCCGATCACCTTCAGGCTGTGCAGCCGCCGGATCTGCCAGGACAGCGTGCCCCGCTCCGGCAACTGCCCCAGCACCCGCGCCGAGCCCGGGTCCACGTACACCGCCACGCGCCGCCCGTCCGCGGTGGCGATGCCCACGTTCGCGCTGTCACCCGGCCCCGCGGCCGGCGTGTAGCGGAACCACTGCCCCGGCTGCACCGCCAGCGCCGCGGCCACCAGCGCGCTGGGCGGCCGGGCCGCGCCCGGTGGCACGGGCGTTTCCACACGCAGCAGATCGCGGTGGAACCACCCGTCGATCTCGCGCTGGAACAGGTAGGCCCCGCCGGTCACCGCCAGCCAGGCGAGGAACGGCAGCACCAGCAGCCCGGCGTAGAAATGCCAGCGCCACACCGCGCGGTACAGGCTCCCGGCGGTGATCGTGGCGGTGGCCTTGATGGTCGATGCCATGGTCAGAACCTCCATCCCAGGCTGACCGCGACGCTGCGGCCATCGCACGGCGAATAACCTGAAGAGCCGCTGTCATACCATGCATAGACATAGCGCCGGTTCGTCGCATTGCGCACCTGCACGCCCACATCCGCCGTGGGCGAGAGCTGCCAGGTGGCGCCCAGGTCCAGCAGCGCATGGCGCCCCGCGCGGCCCTGGGTGTTGGTGCGGTCCAGGTAATAGTCGCCCTGGGCCGTCACCGTGGCCGACAGGCGCAGCACCTCCGTGGCGCGCACCTGCAGGCCCGCGCTCGCCAGGTAGTGCGGCACGTTCTCCACCTCCCGTCCGGCGGTGTCCGGCGCGGACGGGTCGGGCACGGTGATGCGCGCCACCTGGTGCGAATAGGCGACCCAGCCCGTCCAGCGCTCGCCCAGGCGGGCATTGAGTTGCGCGTCCCAGCCCTTGCGCCGCGTGCGCCCCACGTTGCCCAGCCCGCCGGGATCGGGCAGCCCGTCCACGCCCAGCACGCGCGCCACCTCGCCCGATGCGCGCTGCTGCCACGCCGCCACGCGCGCCTCCCAGCCCGGTGCGGGCTGCCAGCGCACGCCCGTCTCCCAGCCGTCGTTGATCGACGGGCCCAGGTCGCGCGGCTGCGTGCGGTAGGCATCGATGCCCGTGCCCACCTGGAAGGTGCGGCCCGCATTGGCATACAGCGTCACGCCCTCGCGCGCCGTCCAGGCCACGCTCAGCTTGGGCTGCCGGATGGTGCCGTAGCCGTGCATGCCGTAGCGCTGCCCCGTCAGCCGGTCGGTGAAATCACCGCCCAGCCGGTCCACGCGCAGCGCCGGCACGATGCGCAGCGACGCCACCGGCTGCACCACCGCCTGCACGTAGGCTCCCTGCGTATGCACGTCGAAATCCCAGTCCCGGAACTGCGAAGTGCGCACGCGCCCGGCCGTGCGCCAGCGTTGCGCACCGTTGTCCTGCCACTGCGCATCCACCCCGCCTTCCAGCGTGAACGCGTGCGCCCAGGCCACGGCGGGCCGCCACGTCAGCACGCCCGACAGCCCGCGCTGGTTCTCGTCGTTGTCGCGCTCCTGCTGCACGCCGGCCTGCGAAAACCGCACCCAGCGCTGGTTCTCATAGTGGTTGGCGTAAGCGCGCGCCGTCCACGACAGGCGCTCGGCCACCTGCGCGTCCCAATGCAGGCCCAGTTGCCCTGTCTCGCGCGTGCTGCGGTCCGAGGCCGACCACGGCGGCGACCAGCGCGGCTGCGCAGCCGCCTGCTCGCGCGTCAGGTAGCCGGACTCATCCGCCGCGTTGCGAAAAGTGCGCGCAGTGAGGCCTGCGCGCCAGCCGCCGCCCGGATCGGTGTAGAACCACTTGCCCGACAGCGCGTGCTGCGTGCCCTCCGCATGGTCGCGCCAGCCATCGCCCGTGCGCCAGAACACGCCGTAGTTCTGGCTCCACGGCCCCGACTCGATGCCCTTGACCACCTGCAGGTCGCGCGTGCCGAAGCTGCCCGCCGTCAGCGTCGCGCGGCCCTCGTTGCCGCCCGTGCGGGTGATCACGTTCACATTGCCCGCGATGTTGTTCAGCCCGTAGCGCGGGTCGTTCGTGCCGCGCACCACCTCCACCGCCTCGATATCGAGCGGGAACACCGCATCCAGGAACGGCATGCCGCCCGCGTTGTCGTTCGACGGGATGCCGTCGATCAGCAGCTTGACCGCATTCACCCGGCCCTCGCCATTGAAGCCTCGGAAGGAGAAACGCCCTGCATCCACCCCTTGCCGGAACGGCGTGACCTGCACCCCGGGCGCGCGGCCCAGCAGCTCCCAGGTGTGGTCCACGCGGGCATCCTGCAGCACCTCGCCGCCCACGATGTCCACCGATGTGGAGACGCTGCGCGCCGGCAGCGCGCCCCCTGGGCCCTCGCGCACCTCCACCGTGCCCAGCGTGAGCGCGGGGCCGGCCTCCGATGGTGCGGAGGTTGCCGCCGTGCCATGGCTGCCGGCGGCCCCGGGCACGTCCTGCCCCCAGGCCGCCAGCGCAGGAAGGGCCGCCAGCGCGGCCGGCGCCGTGCGGCGCACGGCACGTCCCACGGCCGCAGGCCATGGAAGCCGGGAGACGGGAGACAACGAAGAAGGAAAAGAAAAACGAAAAGACAAACGGAAGCGACGACGACGAAGCCGGTCCATATCCACCTCGCGCAAGCGATGCCCGCCCGGCCCACGCGAGCGCGGACCGTGACGGGAAAAAAACGGGGAGACGAAAGGAGAAGGAAGACCTCTGCCGCGGCAGGCGGCCCCGAGGGGGCCTGGAAGCGCGGCAGCCCTGCCGGAAGAAGGCAGGCCGGTCAGGCCCGCTCCGGCGGCCCGCGCGCCGGCAGCGGCGCGCCCACCAGTGCCGCGAGGCGCGCGGCCTCCACGGGCTGCAGCACATGTGCCAGCGGCTGCCCCATCGGCACCGCCAGCACCACCGGCACGGGCGGCGGGGCCCCGGGCGCGAGGCACAGCGCGCAATCCAGTCCATGCTGGCCCATCTCGCGCAGGCCGCTGCCGTCGTCCCGCACGGCCACCAGCTTGGCGGCGCCTGCCGCATTGCAGACCACCTGCAGGCTCTGCGGGTGCAGCAGCGGCGACGCCGCGGCCATGCCGAAGGCGAGCATCCACCACGCCAGGACCAGCGGGGCCAGGCGGCGAAGGCGGAGCAGGAGGGAGGTCACCGGAACGGGGAGGGAAGATGCGAAGACGCCGGTGCGGTGCGCGCGCCGGCGGCCTGCATTATGCGGCGGCACAGGGTGTACGCGATATCGCGTACGCGGACTCCGGAGCACGCCGATAGAATTCCAGCCAGGGTGTCGTCACATGGGGTGCGGCAGGTGTAGCGAAGGTCGGGCCGCCTCGCGGATCACTGGCGGCCATCTCCCATGCACCCATCCATGGAGTCCATTGCGGCTCTCCTTTTCGGCATCGCATTGCTGCACACGTTCACCGCGAAGCAGTTCGAGCGCCTGTCCCACCGCTTTCCCAAGCACTCCGGCATCTTCCATTTCCTGGGCGAGGTCGAGGTCGTCTTCGGCCTGTGGGCGATCGTCCTCGTGGCCGTGATGGCCCTCGTCGCAGGCGGCTCCGCGGCCGTGGCATACGCGGAATCACGCAATTACACCGAGCCGCTCTTCGTGTTCGTCGTCATGGTGATGGCGGCGTCGCGGCCCATCCTGCAGACGATCAACGACCTGTTGGGGCGCGTGGCGCGCGCCATGCCGGTGGACACGCCGCTGGCGACCGCCTGGCTCGGGCTGGCCGTGGTCCCGCTGCTGGGCTCGCTCGTCACCGAGCCCGCTGCGATGACCATCGCGGCCCTCATGCTCTCGGGCCAGCTGTTCCGCAAGGACGTGCCCGAGGGCGCGAAGTATTTCGCCCTGGGCGTACTGTTCGTGAACGTCTCGATCGGGGGCACGCTCACCTCCTACGCTGCACCGCCGGTCCTGATGGTCGCGGCCACCTGGGGCTGGGACTCGTGGTTCATGCTGGCCCACTTCGGCTGGAAGTCCGCCCTGGCGGTGGCCGCCAACGCCACGCTCGCGGCCTTCGTGCTGCGCAGGCACCTCGTCCGCCCACCGGAGCCGGAACGCGGCGGATCGTCCCCCACCGTTCCCTGGCCGCTCGTGGCAGTGCACGTGGCGCTGCTGGCCGCGGTGATCGCCGCCGCGCACCACCCGGTCATCTTCCTGGGCCTGTTCCTGCTGTTCCTCGGCATCGCGCAGGCGTACCGGCAGCACCAGAACCGCCTGATCCTGAAAGAGGCGCTGCTCGTCGGCTTCTTCCTCGCCGGCCTCGTGGTGCTGGGCGGCATGCAGCAATGGTGGCTGCGGCCCATCGTCGAAGGGCTGGCGCCGGTGGTGCTGTTCTTCGGCGCGCTGGGCCTCACCGCCATCACCGACAACGCCGCCCTGACCTACCTCGGCTCGCTCATCGAAGGCATGACGGATGCGGCCAAGTACATGCTGGTGGCCGGCGCCGTGGCCGGCGGGGGGCTCACCGTGATCGCCAACGCACCCAACCCTGCCGGGGTCTCGCTCCTCAAGGGCGGGTTCCGGGATGAAACCGTCAGCGTGGGGGCGCTGCTGCTCGGCGCCCTCGTACCCACCGGGATAGCCGCTTCGGCGCTGCTCTTACTCTAGTCCGTTCCATTTTTTCAACCGCATGCCGGCAACGGCAGGGCGCAGCCTTGCCATTTTTCAACCTGAAAGGAGACGACGAGTGAAACTGAGAGACATCCACGACGTGATCGGAGGTGCCGCCATGGGCGTCATCGGCACAGGTTTCGCGGTCTATGGCCACGTCCACTACGCGATGGGCACCTCGGCCCGCATGGGCCCGGGCTACTTCCCGATCGTCCTGGGGTGGCTGCTGGCCGTGCTGGGCCTGCTGGTGGCCCTGCCGGCGCTCTGGCGGCAGGGCACGCCCATCGTCGTGCAGTGGAAGAACCTCGCCTTCTCGGTGGCCAGCCTGCTGGTCTTCGCGGTCCTGCTGCGCACCGGAGGAATCATCCTGGCCGCATTCACCGCGTCGCTGGTGGCGCTGGTGCCGGCGCCGATGCGCCTGCGCACGCGGTTCACCGTCTCGGCGGTGGTCGCGCTCATCACCGTACTGATCTTCGTCGTCGGCCTGCAAATGGTCCTGCCGACGTGGCCCTGGAGCATCTAGGAGACACCCCATGGAATTGCTTGACAACCTCTGGCTGGGATTGCGGGTCGCATCCGAACCCAGCACCCTCGCGTACTGCTTCTTCGGGGTGTTCCTCGGCACGCTGGTGGGCGTGCTGCCGGGCATCGGCGCGCTCGCGGCCATCTCGCTGCTGCTGCCGATCACCTACCACATCCCCCCCACGGCGGCGATCATCATGCTGGCCGGGGTCTATTACGGCGCCCAGTACGGCGGCTCCACAGCGGCGATCCTGCTGAACCTGCCCGGCACGCCATCGTCCGCGGTGACCTGCCTGGACGGCTACCCGATGGCCAGGAAGGGACGCTCGGGCCTCGCGCTGTTCGTCACCACCATCGCCTCGCTGGTCGGCGCGATGTCCGGGCTCATCCTGCTCGTGCTGTTCTCGCCGATGATCGCGGAGGTCGGCCTGAAGTTCGGGCCCGCCGAGTTCTTCTCCATGATGATCCTCGGCCTCGTGGCCGCATCGTCGATGAGCGGAGGCTCCGCCGCCAAGGGCCTCGCCATGGTGGTGTTCGGCATCCTGCTGGGCATGGTGGGCACCGACGTCAACACGGGCGTCGCGCGCTACAGCTTCGACATCCCCGAACTGATGGACGGCATCAACCTGGTCGCGCTGGCCATGGGCCTGTTCGGCGTGGCGGAAGTCGTGCGCTGCATCAACTCCACCGACACCGAGAAGCAGCCGGAGAAAATCACCATGCGCTCCATGGTGCCCACCCGGCAGGAAATGAAGGAGACCGTCAAGCCCATGATGCGCGGCTCCGCCCTGGGCGCAGCGCTGGGCGCACTGCCCGGCGTGGGCCCGTCCATCGCGGCCTTCATGTCGTACGCCGTCGAAAAGCGCGTGGCCAGGGACCCCAGCCGTTTCGGCCAGGGCGCCATCGAAGGCATCTCCGCGCCGGAATCGGCCAACAACGCGGCCGCGCAGACCGCCTTCGTGCCATCGCTGTCGCTGGGCATTCCGGGTGATGCGGTGATGGCCGTGATGCTGGGCGCGCTCATCATCCACGGCATCAACCCCGGGCCGATGCTGATGACGGAACAGCCGGAGCTCTTCTGGGGCCTGATCGTCAGCTTCGCGATCGGCAACATCATGCTGGTGCTGCTCAACATCCCCACCATCGGGCTGTGGGTGGCGCTGCTGCGCATCCCGTTCTCGTGGATGTACCCGGCCATCCTGGTGTTCGTCGCGCTGGGCGTGTACAGCGTGAACAACAACACCTTCGACATCTACATGGTCGCCCTGCTGGGCATCGTCGGCTACGCGCTGATGGTGCTGCGCTTCGAGCCCGCGCCGCTGCTGCTCGGCTACATCCTCGGGCCCATGGTCGAAGAGCACCTGCGCCGTGCCATGCTGCTGTCCCGCGGCGACCCGTCCGTCTTCGTCACCCGGCCGATCAGCGCCACCCTGCTGGCACTGGCCGGCGCGCTGCTCGCGTGGGCGATCTGGGGCACGGTGAAGAAGACGCTGAAGGCCCGCGAAGCGCTCCGGCTCGCCGAAGCCCGGGCGTGACCCGGCGTGCGCCCCGGCATCATCCGGGGCGCCATTCCTCCGCCAGGAATTCCACCAGCGCCCGCACCCGCGCCGGCACGAACCGCTGGCTCGGCAGCACCGCGTACACCGTGTAGGCCTGCCCCAGCCACCCGGGCAGCAGTTCCACCAGTTGCCCGCTGTCCAGGTGGGCCTGCACGTCCAGCCGCGACTTGTAGACGATGCCGCCCCCGGCCAGCGCCCAGGCGTGGGCCAGGGCTCCGTCGTCCACGCTGCGCTCGGCGCGCAGGGTGATGCCGACGGTCTCGGGCGGATGGCCAGGGGCGCGCTCGAAGGTCCAGCGCACCTCGCGCCGGCCCGCAATGGCCATGGCGATGCAGCGGTGCGCGGCCAGTTCCGACGGGTGCTGCGGGGTGCCGTGGCGCGCGAGGTACTCCGGCGCCGCGCAGGCGATGCGGCGCGTGCGGTGGAGCACGCGCGCCACCAACTGCGAATCCGGCAGCTCGGCGCTGTAGCGCAGGGCGAGGTCCACCGCATCGCGCCGCACGTCGTGCAGGCGGTCGCTGGCCGACAGCGCCAATTGCACACCCGGGTGCCGCTCCATAAACCGGTCGAAGCGCGGCAGCAGCACGCGCGACAGATCGGTGGGCGCAGCCAGACGCACGGTGCCGCGCAGCGCGCCGGTCTCGCTCTGCGCCAGGCCGGCCCCTTCGTCCAGCAACTCCAGCGCGCGTTCGGCGTACTCCAGCAGCGTGCCGCCCTGGGCCGTGATCCGCAGTGCGCGCGTGGAGCGCTCGAACAGGCGCACGCCCACCTGCGCCTCCAGCCGCTTGAGCATGGCGCTGGCGGCCGCGGGCGTCACGTCCAGCGCCCGCGCCGCGGCGGTGAGCGAGCCCCCGCGCGCCGCTTCCACCAGCACGCGCAGGTCGGAGAGATTTTCAAATTTCATTTGCAGGTGATAGCGGTTTATAGCGGCTTATCAACTGCATTTTGAATCACCAGAATCATGGCAACCCTTCCGTGGCGCCCTAACCGATCCCGGGCGATCCGCGCCAGGCCGTTGCCATCTCCCCTCAGAAAGGACTCCCCATGAAAGCCGTCGGCTATTTCACCCCCCATGCCCTCGATGCCGCTCCCGGCCAGGGCCTGCAGGACTTCTCCGATCTGCCCTCACCCGTGCCGCGCCCGCACGACCTGCTGGTGCGCGTGCGCGCCGTCTCCGTGAACCCCGTGGATACCAAGGTGCGCGCGAGCGCCGCGCCCACCGAGGCCGGCCAGCCCAAGGTGCTGGGCTGGGATGCGGTGGGCACCGTGGAGGCGCTGGGCGCCGAAGTGCGCGGCTTCGCCGTGGGCGACCGCGTGTTCTATGCGGGCGCCATCGACCGCCCCGGCACGAATGCCGAACTGCATGCGGTGGATGCGCGCATCGCCGCCCATGCGCCGGACACCTGGAGCGACGCCGAAGCCGCCGCCGTGCCGCTCACGGCGATCACGGCCTGGGAGCTGCTGTTCGACCGCCTGGGCGTCGCCCGCCACCCGCAAGCGGCGGACGGCCCGGTGGCGCCTGCGGCCGACGCCCCCGTGCTGCTGGTGGTGGGCGGCGCGGGCGGCGTGGGCTCGATGCTCATCCAGATCGCGCGCCAGCTCACCGGCCTGCGCGTGGTCGCCACCGCCTCGCGCCCGGAGACCCGCCAGTGGTGCCTGGACCTGGGCGCACATGCGGTCATCGACCACCGCGAACCCTTCGCGCCCCAACTCGCGGCCCTGGGCATCGAGGCCGTCGACGCGGTGGCCAGCCTCACCCACACGCCGCAGTACCTCGCGCAGTACGTGGAATGCCTGCGCCCGCAGGGCCGCATCGCGGTGATCGACGACATGCCCTCGCTCGACGTGATGCCGCTCAAGCGCAAGAGCATCTCGCTGCACTGGGAAATGATGTTCACGCGCCCGCTGTTCGGCACGCCCGACATGGCCGCCCAGGGCCAGTTGCTGGCTGAGGTGGCGGACCTCGCGCGCGCCGGCCGCCTGCGCAGCACGCTCACCGACACCCTGGGCCCGCTATCGGCCGCCACGCTGCGCGAGGCCCACGCCCGCATCGAGAGCGGCCGGACCATCGGAAAACTGGTCGTAACCCTCTGAGGCGGCGTGGAGGACGACGGCGCTACCATCGCCGGATGACCCACGCCGAAGCCCTCGCCACTCCCACCCGCGACCTGTTCCGCGAAGACGCCTACCTGCGCGAATGCCGCGCCACCGTGACCGCCGTGCTGCCCGAAGGCGGCATCGTGCTCGACCGTACGGTGTTCTACCCGCTGGGCGGCGGGCAGGCGGGCGATGCCGGGGTGCTGGTGCGGGCCGACGGGCGCGAGGTGCCCATCGCCGATACGCGCAAGGGCAAGGACGCAGAGGGCCAACCCACGGCCGCCATCGTGCATGTGCCGGCCCCGGGCACCGAGCCGCCCGCCGTGGGCGAGGAAGTCACCGCCCGCATCGACTGGGAGCGCCGCCACCGGCTGATGCGCTTCCACACCACCACGCACCTGCTGTGCCACCTGGTGGCCCAGCCCGTGAACGGCTGCTCGGTCACGCCCGACGCCGCGCGGCTGGATTTCCACATGGACGGCCCGCTGGACGCCGCCGCCCTGAATTCCGGCATCGCCCGCCTCGTGGCCGAGGCGCACCCTGTCACCATCGGCGCCATCACCGACGCCGAACTGGACGCCCGGCCCGACCTCGTCAAGAGCATGAGCGTGCAGCCGCCGCGCGGCAGCGGCCAGGTGCGCACGGTACGCGTGGGCAGCGAAGGCCAGGCACAGATCGACCTTCAGCCCTGCGGCGGCACCCACGTCTCCAACACCACCGAGATCGGCGCGGTGGTCGTCACCAAAATCGAGAAAAAAGGCGCCATGGCCCGCCGCGTGGTGCTCGGCTTCGCGGCCTGAGCCCGCATCCAGGAACCAACGCCGCCCGCGCCGCTCTCACCCGCGCCATGTCCGTCCGCCTCCTGCAGCGCCTGCTGCCGCCCCTCGCCCTCCTGGCTGCCTGCGCCCTGGCGGCTCCGGCCTCCGCCCAGTTGCTGTCCCAGCCCGCCGGCGGCGCCCCTGCCGGCACCGTGGCCGGCAGCAGCACCGTCACCACCCCGCACGTGCGCGCCGAGCTGGTGGCGCATGCGCCCGACGGCGTGGGCCCGGGCAAGCCGCTCTGGCTGGGCCTGTCGATCACGCACCAGCCCGAGTGGCACACCTACTGGAAGAACCCGGGCGACTCCGGCCTGCCCACGCAGATCGAATGGCGCCAGCTGCCGCCGGGCATCGACGCGGGCGAGATCGCCTGGCCCGTGCCACGCAAGATCCCCATCGGCACGCTGGCCAACTACGGCTACGAGGGCACGGTGCTGCTGCCCGTGCCCATGACCGTCTCCGGCGCGTTCTCGCCGGGCCCGCTGGCGCGCAACGCCACCTTCACCCTGCATGCCTCCTGGCTGGTCTGCCGCAAGGAATGCATTCCCGAAGAGGGCACCTTCACCCTGCAGGTGCCCATCGCCAGCACCACCGCCGGACAGGCGCAGGATTTCGAGGCGGCGCGCCAGGCCCATCCGCAGCCGCTGCCTCCCCCGGCCGCCGCGGCTGCCGGCGGCACCCGCAGCCATGCGAGGGTGGAACGCGGCATGCTGGTGCTCACCGTGGCCGGCCTGCCCGAAGCGGTGCGCGGCAAGCCGATGGACTTCTTCCCCGAAACGCCCGGCATCATCGAAACCGCCGATGACGGCACGCAGGACTGGCAGGGCGACGTCTGGACCGCGCGCGTGCCGCTCTCCGCCCAGCGCAGCGAAGGCCCCATGCCCCTGCCCGTCGTGCTCGCGCAGGGCGGCCGGGGGTGGCGCGCCGAACTCCCCGTGGAAGGCGGCTGGCCCCGCCCGGCCTCCATGGCCACGGTCTCGCCCGCCCTGGAGGCCGCCCTGCGCGCGAATGCGCAGCAGGCATCGGCACCGGCCCCGGTGGCGCCCGCCACCCCGGCCCCGGCCGGCGTCCTGGCGGCGGCGCTGCTGGGCGCCCTGCTCGGCGGACTGGTGCTCAACCTCATGCCCTGCGTGTTCCCGGTGCTCGCCATCAAGGTGGCCGGTTTTGCGCGCCACGGGCAGGACCGGCGCGCCCACCGCCTGGGCGGCATCGCCTACACGGCCGGCGTGGTGCTCTCCTTCCTGGCCCTGGGCGGCGCCATGCTGGCGCTGCGCGCGGCCGGCGAGGCCGTCGGCTGGGGCTTCCAGCTGCAGTCGCCCGCCGTGGTGGCGGTGCTGGCCGCGCTGTTCACGCTGATCGGCCTCAACCTCTCCGGCGTGTTCGAGTTCGGCCGCATGCTGCCCTCCTCCCTCGCAGGCCTGCAGGCGCGCCATCCCGTGGCCGATGCATTCCTGACCGGCGTGCTCGCCGTGGCCGTGGCTTCGCCTTGCACCGCTCCTTTCATGGGCGCCTCGGTCGGCCTCACGGCCACGCTGCCGGCCGCGCAGGCGCTGGCGGTGTTCGCGGCGCTCGGCATCGGCCTCGCCCTGCCCTACCTGGCCGCGAGCTGGGTGCCCGCCGTCGCCCGCGCCCTGCCCCGCCCCGGCGCCTGGATGGACACGCTGCGCCGCTTCCTCGCCTTCCCCATGTTCGCCACCGTCGTCTGGCTGGTCTGGGTGCTGGGCCAGCAAAGCGGCATCGACGGCGCCGCGGCCCTGCTGGCGCTGCTCGTCGCGCTCGGCATGGTCGTGTGGGCCTGCACGCTCGCGGGCCGCGCGCGCCTGGCGCTGGCGCCGCTCTCGCTGGCCGTGTTCGCGGCCCTGGCCGTGGCCGCTGTCCCGAAAATCACTGCGGCGGATCCTCCCGCGGCCATCTCTGCAGCAGCGGGCGCCCATCAAGGCAGGCCGGGCGCGGTGGGTGCATCGGCCTGGCAGCCCTGGCGCCCGGGCCTGGCAGAAGAACTGCTCGCCCAGGGCCGGCCCGTGTTCGTGGACTACACCGCCGCCTGGTGCGTCACCTGCCAGTTCAACAAGAAGACCACGCTCGCCAGCGACGCCGTGCTGCGCGAATTCGCCGGCCGCAACGTGGCCCTGCTGCGCGCCGACTGGACGCGCCGCGACCCCGCCATCACCGCCGCGCTGGCGCAGCTGGGGCGCAGCGGCGTGCCCGTCTATGTGCTGCAGGCGCCCGGCCGGCAGCCGGTGGTGTTCTCGGAGATCCTGGGGGAGAGGGAATTGCGCACGGCGCTGGCGGCGCTCTGAGGCCGGCAGCCCCCGGGCCGCTCGCCCCGGGCGCGGAGTACGTCCGCCGCGCTATCGGGCTGCGGCTTCCGTGGAGTGCCCCCTGCGCGGCGCCGCCTCCGGCTTGCCCACCTGCGCCATGCACACGTCCACCCACTGCACCACCTGCTGCACCGAGGGCGTGTCCGCCCCCATCAGCAGCCGGTAGATGATGGGCGCCACCACCGTGTCCAGCACGCAATCCACCGGCGGCGTCACCTGTCCGCGGGATCGCGCGCGCTCCACCATCGCCGTGATCTGCCCGGCCGTGATGTGCAGGCACTGGCAGGGCGCCGAGCCGTCGCCATAGCCACTGGCGGAGAGCACGTCCTTCAGCATCTGCCGGCCCGGGCCGGACGACATTTCCTCCAGGAACTGCTCGCCCCAGGCCAGCAGGTCGCCGCGGAAGCTGCCGGTGTCGGGCGGCTCGGCCTCGTCACGCATGCGCTCGATCGACACGTCCGCCAGCAACTCCGCCAGATCACCCCAGCGGCGGTAGATGGTGGACGGCGTGACGCCGGCCTGCGCCGCGATCTGCGGAATGGTGAGCGCATCGCGGCCGTGCAGCGCCGTCAGGTCGCGCACGGCCTGGTGCACGGCGGCCTGCACGCGGGCACTGCGCCCGCCGGGGCGCAATCGGGTGGCTACAGACGTCATGGTCATGGGGCGATTCTAGGAGAGGCCGGCTGTCTGGGCCTGCCGTAAAGCAAAGACTTTGCTTTAGTGAGAGAATCCACTAACGCAATTTTTTAGCGTTAAAGCCATGCCCACCGCCCTGTCCCCCGCCCCCTCGTCCCTGCCCCGGGCCTGGCCCGCTCGCCGCCTCGGGCCCGATGCCGCGCTGTGGCTCGCGGTGTCCGTGCTGATGATGTTCCTCGCCGCATCCAGCGCGCCATCGCCGCTCTATGCGATCTATCGCGAGATGTGGGGCTTCTCGGCCTTCAGCCTCACGGTGATCTTCTCCAGCTACGCGTTCGCGCTGCTCGCCGCGCTGCTGTGCTTCGGCGCGCTGTCGGACCATGTGGGACGGCGCAACGTCGTCATCGCGGCTCTGGCGCTGGAGTTCGTCTCGGTGGCGGCCTTCTGGCAGGCCGAATCGGTGGCCTGGCTGGTCGCGGCGCGAGTGCTGCAGGGCGTGGCCACGGGCATGGCCACCAGCGCGCTCAGCGCCCTGCTGGTGGACCTGCACCCCGTGCGCGGCCCGCTGATGAACAGCATGGCGCCCATGGTCGGCATGGCCATCGGCGCCCTCGGCACCAGCGTGCTGGTGCAGTACCTGCCCTCGCCCACCCATCTGGTGTTCGAGCTGCTGCTGGTGGTGATCGCGCTGCAGTGCGCCGCCGCCTTCTGGCTGCCCGAGACGGTGTCGCGCCGCCCCGGCGCCTGGCGATCGCTGGTGCCGCGCATGCACGTGCCGCACGCCGCGCGGGCCCCGCTGCTGCGCATCCTGCCGCTCAGCACCGCCGGCTGGGCGCTCGGCGGCTTCTACCTCTCGCTCGGCCCCTCGCTGGGCAAACTGGTCACGCACAGCGCCTCGCCGCTCGTGGGCGGCCTGCTGATCGCCGCGCTCGTGCTGCCCGGCGCCCTGGCCATCGGCGCCGTGCGCCAGCGCCCGCCGCGCGGCGTGCTGCAGGGCAGCGCCGCGGCGCTGGCACTGGGCCTGTCCATCACCCTGGCGGGCGTGGCCTGGCACAGCCCGGCAGCGTTTTTCGGGGGCACGCTGGTGGCGGGCCTGGGCTTCGGCGCCGGCTTCAACGCCGCCGTGCGCTGCCTGGTGCCCATGGCCTCCGCGCAGGACCGGGCCGGCCTGATGGCCAGCTTCTTCGTGCTGAGCTACCTCGCCTTCAGCCTGCCCGCCATCGCCGCCGGCCTGCTCACGGGGCTGTACGGGCTGCATGCCACGGCGCTGGGGTATGGCGCACTGCTGATCGCGTTGGCGGGCATGTCGGCGGTCAGCGCACGGCGTGCCTGATCGCCGGAGCGGAAAGGCGTCGCGGACGGGGCCACCGGCGCTGCAGCGCAATTGGCGCGTGGTAGGCTGTCGCTCATCCATAAAACAAGCTCCACAGGAGAAGACGGATGAGGGACGAGGGCCCCACGAAGGCGGATGTCAGCGCCGTGCTCAGCGACGTGCAGGTGCGCTATCAGGGCTGGATGCACGCGCAGAAGCTCATGGCGCCACTGCTGGCGCCGGATTTTTCCCCGTTCGATGCCCAGCGCAACCACGAGATAGACATCTCCCGGCACCTGGCCCTGCTGCTGGATCCGGAAGGCACGCACGGCCAGGGCCGGCTGTTCTGGGATGGCTTCGCGGCACTGGTGCTCAAGCAGCAGCACGCCCTGCAGCAGCCAGCGCCGCGGCAGGGAGCCACCGCCCGGGAAGAAACATCTCCTTCGCCTGAATTGCGAGCAACGCACCCGCCCATGGCGGCCACCTGGCTCGCGACAAGCCGTGTCAAGCAGGTCCAGCGGGAACATGGGACGAAGAACGGCCGCTTCATCGATCTGTACGTGCAACTGCAAGGCGGGTGCATCGGCATCGAAAACAAGCCCTGGCGGCACTCGCGCGACAGCAGGCAGCAGTTGCTCGACTACTGCGACCATCTCCAGGGGTTGCACGGCTCCTGGATGCTGATCTATCTGGGCCACCAAGCGCCAGATCCATCGAGCCTTCCCCCACAGGAGTGCGAGGAACACATACGCAGCGGGCATTTCGTCTATCTGCTCTGGCCCGAGGTGCTGGGATGGCTGCAGGACAGCCTGCCGCGCATCCAGGCACAGAAGGTGCGGTGGTTCGTCGAAGAACTCCGCAACCACCTCCAACGCCACATGGGCAACGATCTACCGGAAGCCGCCATGAACCACATCGCCGAAGCCTTCACGGCGAATCAACAAACCCTGGCCACCGCCTTCCAGGTGCGCGACAGCCTGGCCGAATGGCAAAAGCAGAAGCTGGCGCAATTGCAACGGCAACTGGATACGGCGACGAAAACCGCAGGCATCACCCTGCACTGGGGCGTATCGGACAACTTGCTGAAGGCATCCAAGCCCATGCCCTTCGCACTGGAACTCGGCTGGGGACCGGAGTTGCTGCTTTGCTTCGAATGGTGGCATCTTCAAGTGGATCCGGAAGAGTTTTACTGGGGTATCCATCTTTCCCCCGAACAAGCCGAGAAAACCCCGCGAAAGCTCATCGACGCCCTCAAGCGCCATGCAGCGGCAAAGTTCAAATTGCCGTCAGAAACGCCAGAAGATTCCTGGCCCTACTGGATGTATGTCCACAGCGATCCGCTCTTCGTCCCGGAGAGTGAATCAAAGCTCCATGGGAGCGGCGTGCAACACCCCTGGCTGACGCTGGACCAGCAGGAAGGCAACTTCGTTTCGCTGGTGATGCAGCGCCGCGAAGACCTGATCGACCTGCTGAAGCATCCGGACTTCGACGAACTCCATCGCATGCTCATGGGTGTCGAACGGACACGCGCGTAGCGCCTGCCACCGTCTCACCGCATCCGCTGCGCCCGGTGCCACACCGGCACCCACCACAGCGCCTGCACCGCCGCATACCCCGCCAACGCGAAACCCAGCGCCAGTAGCGGCAGCCCCACGGCCAGCGGTGCGCCCAATGCATGCATCCACGTGGCCATGGCCTCCATGCCGCCCGTGGCGGACCAGCCCTCCCAGGCCGGCAGCCGCTGCTCGCCCGGCAGCACCCAGGCGCCCACCTGGAAGGCCAGGGCATAGAGCGGCAGCGTGGTCAGGGGGTTCGTGTAGAGCGTGGCCGCGGCACCGGCCACTGCATTGCCGCGCAATGCGGCACATGCAGCGATCGCAGCCGGTATCTGCAGCGGCCCGGGGATCAGCCCGCAGAACAGCCCCGCTGCCGCGCCCCGCGCCAGCGCCTCGCGGCGCAGGCACAGCAGCTGGCGCCGCTCCAGCCAGGGGCGCAGCCGCGCGAGGGACGGCCGCTCCATCAGCGCGCGGGTGGCCGGCTCCTGGCGGCGCAACCAACGGCGCACGCCGGTCAGGGCCGCCAGCAGGCGCACGTCGCGGCGCTCGTTGCCGCCGCGCCAGCTCAGGAACGTGGTCAGCGCGAACGCGGCCAGCAGGGTGGCCATCACGGCCTCGGTCATCGTCAGATCCATGGTGTCGGTCTTTCCCGTTCAGGCCGGCCTCAGGCGCCCTTGCCCGGCAGCGCGGGGGGCGTACCGCCACCACCACCGCCGTCCTTGCCGCGCGACGTCCAGAGCGACGCCACGATCGAGCCGGCGATCAGCGCGCCCGTCACCAGCAGCGCATAGCCGATCGGGATCTTGTAGAGGTCGATCAGCAGCATCTTCGCGCCGATGAACACCAGCACCATCGCCAGGCCGTAGGCCAGCAGGTGGAAGCGGTCCGCCAGGTCGGCCAGCAGGAAGTACAGCGCGCGCAGGCCCAGGATCGCGAAGATGTTGGCCGTGAGCACGATGAACGGATCGCTCGTGATCGCGAAGATCGCCGGGATGCTGTCCACCGCGAAGATCACGTCCGTCACGCCGATCATGATCAGCACCACGAACAGCGGGGTGAACAGTTTCACGCCACCCACCACCGTGGTCATCTTCTCGCCGTCGAACGAATCCGACATGCGGATGCGCTTGCGCAGGAATTTCAGCACCGGGTTGGTGGAGATGTCCGGCTCCTGCCCCGCGGCGATCCACATCTTCACGCCCGTGATGACCAGGAACGCGCCGAACACGTACAGCAGCCAGTGGAACGTGGCCAGCAGCCAGGCGCCCGCCAGGATCAGCACCGTGCGCAGCACGATCGCGCCGATGATGCCGATGATCAGCGCGCGCTTCTGGTACTCCGCCGGCACGGCGAAGTAGCTGAAGATCATCAGGAAGACGAAGATGTTGTCCACCGACAGGCTTTTCTCGACGAGGTAGCCGGTGATGAACTGCATCGATACCGTGTTGGCCACCTCCCGGCCCTGCGAGCCGTCCAGGTACCACCAGAGGATGGCGACAAACACGAACGCCAGCGAGAACCACAGCACGCTCCACTTGAGCGCCTCTTTCATGGTCACCTTGTGCGCGCCCTGGCGCTCCATGACCAGCAGGTCGATGGCGATCGCCACGACCACGAACAGGCCGAAGCCGGCCCACATCCAGGGGGTTCCGATGGTTTCCACCATGGTGTCAGCCCTCCCGGCGCACGCGGCGCGTCGTGGCCGTGGTCAGCGGCAGGAGCGAAAACGCAAAAACGCCGGGCCCGGCTGGCTCGGCGCCCGGCGGTGCGGCATGCGGCACCAGAAGAAGTCGGGTGGTGGTCATGATGGAGGGCAATCGAAGTGGAGACAAAAAAGAGGGAATGCGAACCCGCACTGTCGGGCCTGCGGATCCGGAAAGGAAGATAGCCCGGCCGTAAGATCACTTCGGTTTTTGCGAACTGTTTCGCTTCCTTGTCCTACAAAAAATGAGCCAGAGCTTCAACTACCGGCACCTGTACTACTTCTGGGTGGTCGCCAAGGAAGGCGGCGTGGCCCGCGCCGCCGAGCGCCTGGACATGGCCGTGCAGACCATCAGCGCCCAGGTGCGCTCCCTGGAGAAGGACCTGGGCACCGCCCTGCTGCGCGCCGAGGGCCGCAACCTCGTGCTCACCGACGCGGGCGTGGCCGCCATGCACGAGGCCGACCAGATCTTCGCGCTGGGCGAGCAACTGCAGCACCGCGTGGCCGAAGCCGCCACCGGCCGCATCCTGCGGCTGAACCTGGGGATTTCCGACGGCATCGCCAAGGTGGCCGTGCACCGCCTGCTCACCCCCGTGCTGGACGCACCCCATCTGCGCCTGCTGTGCCACGAGGGCGAATTCCAGCCCCTGCTGGGCGAACTCGCCCTGCACAAGCTCGACGCCGTGCTGGCCGACCGCCCCGCCCCGCCCAACCCGGCCCTGAAGACCACCAGCCAGTTGCTGGGCACCAGCCCCATCGCCTGGTATGCGCCGCCCCAGTGGGCCAAGGCGGCGGCCCATCAGTTCCCCCAGAGCCTCGCCGTCGTGCCCGTGTTGCTACCGACCGAACACGCCGCCGCGCGGGCGCGCATCGACCACTGGCTGGAGCGGGAACGCATCCGGCCGCGGATTGCGGGGGAATTCGAGGACAGCGCCCTGCTCGCCACGTTTGCGAGCACCGGGATGGGCGTGATGCCTGCGCCGGAGTCGATGGGCGAGCACCTGGCGCGCACGCACGGGCTGGTGGCGGTGGGGACGACGGCGGACGTGCAGGAGCAGTTTCACCTGATCTTCAGTGCGAGGAAGGTGATGCATCCGCTGGTGGTGCGGTTGGTGGAGGGGGGAAAATTAGATTGAGCCACTCGCACCGAAATCGAAAAACTTTATTCAGCCTAATAGTCGTTGGAGCCTCAATTTGACCGACAATTTAGACCCAAATATCAGCACATACTTTCAAGCGATTGAAAAATGGCGATCAGCATATCCAATAATAAGATTTAACATAATTGGCATACGCCGCGAAAACACTTTGGAGATAGTTTCAGCCCGTATTATATTTGAAGTAGCAAATGATCAAAAAATCAAACCTGCGTTTCACGCCGCTAAACTTGAGGCTCATCAAGTTTTATTAAATCCCTTAGAAATTGATGCCCAGGAATTGACTCGCCGCCTCACGTCCGCCACCGGATTCCACATCGCTGGCTTGGGTTGCATAAGATTGCCATGCACCAGCCAAGTCGGAGTTTTTGTCGCTCCACCCGCACTACTCCATCCTGAAGGATTGAATACTGGGAATAGGTTGGCGGTGCTATCCATCAGTGGCGGAAGAATAGTTGAACTCCTACCGCAACCAACTACAGACTGGCAACTTAAGGCAGCAGATGTTCCTTATGACTCCGTGCAGGAGTTAGCCGCCGAATATGGCCTAAGTGCCATGCTTAACGAGCGGTCATTGCTCGAAATAGTTGCATTCACTGCAATCCAAGTACTTGCTGAATCGTCAGTTATTGGTACGCAGGCAGATGCCGGAGTTTTTATGGCGAGATCGCTTGAGCGCTCTCACGCAAAGCTTGGTTACCGAGTATTGCATCAAGGTAAGGTGGTAGAGCGCGGCGTCATCAAAGGCTCCGACTTAAATTGGATCGAACGAGATATTGCAGCAGTAGGCACAGGAAAATTTAATGTTCCCACAGGAGCTGTGGTTCAACTCATAGCATCTTACGCTGGAGAAACTCACCACGTCCAATGGCGCACCGATCCAAAAACCTTCCTTAACCCCCGAAGGGCGATTATCTCAATAGTTGATCCATCTGATTCTCAGATGCAGAACTATCTACATCCTGAAATAAATGCAAGAGGCAAAGCTTCTGAAGATTTCGAGGCCGCTGTCGCGTGGCTCTTATGGGGGCTAGGCTTTTCCACCGCATTATTTGGCACAAATCCGAAGACTCGAGACGCCTTCGATATAATAGCAACCACACCGCGCGGAGACTTTTTAGTAGTGGAGTGCACCATAGGATTACTGCGAGCGGACGGAAAGCTTTCCAAGCTGGCGGCACGCACTGCAAAAGTCCGAGATTCGTTGGCCGCATCTAATATGCAGCATTTACAGGTGTTGCCAGCAATTTTCACAGCGATGACCAGCGACCAAATTGCCGCAGATTCTTCTCAGGCCGCAGATTTGGGAGTATTAGTTATCACTCACGAGGATCTCCAGCGGATGCAAAAAGAATTATTTATCTTTCCAGATGCCAACGCTTTTTTTGATCAGAGCCTCCGTAATGTGCTAGATCGCCAGTCCGCAAGTAATGCACAAAAGCGGTCAAACTAGAACGCAATACAAGACGATCACTCAACCACAAGCGATTGGAAATGACCAATGAATTGCGATCATTTTCAAGAGCCTTAAACCCCAGCCCAGTCATGGCGACCAAGAATGCGCCACAGATCCGGTGGTTCTGCGACGACCTCCGGCACCGCTCCAGTTCCCGATGCACCGTGGTCCCAGTGGCAGAGCTTTGCCCGCCGGCCGTTCTCATAAACCAGCTCAACGGGCAGCGTTTCAGGAATCCAGGCACCAAGCAGCCCCGCATGCTCTTCGAGATCCATCCACACATGGGTTTCATTCGGCGGCGCCAGGCTAGCCCGCGCATCGAAAGCCGGCAATGCCTGGCGGCACTTTTCGCACCAGCCTGCGGCACCCACCAGCACGATCAGCTTCGCACCGGGCAGGGCAAGGCGCTCGGCGATGCGAGCCGCGTCATCCCAGGGATCCAGCCGCATCGGTAATGCTCCTTCGTCGTTCGCTGCTCTGCATCGTCCACTTCAGCCGAATGCGGAATCCATCCATTGCCACTGACGAGGCGCGGGATCCCGGGGTGAGAACGGCTGCACACCATCCACGGCCAGGTCCAGGTGCCTGGCGGCAATCCATCGCAGCGCTTGCGGTCCGCTCCGCAGGATCTCTTTCACGTGCTCGCCTTCCAGCGGCTTGCCCATGAGGTGCGGCACATGGGCGGGCAAGCGGATGCCTGCCGCAGCGACCCGCGCTCCATCGGGCTCGGGCAGGCCGGCGTCCCTGGCATCCGTGGCGGGGGCGCTGCCATCGTCCTTTTTCGGCGGATGCACCCAGCCCTGGCCCTGCAGGTCCACGCCGGACAGCATGCTCCACACCCAGCCGGCGAAACGCGCCATTACCGGATCGGCCATACGCTGCTCCACCCAGGGCAGATAGCAGGCGTCCGCATGGTGGAGCACGAACCACAACCCCAGCCGGGACGGCAGCAATTCCAGCAGCCGCGCCACGCCGGGGTGCCCCAGCGGAGCGGCCATGGCCAACTCTTTCACCCAGCGCGTGAGCCGATGTTCGGCACGGTGACGGTACCAGCCCGACAGCGTCGGCAGGGACTGCGCCAGCGCATGGCAGGCCAGCCACAGGACTTCCACGCCCCGCATGCGGCCATCCGGATGCGGCGGCGCTCCTTCTGCGGTAGCGGTGGTGGGCGCACCCAAGAGCCCGATCGCAGCCTCTGCACGCACTTTCACCTCGGGATCCTGCAGCATCGCCGGCAATCGCACGGCATCCCATACCGCAGCGAACCGGCAGGCCGCGGCGCGCAAGTGGGCATCCGGCGCAGACAGTGCGGCGGGCAGCAACCCTTTGAAATGCAGCCCATCCGCGTCCCCCACGCCGCGCCCGCGCAAGGCCAGCGCGCGCCAGCATGCGACCTGCAGCGGTACGGGTACGCCATCGCCGTGACCAAGCCAGTGCCGCAACCACACCAGCGCAGGCGCGGGGTCCTCGTGCCATGCCAGAGCCGACACCAGGCCGCGCAGCGTGCGCTCGGGCCGCGCACTCGCAATGGCCCACATGCCCGACAGCCAATCCCCGCAGGCCGGGGACTCGAGCGCGAGCAGCGTGGTGACGAATACCTCTGGCGCGCCATGCCAGCGCTTCAGTTCGCTGAGCGCTGCGGCCCAACCGGCATCGCCAGCCACTCGCAATCCGTCCAGGTGGGCATCCAGCAGCCGGCCGTACTCCAGGATCTGCGGCAGGCCCACCAGCGGCGCACCCAGGGCCGCATCGTGCTGCTGCCAGTAGAACGCTGCATCGCCCGCATGCCGGGCCACCAGCGCGGGAATCGCGGGCGCTGGCGCAGGCCGCACCACGGCGTCCATCACAGAATCCGCTGCCATTCGCGCCCGTTGTACACCGTGGCTCCATACATGCCGGCCAGCAGCATCACGCCATCGCCCACCGACAGGTTGCCCGAGCAGGAAGTCACCTCAGGCGGAACGTCTGCCTCCTTGAGCTTGCCGTTTTCGATGAC
>NZ_JMKU01000044.1 GCF_000687165.1 Paracidovorax oryzae ATCC 19882 | reverse complement strand
GCCCGGATGCATCGAAGAGCACCGCGCGATCCGACTCCAGCCGCAACCGCAACTCCAGCGGCAGCTTCCACCCATACCCCAGCAACCCGCATGCCGCGCCGTGCTCCGCGTTCACATAGCTGCTGTACACCCGCTGCCACGCCAGCGGCAGCGGCCCGGGCAGCGCGAAGTCCAGTTCATCCGCCCCCGTCAGCACCTTCGCGCCCAGCGCCGGGTTCACCGGGTTGCCCACCGCCATGCCACCGGGGCACACCGAGCACGCCACGCCCCCCGCCGAGCCGATCAGCACCGTCGCCGAGCCCTGGACGATCGGGCCGCCGTCTTTTGTCATGTCGCCCTGCCGGGCCGCGGGTTTGCCGCTCATATGGTGTTTTCTTTCCTGGAGGGGGACCGCCGGGCCGCCCAAAGGTCGAAGATGCTAGGGAGGATCGGCCCAGGCCGGCATCATCCGACGGGAGGGTTTTTGTGTCGGCATGTAAGCATGCCTGCTGCGGCATCATCGGCCCATGCCTTCCCGTGCCGCCCGTCCCCCGATTCCCTCCCGCAATGCCCCCCTGGCGCCGGCTGCCCTGTCCGATGCGCTGGCCCATGGTCCGGCCGACCGGCGGGTGGCGGTGCTGCGCGAGATCGGGGCCGGTGGCTCGATTTCGCAGGCGGCCCGCGTGGTGGGCGTGAGCTACAAGGCTGCCTGGCAGGCGGTGGACACCCTCACCAATCTGGCCGGCGTGCCCCTGGTGGAGCGCGCGGTGGGCGGGGCCGGCGGCGGTGGCGCGCGACTGACCGAGGCCGGGCATGCGCTGCTGCGCACGGCGGATGCGCTGGCGCAGGCGCGGGCCGGGGTATTGGCCAACGCCGGTGCGTCCGGGGCGCAGGCATCACCCTCAGGTGGCCAGCCTGGCCAGGCCCGCGCGGTGCGGCCGGCCGCGGGCCTGGCGCTGCGCACCAGCATGCGCAACCAGTGGCCCTGCGTGGTGCAGGCGCTGGAGCCGATGGGCCCCGTGGTGCGGGTCTGGCTGCAGGGCGAATCCGCAGTGGGGCAGGGCGCGAAGGCGCCGGAGGGCGGCTTGCGACTGTGTGCCCGCATCACCCGCGAGAGTGCCGAACTCCTCGGCCTGCAGCCGGGCACCGCGGTGCTGGCACTGTGCAAGGCCACGGCCGTGCGCGTGGAGCCCGCACCGCCCGTTCGCGCCGCTGCCCGGTGCGTGCCCGGAGCGGGGCGCTCCAACGCGTGGCCAGGCCGGGTGGCGCGCCTGTCGCGTGGCGGTGCGCAGGGGGACGAGGTATCCGCCGAACTCGATGCCGGTGTCCGCATGGTGGGCTTCGTGGAGCCCGGATCCGGCCTGCGCGCGGGCCGGCGCGTGGTGATGTCCATGGACGAGTCGGCCGTCGTCCTGGCGGTGGTGGACGCCGTATAGGCGGCAGGTGCCCGGAGCGCCGGCCCGCGGCAAGGACGATCTATTCCAGTCCGAAACGCTCGCGGAACGCCTCGCAGAAGGCCCGCGTGCCGCAGAGCGAGAGGGTGACGGTGTGGCGCGGCGCACCCGTGGCGCCCGGCTCGGCCACGACCCGGCGCTGCTCCTCGTCGTAGCGCAGCGACTGTCCGGTGGAGGTTTCCTCCACGGCCTGCAGGTCGTAATCCCATTCCCCATCCTCTTCGATGGGACCGCGCTGGCTGCCGAACCGCCCATGGGCCCAGTCCAGCACGGCCGCGATTTCCGCGTGCAGTGCCTCCACGTGCTCCCCGGTGACGCTGGCCATCGCGTCCCAGGTGCCGCCGCCTTCGCCGTCTTCGCTGTGGTCGAAATCGAGGTAACGCAGGGTCATGGGCCGGGAGTGGGTGGACTGGACAGTGGAAGGGTGCCTGGCGGCCGATTGTCGGCCAGCACGCCCTGCAGATTGCCACAGAATGTAGGCCGACCGTTTCCCGTACCGCTCCTGCCTGCCATGACCTCCCTCCCGCCCGATTCGCTCCGCACCGCTGCCCCGGCAGCCATGCCCGTTCTCTGGGAAGGCCTCGGCCTGCGCTACACGCCCCCGGGTGCCGCCGCACCGCTGTTCGATGGCATCGACCTGCGCATCGGGCCGGGCGCCACGCTGCTGCGGGGCGGCGATGGACGCGGCAAGACCACGCTGTTGCGGATCATCGCGGGCGCGCTGCGTTCGCAGGCGGGGCGGGTGGCGGCGTGCGGCGGGGGCATTTTCTGGGCCGATCCCCGGGGCGATGGCCCGGGGCTGCCCGCTGAACACGAGACGCCGGTGGACTGGTGGGCCGGGCAGGCGCAGCGCTGGCCGGAATGGAGCGCGCAGGCCCTGGCGCAGCACGTCGAGGGGTTCGGCCTGGCCGGTCACGCCGGCAAGCGGATGGAGCAACTGTCCACCGGTACGCGCCGCAAGATCCTGCTGGCAGCCGGCTTCGCCTGCGGCGCGTCCCTCGTTCTGGTGGACGAGCCGATCGCGGGGCTGGACCGGCCTTCGGTGGACTATCTGCGCGAGTTGCTGTCGAAACTGCCGGCGGGCGGTGCGCCACGGGCGCAGGGCGTGGTGGTCGCGCACTACGACGCCTTGGGTGGGATTCCCTGGGCCCAGGTGGTCGAGCTGGGCGATTGACTGGAAGGGTGGTTTGGCGGATTGAAAATGGAAAGTTGTGATGTCATCCTGCAAAAATACTTCCAATGTGATTAAATTAATAGTGTTCATCGATGGTGCGTGGCCGCGTGCCCCGCGAGTCCGTGGAAGGCCAGCCCCATGCCCACCCCGAAAATTCCCATCCGCCTGGCGGTCGGCCTAGGCACTTTGGCCTTGATCGGCATCGTGGCCGCGCTCCTGGGAGCGCTGGCCCTGCGCTCGCTGACCTCGAGCCTGCAGGAGATCACCGCGGACCGGATGGTCAAGGTGGCGCAGTTCACCGAACTGAAGGACAACCTGAACGCCATCGCCCGCTATGCGCGCAACATCGTGATATCCGGCAGCACCGTGGTGCAGCGGGAAGAAAAGCGCAAGCTGGCCGAACTGCGCGAGGCCAACGAGAAAATCCTGCAGGTCCTGGACACGTCCGTGACGCAGCCGGAAGCCAGGAGGTCGATGGATGCCCTCTGGCAAAACCGCGCCGAATACAACATGGCGCTGGAACGCGCGGTGGACCTGGCTGAACGGGGAGAGCGCGCCGCCGCCGGTGTCGTGCTGCTGGGCGAGGTACGCCCGCGGCAGAGCCTGATGTTCCAGTCATTGGACGATTCCCGCGCGTTGCAGAAGCAGTTCGCGGACACGCTGGCGCAGGATGCCTCCCGTTCCGCCGCGCTCGCCACGCTGGCGCTGGCCGTGATGGGCGCGGCGATCTCCGTACTGGCTCTGTGGCTGGGCTGGAACTTCGCGCGCGACCGCGCCCGGGCACCGGGCGCAGAGCCGGTTGGGCCGGCCGCTGCACCGCGGCCAAGACCGGACGCCGGTGTGGCCAGTCCATCGCACGGACTGCCGCTGGAACCGGCCGGCGCATCCATGGCAGAAGCATCTCCGGCGGGAAGGTCGTAAGATCCCGGGACATCACCCGAAGGCTTTTCCAGGACATCCCATGGACGCTCTCCTGTTCGCTCCCGTGGCCGTGGCGATCGCGCTCACGCCAGGCCCCAACAATTTCTGCGGCCTGAACAACGGCATCCGCGCCGGAGTGGGCGCGGCGATGTTCGCCACCATCGGCCGGGCGGCGGCGTTCGCGATCTTCCTGACCATTTCCGCCGTGGGCCTGGGGGCCATGCTGCTGGCTTCCGAGGCCGCCTTCACCACCGTGAAGTGGGTGGGCGCGGCCTACCTGTTCTGGCTGGGGTGGCGGGCCTGGAACAGCCGGGAGTTCGGCGGGCTGGACCTGCTGGAGGGCGGCGATGCGGCGACCGCTCCCGCGCAACGCGCGGCCGTGCCCACCTGGCGCGCGCTGGCCGCGCAGGAATTCCTGCTGGGCATCACCAATCCGAAGGCGATCATCCTCTTCGCCGCGGTCTTCCCGCAGTTCATCGACCCGGCGCAGCCCGCCGCGCGGCAGTTCCTGGTGCTGGGCTCGGTGTACCTGCTGGCCGAGTTCGTCTCCACCGCTGTCTATGCCAGCTGCGGCCGGCAGATCCGCCGGGTGATCCGCTCGCAACGCGGCGTGGCCAGGCTCAACAAGGCGACCGGCGGATTCTTCATGGGGGCCGGCGGGCTGCTGCTGGCGGCCAACCGCTGAACGGCCTCACATCGCCTTGAAACGGTGGGCGTGCAGGCGGCTCACGGGCAGGCGCTCGGGCCGCTCGCGCAGGCGCAGGTGCAGGCGTCCCGCCTCGTCGCGCTCCACCGATTCGATGCCCGACGCGCGCACCAGCGTGCCGCGGTGGATCTGCCAGAACACGTCGGGCTCGAGCTGCGCCGCCAGTTCCTTGAGCGGGGTCCGGATCAGGTATTCCTGCCGGGCGGTGAGCACGCGCACGTATTTGTCCGCCGCCTCGAACACCAGCACGTCCGCCACGGGGACGAAGTGGATCCGGGGGCCGCTGCTGGCCTGGATGACGGTCAGCGGCACGGCATCCGGAGAGGGCGTTGCCGCGGCTGCCGTGGCAGGGAACGCGCCCGGGAGCAGGCCGCGCAGGCGTTCCAGCAGGGCCTCGAGCCCGGCTTCGTCCCGCGGCGGAGCGTCCGCATCCGGGACTTCGCCACCCTCCGGCCGGCGTGCCCGTGCCGCCAGCACTGCCTGGACCTTCTGCACGGTCTTGAGCAGCCGGGGCGCCTGCACGGGCTTGAGCAGGTAGTCGAGCGCCTGCGCCTCGAACGCCTGCACCGCGTACTGGTCATAGGCGGTGACGAAGACCAGGGCGGGAAACGGTGCCTCCTCCAGCGGCCAGGCGCCGGCGATCTCCAGTGCGGCGTCCAGCCCGCTGCGGCCGGGCATTCGGATGTCGAACCACAGCACGTCGGGCCGCAGCGCCAGGGCCTGGTGCACGGCACTGTCGCCGTCGCCCACCGTGGCGGCGATCTGCAGCTCGGGCCAGGCGCGCGCGAGTTCCCGGCGCAGGACCGCGGCCAGCAGGGGTTCGTCTTCGGCGATCAGTGCGCGGGGGGCGTGCATGGCGTCGGGGTGTTTCCAGTAAGGGCGCCGGCGGTGGTGCCGGACGGGGCCGCGGGCAGGTCCAGCGGCAGGAAGATGCAGGCCCGCGCGCCCCGGCCCCCGTCGCCGGGCACCAGGTCCAGCGTGGCACGGGGGCCCTCGAGCGTGGCGAGCCGTTCGCGGACCTGTGCCAGGCCGAAGCGGCTGCCGGAGCGTGGAGCCGCCCCGGCCGCCGCAGGGGCCTGCCGCAGGCCGGCACCGGTATCGCAGACGCTCAGCTCCAGGCGCGGGGCCGGGCCCGGGGTACATCGTGCGGTGACTTCGATGCGGCCGCCTTCCACCTGCGGCTCCAGGCCGTGGCGGATCGCGTTTTCCACCAGGGGCTGCAGCAGCAGCGGCGGGACCGGGACCGATTCCAGGGACTGCGGCAGGTCCAGCGCGTAGGACAGGCGCGGCCCCATGCGCACGGCCATGAGTTCCAGGTAGTCGCGCAGCAGGGCGAATTCGTCGGCCAGCGGGTGGACCGCCGCACGCGAAGCCCCCAGGGTGGCACGCAGGTAGGCGATGAAGTGGTCCAGCATGGCCTGCGCCTGTGGCGGATCGGTGCCGATCAAGGCATGCAGGTTCGCCAGGGTGTTGAACATCATGTGCGGCTCGAGTTGGGTCTGCAGCAGCTTGAGCCGCGCCTCGGCCGCGTCCCGCTGCGCCTGCGCGATGCGGCCCTCCAGGTAGCGCGACTTGCCCCGGGCATAGAAAAACAGCGACACCGCGGCGCTGGCGAGCATGGTGGTGACGACGGCCGAACCGGGGTCGCCCGGATGCGACGCCGAGTGCGGCAGATGCAGCGAGCGGACATACGCGTCGCCGATGGCATTGCCGGCGTTGAATCCGATGGTGCCGCTCACGGCCACCAGCACCCATCCCTGCCAGCCGAGGGGCCAGGGAACGGGGCTGTTGCGGGTGAGCCAGAAGCGGCCGGCCTCCACGAACAGCCAGCTGATCATGCCGATCGACATGGAATGCACCAGTTGGGCATGCCAGGGACCGCGGCCATAGGCCACCTGGATGCCGGCGATGGCGGAGCAGAGGCCGGAGATCAGCAGGCCGTGGCGGAGGAGCTGGAGCAGGGGCGAAGGTGTCATGGCTGGGGCAGTGCGGTGGCGTGGCGTTCCCCGGCATCCGCTGTCGGATTGTGCGCCCCGCCAGGGGCTGGTGGCGCAAGGGCTGGATGATGGATCCACGACTGTGCCCGGGTCCGGACCGTGCGGCCAGCATGGTGCGACGGACCGCCGCCCGGGCGGCGCCAGGTGCGGTGCCGCGGGAGCCGGCGGCGTGCCCCGGGTCCGGCTGGTGTAGGGGATTTACGTTTCTTCGCACGGCAGCGGGCAAAACGCCACGTTGAGCTTCTACGATCGGGGCGCAGTCCTGCGGGAGCCTGCAGGCGTGGCCGCATGGCCGTGCGCCTTTTTCGCTGTCGCCACCGTATCCGATGCCCATGAGCCCCAACGACCCCCACGCCGCCCCGCCCGCCGCTCCCGTGCCCGGTACTGAAGAAGAAGGTCCGCGGCCGCCCGGCCGGCGCGCTCGATGGCTCGGCGCCGTGGTGGCGGTGCTGGCCGTGGCCCTGCTGTGCGCGGGTGCCTGGTGGCTGGTGCAGCGCTCCAAGGCCCCCGTGGCCGGTCCGGGTTTTCCCGCGGCAGGCGGACCCGGAGGGCCGGCCCGGCCGGCCGGTGGCGGGGCAGGGCCCGGCGGCGGCCGGTTGCTGGTCACGGTGGGCGAGGCGACGGTCCGCTCGATGCGCCTGCCGGTGGCCATCGAGGCCCTGGGCACCGTGACGCCGGTCGCCACCGTCACGCTCCGCCCCCAGGTGGCGGGCGTGCTCACCGAGGTGCTGTTCACCGAAGGGCAGATGGTGCGCAAGGGCCAGGTGCTCGCCCAGATCGATTCGCGCCCCTACGAGCAGGCGCTGATGCAGGCCGAGGGCACGCTGCGGCGCGACGAGGCGCAGCTGGAGAACGCGCGCATCACCCTGGAGCGTTATCGCACCCTGCTGTCGCAGGACTCCATCGCCCGGCAGGACGTGGACACGCAGGCCGCGCTGGTCAAGCAGTTGGAAGGCACCGTGATGACCGACCGCGCGCAGGAGCGCACCGCGCGCCTCAACCTCGGCTACACGCGCGTGACGGCGCCGGCCGCGGGCCGCATCGGCCTGCGTTCCGTGGATGCGGGCAATTACGTGACCATGGGCGATACCACGGGCCTGGCCACCATCACCCAGACCATGCCGATCGACGTGCAGTTCTCCATCCCGCAGGACCGCGTCGCCGACGTGCAGACCGCAGCCACCGAGGCGGGCGCCGCGGGGTTGCCGGTGGTGGCCAAGGACCGCACCCGCACCACGGACCTCGCCCAGGGCCGCTTCTCCACCCTGGACAACCTGGTGGACACCGCCACCGGTACCGTGAAGGCCAAGGCGCGTTTCGCCAACGCCGACAGCCGGCTCTTCCCCAACCAGTTCGTGAACGTGCGGATGGAACTGCGCGAGGTGGAGGCCCTGGTGGTGCCCGTGACCGCGGTGCGGACCGGGGCGAACGGCGACTTCGTGTACGTGATCAACGACGACCGCACGGTGACGCTGCGCAAGGTGCGGCGCGGCCAGTCCACGGTGGAGTGGGTGGCGATCGCGGAAGGCCTGAAGCCCGGCGAGCGCGTGGTGACCGAAGGCGGCGACCGCCTGCGCGACGGCGCGCGCGTGCAGCTGCAGGAGCCCGGCGGGCCGGGAGGGGCCCAGGGAGCGCCGGGGCGGCGCGGGCGGGCTTCCGGTGCGTCCTGGCCGGCAGGCGCGGAGCGCGGCGGTGCCGATGGCGCACCGCACCGCCACCGGCAACGCCCGGATGCCGGTGAAGCGGCGCCGGCCGCGTCCGCTCCGGCCGCCGCGGCGGCGTCGGCGCCTGCCAGCCGTTCCTGATCCCCGCGCGCGCTCCCGTCCATGAGTCCCTCGCGTCCCTTCATCGAGCGGCCCGTCGCCACCGCGCTCCTCATGCTGGCCATCGTGCTGGCGGGGCTGGTGGGATTCCGCTTCCTGCCCCTGTCGGCCCTGCCGCAGGTGGACTACCCGACCATCCAGGTGCAGACGCTCTATCCCGGCGCCAGCCCGGAGGTCATGAGCCGCAACGTCACCGCGCCGCTGGAGCGGCAGTTCGGGCAGATGCCCGGCCTGGCCCGCATGGCCTCCACCAGCGCCGCGGGGGTGTCCATCGTCACGCTGCAGTTCGACCTGGGCCTGGCCATCGACATCGCCGAGCAGGAAGTGCAGGCGGCCATCAATGCCGGCTCCTCGCTGCTGCCCACCGACCTGCCCGCGCCGCCGGTCTACGCCAAGGTGAACCCGGCCGACGCGCCGGTGCTCACGCTGGCGATCAGCTCCGACACCATGCCGCTCACCGAGGTACAGAACCTCGTGAACACGCGGCTGGCGCAGAAGATCAGCCAGGTGCAGGGCGTGGGCCTGGTGACCCTGGCCGGTGGACAGCGGCCTGCGGTGCGCATCCAGGCCGACACCAAGGCGCTGGCCTCCTATGGCATCGGGCTGGACACGCTGCGCACCGCCATCTCGGCGGCCAATGCCAACAGCGCCAAGGGCAGCTTCGACGGTCCGCAGCGCGCCTACACCATCAACGCCAACGACCAGCTCCTCACGGTGGACGACTACAAGCGGCTCATCGTGTCCTGGAAGAACGGCGCGCCGGTCCGCATGGTCGATGTCGCCCGCGTGGTGAACGGGGCCGAGAACGACCGGCTGCGCGCCTGGGCCGGCGTCCGCGCCGCGCCGGGCCGCCCCAAGCAAGCGGAGGCCCCCCCGGGGGGCAGCGAACCAGGCGAAGCCGGGAGCGTGGGGGCCACATTGACGCCTGCGATCATTTTGAACGTGCAGCGCCAGCCGGGCGCCAACGTGATTTCCACGGTGGACAGCATCCGGCGCCAGCTGCCCGAGCTGCAGGCCGGGCTGCCCGCAGGCCTGGACGTGCAGGTGCTCTCGGACCGCACCACGGGCATCCGTGCGTCCGTCCACCACGTCGAGATGGAACTGGTGCTCGCCGTGCTGATGGTGGTGCTGGTGATCTTCTTCTTCCTGCACAGCCTGCGCGCCACGGTCATCGCCAGCCTGGCCGTGCCGATCTCGCTCATCGGCACCTGCGGCGTGATGTACCTGCTGGGCTACAGCCTGAACAACCTGAGCCTGATGGCGCTCACCATCGCCACCGGCTTCGTGGTGGACGACGCCATCGTGATGATCGAGAACATCGCCCGGTACATCGAAGAGGGCGAGCCGCCGTTCCAGGCCGCGCTCAAGGGCGCCACGCAGATCGGCTTCACCATCATCTCGCTCACCGTGTCGCTGATCGCGGTGCTGATCCCGCTGCTGTTCATGAGCGACGTGGTGGGCCGCCTGTTCCGCGAGTTCGCGGTGACGCTGGCGCTCACCATCCTGATCTCGGCGGTGGTCTCGCTCACCCTGGTGCCGATGATGTCCGCGCGCTGGCTGCGCGCCGTGCCCGACACCCCGCCGCGCGGGCTGGGCGGCGCCATCCAGCGCGGCTTCGACCGCGTGATCGCCCGCTACGACGTCTGGCTGCAGTGGGTGCTGCGCCGCCAGGGCGCGACACTCGTCGTGGCCCTGCTGACGCTGGCGCTTACCGTGGTGCTGTACATCTTCATCCCCAAGGGGCTGTTTCCCACGCAGGACACGGGCCAGCTGCAGGGCCGCCTGGTGGCGGCGCAGGACGTCTCGTTCGAGCGCATGAGCGGACTGCAGCAGGAGGCCGTGCGCGCCATCCTGCAGGACCCCGACGTGGCCTCGCTCAGTTCCTTCGTGGGGGTGGACGGCGCCAACAACGCCATGCTCAACACGGGCAGCCTGCTCATCAACCTCAAGGCGGGGCGGGACAGCCAGGAGGCGGTCATGCGGCGATTGCGCGACCGGGTGAATGCCGTGGCGGGCGTCACGCTGTACCTGCAGCCGACGCAGGACCTGACCATCGACGCGGAAACCGGGCCCACGGAATACCGCGCCACCATCGGCGGCGTCGATTCCGCCGAGGTGAACGCCTGGACGAACAAGCTGGTGGAGCGCCTGCGGACGGTGCCGCAGGTGCGCAACGCCACCACCGACGCGGGCGCGCAGGGCCTCTCGGCCTTCGTGGACATCGACCGGGCCACGGCCGCGCGCCTCTCGGTCACCGCCAGTTCGGTGGACGACACCCTCTACAGCGCCTTCGGCCAGCGCATCGTCTCCACCATCTTCACCGAGACCAACCAGTACCGCGTGATCCTGGAGGCGCAGAAGGAGGGGCTGTCCAGCCCCGAGGCGCTGGGCACGCTGCCGCTGCGCACGGGTGGCGGGGCGCCCACGCCGCTGTCGGCCGTGGCGACCATCCGCGAGCAGCCCGCGCCCCTGCAGATCACGCGCGTGGCGCAATATCCGGCGGCCACGCTGGGCTTCGACAGGGCCGATGGCGCCTCCCTGGGCGAATCGGTCGATGCGATCCGCGCCGCGGCGAAGGAGATCGGCATGCCCGCGGGCCTGTCGATGCAGTTCCAGGGCGCGGCCGGTGCCTACGAGAAGTCGCTCACCAGCCAGCTCTGGCTGATCCTGGCCGCGATGGTCTGCGTCTACATCGTGCTGGGCGTACTCTACGAGAGCTACGTGCACCCGCTCACCATCCTCTCGACGCTGCCCTCGGCCGGCGTGGGCGCGCTGCTCGCGCTCATGCTCACGGGCAACGACCTCGGGGTGATCGGCATCATCGGCATCATCCTGCTGATCGGCATCGTCAAGAAGAACGCGATCATGATGATCGACTTCGCCATCGACGCCGAGCGCGGCCAGGGGCTGCCGCCGCACGAGGCCATTCATCAGGCCGCGCTGCTGCGCTTCCGTCCCATCCTCATGACCACGCTGGCCGCGCTGTTCGCCGCGCTGCCGCTGATGCTGGGCTGGGGCGAGGGCGCCGAACTGCGCCGTCCGCTGGGCCTGGCGATCTTCGGCGGGCTGGTGCTGAGCCAGTTGCTCACGCTCTTCACCACGCCGGTGATCTACCTCGCCTTCGACCGGCTGGGCCGCCGCTGGACGGGCCGGGGCACGGCCGCGGCGCCCGAGGTGCCCGCTGAGGCGCCTGCTGAGGCGCCTGCTGTACTGGCGCCGCCGGCCGCACCGGCCGGGGAGGGCCGCCCGTGAACCTCTCGCGCCCCTTCGTCGAGCGGCCCGTGGCCACGGTGCTGCTCACCATCGGCATGGCGCTGGCGGGCATCGCGGCGTTCTTCCTGCTGCCGGTGGCGCCGCTGCCGCAGGTGGACTATCCGGCCATCTCCGTCTCGGCCAACCTGCCCGGCGCCAGCCCGGAGACCATGGCCACCAGCGTGGCGACGCCGCTGGAGCGGCGCCTGGGCGTGATCGCGGGCGTGAACGAGATGACGTCCTCCAGCTCGAGCGGCTCGGCGCGCATCAGCCTGCAGTTCGACCTGAACCGCAAGATCGACAGCGCCGCGCGCGAAGTGCAGGCCGCCATCAACGCCTCGCGGGCGGACCTGCCCGCCACCCTGCGCAGCAACCCCACCTACCGCAAGATCAACCCGGCGGATTCGCCGGTCATCATCCTCGCGCTCACCTCCAGGTCGCGCACCCCGGGCGAGATCTACGACGCCGTCTCCAACGTGGTCAGCCAGCGCATCTCGCAGGTGGAGGGCGTGGGCGACGTGGAAATCGGCGGCGGCTCGCTGCCCGCCGTGCGCGTGGAACTGCTGCCGTTCGCGCTGAACCGCTACGGCATCGGCTCGGAGGACGTGCGCGCCGCCATCCAGGCGGCCAACGCCAACCGGCCCAAGGGCGCCATCGAGAGCGACGGCCGGCGCATGCAGATCTACACCCCGTCGCCGTCGCGGCGCGCCGCCGACTACGCGGACCTCGTCATCGCCTGGCGCGACGGCGCACCGGTGCGCCTGGGCGATGTGGCGAAGGTGATCGACGGCGTGGAGAACACCCGCACGCTCGGCCTCTTCAACGGCGAGCCGGCCATCGTCGTGCTCATCACGCGCCAGCCGGGCGCCAACATCATCCAGACGGTGGACGGCGTGCGCGCGCTCATCCCCTCGCTGCAGGCGCAGCTGCCGCAGGACATCCGCATCGCCGTGGCATCGGACAGCACGAACTCCATCCGCGCCTCGCTGCGCGAGATCGAGGTCACCCTGATGGTCTCCATCGCGCTGGTGGTGCTGGTGGTGGGCCTGTTCCTGCGCAAGGCCCGCGCCACGGTCATCCCGGCGGTGGCCACCGTGGTCTCGCTGCTGGGCACCTTCGGCATCATGTACCTGCTGGGCTTCAGCCTGAACAACCTCAGCCTCATGGCGCTCACGGTGGCCACCGGCTTCGTGGTGGACGACGCCATCGTGGTGCTGGAGAACACCAGCCGCCACATCGAAGCCGGCATGGACCGCATGGAGGCGGCCCTGCTGGGCGCGCGCGAGGTCGGCTTCACCGTGCTGTCCATCAGCCTGTCGCTCGTCGCGGTGTTCATCCCGCTGCTCTTCATGGACGGGCAGGTGGGCCGGCTGTTCCGCGAGTTCGCGGTCACGCTCTCGGTGGCGGTGGCGATCTCGCTCGTGATCTCGCTGACCACCACGCCCATGATGTGCGCCTGGCTGCTGCGCTCGGAAGGCCCGGGAGGCGCGGACGGCCACGCGGGCGCGCCACCCCGGCCCCGGGGCCGCTTCGCCCGCTGGACCGTCGCCGCGCAGGATGCGGTGCTGCGCGGCTACGGCCACGCGCTGGACTGGGCGCTGGCGAGCAAGGCGCTCGTCATCGTGATCCTGTTCGCAGTGATCGGCCTCAACGTGTACCTGTTCAGCCATATTCCCAAGGGCTTTTTCCCGCAGCAGGACAACGGCCAGCTCGTGGCCGGCCTGCGCGCGGACCAGAGCATCTCGTCCGGGGCGCTGGCGGGCAAGCTGCGCCAGGCCGTGGACATCATCCGCAAGGACCCGGCCGTGGACACCGTGGTGGGATTCTCCGGGGGAGGGCGCGCGGGCGGCGGCTTCATGTTCGTCAACCTCAAGCCCGTCTCCGAGCGCAGCGATCCCAGCATGGCCGTGGTCGGCCGGCTGCGGCCGCAGCTCGCCGCGCTCACCGGCCTGCAGGTCTTCCTCTCGCCCGTGCAGGACCTGCGCATGGGCGGGCGCTCCAGCAATTCCACCTACCAGTACACGCTCAAGAGCGACAACCTCGCCGACATGCGCGTCTGGGCGACCAAGCTGGCCGAGCGCCTGAAACAGGAGACGCTGCTCACCGACGTGGACACCGACCAGGCCGACAACGGCTCGGAAACCTACGTGGAGGTGGACCGCGACAGCGCCGCGCGCCTGGGCGTGAGCGCGGCGGCCATCGACGCGGCGCTCTACAACGCCTTCGGCCAGCGGTCCGTGGCCACCATCTACAGCGAGCTGAACCAGTATTCGGTCATCATGGAGTGGGCCCCCGGCTACACGCGCGGCCCGCCGGCGCTCAAGGACATCTTCGTGCCGGCCAACCCGTCGGGCGCCACCGGCTCCCCGGCCAACCCCGGCCAGCGTGGCGCGTCCACCGGGCAGGTGCTGGCCAACACCCAGGAAAGCATGGTGCCGCTCTCGGCAATCGCGAAGGTGGTGGAGCGCTCGTCGCCCACTTCCATCAGCCACCAGGACGGCGAACTGGCCACCACCATTTCCTTCAACCTGGACGGCAACACCTCGCTCGGCGAGGCGCGGCAGATCATCGCGCAGGCCGAGGCCGACATCGCCATGCCCACCAACGTGCGCGGCAGCTTCGAGGGCACGGCGCGCAGCTTCCAGCAGACGCAGGGGCAGCAGTTCTTCCTGATCCTGGCGGCCATCGTGGTGATCTACATCGTGCTGGGCATCCTCTACGAGAGCCTGATCCACCCCATTACCGTGCTCACCACGCTGCCCTCGGCCGGCGTGGGCGCGGTGCTCGCGCTGCTGCTGTTCAACATGCAGTTCACCATCATCGCGCTCATCGGCGTGTTCCTGCTGATCGGCATCGTGAAGAAGAACGCCATCCTCATCATTGACTTCGCGCTGGAGGCCGAGCGCGCGCGGGGCCTGTCGGCCACGCAGGCGGTGCGCGAGGCCTGCATGCTGCGCTTCCGGCCGATCCTGATGACCACCCTGGCCGCCGCCCTGGGCGCGCTGCCGCTGGCCATCGGCTTCGGACAGGGTTCGGAGCTGCGCCAACCCCTGGGCGTGGCCATCATCGGCGGGCTGATCGCCAGCCAGTTGCTCACGCTGCTGACCACGCCCGTGGTCTACGTGCTGCTCGACAGGCTCCGCCGCCCCTCCGGCAACGAACGACACCTCAGCCGCGCCGCCGACACGGCACCCGCCGTGCCCGCGCAACAACCATGACCTTCGATCCTTCCACCCCGCGCATGCTGCGCGCCTGCGCCGCGGCGCTGCTGCCGGCCTGGCTGGCCGCATGCTCGGTCGCGCCGCCCTACCAGCCCCCGGCGCTCGCCACCCCCATGCCCACCGCCTTCAAGGAGGCGGGCGCGCTCTGGCAGCCGGCCGCGCCCGCCGACGCCGCCGACCGCGGCGACTGGTGGACGCTGTTCGGCGACGAGGAACTGAACCGCCTCGCCGCCCAGGTGCAGGTATCGAACCAGAACATCGCCGCCGCCGTGGCCGCCTATGCCCAGGCCCAGGGCCTGGTGCGCGAGCAGCGCGCCGGCCTGCTGCCGGGCGTGAGCCTGTCGGCCAGCGAGACCCGTGCGGGCGGCGAGGGCTCCGCGCGCCGCGGCACCACGGCCCAGGCGGCGCTGGGCGCGACCTGGGCGCCGGACGTGTGGGGCCGCCTGGGCAGCACCGTGGACAGCGCCCGCGCCAGCGCCCAGGCGAGCGAGGCGGACCTGGCCGCGGCGCGGCTCTCCGCCGTGGGCTCGCTGGTGGCCGCGTATTTCCAGCTGCGCGAGGCGGATGCCGAGGCCGCATTGCTGAGCGACACGGTACAGGCCTATGACCGCGCCCTGCGCATCGCCCGGAACCGCTACGACGCCGGCGTGGCCGCGCAGTCGGACGTGCTGCAGGCGCGCACCCAGCTCGCCAACGCCCGCGCCGATCTCGCCACCGCGCAGCGCAACCGTGCCGGCTACGAGCACGCCATCGCCGTACTGGCCGGCCAGCCGCCGGCCGCGTTCAGCCTGCCCGCGGGCAGCTGGGTGGCCAGCGTGCCCGCGGTGCCGGCGGCACTGCCTTCGACCCTGCTCGAGCGCCGCCCGGACATCGCCGCGGCCGAGCGCGCCGTGGCCGCCGCCAACGCGCAGATCGGCGTGCAGCGCTCCGCCTACTTCCCCAGCTTCAGCCTCACGGCCTCCCTGGGGCGCAGCGGCACCGGCCTGGGCGACCTGTTCAGTGCCTCCGGCGCGCTGTGGTCGCTGGGCCTGTCGGCCGCCCAGACCATCTTCGACGGCGGTGCCATCGCCGCGCGCGTGGACCAGGCGCGCGCGGCCCGCGACGCGCGCGTGGCCAATTACCGCCAGACCGTGCTGGGTGCCTTCCAGACGGTGGAAGACCAGCTCACGGCGGTGCGCACCCTGCAGGCGCAGGAGCCGCTGCGGCAGGAGGCCGTCTCGGCCGCGCAGCGCACCGAGGAGCAGATGCTCAACCGCTACCGCGCCGGGCAGGTGGGCTACACCGACGTGGTCACCGCCCAGGTGGCGGCACTGTCCGCGCGGCGTGCACTGCTGCAGCTGCAGGTGAACCGCCAGCTCGCGGTGGCATCGCTCATCCAGGCACTGGGCGGCGGCTGGCAGGCCCCCTGGATGGAGGACGGGCGCGCCGCCACGGCCGGGCAGGGCGCTGCCGAGCCACGATAATCCGCGGCTGCTTTCCCCACCACACGAAAAAGGATTTCCGTGGATTTCATCTTGCTGGCCAAGGCCGCCGTCATGGGCGTGGTCGAGGGCCTGACCGAGTTCCTTCCCATCTCCTCCACCGGCCACCTGATCCTCGCGGGCGCGCTGCTCGGTTTCGACGACGACAAGGCCAAGGTATTCGACATCGCCATCCAGACCGGCGCGATCTTCGCGGTGGTGCTGGTGTACTGGCAGAAGATCCGCGAGACCCTGGTGGCGCTGCCCACCCAGCCCCGCGCCCGGCGCTTCGCGCTCAACGTGCTCATCGGCTTCCTGCCGGCCGTGGTGCTCGCGCTGATCTTCGGCAAGGCGATCAAGGAGCACCTCTTCACGCCGGTGGTCGTAGCGTCCACCTTCATCCTGGGCGGCTTCGTCATCCTCTGGGCCGAACGGCGGGCGCCCGGCGCCGTGCGCGTGGACTCCGTGGACGACATGACCCCGCTGGACGCGCTGAAAGTGGGACTGGTGCAGTGCCTGGCCATGGTGCCGGGCACGAGCCGCAGCGGCTCCACCATCATCGGCGGCATGCTGCTGGGCCTGTCGCGCAAGGCCGCCACCGATTTCTCGTTCTTCCTGGCGATCCCCACGCTGATCGGCGCGGGCGTGTACAGCCTCTACAAGGAGCGGCACCTGCTGTCGATGGCCGACCTGCCGCTGTTCGCGGTGGGGCTGCTGTTCTCGTTCGCGAGCGCCTGGCTGTGCGTGCGCTGGCTGCTGCGCTACATCAGCACCCACAGCTTCGTGCCCTTCGCCTATTACCGCATCGTTTTCGGCATCGTGGTGCTTGCCACAGCCTGGAGCGGATGGGTACACTGGGCCGAGTGACTTTCCGTGCCGCGGCACGGAAGGCGCTTGCGTGCCGGTTTCATATCACTACATAGCACGTGCTGCTATCTGAAAAAGAAAGTGATAAGCTGAGCGCTATCGAGGGCCCCTGGTAGCGCTGCATTCGACGGGGGATGACGCAGACAGGGTCCGGGCCTGCCGGCCGTACCGCGCATGCGGAGGCAGGAGCCGGACGGTAGAGGAACCGCGGTTCACCATGACGCCGAATCCAATGCCGCTGGACGGCATGTCTTCCGCTGCCGGGATGGCGCCGGACATTTCAGACACTGACATGCTCAGCCTGCTCACGCGCAATGTGGGCGCCACCGTCGCCGTCATTTCCCGAGCCGAGCGCGTCGTCTATGTCAACGACGAGTATGCCCGCTGGTTCCGGGCCGCGCCCTCCGACATCGTCGGAAAGACCCTGTTCGAGCTCTACGGTGAATACAACCATTCCCGCTTCATGCCCTACGTGCAGCGCGTGCTGCTGGGCGAGCGGGTGAGCTACCAGCGGCTGGTGCTCGACCCCGAAGGGCGGGAATCCTGGCGCACGATCTGCCTGTCGCCCTGGCGGGACATGCGCGGGGACATCGTCGGCTTCGTCACGGCCGCGCTGGACGTGGACGAACTGCAGGTCGCGATGAACGCGCTGCGCGCGGCCAACCAGCGGCTGTCCTCCCACATGGACAACAGCCCCCTGGCCGTGCTCGAGATGGACGACCAGCTCCGCGTGCTGCGCTGCTCGCGCCGCGCCATCGAGCTCATGGGCTGGCAGGACCTGGTGCAGATCGAGCGCCGCCGCCTGCACGAACTGCCCGGCACCTCCGCCATGGACCACCACCTGTCCCAGGCGTTCTCCGAACTGCGCTCTGGCCGTGCGACCCGCAACCGGGTGGAATCGAGCCTGCTGCGCGCGGACGGCACCGAGGTGCATTGCGAGTGGTTCAATTCGGCGCTCACCGACGAGATCGGCCGCGTGACCTCGATCATGTCGCTGGTGCAGGACATCTCGGCCAAGATGGAGATATCGCGGCAGCAGCACTACCTGGCCAACCACGACTCGCTCACGGGCCTGCACAACCGCTCGGCGTTCCACAACCGCTTCGAGCGCTCGCTGTCGGAGATCCGCACGCGCGGCGGCGCGGTCGCGCTGCTGTTCATCGACCTCGACGGCTTCAAGAAGATCAACGACGGGCACGGCCACAAGGTCGGCGACGAGGTACTGCGCTACGTGGCCCGCCGGCTGGCCCATACCGTGCGTGGCAACGATACCGTGGCCCGCCTGGGCGGCGATGAATTCCTGGTGATGCTCGACACCGACGTGCAGGAAGACCTCGCCGGTCAGATCGGCTCGCGCATCATCTCGGCCATCTCCGAGCCCATGGATGTCGGGGGCCATGACGTGCGCGTGGGCGCGAGCATCGGAGTGGCCATGCATCCGCCCCTCGCGGGTGACATCGAACTGCTCATGACCCGCGCCGACCAGGCCATGTACGCCGCCAAGCGCTCCGGCCCCGGCTGCGTGCGCTACGCCGGCCGGGGCTGAGCGAAGCGGGGAAGGCGGGGCGCCCGCCCCGTGCCTGCGACTACGGCTTCACGCTCTGCGCGAAGTGGAAGAAGTTGTCCGGATCGTAGGCCCGCTTGACCTCCTGGAGCCGGGCGTACACATCCTGGTCCCAGTAGGCATCCACGTAGTTCTGCAGCGAGCCGTCCGGGTAGTTCTGGTACACCTTGCCGGTCAGCATCGGACGCATCAGGGCCTGGAATCCCGCCAGCCAGTTTTGCACCGTTTCGCGGTCCTCCGGCTTCGTCCAGAACACATCCATCACGAAATCCGCGTCCACGTGGCGGTGGATGAACGCGCTGTCTTCCACCGGGTAGCGCTCGATCGCCCCGCCATAGGGCTCCAGGTAGGCCATCGAATACGTGTTGGGCGAGGTGGCGAAGTAGTCGATCACCGACTGCCATTGCGCCTTGGTAAGCTGCCTGTCCAGGTAGCCGCAGGCCTTGCTTTCGCAGGTGCCTTCCGTCAGGCCCTGGGGCAGGTCGTAGGGGTGGTCGTCCAGGTACCGGTTCATGGCGGGGTAGCTGCCGCTGCGGTTCACGAGCAGCCTGGCCGTCGGGAAGCTCAGCAGCGGGGCGATGGCCGCCATGCCCTCGTCGCGGGAGCCGCAGTACATGCCCTGGATCATGAACACCGGCTTCCCGTCGCGGAAGCCCAGGTTCATCATGTAGCCCAGCTCGTCCGGCGCACCGGTGCGCATGAATTGCTCCTGCAGCAGCACCAGCACGTCGGCGGCGTCGGCGGCTTCCCAGGAAATGGCCCAGGCCCAGACGCTCGGCAGCCGCACCATGCGGTAGGTGACCTGCAGCAGCACCCCGAAGTTGCCGCCCGTGCCGCCGCGCATGGCCCAGTACAGCCCGGCGTTCTCCGTCGCGCTGGCCGTCACGATCCGGCCGTCGGCCAGGGCCACGCGCATCGACTCCACCAGGTCGCTCTGGATGCCGTACGCGCGCGACGTGTAGCCGTAGCCCCCGCCCTGCACGAAGCCTCCCACGCAGACATTGCCGCAGGCGCCCGTCGGCACGTGCCAGCCCGTCGCGCCCATGGAGCCGTTGAAATGGTCGAAATCCGTGCCAGGCAGCACATGCACCCGTTCGGCGCCCGGGTCGATCATCACGCCGCTGAGATCGCTCAGGTCGATCACCACGCCCATCTGGTTGACCGAGTAGCCGGCCGTGCTGTGGCCTCCGCAGCGCACCGCGACCCAGGCCTTCCAGGTCTTGGCGAAGGCCAGGCTCAGCATCACGTCGTCTTCGCACTCGCAATAGATGATGAGCAGCGGATAGGCCTGGAACGCGGGGTTCGATTCCTGCCGGGCCTCGTCGTAGTCCGCGCTGCCGGGCAGCACGACCCGCCCGACCAGCTCATCCTCGAGCGCGATCAGCGCATCCCACGGCCACGGGGTGTCGGCCGATCCGTTGGCGGCGGCGAGGCCGCGCAGGTGCGCGACGCGCCGGTCTTTGGCAAGGCGGGCAGGACTTTTTCGTTGGGCCATGGTGGGATTCCCTCGTTTGGATCAGGTGGCAGGCTCGGACGTGGCGGGTCTGCAGGAGCCAGGACTGCGGGCGACCCGCGAAAAAACGGAGTGCCGCCCGCCTGCGTTCATCGCGCAGTGCTTGTATGTCGGCACGCTGTGTCCATATGTAACCAGCTTGCGCCGCAGTGTAGGGGATCGCGGTGCCCTGCGTCCGTGATTTTTTGCGGCTTCCGTTCCGGCGAACCGGCCCCGCCGTTTCAGCCTGCCGGCGCGCCGATCAGGTTCAGCACCGCGGCCTCGATGGCCGCAGCGGTGGCGCGGGGCTGCTCCATCGGGAAGAGATGGCTTCCTTCCAGCATGGTGATGCGGCCCCGCGTCACGCGGCGCGTGAGGTCTACTCCCACCTGCCGCAGTTCCTCGGAGCCCAGCCCGCCGATGAACGCGGCGGGGCAGCGCAGCGGATGCGTGGACAGCAGCCGGCCCAGGTTGTGGGGCAGGGTGTTGTAGATGGCGGTCTCCACCTCGCGCTCGAAGTGCAGCGCCACGCCGCCGTCCCCGTGCGGACGCAGGCCGTGGTCCACGTAGTCGCGCAGCACGGCCTTGTCCCAGCGCGCGAAGGCCTTCTTGCGCCGGAAATGCTCGAAGGCGTCTTCGGCGCTGTCCCAGCGGTCGCGGCGCGCCCGGCTGATCTTGCCCGGCGAAACCGCGCCCACCACCTGCGTGCGCTTGGCCATGCCCAGCGCCCCGGCGCGCCAGCCGCCGATCAGGGGAGAGTCCACCATCACCACGCCGCGCGCGAGTTCCGGATGCCGCGCCGCCGCCATCACGCTGAGGAAGCCGCCGAGCGAATGCCCCACCAGGAACACCGGCCCGCCCGCGCGGTCCGCCTGCTCGCGCGCGAAGTCGGCGAGCTGCTGCACCAGCGCGGGCCAGTTGCTGGTGACCGGATAGCGCGGGTCGTGCCCGAAGCGGTCCACCGCCTGCACGTCGAAGCCGCGCTCGCGCAACTGTGCGAAGAGCACGCGGTATGTTCCCGCCGGAAAACTGTTGGCGTGGGAGAAGACCAGCGGAAGGGGCGTCGTCATCGCGGAAGGGGCCGGCAGGGCGGGGCGGAAAGATGGCAGGATGGCGGAGCCGCAAGGGGAGGGTGAGGCTGCACCGCCACCCCGCGCCTCAGATGAGCTTGTCGCTCGGCGTGCCGATCTTCTTCAGGGGGCGGCTGCGCGTGGTCTCCGCCAGGATCGGCACATCGGTCGCTCCACCGTTCCAGGCCGGGTCCTCGATGCTGTCGAACACCTGGCGCAGGCGTTCGCCCCAGCTGCTGCGCACCATGCGGAAATACGGGTTCTGCTCGTCGATGCAGACGATCTTGTCGGTGGACAGGCGTCCGGCCTCATACACCACCAGGTCCAGCGGCAACCCCACCGAGAGATTGGACTTGAGCGTGCTGTCCATGGATACCAGCGCGCACTTGGCGGCCTCGTCCAGCGGCGTGTCGGGCGTGAGCACCCGGTCCAGCACCGGCTTGCCGTATTTGGACTCGCCCACCTGGAAATAGGGCGTCTCCGGCGTGGCCTCGATGAAATTGCCGGCCGAATACACCTGGAAGAGCCGCATGCCTTCGCCCTGGATCTGGCCGCCGAACACCATCGACACGTTGAAATCCACCCCTGATCGCTTCAGCGCCGCGCCGTCGCGCTCGTGCACGTGTCGCACGGCCGAGCCCAGCACACGCGCGGCGTCGAACATGCTTTTTGCGTTCCAGATGGTGATGGGGTCGCTGCCGTCGCGGTCCACCAGCTGTTCGGTCTGCAGGATTTCCCGCACCGACTGGGAGATGCTCAGGTTGCCGGCGGAGAGCAGCACCATGAAGCGGTCGCCCGGACGCTCGTAGATCATCATCTTGCGGAAGGAGCTGATCTGGTCGAGGCCGGCATTGGTGCGGGAATCGGACAGGAAGACCAGTCCGGCATTGAGCTTGATGGCGACGCAGTACGTCATGAAGGAACCGTCGGGAAAAAGCGAAAGGACCGAGTGTAGTAGGGAGCGCACTGCCAGGCGCCGGTCCGGCAATACGGCGCACTTGTACAGTGCAGCGAACCGGCGGATCGATGGACATTTTTTGAAACAAATTGCCTACCTGCCGGGGCTATCGCGGCCTGCGATGCTGCTCCTATCATCGTCAGTTTTTACAACTTGACTCTGCCGCAATCGGGGAGTTGCACGATAGACAATGACACGCCGCGTCACCATCCAGACGCCCCTGGGAGAGCAACTGCAGTTCCGGCAGCTGCGGGGCAGCGAAGAGCTGAGCCAGCTTTTCTCCTTCGACATCGACCTGCTCTCGGAAGGGCGTGACATCGATCCCAAGGCGCTGCTGGGCAAGACGGCGACGGTGGAGATCGAGACGGAGGGCGGCGGCAAGCGTTACCTGGACGGCCTGGTCACGCGCTTCGGCATGCAGGGGCAGGACCATCGCCTCTACTCCTACCACCTGCGCCTGCAGCCCTGGCTCTGGGTGGCCACGCGGCGGCAGGACTTCCGCATCTTCCAGTTCAAGACCGTCCCGCAGATCGTGGAGGAGGTTTTGGGCCGTTATGGTTATCCGATGCAGCTCAAGCTCACGCGCGCCTACCGCGCCTGGGACTACTGCGTGCAGTACGGCGAAAGCGACTTCGACTTCGTCTCGCGATTGCTGGAGCATGAGGGCGCGTACTACTACTTCCAGCACGCGAGCGGCCAGCACACCCTGGTGATTGCAGACGACATCGTGGCCGGCCACGAGCCCCTGCCGGGCGCGGCCGTGATCCCGTTCTACCCGCCCGAGAAGTCGGCCGTGGCCGACCGCGAGAACATCCACGCCTGGACGCTGGGCGAGGAGATCAAGCCCGGCCGGTACTACAACGACGACTACGACTTCAAGAAGCCGAGGTCGGATCTCTCCAACATGCGCCAGCAGCCGCCTGGGCACGCGCACGATGCTTACGAGATCTACGAATGGCCGGGCGGCTACGTGCAGCACGGCGACGGAGAGCAATACGCCCGCGTGCGCCTGCAGGAAGGGCTGACCGGCCACAGCGTCGTCAAGGGTGAATCCCGCCACCGCAGCCTCGCGACGGGCTACACCTTCACGCTGGAGAACTACCCGCGGGGCGACCAGAACCAGCAATATCTCATCACCGGGGTCACCTACCACCTGCACGAGAACCCGCGCAGCTCATCGTTCAACAGCGCCAAGCCGGGCGAATCGCTCAAGCACAACGAGGAGCAGGGCTCGTTCCAGAAATTCAGCCTCACGGCCCAGCCCACGAGCCTGCCGTACACCCCGGCGCGCAAGACGCAAAAGCCGCGCACGACGGGTCCGCAGACTGCCGTCGTGGTCGGCCCGGCCGGAGAAGAAATCTGGACGGACGAATACGGCCGCATCAAGGTGCAGTTTCACTGGGACCGGCTGGGGGCGATGGACGAGAACTCCAGTTGCTGGATGCGGGTGGCCACGAGCTGGGCGGGCTCGGGCTTCGGGGCGATCTCGATCCCGCGCATCGGCCAGGAGGTCATCGTGGACTTCTTGAACGGCGACCCCGACTATCCCATCGTCACGGGCAGCGTCTACAACGCCGCGAACATGCCGCCCTGGGCCTTGCCGGGCAATGCCACGCAGTCGGGCATCAAGACCAAGTCGAGCAAGGGTGGCGCCTTCGGCGACGGGATGAAGAACGGCGCGGGCGACGCCAACGCGATCCGCTTCGAGGACAAGAAGGGCGCGGAGCAGGTGTGGCTGCACGCGCAGAAGGACCAGCTCATCGAAGTGGAGAACGACGAGGACCACTGGGTGGGCCAGGACCGGCGCAAGACCATCGACCGGGACGAGACGAACGTGATCCACCGGGACCGCACGGAGACGGTGGACCGCAACGAGAAGATCACGGTGCATGGCTGGCGCACCGAGGAGGTCGATGGCGACGAGACCATCACCATCCATTCCAACCGCAAGGAGCGGGTGGACCACAACGAGACGATCTCGATCGGCGACAACCGCGACGAGACCGTGGGCGCCAACGAAGACATCCGCATCGGCAGCCACCGCAGCAAGACCGTCGGGCAGAGCGAGAAGGACCGCATCGGCACCAGCTGGAACATCCGGGTGGGCACGATGAAGACCGAGACCATCGGGATGACGGCCATGCAGAACGTGGGCCTGGCCAAGATGGTGAACGTGGGGCTGGCCTACAGCGTCAACATCGGCGGCGTGCGCAACGACATCGTGGGCGCCAACTGGACCCGCACGGTCATCGGCAGTGACTCGGTGAGCGTGGGCTCGGACCGCAAGGCGAGCGTGAGCGGCACGGACAGCCTGGAGGTGTCGGGCGCGCTCACGGTGAAGGCCAAGACCATCACGCTGGAGGCGGGCGACGAGATCACGCTGCGCTGCGGATCGAGCACGGTGCGGCTCACGCCCGCGCTCATCGAAGTGCTGTCCTCGCTGGACAAGCTCAACTGCT
>NZ_JMKU01000043.1 GCF_000687165.1 Paracidovorax oryzae ATCC 19882 | reverse complement strand
GATCAAGGCGAGCATCCGGGCCAGGGTGGAGCACCCGTTCCGGGTGATCAAGCAGCAGTTCGGTCACGCCAAGGTGCGCTACCGGGGCCTGGCCAAGAACACGGCGCGGCTGCAGGTGATGTTTGCGCTGGGCAATGTGTGGATGGCACGCCGGCAGTTGCTGGCGATGCAGGCATGAGTGCGCCTGGAATGCGCCCAAGGGCCGCTGCACGGGCCAAATCTGCCTGCTGGATGGGCATTTCGCGCGGGGAATCAGTCTGGTCTCGCACATCGCGAAAAATCACCCCCGATTCATCCCCGCCGCGGGGCGTCGGAAAGGGGTTTTGCAGACCTTCCCTAGCTCGTATCTTGCACCACTGAAGCGTCAATGTCCAACTTCCCTTAATTTCTCCTGAAAATCAAGTGATGTTTGCTAGTTAGGATACGATTTGATGGGCCGATCCGGGGGACGTTTGCTGGGCCGCCGTCGGCCCAGCCGGGTACCATGCACAGCTCCACCGCCTTGAGATACGACACCGACGGATCACCACGCCATGCTGCTGCCACACGACGATGCCATGCAATTCATCGAGGCGTATGAAGCCGTTCTTACTCAGGTCCTGATCAACGAAGGCAAGAAGCTCACCAGGAGCCTGATCAAGGATCTTGCCAAAGCCAGGAACTTGGTGAAGGCCGACATGGGCCGTCTTCACCGTGCCATGGAAATGGTGAAATCCACGAGTCACGGGTTGCCATCGCAGATCGAGCGCGTGCTTCCGACAATGCGCGCCGGGCGATGGTTCTACTTGCGGAGCACGACCCGGTATGCACTCATGCTGGATGCCGATCTGAAGAATGCATACGCCGTGAAAGGCCTGACCACGCCACTGCATGAGCTGCTGAGCGGCACGACCGTGGTGGTCGAGACAGCAATCTTTGAATACAAAGGCGAATTCGTGTGCGACGGGATCATTGCTGATCCGGTGTACATCGGACCAGGCATCCGTGCCGACCTGAACGCCACCTACACCACCATCAAGGCAGAGGGGCGCTTTCACAAGCGCTGTGCTGGCTGACGGTAACGAACCTTCACATGCCTGGATAGCGAGGCCGGAGGCATGTGGGCCGCAAGCATGCGGTTGGCCGCATGGAAAGTGAGCCCAAGGCGCCATTGATGGCAATGCAAAGCTTTGGGTACTGCTCCCCATCCATGTCTCGGGACAGAATGGCCTGCGCATGCCGACCCGAACGGCAGGGCAAAAAAACAGAGAGGGAACCCATGCATCTTCACGCTCCGCAGGCGACATTCCTCGTCGGCCTGCTGGCCTACCAGGCCATCCGCACCGTCTATCAACGCCGCGCCCGCGCCGCCGGGCCTTCCAGGGCGAACCATTCCAGCCGCCAGGACAAGGCACTGATCGTGCTCGTGGCCATCGGGCAGATGGTGCTTCCACTGGCGTACATCTTCACCCCCTGGCTGGATGGAGCCTCGCACGACGCCGCCCCCGACGTGCTGCCGTATGCCGGTGCACTGGTCTGGGCTGCAGGCCTCTGGGTGTTCTGGCGCGCCCACGCGGAGCTGGGCACATGGTGGTCGATCACGCTGGAGATCCGGCACGGCCACGAACTGGTCCAGCGCGGCGTGTACCGCGTGGTGCGGCACCCGATGTATGCCGCGTTCCTGCTGTTCGGCGTGGCGCAGGCCCTGTTGCTGCCCAATGCCATCGCGGGGCCCTCGGCGCTGGTAGCGGTGGCCATCCTCTGCATCGTGCGCATTCCCCGCGAGGAGGCCATGATGTGCGATGAGTTCGGGCAGGCGTACCGCGACTACATGCGGACCACGGGCGCGGTCATTCCGCGGCTGGTGCCGCGGCGGCGCATCGCCTGACCGGTGCTTGCCTAGGGCGTGCCGCCGTCGGCATCTCACATGGGAAAGAAGGGCGAAGCCTTGGTGGGCGGAAACACCGGGCCGCGGCTGCCTGGAGGTACCGGGCGGCACCGGACAACGAGCCGCTCGGTTTTGGTGGCAGGCGCCTCGGCCTGCTCCTTCGACGCATCGAATGCGGAGGGATCGACCAGGCTGGTCCGTACCTCGTCGCATGCGCCATCCGGCCTTTGCGTATAGGAGCTTCCGATCCAGAGCGTCTGGACTTCCTGCGTTCCTGCCAACTGGTAGGTGATGGGGTCCCAGTCCGCACGCAGGTACTCGCGCAACTGCGCGCTCGCGCCCACCGAAGCCAGCGCCACCGCCATGCAGCCCGCAGCCGCCCACTTGTTGCTCGATTGTTTGGGAATCATGAGGCAGTGTAGCCAGCCCGCCGCGATGCCCATCAAGCGGCGGTGTAGGCTTGCGCGCATGCACACGACCCGCTCTGTCGATGGCCAGCACCGCGCAGCCCTGCACTTCGAGGGCGAGATCCGCTTCGGGCCGGAGTACTTCCGGCTGGCCATCGATGGCCGCGAGGTGCCGCACCGGATCTTCGGCAGGCCGCTGTGCTGGTCACCCGATTCGCGCGTCGTCGTGGCCCAGGAGTGGCTCACGACCGACTACGGCGAGGGCCCCGTCACCTGCGCCGCCCTGGTCGATGTGCAGGCCTGGGCGATCGCCCGGCTGGAGGTGGCGGTGAAGGGGTTCGCGGAAGACTTCCGTTTCGACGCCCATGTGCTGCGTTATCGCTTGCGCTTTCCTTCCATGGGCGAGGTGTTCGATGTGGCGATGGAGACGGATGCGGAGCATGCGTGGACGGGCATCGATGTGCAGCCCCGGCCGCAAGCGCCGCCTCTCTAAGTCCTCTCTAAGTCTGCAGTCCTAGGATGAAATCGTCGTTGAAAGCCCTGGCGATTTCACTGTCGCAAGGGCGGACGACACGGTACCGGCATGCCGCCGCCGATGCGGTGCACGCACCGGAGCCCATCATCATTCGATCGAGGAGTGACCACCATGAGAGTTCTTGCCCGCCTGTCCGTCCTGACCCTTTCCTCCCTGGCCGCCGCAGCGGCCATGGCGCAGACGCCGAGCCCTGCGGCACCGTCGGCAGCGGCCACGAACCCGGCGGCCGCCACGGCGCCGGCCGCGAAGGCCCGCAAGCCGCTGGTGAAGACCACCTGCTCCGACTATGTCGGCATGGACGAAACGATCAAGCCCAAGTTCATCTACTACGCCGTGGGCCACACGCAGGGCGGCAAGAAGGAAGCGGTGTTCGAGGAGGACGCCATCGAGAAGATCAAGCCCGAGCTGGACCAGTACTGCTCGGTGCACCTGACGAAGTCCGCCTATGCGAAGGTGATGGCCAGCAGCATGGCGTCCGAGGGGGCGGCGGCGCACGGGCATTCGAAGGCCAAGTGACGGGCTGGTAGCGGACGCGCGGCCCGCGACACCGCAGGCCTGCGCAGTCGACCTGGACAGCGGCGTCAATGCAGGGCCTGCAGGGTGATGTTCATCAGGACATGCCCATCCTCCCTGTAACGGTCCACCAGTCTCTGCAGCAGGTTTTCCACTTCGCGTGGCCGTGCTTCGAATTCCCCATGGTTGGGGTCGAAGAGCGAGATCCGCCTGCCCGATGACGAGGCCGCGATGGTGTGCGCCTTTCCGTTGGCGAAATACATTCCCAGCAGATGTTTCGCCCCCGTCTCGGCGATGGTGCCGGCCACATAGGGAAGCACCCCCGGCGTGATCCAGTCGTAGAGCTCGTCGCTTTCCGCCGGGCGCAGGCCTGCGGCGCACAGCACGGCATTCTGTGCCTGCAAGTCCGCGGCCGCGGTCTCCGAGCCGCGGCTTCGCCGTGCGGCCTTGTCGTCCGCGTAATGCCGCTGCCATTGGCCGGCCACTGCATGGCCTGCGGTTCCCCGCGCCAATGCGGCCACGCGGTCGACCGGGCTCTGGTCCAGGCGGCGAAGCCATTCAGCAACGAGGCCCAGGCAGATGCCCTCGACATTCGCCCCCACCAACTCGGCTTTGCAATAGGGGATCGCAGACGCCCCCTCTCCCGGCGAAGAGCCGGTGCGGGAGAGAGCCATGCGGGCGCGGGAGTGTGCAGGGCCGGAAGCGCGCCCTGCCGCGGAATGCAGCAGATCCCTGCCGGTGCAGGGGCCCGTTCTGCCGGGCGGCAGGCATGCCCTTGGCGCAAGCATACGCGCAGAAATCAGCGGTGACTGCGGCCGGGCGGGCACCGGCGGCTGGTCCGCGTGGACGCAAGGGCGATCCGATGCGGAGGCGGGATGGGATGTGCTGGCCAGCGGTGGGCCATAGGCCCGGAGGTGCGGGGCCGTGCTGCGAATTCGGTGGTCCATGGCGTTTGCTTTTTTCCGAGAATGGGCGCCATTCCATTCGCAAACCACCAGCGGGCCCTGGCTGCGCGCGAAGCTGCGGCGCAGAAAGAGAAAACGTTAGAGTCTGTCTGACACGGGTAGCCCGGCAGGGAAGCGAAGCCCCTTGCCGGGCCAAGACAGGAGAACGCCATGAAATGCTTCGTACACCATGACTCGGATGCTGTCGGCACCTGCCGCGCCTGCAACAAGGGACTGTGCCCGGCCTGCGCGACCGACCTGGGCCATTCCATCTGCTGCGCGGGCGAATGCGAAACCAAGGCACGCACGCTGCATTCGCAGGTGCAGCAGAGCGCGGTCGTGCTCTCGGCGCAGCGGCGCAACCGTTTCCTCGCACCCATCTTCTTCATCGGGGCCGGGGCCATCTTCATCGTGTTTTCCAGCCAGGGGCGCGGGCCGTGGCCCAGCTTCGCCGATGCGATCGGCCTGGGGTTCATCGTGTTCGGGATCATCCTGGGCGTCGTGAGCCACCGCTATGCCCGGGAGCTGGAGCGCAAGGCCTGACGGTCCCGCGCGGGCGAACGGTTCAGGCGGAACGATTCCACCCACCCAACGCCACTTTCGCGGCCAGCCAGGCGATCAGCGTGCACAGCGCTGCCAGCGCCGCGGTGAACACCAGCTGGATGGCGAACGGGCCTGGCGCGGCGTTCCAGTCGTAGTGCCGCACCCCGCCCGCCCGGGGGTGGACGACGAGGTGGCCAGTCTGCACGGCACCGACGACCTGCCACGCCAGCCAGGCCGCGAACAGGGCGGCCAGCATGGCGCCGGCAGCCGCCATGCAGCGGCCGGGCGCGCGCAGCCGGGGCGTGTCCACCGGGGGTTCGGCCACTTTCGTCAGGCCACGCACCTGCCGCCTGCGGGTGGCTGACCGCGGCGGGAGCGGCTCCCCTTCCAACGCCACGGGTACGCCCAGGAATCCACCGGCCGCGCGGGCCGCTGCGTCCAGGCGCGAGGATGCGCCGGCCCGGGGCAGGACCACCCAGGCCAGCACGCGGGGACCGCCGTGCACGCAGCGCAGGACCAGTTCTTCGCGCCGCAGAACGCCGCGGCCATGCGGGACGCGGCGCAGCCAGATGGCGTCGATGTGCGAGAGGATGACGCCCATGTCGCGCACGCTCGGCGCTCCCCGGAAATGGCGCAGGGCTTCGCCGGTACCCTCCAGGCGGGACAGCCGGGCTTCGCGGCTGCGGGGCGCGAAGCGCAGGAGGGCGATGCCCGCGCCGCAGGCCAGCACGCCCCACAGGACCAGCACCGCCACGGCCCACGGACCTTCCGACGCGAGGCGTGCACGGGCCTGCGGATCACCCGCCCACAGCGCAGCCACGACGCAGGGAAGCACCGCCAGCATGCCTCCGGCCAGCAGCATGGCCGCTGCCAGCAGGCGCGGCCGCACGCGGATGCGCAGGCACTCCCCGCCGTGCAGCTGCTCGATCAGCACGCCCGGCAACGCGCCGCGCCCCCTCGGGATGCGGATGCAGTGGGGCGGCCGTTCATGCCGCGGCCATGCGCTGCGCGCGCGCCCTGGCTGCGACGCCGATGCCCACGACGCCCGCCGAGGCCACACCCAGCACCAGGGCGGCGGCCGAGCCGTAGAAGATGCCCGAGGTCATGCCCGCGTCCAGCATGGCGCCGAACACCGGGGCAGCCACGCAGAAGCCGAGATCCAGGCCCGAGTACACCGTGCCGTAGACGCGGCCGGTGGCGCCGGGCGGCGCGGCGCGCTTGATCAGCATGTCGCGCGAAGGGCCGGCCAGGCCGGTGCCCACGCCTGCCAGCGCCACGAAGACCATGGCGGCCATGCCGGGCAACAGGCCGGTACCCGCGGCGACGAGCAGTACGGCCGTGGCCAGCAGGCAGACGGTGATGGTGCGCTCCAGCCGGACCACGCGGCCGGCCAGGAAGCCGCCGACCACCATGCCGGCGGCGCCGCACAGCATGTAGCCGGTGACGACCATGGAGGTGACGGACAGCGGCAGGCCGTACATCTTCTGCAGCGTGGGGCCGGCGAAGCTCTGGATGACGCTCAGCGAGCAGGTGGTCCAGAAGAAGAACGAGAAGCACAACCAGACGGAGGGCAGCCGCAGGAAGGCCATGGGGTGTTCGGCCGGGGCGCCAACTGGCGCGCTGGCGGCGCCGGGCTTGCCCGTAGCGGGCGCTGCCGTGCCCCGGCGGTCGTCGAGCGCGTCGCGGTTCAGGACCATGATGGACAGGATGACCAGCGCCAGCAGGCCGCCGCAGAGGCAGGCCGCCCGCCACGAGCCGGTGGCCGCGGTGATGCCGGCCATGAAGACGGGAGCGGTGGCCCAGCCCAGGTTGCCGGAGATGCCGTGCACCGAGAAGCCGTGGCCCAGGCGCTGGGGCGACACGCGCTTGTTGAGGATGGTGAAGTCCACCGGATGGAACGGGGCGTTGCCCAGGCCCGCCAGCGCCGCGGCCGCCACCAGCCCGGCATAGCCGGTGGCGATGCTGGCCACGAGGCCGGAGAGGACGAAGCTCGACAGCGCGAAGAACATCACCGGACGCGCGCCGACCCGGTCCACGATGAAGCCCGACAGTGCCTGGCCCACGCCGGAGATCACGAAGAACACCGACACCAGCAGGCCCAGCTCGGAGTAGCTGTAGCCGAACTCGGCGATGAGAAAGGGGAACAGCGGCGGCAGCAGCAGGTGGAAGAAGTGCGAGGAGCCGTGCGCCAGGCCGATGAGGCCGATGGTGCGGGCGTCTTCGCGCAGCGTAGCGTGAGCGGTCGCCGCGGCGGGCGCATGGGTCGATGTCATGCCGGTGATCTTAGGCAGGCGGCCCGCGTCTGAATTACGATAGTCTGCCAATCGCTGTCGAGAACATGCCAAACTCCGCCAAGCCGCCCGCCGCCCGGCCTGCCGAGCGCTCCGCACCGCCCCTGCCACGCGCCCCACAGCGGCGCATGGTGGCTTTCGTGCCCTCGCTCACGCCGCATCTTTTCGTGCCCAGCGCGGCACGGCCGATGCGCGCCAAGCACCGCCAGCTGAAGGCAGGCACGCAGGTGATGCCGCACTGCCACCCCTGGGCGCAGGTGGCCGTATCGACCACGGGCGTGATCCGCCTGACGGTGGCCGAAGGCACGTACACCGTGCCGCCGTCGCGCGCGGTGTGGATCCCTCCGGGCGTGGAGCATGCGGTCACGGTGGTGGAAGACGCGGACATGCGCACGCTGTACCTGCACCAGGCACGCGGGCGCTGCGGCCCGGGCATGGCCCGGGCCGAAGATGCCCTGTGGCGCCAGTGCCGCGTGCTGGAGATGTCCGAGCTGTTGCGCGCGCTGGTGTGCGAGATGCCCACCGGGAGCGACGACGCGCCCCCGCCTGCGCCGGAGGTCCTGCGCCGCGAACGCCTTCTGAGCGCGCTGATCCGCGAAGAACTGTGCAGCGCCAGCGCCGTGCGCCTGGGCGTGCAGCTGCCGCGCGACAAGCGCCTGCGCCATCTGTGCGAGGCGGTACTGGCCGATCCCACGCGCCACGAGAAGCTGGCGGACTGGGCGCGCGACACCGGTGCCAGTCCGCGCACGGTGGCGCGGCTCTTCCGGCAGGACCTGTCCACCACCTTCACGCAGTGGCGCCAGCAGGTGCTGCTGGCACAGGCCGTGGCGCTGGCGGCGGGGCGCCGGCCCGTGAACCAGATCGCGGCCGAACTGGGCTACAGCAGCCCCAGCGCCTTCAGCGCCATGGTGCGGCGCGCGGTGGGCGTGCCGCCGGCGCGGTTCCTGGGCCTGCAGGCATGAGCCGCGCCCCCTTGAACCACTGGCGCGGTGGCTGCGCCGGGTGCGGCGTTGCAGGGGCGCGCCAATGCCGGTATGGTGCCTGCGCATGAATGCACCCACTCCAAATTCTCCCGATGCGCGCTTCCACAGCTACCAGCCGCGCCAGGGCCACCGGCTGCCCCACGACCCCTTCAACGCCATCGTGGGGCCGCGCCCCATCGGATGGATCAGCACGCAGAGCGCGGCGGGTGTGCGCAATCTCGCGCCCTACAGCTTCTTCAATGCGTTCAACTACGTGCCGCCCATCGTGGGCTTCGCCAGCATCGGCGCGAAGGACACGCTGGCCAACGTGCAGGCCACGGGCGAGTTCGTGTGGAACCTCGCCACCCGCGACCTGGCCGAGGCCATGAACCAGAGCTGCGCGGCCGTGCCGCCCGAGGTGGACGAGTTCGCCCTGGCGGGGCTCACGCCCCTGGCCTCCGAGCGCGTCGCGCCGCCGCGCGTGGCCGAAAGCCCCGTGACCTTCGAATGCCGGTGCACGCAGATCCTGCAGCTGCAGGGCGCGGACGGGGTGCAGGTGCCCACCTGGCTGGTGCTGGGCGAGGTGGTGACGATCCACATCGACACGGCGCTGCTGAAGGATGGGATATACGACACGGCGAGCGCCGGGCACATCCTGCGCGCGGGGGGGCCCGCGGACTATTTCTCGGTGGGGCCGGAGCAGAAGTTCAAGATGTACCGGCCGCGGTGAGGCGTGCCATCGCGTCCATGCGTACTTTTCTTGTTCTGGTTTCCTGAGCTTTCCGGCGGCATCCACAGCCCGGACGGCTTCCCAGGATTTATGCTTGAGCCCGGTATCTTTATCTTGCTCTCAACGCTGCCCAACCTGCCTCACACAGGGGCCTCAATCCGGAGAACCGACACCATGAACGCCACCCGACTCGTCGCCCTTGCCCTCATCGTGGCCGGCGCGCTCGGCCTCGCCTATGGAGGCTTCAGCTATACCAAGGACACCACGGTGGTGAAGCTGGGACCGCTGGAGATCTCCGCCAAGGAGCAGGAGCGCGTCAACGTTCCGCTGTGGCTGGGCATCGGCGCCATCGCCGTGGGCGGGCTGCTGCTGACGGTGGGCGGCCGGAAGTAAGGCCAGCCTCGCATGGGCACGCTCCGCCGGAGATTCCCCTTTCTCGCCCGCCATTGGTTCGGTGCGCTGTGCACGCTCCTGGGCCTGGCGCCCCTCGTGCTCCTGCTGGCCTGGTGGCCGCTGGCCACGCTGCTGGAGTGCTCCGGCAACGAGGGTTCGGGCATGCACTGCGCCGCCGCGCCGGGGCTTTCCGACATGGCGTACACGATGTTCATGGTGGGTGCCTGGGGTTCGATGTTCACGCTGCCGGCGGCGCTGTCGCTGTACCTGGTCGGAGCAGCCTTGCGCTGGCTGCTGCGTGGGCCTGGCACATCCCGGTGACGCGCCGCGATCGTCACCACGGAGACCCCGGATGATTCTCGAAGCAGCTCCCCTGCAAGTGCGCGCCGGCCAGGAAGCGGCATTCGAAGCCGCCTTCCTGCAGGCACAGCGCATCATCGCGTCCATGCCGGGCTACCGGTCGCACCGGCTCGAGCGCTGCATCGAACGGACGGGCGAATACCTGCTGCTGGTGGAGTGGGACACGCTGGAGGCACACGAGCAGGGTTTTCGCGGCTCGCTGCAGTACCAGGAATGGAAGCGGCTGCTGCACCACTTCTACGAGCCGTTTCCCGTCGTGTCGCACTATGCGGCGGTCGATGGAGCCTCGTCCCCTGCGTCCTGACCCTCGCCGCGCAACGGCAGCGCGATGCCCGACGCGGCGAACACCTCGCGCACCACGCCCAGCGCATTGAGCGCGGCCGGGAAGCCGGCATAGACGGCCATCTGCATCACCACCTCGACGATCTCGGCCGGGGTACAGTCCACGTGCAGCGCGGCATGCACGTGCACGCGCAGCTGCGGCAGGGCATGGCCCATGGCGCACAGGGCCGCCACGGTGGCCAGTTCGCGTTCGCGCAGGCCCAGCGCGGGCCGGGCGTAGATGTCGCCGAAGGGGAATTCCACCAGCAGGCGCGCGAAATCCGGGAAGGACTGTGCCAGTTGCTCCACCACGGCCAGGCCGGCGGGACCGTCCACCTGGGCGAGCATGCGGGTGCCGCGCTCATGGCGCGCGCTGCCGGTACCGGGGGGCGTGGCCAGGGGATGGGTCGATGGGGACGCGTGCCGCATGCGGGGTTCCTTTCGAGGGTCTTGGTTGGGGGTCGTCCGCGAATGTAGGCAGCTTGCGGAATCCTGGGAATGACCGTTTCGGTGATACCTTTTCGGTATGTCTTCCAAGCTCGACTCCCGCTCGCTCGCCCTCTTCCTGGCCGTGGCCGACGCCCTGAGCTTCCGCCAGGCGGCGGAGGCGCTGCACCTGTCGCAGCCTCCCCTGAGCCGCGCGATCCACGATCTGGAGTCACGGCTGGGCATGCCGCTCTTCGACCGCCACGCCCGAGGCGTGAGCCTCACCGAGGCAGGGCGCCGGCTGCTGCCCTACGCACGCGGCGTGGCCGATCTGCTGCGGCAGGCGGAGGCCGCCTTCCAGGGCGCCGCCGTGCCTGCCACGCTGCGGCTGGGTCTCACCAGCGCGGCCGAGCCGGCCTGGTTCCGCGGGCTGGCCGACCGTGCGCAGGCGCTGCAGCCCGGAATTCGCGTGGAGGTGGTCTCGGACACGTCGCCACGCCTGGTGCGGCAGCTGCGCGCGGGCCGGCTCGATGCCGCCTTCATCGCGCTGCCCACCGATGTGCGCGGGCTCGATGTGCTGGAGATCGACCGCCTGCCCATGGTGGTGGCGCTGCCCTCCGCGCACCCCCTGGTCCGGCGCCGGATGCTGCGGCTGTCCGACCTGGCGCAGCAGCCCGTCTTCTGGTTCGAACGCGCCCGGCAGCCCGCGTTCTACGACCATTGCCAGCAGGTGTTCGAGCGGTACCGCTTCGCCCCGCCCAAGCTCCGCGAGCCGGCGGACCACCACGTCCTGCTGGCCGAGGTGGCGGCCGGCCGGGGCATGGCACTGCTGGCCAGTTCCTTTACCGGGCTGCGGCGCGCTGGCGTGGCCTACCGGCGCTTGGCCGAGGGCGATGCGCTGGCCCTCGGCATCGGTCTCGTCACGCCGTCCGGCCAGACTGCGCTGCGCGCGCTGCTGTCCAGGGCCGGTGGCGTGATGCGGACATCGCACGCCTGACATCGAGATGTTGCCCTGCGGATGGCGGTCCGTGCGGCAACCGATCTGATCGTCCCGGGGTGCGTAGCCTCGGATGAGTGCGGCCTGGGATGAGCCTCGCGACTCCTTCCATAGCGTTACTCGTACGGGAATTGGTCCGGTTCCGTGGACACATCATTCCTGCCGGTCGCAGCGATGCGACTTCGACGAAGCCTTCGCCCCTCAGAGGAAGTTCCCGCCGTCGTCGTCGAAGGCCGGGCCGCTGTCGTCGGGCAACCAGCCTGCGTCGCGGCTGTCGTCGTTGCCGCGGCTGTCGTAGAAATTCTCGTTGGTGATGTTCTGCACCACGGTTTCCTGCGGCAGCAGCTCGCCGCCGCCCAGCAGGCCATTGCCCACGGCGCTGCCGCGGTTGCCCAGCAGGTGTTCCAGCCCGTTGAACAGGAACATGCCGCCGGCCACACCGGCCGCCGCGCTGGCGGCGGTACCCAGAAAGCCCGGCCCTGCAGGGGCGGCCGCAGCCGGCGCGCTGGCGTTGCCGAACAGGCGGTCGCGCCAGCCCGGAGCGGGTGCCGGCTGCGCGTAGCCCGCCGGGGGGGCTTGCTGCGGCATGGACGTGGGTTGCGCTGCGGCGGTGCCCGGGCTGTAGGCCTGCGACGGGGCGCGGCCGAAGCCCTGCTCCAGGTCGGCGCCGATGAAGCTGCGATTGCTGTCTGCGGCCTGCTTCAGCCGTGCGACTTCTTCCTGTGCATGCGCGAGGCCGCGCTCGAGCAACAGGCAGCGCTGCACCAGCAGGTAGAGCGCGTCGGGCTGCGCGGCCAGCGCCTGGTGGATGCGGCTGTCGGCCTCGCTGTCCTTGGCTGCCGGGCCGGCGTGGACCAGGCGTTGCAGCAGGTCGTCGAGCAGCGGGCGTTCGTTCGGGGTCATCGTCACATTCCTTTGCCCGGTGGATGAAGGGTATGCGCATCTGATCCCGCGCTCATTGGCGAGTTCCCGGTGCAGGCGCGCATGGTCGACGAAGGCACGCAAGTCCGCCGACCTCGACCTGCACGGCGTGCTGGACAATGACTGTGCACCCGGACAGCACCAGGCAACGGATGGCGCGGCAGCCCTACGCGCCCGTAGGCCCCTGGTGGAACACCAGCTCTTCCACCGGCTGCCCGCCCACCAGGTGCTGCTCGATGATGCGGTCCATGTTCTCGGGCGTGACGTCGTAGTACCAGGTGCCGTCGGGCTGTACGCACATCACCGGGCCGCCCTTGCAGGCGGCGAAGCAGCTCACGCGGCTGCGCTTGACGCGCAGGTCGCCGTCGTTGAGGCCCGCAGCCTTGAACTTCTCGCCCAGGCTGTCGAAGAGGGCCTGGGCCTGGCCCTCCTGCGCGCAGCGCGGACCGGTACAGATGAGGATGTGGCGGCGGTAGCTGCCGATCTTGGGCTTGACGACCACGCGTACGCCTTCGGACGCGGCGGTTGCAGGGGCGGTGGTCGTGGGGGTGTCGGTGCTCATGCCTCTTCCTCGGTCGTCGCGGCCTCGGCGATAACGAGCGGCTGGGCCAGGGTGTCGCGGATGTAGTCGGCCGGCAGGCGATGGCGCAGGGCCAGCGATTCGATGCTTTCGCCGGCGGCGTGGTCGAGCTGCAGGTTCTCCAGCCAGCCGTTGAGGCCCGTGGAGAGCGAGCGGCCGGGCCGTTCGCCCTCGCGCGTGGCGCCGCCGCCTTCCACGTCGTATTTGTTGGCGTAGCCGCGCGGCGTGACCATGAGGCCGTGCTGGAGGGTGGTGTTGCTGTTGCCGATGAGCACGGTGCTCAGCATCCCGATGTCGGCATCGCACATGGTGGCGAGCGTGGCGAACTCGATGCGCTCGCGGCGGCGGTAGGCGCTCTTGACGATGGCCACGGGGGTGTCGGGGCTGCGGTGGCGCAGGAAGAGCCGCTGGGCCTCCTCGATCTGGCGCGTACGGCGGCCGCTCTTGGGGTTGTAGAGCGCGACCACGAAGTCGGCCATGGCGGCGGCGTCCAGCCGGCGCGCGATGGTGGGCCAGGGCGTGAGCAGGTCCGAGAGCGAGATGGCGCAGAAGTCGTGCGTGAGCGGCGCGCCTACGCGGGCCGCGCAGCTGTTGAGGGCCGATGCGCCGGGCACGATCTCGACCTCGATGCCGCCGGGCTCGACCACGCCGTTCTCGTCGAAGGCGGGCGGCGTCCAGCCGGCCTGGAACAGCACCTCGAACGTGGGGCCGGCCATGCCGTACACGCCCGCATCGCCCGAGGAGATGAGCGCGACCTTCTTGCCCTCGCGGGCGCGGGCCAGCGATTCGATGGCGCGGTCCAGTTCTTCGGTCATCGACTTGCGGATGATCTCCTTGCCTTCGATGAGATCGGCCACGAGCTTGATGTAGGTGACGTAGCCGATGATGGTGTCGGCTTCGGCGATGGCGGCGCGGGCGCGCGCGGTCATGTGGTCGGTGCTGCCGGGGCCGATGCCCACGAGCATGATCTTTCCTGCGGACATGTGCGTTCTTTCCTTCAGGCAGCGATGGCCTGCGATGCGGGCGCGGCGATGCGCTGCAGCGTGCCTTCGTCGATGCAGGCGGCCAGCCAGCGGCGGCCGCGCAGGCGCGTGGCGCCCAGGGTGATGGCGATGGTCAGCAGCGGCTCCACGGCCACCAGGCTCAGGTAGGACGCGGCGAACAGCGCCCAGTCGGCCACCGGGGCCGGGTCGCTGCTGATGGAGAGCCAGAAGCCCACCATGAGGGTGACGCCCGCGTAGTACACGGCGTCGAGCTTGAGCACGTTGGCGATGCTGATGCGTTCCAGGCGCTTGCCCAGGCCGTGGTGCACGGCCACCAGCGGCACGGCCAGGCTCAGGAAGTTGACGGCCAGGTGTGCCAGATCCTGCGGCTCGAAGACCAGGGCCTGGGCCAGCAGCCCCAGGCCGAAGCCGAACAGCGTGGGAATGAAGCCGAACAGCAGGTAGATGGGCATGGCGCCGACGAAGTGCAGCTCGGACGGGCCGATGGGCATGTGCCAGACCTGCATCAGCACGCTGAAGAAGAAGGCGGCCAGCAGCGTGCGCAGCCAGGCCGTGGGGCTTTTGAGCAGGGGCAGCGCGTGCGCGCCCAGCAGCGCCGTGGCGGCGACGGAGGCATAGGCGATCTTGTCCTGCGAGAGGATGCCGATTTCGATATGCATGGTGGACCTTTCAAGGGTTGGGTGGAGTCAATGGCTGGAGTGCCCAAGAGGCCTCAGCCGCCGGAATCGGAGGGGCCTTGCGGGGCCGGCGGAATGCGCGCGATGGACACGGTGGCATTGCGCCCGTCGGGCCCGCGCAGGCGGTGCTTTTCGACCACCAGGGCCGACGCATCGGCCGCGCCGGCAGCCAGCAGCGCGGCGGCTTCGCTGACCGAGGGCGTGCCCATGTAGCGCAGCACGGTCTCGGACGGGTTGGGCACGGGCACGGCCGCCAGCTGCGCGGCGGCGTACCAGCGCAGCGGCCAGCCGTGGCGCGCGGCCAGCGAGAGGAAGGCGGCTTCGTCCTGCTTGGCCTCGATGCTGGCGGCCAGGGCCACCTGGGCGATCTGCGCGCCCACCTGGGCCAGCGCCTCGCGCAGGCAGGCCTCGACTGTGGCCTCGGGCGTGCCGCGGTCGCAGCCCAGGCCGATGGCCAGGCGCATGGCGTGTTCGGTGCTCACGCAGCGGCGTCCACGGGCGGGCGGTACACCACCAGCCGCTCGTGCCACGCGGCCCAGCGCTCGGGCGTCACCTCGTCGTGCGTGATCCACAGAACGGCCTTAAAGCGTTCGGGATCCACGCCGCTCCAGTCGGCGAGGCAAACGATGTTGGCGGGCAGCGGCGTGGGCCGGTTCCACCAGTGCGGGCTGCCGGCCTCCTGCACGACGGCGATGGGCTCGCCGTTGACCACGTGGGCCGAGACGCGGGTGATGTTGATCTTGGGCGCCTCCACGCGCCAGCCCAGGTGGCGGCCGAGGATATCGACGGGAATGGTCTTGCCCACGTCGGACGCGGTGGTGAGCACGGGCGTGGCGCCGATCAGCGCAGCGATGCGCTCGCTCCATTCGTTGGCGCCGCCCACGTGGCCCGAGAGCACGGGGATGACGAACTGGCCCGCGTCGTCCACCACCGTGACACCGGGGTCCTCGTCCTTGGATTTCAGCACCGGGGCGATCAGGCGCACCACGGCGCCCAGCGAGACGAAGAAGACCAGCTGGTCGTACTGCGCGAAGAGCGGCGCGATCTCGTCGCGCAGCGCGCCTTCGTAGGCGCGCACGGTGTTGGGCAGGCCCTCGAAGGCCGCAGCGAACTTGGCGGCGGTGCAGACGTGCGCCTGCGGCACGTCGCGCGCCAGCTGCGCGGCCTGGGCGGCACCGTGGCGGGTGATGGCGACGAGGCAGACGCGCACCTCGGCGGCGGGCTGCGCGGGGGCGGAGAGCACCACGTCGGGCGCGGCGGGAGTGGTGGCGGTCGTCATTCGGCAAGCTCCGGTTCGTCGGACAGGGGTTGGCCGGCAGCAGCGGCTGCGGGCGAGGATTTCTTCAGGCAGCCCTTGATGCGCTCGCCGCGGATGCGGTGCGGGTTCTTCACCACCATGAGCGAGAGGTAGCTGACCTTGGTGCCGCGCAGCGCGGGCAGGTCGGTGCCTGCCACGCAGCGCTCGTCGGGTGCGCCCACGCGCTCGATGAACTGGGTGTGGGGCAGCAGCTCGCGCCGCTCCAGCCAGTCGATGAGGTCGTCCATGAGTGGCTTGACCTTCATCAGCACCAGGGTGTCGAAGTCGGGCAGCAGGCGGTCCACCGCGCTCACGCCGTAGGCGGCGGGCACGATGGCGATGGTGTCGTCCTGCTCGGCCAGCGGCATGCCGCGCGTGGCGCAGGCCGCCGTGAAGGCGTTCACGCCGGCGATCACGGGCGCTTCGATGCGCGCATCCAGCGCCCGCACGGTGCGCGCCAGGTGGCCGAAGGTGGCGTAGGTGCTGGCGTCGCCTTCGACCAGGAAGAGCACGTCCTGCCCGGCCTGCAGCCAGGGCAGCACGGTGTCGGCGGCGCGCATCCAGGCACGGGCGAGCTTGTCGCCGTCGTGCGTCATCGGGAAAAGCAGCGTCTGGTGCGTGGCGGGCGGCGCGAGTCCGGCGCGCTGCACGATGTCGAAGGCGTAGCTGGGCGTCTTGGTGCTGCGGGCCGGATAGGTCCACACGGCGTCGCTGCGCTGCAGCTGCGCCCAGGCGGCGCGGGTGATGAGGCCGGGGTCGCCGGGGCCGAGCGAGACGCCGATCAGGCGGCCCAGCGGCTGCCCTTGCGGGGCCTGCGGCTGTGCTGGGGATATCGTGGTCAGCTCGGTCATGCGCCCTCCTCCACGGCCGGCGCCGCGGCCCCGGCGCTGCCCGCCTGCGCGCAGACGATCCACACCGGGTTCTCTGCCGCCATGCGGTGCATGTGCAGGATGGGCTTGCTGCGCGCGGCCTGCAGCTGCAGCACGTCCCATGCGGCGCCGGCGGCCTGCAGGGCCTGGGTGGCGGCGGCCAGGTTTTCCAGCGTGACGAAGTTCATCACCAGCCAGCCGCCGGGGCGCAGGCGCGCGAGGCACAGCGCGATCAGCTCGGCCAGCTCGCCGCCCGAGCCGCCGATGAAGACCGCGTCCGGGTCGGGCCAGGCATCCAGCCCTTCGGGCGCCTTGCCGTGCACCAGCGTGTGGTTGGAGACGCCGAAATCGCGCACGTTGCGGCGCGCGATCTCCACGTCGCCCTCGTTCTTCTCCATGGCCCAGACATGGCCCTGCGGACACAGGCGTGCGGCCTCCAGCCCCACGGAGCCGCTGCCGGCGCCGATGTCCCACACGCGGCTCGTGGCGCGCAGCTGCATGCGGGCCAGCGAGACGGCGCGCACTTCCTGCTTGGTGATCAGGCCCTTGTCCGGCTGGCGCTGGTGGTAGGCCGCATCGGGCAGGCCGAAGCGCACGGCGTCGGGCCGCTGGCGCGTGCGCACCAGCAGCACCACGTTGGGGTCGGCGAAGTCCTGCGCGGCGGCCTGTGCTGGCGCCATGTCGGCCCAGACGCGCTCGTCGGGCGTGCAGAGGCGCTCGGCCACGCTGATCTGGAAGTCCTCGCCCAGGCCCTCGGCCACCAGCAGGCGGGCGATGCGCGCGGGCGTGTTGTCGGGGCTGGTGAGCACGGCCAGGCGGTCGTGCTGGCGCACGGCCTGGGCCAGCGCGTAGAGGCCGTGCGCGGGCGCGGCGCCCACGGTCCATTCGCCGGCATCCTTGGCGTGGACGGAGACGATGCGCGCGTCCTGCCAGGCCAGGCCCAGGCGGGCGCAGGCCAGCTGCAGGGTGGAGACGTTGGGCATCACCTCCAGCGCCTGGATACAGAGGCGCGAGGCCAGGTAGCTGGCGATGCCGTGGCAGAGCGGGTCGCCCGTGGCCAGCACCACGCAGGACTGGTGGGCGGCGCGGGCCTCGGCGATCCAGCCGGGCACGGACGAGAGGCAGCCGGTCAGATCGCGCCGCACGGCCTGCGGGGCGATGTCGTCTTCGAGCAGCGCCAGCGTGCGCGTGCCGCCGATCACCAGGTCGGCGCGGCGCAGCAGCGCGAGCGCGGTGGCGCCGAGGCTGGCGGCGCCGTCGTCCAGCACGCCGATCACGCGGCAGGGCTGGGGGTCTTTTTCGAGCGGGTTCGTCGTCGTCATCGTCATGCGGTCATGCGTTGGCGGCCGGCCCGGAGGCGGCCTCGGTGATCTTGCTGCCGTCGAAATCGCAGACCAGCACGGTGAGGTGGAAGCGGTCGCCGTAGCGGTCGGGCGCCGTGAGCGTCTGCACCACGGCCTGTGCCAGCGCATGGTGGAAGGGCTCGCCCAGGCCCAGGGCCTGCATGCGTTCGGCGCCGAAGCGCGCGGTCTCGGCGGCGGCGATCTCGGCGCAGACCTCGGGCGGCGCGCCCACGCGGGCGGCCAGCTCGGCCAGCAATTGCGTATCGACCTCGGCGCGGTTGGCGTGGGTGATGGTCTCGCCCTGGGCGATCTTCGTGAGCTTGCCCACCATGCCGCCGATGACCACTTCGCGCAGGCCCTGGGCCACGGCCTCGTCGAGCGCGTAGCGCAGGAAGTCGCCCATCTGCACGAAGCAGGCAGCGGGCAGTTCGGGCCGCTCCTTCATCGCGAACTGCTCGGTGCGCCCGCCCGTGGTGAGCACCACCACGCCGTGGCCCAGCGTGGCGGCCACCTGCACGCCCTGCACCACGCTGGCGCGGTAGGCCGACGTGGAATACGGCTTGACGATGCCGGTGGTGCCCAGGATGGAGATGCCGCCCAAAATCCCTAAGCGCGCGTTCAGCGTCTTCTTGGCCATCTCCACGCCCTGGGGCACGGAGATGGTCACTTCCAGCCCGGCATGCTCCAGCAGCGGGCCGCCCACGGCACGCACGTTGTCTTCGATGTTGCGGCGGGGCACGGGGTTGATGGCCGGGCCGCCCACTTCCAGGCCCAGGCCGGCCATGGTGACCGTGCCCACGCCGAAGCCGCCGCACAGCACGACCTCGCCCGCGCGGCCGGGCAGCACGCGCACGTCGGCCGTGAGGTGGGCCTTGTCGGTGCAGTCGGGATCGTCGCCCGCGTCCTTGATGACCATGGCGTGCGCAACTTGGCCACCTTCGCAGGTTCCGTCGTTCACCGCGAAGCGCACCACGTCGCCGTTGGGCAGCAGGCAGTCCACCGCCTCGGGCACGGCGCCACCCACCAGGCCCAGCACGGCGGCGCGCGCGGCGGCGGCGGAGCAGGCCCCGGTGGTGAAGCCGGTGCGCGTGCCGCGGCGGACGGTTTTCTCCATCATGGCTGGCTCAGCCTCCGGGGGCGCCTTGTTGCGGCTGTTGCTGCTTCTGCCGCGCCTCGGCCAGCGCCAGCAGCGCGTGCAGCGCGGCCACCACCAGGGTGGAGCCGCCCTTGCGGCCGCGGATGACGATCCAGGGCACCTCGACCACATCAGCCATCAGGTCCTTGGATTCGGCGGCGGACACGAACCCCACCGGCATGCCCACCACCAGCGCGGGGCGCACGCCCTCTTCGCGGATCAGGCGCACGAGTTCGATGAGCGCCGTGGGCGCATTGCCGATGCCGACGACGGCGCCTTGCAGCAGCCCCTGCCGGTGCGCCTTGCGCATGGCCTGCACCGCGCGCGTGGTGTCCTCGGCCTGGGCCCGGGCGATCACGTCGGCGTCGCTGATGAACTGGTGGGTACGCATGCCGAAGTGCGCCAGGCGCGGCTGCGACAGGCCCGAGCAGATCATCTCCACGTCGGCCACCACGGGCGCGCCGCCGCGCAGCAGGGCGGCGATGCCGGCCTCCACCGCATCGGGGTGGAAGTCGGTCAGGCCGTTGAATTCGAAGTCGGCATTGGCGTGGATCATGCGGCGCACGATGGGCCACTGCTGCGCCGTGTAGGCGTGCGGGCCGGCCTCGGCGTCGATGATGGCGAAGCTGTCGTGCTCGATGGCCTGGCCGGCGCGCGTGAGCTGTTCGGTGACGGTGTTGACCGTGCTCATGCCGTGGCTCCGGCCGGCTGGGGGGCGGGGTGCGCGTGGTGGTGATCGTGATCGTGGCCGTGCGGGTGCCCATGGGCGTGGCCGTGTTCATGGCCGTGGTCGCCATGCCCATGAGCGTGCCCATGGTCATCCGCTTGTGCGTGTGCGTGCTCAGCGCCCCCCGCAGCGATGGCAACGGGCGCATGGGCATGCGTGTGCTCGTGGCTGTGCCCGTGCCCCAGGTCGTGGGCGATCTCGCGGTACTTGCAGCCGTCGCAGGGCAGGCGGCTGTCGGGCAGGCCGGCCTGCAGGTCGGCCACGCGCTGCTCCAGCAGCTCGAAGATCTCGCGCTCCATGCCGAAGTGGCCCGACTGCGCGAAGCGCAGCTGCGGGTACTGCACGCGCAGATGCTCCACCTGCCGGCCGATGCGCTGCATCAGCGTGCCGGTGTAGAGGTAGTAGGGCAGCACCACGATCTGCTTCATGCCCAGCAGCGCCTGGCGCTGCACCACGCGCTCCAGCCGCGGCCAGGTGATGCCGGTGAAGGCGATCTCGACCAATTCGTGGTGGCTGTCCTCCTGCAGCCAGCGCGCCATCTTGGCGACGTCGCCGTTGGCCTGCCGGTCGGACGAGCCCCGGCCCAGCAGCACCACGCCCGTGGTGGTGGGGTCGGGCATGTCGAGCTTCTGCATGCAGCGGCGCAGCTGGCGCTGCATGATCGCCAGGATGGGTTCGCAGGCCGTGAGGTGCGGGCCGTAGAGGAATTCGACGCCCGGGCAGTGCGCGCGCGCATGCTCGATGGCTTCGGGGATCTCCATCTTCACGTGGCCGGCCGCGTTCAGGATGAGCGGCAGCACCAGCACGCGGGTGCTGCCCCTGGCGGCCATCAGCAGGCCGTCGTGCAGGCCGGGCGGCGCGAATTCGATGAAGCAGACCTCGATGCGCCAGCCGGGCTGGCGCTCGCGCCACTGGCGCACGAAGGCGTGGATCTCGTCGTTGCCCTCGGGCTCGCGCGAGCCGTGGCCGACCAGCAGCACGGTGGTGCCGGCACGCGCGGGCGCGGCGCCGACGCCGATGCCAGCGGCCGGAGCGTGGCCCGTGCGGTCGCCGTGGTCATGGTCGTGGCCGTGTTCGTGGGAGTGCCCAGGGGCATGCGGAGCGTGCAGGTGCGTCATCGTGGGGGGTCCTGTGGGGTGTCCGTCAGGGGACTGGTGGCTTCCGTGCCCTGCGGCGCATCGGTCGCGCGGCGGAAGCGGTGGGTGAAGCCCGGGTCGTAGAGCTTGGATTTGGCGAGTTCGGGCCAATGGCGCGCGCCCAGCGTGGGACTGGCAATGATCATGGCCTGGCTCACCACCTGGGCCTCGCGGCAGCGCTCGCGCACGTCGGCCACGGTGCAGCGCACGATGCGTTCCTCACCCGGCCAGGAGGCCTTGTGCACCACGAGCAGCGGCGCATCGTCCGGCCAGCCGGCTTCGCGCAGGCCCGCCTGCACCTTGTGCAGCAGGGTGATCGACAGGAAGATGCAGAGGGTGCAGCGGTGCCGCGCCAGTTCGGCGAGCGATTCGCCGGGCGGCATGGGGGTGCGGCCCTCCACGCGCGTGAACACCACGGTCTGCGTGACCTCGGGCAGCGTGAAGCTCTCCACCGCCGCGGCGGCCGAGGCCATGGCCGACGAAACGCCCGGCACCACGCGCACCGGCACGCCCGCGGCATCGAGCGGCTGCACGAGTTCGACCAGCGCGCCGTAGAGCGCCGGATCGCCCGTCTGCAGGCGCACCACGGTGCGGTGCTTCTGCGCCTGCAGCACGAGCCACGCGGCCATCTGTTCCAGCGTCATGGATTTGCTGTCGGCGATGGTGCAGCCCGGGGGTGCCCAGCGCGTGGCGGCTTCGTCCACGAGCGAGCCGGCGAACAGGATGGCCCCGGCGCGTTCGACCAGGGAACGGCCCTTGACGGTGATGAGGTCCGGATCGCCGGGCCCGGCACCGACGAACCAGACGGTGCCCGGTCCCGGGACGGCGGTGTCGCAGGCCCCGTTGGCCTGCGCCGAAGAATCTGGCATGGGAAGCGACGACAAAGATGCGCCCGCCGCGGCAGGCGCGCCCGCACCCTGCCTCCCCGCAGGGTCCGTGAAATGGAGCATGCACGCCAAGGCGCGCGCTCCCCCGTCGGCCGGTATCCGGGCTGGCGGCGCGGCAGTTCATGCCGGGCTCCCCGGGCCCTTCCCGGATGCCGCGGGGGCATTCCAGTGGACGTCGTTCCAGGGGCCGAAGGCGCCTGGCCTGAGCCCATGCGCCTTCCATCGCTGACCGTTGCGGGGGCAGCCCAGGCCGGGGCCGTCGTCCGTGGCGGAGCGGCCCTTCCTGGTTCCCGTTTAACTGCGCGGCCGGAAACGGCCACGCGAGCACCAACGGGCGGAAGTATAGGGGGGAGCGCGCCGCAGGGCCCGCTCAGGACGTTTCAGAACGATTCAGGTGACCGCCTCCGGGCCGGCCTGGATTGCACCAAGAATGGGCAAGGCGCTCGCGCCGAATGCAACGGCCACCCGGCCACCACACATGGAGAGAGGGAACCCGACATGCGACATCCACACACCATCCGAGGCGCCTGGCTGGCGCTTTCCGCTGCCGCCGTGCTGGCCGGCACGGGCTGCAGCACGCACCGCACGGAGCACGAGGCCACCGCCACACCGGCACCCGCGTGCGCCAGCGGCACCACCGCCACGTTCGGCAACGGCGCGTCCGCGTGCGGAAGCCAGGCCTCGGTCACGCCCGCGGGCGGATCGCCCGTGGCGGTGAACACTTACCTGGGCATCCGGTACGCCAAGGCAGACCGGTTCCAGCCGCCGCAGCTGTACGCCCCTGCCGGCAGCAACGTACCGCAGACGGCGCCAGGTGCCTTCTGCCCGCAGCCCAACCGCACCGTCTTCCCCAACCAGAGCGAAGACTGCCTCTACCTGAATGTCTTCACGCCGCAGTCGGCCCCCGGGGCGTCCCGGCCGCTGCCGGTGCTGCTCTTCATCCACGGCGGCGCCTTCGTCGAGGGCAGCGGCTACCAGCCGTCCCCCAGCGGCAACCTCCTCGACGGCTCCTACCTCGCCGCCACGGGCAACATGGTGGTGGTGACCATCAACTACCGGCTGGGCGCGCTGGGCTTCCTGGCGCTCGGCCGTGTCGATAAGAGCGTCGATCCGGGCGGCACGCTCCCAGGCAATTTCGGCATCCTCGACCAGCAGCAGGCCATGCATTGGGTGCAGCAGTACATCCGCGCATTCGGCGGCGACCCGGCGCGCGTCACCATCGCGGGCGAGAGCGCGGGCGCGATGTCCACCGGACTGCACCTGTTCGCCGCGCCGGGCAGCGCGAAGCTCTTCCAGGCCGCGGTCATGGAGAGCAATCCGGTGGGGTCCGTGTACCGCACACCGGCCAAGGCCCACGAGTTGGGCGAACTCTTCCGTCTCGCGCTCTGCGAGCGCATGAAAAAGGAGTGCCTGGCAGGCAAGCCCATCCTGAAGAACGCCAGCTTCCAGGACATTGTCGATGCCCAGTCACTGAAGCCTCAGTCGTCGGAGGGCCAGCCCGATGCCACGGCCAGGATGCAGACCTCGGTGCCGCCCCTGGTCGCCCTGCTGGGCGAGGCCGCTCCGCAGGTCCAGGATGGCCTGCCCTGGTCGCCGACCCTGGACGGCACGGTCATCGCCGGGCAGCCCCTGGCCGGCTACGCGACCACATCCACCGGGCCCATGCCCGCGAAGCCGTTCGTCTTCGGCATCAACCGGGACGAGGGGGTCGTCTTCGCCGACATGGCCTATTTGAAGCTGCAGGACAAACTCAGCCCCGTCACGGTCAACAACATCGTCATCCCCTGGGTCTGGGGACGCGAAGGCGCCAAGGCCATTACCGGCTACACGGTCCAGGGCGCAGCCCCCTACAAGGCCCCCGCCGCCTCGGCCCCTGAGTACATGCCCAATCGCTCGGCCGTGACGATGTCGAACATCATCAACGACTTCGCCTTCCGTTGCGGCAACCTCGCCATGGCGGGCCGCGGGGCCGCAGCCAACGCGAAGGCCAGCCCCGCGCTGCCGGCCTTCGGCTACCTGTTCGCGCAGGCACCGATCTTCAACCTGTACAGGACGGGCCCGCAGCGCACGCCTGTCCCGGCCTGCCAGCCGGAGACCGGCAACGTCTGCCACGCCAACGAAATACCCTACGTATTCAATACCGTCGGGCAACTGGACCCGCAGCGGCCCGTCCCCCGCGCGGACCAGGCACTGTCGCAGGCCATGGCGGCCGCCTGGGCAAGCTTCGTGAACAACCCGTCCAGCCCGGCACCCTGGGCCGCGTCCGGCAGCCTGCCGACGCGCTGGACGCCCTACGCAGACCTGTCATCGCCACTGGCGCAATGGAACACGGCCGGCGACAGCAGCGTCAGCGCATCCCGGCTCGACCAGGGCGCGAACTGCTCCGCCCTCTGGAACACGATCGCGCCCATCGGAGGGAACTGATCCTCCCCCTGGCCCGCGCACCCGGGCCAGGAACTCTTCAGGAATTTTCAGGAAACATTCATTCCGCCTGGCGGCACGAAACGGAAAAATGGGGGCTCCTCAGTCTCTGAGGGAGGGGGAACCCCGATTTCATCGGGGTTCCGGAAAGCAAGCAACCAACCATCGAACCCAAAATGGCATTGACCAATCTGACCGTCCAATCCGACAACAACGCAGGTCCCCTGTACCAGCAGGGCTGGGACTTCTACGCCACGGACCTGAACCAGGGCGCCGGCGGCAAGTACATCTACGTGGGTTATCAGCGAGGCACCGCCAACCCCATCACCGATGTGCGCTTCGAAGCCTACGACAGCGCCCAGCAGAACTCCATTCCCGGCTGGGAATGGTCTCCCGTGGACCTCAACGAGGGTGCGGGGGGCAAGTACATCTACATGTACTGGAAGCGCGGCGGCGCGGCCCCCATCACGAACCTGATGTTTCTCGCCCTCAACGAATCCACGCCGCCACAGATCCCGGGATGGACGCATGTGGGCCCCGATCTCAACGAGGGTGCCGGAGGCGCTTATATCTGGGCCTACTACTCCCACACGGTCCAGCAGTCAGCCGCCAAGGTGAAAGTGGCACGCTGATCGGCAGGTCACGAGGCCGGCGCACTCCAGAGGGCGTGCGCCGGCCGCCGTGAAGCTGTGTCAGCGCGAGAGCGCGTCGGTGGTGGCCGAGTCCAGGCGGCCCGTCACCGGCAGGCCCTTGTCCTTCTGGAAGGCCCGCAGCCCGTTCGCCGTCTTCGCGCCCATGCCGCCGTCCGGCGCGCCCACGTCGTAGCCCAGCGCATTGAGCCGTGCCTGCGCCTCGCGCACCGACATCGATGCGCCCGCCTTCGTCTGCGACGGCGCCGCGCCGCCGTCCACGCCCAGCCGGCCGCCGCCGCCCAGGCCCTGGCCCTGGACCTTCTGCGCCTTGTAGTTGCGCAGCGCCATGACCATCTGGTTGTATGCGTCCATGAACGC
>NZ_JMKU01000042.1 GCF_000687165.1 Paracidovorax oryzae ATCC 19882 | reverse complement strand
GATCAAGGCGAGCATCCGGGCCAGGGTGGAGCACCCGTTCCGGGTGATCAAGCAGCAGTTCGGTCACGCCAAGGTGCGCTACCGGGGCCTGGCCAAGAACACGGCGCGGCTGCAGGTGATGTTTGCGCTGGGCAATGTGTGGATGGCACGCCGGCAGTTGCTGGCGATGCAGGCATGAGTGCGCCTGGAATGCGCCCAAGGGCCGCTGCACGGGCCAAATCTGCCTGCTGGATGGGCATTTCGCGCGGGGAATCAGTCTGGTCTCGCACATCGCGAAAAATCACCCCCGATTCATCCCCGCCGCGGGGCGTCGGAAAGGGGTTTTGCAGACCTTCCCTAGAGCGGTCACTGCGAAGAAGAATATCTCCACAGATAATCAGTTCTCGAAGCATTATTGTGGCTAGCTCTTCATGCATGTAGGAAAAAAACTGCGCTAGCTTGTGCTCTTTGGATTTTTTGGAACTCAACTCAATTATCTGCGTCCTAAGCAAGACGACTTCAATCAGCGCAAGTTGTTCATTTAGGGCAGTGAAAAATTCACCTTTAATATCTCGTTCAAACTCAGCAAGTAAACCGTTTGCAAAATTCTCCGCTCCCTCGCGGAATGTATTGCGATATCGCCGTCCCCATTCGACGGTCAACTTACTGCCAGAGGAGGATAGTGCATGCATCGCTGCCAATGACTGTTTGCATCCGGCCGCTGTTTCCTCGTTCCAGAATCTGAGTGACTCCCACAGATAAAGAAATGGGTTGAGTTGTTGCAACCTAGGCCCAATCTGATTAATAAAATTCGCTCCTTCCAATGCGGCCTCAGATGGATATTCATCGTAGGCTATTGCTCGAATGTATGAGGCAGTGTTTGAATCCGCAAACATTGCTGAGCCACCACGAAAACCCACCGGTCCTGCTTGCAAAACAAAATCTGCATCCATGAGCCAAAGCGATTTCCCTCGAAATATTGATGTGGCAACACCGGAAGACCCCAATTTCTGGTCTAAGAGTTTTATTGATCCGGCATCGCTTTCTGTTGCAAAAATAATTTGCCAATCTTTCAGCGCAGACGCGTTCTTTTCGAATCGCCGATGAGCTTCTAGTACATTGAGGGACGAGCAGACCTCTCTGACTAATTGTTGTTCATCGAATTTTCGAGTTGACGTACTTTCAGCAGCAGACATGGTAAGGATAGGCATTGGCAAATGAAAATGGCTGATTCTGTCGCTCTACAAGCTAAGAGGGTGTAGACGAAATCAACTGGCCTGAAAATTCCGAGAGATCTGCCTATATGCAGGAGATGACAATGACGGAGCACAGGTCGCGATGACGAGAAGGTGGTCAACCGAGGCGGCAGGCCTAAGGAAGGTCTGCATAACACACGCATAAGTGTGCTGACGTCTGAACCTATCGATCTGCAACGCGGAGAAGGCCTGTTTCACCCCAGTTCAAGCGTCCGCGGCTGCGGATTGGCAGCCGAGGTGGCCTGTTTGGCGAACTGCGGACGCGCTCATACCAAGGTAGCCAGCAATTTGCGCCGCACCAGCCAGAGATTGGCCAACGCAAACAGCGTGTGCAGCTGTGCCGTGTTCTTGGCCAGCCCTCGGTAGCGCACCTTGGCATGCCCGAACTGGCGCTTGAGAACGCGGAACGGGTGTTCGACCCGCGCGCGGATGCCCGCCTTCACGCGCTCCAGCTGCCGGGTCAAGGCTTCGATCGGTTTGGCCGGATCGAGCAGGCGACGTTTGCCCGGCCGCATGGCGATGTGCCAGTTCACGTCGCGCCTGGCATCAGGGCGTTGGCCGGCGCCTTGGCAGCCAGCATCGGCATAGACATCGTGGTCGCTTGCGCGCACCAGACTGTTGGCCTCGACCACATCATTGACCGCGCCGCTGGTGCCGCGCACGGTGTGTACCAGGCCCGAGTCGGCGTCCACTCCGATATGGCACTTCATACCGAAGTACCACTGCTGCCCCTTGCGGCTTTGCTTCATCTCCGGGTCGCGCTCGCCGCTGCTGTTCTTGGTCGAGCTGGGCGCTGCGATCAAGGTGGCGTCCACCACCGTGCCGCTCTTGAGCATCACACCCTTGGCGCTGAGCAGATCGTTGACGGTCTGCAGGATTTGCGCCGCCAGCTTGTGCTTCTCCAGCAGGTGTCGGAACCGCAGGATCGTGCTCTCCCAGCCCTCGAGCCCTGCGAACTCCCGGAACACCGGCATGTCGTGCAGCGCTTCTTCCATGGCCGGGTCGCTCAGCGCGAACCACTGCTGCATGAAATGGATGCGCAGCGTGGTCACGCACGGGAACGGAGGACGCCCCCGCTTGCCTTCGGGTAGGTACAGCGACACCAGGGCCACCAGTTCGGGCCACGGCACGACCTTCTCCATCTCATCCAGGAATTCCCGCCGCCGCGTTCGCTTCGCCGTCATTTCCAGGCCCAGGCTGTGCTGCTTCATGTGCCGTATCGTCTCAGGGCTTTACGACAATGCCAAGCATGTCGTGGGGCGGTTTATGCAGACCTTCCCTAGCGCTTCAGCCAGTTCACGTCGACTTGACGCCAACCGCCAGACGTGCGCTACCGTGACGCCTCGGAGGCTATTGCGACAAGGAAGCATCGATCTAAGCCTGCAGCATAGCTAGAAGCTCTTTGTGTTCCTTGCCGCCGACCTTGCGGGCCAGCGCGGTGGCAGCCTCGACCCGAACTGTCATTGGCAGCGGCGCATGCAGAGCGATCATGCGCAGTTCGGACTTCACGAGTGCGATGCTCCTGCATCGTGCGAGCAGCAGCGCAAGCTTGACGCAATCAGCGGTTGCGAGGTCGAAGGCGGCGCCTTGCTTGAAGGGCATGCGCGCAACTCTTGCTGCGCTGGACATGTCACCAGTTCGCTCGAGCGCGAGCGCGTAAGGCGCCGCAGCGGCCCACACGTCTACGGGAGACGTCTGCAAGCTGACTTCCCTCATAGCTGTTTCCAACAGCATCTCCTGCGCAGCGCATTTTTCTTGCCCCGTAGCGGCGAGTGCTTCCAGGGACCGTACCAGATCCATCCCGTTCAGCACGCCAGTCCGCAAAAGACCTAGCCAAACTAGGCCCGCCCGTTGGGCGACCCATTGGAGCATGCGCGCGCGCTCGTTATCGTCGGGTGGCTTCGGCAATGCCATCAGCGCAGAGCACTTGTGCAGCATCCATGCTGCATCGAGGTGTGGGCGCTCTTCATCCTCGTCTCCGCACAACGCACCGAGTGCGAGCAAGGCAATGCCGAAATTATCTTCATCGCTCGCAAAGATGAAAAGCGAGCGCAGTGGCATTCCGTCGCCCGGCGTAGCCCGGCAGCGCAGCAGCACCTGCTCCAGCGGAACTTGCCCGTGCCCGAGCACCTTCATGATACCCACCGCGTCCTCGCCGCTGACACCGGGCTGGGCGAGCAGGTCCAGCAAGCTCTCGCTCCACACCGGGAAGTGCATTTTTGCGGCTTCGGCCATTGCGACGAGCACAGCCGGCGCCCACCGGCCAGACACGACTTCGCCCGCCATTGCGATGCCTTCCAGGTCTTCTACTGTGCGTTCGGGCGGCTCGCCGATCTCCTGCGCGATGCCGCGCGCTTGATCTGCCGCCTCCCGCGTCCAGCCCAGTTCGGCAAGTGTTTTCACCGCATGCAGCCGCACCGCCGCGAGGATCTTCCTGTCCTGCATCACCTGAACAAGGCGCGGGGCGTCGCCCAGTTGGCCCAGGCAGCGCACCGCAAACTGCGCGGTAATGGGGCCTATACCGCTCGCACGGATAACACGCACGATGTGTTCTGCACAGCCCATGTCCATGAGGTTGCGGATCTCATTGGCTCCACCTCGTGCGCCGGGAGCAACCAGCGCATGCAGGCACTCGTCCGCGGCAAGATCTATCTGCCCGGTCCGTCCAAGGTTGACTACACAGCTATCCCACTTCGATGTGCCGCGCAACTGCGCCAGCAGCTTGACTATGCGAGCGCGTGGCGCCTCGTCGCCGTCCGCCGCGATCCAGGCCAGCATCGCTGCAAAGCGCGTGGTGAGCGGCACCGCCTCAGATGCGACGACGCGATCCAAGATGTCGAGCCGCCGTGCATGGCCCAGGCTCCCCATCAGCGCGGTCAGCGCGGCATCGTCTAGCTCAGTATCCTGCAGCAACAACAGCATCGCATCGGTCTCGATGGGCGCCGCGGGCTCAGCGAAAATCCTAGCGGCTTGCGCATACGCATGCACCGCAGGCTCGGCTGCGCTACTGCACAGCGCATACACCCACGTGGCGCATGGTTGAGTATCCATGCCTGGCGCGCTCATGGCAGCGAGGACAGCCGTCGTCGAAGACTTCAGTGGTGGGCGCTGCACGATGCCGGGTACCGCCAATGCGCGCCGCAGCATCGGGATGTCTCCTTCGCGCCCGACGTAAAAATCGCAGAAGCCCAAAAGCTCCCTGGCCTGTGCGGCCATCTCATCGTCACGGTAGCGCCGCCATCCGGCGGCCGCCGCAGCGAAACGGGTGTCGGGCGGGATGTCACCAGTTTCAAGTATGGCACGTAAGTGCTCGCGGGAGCAGTACTCCGCGATCACCTCGGCCACTCTCCACTCATCTGCCTCGCGGCGCTTGCGCTCACCCGCCTCATAGCGAAGTGCCTCAATCATTGGAGGAGCAGCCGCTTCGCCGTCGCCCGCACGTACCAACAGTGTGGCGGCGGCGAGCGCTACGCCGGGCTCAGCATCCAGGTAGCGGCGCAATGCGCGGCTGCCGGCTTGGTCCAGCGTAAGCTCAAGAAAGGCCCACATACGTATGGCGCACTGCTCCGGGTTTTCGTCGAACTCCTTGAGTAGCAATTCGACGAAGCGTTCGCGCCGTGTGAGCAGGCGCAGCACGTCCAGCGGGTTCGGTGAGCGAAACTCTGAGAATAGTTCGGCACAAGGATTCCACGAACCCAGCCGGTTGAACAGCGCGGCGGTCACCTGCGCTTCGTTCTCTGGCGGCAGTTGCACCCCCTGGGCTACCGTCATTCCGACGAACTGCAGCGCGCTGCGCGAGCGTTCCATCAGCGGTGCCAGCAGCAACCAAATTTCGCTCTGCGCTGCCTCACCTTGTTCGCTCCAGCGCGCTAGCGCCAGCAGCACGATCTCGCGCCAACGCGGCTCCGACCACGTGCGCACTATGGGCCACATGGCGGCAGCCTGTGGCGGCGTGTCGGCTGTGATCGACTGAGCAGCCAGGGCCTCACGGATTGTGTTGTGGAAGTACTCCAAGCGGCCCGCTACACCGCTGATAAACAAGCCGCAGCCCAGCATGAGATCGTTCATCAGCACCCATTGCTGATCGGCTTGTACCGAGCCGGAGGGCACTATTGGCAGCACTCCGTCCTCTTGCGCGATACGCACAAGGGGTTGTACAAAGTCGTCCGCGCCCAGGCCCGTCTTGCCTGCCTGAATTTCGACCGCCAGACGCCTGGAAAAATCTAGGCGTTTGCCCCACAGCACATTCGCGAGTGCCTTGCCGTCGCGTGAACGATTCAGTTCGACGCACAGGTTCTCGAAGTCCTTCCACGCTTTCGCCCCACGTTCTTGCAGCATGAGATCTATAAAGCGGTCGTACAGCTCGCTGCGACGGCGCGGCAGTGTGCGGCTCGGCGAGCGCTCGAACACGACCGCCGCCATGGTCGCCAGCGCGGGAATTGCGGCCAGCCCCTCTATGCGCGACAGCCGCAGCTCTTCCATAAACTCCTGCGCTAGTCGGTGCTGCGCCTGGCCGGAGAACCACGCGCTGGCGAAGGCCTCCAACTGCAGGTCAGTGAAGGGTTGCAACACGAAGTGCTGCGCCAGCGAAGGCGGGAACTCGTCCAGTGACGCCAGCGGGCGGCTGGCGATCAACAGACGTAGGGGGCTGCTGCGGAACGAAAGCATGTTGCGGAGCAGCCGCTCTACTATGCTGCTGCGGTCGTGCACATTGACGACCTCATCCAGGCCGTCCACCATCAGCAGCCATGATGCTCCAGGTGGGAGCGACTGCGCATCGCCATGCAGTTCCGCGTCCAGCACCGCCCGCCAATCCGAGGCTACGAGCTTGGCCGCGTGGACGATTATTGGCACAAGCTTACGCGCGTGGCGCGTGCGCCAATGCTTCACCGCGAGCAATGCGAGCCAGCGCAGTAGCACAGATTTGCCGGTGCCAGGGTCGCCGCGTAGTACCAGATGCCTCGTGTCCTCGTACAGCACATCTAGCAGGGAGTCGGCACCGCGCATTCCTCGCGGCGGCGTAGCGCCGCCCCCGCGCTGCGGGTTGTGTGGCGCGCGGAAGCGGGGCGCGGTGAAGATGTCAGAGAGCCTCGGCGCAGCCCGCCGCAGGAATGGTAGGCGGTGGGTCGGCCTGTCCCACTCCACTTCCTGGCGTGAGAAATAGTTCGAAATGGTGCTGGTCGATAGCCAATGAGGCGACGCGCGGTCGCGCCACTTTGGCAACTGAGTCCACGCATCGTCCAGCCGCGTGGCGAAAAGCGTGATCTGTGCCAAGTCCTCCGGATAGCCGGTAAGCACGCCGATGACCGCTCCACGAGCATCAAGCACTGGCGCACCCGACAGTCCACGGAGAAAAGGCTTGGGACCTTGCGCGCAATTCAGTACGAGATGGTGCATGCCGTTCGCTGAGGAGCGGGGCGATGACACCGTGCCATTTAGCGGAAAGCCCCCCGGATGCCCTAGCGGATAGCCCCAGCTGTGCCAAGCGTCATCCCGGCGCATGTCGCCGTCGTCATTCATAGGGAGCCCTGGGGCAGCCAGCTTGCGCTCATCGAAACGTAGCAATGCCACATCGTACTGCGCGCTGTGGCCAATGCATCGTGCGCTGGCCTCGCCAGCAGCGCACCAAAGCAATTGCCTGTCGACACGCTCCACTACGTGCCATGCCGTGATGGCAAGTCCAGGGCCGCACACCCATGCGGTGCCCAGATGAGTGCGCTCATGGTCCGCGGCGCAGACCATGAGGATGCACTGGTCCGGCGAGTGCATGTGCTGCTACTTCCAGGCCGCCACCAGTTCCGGGCTGCGCCAATAAACGGAATGTAGCCAGCCGCCTGCTTCAGCGATGGTGCTCGCACTAGCCTGCACCTGGATATCCTGCGGCGCGCTGTCGCCGCTCAGGCGGAACACAGTGGACGTAACGAATGCCAGCACGTCGAGGGGATGCCAGAGGTTAGTCCAACGCGCGATGGAGCCAGGCAAGTCCACAGGATGTCCTTGCCGGTAAGGTGATAGACCGTTACGCGGCGTCATAATGTGAAAGAACGCAGGCTGGCTACCGAAGGTGACGAGCTGCCCGACATGGAGCGTGCGCCCGCATGCACCTAGCGCAGCGTCCAGTACCAGCAGACCGCCCAGGCTGTGCGCCATGACGTGCACTGGCTTGCCCTCTGCGCCCCAACCCGGAGCGCTAGCGTCCAGCCGCTCGAATAGACGTTCATGGATGCGCTGGCGATTCTGGTGGTAACCCACAACGTCACCCAGCGTCAGCGCGATCGGCCCGGCCAGCTTGCCGCGCACGAACTGATTCAGCGTGCCGCCCAACGCACCCGTGAGCTTGCCAATCATCGCGTCGGCGGCGTTGATCACCCCTTTTACCGCCCCAAACACTGACGACGCGAGGTCAGTGCGTACGGTGATGCCTGCGCTGCGCACGCCGAGGTCGCTGCCGGGCGGCTGCGTCGCGAGTGCGGCGGCGACTAGGTCTCCCACTGCGTTGAGCACGTCCGGGTCGGTCACGTCTTTCACGAAAGCCGATTGCGCCACCGCCACGCGGATGGCTTCCTGTACATCCGTCTGGGGGGCAGCTCGCACGCCGAAGCCGCCTTGGGCCACCGTCCTGCCTGTCACTCGCACCGCGATGGCCTGCGCCGCTGGCATGCCGCCATTCACCACTGTATGCGCGCGCGTGAGGTGTTCGTGAAAGTCGCTATCGTCCCCGCCCAACGGGAATATTGCTGGCAGCGAATCCACCAACCCATCGCTGATGCCGCCCAGGTCGCCCCAGTACACGTCGATCAGCTTGTAGCGGTCTCCTACCTGCTCTTGGAGCCACTCGCATTGCGCGAGGAAACCCTCACGCGAGCGGTTCGCGATGCCATGCACCACGAGAATGGGTTCAGCGTTCATGGTGTGTCTGCTCCCTGGGTTTGCAACACAGCGTCTGGATGGCCGAAAAAGGAATAGGCGAAGCGCGTCGGGTCACCCGGCCCGCCGCATTTCGTGCGGGCGCGCTGGAAGGCCGCGCCCAGCGGCTGGTTCAGCCGTGCCTGCTCGTAGAACTCCTTGGCAAAGATCGATGCGGTTTCATCGCGCACTTCCCAGTTGCTGCCTATGAAGGCGCCTGCACCGGCCTTGAGGAACCTGGTGGCCCAACTGGTGCCTCCCAGCCACTGCACCGTGGTTGCGGCGCTGGCGCATGCATTGATGAACACCAGTGGCCTATGTTCGAGGACGCCTTCTAGATGCGGGCCCAGCATGGACTGCAAGAACGGCTTGTCCAGCGAGATGAAACTGGCGGCCGCATCGCCATAGCAGATGTTGTTGTGTGCCGCGATGTGCAGCAGACCCATGCCGGGACGCCTGATGCCTTTGTTGAGCTCGTCTACTGTTTTCCAGACGGCATCCGATGGAAATATTCCTTGCAGCGTATCGATCTCGTCGTGGGCGGCTGGCGGGGCCTCGGCCGGTATGACGTACACAGGAGGCCCTGCGCCAACGTCAATCGGTGCGCCTTCGCCAAAACGCCAGCGGGTGACCAGCCACCTGTCGGAAATGAAACCCATGAGCGGACCACCGGGGGAAAAGGCAAAGAGCAACTCCCACGGCAACATGTCATCGTTGGAGACAATGTCCAGGCGGTCAATACCGTCCCAGCACCTCGCAAGCACGACCTTGATTCTGTCCGGAAGAAGTCGGGACCACATCTCGGAGCCAATCCCGATGAGCACCGCCTCCACGGCTTCTTTTGAATATCCGGCAGTTCCACGCGTAAGCTCGTTGGCCTGCGCCATCAACTTGGGCACAAGTGTGTCGAGGTCTTCGTCTAGCACCAACTCGGCTTCATGTGTGCCGGCTGCATCGCCGAGCAGCATGAACCTGTATATGCGACCGGGCCGCGAGTACGTGATCGTAAGCGTCGCCCGGCGTGCTACTGGCGTTGTCGCCACGATGCCCGACTTCACGTCCTGCAAGTCGGGCGCGCCCTTATTCGCGACAAGTATGCCAATACGAAGGTCACCGAGGTACGCTTGCTCTGTGCGTGCGCGCAGCACAGCGCTGGCCGAGCCGAGCGCTGCGGCCTGCAGGTCGATCTCGATCGTCGAAGACTTCTTCCCTGGTAACACCCGAACTTGCAGGCTGGCGGAGCCCAGCAGTTTCAGGTCCCCCTCCACGAGAGTTTCGATCGTGACCATCAGGCCGTTCTTCGGAATGGCGACCTCGGCCAGAGGCGCGGAGGAACCTTCGGAGGCTGGCGCGATGTCGATGCACGCGACAATCGAAAACTTGGCGCCCAACGCAACTACGGACGGCGCGCGAGCGCTGAGATAGCGCTTTTCGAACTTTGGGAGCGAGGCTGAAATTCCGCTGTCCTGAGCGGGTGTCTCCAAACCTGCAGCCGGACCCTGTTCCTCCGCGGAAGTGTTTGGTGTGACCACAGCCGAGTCAACTCCACGGCCCGATGGTTGGTCAATACCCTTGAGGGAGCTTTGCCTGCCGGTGGCCATGGGCACCGTGTACGGCTTGACTGCGCGGGAATAATGGGTTGTCTTAATTCCACGCCCTAAAATTTGAGCGGTTTGGATTTTCAGGGGCATGAGCCTTGAGATGTGGGCCTGCCCCTGGCTCCGCGGGATTCGTAAACTCATGCGATGGAGTTCCCTGAACTCATCCCAAGTCATGCGATGGAGTTTTGTCAGTTCAGCCCAAGCTTGCTGGAACTGGGCGCTGTGAATGCGGCGTACCTGTTCCACACTTCTGAAATCCTGCACCAGCCGACGCAGCAGCGCCGGATCGTCAGGAGTTCTGGCATGACGGATTGCAGTCTCGAAGTACCGACTCAGCCTGATGTTGACCAGTTTTTCTTCGACTCTCCTTTTGTACATAAGCTCCTCCAAAGCTTGAACCTACTTTGTAGCACAAGGCTTGCGGCGAAAGCCCCAAGTGCGTATCTGGCGATTAGTTAAGACCGACAGTGCCCGGCTGGGCTGCTGCCGGTTTCAAAGACACCTTGTTAGGGAGGAAGATGAAACCGGAGGTGGTTCATGGAGAGAAGAAGGACATTCAGCCGCGAGTTCAAGCTCGAGGCGGTCAAACTGGTCACCGAGCGTGGTGTGACCGTGGCCCAAGCGGCCAAGGACCTGGATGTACACGAGAACGTGTTGCGCAAATGGGTTCGCGAGTTGCGTGAGGCGCCACAGGAAGCCTTCCCGGGCAATGGCAAGCAGACGGCCCAGGACGCCGAGATAGCCAGGCTGCGCAAGGAAGTGGCCAAGCTCAAGATGGAGCGCGACATCTTGAAAAAAGCCGCGGCCTACTTCGCGAAGGAGTCGATGTGAAGTTCGGCTTCGTGGCGAAACACCGAGGGGCCTGGCCGGTCAATCTGCAATCTGATGTGCGAGGCGCTCGGTGTCTCGCGAGGTGGCTTCTACGCTTGGCTGATGCGTCCCAGGAGCCGGCGCAGCCTTGACGACGAGAAGCTGGGCGCTCAGGTGCGCCAGAGCTTCGTGCGCAGCGACCGCACCTATGGCGCCAGGCGCGTGTGGCGCGATGTGCTGGAGCAGGGCCAAGCTTGTGGCCTGCACCGCATCGAGCGGCTCATGCGCGAGCAGGCTCTTCGGGCACGTCCCAGGCGCCGGGGCTTGCCCAAGGACCGGGGCGAGCGCAGTGCGATTGCCGACAACGTACTGGACCGCCAATTCCAGGCCGATGCACCGAGCCAGAAGTGGGTGGCCGACTTCACCTACATCTGGACGGCCGAAGGGTGGCTGTACGTGGCAGCGGTGCTGGACCTGTACTCGCGTCGCATCGTGGGTTGGTCAATGCAAGAGAGCATGACCTCGCAGCTCGTGGTAGACGCATTGATGATGGCAGTATGGCGCCGGGGCAAGCCGGTGGCACTGCTTCATCACTCGGACCAGGGCAGTCAAGGTGGATTCAACCGGTGGTCGCAACACCATCATTTGTGGAGGTGTTTATGGGCAGACCGGCGAGTTGGATGCAAGAGTTGACCGGGCGAGCGGCTATGCGATCTCCTGGAGCTCCATCGCATCGACGTGAAGTGGAGCGACAGTTCTGGAAACAGATTGCCACTGGAATAACCAGTGAGAAGGCAGCGGAGGCTGTTGGCGTTTCCCAGCCAGTGGGTGCACGCTGGTTCCGTCATCGTGGCGGCATGCCATTGTTCATGTCGAAGCCTGTGTCGGCGAGGTATCTGTCGTTTGGTGAGCGAGAAGAGATCGCCCTTTTGCGAGCACAGGATGTTGGCGTGCGGGAGATAGCCCGCCGATTAGGGCGAAGTCCTTCAACCGTCTCCCGGGAGCTGACCCGTAACGCTGCCACGCGCGGTGGCAAGCTCGACTACCGGGCATCCGTTGCGCAGTGGAAGGCGGAGCTTGTAGCCAAGAGGCCCAAGCCTGTAAAGCTGGTCACGAACCCGCAGCTGCGGCAGTATGTCCAGGATCATCTTGAGGGCAAGATTCATGACGCCCAAGGTCGTGAAGTTGCCGGTCCGCCGCAGGCACCATTTATCGGGCGCAATAAACCCCACCGGGGGGACCGCAAGTGGGTGCAGGGCTGGTCACCAGAGCAGATTGCGCATCGCTTGCGGGTTGACTTCCCCGATGATCCATCCATGCGCATCTCTCACGAAGCCATCTACCAAGCGCTCTATATCCAGGGCCGAGGTGCCCTCAAGCGCGATCTGGTGAGCTATCTGCGTAGAGGCCGTGCTCTGCGCATGCCGCGGGCCAGAACCCAAGCCCAGGCATGGGCGCATGTCAGCGAAGACGTGATGATCTCCAGCCGGCCTGCAGAGGCGCAGGACCGTGCCGTTCCCGGTCACTGGGAAGGCGACCTGATCATCGGGCTGGATAGGTCTGCCATTGGCACGCTGGTGGAGCGATCAACCCGCTTCACCATGCTCGTGCATCTGCCTCGCGAAGCAGGTTATGGATTGACTCCCCGGACCAAAAACGGCCCCCCGCTGGCGGGATATGGCGCCGTCACTATGGCCAATGCACTCAAGAGGACCGTGGCCACATTGCCTGGCCAACTGTGCCAATCATTGACCTGGGATCGTGGCAAGGAACTGTCCGATCACGCGCGGTTCACCATCGAGTCTGGCGTGAAGGTCTTCTTCGCCGATCCGCACAGTCCCTGGCAGCGTGGTACCAACGAGAACACGAACGGCCTGCTGCGGCAGTACTTCCCCAAAGGGACTGACCTATGCCGATGGGGCGAGCAAGAGCTCCAGGCCGTGGCTGCCACCTTAAACAACAGGCCACGCAAAACGCTGGGCTGGAGGACGCCGGCTGAAGCTTTGAATGACTACCTAAAATCTGTGGCTCGACCCGGTGTTGCGACCACCGGTTGAATCCACCCAATACACCAGTGCGCACTTCCAGCAACTGCTGCGCGAGCAGGGCATCACCTGCAGCATGAGCAGAGCCGGTGAGGTCTGGGACAACTCGGCGATGGAGAGCTTCTTCAGTTCAATGAAGACCGAGCGCATCGCCAGGCGGGTGTACCGCAGCAGGGAACAAGCTCGCGCCGACGTATTCGACTACATCGAGCGGTTCTACAATCCGAGGCGCCGGCATTCGACGCTTGGCTACATCAGTCCCGTACAGTTCGAACACGCTCAAAAAGCTTAGGTCGGTGTCAACGAAACCGGCAGCAGCCCAGCTACTACTGTACTGGGCTTCGTGGACTGCAACGTCGGGCCCGGCCGGGCAAGCCCCTGAGCGAGTGCCAGACACGGCGCAACCAGCGCATTGCCAGCAAGCATGCCCGGGTCGAGCATGCGTTTAATGATGCGGCTTTGGGCGGCCTTTTGACGATGAAGTGGAAATGGAATCCGGTCGCGAGATTCCATTCGCGACCCGACTCCCACCTCACTCCCACCCCCCACCCAACGCCATGAACACCGCCACCTGCTCCTGCGCCACCCGCGCCTGCGCGGCTGCAAGATTGGCCTCCGCGGTGGCCAGCGAGCGCTGGGCGTCCAGCGTATCGAGGTACGCGCTGCGGCCGCCCACGTAGAGGCGCTGGGCCTGCTGCGCCACCTGGGCGCTGTCGTCCCGGGCGCGCTTCAGGGCTTCCACGCTGACCAGTTCCTGCCGGTAGGCCGACAGCGCGGTTTCCGTCTCGCGCAGTGCCTGCAGCACGGTGCCGTCGAAGCTCGCGAGGGCCATGCGGGCGGAGGCCTCGGCACCGGCGATGCGGGCGCGGACAGCACCCGTGTTGGGCAGGCTCCAGCGGATCAGGGGCCCGATGTTCCAGGAGAACGTGTCCCGGCCCAGGAAGTCGGAGGCCGGCCCGGCCGAGCTGGCCGACAGGCCCAGCGACACCTTGGGATAGAGCTGGGCGGTGGCCACCCCGATGCGCGCCGTGGCGGCGGCCAGTTGCCGCTCGCTGCGCCGGAGATCGGGCCGCCTGCGCAGCAGCGCGGCCCCGTCGCCCACCGGCAGCGCGCCGGCCACCTGCGGAACGGCAGCGCACTGCTGCACCTCGGCCGGTAGCGCGCCCGGCGTGCGGCCCAGCCAGGCCGCCAGCTGGTACAGCGCTGCCTGGCGCTGCGCCCGCAGTGCGGGGGGCGATGCTTCCAGCTGGGCGAGCAGCGAGCGCGAGCGTGCCAGGTCGGTGGCGCCGGCGCGGCCCGCGTCGTGCAGCCGCTGCACCACGCCCAGTTGCTCCTTCTGCAGGGCGACTGAGGATTCGGCCACCTTCAATTGCCGGCCCGTGCCGCAGGCGATGGCATAGGCGCGTGCGGTGCCCGCCGCCACGTTCACGCGGGCCAGGTCGACCGCGGCAGCCGCCGCCGCGGAGTCGGCCTGCGCCGCTTCGGCCGCGCGCCGCAGTTCGCCCACCACATCGATCTGGTAGGAAAGGCCCGCGTCCACGCTGTACGCGAACTGGTTGGACGGGCTGACGCCGGGGGCCAGTTCCGACAGGCCCGAGACGTGGCCGTAGCCCGGACCGCCGGACAACGACAGTTGCGGCTGTTCGGCGGCCCGCACCTGGGCCAGTGCCGCCTGCTGCAGTTCCAGGTTGGCGGCGGCGACGCGCAGATCGGTGTTGTGCGCCAGCGCCTCCTGCACCAGGGCATCGAGCGCCGGGTCGCGGAACAGGTGCCACCAGCGCGGCGGCAGGGGCTCGGCGGAGACGGCGGCATCGGCGCCGGCCGCCCGCGCCTCCTGGAAGGGCCGGGCCGCGGCCGGATCGCGCACGGCCGCCTCGGCCGGTACATGGTAGTCGGGCCCGACGGACATGCTGCTGCAGCCGGCCAGGAGCAGGGCAGCGAACAGGGGCGCGGCCCGCCGGGCGAGTCCGGCAGCACGGGAGAGGGCGGGGCGGCGTGTCATGTCCGGCCTTCCCGGGCCACCACTTCGACCAGCACGGTCTGGCCGGACACGAGGCCGGCTGCGTCCGGCTGTGCATCCAGTTGCACCCGCACCGGCACCCGCTGCGCCAGGCGGACCCAGTTGAAGGTGGGGCTGACGCTGGGCAGCAGGTTGGCGCCGGTGGAGCGGTCGCGATCGGCGATGCCGGCGGCGATGCTCTGTACCGTGCCGGCCAGCGGCACCCGGCTGCCCATGGGCGTCACCCGCACGGCATCGCCAGGATGGATGCGGGCGAGCTTGGTCTCCTCGAAATAGCCTTCGACGTAGAAGGAGCCGCGATCGACGATCGCCATGGCGCCGCGGCCGGCGGCGGCGTAGGCGCCCGTGCGCAGGTCCAGGTTGGTGACCCAGCCGTCCACCGGTGCGCGCACCGTGGCGCGCTGCAGGTTGAGTTCGGCCGTGCGCAGATCGACCTCGGCCCGGGCCAGCGCGGCGGCGGCGGCTTCCACCCGGGCCCGTGTCTGCTCGCGCGCCTCGCGCGGCACCAGGTCCGACAGGCTGTCGTTGCGGGCGTCCTCGCGGCGCGCCTGCGCCAGCGTGGCCCGGGCCGACTGCACTCCGGCGCGCGCCTGCTGCACGGCCAGCGAGAAGCGCGCCGGGTCGATCTCGAACAGCACCTGGCCCGCCTTGACGGCCTGGTTGTCCTGCACCTGCACGGCATGTACCAGGCCAGAGACGTCGGGCGCCACCTGCACGACGTTGGCGCGCACGCGGCCGTCGCGGGTCCAGGGCGCGAGTTCGTAGTGGTCCCACAGGCGCATGGCGGCCCAGGCGGCCAGGGCCACCATGCCCAGCGTCAGCAGTACCCGGGCCAGTTGCGCCGCGAAGGCGCGGGCTCGCGTCGCGATCGTTTGGGTCGTTGTCGAAGTCATGAGAAGAATCCTCCCGGTGCGGTGAGCCGGGTGAGCAGGAACAGGATCAGCACATAGAGCGCCGTGTCGAACAGGGCCGCATGCCATACCCAGCGGTAGAGGCCCAGGCTGCCCAGCAGCCGGCGCGCGCCCCGGCACAGGGGCCAGGCCAGCACGGCCAGCAGCAGCAGCCAGGGCACGTACACGCCATAGAACGTGGCTTCGCCGGTCATGCCAGGGCCTCCTGCGCGGGATGGGGGGCGGCCGGCCAGGGCCGCGAGGGGAACAGGTTGCGGCGCAGGCCGACCAGGGCGGCGAGCACGCGGCGGCGCTCGTCGTCGATGCCGGTGCCCGCGCCACTGGCCGGGGAGGGCTGCGGGGCAGGCGCCGGCGGCAGCAGTGCCTGCACTGCCTCGTCGATGCGCTCGGCGAGCAGCGGTTGCGCCTGTGCGGCCTGCTCGGTGGTGGAGCTTGCCGGATGTTCGCGGAACAGCCGTGCCACCTGGGCCAGGATGTCCGGCCCGAGGCGGCCCGGCAGCAGCGCGGCATGGCGGTGCAGCGCGTGGAGGTCGGTGCCGATGCGCAGGTCCACCAGCGCGTCGTCGGCATTCACGCCCGCCACCGTGCCGCCGGCCTGGGCGATGCGCGGTGCCAGCAGCCCGATGCGATCGAGCACGCGGGCCGCGTGCAGGCGGGCCTGGGCGGCGTCGGCTTGGCGCGGCAGCGCTCCCAGTTCGCGCCAGGTGCGGCGCTGGATGCGGCGGGCGCTCCACTCGGCGCTCACCGACCGCATCAGCGCCGTGACCACCGCGGCCGCTGCCCCGCCCAGCACCTGGCCGACCGAGCTGTTGACGAAGCTGGCGAAGTCCGCCTGGCCGGTGTCGTGCAGCGAGAGCGTGCCGATCACGCCCGACAGCAGCAGCCCCATGGCCATCAGCGTGTTGGCGGGCCGCGCCATATAGGCGCCCAGCACCAGGAAGACCGGCGCGCAGACCACGGCCAGCGTGGGCAGGTCCACCACCAGCGGCATCAGTACCAGCACATACAGCGCGCCCAGGGGCAGCGACAGCAGCAGTGCCTTCAGGAAGGAGTAGATGGCCGGCACGGGATCGTCCATGCCGGCGAAGAAGGAGCAGAAGACCGCCGCCATCATGGGCATGGCCGCGCCGCCGGACCAGCCGCTGAGGATCCAGAAGGCCGAGCACAGGCAGATCGCCAGCGCCGCCGCCACCGCCGACCAGGCGGCCATCCCCACGTCGCTATGCAGAACGTTGCGCGCGGCGGGCACTGCGGTCCGGTGGCCGGGCGGCGTCAGCGGCTGCGGGCGGCCGGCCAGGCCGGCGTCGATGCGTTCCCGCAGTTGCACGCAGGCGGCCCAGGCGTCGATCAGCTCTTCCAGGCGCACGGCCAGGCCCGTGCGCAGCGCAAGGATCCAGCCGTCCGCGGGCTGCGGTGCGCGATCCGCCAGCGCACGGGCTGCCGTGCGCAGTTCGGCGGCGTCGTCGGCGGCCAGCGGCATGCCGGGCCGGCCCGGTCCCGCCCGGCCGCTGTCGGCCAGCCGGGCCAGCACCCGGCCCACCGTGCGTTCCACGTCCGCCGGCAGGCGGCCATCGGCATCGCGCAGGGCGCGCAGCCGGTCGTCCACGGCCGAGGCGAAGGGTGTGAGCGCCGCGACTTCATGCTGCAGCGCGCGGATGGCTTCCGCCGTCCACTTCAGGTGGCTGGTGTCGAAGGGTACGTGCGTTGCCATCACGCGCAGTTGGGAGATGTCGCCCGCCAGCTTGCGCCGGGCGGCCTGCTGCGCCGGCGCGGCGGACCGGCCGTCGTCGGAGGGAGCGGGCGGCTGCAGCATGGCGCGCAGCCACGCACCGGCATCGGCCCATGTGCGGTCCATCATGCCGACCAGCGTCGGGACCATGCTCGCCGGCCACACCAGGCTGTGCACCAGCCCGGCGCAGACGATGCCGATGCCGATCTCCTGCACGCGGGCCGAGGCCGTCTCGAAGATGCCGGTGGGTGCATTCACGGCCGGAAACCCGATCAGCGCCGCCGAGTAGCCGGCCAGCATGAACAGGTAGGAGCGCGGCGTGCGGTCCAGCAGCGAGACGAACAGGCACAGCGCTACCCATAGGGCCAGCGCCAGCGTGAGCAGCTCGGGCGCATCGACCATCGCCGGCACCATCAGCAGCGTGGCGGCGCAGCCCAGCAGCGTGCCGCCCAGGCGGAATGCGGCCTTGGACCGCACGGCGCCGGCCAGCGGGTTGGCCACGATGTAGGTGGTCATCAGCGCCCAGAAGGGCCGCGGCAGGCCGGCCCAGCTCGCAACCGCCATGGCCAGCATGGCGGCGGCGAAGCATTTCGCGGAAAAGAGCATCTCGGCCGGGCTGAAGCGCGGCAGCAGGCGGGGCATTTGCATGTCAGCCTTCCGTGGCAGCTCCGCCGCGGTCGGCCTTGCCCAGGCGCGTCCAGAGCGTTCCGAAGACGCGCAGGCAGGCGCGCACGTCCTCCGCCGGGATGTCCTGGAACAGCTCGGTGCGCAGGCCGTTCAGGGCTTCCTCGATGCGGGCGAGGATCGCTTTGCCGGCTTCGGTCAGGTGCAGCGTGCGCGCGCGGCGGTCTGCCGGGTCGTCCCGGCGCTCGACGAGGCCTGCGGCGACCAGCTGGTCCAGCGTGCGGATCAGCGTCGGCCCTTCGATGCCGAGCAGGTCGGCGATCACGCCCTGGCGGGTGCCGTCGCCATGCCGGCCGATGGTCACCACCGTCCAGCCGGCCGCCTGCGACACGCCCAGGTGCGCGACCGCCCGGTCGGCCGCGGCGCGGTAGGCGCGCTGCAGCAGGTTGAGCGTGAAAGTGAGGTTTCGCAGTTCCGCCGGATCGGCAGGAGCGGGGCGTGAAGCATCAGGAAGGGCGTCAGGCATGGGTGAAAGTTTAGTTAGCTAGCTATCTTTCTGTCTGGGGTTGCAGGTTTGACCTTTCATCCGTCTCGGGATTGGCCGGTGGCCAGCCCGCTCGGCAGGTTGTCGGTAGGGCTGGCGCGAGGGACCGGAGGTCGGCTTCAGCCGCCCGCGCACCGGGAACCATCGGCGGTGGAGGCCGCTTCCTCGACCAGCCATTGCGCGAAGACCTTGATTGGCTCAGTGCAGAGCTCCGCGGGACCGGGCAGCACGAGGCAGAACGTCTTCGATACCGTCTTGTCCTCTGGCCAGGGTGCCACGAGATGGCCCTGTGCGAGCTCAGCCTCGACATAGAGGCGCGGTACCAGGGCCACGCCGAGGCCCGACAGCGCGGCCTCGATCAGCATTGCATGCAGGTCATAGCGGGCTCCGGTGGCCGGCCTGGCGATCGCCGTGCCGGTTTCTTCCGCGTAGCGCTGCCAGGCCTCGGGGTTCTGGCGCCGGTGCAGCCGCGGCAGCCGGTCCAGCGAGGGTGCCGGGCCCTGGCCGTCCAGCATCCGCGGATGGCACACGGGCACCAGCGTTTCCTGCAGCAGCGGGCAGGTGTGCGCGCCGCTCCATGCAGGGTGCTCGAAATGGATGCACGCGTCGAAGCCGCTGCTGGCCAGCACGAACGGTTCCATCCGCTCCGCCAGATGCACGGTGATGCGCGGGTGCCGGCGCTGGAAGCCGGCCAGCCGGGGAATCAGCCAGCGCGTCGCGAACGTGGGAAGGACGGCGATGTCGAGGCTGGCGCCGCCTTCCGGCTGGCCCATCAGGTACTGGCTCTCGCGGTCGAGCTGCTCCAGTACCTGCCGGACCTGGGTTGCATAGCGCTCGCCATTGGGCAGGAGCCGCACGCGGTTGCCGATGCGCTCGAACAGGGTGACGTCCAGGAACGATTCCAGCCGTGCGATCTGGCGGCTGATCGCGCCCTCGGTCAGCGACAACTCGTCCGCCGCGCGGGCGAAGCTGCCATGGCGGGCCGCAGCCTCGAAGGCCTGGAGGGCGGAACTGCTCGGGATTTTCTTGCGCATGTGGTCAGCTTGATGTTTGTGCAAGGCAGTGTGCCGAATAATCGTTTTACCCGGCAATTTCACACCAATACCATGCATGAACATCAACTTGCATGGGCGTATCCATGATCTACACGGTGGAATGCAGCTTTACGGACCCTGACGGCGAAGCCGCCTGGAATGATTCCTACAGCCTGGACAAGTTGCCGGCCCTGATTTCGGTGAGGGGGTTTCATACCTCCCAGCGCTTCAAGGCCCTGCGCCCGGGATGCCCGGCCTACCTGGCCCTGCACACGATCGATGGCGTCGATGTACTGCTGGGCGAGGAATACCGGCGCAAGGGCGGCGGCAGCTTCGCCCGCTGGCAGGCGAGCATCACCGACTGGCACCGTAATCTCTATGCAGGACCGGACCGTGCTCCGGCGGTGGAAAGCGATGCCTGCCTGATGATGAGCTCCACCGGGCCGGAGCCACTCGTGCGCTGCGGCCTGGCTCCGCAGGCCCTGCGGGCGGTCGCGCTGGACCAATCGCCGGAGCGCCGTTGGCTGGCGACGGCCCGGATTTCCGACGTCATCGCCTGGATGGGAGCTGCTTCGTGGCCGGAGGGTGTCCACGCGTACGCCCCCATGACGGCCCAGCTCACACCCGTCCCTGCGGCGGTTGCGGCCGACTGACGGAGCGCCCGATGCCGAACATCACGCTATTCATTCCGACTGCGGCGATGCCGTCAGACGAGGCCGTCGCGGAACTGTCCGATCGCTGCGCGTTGCTGTGCACGGGCTTGCTCCATGCAGCCCTCGCCAATGTGCATGTCGCCTGCGTCGCGGTTCATCCTGGTTGCGGGCATCCCGTCTTCGCCGATGTCCGCTACCGGTCGGAGCCGTTCCGCACGCCGGCCACGATGGATGCTTTCATGCAAGGGCTGGAAGAGGCCATTTTGCACACGCTCCGGCTGACGCCTCGTATCCGCTGCTTCGGCTATGGGGCGTCGAACCTGCATGCACGCAACTGACTTGAAGGCCGAAAGCATGGCGACGAACACGGTGTTTCCCTGCCAGCAGGTGGGCGATTTTTCCATCACGGCGCTCAGTGATGGCTACCTGACTGCCAGTCTGGAGTTGCTCTCCGATATCGATCCGGCAGAAGCGGGCCGCATGCAGGCGGCATGCCGGCAGGAGCCGTCGGCGGTCCACATCAATACCTATCTGATCCGTGGCCGTGGCCGCACGGTGCTGATCGATGCCGGCGCGGGAGGTTTCAAGGGATGGGGCGGCCAGTTGCCGCAGCGCCTGGCATCGGCGGGCGTGACGCCGTCGATGATCGATACCGTCTTGTTGACCCATGCGCACCCTGACCACATCGGTGGCTTGGTTCAAGCGTCCGGTGCTCCGGCATTTCCGAACGCGGAACTGGTGGTGCACCGTGCAGAGTTCGATTTCTGGCAGGACGACAGCCACTTGAGCCGCGCCAGCGAGCGGGCACGGGGCAACTTCCTGGTGGCGCGGCGGGCCTTCGATGCCTACCAGGCAGCCACACGCCCCATCGAGGCGGGAGAGGTCCTTCCGGGCATGGAAGCCGTGCCGCTGCCGGGCCATACCGCGGGACATACCGGCTACCGGCTGGATTCCGGCGACCGCAGCCTGCTCGTCTGGGGCGACATCGTCCATTTCCCGCACATCCAGGTCATTCGGCCCGAGGTATCCATCGCGTTCGACCAGGATCCGGTACGTTCGGCCAGCACGCGCGCGCGTTTGCTGGATCTCGTCAGTGCGGAGCGGCTGATGGTCGCCGGCATGCATCTGGGAGAGCTGGGCTTCGCGCACATCGAGCGGACTGGTGCGGGCTACACGATCGCCTACCAACCTTAGGATGGCGGGCAACTCGGGCTTTCTCCCAACGACTCGCTGGCACACCGCTCCCAGCGGATTCGCGCAGAGCATTCCTGGCTGCCGGTTCGGCGCGGGGAGCGGGCCCCGCGTAACATGGCGCCATGGCCTCCCTGCATCGGCATCCCGCGCCCGCATTGCGCAGCTTGGTGGCATCCGTCTGGGCGCACGATCCCGTGCCGGTGGTGGGGCGGCCGCACGCGCGCGAACATGTGCTGCCGACGGGTGCCACCCATCTCGCCGTGCGCGTCGGCGGCGAGCCGTTGAGGGTGTTCGACCACGCGGCCGACCTGCGCGGCCACTGCCTGGGCCATGCAGTGGTGGGCGGCGCACGCACGGCATACCACGTGCGCGATGTCGCACAGCCCGCGATATCGGTCGGCGCGATGCTGCGCCCCGGCGCTGCCGCCGTGCTGCTCGGCGTGCCCGAATCCGCGCTGGCCGGGCACCATACGCCGCTGGAACTGCTGCTGCCTGCCGGCGAGGTCGACGCGCTGCTGGCGCGCCTGCATGCGTGCGCCGATGCGCCAGCGCGGCTGTCGGTGTTCGAGCGCTGGCTGGCCGACCGCGCAACTGGCCGGCCGCCGCTGCTGCATCCGGCGCTGCGGGCGGTCTTTCAGCGGTCCTGGCACCCGGACGCGTGGGTGGAGGACATGGTGCGCGCCAGCGGGCTCAGCCACCGGCACTGCATCGCAGTGTTCCGGCAGGCGACCGGTCTCGCGCCGAGCGCGTGGTTGCGCTTGCAGCGCTTCTCGCATGCGCTGGAACTGGCCGGCGATCCGTCGCTGGGCTGGGCCGATATCGCGGCTGCCAGCGGTTTCGCGGACCAGGCGCATCTGGCCAATACCTTCCGCCACGTGGCGGGCGTCACGCCGTCCGCATGGCGCCAGACGGCCGATCCCGCCGCGCCGCGGCATGTGCCGCGCTGAGCGCAACGCAGGTCAAATGCCTGCAAGACGGCGCGGGGGAGGGCCACCAGAATAAGGGCATACACCACATGAGGAGTTGCCATGGCGATCCACGAACTCTATGCCTACCTGTGCGTGCGCGACGCCGCCGCAGCGATGGATTTCTACGCCCGCGCCTTCGGCGCGCGGGAGCTGTTCCGTCTCACCGAGCCGGATGGGCGCATCGGCCATGCTGAAGTGGATCTGGGCGGCCACACGCTGATGCTGTCGGAGGAGTATCCGGACATGGGCGTGCGCAGCCCGGAGCACCTCGGCGCCACGCCGGTCACGCTGCACCTGCATGTGGACGATGCCGATGCGCTGGTGGCGCGCGCCGTGGCCGAGGGCGGCACGCTCGAGCGCGGCATGCAGGACCATTTCTACGGCGAGCGCTCCGGCACCGTCCGCGATCCGTTCGGCCATCGCTGGCTGATCGGCCATGCGATCGAGTCGGTGACGCCGCAAGAGATGCAGCGTCGCTACACGGCGTTGTTCGATACGCCGAAGGCGTGCTGACGCCGGACCCGGTGGACTAACGGTCCAGTTCCGCCAATCGCCTGGCCAGTTTTCTCTGCAGGGATGGAACGCGGCCCATCAGGCCGAGCAGCGAACCGCGGGCCATGCGGCCCAGCGGCGATGACACCGTGGCGATGCGCGTCATGGCATCGGTCATGCGGACCACGCCGCGCGCGATCCGGTGGCGGTGCCGGGACCAGGCGTCGAGCCCGCGGGTATCGTCGTCGCGCAAAGCCTGCCGCAGCGGTCCTGCCAGTGCCACGGCGTCCTGTATGCCGGTGTTCATTCCCTGGCCACCGGCGGGACTGTGCACATGGGCAGCATCGCCGCAGAGCAGCACGCGCCCGCGGCGGACCTGCGCCGCCACGCGGTGCTGCAGCTGGAAGCTGGAGCTCCAGGGCATTTCCTGCACGCGCCGGCCGGGCGAAGGGACGCCGCGTGCGGCGAGCAATGCTTCCACCATGTCCTGGGTGGGAGGGCTTGCCGGGCCGGCCACTGCGGCGACCATGCGATAGCGATCCCCCGGTTCTCCCTGCGGTGCGGGCAGCGGAGCCACCACCATCAGGCCTTCGGGTGCAAAGAACAGGCTCACTTCGGTGCGCTGCAGCGGCCATGCCATCCGCACGTCGGCCAGCACGAAAGTCTCGGCATAGTTTCCGCCCACGAAATCGATGCCGGCCTGCTGCCGCACCACGCTGTCGGCTCCATCGCATCCCACGATCCATCGCGCCTGCACGTGCTGCACGCTGCCATCCGGCCGCGCCAGCGCGGCGCTGATGCGATCGCTGGTTTCCGTGAACGACAGCAGCCGCGCGGGGCGCCACACGCTGCCGAGCCCGTCGCCGAGGCGGCCCGCCAGGATCGCTTCCGTGACGTTCTGCGGGCACATCAGGGCGTAGGGGTAGCGGGATGGCAGGCCCTGGAAACCGATGTGGAGGAGCACCTTGCCGGCTTCGCGCACGCGGAAGTCCGTGGCCTGCATGCCGGCAGTGACCAGGTCAGGCACCACGCCCAGTGGCTCGAGCACTTCCAGGGTGCGGGCATGGATGACGGCCGCGCGCGAGGTGTTGAGCCCCGCCGCATGTTGGTCGATCAGCAGCGAGGCGACCCCGAGCCGGTCCAGTGCCAGCCGCAATGCCATGCCGGTCGGACCGGCCCCCACGATGAGCACTTCAGTGACAACCGGTCCATCGGGTGTTGCGTCCATGGCGATCTCCAAAGTAAACGGGTGTTTTCATTCTGCTCGCGATGGCCCGGCGAGTAAACTGGCGTTTACCAATCCATGTTCCCGGAAGGCACTCCGTTGACACGCTCGCAAGCCACGAAAGACCGCATCCTCGACGCCGCACGGACGCTGTTCGCGTCGCAAGGGTATGACGGCACCACGGTGCGCGAGGTCGCGGCGCTCGCGCAGGCCAACCCCGCGCTGGTCATCCGGTACTACGGCAGCAAGGAGGCGCTCTTCCTGGCGGCGGCCGAGTTCGACCTGCAGTTGCCGGACCTGGCAGGCGTTTCCAGGAACAGTCTGGGCGAACGGCTCGCTGCGCATTTCTTCACGGTCTGGGAAGACAGTCCTTCCGGACGCCAACTGGTCGCATTGCTGAGGGCGGCCGCGACGCATGCGGATGCCAGGGCCCGGATGCAGGACATTTTCGAGCGGCAGTTGCGGGCGGCCGTGCGCAGGCTGACCGCGCCCGCTGCCGATGCGGATGTGCGCGCTGCGCTCATCGCCTCACAGATGCTCGGGTTCGCGCTCGTGCGATACGTGCTGGAGTTCTCTGCCAGGGGGATGAGCCGGAAGATGGCCGTGCGGGCGCTGGGCGCGACCCTCCAGCGGTACCTTGTCGAGCCCATCTGATGGGCGCGTGGCCGGCGCCCGTCAGGGGCCCAGCGGGACATCGAAGCGGTAACGATAGTGCGGTCATCGCGTGATCTGCCTACATTTGTAAACAAATTTGCCCATCTGCCGGATATTGAATCCATTATTTGTGGGCCTATGATTTCTGCCGTTTTTGACTCGTCCGTGCAGCCTCTCATGGCGCGCGACCAACCACCATGACACGCCGCGTCACCATACAGACGCCCCTGGGAGAGCAGCTGCAGTTCCGGCAGCTGCAGGGGCGAGAAGAACTGAGCCAGGTCTTCAGCCTCGACATCGACCTGCTGAGCGAGGACAAAAGCATCGACCCCAAGGCGCTGCTGGGCAAGAGCGCCACGGTGGTGGTGGAAACCGAAGGCGGCGGCCGGCGCTACCTCGACGGGATCGTGACGCGCTTCGGCACGCAGGGGCAGGACCACCGCTTCTACGCCTACCGCCTGCGGCTGCAGCCCTGGATCTGGCTGGCCTCGCGCAAGAGCGATTTCCGGATATTCCAGAACAAGAGCGTGCCCGACATCATCGAAGAGGTGCTGGGCGTCTACGGATACCCGCTGGAGAAAAAACTCAGCCGCAGCTACCGCACGTGGGAATACTGCGTGCAATATGACGAGAGCGACCTGCAGTTCGTCTCGCGGCTGATGGAGCACGAGGGCATCTATTACTACCACCAGCATGCGCAGGGCCAGCATACGCTGACGCTGGCCGACGACATCGTGGCCTCGCACCAGCCGCTGCCCGGGGCGGCCACGATTCCCTTCTATCCGCCCGAGAAGTCGGCGACGGCGGACCGCGAGAACATCCACGCCTGGGAGCTGCACGAGGAGATCCACTCGGGCCGCTTCTACAACGACGACTACGACTTCAAGAAGCCCAAGGCGGACCTGGCGAACATGCGGCAGATGCCGCCGGG
>NZ_JMKU01000041.1 GCF_000687165.1 Paracidovorax oryzae ATCC 19882 | reverse complement strand
GAATTCAACGGCCAGAAGCTGCTGGACGGCTCCTTCGGCTCGGCCACCTTCCAGGTCGGCGCCAACGCCAACCAGACCATCACGGCCACCACGGGCAATTTCCGTACCATCAACTATGGCGCCCAGCTGACGGCCTCGGCCTCCGGCGCGGCTACCTCCGGCGCGTCGGCCGGCTCGGCAGGCGCCGCCGCCGGCACGGTGGTGATCGCCGGCCTGCAGACCAAGACCGTCAACGTCGCCGCCTCCGGCACGGCCGCCGACATCGCCTCCGCCGTCAACGCCGTGGCCGATTCCACCGGCGTGACGGCCTCGGCCCGCAACGTCTCGGAACTGAAGTTCTCCGGCACCGGCTCCTTCACCCTGGCTGTCAAGGGCGACAACTCCACCGCGGCCAACGTGACGTTCAACGTCTCGGCCACCAGCACGGCCGCCGGCCTGGCCGAAGCCGTGAAGGCCTTCAACGACGTGTCCTCGCAGACCGGCGTCACCGCCAAGCTCAACAGCGATTCCTCCGGCCTGATCCTGACCAACGAATCGGGCAATGACATCAATGTCGCCAACGGCGCCAGCAGCGCCGCGGGCATCACGCTGGCTTCGCAGGATGCCGCGACGACGCAGTCTTCGGGCACGCTGACGTTCACCACCGCCACGGCGGCGGGCACCGGTGCCACCGTGGCCTCGCGCGGCACGGTGGAATACAAGTCCGACAAGGGCTACACCGTGAGCGGCACGGGCGGCACCATGACGACCACCGCGGCCACCAGCTCCACGCTGACCAAGGTGAGCGACATCGACGTGTCCACCGTGGACGGATCGACCAAGGCCCTGAAGATCATCGACGCCGCACTCTCGGCCGTCAATGGCCAGCGAGCGAGCTTCGGTGCACTCCAGTCCCGGTTCGAGACGACGGTGAACAACCTGCAGAGCACGTCCGAGAACATGTCCGCCTCGCGCAGCCGCATCCAGGACGCGGACTTCGCGGCCGAAACCGCCAACCTGTCGCGCTCGCAGATCCTGCAGCAGGCCGGCACGGCGATGGTGGCCCAGGCCAACCAGCTGCCCCAGGGCGTGCTGTCCCTGCTGCGTTGATGTCGCAGGGCTGAAGGCGGGGCCAGGCGGCCCCGCTGCATTCGGGCGGCAGCGATTTCGGTCGCTGCCGCTTTGCCGCTGGTGGCGTGAGCGGGCTGCAAGCGGTGGATTAGGTAGGTTATCCTGTGCTTATCGGCGCGATGCGGTGTCACCGGGACGGGATAATTTCCGTCGATACAACGCACGCATCGACTGAACGGAGGTGATATATGCCGAGCTTTTCTTCGTTGGGCATCGGCCTGGGTGGGAACGTCAATGTCAATGACCTCATCAAGGCTGCCGTGGATGCCGTCAAGCTTCCCATCACCCGGACCAACGGCCTGAACCAGCAGGCGGCCGTGACCAATGCGAAGGTATCTGCCTTCGGCCAGCTCAAGTCGCTGGTGTCCACGTTGTCGGATGCCGCCGGCAAGCTGACCAGCGTCACCGGATGGAACGGCGTGGCTGCCACGTCGTCCAGCACCGATTTTGTGACCGTGTCGGCGGTGGGGGGGGCGGCGGCAACGTCGTTCAACGTGCAGGTGCAGAACCTGGCCAAGGCCCAGTCGTCCATTTCCGATGCGTTGACGCCCGCCAAGAGCCCGGTGGGCGCCGGCACGCTCACGCTCACCACGGGCACCTGGAGCGGCAGCCCCAAGAGCTTTGCCGCGGGCCAGGACCCGGCGGTCAACATCGACGTCAGCGCGACCGATACGCTCGAGGATGTGGCCAGCAAGATCAACGGCTCCAAGGCCGGTGTCTCCGCGACGGTGCTGACCGATGCCTCGGGGCAGCGCCTGATGTTGCGCAGCAAGACCACCGGAGAAAGCGCGGGCTACCAACTCGGCGTGACCGATGCGGACGGCAGCAACAGCGACTCCTCCGGCCTGTCCCGCGTGCTCTCCGGTTCGACCGAGTATGCGCAGAATGCCAATGCCACGGTCAATGGCGTGGCCGTGACGTCGGGCACCAACGTCTTTGCGAACGCGGTGGCGGGCGTGACGTTCACGGCGGTCAAGCCCACCACGACAGACGTGTCCATCACGGTCTCCAAGGACAACTCCGCCGTCAAGGCCAACGTCCAGGCTTTCATCACGGCCTACAACGCCGTCAACAGCGCGTTGAACGACGCCACGAAGTACGACAAGGACACGAAGACGGCCGGGCTGCTGCAGGGCGATTCGAGTGCGGTGACGCTGCAGAACACCTTGAGGATGACGTTGCAGTCGATCAACCAGTCCGGTGCATTCCGCGCGTTGTCCGATGTGGGGGTGGTCTCCGCCGGGGGGGCTGGCAACCTGTCGCCCGACGGCAGCCTGACCCTGGACTCCACCAAGTTCGACAAGGCCATGCAGAGCCCCGATGACGTGAAGGCCTTCTTCCGCGGCGCCGACGGCGGCAGCGTCACGGACGGCTTTGCCGGCAAGTTCCAGGCCGTCACCTCCAAGCTGCTGGGTTCCGATGGCTTCTTCGCCAGCAAGGATCAGTCGTACAAGGATGTGCTCAAGCGCAATGCCGCCGACATCGAGCGGGTCACCGATCGTGCCAGCGAGGTGGAGAAGAACCTCACTGCACGCTACACGGCGCTCGACACCAAGATGTCCAACATCAACCAGCTCAACAGCTACATCCAGCAGCAGGTGGTCGCCTGGAATAAAAGGCTCTGAATAAGGGGCTTCAGTTTTGTGGCGGAACGCCGATAAATTGAATAACAAATTCCGAGGAGCGCCGCCATGTTCACCGCCTACCAGTCCCGTGCCAACGCCTACCAGCGCATCAATGTTGAAACGAGCATGCACACCATTGACCAGCACCAGCTGGTCAGCCTCTTGTACGCTGGGGTGTTGAATTCCATCGCCACGGCGCGTGGTGCCCTGGCGCGAGGCGACGTGGCGACCAAGTGCGCAGCCATCTCCAAGGCGGTGCGCATTCTGGAGGAGGGGTTGAGCACGGCCCTCGATCGCGATGAGGGCGGTGTGCTGGCGAGCAACCTGGAAGCGGTGTACGACTACAGCCTGCGCCGCCTGATCCAGGCGAATGCCAAGAACGACGATGCAATGCTGGAAGAAGTCGCGCGCCTGATCGAGCCGATAGCCCAGGGGTGGAACGAGATCAAGAAGGTGGCCGTGGCTACGGCGGCTGCCAACGACGTGGCCCACCCCGTGGTGGCGGAGGCCTGACATATGAACGACATGCTGATTGACTACTACAAGGCCATCGAAGACAGCAGCGCGCGGATGCTGGAAGCCGCCAAGCTCAAGGACTGGGACGAGGTCGTGCGCTGCGAAGGCGCCTGTGCCGTCCTGATCGAGCAGCTGCGCTTCAAGTCCCAGGACCAGCAACTGCTGCCGGAGCACCGCCGCGAGAAGACGCGCATCATGCAGCGCATCCTGCGCAACGATGCCGAGATCCGCTGCCTGGCCGAACCCTGGCTCGCGCAGTTCGAACACCTGTTCGAGCGCCAGCCGATGATCATGCACTGACCTCCAGTGTGCCCGCCATGCCGCGGGCCACGCGTGTCGCCTTCCTGCGGCGCCGGATGCACAAATGCCTCGCTCCTGTACAGGGAGCGGGGCGTTTTGCTTCAGGGGAGCGTTGTAACGACGAAAAGGCCCCTTGACAGGGGCCCCGTTGACCGGCAAACAGCGCCCGGTGGCGCCGTACCAGAGGTCAGACCTGCATGTTCATGATGTCCGTGTAGGCCTGCACCATCCGGTTGCGCACGTGAAGGGTCGCCTGGAACCCCACCTGGGCCTTCTGGATGGCGATCATGGTTTCTTCCAGGCTCACGGCCGGGTTTTCCATCTGCACTTCCTGCTGCAGACCGGTGGCCCGGTTCTGGGCGGCGCTGACGGACTGGAGTGCGCCCTTGAGCGCCGTGGAGAAGCCGACTTCCTGGCCGGCTGCGGCTTCCGGCGCGGCCGTGGCACGGCGCGCCAGGCCGGCGCCCGTCAGGGGAGCGGTGGAGCTGGAGATGCGGAGGTCCATGGCGGGCGGGGGAAAGGGTTGCGGGGGATGGTGCAATCCTAGGGCCCGGCGCGCGGCGCATCCTGGGGAATAGCTGGGAAAACGGGCGCCTTATCCGGCTGCCGGGTGGGAGGCCGGCAGCCAATAATCGCGGCACGCCAGATCCCGTGTGCCGTGGCGGTCCCCTTGGAAAGCACCATGTCCGCAGTCGCCGAAATCCCCGTCGCTCCCCCCGCCAGCTCCAGCGCGCCGTCCGTGCTCCAGCGTTTCTCCGCGCTGGACCGCTCCAAGCGCCTGCGCTTCGGCGCGGGCATCGCGCTGCTGGTGGCCGCGGTGGTTGCCGCGGTGGTGCTCAACCGCCAGCCGGATTACAAGGTGCTGTTCTCCAACCTGAGCGACAAGGACGGCGGTGCCATCGTGGCCCAGCTGTCCACCATGAACGTTCCCTACAAGTACTCGGAGGGAGGCGGCGCCATCCTGGTGCCGGCCGAACGCGTGCACGACGTGCGCCTGCGCCTCGCCACCCAGGGCCTGCCCAAGGGGTCGGTGACCGGGTTCGAACTCATGGAAACCAACCGCTTCGGCGTGACGCAGTTCCAGGAGCGGCTGAACTTCCAGCGCGGTCTCGAGGGCGAACTGACGCGCTCCATCCAGGCGCTGTCGTCCGTGCAGAGCGCCCGCGTCCACCTGGCGCTTCCCAACCAGAACGGTTTTTTCCGCGAGCAGCAGAAGCCTTCCGCTTCCGTGCTGCTGAGCCTCTATCCTGGCCGCTTCCTCGACCGCACCCAGCTGGCCGGCATCGTGCACCTGGTGGCTTCCAGCGTCCCCGAGATGTCGCCTTCCGCCGTCAGCGTGCTCGACGATACCGGCAAACTGCTCTCGCAGTCGCCCGACACGGCCGCCGGCAGCAGCGGCGCCATAGACGCCCAGCAACTGTCCTACGTGCAGCAGATCGAGCAGCAGTACACCCGCCGCATCCTGGACATCCTGGAGCCGGTGGTCGGCAAGAACAACGTCAAGGCCCAGGTGACGGCCGAGGTGGATTTCTCGCAATCGGAGCAGACGTCCGAGCAGCACCGTCCCAACCAGACGCCCGACAGCAGCGCCGTGCGCAGCCAGCAGGTGGTGGAAAGCTCCGGCGGCACGCAGGGCAACCAGCCCCCGGCCGGCGTGCCGGGTGCCGCCAGCAACCAGCCGCCCCAGCCGTCCACCGCCCCCATCAACGGCGCCAACCCGGCGCCCACGGCAGGCAATGGCCAGCAGGGCCAGGCTGCCGGGTCCAAGCGTGAATCCATCACCAACTACGAGGTGGACAAGACGGTACGCGTCACCCGGGCCGGCAGCGGCGCGATCAAGCGCGTCAGCGCCGCCGTGGTCGTGAACTACCAGGCCATCGCGGAAGCGGCGGGCAAGGCTCCGCAGGCCAAGGCCTTCACGCCCGAGCAGATCGAGCAGATGACGGCCCTGGTGCGCGAAACCATCGGGTACAACAAGGATCGCGGCGACTCGGTGAACATCATGAACACCCAGTTCCTCGTGGACAACACGCCGGCGGTCGAGCTGCCGCTCTGGAAGCAGCCCGAAATGATCGAGCTGGCCAAGAGCCTGGGCTGGCCGGTGGGCATGTCGCTCTTCGCCGCGCTCATCCTCCTGGGGCTGGTGCGGCCGGCGATCAAGGGCATGAACCAGCCGCCGGCGCCCGCTGCGGCGGTGGCCGCGGGCCGCCAGGTGGATGCGATCGAGGCCGACGAGCCCGAGCGCCCGGCCCTGGCCGCACCCACCAAGCCGGAAGACCTGATCCAGACCCCCGAGCAGATGCGCCTGGAGGAGGCGCGTGTCCTGGCCAAGGAAAATCCCATGGCCGTCGCCAACATTCTCAAGGTGTGGGTAAACGGCGAGTCTTGAAACGCGGCCGCCATCCGTCGATGATGGCGCCGATGAGCACTCCCTCCCACCCCTTTCCCTACCGACCGGTGACTTTCCATGGATGAGCAAGGCCTGAACGACGCGGCGATCCTGCTGATGTCCCTCGGCGAGGAGGAAGCCGCCGAGGTGTTCAAGCACCTGTCTCCCAAGGAGGTGCAGAAGCTCGGCGAGACCATCGCCCGCATGCGCTCCGTCTCCAAGGACAAGGTGGATGGCGTCATCAACCGCTTTTCCAACGACGCCGCCGCGCAGAGCCTGCTCGTGTCCGACACCAGCAACTATGTGCGCGCCGTGCTCAAGCGCGCACTGGGCGACGACAAGGCCGCGCTGCTGATCGACCGGATTCTGCAGGGCGGCGACGTCTCGGGCATCGAGAGCCTGAAGTGGATGGATCCGCTCTCCGTGGCGGAGCTGCTGCGCAACGAGCACCCGCAGATCGTCGCGGCCATCCTGGTGCACCTGGATCCCGAGCAGTCCGCCGCGGTGCTCATGCAACTGTCGGATCGCCAGCGCGGCGAGGTGCTGCTGCGCGTGGCCACGCTGGAGGGTATCCAGCCCACGGCGCTCAAGGACCTCAACGAAGTGCTCTTCAAGGTGCTCGCCGGCGGCGACAAGATCCGCAAGAGCTCCCTGGGCGGCGTCAAGGCGGCCGCGGAAATCATCAACCTGCTGGGCTCCAACATGGACACGGTGGTGCTGGAGTCGATCCGCGGCTACGACCCCGACCTGGCCCAGAAGATCATGGACAAGATGTTCGTCTTCGACGACGTCAACAAGCTCGACGACCGCGCCATCCAGACCGTGCTGCGCGAAGTGGCTTCGGAGACCCTGGTGGTCGCGCTCAAGGGTGCCCAGCCGGAACTGCGCGAGAAATTCCTCTCCAACATGTCCTCGCGCGCCGCGGAAGCCATGCGCGAAGACCTGGAGTCGAGGGGCCCCATGCGGCTTTCGGAGGTCGAGGCGCAGCAGAAGGAAATCCTCAAGACCGTGCGTCGGCTGTCCGACGAAGGCCAGATCGTGATCGGAGGCGGCGGCGATGACGCATTCGTATAGTCCCCGCGGCGCCTACACACGCTTCATCCCGAGCGAGGAAATCGCCGATGTGACGCAATGGCATTTCGGCGCGGTGGATGGCTCCGACCTGGTTGCGCCGGTGGAGGCGGAGCCCGAGGCCGCCGAACTGCCGCCTCCGGGCATCGACGAGGCCACCCACCAGGCTGCGGTCGAGGCCGCGCGCGAGGAAGCCTTCGCGCAGGGCAAGGCCCAGGGCGAGGACGAAACCGCCCTGGCGTGGCAGCAGCGCATGGACGACTACATCGGCGGACAGGGCCGGGAGACGGCCGCGCGGCTGGAGCGGCTGGTGCTTGCGGCCGACGCCGGGCTGACCGACCTGCAGCAGCGCATGGCACAGGAGATCCTGGAACTGGCCTGTGACATCGCCCGCCAGGTCGTGCGGCAGGAGCTGTCCAGCGGGCCGCAGGCCCTGCTGCCCGTGGTACGCGAGGCGCTGGGCATGCTGGTGGCCGAGGGGCGGCCGGCCACGGTGCGCCTCCATCCGGCCGACTGGTCGTTCCTGGAGCAGCCGCTCACCACGGAGTACGCAGGGGCGAAGATCCAGTGGGTGCCGGATGCCTCCGTGGGCGAAGGCGATTGCCTGGTCGAATCCGCAGGCACGGTGGTGGACGGCTCGCTCGACAGGCGCTGGCGCCGCGCCATCGCGGCCCTGGGGCTGTCGTCGGCCTGGAAGATCGAGGAGCCGGGCCATGGCTGACAGCGCCACCGCACCCGGGACGCAAGTGCAGGATTCGCCCTGGGATGCGTTCCTGTCCGGTGCGCGCGAGCGGCTGGCCGAGGGTACGGCGCTCGAAACCCGCGGAACCCTGACGCGCCTGACCGGGCTCGTCCTGGAGGCTGCGGGCATCCGTGTCCCCGTGGGATCCCAATGCCTGGTGCAGATGCCCGGCCATGAGGCGGTGCTGGCGGAGGTCGTCGGCTTCTCGGGCGACCGGGCCTTCCTCATGCCTGCGGGCGACATCCACGGCCTGTCCAGCGGCGCGAGCGTGGTACCGGCCGCGCCCTATGTTCCCGTGCCCCGCCTGGGCGATTCCACGCGCCCATCGACGGCCGCGGGCATCCTGCGCCTGCCCATGGGCGACGGCCTGCTGGGCCGCGTCGTGGACTCGCAGGGCTTGCCGCTCGACCATGGCGGGCCGGTGCAGGATGTTTCCTCCGAGCCCATGGACCGGCGCCAGATCAACGCCATGGACCGCGACCCCGTGCGCGAGATGCTGGACACCGGCGTGCGGGCGATCAATGCACTGCTCTCGGTGGGCCGCGGGCAGCGCCTGGGGCTTTTCGCCGGGTCCGGCGTGGGCAAGAGCGTGCTGCTCGGCATGATGGCCCGCTATACGCAGGCCGATGTCATCGTCGTGGGGCTCATCGGCGAGCGGGGGCGCGAGGTCAAGGAGTTCGTCGAGGACATCCTGGGCGAGCAGGACCGCGAGCGCGCCGTGGTGGTCGCCGCGCCGGCCGATGCGCCCCCGCTGCTGCGCATGCAGGGCGCTGCCTACGCTACGGCCATCGCCGAGCACTTCCGGGACAAGGGCAAGCACGTGCTGCTGCTCATGGATTCGCTCACCCGCTATGCCATGGCCCAGCGCGAGATCGCGCTCGCCATCGGCGAGCCGCCGGCCACCAAGGGCTATCCGCCGAGCTGCTTCGCCAAGCTGCCGGCGCTGGTCGAGCGCAGCGGCAACGGACTGCACGGCGTGGGCTCCATCACTGCCTTCTATACCGTCCTGTCCGAGGGGGACGACCAGCAGGACCCCATCGCCGACTCGGCCCGGGCCATCCTCGACGGCCACATCGTGCTGTCCCGCGCACTGGCGGAGACCGGGCATTTCCCGGCGATCGACATCGAGCAGTCCGCGTCGCGGGTCATGCACAACGTGGCTTCGCGCGAGCATTTCGACCTCGCGCGCCGGTTCCGTGCCGTGTACTCGCGCTACCAGAAGAGCCGCGACCTGATCCAGGTCGGCGCCTACATCAGCGGCTCCGACCCGGCGCTGGACGAGGCAATCCGCCTGCAGCCGGCAATGGCTGCATTCCTGCAGCAGGACATGTTCGAGGCCGCGCCCATGCAGGACAGCCTGCATGCCATGGCGGCCGTACTGGGCCCGCAGGCCTGACCGAAGGAGCGGCAACGCCATGGCCTCCCTCAACGCATTCCTGGTCGCCGTCGAGATGGCGGAGCGCCAGCGCGACGCGGCGCGCCAGGCCCTGCAGGATCTCCAGCGCGCCCGGATCGCCTCCGAGGCGCAGCTGCAGCAACTGCAGGGGTACGCGCACGAGACGGAAGGGCGCTGGGGCATGCGCGCCGACGCCACGGTCAAGCCGGAAGTCATGTACCACCACTACCAGTTCATGGACCGCCTCGGGCATGCCATGGGCGTGCAGAGCAGCGTGATCGGCGAGCAGGAAGGCCGCGTGCGTGCCGCGGGCCAGGCCCTGCTGCAGGCCGAACTGCGCGTCGCGGCGCTGCGCAAGGTCGTGGAGCGCCGGCGCCACGACATCGCCCAGGCCGAAGCGCGGCGGGATCAAAAACAGACGGACGAGCGCGCCGCGCTGCGGTTCGGCAAGGCCCCGGGTGCGGGGCAGGGCCCTGGCGGGCCAGAGGAGCAGACGACATGAGCAACGACATCCAGAACCGCACGGCCCGTGCGCCGTCTTCGGCCCACGCAGCGCACGAGTCCAGGGGCGCCCGGGGCGCAGGCAAGACAGGCAATGCGACGGCCGCGGATGCCGGCACCGATGCCACCAGCGGGCAGGGCGGTTTTTCGATGCTGCTGGCATCGCTCGGGGCCGGGCTGGACGGTACCGATGCCGGAGCCGGTGCGCTGCCGGGTGCTGACACCGGCCTGGGCGCCGCCCTGGCCGGTGGCGCGCTGGCTGGCGACGCACTCCCATCCGGTGGCACGACGGGCAATGCCGCAGGCGCACCGGGCCTGCCCGGCATGGATCCGCTGGCCATGGCGCTGCAAGGCATGGTGCCGGGCGGCACGGCCGGGGCCTGGCCTGCCACGGCGGGCACCCTGGGCGGCGGGGCGGGAGGCTCCCTGGCGCAGGGGCTCCGCCCTGCGGGGCTGATGGACGCGAGCAGCCTGGTGGGGCAGACGGCGCTCATCGATGGCGCTGCCGATGTTTCCGGGTCCGCCGCCAATGCGGCCGGAAAGGCCTTCGCTGCGTCCCGGGGCGGGATGGCGCGGTCCGGGCACGCCGCCATGGGCGGCGCGGCCAGTCCTGCACTCGATTCGGCGGGTGCGGGTGGCGGCCTGGTCGTCCCGGTCCTGGGAGGCAAGGACGGCGATCTTCCCGGCGCGCACGCCCTGGCGCAGGCCGTGGCTTCCGCGTCCTCCGCATCGGCGGGGGCTGCGGCGCAATCGGACCGCCGCGACGCGGGCACCGCCAGCGGACTGCAGGCTGCCGCACGTGGCGGCGAATCCTCCATGGCGACCGCCTCCGCCGTCGGCGGCGCCCTGCAGGACCTGGCCCGGCAGGCAGGCGGGCGGGCGGATGCGGCACCGGCCTCTCCCGGCATGGAACGGACCGCGGTGCCGGCATCTCCGGATGGAGCGCAGGCTCCAGGTTCCTTTGTCGCGGGTGCGGCCGGGGACGGGGCGGCCGGCGTGGCGGATCCCTCGCAGGTTCCCATGGAAGACCAGATCGCCGAACAGGTGGCCTACTGGGTGCACCAGAAGACCCAGAATGCAGAACTCACGATCGACCGGGACGGCCAGCCGGTCGAGGTGTCCGTGTCGCTCACGGGCAACGAAGCCCATGTCGCATTCCGCAGCGACCAGTCCCAGACCCGGGACATGCTGGACACCAGCGTTGCCCAGCTGCGTGAACTGCTGCGCGGAGAAGGCCTGGAACTCGCGGGCGTGTCCATCGGACAGTCCGGCGCGGGTGCGGGGGGCGATGCCTCGGGGCGTCCTTCCGGGCGCGGCGAGGGCGGCGCGCGCATCGGCCGCGTGCAGGCTGCCGGAGGGGGCACGCAAGGGGGGGCAGACAACCCCCGGCCCGCATCCCGTCCGGACCGTGCCCTGGACGTCTTCGCCTGAGCGCGGGCGGGAGTCCGGGGAGGGCTTGCGCAACCACTGGAAAGAGGGCCTTTCCGCCGCTATTCTGGCTATTATCCGCCGCGCCGGTACCCAATAATGGCCCCTAGCGGAAGGTCTGCGCTCGATGGAGTGCGGGAAAGCCTTCCAGGGCACCCGGCCCCGGCCAGTCCCTCCCCCACCGAATCCGTTGCGCAAGGAAACCCAACGTGTCTGCCAACCCTCCTGCCGCAGCTGCCGCCAAGCCGAAAAGCAAGAAGCTGGTCCTCATCATCGCCATCGTCGCGGTGCTGGTGCTGGCCGGCGGTGGCGCAGCCTGGTTCCTCCTCTCCAAGCGCAGCCATGGCGACGAGGACGAGGAGGGCGGCGGCGGCCATGCCAAGGCCGCGCAGGCCGAGCACAAGGAAAAGGTGCCGCCCACCTTCCTGCCGATCGAGAACATGGTGGTGAACCTGGCCGACACCGGCGGCGAGCGGTTCGCCCAGATCGGCATCACGCTGGAGCTGGCGGATGCCAAGACGTCCGACCAGGTCAAGCAGTACCTGCCCAGCATCCGCAGCGCGATCCTGATGCTGGTGTCGCAGCGCACCTCCCAGGAACTCCTCAGCCGCGACGGCAAGGAAAAGCTGGCCGTGGACATCCGCCGCGAGGTGTCCAAACCCCTGGGCTACACCGTGCCCAAGCCGCGCAAGCGGCCCGCCAGCGACGAGGAAGACGACGGCGAAGAGGCACCGCGCCCGAAGGCCGACAACAATCCCGTGCGACAGGTGCTTTTCTCCAGTTTCATCATCCAGTGAGCCGGCAGGAGATTTCCCATGAGCGAGTCATTCCTTTCCCAGGAAGAAGTCGACGCCCTGCTGGAAGGCGTCACGGGTGAAAGCCAGAAGTCCGTCGAAGAGGCCGCGGACACCGGCGCCATCCGCAACTACGACATCTCCAGCCAGGAGCGCATCGTCCGTGGTCGCATGCCGACCATGGAAATCGTCAACGAACGGTTTGCCCGCAACTTCCGCATCGGCCTGTTCAACTTCATCCGTCGCAGCCCGGAAATCTCGGTCGGCACGGTGTCCGTGCAGCGCTACAGCGCCTTCCTGCGCGAACTGGCGGTGCCCACGAACTTCAACATCGTGGCCATCCGCCCCCTGCGCGGCAGCGGCCTGATCGTCTGCGAGCCCTCGCTGGTGTTCGGCATCATCGACACGCTGTATGGCGGCGTCGGAAAATTCCAGACGCGGATCGAGGGGCGCGACTTCTCCCCCACGGAGCAGCGCGTCATCAACCGGCTGGTCGATGTGATCTGCGCCGAATACAAGAAGGCCTGGCACGGCATCTACCCGCTGGAGCTGGAGTACCAGCGTTCCGAGATGCAGCCGCAGTTCGCGAACATCGCCACCCCGAGCGAGATCGTGGTGTCCACCGCCTTCCAGCTCGAGATCGGCGACCTGTCGGGTGCCATCCACATCTGCATGCCCTACGCGACGCTGGAGCCGATCCGCGACGTGCTCTATTCCTCGACGCAGGGCGATTCGATCGAAGTCGATCGCCGCTGGGTGCGCGTGCTGACCCGCGAGATCCAGGCGGCCGAGGTCACCCTCGTGGCCGAACTGGCCCGCGCGGATGCCACCGTCGAGCAGTTGCTGGCCATGAAGCCCGGCGACTTCATCGAACTCGACCGCGAGCCGCGCATCCAGGCGTCGATCGGGGGCGTGCCCATCTTCGAGTGCCAGTACGGCACGCACAATTCCAAGTACGCCATCCGCATCGAGGAGTGCCTGCGCAACCCCGATGTGAACTGGCTGGGAGAAAAGAATGTCAACTGAAGGCGACAACAACGACAACGACGGCAAGAGCGCGGCGGACGATCCGTTCGCCGGCTGGGCCGAAGCGCTGGAGGAGCAGAAGAGCTCCGACGAGTCGCCGCCCACGGACCAGGGTGGCCCCCTCGCGGGCGACCCCGTGCGCCCCTTCTCCTCGAGCAACGAGGCGCCGGTCAACGACATCAACATGGTGCTGGACATCCCCGTCCAGCTGTCGGTGGAGCTGGGCCGTACCAAGGTGCCCATCAAGTACATCCTGCAGCTGGCTCAAGGGTCCGTCGTCGAGCTCGATGCCCTGGCCGGCGAGCCCATGGACGTGCTGGTCAACGGCTACCTGATCGCCCAGGGCGAGGTCGTGGTGGTCAACGACAAGTTCGGCATCCGGCTGACCGACGTGGTCACGCCTTCGGAGCGGCTGCGCCGCGTGAGCCGTGGATAACGCCGCGTCGGGCGCCGGCATGGCGCAGACCCTGGTCATCGTCGTCCTGTTCATCGCCGTGGTGGCGCTGCTGCCCTGGCTCATCCGGCGCCTGCAGCAACGCCAGGCCGGCGCTGCGGGTTCCGGCATGGGCGCGGCGGCCAAGGTGCTTTCCGCCGTGCCGGTCGGGCCCCAGCAGCGGGTGGTGACGGTGGAGGTCGGCCCGGAACACCAGCGCGTCTGGCTGGTGCTGGGCGTCACGGCACAGCAGGTCCAGTGCCTGCACGTGATCCATCCCTCGGCCGCGGTGCCTTCGCCCCTGGCCCACGTGCCATCGCCCACGTCCTTCGCTGGCGAGATGGCATCGGCTACCCGGCGCCAGGATGCGCCCGCTGCGCATGGCTGAGGCAATGGGCTCCGGCGCGAACCGGCCGCGGCATGGCGGCCTGGCCGTGGCGGGTGCGCTCGCCTGCGCGGCGCTGGTCCCTGCCTCCGCCTGGGCGCAGGCCGCCGGCGGCGGCAGCCTGCCGGTCCTCATCGGCTCCGGCGCGGGCGGGGCCAGCTATTCGGTGCCCATCCAGACCCTGCTGTTCTTCACGGCACTGTCCTTCCTGCCGGCCCTGCTGCTCATGATGACCGGCTTCACCCGCATCGTCATCGTGCTGTCGCTGATCCGCCAGGCGATCGGCACGCAGTCCGCGCCGCCGAACCAGGTCATCATCGGCCTGTCGCTGTTCCTGACGTTCTTCGTCATGGGCCCCACGTTCGACCGCGTCTATGCGGACGCCTACCTGCCCTACAGCAACAACACGATCACCTTCGAGCAGGCCGTCGAGCGCGCGGAGGCGCCCATGCGTTCCTTCATGCTCAAGCAGACCCGCCAGTCGGATTTCGCCCTGTTCGCCCGGCTCGCGAAGCTGCCGTCCGGGGCCACGGCGGAGACCGCGCCCATGCGCGTGCTCGTGCCTGCCTTCGTCACCAGCGAGCTCAAGTCGGCCTTCCAGATCGGGTTCATGATCTTCATCCCGTTCCTGGTCATCGACATGGTGGTTTCCAGCATCCTCATGTCACTGGGCATGATGATGCTGTCCCCGGTGCTGGTGGCGTTGCCGTTCAAGCTGATGCTGTTCGTGCTGGCGGACGGATGGAACCTGCTGCTAGGCTCCCTGGCCGCCAGCTTCGTGACCTGACGCCAACGAGAAGGAATTCCCATGACCTCCCAAATGGTCCTGACGATGGGGCGCGACGCGCTCACGCTGCTGCTCATGGTGTCCATGCCGGTGCTCGGCGCGGTCATGGTGATCGGGCTGCTCGTCAGCATCTTCCAGGCCGTCACCCAGATCCAGGAGGCCACGCTCGCCTTCGTGCCCAAGCTCATCGCCGCCATGGTCGTGTTCGCGATCGCGGGGCCGTGGATGATCACCTCCCTCGTGGACTACATCCGGCGCACCATCGAATCCATCCCGTCCGTCGTCACCTGAGCGCGGCGTGATCACCTTCTCCGAGGCGCAGATCATGGCCTGGCTCTCGCCGGTGCTGTGGCCGTTCCTGCGGGTGCTGGCCGTCTTCATGGTCGCACCGGTGTTCTCGATGCGCAGCATTCCCGTCCGGGCCAAGATCGGCCTGGCGTTCCTGGTGGCCGTGTGCGCGCAGGCGGTGCTGCCCGACCAGCCCGTCATCAGCGTCAACGGCCGCGGAGCGCTCGGCGCGGTCGCCCAGCAGGTGGCGGTCGGCATGTCGGTCGGCTTCGCGGTGCGGCTGGTCTTCTCCGCGGTCGAGCTGGCGGGCGAGGTCGTCGGCCTGCAGATGGGGCTCAATTTCGCGTCCTTCTTCGATCCCTCCACCAGCGGGCAGGTCAGTGCGGTAGGTCGCTTCTTCGGCCACATGGCCATGCTGCTCTTCGTGGTCATCAATGGCCATCTCATGGTGCTCATGGCCGTGGTGAAAAGCTTCGACAGCTTTCCCGTGGATGGCAATTTCCTGCAGTCGATCGGCCAGATGCGCCTGCACGAGCTCGGCGCTTCGCTGTTCTCCAGCGCACTCTGGATCGCCCTGCCCATGATCGCGCTGCTGACATTCGTCAACCTGGCCCTGGGCGTCATCTCCCGTGTGGCGCCGCAGATGAACATCTACGCGGTGGGGTTTCCGGTGACCCTGACCGTCGGGCTGCTGGGCATCGCCGCCACGCTGCCCATGCTCGAGCAGCCGGTGCTCACCCTCATGCAGCAATCCATCGACCTCTTCGCATCTCAGCGGTGACCGGCCGGCAGCCTCACACCAGCTGGTTGCGGATGGCGTATACCGTCAGTTCGGCGTTGTTGCTGAGCTTGAGCTTTTCCAGCACGCGCGAGCGGTACACGCTCACGGTCTTCGGGCTCAGCATGAGCTCTTCCGCAATATCGGACAAGCGCTTGCCGGACGCGATCTTCACCAGCGTCTGGAGTTCGCGTTCGGACAGGGCCTCGTGGGGCAGCTCGGGCGCGGGCTGCGCCAGGCTGTCCGCGAGCATCTGCGCCACCTCCGGCGTCAGGTACTTGCGGCCCTTCATCACGGTGCGGACGGCCTCGATCAGCTCCATGGGATCGCCCGCCTTGTTGGCATAGCCCTGGGCCCCGGCCCGCAGGCAGCGCAGGGCGTACTGGTCCTCGGGATACATCGACACCACGAGCACCTTGATGGCCGAGTCCGTTTCCTTCAGGCTGCTCAGAACCTCCAGCCCGCTGCGGCCCGGCATGTTCAGGTCCAGCAGCAGCACGTCGCAGGGCGCCTTGCGCAGGATCTCGCGCAATTCCGAATAGCCGCCTGCCTCTCCGGTCACCTGGATGTCCGGCGCCTCGGTGAGCGTGTCACGGATGCCGCGCCGCAGCACGGCATGGTCGTCGCACAGCACGACATGGATCATGGCATTTCTCCCGGGTCTGCTACGTCCTGGCCGGCCTGTGGCTCCAGCGGGATCGACACGATGACCGAGGTGCCGCGCCCTGGCTGGCTGCTGATGTCCAGCCACCCTCCGACCGTTCTCGCCCGCTCCTGCAGGCCCTTGAGCCCGAAGGACTTCGGTTTGTTGCGCGTGGCGGGCTCCATGCCGCAGCCATCGTCCGTCACCTCCAGCGTCAGCACGCGCTCGCTGTCCGAGAGATCGATGGTGACCTGCCGGGCCTGGGCGTACTTCGACACATTGGTCAACGCCTCCTGCGCCGTGCGGTAGGCCACCAGCTGCACGTCGCCGGGCACCTCGATCGTATCCCGGCTGGAATGCAGCCGGGTGGGAATGCCGGTGCGGCGCTCGAAGCTCTCGGCCAGCCACTGCACCGCGGCCACCAGCCCCTGGTCGAGGATGGGCGGGCGCAGATTCATCATGATGCGCTGGCTCGCCTCGATGGCATGCTGCAGCATCTCGGTGGCGCTGCCGGCGTGGTCCCGCACGGCCTCTTCCGTGGAATGCCGGGCGATCCAGCCCACGTCGAATCGCACTGCCGTCAGGGAGCCTCCGATGTCGTCGTGGATCTCGCGGGCGATCGCCGCACGCTCCCGCTCGATGGAGATCTGCAAGTGCTCGGTCAGCTCCGCCAGCCGCCTTTCCGACGCCGCAAGGTCGCGTACCGCCTGCTCCCGCGCCCTGCGCGCTTCATGCACTTCGATGGCGCGGCCGATCACGTGCGGCAGCCGGGCCATGTCGTCCTTCAGGAGGTAGTCCGCCATTCCCAGGCGCATCGCATCCACGGCTGCGGCCTCGCCGATGGCGCCTGACAGCAGCACGAAGGGCGGGGCGTCGCTGCGTTCGCTCACCCAGCGCCACGCATCCAGCGCCGTGAAACCGGGGAGACGGTAGTCGGCGAGGACCAGATCGAATCGCTCCGCATCCAGCCAGGCCATGAACGACTCCATCGTGTCTGCGTGGCGGATTTCATACATCCCGTTGGCGCGGCGCAACGTAATACATGCCAAAGCATGGTCCGCAGGGGAATCTTCGAGATGCAGGATGCGCAGGGGTTTAACCATTACTCCTGAGACCATATGAACGCTATCATAGGATACATATTGGAACAAACGACGCACCATGGCGCGCCGTCTGTGCCCTGCGGGAGCGCTTCGCCGACCGGGCGGTGCGTCGTTGCCGGTGGTGTGGCCACCAGCGTGTTTGCCGGAATGGATTTAGCGTGCCTTGAGCCGCCTGCTGCCATGGAGAAACCATGCAATCTACGCTAACAGGCCCCGATGAGCCAGGAGTCCAGCTCCCCGTCATGGTGGCTGCGGAACTTCAGGATTCCCTGCTCGTCGTCATGCGCGACCTGCACCGCCTCGAAGGCCTGCTCAGCCATGCGACCGACAATCTGCTGGCCCGCTTCGGCGAAGCCAACCAGGCCCTGTCGGACGAGTTGATCAAGGGCTCCCCGGAGTTGCTCGCGCTGCGCACCGCCTTGAGGAGCGCCGTCACCGAACTGCAATTCCAGGACATGGCCTCGCAGCTGATCTGGCACACCACCAAGGTGCTTCAGGGCTGCGCGTTCAGGCTTGCCTCCGAAGCCATGGGCTCCGAAGAGGGCGAGGAGGCCGCACCGTTCGCCGAGATGGCACCAGACCGTCCCAATCCGGTCACCCAAAGCGAGATGGACGCCGGTTCCATTGATCTCTTCTGACCTTGCCCCGTCTGGTTACCTTATATATTCAAGTGAGTTGGAGCCTTAAATGCAATCGATCCTCGCCGTTGATGATTCGCCCTCCATGCGCAAGATGGTGTCCTTCACTTTGACGGGTGCCGGCTACCACGTGGTGGAGGCCGTTGACGGCCAGGATGCCTTGGAGAAAGCGGAAACCCATGACATCCAGCTGGTCCTCGCCGACCAGAACATGCCCCGCCTGGATGGCATCGGCCTCACGCGCAAGCTGCGCGAGCATCCGCGATTCAAGACCATCCCCATCCTGATCCTCACCACCGAGTCCAGCGACCAGATGAAGCAGGCCGGCCGCAATGCCGGCGCCACGGGCTGGCTGGTGAAACCCTTCGATCCCAACCGCCTGATCGAGGTCATCCAGAAAGTGATCCGCTGAGCCTCGGCGTCATACACAAGCACAAGGGAGCCATTCATGGCCGAAAATTACCAAGAAGGCGCCGGCGGCGATTTCGACCTCAGCCAGTTCTATCAGATCTTTTTCGAGGAAGCTGGAGAGAACCTGGACCAGATGGAGCACATGCTGCTGGACCTGGACCTGAGCGCAGCCAACGACGAAGAGCTCAACGGCATCTTCCGCTGCGCGCACTCCATCAAGGGGGGTGCCGCGACGTTCGGCTTCTCCGATGTCGCCGAACTCACCCACCAGATGGAGTCCTTGCTGGACCGGCTGCGCAGGCACGAGCTCCAGCCCATCCCGCAGATGGTGGATGTCCTGCTCGAGTCCGCGGACGCGTCCCGCAGCCTGCTGGCCCGCCACCAGGCGGGCGGCCAGGGCGAGGCCGTGTCCACCGGCGACCTCGTGCGCCGCATCAGCGAACTCGCCGCAGGCGTCGTGCCTGCTGCGGGTCCCGCCACGCCGCCGCCCCCGGCTCCTGCGCCCGCCCCGGCTCCCGTGCAGGCCGCGCCGGCACCGGCGCCCGTGCCTGCTCCCTCTTCGATGCCCGCACCCTCCGGCCCCGGCGTGGCCCGTTCGCTGGAAATCCGCATCGGCCCTGTGGAGCGCAACGAGCAAGCGGACGCCATCAAGGACCTGTTCCGCGACATCGTCGGCCTGGGCACCATCCGCGACCTGCCTTCCGACCAGCCAGGCGTGCGCGTTTTCGGCGTGGAAACCACCTCCACGGACGACGACCTGCTCGACCTGTTCGCATTCCATGTCTCGAAGGAGCAGGTGCGCATCACAGTTGCCGGTGCTGCCGAGCCCGAGCCTGCTGAAGAGGCCCCCGGCGTGGCGGCCGCTCCGCCCGCCCCCGGCGGCGCGCTGGAGGTCTCCTACGGTTTCTTCCCGGGCGCCCCCGGCATGCCCGGCGAGCGTCCGGACGCCGCAGGCGCCTCCGCCGGCGGTGCCGCCGATAGCTCGGTTTCGAGGCCGGCAGCTGCCGGCGGACGCGCCGCGGAGACCAAGGCAGCCAGCCAGGCGCAGATGGAGTCCACCACCATCCGGGTGGCCGTGAACAAGGTGGACCAACTGATCAACCTGGTGGGTGAACTCGTCATCACCCAGGCCATGCTGGCGCAGAACAGCCGGGGCCTCGATGGCGCGGTCTACCAGCAACTGCTCGCGGGCCTGGCAGACCTCGACCGCAACACCCGGGATCTGCAGGAATCGGTGATGTCCATCCGCATGATTCCGATGTCCATCGTGTTCAGCCGTTTCCCGCGCATGCTGCGCGACCTGGCCAACAAGCTGGGCAAGAAGGTCGATCTCGTCACCCTGGGCGAAGCGACCGAGCTCGACAAGAGCCTCGTCGAGAAGATCACCGACCCACTGACCCACCTGGTGCGCAACAGCTGCGACCACGGCATCGAAATGCCGGCGGACCGCCTCGCTGCCGGCAAGTCCGAGCACGGCACCATCACGCTGTCCGCTTCGCACCAGGGCGGCTCCATCGTCATCGAAGTGCGTGACGACGGTCGCGGCCTGTCGCGCGAGAAGATCCTGCGCAAGGCTCGCGAGCGCGGGCTGGACGTTTCCGACCAGATGAGCGATGCGGACGTCTGGGGGCTCATCTTCGCGCCCGGCTTCTCCACTGCCGACGAGGTCACCGACGTGTCCGGCCGCGGCGTGGGCATGGACGTGGTCAAGAAGAACATCGCCGCGCTCAACGGTTCCGTCGAGATCGATTCCGCCGAAGGCTACGGCATGCGCGTCTCGGTCCGGCTGCCGCTCACCCTGGCCATCATGGACGGCATGTCGGTCGGCGTCGGCGAAGAGGTCTACATCCTGCCGCTGTCGTCCGTCGTGGAGTCCTTCCAGGTCAACCCCGACGACGTCAACACGGTGGCCCAGGGCTCGCAACTGGTCAAGGTGCGCGACGAGTACATGCCCGTCATCGCCCTGGAGAAAACCTTCCAGGTGCCACGCATCGACCAGAGCAAGTCCAGCAACATCATGGTGGTCGTCGAAGCGGACGGCAGCCGCGTTGCATTGCTGGTGGACGAGCTGCTGGGGCAGCACCAGGTCGTGGTGAAGAACCTGGAGACCAATTACCGGAAGGTGCCCAACGTGTCGGGCGCCACCATTCTGGGCGACGGCACTGTGGCACTGATCCTCGACACCGGGGCCCTGGTCCGCCGTGTCCGCCATTGATACGCCGCTGGGCAGACTGAAGGAGAGCCACTCATGGCGACTGTGATGGAAAAAACGAACGAAGCGGCTGGCGCTTCCGTGGGAGGCGCCCGCGAATACCTGACGTTCCGCCTCGACCAGGAGGAGTACGGCATCGACATCCTCAAGGTCCAGGAAATCCGGGGCTACGAGCCGCCTACCCGCATCGCGAACGCGCCCGAATTCATCAAGGGCGTCACGAACCTGCGCGGCACCATCGTGCCCATCGTGGACATGCGGCTCAAGTTCGACTGCTCCAAGGCCGAATACAACAGTTTCACGGTGGTCATCATCCTGAACCTGCGCAACCGGGTCGTGGGGATCGTGGTCGATTCCGTGAGCGACGTCATGGAGCTCACGTCCGACCAGATCCGGCTGGCACCGGAAATCGAAAGCTCCATCGACAGCAACTGCATCGTGGGCCTCGGCTCCGTGGGCGAGCGCATGCTCATCCTTCTCGACATCGAGAAGCTCATGTCCAATCCGGACATGGGCCTCATATCCACGCACGATTGATCTGCCGGAAGGGCGAGGCAGACAGGCCCTTCCTGAGCCAACGCGGAACAAGAGCGGCGTTTCGCCGGTGCACCGGCCGGTTGCCAGAGATGCGGAACTGAAACGAATCCAACAATGCGCCAGACCTCTTCTTCTTCCGTCCCCCCGCGCGACACGGAGTCCAGCGCCGCCCCGTCCTCGGGCCCCCTGGCCCAGGGGCGGGAGTTCGTCTGGACCAATGCGGATTTCTCCCGCGTGCAGGCGCTCATCTACCAGCGCGCAGGCATCAGCCTGCACGACGGCAAGCACGCCATGGTCTACAGCCGCCTGTCCCGGCGGCTGAGGGAAACGGGGCATACCAGCTTCCACGAATACCTGAGCTGGCTGGAAAACCACGACGGGCCGGAGTGGCAGGAGTTCGTCAACGCACTGACGACCAACCTCACCGCATTCTTCCGCGAGCAGCACCACTTCGAGATCCTTTCGGGCCTGCTGCGCAGCCGCCCCTCCGGGCCCTGGAGCGTCTGGTGCAATGCCGCCTCCACGGGGGAAGAGCCCTACTCGATCGTGATGACCGCGATCGAATCCCTGGGGGCCAATGCACCCTTCAAACTCACGGCGAGCGATATCGATTCCCGCGTCCTGGCCACCGCATCCGAGGGCGTGTACCGGCTGGACAGCGTGAAGGGCCTGAGCCCCGAACGGCTCCAGAAGTTCTTCCTGCGGGGCAAGGGCCCGAACGCCGGCCTGGCGCGGGTCAAGCCCGAGCTGCGGCGCGCCATCGAATTCATGAGCGTCAACCTGATCCGCGACGACTGGCCGTTCCGCGAGCCCTTCGACGTGGTCTTCTGCCGCAATGTGATGATCTATTTCGATGCACCCACGCAGCGCAGGGTCCTGGAGAAGATCCACCGTGTGCTGAAGCCGGGAGGCATGCTGTTCGTCGGGCACGCGGAAAACTTCAGCGAATCCCGTGATCTGTTCAATTTGCGCGGCAAGACCGTCTATGAGCGCCGATAAAGGCCGCATTCCGCAAGAAGCCCTCCATGACCCCAAACCGCCCTGGCTCCCTTCCCGCGTCTGGTGCTTCGTCCCCTCCCTCGTCGCTCGACGGGGCTGACCGCCGCCGGGCTCCCCGCATCGCGCCCCTGAGCGCCGATATCTATTCGGCCGCGGCTGCGCCCGCCAAGCAATCGACGCTGCAGGAACTGAAGGCCCGCTCCCGCCGTCCGGGCGAGGCATCCTTCTTCTTCTTCGACCACCACTTCCAGCACAACGCCGTCAAGGTGCTGCCCGGCGAGTACTTCGTGTCGGACGAGAACCTCGTGATCATGACGGTGCTCGGGTCCTGCATCGCCGCCTGCCTCTGGGACAGCCGCAGCCGCGTCGGCGGGATGAACCACTTCATGCTGCCCGACGGCGACTCCAGCGACGTGTCCGGCCGCTATGGGTCCTATGCCATGGAATTGCTCATCAACGAGATGCTGAAGCTGGGCGCGCGCAGGGAAACCATGCAGGCCAAGGTCTTCGGCGGCGGGCAGGTCATGCACAATTTCACCACCATGAACGTGGGAGAGCGGAACACCACCTTCGTGATGAATTACCTGCAGACGGAGCGAATTCCCATCGTTTCCGAGGACGTGCTCGATATCTACCCGCGGAAAGTGGTATTTTTCCCCGTGACGGGCAAGGCCATGGTCAAGCGGCTGGCCCACGCCCATCCGGAGGCCCTGGTCGCGCAGGACGTCAAGGGCAATGCGGCCACCGTGGCCAAGGCCACGGCCGGCGGGTCGGTGGACCTTTTTTGATTGAGAAGGACAAGAGGGAATGAGTAGGAAGATCCGGGTGATCGTGGTGGACGATTCCGCGCTGGTGCGCAGTCTGCTGTCGGAAATCATCAATCGGCAGCACGACATGGAGTGCATCGGGACGGCCAACGATCCGCTCATCGCCCGGGAGATGATCCGCGAGATGAATCCCGACGTGATTACGCTGGATGTGGAAATGCCGCGCATGGACGGCATCGACTTCCTGGGCCGGCTGATGCGCTTGCGCCCCATGCCCGTCGTGATGATCTCCACCCTCACGGAGCGCGGGGCGGAAGTCACCATGAAGGCCCTGGAGCTGGGGGCCGTCGATTTCGTGGCCAAACCGCGCGTGGGACTGTCCAGCGGCCTCAACGAACTCGCGGCGCAGATCGTGGACAAGATCCGCGTGGCCGCGGTTGCCCAGGTGCGCCGCGCCCCTGCGCCGCGCCCTGCCGAGAAGGCCGCCCAGCCCGGTGCTGCCGCGCCCATCTCGCCGGCCGCGACGCTGCTCGGGCGTCTCTCCACCGAAAAACTCATCTGCATCGGCGCATCCACGGGCGGGACGGAAGCCATCCGCGAAGTGCTCGTGCAGATGCCGGCGGACTCCCCCGCCATCGTCATCACGCAGCACATGCCGCCCGGGTTCACGACGAGTTTCGCCGCCCGCCTCAACGGCCTGTGCCAGATCACCGTCAAGGAGGCGGTGAACGGTGAGCGCATCCTGCCCGGCCACGCCTACATCGCGCCAGGCGGCAAGCAGTTCCATGTCGCCCGCAGCGGCGCCAACTACGTGGCCGTGGTGGACGATGGACCTCCGGTGAACCGCCACAAGCCGTCGGTGGAGGTCCTCTTCAAGTCCGCGGCCGCCGTGGTCGGCAAGAATGCGTTCGGCGTCATGCTCACCGGCATGGGCAATGACGGTGCTGCCGCCATGCGCGAAATGAAGGATGCCGGCAGCTACAACTACGTGCAGGATGAGGCCAGCTGCATCGTCTTCGGCATGCCCCGGGAGGCCATCGCGCACGGAGCCGCCGACGAGGTCCTGCCCCTCACCCAGATTGCGCCAGCGCTGATCACCCGCCTGCGCGGGGCAACGGACCGCCTCCACCACCGCATCTGAGGCATCGCTGCGGCAGCAGCGGCGGGATGTATCGGCCGCCGCGGCCTTCCTTTACTGCTCGGACAACTGCGTCCAGCGCTCGAGGGCTGCCATCAGTTCGTCCTCGATCTCTCCTTCCCGCGTGTGCAGCGCTGCGGCCTGCGCGCCGTCGCGGACATACAGGCTGCCATCCGCCAGCTCTGCACGGATGGCGTTCTGTTCAGCCTCGAGGGCCGCAATGCGCTCCGGAAGCAGTTCCAGCTCCCGCTGTTCCTTGTAGCTGAGCTTCTTTTTTACCGGTGCTGTGCGCTTGGGGGATGGGGCGGACGCTTCCTTGTCCACCGGTTCCTGCGCCGCAGGGCGCGCCGGGGCGCCGGCCAGGGCCCGGCTGCGCCGGGACTGCACCAGCCAATCCTGAACGCCTCCTTCGTATTCGCGCCATCGCGCATCGCCCTCATAGGCAATAGTGCTGGTGACGACGTTGTCGAGGAACATCCGGTCGTGGCTGACCAGGAACACCGTACCGTCATAGGACTGGAGCAATTCTTCCAGCAGATCCAGCGTATCGATGTCCAGGTCATTGGTGGGCTCGTCCAGCACGAGGACATTGGCCGGCCGTGCGAAAAGACGTGCCAGCAGCAGGCGGTTGCGTTCCCCCCCGGACAGGGACCTCACGGGAGACTGCGCCCGTGCAGGCGAGAAGAGGAAGTCCGACAGGTAGCTCTTGACGTGCTTGCGCTGCTTCCCGATCTCGATCCACTCGCTGCCCGGGCTGATGAAATCTTCCAGCGTCGCATCGAGATCCAGCGCGTGGCGCATCTGGTCGAAATAGGCGACCTCCAGGTGGGCGCCCCGGCGGATGGTGCCGCTGTCCGGTGCTAGCTCGCCCAGGATCAGCTTCAGCAAGGTCGTCTTGCCGGCGCCGTTGGGGCCGACCAGCCCGACCTTGTCGCCGCGGAGGATCGTGGCGGAAAAGTCCTGCACGATGGCTTTGTCCCCGAACGCCTTGGCCACGTGCGCCAGCTCGGCCACGATCTTTCCCTGGTAGCCGGACGCGGATCCGGACGCGATGTCCATCCTGACGCTTCCCAGCGCGTCCCGGCGCGCCGCGCGGCTCGTCCGCAGGGCTTCCAGCCGGCTGATGCGGCTCTGGCTCCGGGTGCGACGGGCTTCCACGCCCTTGCGTACCCATATCTCTTCCTGGGCCAGCAGCTTGTCGGCCTTGGCGGCGATCACCGCCTCCTGCGCCAACTGCTCGGCCTTCTGCTGCACGTACTGTCCGAAGTTGCCCGGGAAAGACAGCAGGCGACCCCGGTCGAGTTCGACGATCCGGGTGGAAATGCGGTCCAGGAACGCGCGGTCGTGCGTGATCGTGACCACGCTGCCTGGAAATGCCAGCAGCAGCTCTTCCAGCCATTCGATGGAATCCACATCGAGGTGGTTGGTCGGCTCGTCGAGGAGTAATACGTCGGGCCGGGTCACAAGCGCCTGCGCCAGGGCGACCCGCTTTTTCAGGCCACCGGACAGGTCGCCCACGCGGGCTTGGGGGTCCAGGTGCAGCCGCTGCATCGTTTCCTCCACCCTGCGCTCCCAGTTCCAGCCCTCCACGGCCTCGATCTCGGTCTGCAGCGTATCCAGGTCGGCTCCGGTAGCGCTCTCGTAGCGTTGCCGCAGCGTGACCACGTGCGCCAGCCCTGCGGCTGTGGACTCGAACACCGTATGCCCCGCGTCCAGCAGCGGTTCCTGCGCCACATAGGCGATCCGCAGGCCCTGCTGGACATGCATGGCCCCATCATCCGTATGCGCCAGCCCCCCGAGAATCTTGAGCAGGGATGACTTGCCTGCCCCGTTGCGGCCGATCAGCCCCACGCGCTCGCCCGCCTCCAGGGAAAAGTCGGCATGGTCCAGCAGGGCGGTATGCCCGAAGGCCAGTTGTGCGTCTAGGAGGGAGATGAGAGCCATAGATATAGATAGTGGAAGGCGTACCCAGGGAGACGCTGTGCATCTCTGGTTGGTTGGATTTGCAAAAATGCCTGCACGGCGCGAAATTGTTGCTATACTAGCGGGCTTCGCTACTGAGATTGCTGTGATTCCTGAGGGGGTTGCGGTGGAAGCAGGTGGCGAAGGCGGTAGAAGAGAAAAGTTTTGCTGAGAGTTGCGCTGGTGCTAAAAACTGGTGTAGAATTCAAGGCTTCGCTGATCTGAGGTGCTGCAAGAGATTGCGGTGGTTGAGGTTGGTGGGTGGTTGGAAGTCGAAAGATGAATAACCACAAAGTTTGACAGGACTTTAAAAACTCTGTTAGAATTCAAGGCTTCGCTGATTGCAGCGAGTCAAGAAGAAAAGAGAAATCTGATCTTCTGGTTCCTTAAAAATATACAGCCGATAAGCGTGGGCGTTTGATGGCGAGTGCCAAGTT
>NZ_JMKU01000040.1 GCF_000687165.1 Paracidovorax oryzae ATCC 19882 | reverse complement strand
ACCGCCGCCAGGGAGATCAAGTCCCTCATCGACGACTCCGTCGCCCAGGTCAACGCCGGCAGCCGGCTCGTGCAGGACGCCGGCTCCACCATGCAGGAAGTGGTCGAAAGCGTGCAGCGCGTCACCGCCATCGTCACCGAGATCAGCAACGCCAGCCAGGAGCAGAGCACCGGCATCGCCGAGATCGGCGGCGCCGTCAGCCAGATGGACCAGAGCACCCAGCAGAACGCCGCCCTCGTCGAGCAGGCCACCGCCGCCGCGCAATCGCTGCAGCAGCAGGCGCACCAGCTCGCCGACGCCGTCGCCGGCTTCAAGCTCGACGCCTACGGCTCCGCCCCCCATGCGCCCCGCCACCCGGCACTCGGCGCGCCTGAGTAAGCATCTGGGTCAGCGCCCGCAAAGGCATTAGCGGCGATGATGGAGGCATGGTGACATTACCCTCCACTCCGCACTCCTCCTCCGCCACGGCCGGCGCGCGCCGCACTCCCCTGTCGCCCCGCTCGTGGCTGGCCCTCGCGGGCTGGCTGCTGCTGTGCTTCATCGCCGCAGGCATCGGCAGCGTGGCCTCGGTGCAGGCGCCGCAGTTCTATGCCCAACTGGTGCAGCCGCCCTGGGCACCGCCGCCCGGCGTCTTCGGCCCCGTCTGGAGCGTGCTCTACACCCTCATGGGCATCGCCGCCTGGCTGGTCTGGCGCGAGCCCGCGGGCGCGGCACGGCGCCACGCGATCGTGCTGTTCTGCGCCCAACTGGCAGTCAACGCGCTCTGGAGCTGGTTGTTCTTCCAATGGCACCTGGGCGCATGGGCCCTGGCGGACATCGCCCTGCTCGGCCTCTGCGTGGCCGCCACGTTCGTGGCCTTCCTGCGCCTGCGGCCCCTGGCGGGCCTTCTGCTGCTGCCCTACCTGGCCTGGATCAGCTTCGCCGCGGCGCTGAACTACACCCTCTGGCGCATGAATCCCGGCCTGCTCGGCTGAGGGCGGCCGCCTGGGCGGCCGGCCTCTACAGCGCCTTGCGCAGGTTGGCCGGCGCGATCTTCAGCGCCTCGCGGTACTTGGCGACCGTGCGGCGCGCGCACTCGATGCCCTGCTCCTTGAGCATCTCGGCGATCTGGCTGTCCGACAGCGGCTTGGCCGGGCTCTCCGACGCGACGAACTGCTTGATCAGCGCGCGCACGGCCGTGCTCGACGCATTGCCGCCCGTCTCCGTGCCCAGCCCCGAGCCGAAGAAATACTTCAGCTCATAGGTGCCCTGCGGGGTCGCCATGTACTTGGCCGTGGTCACGCGGCTGATCGTCGATTCGTGCAGCCCCAGCTCGTCGGCGATGTCGCGCAGCACGAGCGGCCGCATGGCCAGTTCGCCGTGCACGAAGAAGTTCTTCTGCCGGTCCACGATGGCGCGCGACACGCGCAGGATGGTGTCGAACCGCTGCTGGATGTTCTTGATGAACCAGCGCGCCTCCTGCAGCCGCTGCTGCAGCGCCTGGTGCCCCTCGCCGCCGCGGTTGCCGCGCAGCGCCCCGGCATAGATGTCGTGCACGCGCAGCCGCGGCATGACGTCCGGATTGAGCTGCACGGTGAACGCATGCGCGGCCCCGCGGCCGCTGCTTTTCTTCACGATCACGTCAGGCACGATGATGTTGCGCTCGACCTGCGCGAAGGCCCGGCCCGGCCGGGGCTCCAGCCGCGCGATGAGCGCCATCGCCGCGCGCGTGCATTCCTCGCTGGCACCGCAGCCCTGGGCGAGCCGGCGCACATCGCGCCGCGCCAGCATCTCCAGCGGCTGCTGGCAGATGCGCAGCGCCGCCTGCAGCACCTCGGGCTCCGCATCGCCGTCCTCCTGCAGGGTGCGCAACTGCAGCGCCATGCATTCGCTCAGGCCGCGCGCGCCCACGCCCACGGGCTCCAGGCTCTGCAAGAGCCGCAGCGCCACCGTGAAGCGGTGCACCAGTTCCTCGACCTGTTCGGGGTCTTCCTCGCCTGCCAGCGACACGGCCAGCGACTCCAGCGATTCGTCCAGGTAGCCGTCGTCGTTCAGCGATTCGATCAAAAAGCGCAGCGCCGCGCGGTCCACCTCCGACAGGCGCAGCGACAGCGCCTGCCGGTGCAGGTAATCGGTGAGAGACTCGTGCTCGCGCGCGAGTTCAGTCGCGTCCGTGTCGTCCTCGTCCCCCATCTGGTTGCGGGTACGGGCAGGCGCCTCGCCGCCCCACTCGCCGTCGTCGGGCGCCATCTCGACGGTGCCGTCGCCCTCCCAGTCCGGCGCATCGGGGGCGTCCGGTGCCTCCGGGCCTTCGGATGCGCCCTCGCCCGGCGACGAGGCAGCGGCCTCCGCCGCAGTACCGCTGGCCGGCGTGTAGAGCGACTCCTCCGCACCGCGGTCGGCATCGCTCACCGGCGCATCCGCCTGCGGCAGGCCGAACTCCTCCCGCGGAGCCTCGTCCGGGTTGCGCTCCAGGAAGGGGTTTTCGTCGAGCATCTGCTCGACTTCCTGCGACAGCTCCAGCGTGGACAGCTGCAGCAGCCGGATCGACTGCTGCAACTGCGGCGTCAGCGCCAGATGCTGCGAGATGCGCAGCGAAAGTCCCGGCTTCATCACATCCGGAAGTGTTCGCCGAGGTACACGCGGCGCACTTCGGCGTTGTCCACGATCTCCGAGGGAGTGCCCTGCGCGAGCACCCGGCCGTCGCTGATGATGAAGGCGTGATCGCAGATGCCCAGCGTCTCGCGCACGTTGTGGTCGGTGATCAGCACGCCGATGCCGCGCGCCTTCAGGAAGCCGATGATGCGCTGGATCTCGATCACCGCGATCGGATCGATGCCCGCGAACGGCTCGTCCAGCAGGATGAACCGCGGCTGCGTGGCCAGCGCGCGCGCGATCTCCACGCGGCGGCGCTCGCCGCCCGAGAGCGCGAGCGCGGGCGAGGCGCGCAGGTGGTCCACCCGCAGTTCCTGCAGGAGCGCGGTGAGGCGCTCCTCGATCTCCGCGCGCGAAAGCGGCCGGCCGTCGTCGCCGCGCTGCAGCTCCAGCACGGCGCGCACGTTCTCCTCCACGGAGAGCTTGCGGAAGATCGAGGCCTCCTGCGGCAGGTACGACAGGCCCAGGCGGGAGCGCCGGTGGATCGGCATGTTCGCCACCGACTGCCCGTCGATGCGGATGTCGCCGCCGTCGCTGCGCACCAGGCCCACGATCATGTAGAACGACGTGGTCTTGCCCGCGCCGTTGGGGCCGAGCAGTCCGACGACCTCGCCCTTCTGCACGACCATGGAAACATCCTTGACCACCTTGCGGGTGCCATAGGACTTCTCGAGATGCATCGCCTCCAGGCGGCTCGGCGCGTCCGCCGCCGGTGCCGCCGCGGCGTCCGGTTGGTGGGAAGCCGCCATGCTCACTTCGCCCCGTTGCCGAGTTCGTTGCTGCGGCGCAGCGCGGGAGCGGGCCCCGGCGCAGGGGCCGCCGCGGGTGCCGAAGCAGTCTCCTTGGGCGAGAGCACCGCGCGCACGCGTCCGCCGGGCGTGCCGGACGACGCGGCGCCCCCGGGCGCGGTCTTCTGGCCGTCCACGGTGAAGACGTCGGTGGTGTTGTTGTAGACGATCAGCGCGCCGGCCATCTCGTCGGTGAGGGTGGACTCCCGGTAGCGGCGCAGTTCCGCGCGCCGGATCAGGCGCACCAGGTCGGCCCGGCCGTCGTACTCGATCACCTCGCCCTCGCCCTCGACGAACTCGTCCGGGGCGCCCGGCGCGGTGTCGCGCTTCTGGCGGAAGAAGGCCCGCTTGCCGGGCTCGGCCGTCATGGTGCCGTACTGGAAGCCGTCGGGATCCTGCCGCACGTCCAGCCGAGTGCCGCGCAGCACGATGGTGCCCTTGGTCACCACCACGCGCCCGGTGAACACGCTGGTCTGCTTGAGTTCATCGTGGCGCAGTGCGTCGGCCTCGATGTTCATCGGCTTGTTGCGATCGGCTTTTTCGGCCTGTGCGGGCCCCACGGCGAAAGCCATGGACGCCAGCAGGAGGAGGGTGGGGAGGAGTCTGGGTCTCATAGAGGGCACGAATCTTGCAAAGATTGTAGTCCCCTGCTGCGGCAGCGCAGCTGCCGGAAAGGAAAAGCCCGCCGGAGCGGGCTTCTTGCCGGGGCGGAGGGCAAGCAACGCCCTGGAAGGGATGTCAGCCCTTGCGGGCCACGCCCGCCAGGTATTCCACCACCTGCAGCACGTTCTGCATGCTGCCGGCCATGGTGCCGTCGGTGTAGAAGCGGCCGGCCACGCCCATGGAGGGCACGCCTTCGACGCCGTACGCATCCTGCAGCTGGGCGGCCTTGCGCAGCTGGTTGGACACGGTGAAGGAGTTGTAGATCTCCTTGAACTTGGCCACGTCCAGGCCCTGCTTGCCGATCCACTCGAAGATCTGGTCGTCCTTGTTGAGGGGCAGCTTCTCCACGTGCACGGCGCGGAACACCTTGGCGTGCACCTCGGGCAGCTTGCCCATGCCTTCCAGCGCGAAATACAGCTTCTGCTGCGCGGCGAAGCTGGAATTGAAGGCCACCGGAACGCGGCGGATCACGAGGTCCTTCGGTGCGGACTTGATCCAGGCCTCGAGCGTCGGCTCGAAGGCGTTGCAGTGCGGGCAGCTGTACCAGAAGAACTCGATGACCTCGACCTTGCCGGCGGGTGCATCGGTGGGGGCCGGCTTGGCCAGGCGGGTGTAGTCCTTGCCCTCCTTGAACTGTTTCGCCTGCGCGAAGGCGGGCGTGGCCACCGGCAGCGCAACGGCGGAAGCGGCCACGGCGGTGGCGGCGGAGAGGGAGAACTCGCGGCGTTTCATGGAAAAGGGCACTCCTGGTTACGGTATCTGGAGGATTGGGAGCCGCGCCGGGCGGCAAAGTTCAGTGGCTCGGTCAGTGCTGCACGCGCACCAGTGCGGACTCCACCCCGGCGCCGTCGAGCTTCTCCTTGAGCATCTCGGCATCGTCGCGCTTGGTGAACGGGCCCACGCGCACGCGGAACACCGTCCGGCCGTTCTGTTCGCGCTCGCTCACCCGGGCTTCCCAGCCCAGCATGGCCAGCTTGGCGCGCTGTGCATCGGCATCGCCCTGGGTACGGAAGGCGCCGGCCTGCACGAAGTAATCGAATGGCTCGGCGCCGGCGGCGGCACGCGCGCGTGCCAGGTCGCCCAGCGGATCGGCCGACGAGGCGCCTGCCACCGGCTTGCTCGCGGCGGCGCGCGGCGTGGACGCGGCCGCCACCGCGGCGGATGCCGCGGGCGTGCTGGCCGGTGCGGGCTCGACACCCGCGACGGCCGGCGTGCTGGCCGCCGGCGTGGCCGGCCGCGCCGGATTCTTGCCGTACAGCGGTGAATTCGGGTCCCAGTTCTTGTTGCGCTGGGATTCGAGGGCATCCTGGTCGGAACTGCGCGCCCCACCCTTGTTGAGGAAGGGTACGGGCACCTTGGTCACGTACACCGCCACGGCGAGCGCCACGCCCAGGCCGACGACGATCCCCAGGATGAAGCCGACGGCCGAACCGCCACGTTGCTGCTTCTTGGTCATATTTGGCTCGAGACTCACATTCTGGCTGGCGCCGACACGCCCAGCACGGCCAGGCCATTGTGCAATACCTGCGCCGTGGCGGCGACCAGCGCGAGGCGGGCGCGCTTGACGGCCTCGTCGTCCACGAGGATGCGCTCGGCGTCGTAGTAGCTGTGGTAGCTGGCGGCCAGGTCGCGCAGGTAGAAGGTCACGTCGTGCGGGGCTTCGCCTTCGGCGGCGGCCGTCAGCATCTCGGGGTACTTGGCCAGCTGCAGCATCAGGGCCTGGGCCTGCGGGCCTTCCAGGGCCGACAGGTCCACGTCCTTGAGCGAAGCGACATCGCCGCCGCCGGCCTCTGCCCAAGCCCGCAGCACCGACTGGATGCGCGCATGCGCGTACTGCACGTAATAGACCGGGTTGTCGTTGTTCTGCGCCACGGCCAGGTCGACATCGAAGGTGTACTCCGTGTCGGGCTTGCGCGAGAGCAGGAAGAAGCGCACCGCGTCCTTGCTGGTCCACTCGATCAGGTCGCGCAGCGTCACGTAGCTGCCGGCGCGCTTGCTGATCTTCACCTCTTCGCCGCCCTTGACCACGCGCACCATGGTGTGCAGCACGTAGTCGGGGTAGCCCTGCGGGATGCCGACATCGGCCGCCTGCAGGCCGGCGCGCACGCGCGCGATGGTGCCGTGGTGGTCCGTGCCCTGGATGTTCACGACCTTGGCGAAGCCGCGCTCCCATTTGGCGATGTGGTAGGCCACGTCGGGCACGAAGTACGTGTACGTGCCGTCCTTCTTGCGCATCACGCGGTCCTTGTCGTCCCCGTAGTCGGTGGACTTGAGCCACAGCGCGCCGTCCTGCTCGTAGGTGTGGCCCTTCTCGACCAGGCGGTTCACGGTGGCCTCGACGCGGCCCGAGGTGTAGAGGCTCGACTCCAGGTAGTACTGGTCGAAATGCAGATTGAACGCCCGCAGGTCCTTGTCCTGCTCATTGCGCAGGTAGGCCACGGCGAACTGGCGGATGTTGTCGTAATCCTCGACGTCTCCGTTCGCGGTGAATGCACGGTCTTCGGCCTGGACGGTCTTCTTCGCCAGGAAGTCGTTCGCGATGTCCTGGATGTACTCGCCGTTGTAGAACGCCTTGGAGGCCGGATTCTCCGGATCGGTGGGCCAGCACTCGTCGCCGGGCTTGAAGCCCTTGGCGCGCAGCTGCGTGCTCTTGGCCAGCGTTTCGATCTGCACGCCGGCATCGTTGTAGTAATACTCGCGGTGCACGCTCCAGCCCTGGGTGGCGAAGAGGTTGCAGATCGCATCGCCCAGGGCCGCCTGGCGGCCGTGGCCCACGTGCAGCGGCCCCGTGGGATTGGCGGAGACGAACTCGACCAGCACGCGCTGGCCGTTGTCCTTCCGGTAGCCGAACCGGTCGCCGGCGGCCAGCACCTCGCGCACGATCTCCTGCTTGGCGGCGGCTTTGAGGCGGATGTTCAGGAAGCCCGGGCCGGCGATCTCGATCGCATCGACCCAGCGCGCGAAGGCCGGCGTGGCCTCCAGCGCGGCCTTGAGCTGTTCGCCCAGCGCGCGCGGGTTGAGCTTGAGCGGCTTGGCCAGCTGCATGGCGGCGGTGCAGGCGAAATCGCCGTGCGCGGCCACCTTGGGGGATTCGAAAGCGGCGCGCCCGACGGAGCCGGGCGAGAGTTTTTCCAGCTCGCCGGCCAGCGCCGCGAGCAATTCCTGTTTGACGGAGAGCATGCGCGGATTCTACGGGCCGGCCGTCATCCGGCCGGGCCCGGCCGGCGTTAAGCTGGACAGCCCCGGTCTCCGCCAGTGGCGGCCGGGGCGGACCACCCCCTTACATCATCCGCAGGAGCATTACATGAAGAAGCTGCTTTCGATGCTGGCCGCCACCGGCCTGGCCCTCTCCTTCGCGACGGCCCACGCCGCAGACACCGCGGCCCCGGCTGCCTCCGCACCTGCCGCAGCCACCGCGGCCGCCTCCAAGCCGGCCAAGGCACCGACTGCGCAGCAGGGCAAGATGACCACCTGCAACGCCGATGCCAAGGACAAGAAAGGCGACGAGCGCAAGGCCTTCATGAAGGAATGCCTCTCGGCCAAGAAGCCCGCCACCCAGCAGGACAAGATGAAGACCTGTAACGCCGATGCCAAGACCAAGGCGCTCAAGGGCGACGAGCGCAAGGCGTTCATGAAGGAATGCCTGAGCAATAAGTGACATCCCCCTGAGGCGGCTGCGCCGCCTTTCCCCCTTCTCTCGCCGCGCTGCGCGCGGCGGGAAGGGGGACGATGCCGGTGGCCCGGCGAAGCCGGTTCCACGGCATCTGCTGGCCTGGCCTGCTCCGCGGCCTTCTGCTCCTTGGAGCATGAAAGCTGCCGGCGATGGCTGGACGCGCCCGGATGCCAGCATGGCATACGGGCGCATCTTTTTACCGGGTGCCGACGCCCCGGGCAAGGAACACGGCCAGCAGCGGGATCAGGGCCAGCAGGTGGGCCTCGATCATGACGAGGCGGCGCGTGCTGCGGATGGCGGTTTCGTCGGGAAGGGCGCCGGTGGCGCGCAGGGTCTTGCGCCAGCGCAGGAAGCGCATCGTGGGGGCGATGGAGAGCAGGCCGATCACCACGAACAGGGCGACCTTGGCATGCAGCAGCGGTTGCGGCCCGTACCACGCGGCGCCCTTCATGGCCCAGACAACCCGTGCCACGCCCGTGGCCAGGACGGCCAGGGCCGAGAGGCCGTAGATCAGGTCCACGCGCGCGAGGCGCTCCACGACGGCGGCATTCATCCATTCCTTGCGGCAGAGCGCGGCCTCGCTGGCAAGGAAGGTGGCCATCATCAGGATGGCCAGGAAATGGGCATAGGCCAGCAGGGCTTCGGTGGTCACGCGGCGATCCTTTGCATCGGAAGGGGTGGCGCATGGTAGCGCGCCCCGCCCTCTGCTTTCCGCCGCGTGGCGCTGCCGGCTATTTCTGCGCGGGCAGCGCGTAGGCGCGCACGCTGTCGCCGGGCTTGGTGCCCGTGGAGCCGTGCCCGCCGGCCACGACGAGCACGTACTGCCGGCCGTCTTCCCCCGTATAGCTCATCGGCGTGGCCTGCCCCCCCGCTGGCAGGCGGTCCTGCCAGAGGGTGCGGCCATCATTCAGGTCGTAGGCGCGCACGTAGTTGTCCAGTGCGCCCGAGTAGAACGCCACGCCGCCGCCGGTGAGCATCGGCCCGCCGATGCCCGGCACGCCCATGCGGAAGGGCAGCGGCAGTGGCGAGAGATCGCGCACCGTGCCGTTGCGGTGCTTCCAGGCCACTTCGCCGGTGCGCAGGTCCACGCCGGCCACATAGCCCCAGGGCGGTGCCTGGCAGGGCAGGCCCACGGGCGACATGAACGGCTTCATCGAGGCTGCGAAGGGCGCGCCGAAGTTCTCGTTCAGCGCCGGCAAGCTGCCCTTGGGCGGGCCACCCTCCTGCACCATCAGGCTGGTGTCGTCCTTGCGCGGCACCAGCCTGGAGACGAACGCGAGGTAGGTCGGCGTGGTGAACGCCACCTGCCGCTGCGGATCGACGGCGATGCCGCCCCAGTTGAACACGCCGAAGTTGCCCGGATAGATGATGCTGCCCTGCTCCGACGGCGGCGTGAAGCGGCCTTCATAGCGCAGGCGGTGGAAGGCGATGCGGCAGGCGAGCTGGTCGAACATCGTTCCGCCCCACATATCGCGCTCGGTGAGCGGCGGCGGGTCGAACGACAGGGCCGACTTCGGCTGCGTGGCCGCCGTGCGGTCGCCCTTGGCGGCGCCCTGCGGCGCGGGATGCTCGGTCACCGGCAGGATCGGCGTGCCGGTGCGCCGGTCGAGCACGAACAGCTCGCCCTGCTTGGTGGGCTGCACCAGTGCCGGCACGGTCTGCCCGCCCACCTGCAGGTCGATCAGCGTGGGCTGCGCGGGCACGTCGTAGTCCCACAGGTCATGGTGCACGGTCTGGAAGTGCCAGCGCACCTTGCCGCTGTCCAGGTCCAGCGCGACGACGGAGGACGAATATTTCTCCACCGCCGGGCTGCGGTTGCCACCCCACTGGTCGGGCGGCTGGTTGCCCATGGGCACGTACACCATGCCGAGCGCTTCGTCCACGCTGGAGATCGACCAGCTGTTGGGCGAATTGGGCGTATAGGTGCGGCCGGGCGGCAGGGGCGCCGTGTCGTCGGGGTTGCCGGAATCCCAGTTCCAGACCAGTGCGCCGGAATCGATGTCGAACGCGCGGATCACCCCGGATTGCTCCTTGACCGAGGCGTTGTCCAGCACCGTGCCGCCCACGATCACGAGGCGCTGCGTGACCACCACGGGCGAGGTGGAGTAGTAGGCGCCGGGGCGCAGGTTGGGCATGCGCTGCCACAGGTCGATCTGCCCCGTGCCGCCGCCGAAGTTGGTGCAGACGGCACCGCTTTCGGGGTTGAGCGCGATCACGCGGCCATCGGCCGTGGGCATGAAGAGCTTGGCGCGGCAGGCGGCGTCGGTGGAGCCTTTGCGGGCCGCGATGGGGGGCTGGCGCTGGTCCGCCGCCTGCGTGGCAGGTGCGGCCGGCTGCGTGGTGGTGGGCGAGGCATGCGGCGCGGGCTCGGTGCGCTCGCCACCCGCAGCGGCGCCTGCCACGGCATTGAGCGCCGCGGGCGACGCATCGGCGACGGGATCGCGCGGCGGCTGGTACGACAGCCCGCGGCAGGTCAGGTGCTGCAGCGCCAGCTTGCCCTCGATCTGCGGGTCGTACCGCCACAGCTGCTTGCCGGTGGTGGCGTCGAGCGCGATGACCGACTGGTGCGGCGTGCACAGGAACAGGCGGTTGCCGATCTTCAGCGGCGTGACCTCGTAGGTGGTCTCTTCCGGGTCGCCGTCCTTGCCGCGCACGTCGCCCGTGCGGAACTCCCAGGCCATCGTCAGCTGCGAGGCGTTGTCGGGCGTGATCTGCGCCAGCGGGGAGAAGCGCTGGCCATAGCCGGTGCGGCCGTAGGCATGCCATTCGCCGTCGGGCAGCGTGGGCGCGGCCTGGGCCGGGGCGGGAACGGATTCACCCGCCAGCTTGCCGGCCAGCTCATGCGGCGCGGTGAACCAGGACGCCGCCGCCAGCACGGCGGACAGCAGCAGCGCCAGCCCCAGCGCCATGCGCGGCATGCGCAGCGCGGAAGCCCGGGCCGCGGCATCGCCAGACGCGCCCGGCTGGAGCGGTGCGGGCCCGCGCAGCAGGGACCGGCGCATCCACGGCGTCGCGAGCCAGAGGCCGAGCACGAACAGCACATCCAGCCGCGCGGCGAGCGGCCACCAGTCCACGCCCACCTCCCACACCGCCCAGGCCGTGGAGCCCAGCAGGAGCGCGGCGTACACCCACAGCCCCCCCGCGGATCTCCGCGCGAGCAGCACGCCCGAAACCAGCAGCGCGAGCCCGGCGATGAGGTAGTAGGGGCTGCCGCCCAGAGAGACGAGCCATCCGCCCGCACCTGCAACGAGAACGCCTGTGATGCCGACGAGAACGCCGGTGATGCGCGCGAGGCCTGCCATGGTGTTTGTGTCCTTCGTGTCCATGCCCCGGCCGGCCATCGGCGCGGCAATGCGGCGGGATGGAGAAGAGGAACGGCCTGGAGGAACGAATCTAGGCGTGTGGAGCGTGCATGCCCCGTCGGCGCGTGGCCTGCACGCCTGTGGGGCGCGGCCTACACCACGCCCGAGTTGCCGAGCTCTAGCGCGCGCCGAACTCCTGCCGCACCCAGTCGTCGATCAGGCCCTTTTCGTACCGCAGCGGGTCGGTCCCGCCGCGTGCCGCACGCTCCATGAACGCGGGGTCGCGCAGTTCGCGGCGCCCCGACTGCAGCACCGAACCGTCGGCAGCCAGCCGCTGGAACTCGAGCACGATGCGCGGCGGATGGATGTCGCGCACGATCCGCACCTGCCCGGCCTGCGGGCCGCGCCAGGGCTCGAATCCGCCGGCACGCTGCACATCGGTGATCCGCACTTCCAGCCGCTGGCCCTCGGGCAGCGCCGCTGCCGCGGTTTCCGACAGGTACAGGCAGAGCGCGTCCACCCAGGCACGGCGGGCCTGCTCGGATTCGTGGGCACCGCGGCGGACATCGCTGAAGCCGGCCGGATCGGCATAGGTCACGCTGACGATGCCGGGCGGCGGCGAGCCCTTGGCCCGGGAAGGCGCCGCTGCGCCGTCGCGCCTGGCGGGCACGGCGGCGGCGTCCTGCGCGGGCGCCGGGGCTCCGCCGGGCGCACCCGCGCAACCGGCCAGCAGGCAGGCCAGCGCCAGGGCGGCCGACGCCCGGCCCGGGCCGGGGCGGCGCAGAAGGAATTGAAGCGGGGCAGGGAGTCGGTGCGTCATGGCGATGGAGGGGTCGGGAGGGGGAAAGCGGTGAGCGCATGCGCAGCGCGGCGCCAGAACGCCGGCTGCGCATAGTGGTGCTTGAGGTAGTCGATCCACAGCCGCACGCGCAGCGGCAGGTGGCGGGCATGCGGAAAAACCACATAGATGCCGTTGGGCGGCGCAGCGAAATCCTCCAGCACGGCCACCAGCCGGCCGGCGGCGATCTCGGCCTCCACCTCCCAGGTGCTGCGCCACGCAATGCCCCAGCCCCCCAGGCACCAGTCGTGCAGCACCTGCCCGTCGGAACAGTCGAGGGGGCCGGTGGGCTTGACATGCACCACGTCGCCAGGCGCGCCCCCCGGTTCCGCTGCGGACATGCGGAAGGCCCAGCCGCGCGTCTGCGACGCGTCGCTCGACAGCATCAGGCAGGCGTGCCGCGCGAGTTCGGTCGGATGCTTCGGCGTGCCGTGCCGCTCCAGGTAGGAGGGCGTGGCCACGCAGAGCCTGCGGTTGTCGGCGATGCGCACGCTCACCAGCGAGGAATCGGGCAGGTCGCCCACGCGCACGGCACAGTCGAATCCCTCCCCGGCCAGGTCCACCACGCGGTCGCTGAGATTGAGGGAAATGCGCACGTCGGGATGCAGGTCGCGGAACAGCGGCACCAGCGGCGCCACGTGGCGCCGCCCGAACCCCGCGGGCGCGGTGATGCGCAGGTGCCCCGTGGCCCGCGCCCCGCCGACCGACACGCTGGCCTCGGCCTCCGCCACGTCGGCCAGCAGGCGCTGGCAATCCTCCAGAAAGGCACTGCCCTCGTGCGTGAGGCTGATGCGCCGCGTGGTGCGCACCATGAGCTTTACGCCCAGGTGCTCTTCCAGGGCGTCCAGGCGACGCCCCATGATGGCGGGCGCCACGCCCTCGGCGCGCGCCGCGGCGGTGAGGCTGCCGCGCGTCGCCACCGACACGAACGACTCGAAGGCCTTGAGCTTGTCCATGGGCTGCGATTATCGGCAGCCTGTAACCGCGGGGGCATCCCGGCGCGTCACCACGCCCCGGCTGCCGGCACATCGCCCCCGGCGAGAGCCCCATAGGGGAAAGATCGATAGCTCTCAAAAATATAGCAAACCAATGGACACGGATGTTGCATGCCACAGGGTTTCAGCCCGTCTGGCCGCCCCACGGCGGATTCATGCAAAAAAGTCACGGGTTCTGCGATTCGAGGGTGGTTTATGCGGATAAAAAATTCAAATACAGTGGCTCCATCGGGGGAGTGGCCCCCGCGTACCTCCTTTGTTTCACCCGACCCAGCCCACCACACCATGACCGACCGCACCACCGTCCACGGCCTGCAAGTGGCCACGCTCCTGCACCAATTCATCGAAGAACGCGTGCTGCCCGGCACGGGCGTCGATGCCGCCGCGTTCTGGTCCGGCTTCGATGCCATCGTGCGGGACCTGGCTCCGCGCAACATCGCCCTGCTGGCCGAGCGCGACCGCCTGCAGTCCGAACTGGACACCTGGCACAAGGCCCACCCCGGCCCGGTCACCGACATGGCGGGCTACCGCGCCTTCCTGGAGAAGATCGGCTATCTCGTGCCGCAGCCCGCGGGCGTGCAGGCCACCACCGTCAACGTGGACGACGAGCTCGCCATCCAGGCCGGCCCGCAGCTGGTGGTGCCCATCCTGAACGCACGCTACGCCCTCAACGCCGCCAACGCGCGCTGGGGCAGCCTGTACGACGCGCTCTACGGCACCGACGCCATCTCCGAAGAGGGCGGCGCCGAAAAGGGCAAGGGCTACAACCCGGTGCGCGGCGCCAAGGTGATCGCCTTCGCGCGTGAAGTGCTCGACCAGGCCGCGCCGCTGGCCAGCGGCTCCCACAAGGACGCCGCAGGCTACAGCGTGGAAGGCGGCCAACTGGCCGTGCAGTTGCAGGGCGGCGCCACCACCGGCCTGCAGGATGCGGCCCAGTTCGTGGGCTACCAGGGCGATGCCGCAGCGCCCTCCTCGGTGCTGCTGCGCCACAACGGCCTGCACCTGGACATCCAGATCGACCGCAGCACGCCCATCGGCAAGACCGACCCGGCCGGCGTGAGCGACCTGGTGCTCGAAGCCGCGCTCTCCACCATCCTCGACCTGGAAGACTCCGTCGCCGCCGTCGATGCGGAAGACAAGGTGGCCGGCTACGCCAACTGGCTGGGCATCCTGCAGGGCACGCTGACCGAATCCTTCACCAAGGGCGGCCAGACCGTCACCCGCGGCCTGAACGCCGACCGCATCTACACCGCGCCCGGCGGCAGCGGCGAAGTGCGCCTGCACGGCCGCTCGCTCATGTTCCTGCGCAACGTGGGCCATCTGATGACCAACCCGGCCGTGCTGTGGACCGACGCGCAGGGCACGCAGCGCGAGATCCCCGAAGGCATCCTGGACGCCGTGGTCACCACCACCATCGCGCTCCACGACCTGCAGGGCAAGGGCCAGAACGGCATCCGCAACTCGCGCAAGGGCAGCGTCTACATCGTCAAGCCCAAGATGCACGGCCCGGCCGAAGTGGCCTTCGCCAGCGAGCTCTTCGCCCGCGTCGAAGGTCTGCTGGGCCTGCCGGAGAACACCGTCAAGCTGGGCATCATGGACGAAGAGCGCCGTACCAGCGTGAACCTGAAGGCCTGCATCGCCGCCGCCTCGGCCCGCGTGGCCTTCATCAACACCGGCTTCCTGGACCGCACCGGCGACGAGATGCACACCGCCATGCAGGCCGGCCCCATGGTGCGCAAGGGCGACATGAAGGCCAGCGCCTGGATCCAGGCCTACGAGAAGAACAACGTGCTGGTGGGCCTGTCCTGCGGCCTGCGCGGCAAGGCCCAGATCGGCAAGGGCATGTGGGCCATGCCCGACCTGATGAAGGCCATGCTGGAGCAGAAGATCGCCCACCCCAGGGCCGGCGCCAACACCGCCTGGGTGCCCAGCCCCACGGGCGCCACGCTGCACGCCCTGCACTACCACCAGGTCAACGTGGCCGACGTGCAGAAGGAACTGGAAAAGACCAGCGCCGATGCCGAACGCGACAACCTGCTGACCGGCCTGCTGACCATTCCCGTGGCCGCCAACCCGCAATGGACCGATGCAGAGAAGCAGCAGGAGCTGGACAACAACGCCCAGGGCATCCTCGGCTACGTGGTGCGCTGGATCGACCAGGGCGTGGGTTGCTCCAAGGTGCCCGACATCCACGACGTGGGCCTGATGGAAGACCGCGCCACGCTGCGCATCAGCAGCCAGCACATCGCCAACTGGCTGCTGCACGGCGTGGTGACCGAGGACCAGGTGCGCAAAACCTTCGAGCGCATGGCCGCCGTGGTGGACCAGCAGAACGCGGGCGATCCGGCCTACCGGAAGATGGCCGGCCGCTTCACCGAGTCCGCCGCCTACCAGGCCGCCTGCGACCTGGTCTTCAAGGGCGTCGAACAGCCCAGCGGCTATACCGAGCCGCTGCTGCACGCCTGGCGGCTGAAGGTGAAGGCTGGCTCGGCCCGCTGATCCGCGTCCGCTCCGCCCCGAAGGCACCCGAGAGGGTGCCTTTTTTCATGGCGGGAAGACCTCCCACGACCACCGGACACCCCCGAAAGCACAGCACGACCAGAAATAAACATCAAGTTACAATCAGGGTTTACCCTGACAAAAATCATGAAATTCCAAGATTTATCCATCGGAAAGCGTCTGGCGCTGGCCTTCGGCCTGCTGACGTTTTTCATCGTGGGCATGCTGGCCGTCGGCACGTGGCGGCTGCAGTCCGTCGCGCAGGACACCGCCGCGATGATGAACCTGCCCCTGGCGAAGGAGCGCCTGATCTCGGACTGGTACCGCACCATCTACACCAACGTGTCGCGCCATGCCCTGGTCGCACGCAGTAGCGACACGGCCCTGGCCGGCCGGTTCACGCAGGAGAACGCAGCGGCCTCCCGCCAATCGACGGAGCAGCAGCAGCAACTGGCCCAGCTCATCTCCGGCCCTGAAGAACAGGCGCTCTTCGACCGGGCCGGCGTGCTGCGCAAGCAGTTCGTCACCGCGCGCGATGCGATCTACCAGGCCAAGGTCGACGGCCGCTCGGACGATGCCCAGCGCATCCTGGACACCGAGTTCACCCCGTCCGGCAAGGGCTACCTGGATGCGCTGCAGGCCTTGCTGGACTTCCAGCGCAAGCAGATCAACGAAGCCGCCGCCTCGGTGCACAGAAACTACGAAAGCGGCCGCAACGCGCTGGTCCTGCTGGGCCTGCTGGCCACCGTGGCGGCCGTGGCGCTGGCGCTGGGCATCACGCGCAGCGTGACGCGCCCCCTGCACCGCGCCGTGTCGGTGGCGGAGGCCGTGGCCGGCGGCGACCTGACGGCGCGCTCCGCCAGCACGGCGCGCGACGAGATGGGCCAGCTGCTGCGGGCCCTGGACGCCATGGCCACGCAACTGCGTGACACCGTCGGCCAGGTGCGCCGCGGCGCGGACGGCATCGCCCTCGCGTCCAGCGAGATCGCCACCGGCAACCTGGACCTGTCCAGCCGCACCGAAGAGCAGGCCAGCGCGCTGCAGCAGACCGCCGCGTCGATGGAGCAGATGACCGCCACGGTGCGGCAGAACGCGGACAACGCCGCGCAGGCCGACCAGCTGGCGCGCTCCGCGTCCGACATGGCGGTGCGCGGCGGCGAGGTGGTGGGCAACGTGGTGACGACGATGGGCGGCATCCACAGCGCTTCGCGCAAGATCGTGGACATCATCGGCGTGATCGACTCCATCGCCTTCCAGACCAACATCCTCGCCCTCAACGCCGCCGTCGAGGCCGCCCGGGCCGGCGAGCAGGGCCGCGGCTTCGCCGTCGTCGCTTCCGAGGTCCGCACCCTCGCCCAGCGCTCGGCCACCGCCGCCAAGGAAATCAAGGCGCTCATCGACGATTCCGTCACCCAGGTGGACGCGGGCAACCGGCTGGTGGAAGAAGCAGGTACGGTGATCCGCGACGTGGTGACCGGCGTGCGCCGCGTGACCGACATCGTGGCCGAGATCAGCGCCGCCAGCCAGGAACAGACCAGTGGGCTCGAACAGGTGAACCGGGCCGTCGCACAAATGGACCAGGTCACCCAGCAGAACGCCGCGCTGGTGGAAGAAGCAGCGGCCGCCACGGGCTCGCTGGAGGCCCAGGCCTCGCACCTGGTGCAGGCCGTGGCGGTCTTCCGCCTGGCCGAATCGGGAACGGCAGTGCCGCGCCTGGCGGCCTGAAAGTCCGCCCGCTCCGGGTGGCGGATATTCCAGAAGGCCCCTTGCCACGCCACCGATGGCAATGGCGCACGTCTTCCAGGGGGCCTACACTGCCCGCATGCCCGACGCCGCCCTGCTTCCGGACCCTGGCCGCTGCCCGCTGTGCGGCCAGAGCAACCAATGCGCCATCGCGGCTGGCCAGCCGGCAGACACTTGCTGGTGCATGGGCGCCCTGGTGAACCCTGCGGCCCTGGCTTCCGTGCCGGATGCAGCACGGGGCATGGCCTGCCTCTGCCCTCGCTGCGCGGCCGGCGCAGGGACATCCCCGGACACCGCCGCGGCCATGCCGCCGATATGATCGGCGGACTGTTGTCTTCGCCATTCAAAGGAATCCGTCCATGCCCACGTACCACATCGAAATGATGGAAGGCCGCACCGTCGAGCAGAAGAAAAAGCTCGTGGAGGAAATCACCCGCGTCTCTGTCGAGATCCTCGGCGGCTCGCCTGAATCCGTGGACATCCTCATCACCGATGTGAAGCGCGAGAACTGGGCCACGGGCGGCAAGCTCTGGTCCGAGAGGCAGTGAGCATCCCCCTGAACGGCTGCGCCGCGGGGCGGCCCTTGCGCGGCGTCTGCTGGCGCAGGCCGAGCCTCCCGCGCATCGGGGTGCTCCCGCCAGCCCCGCCCCGAGGCATCGCATGACGGGTTCGGCGGCGCTGCTGCGCGAGCGCTACGGCGAACGCTACCGGTGGCTGCTGCTGCTCTCGGTCATGGTCGGCACCATGGCGTCGATCATGTCGTCCACCATCGTGAACGTGGCCATCCCGGACATGAGCCACCACTTCACGCTGGGGCAGGCACGCGCCCAGTGGGTCACATCCGGCTTCATGGTGGCCACCACCGTGGCCATGCTCACCACACCCTGGCTGCTGGCGCGCTACGGCTACCGGGCCACCTACGTGGGGGCCATGGTCCTGCTGCTGGTCGGCGGCATCGGCGGCGGCGTGGCCGGCCAGTACGAGCTGGTGCTGCTGGCCCGCGTGCTGGAGGGCCTGGCGGCCGGCGTGGTGCAGCCCATCCCGGCGGTGATCATCCTGCACGCCTTCCAGCCGCACGAGCAGGGCCGCGCCAGCGGCATCTTCGGCATGGGCGTGGTGCTGGCGCCCGCCATCGGCCCGAGCGTCGGCGGCCTGCTGGTGGACTGGTTCGGCTGGCGCTCCATCTTCTTCATGGTGGTGCCGTTCTGCATCGCCTCGCTCGCCCTCGCCTACAAGTACGTGCCGGTCAGCAGCCCGGGCGGCGTGGCCGCGGACCGTGCCGGAGCCTCGCTCGACTGGGCCGGCCTGCTGCTCGGCGCGGTGGGCACGCTGTGCCTGCTCAACGGACTGGTATCGCTGCGCGACGGGCCCGCAATCATGTCGGCCGTGCTGCTCCTGGCCGCGCTCGCCGCCCTGGCCGCGTTCATCGCCTGGGAGCGGCGCATGCTGGTGCGCGAGGGCCGGCCGCTGATGGACCTGCGGCTGTTCGAGGTGCGGCAGTTCGCCATGGGCAGCATCGTGGCGTTCATCTACGGCACCGCGCTTTTCGGGTCCACCTACCTGCTGCCGGTGTTCCTGCAACTGGGCCTGCAGATGTCGGCATCGCACGTCGGCACGCTGATGCTGCCTGCGGGCATCGTGCTGGCGATCACCATTCCCCTGGTCGGGCGCATGGCCGACCGCCAGCCCACGCACCTGCTCGTGGGCATCGGTCTGGCGCTGCTGGCACTGTCCTTCGGCCTGATGGCGTTCGCAGGCCTGCACACGGCCCTGTGGCTGCTGGTGGTCTTCGCGGTGCTGGGCCGCATCGGCCTGGGCTTCATCCTGCCGTCCCTCAACCTGGGCGCGATGCGGCCGCTGCCCAAGCCGCTCATCGCGCAGGGCTCGAGCGCCATCAGCTTCGTGCGCATGCTCGGCGGCGCGGCCGGCGTGAGCCTGTGCGGCATCGTGCTCGAATGGCGCATCGCCGCGCACGGCGATTCGCTGCAGAATGCGGTCAGCAGCCCGGAACGCATCGCCGCCTTCGGGGAAACCTTCCTGCTGCTCACCGGGCTGTGCCTGCTGGCCCTGGTGGCCGCCTGGCAGCTGCGCCCGCCGCGCGAAAGCTGACCGCCCGCCTGGCGCCGCACGTCCCGCGCCGCGGGGCCCGGCGCGAGGCAGCCGCTCCTACGATATTTCTCTGCCCCTCCATCGACCATGTGCCAGTTGCTCGGAATGAACGCCAACACGCCCACCGACGTGACCTTCAGCTTCACGGGGTTCGCGCAGCGCGGCGGCAGGACGGGCGACCACTCCGATGGCTGGGGCATCGCCTTCTTCGAGGACAAGGGCCTGCGCCATTTCGTGGACCATGAACGGGCCGTGGATTCGCCGATCGCGGAACTGATACGCCGCTACCCCATCCGCAGCCGCAACGTCATCGCGCACATCCGCAAGGCCACGCAGGGCAGCGTGACGCTGCAGAACTGCCATCCGTTCGTGCGCGAACTCTGGGGCCGCTACTGGGTGTTCGCGCACAACGGCGACCTGAAGGACTTCCGTCCCCGCCTGCATTCGCACTTCCATCCCGTCGGCGCCACCGACAGCGAGCACGCGTTCTGCTGGATCATGCAGGAGCTCTCCAAATCCCATGCCGACGTGCCCAGCGTGCAGGAACTGACCCTTACCCTGCGTGAACTCGCCGCGCACATCGCACCGCACGGCACCTTCAATTTCCTGCTGTCCAACGGGCAGGCCCTCTGGGCCCATGCGTCCACCCACCTCTGCTACATCGAGCGCCGGCATCCGTTCTCGCAGGCCTGCCTGTGCGACGAGGACCTGAACGTGGACTTCTCGGCCCACACCACGCCGCACGATCGCGTGGCGGTGGTGGTGACGGCCCCCCTGACCAGCGACGAAGTCTGGACGCCGTTCCGCAGCGGCGAACTCAAGGTGTTCGTGGACGGTGCCTGCCAGGCTTTCTGACCGCGGGGCGGCTTGCGCCGCGATCAGGCGGCAGCAACCCGGTCGGCGATGGACGGCACCTACCGGGCCTGGCGGTTTCCGCCTTGCTGCCACCGAACCGGTCCCCTGCCTCCATGCCATTGCTCCCACGCTTCCATGATGTCTCTCCTGCCCTTTTGGCCCTGATCCTGGCGAGTGCCGCGCTGTCGGCCACCGTGTCCACCGCCGGAGAGCCGTCCGGCCGCATTCCCGCCGTGAAGCTCTACGACACGGCGGACCGCCGCGTGGCGTTCGTGAAAGGCACCGTGCCGGCCCTGCGCAAGGTGCCTGCCCGGGAGTTCTGGCTCAGCGATTCGGTGGAGGCGTGGGAGCAGGACGTGCATCCCGCCCCACGCCGCCAGTACGTGGTCACCCTCCAGGGCGAGCTCGAATTCCAGGTCAGCGACGGCTCCACCTTCCGGCTGGCGCCCGGCACCGTGCTGCTGGCGGAAGACACGGACGGCACGGGCCACCGCTGGAAGATGCTGCCAGGCAGCGCGCCCTGGGTGCGGATGTACCTCCCCATGGCGGGAACCGATGACGGTTTCGAACCGTCACGCTGACTTCCCGGCGGTCTTTCCGCGCGTCAACCCAGAGGTTTCCACACCGGAGGCTCGGGATCGGGGAAGCACGGCGACGGGCTTCCGGGGCGCAGCATGGCCTCGCGCTGACGGCGTCGCTTGAGTTCCCTCGGCTTGGCCGCGATGCGGCCCGAGGCGGCGTCGGAACAATGGCGATGGGACTTGGACATGGCGAACTCCGTCTTTTTCAGCATGGAGCCCCATTGGCGCACCGCAGCGGGATGACCGTCCGTCGGACGCAGGCGCATCCGGCGACCCGACAAGGCCCATGGCCATGCCAGCCGAACGCCACATCTCCCGGCAGAGTGGCAGCCACGGGCGATGGATGCCACGGCCCGGAAAGACTTGATGCAAGTCAAGATACCCCATCCGTGTAGGACAGGCACTGCGCCTTCGCTGACACGGCTTCGATCCCCAGGCCGGCGCGGCGGGACCGGCATGGGCGATACAACGGTTCCATCCGATCCACACACCACAAGGAGCGAAGCCATGCCAACCGACAAGACCACGCTTTCGCCGACCCGCGTCGGCCCCTCCGCTGACGGCATCGCCGTGGAGCACCGGCCGGGCTACGGAGTGCCCTCGCAGGATCCGCGGCCTTCGGCACAGATCCCCCTGACGCCCGAGGAAGCAGAACGCGAAGCAGGCTCCGTCCTGGCCGGGGGCGGCGTCATGGCCGGTGCCGCGACCGGCGCTGCCGTGGGGGGCGCCATGGCCGGCCCGATCGGCGTGGTGGTCGGGGTGGCCGTGGGAGGCGTGGCCGGAGCGGTGGGAGGCGCGGCCGCCAGCAAGGCCGTTGCCACGGACCCGCACGACATTCCGCAGCCCGCAGGGGCAGAGCCCCGGTCCGGAAGCCAACGGTGACCAGCGCCGAGGCGCGCCCGATCGCCCGCCGGCAGCCGGCGCAGGAATGCCTTCCGGGCATGGCCCGGACGTTTCATTACGAGGGTGAAATGGAAACGGGAAATCTGGTGCGGCTGGCGGGGATCGAACCCACGACCCTTGGCTTCGGAGGCCAATACTCTATCCACTGAGCTACAGCCGCGTGCGGGCCCTTGCGGCCCGGATCGGGATTATGGCACGGCGTTGCGGGACGACTGGCAAATCTTCCAGGGGATGCCCTTGGACAGCGGATCGAAGCTGGCCGACACGTCGAACCCCAGGCCGCGCAGATAGGCATCCACCGCTGCGCGGCCGGTTTCCGCCAGGCCGAACGCCGCGCCGCCCAGCAGCCAGACCTGCATCAGGCCGTCGAACAGCGCCTGCAACCCTACGGCCGCCACTTCCGCCGAGGACGGCAACTCCACGCCCTGGTCGCTGGCCGCCAGGGCCAGTTCGGCAGCGAAGTGATGGCGGAACTCCAGACTGGCCTCGACGTGGCGGTCCCGCACGGCCGACAACTCACCCACGTATTCCACGCGGAACATCGCGATCTCGAACACGCGGCGCACGGATTCGTCCTTTTCCAGGCTGCGCAACACGAAGTCGATCACCGCCCGCAGGCGCTGCAGCGGGGACATGCGGCCATGGTCCGCACACCCGCCGCTCGCGCACTCCAGCGGAAGCGCCATGCGTTCCATCATGGCGTTGAACAGGTCCACCTTGTCCTTGAAATGCCAGTAGATGGCGCCGCGCGTGGCGCCCGCGGCCTGGGCGATGTCGTTCAGGGATGCGTTCGAAACCCCCTTCTGATAGAAAACATGTTCTGCAGCATCCAACAGGCTGTTGCGGGTGGCGACCGCATCTTCCTTGGTACGTCGGGCCATGTGGGGAGTCTCCTTGATTCTGCACGGGCTGGCGGCGAAGGGCGGGCATCTCGGCCTGCGCTTCGCGAAGCAGCATTCCACAATTATACATTCATGTTTGTATGTATAATCCCGCCAAAATTCAAGGGCCGCCGCATGGGTTTGACGTCGCTCAATGCCATGCGGAAGCCTTTTCCCCTGCGCCGATCCGGAAGGACTTCCATGTACCGCTTGAGTGTCGAACCTGCTGTCTCCGCCGCCCCGCTCCGCCGCACAGCGCGGTCGGGGCTTTTCTGCCTGGCCCTGCTCGCCGCCGCCGCACTCGCGGCCTGCGGGAAGTCGGGCGGGTCCGCCCAGCAGGGCCAGGGCGGCACCCCCCCACCGCCGCAGGTGGGCGTGGTGACCGTCTCTCCGGGCGATGTGGGCCTGGTGACGGAACTCCCGGGCCGCCTGGAAGCGTCGCGGGTGGCCCAGGTCCGCGCCCGTGCGGCCGGCATCCTGCAAAAGCGCCTTTTCACCGAAGGCAGCGACGTCAAGGCGGGCCAGCGCCTGTTCGCGATCGACGACGCGCCCTACCGCGCTTCGCTCGAAAGCGCCCAGGCGAGCGTCGCCCAGGCCGAGGCGAACGTGGGCCAGGCCCGTGCTTTGGCAGAGCGCTACAAGCCGCTGGTGGCCGTCAATGCCGTGAGCCGGCAGGAATACGACAATGCGGTCGCCTCCCAGAAGACGGCGGAGGCCAACCTGGCGGCCGCGCGTGCGTCCGTCACCACGGCCCGCATCAACCTGGGCTACGCGGCCGTGACGGCACCCATCTCCGGCCGCATCGGCCGCGCGCTCGTCACCGAGGGTGCGCTGGTGGGCCAGGGCGAAGCCACGCAGCTCGCGGTGATCCAGCAGATCGATCCGCTCTACGTCAACTTCACCCAGTCCGCCTCGGACGCGCTGAAGCTCAAGGCCGGCCTCGCGAGCGGCAAGTACAAGCAGGCATCCAAGGGCGCCGCCTCGGTGAGCGTGGTCATGGAAGACGGCAGCGTGCATCCGCAGACGGGCAAGCTGCTCTTCACCGACCTGTCGGTGGATCCCACCAGCGGCCAGGTCACGCTGCGCGCCGAAGTGCCCAATCCCGAACGCCAGTTGCTGCCCGGACTGTACGTGCGCGTGCGCCTGGAGCAGGCCCAGGTGGATAACGGAGTGCTGCTGCCCCAGCAGGCCGTGACGCGCTCCGCCAAGGCCGATACCGTGATGGTCGTGGGCCCGGACAACCACCTGGCGCCGCGGCCCGTGAAGCTCGGCCCGGCCCAGGGCACCAACTGGGTCGTGCTGGATGGCCTGAAGGCTGGCGAGAAGGTCATGGTGGACGGCTTCCAGAAGCTGCCCCGCGGCAAGCCGGGCGACCCGATCGTGGTGCAGCCGGTGCCGTGGCAGGCCGCCGGCGCCGCGCCCGCGGGCAGTGCACCGGCACCCGCCGCCGGAGCCTCCGCAGCCCAGGCCCCCGCCTCCAGCGCCTCCGCCCCCGCGAAGCAGTAACCCCCAGAACACGGAGCGCGGCACATGGCCAAGTTCTTCATCGAACGGCCCATCTTTGCATGGGTCATCACGATCTTCATCATGGTGATGGGGGCAATCTCCATCGCCAAACTGCCCATCGCGCAGTACCCGGCCGTGGCGCCACCGACCATCCAGGTGTCGGTGGCCTACCCTGGCGCCAACGCCCAGACGCTGGAGGACAGCGTGCTCGCCGTCATCGAGCGAGAGATGAACGGTGCCTCGGGCCTGGCTTATGTCGAGACGACCAGCCAGGCCAACGGCACGGGCACGATCGTGCTGAGCTTCGAGCCCGGCACCAATGCCGACCTGGCCCAGGTGGACGTGCAGAACCGCCTCTCGCGCGCCACGCCGCGGCTGCCCTCCGCGGTGACGCAGCAGGGCGTGCGCGTGGAGCAGTCACGCTCGAACTTCCTGATGTTCGCCATGCTCACGACCGAGAACCCCGACGTGAGCATCGAGGCGCTGAACGACTATGCAGCGCGTAACGTCGTGCCCGAACTGCAGCGCGTGGCCGGCGTGGGCACGCTCACGCAATTCGGCGCCGAGCGCGCCATGCGCATCTGGGTGGACCCGGCGAAGCTCAAGGGCTTCAACCTGTCGCTCGACCAGGTGAACGCTGCCATCCGCGCACAGAACGTGCAGGTGTCGGCCGGCAACCTGGGCGACCTGCCCGCCGAGCAGGGGCAGCCGGTGTCGGCGACCATCGTCGTGAAGGGGCAACTCAACAATGCCGAGCAGTTCGGCAATGTGGTGCTGCGCGCCAATACCGACGGCTCCAGCGTGCGCCTGAAGGACGTGGCCCGCATCGAACTGGGTTCGCAGAGCTACAGCACGAGCGCGCGCCTCAACGGCAAGCAGGCCGTGGGCCTGGGCGTGCAGCCCACGCCGTCGGCGAACGCGCTGGCCACCGCCAAGGCGGTGCGTGCCAAGCTGGAGGAACTCAAGAAGTTCTTCCCGCAGGGCGTGAGCTACGTGGTGCCCTATGACACCTCCAAGTTCGTCTCGGTGTCCATCGAGAAGGTGGTGCACACGCTGATCGAAGCCGTGGTGCTGGTGTTCATCGTGATGTTCCTGTTCCTGCAGAACTTCCGCTACACCATCATCCCGACCATCGTGGTGCCCGTGGCCCTGCTGGGCACGTTCGGCGCGCTGCTGGCGATGGGTTTCTCGATCAACGTGCTGACGATGTTCGGCATGGTGCTGGTGATCGGCATCGTGGTGGACGACGCCATCGTGGTGGTGGAGAACGTCGAGCGGATCATGGCCGAGGAAGGACTGCCGCCGCTGCAGGCCACGCGCAAGGCCATGGGCCAGATCTCGGGCGCCGTGATCGGCGTGACCGTGGTGCTGATCTCGGTGTTCGTGCCGCTGGCGTTCTTCGCCGGTTCCACCGGCAACATCTACCGCCAGTTCGCGGCGACGATGGCCACCTCGATCGCGTTCTCCGCGTTCCTGGCGCTGTCGCTCACGCCGGCGCTGTGCGCCACGCTGCTCAAGCCGGTCGATCCCGACCACCATGCCGAGAAGAAAGGTTTCTTCGGCTGGTTCAACCGGTCCTTCAAGAGCACGACGCATCGCTACGAAGGCTGGCTCGGCAAGCTGCTGCGTCGCAGCGGCCGCATGATGATCATCTACGCCGTGCTGCTGGGCGCCGTGGCGCTGGTGTACACGCGCCTGCCGACCTCGTTCCTGCCGAACGAGGACCAGGGCTACATCATCACCAACATCCAGCTGCCGGCCGGCGCGGCGCAGTCCCGCACCAGCGACGTGCTGCACCAGGTCGAGGACTTCATGCTCAAGCAGCCGGAGGTCGAGAACATCGTCACCGTGGCGGGCTTCTCCTTCTCCGGCCAGGGGCAGAACGCGGGCCTGGCCTTCGTGATCCTGAAGGACTGGAGCGAGCGCTCGGGCGCCGAGCACTCGGCGGCTGCGATTTCCGGACGGGCCTTCATGGCGCTGTCGAGCATCCGGGATGCCTTTATCTTCGCGCTGAGCCCGCCCCCCATACCCGAACTGGGCACCGGCACCGGCTTCAACTTCCGGCTGCAGGACCGCGCCGGCCAGGGCCACGATGCCCTGGTCGCTGCCCGCAACCAGATGCTGGGCATGGCCTCGCAGAGCAAGGTGCTCGCGGGCGTTCGCCCTGACGGCATGGAAGACGCGCCGCAGATGCAGATCGACATCGACCGCGACAAGGCGAACGCACTGGGCGTGGGTTTCGACAGCATCAGCAGCGCGCTCTCCACGGCCCTGGGCTCGGCCTACATCAACGACTTCCCGAACCAGGGCCGCCTGCAGCGGGTGGTGGTGCAGGCCGACGCCGCGGCGCGGATGCGCCCTGAATCGGTGCTGGACCTGCCGGTGCTCAACGCCCAGGGCCAGACGGTGCCGCTGTCGGCCTTCGCCTCGACCCGCTGGATCACGGGCGCCATGCAAACCGTGCGCTACAACGGCTATCCGGCGATGAAGATCGCGGGCGACGCCGGCCCCGGGTTCACCACGGGTGACGCCATGGCCGAGATGGAAAAGCTCGCCGGGCAGCTGCCTCCGGGCTTCGGCTTCGAGTGGACGGGCCAGTCCCGCGAGGAAAAGCTCGCGGGCTCGCAGGCCACGGTGCTGTACGCGTTCTCGCTGCTGGCGGTGTTCCTCTGCCTGGCGGCGCTGTACGAGAGCTGGTCGATCCCGTTCTCGGTGATGCTGGTGGTGCCGCTGGGCGTGCTGGGCGTGCTGCTCGCGACGCTGCTGCGCGGCATGTCCAACGACGTGTACTTCCAGATCGGGCTGGTGACCATCATCGGGCTCTCGGCGAAGAACGCCATCCTGATCGTGGAGTTCGCCAAGGACCTGCAGGCCGAGGGCAAGAGCGTGCTGGAGGCGGCGCTGGAAGCCGCCCACCTGCGCTTCCGCCCCATCGTGATGACCTCGCTGGCCTTCACCCTGGGCGTGGTGCCGCTGTTCATCGCCTCGGGTGCGAGCTCGGCGAGCCAGCGTGCCATCGGCACGGGCGTGATCGGCGGGATGATCACCGGCACGGTGCTGGCCGTGGTCTTCGTGCCCGTGTTCTTCGTGCTGGTGCGCTCCTTCTTCAAGGGCAGCAAGCGCCAGCAGGAGCATGACGCGCACCAGGCCCAACTGCACCGGCATGCCACGGATGGGGAATAAGCCCGACCACGAACGGCAGGAGAAGAACACCATGCAAGCAACCTCCCGCGCACGCCTCGGCGCGCGCCCCCTCCTCTGCGCAGCCGCCGCTGCGGCGCTGCTCGCCGGCTGCAGCTTCATTCCCACCTACGAGCGCCCGGCGGCGCCGGTGCCCGCGGCCTACCCGGCCGCAGGCGCGGCGGCGCCGGCCGGCGCCCGGGCCGCCGCGGACATCGACTGGCGCGAGTACTTCGCCGATCCGCGGCTGCAGCGCCTGATCGCGCTGGCACTGGAGAACAACCGCGACCTGCGCGTGGCCGCGCTCAACATCGAGCAGGCCCGCGCGCAGTTCCAGATCCAGCGCGCGGGGCAGTTCCCCACGGTGAACGCCGCGGTGAACGCATCGCGCCAGCCAAGCGCCACGACCGGCCAGTACGTCAACAACTACCAGGTCGGCCTGGCGGTGTCCGCCTGGGAGATCGATTTCTTCGGCCGTATCGCCGCGCTCAAGGAACAAGCCCTGGCGCAGTACTTCGCGACCGAGGAAGCCCGCCGCGCCACCCAGATCAGCTTGGTCGCCTCCGTGGCGTCCGGCTGGTTCAACCTGCTGGCCGACGAAGAACTGCTCGACATTTCCCGCCGCACGCTGCAGACGCGCGACGAATCCGTGCAGCTCACGAAACTGCGGCTCGAGAATGGCGTGAGTTCCGAACTCGACTACAGCCAGGCCCAGGGACTGGCGAAGGCGGCGCGCGCCACCTTCGCGCAGCAGCAGCGCCAGCGCCTGCAGGACGAGAACGCGCTCGCCCTGCTGCTGGGCCAGCCGCTGCCGCAGGAGATCGCCGCCACGCTCGATGCGCGCACGCGCCTGGCCGACGCACCCGCCATGCCGTCACTGCCCGCCGGCCTGCCGTCCGACCTGCTGGTGCGCCGCCCCGACATCCGCCAGGCCGAACAGCAACTCGTGGCCGCCAATGCCAACATCGGCGCAGCCCGCGCCGCGTTCTTCCCGCGGATATCCCTGACGGCCAGCGCCGGCACCGTCAGCAACGAGCTGTCGGGCCTGTTCAAGAGCGGTTCCTGGGCCTTCTCGCTGGCGCCGCAGCTGGCGCTGCCGATCTTCGACGGCGGCCGCAACCAGGCCACGCTGGACTCCGCCCGCGTAGGCCGCGACATCGCCGTGGCGCAGTACGAGAAATCGATCCAGACGGCTTTCCGCGAAGTGTCGGATGCACTGGCGGGCCAAGCCACGCTGGGCGAGCAGTTCGCCGCGCAGCGCGCACAGGCCACTGCGGACTCCAAGCGCTTCGAGCTATCCGACCTGCGCTACCGCAACGGCGTGGCGAGCTACCTCGACCTGCTGGATGCGCAGCGCTCGCTGTTCACGTCGGAGCAACTGGTGGTGCAGACGCGGCTCTTGCAGTTGCAGAACCAGGTCGTGCTGTACAAGGTGCTCGGCGGCGGCTGGACGGCGGCCCAGGAGACCCCGCCTGCGGGTGGCGGCACGGCAGCGCCGAACTCCTGAGAACGTGTTCAAAGTCTCCTGATCAGGAGAACCAGGAACGCTAGGTGGACGAACTGCAAGCTGGTGTTGAGCCATCGCTCGCAGTTCTTCCACAGCCTCCTGTTCTTCTCCAACCAGGCAAAACTGCGCTCTACGATCCAGCGCCTGGGCATGACCTTGAACGTGCGCAGCTCGTTTCGCTTGGCGATCTGCACCGTCACATGCCCACCCAGGATCTCCTGTACACCTTGCGCGAACGGCTTGCCCACGTAGCCGCTGTCGCACAGCAGGCTTCGCACTTGACCCAACGCGGGCTTGCAGCGCTGCAGCG
>NZ_JMKU01000039.1 GCF_000687165.1 Paracidovorax oryzae ATCC 19882 | reverse complement strand
GCGATGGATCGCCCGCTCCATCCTTGCTGGACCAGCGAGGCCAGCGTGAGGCGTTCTTCGGGCTGCAAGTGCGTGTATCGCGAAGTCATCTGTGCAAGCTACCTGAGGTTCAGGTGTTGCACTTCAGATTGGAGACCGCCGTCAGTATAAACCTCAGCGCAGCAGACCTTCGCTCCAAGGCGACAGCGAGTCACCTTTCATTTCTGCTCGAGAGGACTGGAGCAAAACCATACAACTTTCTAATCGAGGCCACAGAACGCGGCCTACTGGACACAGAAGAGTCCCGCGCAGTCATCAACGCGATTCGCTCAACAGGCATAAAGTCGCGATCGACGATTTCGGAACTGGCTATTCAAGCCTTTCCTATCTGAGCAACTTCAAGCTGGACTGCTTGAAGATTGACAAATCGTTTGTTGATACCATCGGCACTAACTCCATCACCAGCGAAGTCGTCTTTCACATTATCGCCTTGGGCAAGTCGCTTGGAATGAAATTGGTGGCAGAAGGGGTGGAAAAGCCTGAGCAAATAGACATCTTGCGCAGCCAAGGAGTGGAATCAGTCCAGGGATGGATTTTCTCCAAACCAATGAACATATCTGATCTCAATTTATATCTAGAGAAATATGCCTATCCAGGATAGTCCAGACTAAACGTCGGAGCAACTTGTGCAAATGCTCTTTCTGGAAGATCTGGCGCGGCCCTGCGCGATTCGGACAGTAATCGATAAAGCGTTTCCCGGAGCTACGCCAAGCCATAGATTTTTGATGTGGGGCAGGCCGGCAGCCGTTTCGCAGACCAGTTCCTGCCGATGGCCTTCCTGCACCGTGCCGCGGCAACGGTCGTGCGGATCTTCGCGATAGACCTCCTGTTGAACTACCGCGTGCTGCAGTACGTCAACGTGCGTTCGCCCTACCCCGCCCAGATGCAGTGGCTGACCGGGCTGCTCGCCGCCTGGGCACAGCACCACGGCCATGATCCTTACCGGGCGGTGATGCTCTGCATCGCCGGCATGCTGGCGGCGGCAGGCGGGCCGGGCAGCAGGCAGAGGTCGGCAGATGAAAGACCTGCCACCGCCGTCCAACCATGGTCCTCATTGACTCATCGCTTTCCCATTGGACTGCCGAGACCCAGTTTTTCGATCGCCTCATGCGCATCGATGATCATCTGGGAAATGTCTGCCACGGAGGTCCGAAGCTTGGTGGCGCGCGCGCGCATGTGCTCGTACGCCTGCGCATCCGAAAGATTCTGGCTTTCGGACAGGAGGCGGATCGCTTTCTCGACCAGCCGACGCGACCTGATGGTGTCTTCGAGCTTCCTGATCTTTCCCTGCATGCGCTCTTGAAAGTTCTGGGCAGAACGCGCCAGGACCAGGGTGCTCAGCACACCGGCAGAACGGAAAGGCCGGGTGATGACGCCGTGCGCGGCAGTGTCCAGCAGCAATTTCAACGTGGTCGGGCTCTCGTAATCGGAAAGTGCTATCAGCGTTGCTTCGATCGCGCTAGCATTCCATGACGAGCTGTCCTGAATTTCCTGGGATACCTGGAAAAAAATCACATCGCAGCCAGAGGGCGGTGTTCCCGGAAATGGCCAGACCACCTGCAGGCGGCAGCCGATGCGCTTGAGCTGGTCGATCAACACATCGCGCTCTTCGCCTGGGGGATAGACCACCGCGACGCTGATGCTTCGAAGATCTTCGTAGAGTCGGCGGAGACTGCTCATGGCATCATCACTCCAGCCAGAAATCGGAGAAACCGAATGTCGAGAGATACGGGTCTGCCTTGATCGGCTCCCGCCCCTCCCACACCACGTCGAAGCGGCCGTCGCTGCGGCACCTGCCGATCCTGGGTGTCAACGCGCAATGGTTGTTGTCCGCATCGATCGACAACAAGCCCTCCGGCGAATCGAAGGTCACGGCATGCGCGTTCTGGACCAACCGTTTCGTATCGAGGGTACCGCTGCGCTGCAACGCCCGAGCGAACAGATGGACCTGGTTGTACGCCATTTCCGACCAGGTGCTGGTCGGGCGATCGCCGAAACGCTGATTCCACAGACCGACGAACCGTCGATTGCTCTCATTGTCGAGCGAATTGAAGTAGGTCGCAGATGTGATATGGCCTTCGCACAATTCCGGTCCGATGAGACGGACCTCCTCTTCCGCCATCGAGAGACTTGCGATGGGAATGGTCTTGGGATCGATGCCGTGTTTGCGGTAGAGGCGGTAGAACGCGCGGGCGGACTCACCGACCAATGTCGAGAAGACGACGCTGGGCTGCAGCCGGGCGATGTCGCGCACGACCTCCTCCAACTGCCTTTCGCCCGCATCGATCGGCAGGTACACCTCGTCGACGATCTCCCCGCCATGCTGCTCCACCATGTCGCGCATCACGCGGTTGGACTCGCGCGGATAGATGTAGTCGGCACCGGCGAGGAAAAACTTCGTGCCCACGTTGCGCAGCAGGTAGGCCGCCAGCTGCATGCTGTTCTGGTTGAGACACGCCCCGGTGTAGATGACGTTGGGAGAGTATTCGAATCCCTCGTAGAACGAGCAGTACCAGAGCAAGCCGTTGTTACGCTCGACGACGGGCAATACGGCCTTGCGACTCGAGGAGCGCGAGCATCCGAAGATCACATTGACTTCGTCCTCGATCATCAGCCGCGTCGCGAGGCGCCGGTACGCCTCCGAATCTCCCTGAGGATCGTAGGCCACGGGAGCCAGCTTGCGGTCGAGCACGCCGCCCATGGAGTTGATCTCTTCGATGGCCAATGCCGTGCCATAGAAATGCTCGGACTCGGTCACGCTGGTGGCCCCTGATCGCGAGAAAAGGATTCCCACGCGCCAGTCGGAGCTTGAAGTGTCGATGACTGCCATATACAGACTCTAGCAATCGAAAATGCGTTGCAGGGATGGACCGGTCTGCGATGTCTGCAGCGCGAGCATGAGCAGGATCCTCGCCTTCTGCGGGCTGAGGTTGTCAGCGAACACCGCACCCAGGTCTTTCAGCGTCTTGCCGCCTCCGACGAAGCCATAGACTGGACGCACTCGACCGTTCGGGACCCGGGTGGAAATAACCACAGCCACGCCTGCAGCCATCGCCCTGCGGATCGCCTCGTAAAGTGCGACGTTGACGTTTCCCCAACCCAGCGCTTGCACGACGATGCCCCGATGGCCGGACTGGACGGCGCTGTCGATGAGCGTCCCGTCCGCGCCGGCATACATGCAGACGATCGCCACGGGAGAGAGCGACGTATTGCTGCTGAGCGGCAGCGTTCGTCTCCGCTGTGGGGCGCGCGAGAAAACGATCCGGTCACCATCGATCACTCCGAGCAGGCCGAAGTCCCCGGACTTGAAAGCTTCGACATCCGAGGTATGGGATTTCGTGACCTCACGCGCTGCGTTGATTTGGTTGTTGAGAGCCACCAGCACACCACGACCGCCTGCGTCGGGCGCCATGCAGACGCGCACGGCATTGCGCAAATTGCGGAGGCCGTCGTAGTCCTGCTCCGAAGCGTTGCGTTGGGCACCGGTCAGCACCACCGGCTTGCTGGAGGCGATGGTCAGGTCGAGGAACCAGGCAGTTTCCTCGAGAGTGTCGGTTCCATGCGAAACGACGACACCCGCCACCTCATCGTCTGCCATCGCGGCCTCGACCGCATGGTGCAGTGCGATCCAGTGATCCGGGCCCATGTAGTCCGAAGGCAGGTTGAACAGGTTCTGCACGCGCAGTTCAGCAATGCAGTCCAGCCCTTCGACACCAGCCAACAGGTCATCGCCCGAGAGCGCGGGAACAGGTGCTCCGCTTGCCGGGTCGCTCTTCATGGCGATCGTGCCGCCGGTCGAAATGAAATGGCAGATCGGCCGCGTCGCGGGGTCGAGGCTATCCATGGCGTCAGACTCTCAAATGGTTGAAGACCTGCTCGGCCGCAACAGGTGACTTGGCATCCCCGGTGTCGATGATCTCGCCTTGCTTCAGCACCACGAAGCGATCCACCACCTTCAAAGCGAAGGGGACGTTTTGCTCGACGATGAGAAGCGTGGTCCCGTGGGTCTTGCGCTCCCACAAGAGTGCTTCGGCCAGTCGATCGATGACCGATGGCTGGAGCCCTTCGGTGATCTCGTCCAAGAGGATCAGGGACGGGCGCATCATGAGCGCACGCGCCAGCAGCAGCATCTTCTGTTCCCCTCCGGACAAGGTTCCGGCGTATTGCGCGAGGCGGCTTTTGAATACCGGGAATACCGGCTCGATCTCGGCGAACCGCTCATCGAATGTCGATTCCTTCGCCAGTCCGAGACGCAGGTTGTCGCGGATGCTCAGGTCCGCGAAGAGCGCGTGCTCCTGCGCTGCATACGCGATACCGAGGCGTGCCACCTTGTGCGGGCTGAGACGTGTGATGTTCCTCCCATCAAAGTCGATAGAGCCGGACTTTTTCGGCAGGTAGCCCATCACGGTCTTCATCAAGGTCGTCTTGCCCATGCCGTTCTTCCCGAGAAGGGCGACAGCCTCGCCTTCGCGCAAAGCCAGCGAAACGTCCTTCAGCACGACCGACGCCTTGTAGCCGCTGGAGACTGAGTCCAGTTGCAGTGCCATACCGGTCATGTGGCCTCCTCGGGTGCGTGGGCGCTGCCGGCGTAGATGGTTTTCACCAGTTCGGAGTGGACGACTTCCTGGAAGCTGCCCTGCATGACGATCGTGCCCTGGTGGAGCACGACGATGCGCGTGGCAATCTCCTCGACGAAGTCAAGATCGTGTTCGACCAGCAGGCAGCAGAGCCGGTACCGGTGCGCAAGCGAGGACAGGACCTGACCGATCTGAGTGCGTTCATTTTTGGTGAGGCCTGCGGTGGGCTCGTCCAGCAGCACGATGCGCGGCTCCAGGGCGAGGACCATCGCGAGTTCCAGCGCCTGCTGCTCACCGTGCGAAAGATCCTTTGCGACGACGTTCAGTTTTCGATCGAGCTCTGTGGTGCGCACCACTTCGAGCGCGTAAGGCGGCAAGCGCAGGACGGGATCGTTTCGGACCAACGACGGCTTTTCGATGATCGTCCCGGCGATGCGCAAGCACTCTGCAACCGTCAACGTTTCGAACACGTTCGCATTCTGGAATTTGCGGCCCAGTCCCAACCGAACACAGGCTTCTGGCGGCAGTCGCCCGATGTCGGAACCGCACAGCTCGACAGCGCCGGTGGTGCGGTCAGCGCCATCACTCATGCAACGCATCAACGTTGTCTTGCCCGCACCATTCGGACCGATAAGCCCGACCAGCTGACCCGCATGCGCTTCCAGGTCGATGCCCTGGAGCACCTTCAAACTTCCATAGCTCTTGGTCACGCTCCGCATCGCCAAAGCCGGCCGCGCTTCATCCATCGAAACCCCGGAGACACAACGCTCAGCGAGTGCAGGAGCGTGCTTCGTTGATCGGCCCGATCCCATCGGCTTCAGCAGCAGTGGCACCAAGCCTTGCGGGAACATCACGATTACCAGGACAAAGACCAAGCCCACGATCAGCTGCCATGCGAACGGCATGCTGCTGCTCAGGTACGAGGTGGCAACGTTGATCAGCACAGATCCGATCAGGGGGCCCCACAACGTTCCGCGGCCGCCCAATGCCACCCAGATGATGAGTTCCGTGCCGAAGACGAAGCCCGTGAGTTCCGGCGCAACGACGCCGCTGAAAGCACCATATCCGAGACCTGCCAGACCCGCGACGACGGCGGTGGCAACCAGGAGGCAGATTTTCACGACGGATGCGTCGATGCCCAGGTAGGAGCAGCGGGATTCGTTGTCGCGTATCGCCGCCAAGACGCGCCCGGCATCACTTCGAACCACCATCCAGGCGAGCAACCCGGCGCCGATCAGCGCAGCGCCTGAAATCCAGTACCAGGCTTCCAACGCGAGGTCCGGAGTGGAGTAACCGGTGAGGCCCGAACTCGATCCGGTCCACTCCCCGCCCGTCAACAGCAACTGCGTCAATACGATCGGAAGCACCAGTGAGATGACAGTCGCGAAGAAAGGTGATGCGCCGCGGTAGAACGACAGCCATCCCACGATGGCAGCGACCGACGCCGCCACCACCACGGCCGCGCCCAGCGCGATCAGGACAGTGGATGTGGAAAATCCGGCATGCGTGAAGGTGAGTCCTGCTGCGTATGCCCCGATACCGAAGAAGGCGGATTGGCCAAACGTCAGGTAGCCCGTGTATCCCCACAGCACGTCGACCGTGATCGCGGCAATCGCGAAGAAGAACGACTTGATGAGGATGTTGAGCAAGTAGGCGTCAAACACCCACGGACCGATCACAATCAGGAGCACGCCCAAGGCCCCGAGGATGGTCAAGCCTCTCCCGGAACGCAGCGGAGCCCTCGATCGACCGGCAGGAGTTCGGATGGCGTGAGCTTTAGGCATGTGCGAACCCCTTTGGTCGAATCCGCAATGTCACCGCGGCGAGAACGGCAATGGTCAGGCCCCCGAGCACGGGACTGGCGTAAGTACTGACCAGCACCTGGCAGGCCCCGAAGACAAGGCAAGTCACCATCAGGCTCACCATCGAGTGACCGGAAACCATGACCAGCATGAAGGCGCTGACCAGCCATGTCATGCCCATGGTCGGGTCCACGCTGGAGAGCGGCGTGATGACCGTGCCCGCCAGCGTACCCAGGCCAGTCCCGAGACTGAAAGTGACGAATCGCACCCAGCCTGCGTTGATGCCGAGCCCGGAGGCGAGATCCTCATTCATGATCACTGCCCGGGTCCGAACGCCGAAACGTGTGCCGTTCAGCAACCCAGTCAGCAACAAGCACATCGCCCCGGCGACAGGGACCAGCATCAGCCGATAGGCCGAATAGTCGACACCGAACAGGGACCAAGTGCCAGAGAGAGGAGCATCCACGAATTGGACCTCGCGTCCGAAGGCCATCACGATCAACTGGCCGATCACGATGCCGAGACCCCAGGTCGCGAGGATGGCATCCAGGGGACGCTTGTACAGCGGCCGGACGATGAGACGCTCGACAGCCATGCCGGTGACTGCGCCGGCGACCAGCGCCATCGGCCAACTCAGCCAGGGCGCGAGCTTGAGCTGCGTGACGACGTAGCTCACGTAACCTCCAAGTGTGAGGAGCGCGCCGTGCGCGAAATTGACGATTTTCATGACTCCGAAAATCATCATGAGTCCGGCGGTGACGACGAACAGCATGGCTGCCGTCGTCAACAGATCCAGTAGTAGCACCATGGGTGGGTGTCCAGCGATGTCGGATCCGCGTCAGTCACTTCAGGTTCGGGCACTGTGCACCAGGATCGACTTGCATGAAGGTCTCCAGGATCTTGACCGATCCATCGGCCTGCACCTGGCCGAGGCGCATCGACAGCGGCGTATGACGGCTCTTGTTCATCTGAACGACGCCGCGCGGGCCGTTGAAAGACACCTCCGCCAGCGCAGGGATGACTTTCGACGAATCGGTCGAACCGGCCTTTTCAACGGCGGCCTTGTACAGGTAGAACGCTTCGTACTGGGGCTCGGACAGCTCGTTGGGCGTCTTGAGTTCGGCGCCGAATCTCTTGTTGAGGCTGGTGACGAACTTGTTGTTCTCCGGCGTGTCGATACCGGTGAGGTAGGAAGCAGACATGTACATGCCGCTCGCGACGTCACCCATGGTCTTGGCCGTGCCTTCGTCGATCGCAAGGTTGCCATAAGGCAGCGTCATGCCGGCGCCTTTGAGCTGTTTGGCCAGGGACACGTTGGGCGCACCACCAGCGGTCGCGCTGATCAGTGCGTCGGGCTTGACCGAGCGGATCTTGGAAACAATCGCCGTCCAATCGCTGCCGTCGATCGGCAGGAACTCCTCTCCGACGACTTTGCCTCCTTGCTGCTCGATGTACTTCTTCGTGTAGCTCAACATGCCACGGCCGAAAACGTAGTCGTTGCCGACAAGAAAGAAGGTCTTGGCATTCTTGCTCTTGGTGAAGTAGTCGACCACCGGGGCCACCTGCTGCTCCGGCACCCAGCCGTTCACGTACATCTGGTTATTGCAGGAGCGACCTTCGTAGAACGACGTGTAGATGTAGGGAATCTTGCCCTTGTTCACCACCGGAAGCGCCGCATTGCGTGCGGCACTGGTTTCCATGGCGATGATGGCGTTGACCTTTTTCTGGAACACGAGGGTGTCGAATGCCTTCTGGGCACCTACGGCGCCGGAAGCGTCGTCAACGATTTCCAATTCGACCTTGCGGCCCAAGATACCGCCCGATGCATTGATTTCATCCACTGCCAGTTGGGAGGACTGCACGACCGCGGGGGCCACGACGCTATTGGCGCCCGAAAGGCCCACGGCGACACCGATCTTGATCGGGTCTGCAGCGTGGGCGCAGAACGCGAAGACGGCAGACGCCGCGAGGACGCTGAAACGGAAGATTTGCGGGAGCTTTTGCATGATGAGACCTCTTGGAGTGAACATGGAAAAAGGGATCGATGAGCGGAGTGCTTCAGGGAATCAGTGCCGGGGCAGCTTCCAGCCGGTGCCGAGCATCGGGTCGTAGATGTCGTCGCGACGATCGCGCAGCACGTCGTTGAAGACATTCAAATGCCGAGCGCTGCGAGACCGCTTGAGGTTGATGGACGCGTACAGAATTTCTTCTCGGTCGTGGCTCGCCGGACCGGCCACCGGCCAGCCTTGCGCACTGACGATGAGGCTCTGACCGATGAAAGGCTGGCCGCGCTCGATGCCGATCCGGTCCGCGCAGATGATGTTCAGACCGTTGCTGTGCGCACTGGCCATGGCGAGCATGTTGGCCATGGCCTTCTCTCCTGGAAGTTGCCCTGGCATCGGCACCCAGTTGGTGGGCATGCAGACGATGTCTGCTCCTTGCATGGCCAAGAGCCGGTAGACCTCTGGGAACCAGCCGTCGTAGCAAATGATGATTCCGATGCGCCCGAATTCCGTATGGAAAATCGGGAGGCCCAAGTCGCCGGACTCGAAGAAAAGATGCTCGTCGCCCCACAGGTGGAGCTTTCGGTAGGTGCCGATGTAACCCTTCGGTCCGACCACGAGCGCAGAATTGAACAGGCGATCCCCTTGCCTTTCGGCGACACCGCCGACGACATGGATGCCGCAGCGCTGCGCCACCTCCATCCAAGCCCGGGACGTTTCCCCGTCGGGCACGGACTCGGCAAGCGCGAAGGCTTCAGATCGGGAAGCGAACACGTAGCCTGAACTGGCCAGCTCCGGCAGGACCGCGACGCAAGCTCCCTGGCTTGCTGCCTCTTCGATCAGCTTGACTGATCGCTCCAGGTTGCCCGGCTTGTCGCCAACGAGCGGGGCCATCTGGATGCTGGCAACTTTCACATCAGGAAAAACGTCCGCCATCTCAGCGGTTCGAACCGTGGTCATTCGAGCTCCAAAAACAAAAAAGCCCTCGACCACGCTTACGCGTAATTCGAGGGCTTCTATAGCCGGCATGTGAAGCAGCAATGTTGCTGCCCGGCCATCCCATGAAGAGCCAGCCGTGCATGTAGATTAAAGTGTCAACCAGGAAGAGTCAACAATGCGAGGAAGTCCTTGGATCAGCAGAAACCCCTAGCCCATCCGGTGAGGTGTCAGTTGATCGTTGTCCTGCTTGGCCGCCCAAAATTCTTCGATGTCTCAAACTTGAGGCATCTCCTGTCGCAGCTCAGGTTTGAGGCTCTGGGGTGCGCAGTACACAGCCGGGCCGACTGCTGAAGTCGGCAGTGTCATTGCGCAACTGGGCCAGGTAGTACGCCCAAGCCTGCATCAGCGCCATGCGCTTTTTGATGTATTCAGGTCGGGTTGTAGCCAGATCGCAGAAAGAGCATGGGCGTGAGCTTCAAGGCAGCCCGCACGACCATCGAGCTCGCTTGCGATCAGTCCAATGCCATTTCGTTTCCAGCAGTCCGAGCAGTAGCGCGCATGCCTTTCGCTGCCTCGCAGCAGCTCTGCAGTAAGAGCACCGCTTTTTTCAGCTGCCGCCGCGGTGGCTCCTGCAGGACAAAAAAAAGCCCTAGCGTGTTGTTACGCAAGGGCTTTTGGATGCATCCGCGAAGTTGTTGGACTTCCGCAGAAAAGTGAGTGGTGGCCTGGGACGGAATCGAACCATCGACACGCGGATTTTCAATCCGCTGCTCTACCAACTGAGCTACCGGGCCTGAGCCTTGAATTATAGCCAGAAAAAATGCCCCTGGAACCCAGGCCGCGAATTTTCTGAAAAATTGTCGTCAGCGCGCCCTGCGTCACTGGCTGCGCTTGCTCCGCCCCAGGTCCACGCCCAGCTGCCGCAGCTTGCGGTACAGGTGGGTGCGCTCCAACCCCGTCTTCTCGGCCACGCGCGTCATGGAGCCCCCTTCGCGGGCCAGGTGGAACTCGAAGTAGGCTTTCTCGAAGCCGTCGCGCGCCTCGCGCAGCGGGCGGTCGAGGTCGAACCCCTGGTGCGAACTGGGGCCGCTGGAAGCGAGCCCCGGGCCGCCCGCGCTGGCCGATGCAGGGGCCTGGGGTGCGTCGGATGCGGGCGCGGCGGCGGCCGAGGCCGGCGTGGCGGCCAGCGCAGGCACCGCGGCCGGCGCAGCTGCAGCGGGTGCGGGCACCGTGCGGGCCAGGCCCTGCTCCACGGCCTTGAGCAGCTTCTGCAGCGTGATGGGCTTCTCGAGGAACGAGAACGCCCCGATGCGCGTGGCCTCCACCGCGGTGTCGATGGTGGCGTGCCCGCTCATCATGATGACAGGCATGGTCAGCGCCCCGGCGGTCGCCCACTCCTTCAGCAACGAAACGCCGTCGGTATCGGGCATCCAGATGTCGAGCAGGACCAGGTCGTAGGTGTTCGCCGATCGGGCGGCCCGGGCCTGGGTGGCGTTCTCGGCCAGGTCCACGCTGTGTCCTTCGTCGTTCAGGATTTCGGACAGCAAGTCGCGGATACCGAGTTCGTCGTCAACCACCAATATGTTTGCCATGGGTACGGATGCTGCTGCGGGCTGCGTGTAACGTGTTGTTAATAAACCACGGGGGTTTCAGGCGCGAATGATAGCGACACTTGTGCCCCCCGGATCACGCCGTCTTCCACGCGATTGGAAAGATCGATGCGCGCCCCGTGTTCGTCGGCGATCTTTTTCACCACGGCCAGGCCCAGGCCGGTGCCTCGGGGCTTGGTCGTGACGTAGGGCTCGAAGGCCCTTTGCAGGATGTGTGCCGGGAAGCCCGTGCCCGCGTCGCTCACCGTCAGGCGCACCCGGCGCGAGGTCTCGCTCCAGCGCGTGGCGATGCGCACCGGGTCGGGCGCCACGCCCTGCTCGCGCGCGCGCTGCTCGCTAGCATCCTGTGCGTTCTGCAGCAGGTTGTGGATCACCTGCCGCAGTTGCTGGGCATCGCCGGCGATCGCCGGGCAGCGCGGGTCGAGCTCGGCCTCCACCGGCACCGTGGCGGTCTCCGCGCCATACAGGTGCAGGATGTCGCCCACCAGCGCGTTCAGGTCCAGGCGCTGGAGTTCGGCCGCGGGCAGCCGCGCATAGTCGCGGAACTCGTTGACCAGGCGCTTCATGGCATCCACCTGATCGACGATGGTCTTGACCGACTTGGCCAGCACCGCCTCCTCCGGGGCGCCCAGCTTGCCGGTCAGCTTCATCTCCAGCCGCTCGGCCGACAGCTGGATCGGCGTGAGCGGGTTCTTGATCTCGTGCGCCAGCCGGCGCGCGACCTCGCCCCACGCCTGGGCCCGCTGGGCCGAGACGATTTCGGAGATGTCGTCGAACACCAGCAACCGCAGCGCGTCGGGCAGCTCCGCGCCCCGCGCCACCAGGCTCGTTCCGTTGCCGGACGGCCCCGCATGGATGGGATCCCCTCCGCCCACGTGCAGGTCGAACGGGTGCTGCCAGTGGTCCAGCCCGTGCTGCTGCTCGCGGTCGCCCAGGAAGGCATCGAAATGCGCCTGCACGGCCGCAGCGAAGGCCGCCAGCCCCGGCACCTCCGCCAGCGGCCGGCCCTCGAACGCCGCCATGGGCGCGCGCAGGATGCGGGTCGCGCCGGGGTTGGTGGACTGGATGCGGCCCTGCGCGTCCAGCACGATCACGCCGGCCGTCAGGTTGTCGAGGATGGTCTGCAGGCGCGCGCGCGCGGCATCCACCTCGCCCATGCTGTGCTCCACCGCGGAGCGCGCATCGGCCAGCTGCTGCGTCATGAGCGCGAAGGAGCGCGTCAGCCCGCCCAGTTCGTCACCCGTCTGCAGCACCGCCTTGGGGCTCAGGTTCCCCGATGCCACCTCGCGCACGCCCTCGGCGAGCACCAGCAGCGGCCTCGCGAGCTGTCGGCCCAGCAGCACGGCCAGCAGCACGGCGCCGAACACCGCCAGGAACAGGCTGAGCGTGAGCGTGCCGATGTACATGCGCCGCAGCCCTCCACGGGCCAGCGCGCGCTCCTGGTATTCGCGGTTCGCCTCCTGCACGGCCAGGGCGTTGGCGACCACCACCTGCGGCAGGCGCATCGTGGCCTGCAGGTAGCGCGGTTCCTCCAGCAGGCCCACGCTCGTGGTGCCCACCATCACCAGCGTCTTCACCCGCGCGTTCTGCACGGCCTGCGGGTCGGCCGCTTCGTCCAGCCCCTCGATCTGGAAGGCGGAGCGCTGCTGCCGGGCATTGCGCAGCAGCTGCGCCGCCGGCCGCTCGGGATTGAGGTCGAAACGGGACTGCCCGGCGCTCGCCACCGGCTGCCCCGCCGAATTGAAGAGCACCACGTCCGTCGCGCCCAGCTGGTCGCGGATGCGTTCCAGCACCAGGCCCGCGGCCGCATCCGGCACCGGCGCCAGCTGGATGCTGGCCGTGCGCGCCTGCGCCGCCATGTCGCTGGCCAGTGTGTCCAGCGTGGCCCGGGCCAGGCTCACCCCGGCAGACAGGGCGCCCTCCACCTTCACGTCGAACCAGCTCTCGATGGACCGCGAAACGAACTGGTAGGACACCACGTAGATTAGCAGCCCGGGCACCAGCCCCACGAGCCCGAAGATGCCCGCCAGCTTCACCAGCAGTCGGCTGCCGAAGCGGCCCTTGCGCAGCCGCACCACCAGGCGCACGGCCACCCAGGCCAGCACGGCGAAGAGCAGCAGCGCCACCAGGACGTTCAGCCCGAAGAGCCACGCGTAGTTGCGCTCGTACATCGCCCGGTTGTTCGTCGAGACAGTGAGCAGGAACAGCAGCACCAGGCCGATGGCGCTCATCACGGCGACGGACACGCCCAGCGCCCAGCGCGCGGCGCGGGCCTGCCGGCCGCTGCGGACGGTCACGGGCTCCCGGGGCGATGCGGGATCGGAAGGGGTCGGGCTCATGGCTGCGGCTCGATGGCCAGGCGTTCGGTGCGGGAAATCGCGAGATCCCAGCCGGAGCGGCCCATGGCGCCGATCTGGAACGGCCTCGGCAGCTGCGACATGTCGAGCCGGAAGCGCAGATGCACCAGGTGCGCGGCCTGGCGGTCGATGTCGTCGATATCGGCGATCCTCCAGCGGGAAATGCGCTGCATCGCCGTCAGCGCCTCCTGCAGCTCGTCGTAGCTCTGGCCGAGCGCCACGCCCAGCCCGCTCGCCTGGAACGGCATCGTGGACTGGTTGAGCCGCCAGCGCCGCGTGAGGGGCTGGTAGCTCAGCCGCAGATAGCGCGTGGCACGCGCGACGGTCTTGTCGGACCAGTACCAGCGCTCCCGCAGCACCTCGGCCTCCTCCACGAAATAGAGGGTGATGCCCTTGAGCAGCGCATCCTCCGCCAGGTCCGGCAGCTCGAAATGCAGTGCGGCGGAAAGATACAGGCCGGTATCCGCGGCCTCCAGCTTCAGGTCGGTGATCTCGCCGGCCCCGGCCTGCGCGGCGGCCGGCCCGGGCAGGGACAGCCACAGCCCCAGGCACAGCAGGAGCGTCCAGCAGGCGCGGCGCCGGGCCAAGGCCCAGGCGGACTGCAGGCGCGAGCGCCAGCCCGGCGCCGGCATGGCCTCAGGCGGCCTGCCGGCCCAGGAGTGCGTAGAAGAAACCGTCATGCTCACGGGATGGATTCTCGCGGACGCTGCCGCCATCGCCGGGATCCCGGGGCAGCAAATGTCCGGGAGAAGGCAGCAAATGGGCATCATTGTTGTTCGCAAGAAACGACTGGACCGTGTCATCGCCTTCCGCGCGGAACACGGAACAGGTGCAATACAGCATGCGCCCACCGGGCCGCAGCAGCGGCCAGAGCGTGGACAGCAGCCGCGCCTGCTGGGCGGCCAGCTGCGCGATGTCACCGGGGCGCCGCAGCCAGCGCACGTCCGGATGGCGCCGCACGATGCCCGACGCCGTGCAGGGCGCGTCCAGCAGGATGGCGTCGAAGGGTTCTCCGCCGCAGGCCTGCTGCCACCAGTCCTCCGGGCGCCCGGCATCGGCCACCAGCACCTGCGCCTGCAGGCCCAGCCGCTGGAGGGTTTCGCCGATGCGCGCGCTGCGCAGCGGGTCGATCTCCAGCGCGGTCACGTGGACCGGCGATCCGGCACCGGCATGTTCGAGCAGGTGGGCGGTCTTGCCGCCCGGCGCCGCGCAGGCATCCAGCACCCGCAGCGGCCGGCCCAGGTCCAGGCCGGACAGCAGCAGGGGGGCGGCCTGCTGGGCGGCGAGATCCTGCACCGAAACCCAGCCGTCTGCGAACCCGGGAAGCCGCTGCACGGGCTGGGGAGACTCCAGGACCAGCCCCGTGTCGGTCACCGGCCAGGCCTTCATGCCCACCGCCTCCAGCGCAGCCAGATAGCCAGCCATGTCCACCTTGCCCCGGTGGATGCGCAATGCCATCGGGGCCTGCGCGTTGTTGGCCCGCAGGATCTGCTCCCAATGGCCGGGATGGTCCTTCTGCAGGCGCCCGATCCACCACGCGGGATGGTTCCACCGCGCGACGGGTTCCGTATCGGTGGCGGCCACCAGCGCATCCCGCTCGCGCAGGAAGCGGCGCAGGCAGGCATTCACGAAAGCGGCCTGCCCGCGCGTGGCGGCATGGCGCTTGGCCGCCTCCACCGCCTGGTTCACGAGCGTGAACGGCTCATAGGGAGCGGCACCAGCCTGCCAGCCCAGGGCCAGGGTGGAGCACAGCAGCGCATCCACGCGCGGCTTGGGCCGCCGCGGGGCCAGTTGCGCCCGCAGCGCCTCCGCACGGCCCAGCTGGCGCAGCACCGCGAAGAACAGCGCCTGCACCCCGGCACGCAGCACCAGGTCCACTGCAGCCAGGGCCGCGGTGCCCGACTGGCCGCCGCGCACCGCCATCACGGCATCCACGACCGCATCGAGCTGCCGCCACAGGGGAATCGCCCCTCCGGGCGAATCCGGGCGGGAGGTGGAAGGATGCGCGGGGGATGCTGGCATGGATGGGAGGGCCGGGAAAGGACGAAGGAAGGTCGCCAGGCGCCGTCAGAGCGCCTGCGCTGCATGGAAACCGAAAAGCCAGGCCAGCAGCCGGGCGGGGAACTGCCGGATGGCCCCGTTGTAGGAGCCTACGGCATCATTGAACTGCCCGGTGGCCAGGGCCGCGTGGGCCCAGAGCTCCTGCCACCGTGTTTCCCACAGCGCCAGGGCGTCCTCGCCCGGGGCCGTCACGGCCGGTGGCGAGTCCGGGCCGCTCGCCTCGCCATCGCCGGGCCCGGCAGCGCCCTCGCGCGGTTCACGAGCCGCCCGCACCACCGCGGCCCAGGCCGTGCGCAGCACCTCGCGGGCAGCCGCCAGCGCCGCCGCGGCCCCGCCATCGAGCGGACGCGCGCGCGCAACGGCCAGGCAGGCACCGAACTGGGTAGTCGCCGCCCACAGGGCCGTGCGCACCTCCGACTGCGCAGGCAGCGCAGGACTCTGCGCCGCCTCGTATTCGCCGAGCATGCCCGTGATGCGCACGAAATGCACGTCCAGGCCGCCGAACGCCTGAATGGCAGCAGAGCGCAGCCGGACCAGCCGGTTGTAGGCGCCCACCGCCCAGAACAGCAGCACCGCCAGAAAAATCCAGGTCGTCAGCATCGCAGCAATGGCAAGCGCCCCGCGGACCACCGCGAAGGCGCGAAATCAAAAAAGAAAAAGGGCACGGCCCGCCAGCCAGCGCCGCGCCTGAAAAAACGCTCCCGGCCTGCCACGAGCGACAGAGCGGGAGCGTTGCGGCAGGCCGGTCGGCTTGCAGGCAGGGCCGTGGGTTACTCGGCCGAGCCGCTTTCCACGCCGGAGCCTTCGACCTCCGGAGCTTCATCGGGGCCCGTGGTGGCCATCTCGGCAGCCTCGGCTTCGGCGATGGCGCGGCGCTCGGCGTCGTCCATGGCCTCCTTGGCCTTGCGTGCCTGGTGATAGGCCAGGCCGGTACCCGCCGGGATCAGGCGGCCCACGATCACGTTCTCCTTCAGGCCGCGCAGCTCGTCGCGCTTGCCCATGATGGCAGCCTCGGTGAGCACGCGGGTCGTTTCCTGGAAGGAAGCGGCCGAAATGAACGAATCGGTGGACAGCGATGCCTTCGTGATACCCAGCAGCACGTTGCTGTAGGTCGCGGGGATCTTGTCCTCGGACTGCAGCTGCTCGTTGGTGTTGAGGATCTCCGAACGCTCGACCTGCTCGCCGGCGATGTAGCCGGATTCGCCCGGGTTCTCGACCACGACGCGACGCAGCATCTGGCGAACGATCACCTCGATGTGCTTGTCGTTGATCTTCACACCCTGCAAGCGATAGACGTCCTGCACTTCATCGACGATGTAGCGCGACAGTTCCTCGATGCCCAGCAGGCGCAGGATGTCCTGCGGATCGGCCGGGCCATCGACGATCAGTTCGCCCTTGTTCACCACCTGGCCTTCGTGGACCAGCACGTTCTTTTCCTTGGGCACCAGCTCGTCCCAGACCTTGCCGTCCGGATCGGTGATCTGCAGGCGCACCTTGCCCTTCGTTTCCTTGCCGAAGGACACCGTGCCGGTGATCTCGGCCAGCATGCCCTTGTCCTTGGGCGAGCGGGCTTCGAACAGCTCGGCCACGCGCGGCAGACCGCCGGTAATGTCGCGGGTCTTCTGCCCTTCGACCGGGATACGGGCCAGCACTTCGCCGGGGCCCACGTCCTGGCCGTCGCGCACCTGGATCAGCGCGCCGACCTGGAAGCCGATCGTCACCGAGTGGTCGGTACCAGGGATCTTCACCTCGGCGCCGTTCGCATCGACGAGCTTCACCTGCGGGCGCACCACCTTGGCGGAGCCGCGGCGCTTCGGATCGATCACGACCAGCGTGGACAGGCCGGTCACGTCGTCCACCTGCTTGGCGACGGTGAGGCCTTCCTCGATGTTCTCGAACTTCACCTGGCCGGCGAATTCCGTGATGATCGGTCGTGTCAGCGGATCCCAGTTGGCCAGGATCGTGCCGGCCTTGACCTGCTGGTCGGCCTTCACCGTCAGCGTCGCGCCATACGGCACCTTGTGGCGCTCGCGCTCGCGGCCATGCTCGTCCTGGATGATGACTTCACCCGAACGCGCGATGACGACCAGCTCGCCCTTGCTGTTGGTCACGTAGCGCATCGTGGCATTGAAGCCGATCACGCCGTTGGACTTGGCTTCCACGCTCGATGCGATGGCGGCACGCGAAGCGGCGCCACCGATGTGGAACGTACGCATGGTCAGCTGCGTGCCGGGTTCGCCGATGGACTGGGCAGCGATCACACCCACGGCTTCGCCGAGGTTGATCAGGCCGCCACGGCCCAGGTCGCGGCCATAGCACTTGGCGCAGAGGCCATAGCGCGTCTCGCAGGTCAGCGCGGTACGCACCTTCACCTCGTCCACGCCGGCGGCTTCCAGCTCTTCGAGGGTGTCCTCGTCCAGCATCTGGCCGGCCGGCACCAGCACGGCACGGGTTTCGGGGTGCAGCACCTCTTCGGCCGTGGAGCGGCCGAGCACGCGGTCGCGCAGGGACTCGATCACTTCACCGCCTTCGACGATGGCGCGCATCACGGAGCCGTTGCTCGTGCCGCAGTCCTCTTCGGTCACCACGAGATCCTGCGTCACGTCCACCAGGCGGCGGGTGAGGTAGCCGGAGTTCGCGGTCTTCAGCGCCGTATCCGCCAGGCCCTTCCGGGCACCGTGGGTGGAGATGAAGTACTGCAGCACGTTCAGGCCTTCACGGAAGTTCGCCGTGATGGGGGTCTCGATGATGGAGCCGTCCGGCTTGGCCATCAGGCCGCGCATGCCGGCCAGCTGGCGGATCTGCGCGGCGGAACCCCGGGCGCCCGAGTCGGCCATCATGTAGATGGCGTTGAAAGACTCCTGGTTCACCTCCTTGCCGTGGCGGTCGGTGGTCTTCTCGACCTTGAGCTGGTCCATCATCACCTTGGACACGTCGTCGCCGGCCTTGCCCCAGATGTCCACCACCTTGTTGTAGCGCTCGCCGGCGGTCACCAGGCCGGAGACGTACTGCTGCTCGATCTCCTTCACTTCGGATTCGGCGCGTGCCAGGATGTCGGCCTTCTGCGGAGGCACCAGCATGTCGTCGATCGCCACCGAGAAGCCGGCGCGCGTGGCCAGGCGGAAGCCGTTCTGCAGCAGCTTGTCCGCGAACACCACGGTTTCCTTCAGGCCGCACTTGCGGAAGCTCACGTTGATGAGCTTGGAGATTTCCTTCTTCTTCAGCGACTTGTTGATGTTGCTGAAAGGCAGGCCCTTGGGCAGGATCTCGGACAGCAGTGCACGGCCGACGGTCGTGTCGACCAGCGAGGTCGAGGGCACGAACTCGCCCGTGGCCTTGTCCTTGGTCCATTCGGTCAGGCGCACGCTGATGCGGGCGTGCAACTCCGTCTGGCCGGCATCCAGCGCGCGCTGGACTTCGCCCGTGTCGGAGAAGATCAGGCCTTCGCCCTTGCCGTTGATCTTGTCGCGGGTCGCGTGGTAGAGACCCAGCACCACGTCCTGCGAAGGCACGATGGAGGGCTCGCCCGATGCGGGGAACAGCACGTTGTTGGAGGCCAGCATCAGCGTGCGGGCTTCCATCTGCGCCTCCACAGACAGCGGCACGTGGACGGCCATCTGGTCACCGTCGAAGTCGGCGTTGAAGGCCGCGCAGACGAGCGGGTGCAGCTGGATGGCCTTGCCTTCGATCAGGATCGGCTCGAAGGCCTGGATGCCCAGGCGGTGCAGCGTCGGAGCACGGTTCAGCATGACCGGGTGCTCCTTGATGACCTCTTCCAGGATGTCCCAGACCACCGGAGTGCCGGATTCGACTTCCTTCTTCGCGGCCTTGATGGTCGTGGCGATGCCCATCTGCTCGAGGCGCGAGAAGATGAACGGCTTGAACAGCTCCAGGGCCATCAGCTTCGGCAGGCCGCACTGGTGCAGCTTGAGCGTCGGGCCCACGGTGATCACGGAACGGCCGGAATAGTCCACCCGCTTGCCCAGCAGGTTCTGGCGGAACCGGCCGGACTTGCCCTTGATCATGTCGGCCAGCGACTTCAGCGCACGCTTGTTGGCGCCCGTCATCGCCTTGCCGCGGCGGCCGTTGTCCAGCAGCGAATCGACGGCTTCCTGCAGCATCCGCTTCTCGTTGCGCGCGATGATCTCCGGAGCCTTCAGCTCCAGCAGGCGGCGCAGGCGCGAGTTGCGGTTGATGACGCGGCGGTACAGGTCGTTCAGGTCGGAGGTCGCGAAGCGGCCACCGTCCAGCGGCACCAGCGGACGCAGGTCCGGCGGCAGCACGGGCAGCACGTCCAGCACCATCCACTCGGGCTTGATGCCCGACTTCTTGAACGCTTCCAGCACCTTCAGGCGCTTGGCGTTCTTCTTCACCTTGACCTCGGAGCCGGTCAGGTCGCCGCGCAGCTTCTCGATCTCCAGATCGATGTCGATGCCTTCGAGCAGGTCCTTGATGCCTTCGGCGCCCATCTTGGCGATGAACTCGTCGCCGTATTCCTTGCGCTTCGCGTCATGGTCGTCCTCGGACATGATGCCGAACTTCTTCAGCGGGGTCATGCCGGGGTCGGTCACCACGTAGGCTTCAAAGTACAGCACGCGCTCGATGTCGCGCAGCGTCATGTCGAGCACCAGGCCCAGGCGCGACGGCAGCGACTTCAGGAACCAGATGTGCGCGCAGGGCGCGGCCAGGTCGATGTGGCCCATGCGCTCGCGGCGCACCTTGGTCTGGGTCACTTCCACGCCGCACTTCTCGCAGATCACACCGCGGTGCTTCAGGCGCTTGTACTTGCCGCACAGGCACTCGTAGTCCTTGATCGGGCCGAAGATCTTGGCGCAGAACAGGCCGTCGCGTTCGGGCTTGAACGTGCGGTAGTTGATCGTCTCGGGCTTTTTCACCTCGCCGAAGGACCAGGAACGGATCTTCTCCGGCGACGCCATGCCGATGCGGATGGCATCGAAATGCTCGTCCGGCGTGAATTGCTTGAACAGGTCGAGTAGAGACTTCATAAACCCTATCTCCTAGTACTTCTTAAGAACGTTCCAGTTCGATGTCCAGGCCCAGGGAACGGATTTCCTTGACCAGCACATTGAACGACTCGGGCATGCCTGCCTCGATCGCATGTTCGCCCTTGACGATGGACTCGTACACCTTGGTACGGCCCTGCACGTCGTCGGACTTCACGGTGAGCATTTCCTGCAGCACGTAAGAGGCGCCGTACGCTTCCAGCGCCCACACTTCCATTTCCCCGAAACGCTGGCCACCGAACTGGGCCTTGCCGCCCAGCGGCTGCTGCGTCACGAGCGAGTACGGACCGGTGGAACGGGCATGCATCTTGTCGTCCACCAGATGGTGCAGCTTCAGGTAGTGCATGTAGCCGATGGTCGTCGGACGCTCGAACTGCTCGCCCGTGCGGCCGTCGTACAGGTAGGCCTGCGTGCGGCTGTCGGTCAGGCCCTTGCGCTCCTTGATGTCGTCCGGATAGGCCAGCTTCAGCATGTCCTTGATCTCCGCTTCCGACGCGCCGTCGAACACCGGCGTCGCATACGGAACACCGTTGGTCAGGTTGCCGGCCATGGCCATCACCTCGTCGTCGCTCAGCATCGACAGGTCTTCCTTGCGGCCGCGCGAGTTGTAGACCTCTTCGAGGAACTTGCGCATCTCGGCTGCCTTGGCCTGGTCGCGCAGCATGTCGCCGATGCGCTGGCCGATGCCCTTGCCGGCCCAGCCCAGGTGGACCTCCAGCACCTGCCCGATGTTCATCCGCGAAGGCACGCCCAGCGGGTTCAGGACGATGTCGGCAGGCGTGCCGTCGGCCATGTAGGGCATGTCCTCGACCGGAACGATCTTCGACACCACACCCTTGTTGCCGTGGCGGCCGGCCATCTTGTCGCCGGGCTGCAGGCGGCGCTTGACGGCCAGGTACACCTTCACCATCTTCAGCACGCCGGCCGGCAGCTCGTCGCCTTGCGTGAGCTTCTTGCGCTTCTCTTCGAAAGCCAGGTCGAAGCTGTGGCGCGTCTGCTCCAGGGCGTTCTTGATGGACTCGAGCTGGGTCGCCACTTCGTCTTCCGCCGGGCGGATGTCGAACCAGTGGAACTTCTCGACGGAGGCCAGATAGGCCTTGTCGATCTTCGTGCCCTTGGCCAGCTTCTGCGGGCCGCCGTTGGCCACGCGGCCGTTCAGCAGCTTCTCGATACGGTCGAACGCGTCGGCCTCCACGATGCGCAGCTGGTCGTTCAGGTCCAGGCGGAAACGCTTGAGTTCATCGTCGATGATCTGCTGGGCGCGCTTGTCGCGCTGGATGCCTTCGCGCGTGAACACCTGCACGTCGATCACGGTGCCCGAGGAGCCCTGGTCCACGCGCAGCGAGGTGTCCTTCACGTCGGAAGCCTTCTCGCCGAAGATGGCGCGCAGCAGCTTCTCTTCCGGCGTCAGCGTGGTCTCGCCCTTCGGCGTGACCTTGCCCACCAGCGTGTCGCCGGGCTGCACTTCCGCACCCACGTAGATGATGCCGGACTCGTCCAGGCGGTTCAGCTGCTGTTCCGAGAGGTTCGGGATGTCGCGCGTGATTTCTTCGGCGCCCAGCTTCGTGTCGCGGGCCATCACCACCAGCTCCTCGATGTGGATCGAGGTGTAGCGGTCTTCGGCCACCACGCGTTCGGAGATCAGGATCGAATCCTCGAAGTTGTAGCCGTTCCAGGGCATGAACGCGATCAGCATGTTCTGGCCGATGGCGATCTCGCCCAGGTCCGTGGAGGCACCGTCGGCGATCACGTCACCCTTGGCCAGCACGTCGCCCTTCTTCACGATCGGGCGCTGGTGGATGTTCGTGTTCTGGTTGGAACGCTGGTACTTGATGAGGTTGTAGATGTCCACGCCCACTTCACCGGCCACGGCCTCGGCGTCGTTCACGCGCACCACGATGCGGGTCGCATCGACGTAGTCCACGATACCGCCGCGGTTCGCCGTCACCACCGTGCCGGAGTCCACGGCCGCCACGCGCTCGATGCCCGTGCCCACCATGGGCTTTTCCGGACGCAGCACGGGCACGGCCTGGCGCGACATGTTGGCGCCCATCAGTGCGCGGTTCGCATCATCGTGCTCCAGGAAAGGCACCAGCGATGCGGCCACCGACACGATCTGCGCGGGCGACACGTCCATGTACTGCACGCGCTCGGCGGACAGCAGCGTGGATTCACCCTTCTCGCGGGCCGACACCAGGTCGCCGGTCAGGCGGCCTTCGGCATCCAGCGTCGCATTGGCCTGGGCGATGACGTACTTGCCTTCCTCGATGGCCGACAGGTAATCGATCTGGTCGGTCACCTTGCCGTCCACCACGCGGCGGTAAGGCGTCTCGATGAAGCCGTACTCGTTCAGGCGGGCGTAGAGAGCCAGCGAGTTGATCAGGCCGATGTTCGGGCCTTCAGGCGTTTCGATAGGGCAGACACGACCGTAGTGGGTCACGTGCACGTCGCGCACTTCGAAGCCGGCACGTTCGCGGGTCAGACCGCCCGGACCCAGGGCCGAGACGCGGCGCTTGTGCGTGATTTCCGCCAGCGGGTTGGTCTGGTCCATGAACTGCGACAGCTGCGACGCACCGAAGAACTCCTTCAGGGCGGCCGAGATCGGCTTGCTGTTGATCAGGTCGTGCGGCATCAGCGGCTCTTGCTCCGCCTGGCCCAGACGCTCCTTCACGGCCTTCTCGATACGCGCCAGGCCCGTGCGGTACTGGTTCTCGGCCAGCTCGCCCACGCAACGCACGCGGCGGTTGCCCAGGTGGTCGATGTCATCGACTTCGCCCTTGCCGTTGCGCAGGTCCACCAGGATCTTCACCACGGCCAGGATGTCGTCGTTGGACAGCACCATCGGGCCGGTGGATTCGTCGCGGCCGATCTTGGCGTTGAACTTCATGCGGCCCACGCGCGACAGGTCGTACGTGTCCGGGTTGTAGAACAGGCGCTGGAACAGGGCCTGCACGGCGTCTTCCGTCGGCGGCTCGCCGGGGCGCATCATGCGGTAGATGGCCACGCGGGCGGCGAACTCGTCCACCGTCTCGTCGATGCGCAGCGTCTGCGAGATGTACGCACCCTGGTCCAGTTCGTTCGTGTAGATGACCTGCAGGTCCTGCACGCCGGCCGAGCGCAGCTTTTTCAGCAGCGCTTCCGTGAGCTCCTCGTTGGCCTTGGCCACGATCTCGCCGGTGTCGCCGTCCACGATGTTGCGCGCGACCACGCGGCCGATCAGGAAGTCTTCCGGCACGCTGATGTGTGTCGTGCCGGACTGCTCCAGTTCACGGGTGTGGCGGGCGGTGATCCGCTTGTCCTTGGCCACGACGACCTTGCCGGACTTGTCGGTGATGTCGAAGCGCGCAACTTCGCCCTTCAGGCGATCGGCCACGAACTCCATCTGCGCGCCGCTGTCCATCAGGCGGAAGTTGTCGTTGACGAAGAAGTTCGCCAGGATCGATTCCGGGTTCAGGCCGATGGCCTTCAGCAGGATCGTGACCGGCATCTTGCGGCGACGGTCCACGCGGAAGTACAGGATGTCCTTCGGGTCGAACTCGAAGTCCAGCCAGGAGCCGCGGTAGGGAATGATGCGTGCGGAGAACAGCAGCTTGCCGGAGCTGTGCGTCTTGCCCTTGTCGTGCTCGAAGAACACGCCGGGCGAACGGTGCAGCTGCGACACGATCACGCGCTCGGTACCGTTGATGATGAACGAGCCCTTGTCGGTCATCAGGGGCACCTCGCCCATGTAGACCTCCTGCTCCTTCACTTCCTTCACCACCTTGGACTGCGACGTCGAGGACTCGCGGTCATAGATGATGAGCTGCACCTTGGCACGCACGGCCGAGGCGAACGTCAGGCCGCGGGTCTGGCACTCGCGCACGTCGAACGCCGGCTTGGCCAGGTTGTACTCCACGAACTTCATCTCGACGAAGCCGTTGTGCGAGACGATCGGGAACGCTGCGTTGAATGCGGCCTGCAGGCCTTCGTTGGTGCGTTTCTGCGGTGCCATGTCCGCTTGGAGGAAAGCGGTGTACGCGTCCTTCTGCATCTGCAGCAGGTACGGCACTTTGAGCACGCTGTCGCGGCTACCGAAACTCTTGCGAATGCGCTTGCGTTCGGTATAGCTGTACGTGGATGTTGGGGCCATGAGATCTCCGGGCAAAGACATGGATGGGGGTCTTCGACGACTACTGCCCCACAAGGAGCGCGGCCTTGCGGGCTTGGCGGTTGGCCACTACCAACCATGGCGGACGGCGATGCGTTGCACATCGCCCGAACCAAGGCGTCTTCTGTTGTCGGGTTGTCAGAAGACACTAGGAAGCAGGAGGTGGATGCCGAGGCCGGCGCCCGTTCCTGCTTTCTGGTGTGCTCTGCACACTTGCGCTTCTCAGAAGCGCGGAAAGGCTGGAGGCCCTTTGCGGAGCCTCCAGCCTTGCCAAAGCAGCCGAATTACTTGAGTTCGGCCTTGGCGCCGGCTTCCACCAGCTTCTTGACAGCGGCTTCTGCGTCGGCCTTGGCGATGCCTTCCTTGACGTTCTTCGGAGCGCCGTCCACCAGGTCCTTGGCTTCCTTGAGGCCCAGGCCGGTGATTTCGCGCACGGCCTTGATGACCGCGACCTTGTTGGCACCGGCTTCGGCCAGCACCACGTTGAACTCGGTCTTCTCTTCGGCAGCAGCAGCTGCACCGCCGCCGCCAGCGGCAGCAGGAGCGGCCATGGCGGCAGCGCTCACGCCGAACTTCTCTTCAATGGCCTTCACCAGGTCATTGAGTTCCATCACGGACATGCTGTCCAGGGCGGTCAAGAATGCGTCTTTATCGAATGCCATAATTTTTCCTAACAATTGGTTTAAAGAGGGAACGACTGCAGCAAAGCCTCAAGCGGCTGCTGCTTCGCCTTCGCCTTTCTTTGCGGCCAGAGCACCCAGCACCACGGCGGTGCGGGAGATCGGCGACATCAGCAAGCCACACAGCTGGGCCAGCAGCACTTCCTTGGAAGGGATGTTGGCCAGTTGCTTCACGCCGTTCACGTCCAGGGCCTTGCCTGCGAAGGCGCCGCCGCGAATCACCAGCTTGTCGTTGGTCTTCGCGAAATCGGCCACCACCTTGGCGGCGGCCACAGCGTCTTCGGAGAAGCCATAGATCAGAGGACCGGTCATCTGGTCGGCCACCACGTCGAACTGGCTGCCGGCCACAGCACGGCGGGCCAGGGTGTTCTTTAGAACACTCAGGCTCACACCCTTGCTGCGGGCGTCAACGCGCAGTTTCGTCATGTCGGCCACCGTGATGCCACGGTATTCCGCGATCACGAGCGTTTGAGCTTTAGCGGCGAGGCTGGTCACTTCATTGATGACCGCTTCTTTCTCACTGCGATTAAGACTCAAGGTCTACTCCTTCATATGCACACTCGGGGAACCCCTCATGCGCGCTCTTGTTGCAGCGACCAACTGTTTTGGAATCGAATTCCATCTGCAGCGGGATCGCCATCTGCGCTGGCTCCGTGGATTTAAATGCAACCGGGGCTGCACACCAGCGGTCTTGGATGGCCCGGCGCATCGCTGCGCCGGCCCACCACCGAGGCACCTTGCGGCACCTCAAGATTTCTTGGCTATCAGGCCGAGATGGATTGCGTATCGACGCGCACGCCGACACCCATGGTCGAGGACACAGCCACCTTGCGCAGGTACAGACCCTTGCTGGTTGCCGGCTTCGCCTTGTTCAGTGCCTCGATCAGCGCCACCAGGTTGCCCTGGAGCTTGTCGTTGTCGAACGAACGACGGCCGATCGTGCTGTGGATGATCCCGGCCTTGTCGACACGGAACTGCACCTGGCCGGCCTTGGCGTTCTTCACGGCCGTAGCGACATCGGGCGTCACCGTACCCACCTTGGGGTTCGGCATCAGGCCGCGCGGGCCCAGGATCTGGCCCAGCGTACCCACGACGCGCATGGCATCGGGAGCAGCGATCACCACGTCGAACGGCATGTCACCGGCCTTCACCTGTGCAGCCAGATCGTCCATGCCCACGATGTCCGCGCCGGCGGCCTTGGCTTCTTCAGCCTTGGCACCCTGGGCGAACACGGCCACACGGGTCGTCTTGCCGGTGCCGTTCGGCAGCACGACGGCGCCACGCACCACCTGGTCCGACTTCTTGGCGTCGATGCCGAGCTGAACGGCCACGTCGATGGATTCATCGAACTTGGCGGTTGCGGCTTCCTTCACCAGCACCACGGCATCGGTGAACGCATACAGCTTCGTGCTGTCGACCTTGCCTTGCAGGGCCTTTTGCTTCTTGGTCAGCTTAGCCATTTACAGGCCCTCCACCGTAACGCCCATGGAACGGGCGGAGCCAGCCAGCGTGCGGACGGCAGCGTCCACGTTGGCAGCGTTCATGTCCTTCAGCTTGGTCTTGGCGATCTCTTCCAGCTGTGCGCGGGTGATCTTGCCGACCTTCGTGCTCAGGGCGTTCGCGGAACCCTTTTCCAGCTTGATCGCCTTCTTGATCAGGGTCGTCGCCGGAGGCGTCTTGATGATGAAGGTGAAGCTCTTGTCCGCGAAAGCCGTGATGACCACGGGCAGCGGCAGACCCGGCTCGACGCCTTGGGTCTGGGCGTTGAATGCCTTGCAGAACTCCATGATGTTCAGTCCACGCTGACCCAGCGCGGGACCGATCGGAGGAGAGGGGTTAGCCTTTCCTGCCGGCACTTGCAGCTTGATAAAGCCGACGATTTTCTTCGCCATAGCGACTCCTTGCGGGTGATAACGCCTTCATGGAAGGCTCCCCGGGGTTGATTGACTCGATTTATGTGCGCCGAGTCAAAAAGCGCATGCAATCAGGGAGACGTCAGGTCTTCTCGACCTGACCGAACTCCAGCTCCACCGGAGTGGAACGGCCGAAGATCATCACGGAGACGCGCACCCGGCTTTTCTCGTAGTTGACTTCCTCGACCGAGCCGTTGAAGTCCGCGAACGGACCTTCCTTGACCCGCACCAGTTCGCCCACCATGAATTCGATCTTGTGGCGGGGCTTCTCGGTGCCTTCCTGGATCTGGTTGACGATCTTCTGGACTTCGTCTTCGGAGATCGGCGCGGGACGGTTCTTGGCTCCGCCCACGAAACCCGTCACCTTGCTGGTGTGCTTCACCAGATGCCAGGTGTCGTCATCCATGACCATCTCGACGAACACGTAGCCGGGGAAGAGGCGCCGCTCGGTCGTCTTGCGTTGGCCGTTCTTCATTTCCACGACTTCTTCCGTCGGGACGAGAATCCGGCCAAACTTGTCTTGCATGCCCGCGCGGTTGATGCGCTCCGTGATGTTGCGCTCTACCGCCTTCTCCATCCCGGAGTAAGCATGCACGATGTACCAGCGAAGATCCGGATTGGCAGACGATGCAGGCACCTGGGCAGGTGAGAGGTTTTGATCGACGGCGTCATTCATGTTACTTCCTCCAGCCCAGAATCAGATCGTAGAGCACCCATTCCAGCGTCTTGTCCGTGAACCAGAGGAACAGCGCCATCACCAGAACGAAGGCAAACACGTAGGCAGTCATCTGCAAGGTTTCCTTGCGGGTAGGCCACACGACCTTCTTGACCTCTTTCCAAGCATCCTTAGCGAAGCCGGTGAAGCGGCGGCCCGACTCGGAAACCGCGAACACGGCGGCGGCGGCGATGATCGCGACGATCAGGACCGCCCACTGGACCGCAGCACCCTGTTTGGAGAGCAGGTAGAAACCGGCAATACCCGCAATCAGCAACGCGACGACAGCGGCCAGCTTGGCCTTGTCGGCGCCTGTACTTACGGTTTCAATTTGCTGAGACGCTGCCATTCTTCATTCCGGTTGCAAAAATTGCGCTTTCACAAGACACCGAAGCCCGCCAGGTGTCTGGCGGGCTTTTTTTATGCCAGGTGACTGGCAGGGGCAGTAGGAATCGAACCTACAACCTTCGGTTTTGGAGACCGACGCTCTGCCAATTGAGCTATACCCCTATGACTCCTGATCAGGCAATGATCTTGGCCACGACGCCGGCGCCGACCGTACGGCCGCCTTCGCGGATGGCGAAGCGCAGGCCTTCTTCCATGGCGATGGGGTTGATCAGCTTGACGGTGATCGACACGTTGTCGCCGGGCATGACCATTTCCTTGTCGGCCGGCAGCTCGATGGCGCCGGTCACGTCGGTCGTGCGGAAGTAGAACTGCGGACGGTAGTTGTTGAAGAAGGGCGTGTGGCGGCCGCCTTCGTCCTTCGACAGCACGTACACCTCGGCCGTGAAGTGGGTGTGCGGCTTGATGGAGCCGGGCTTGCACAGCACCTGGCCGCGCTCGACGTCTTCACGCTTCGTGCCGCGCAGCAGCAGGCCGACGTTGTCGCCGGCTTGGCCCTGGTCCAGCAGCTTGCGGAACATTTCCACGCCCGTGCAGGTGGTCTTCTGCGTGTCGCGGATGCCCACGATTTCGATTTCTTCGCCGACCTTGATGATGCCGCGCTCGACACGGCCCGTCACCACGGTACCGCGACCGGAGATGGAGAACACGTCTTCCACGGGCATCAGGAAGGCACCGTCCACGGCGCGCTCGGGCGTCGGGATGTAGGTGTCCAGGGCTTCTGCCAGCTTGTCGATGGCTTGCTCGCCCAGGGGGCCCTTGTCGCCTTCGAGGGCCAGCTTGGCCGAGCCGCGCACGATGGGGGTGTCGTCGCCGGGGAAGTCGTACTTGTCGAGGAGTTCGCGCACTTCCATTTCGACCAGCTCGAGCAGCTCTTCGTCATCCACCATGTCGCACTTGTTCAGGAACACGATGATGTAGGGCACGCCCACCTGGCGGGCCAGCAGGATGTGCTCGCGCGTCTGGGGCATCGGGCCGTCGGCGGCCGAGCACACCAGGATGGCGCCGTCCATCTGGGCGGCACCGGTGATCATGTTCTTGACGTAGTCGGCGTGGCCGGGGCAGTCCACGTGGGCGTAGTGGCGGTTGGCCGTCTCGTATTCCACGTGTGCGGTGTTGATGGTGATGCCGCGGGCCTTTTCTTCGGGCGCTGCGTCGATTTCGTCGTACTTCTTGGCTTCGCCGCCGAACTTGGCGGACAGCACCGTGGCGATCGCTGCCGTCAGCGTCGTCTTGCCATGGTCCACGTGGCCGATCGTGCCCACGTTCACGTGGGGCTTGGTACGTTCGAACTTACCTTTTGCCATTTC
>NZ_JMKU01000038.1 GCF_000687165.1 Paracidovorax oryzae ATCC 19882 | reverse complement strand
ACGCGCATGAACGGCGAGATCATTCCCGCGCCCGTGCCCGGCCGGCGCATGTTCGCCCTCAGGGAGCCCGTGGGCGTGGTGGCCGCCATCACCCCGTGGAACTTCCCCGCCGCGATGATCGCGCGCAAGATCGCCCCGGCCCTGGCCGCCGGCTGCACCGTGGTCTGCAAGCCCGCGGAGGACACGCCCCTCACCTCGCTCGCGCTGGTGGCGCTGGCCGAGGAAGCAGGCATTCCCCCGGGCGTGCTCAACATCGTCACCGCCTCGCGCGCCCACACGCCCGAGGTGGTCGATGCCTGGCTCGATGACCCGCGCGTGCGCAAGATCACCTTCACCGGCTCCACGCCCGTGGGCAAGCACCTGGCGCGGCGCAGCGCCGACACGCTCAAGAAGCTCTCGCTGGAGCTGGGCGGCAACGCCCCCTTCATCGTGTTCGAGGATGCCGACGTGGACGCGGCCGTGGACGGCTTCATGGCCGCGAAGTTCAGGAACGGCGGGCAAACCTGCGTGAGCCCGAACCGGGTGTACGTGCACGCGGCCGTGCACGAGGCCTTCGCGGGCAAGCTCGCGGCGCGGGTGGCGGCGCTCCAGGTGGGGCCGGCCACGGACCCGGCCTCTCAGATCGGCCCGATGATCAACGAGCGCGCGGTCGAGAAGATCGAGCGGCACGTGCAGGACGCCGTGGCCCGGGGCGCGAAGGTGCTCGCCGGTGGGCGGCGGCTGGCGGAGCTGGGCGAGCACTACTACGCACCCACGGTGCTTACGGGGGCGGATGCCACCATGGCCTGCGCGTGCGAGGAGACCTTCGGGCCCGTGGCGCCGCTGACCGTGTTCCACGACGAGGCCGAGGTGATCGCCGTGGCCAACGACACGCCGTTCGGCCTGGCAGCGTATTTCTACAGCCGCGACGTGCGGCGGATCTGGCGCGTGGCGGGCCTGCTGGAGACGGGCATCGTGGGCATCAACGAAGGCGCGCTGGCTGCCGAGGCCGCGCCGTTCGGCGGCGTGAAGGAGTCCGGCTACGGCCGCGAGGGTTCCACCCACGGCCTGGACGACTACCTGCACACCAAGTATGTTTGCCAGGGCGGGCTCGGCTGAGCCGGCCCGGCATCCCCTTCCCGGTCCAACGACAGAAAAAGAGAAAGCGCGAGAGACATGCCCGCACACAACCCTTTCAAGGCGGCCCTGGCCGCATGCCGCCCGCAGATCGGCCTCTGGCTCTCCATGGCCGATCCGTACCTGGCCGAGGCAGCCGCCACCACCGGCTACGACTGGCTGCTGATCGACGGCGAGCATGCGCCGAACGACCTGCGCAGCACCCTGGGCGCCCTGCAGGCCGTCGCGCCCTACCCTTCGCAGCCCGTGGTGCGCATCGCCGAAGGCAGCACGGCCCTCATCAAGCAGGTGCTGGACATCGGCGCACGCACGCTGCTGGTCCCCATGGTGGACACGCCCGAGCAGGCCCGCGCCATCGCCGCCGCCACGCAGTACCCGCCGCACGGCATCCGGGGCGTGGGCAGCGCGGTGGGTCGCGTGTCGCAGTGGAGCGGCCGGGCGGACTACCTCTCCGTGGCCGACGACGAGGTCTGCCTGCTGGTCCAGGCCGAAACCGTCACCGCCCTGCGCCACCTGCCCGGGATCTGCGCGGTGGAGGGCGTGCATGGCGTCTTCATCGGCCCGGCCGATCTTGCCGCCTCCATGGGCCACCGCGGCAACCCCGGCCACCCCGAGGTGCAGGCCGCCATCGAGGACGCCATGCGCACCATCATCGCGAGCGGCAAGGCCGCCGGCACGCTGACCTCGGACCCGGCCCTGGCGCGCCGCTACCTGGAGCTCGGCTGTACGTTCGTGGCGGTGGGCGTGGACGTGCTGATGTTCGTGGACGCGGCGCGAAAGCTGCGGGCGCAATTCGACGGTGCCGGCGGCGAGGAGGTGTCGGCGAAAGCCAACGCGGCCTATTGATAAGCCCCGGAAATCTGGACCGGGACTGCGGAAAGTGGCTGCAGAGCGAGGCAAAGTGGAATTGGCGGCGTAAACTGGCAGGCTGGTAACATTTTGCTAACAGATGGAGGTGATAATGAGAAAAATCCTATTGGGCTTGGTGGCCCTGGCAGCGGCAGGTACCTCGTTCGGTGCCACGGTGAACATCACCAGCACGGGCAACTACGCCACGCTGGAGAACTACACGAACTGCACGTCCACTCCGGCCAGCCTGTGTGCGAACTTCCTGGCAACGCAGAACATCTCGGGTTCGTTCACCACCTCGGCCGCTCTGCCGGCCAATGCGAGCAACGTGGAGATCGGCTCCAACGTCACGGGCTACAACCTGACCAGCGGCCTGGACACCATCGCATCCACCGACACGAACGCCCGCCTCAACTCGCTGCGCATCAGTACCGACGCCTCGGGCAATATCACCGCCATCAACACGATGATCGTGGTGCAGTGGGTCACCGGTTCCGCGCCGCACACCAACGCCAATCGCATCAACGCGGTCACCCTCGTCGGCGCAGTCACTGCCAGCACCCACAATTCCGGCTGCACCACGGTAGGCACGGGCGCCAGCGGCGTGGCCGATACCTGCCTCGTGGCGGTGGTGAACGACACGTCCCGCAGCACTGCCAGAAACGCGCCTTACAGCGTTTCCATGGCGCAACAGCCGCCCGTCAATGGCGGCTCGGCGGCTCCGATCCCCACGGTGTCGGAATGGGGCCTGATCCTGATGGCCTCGCTGCTGGGCTTCTTCGGCATCGCACGCCTGCGCCGCCAGCGCTGATCCTGCGGAATCCTCTTTTCCGCCCCATGAAAAAACCCGCCACCGGCGGGTTTTTTCATGCTGAAGCGCGCACAGGCTACAGGCTGCGGCGCATTCGCCCGTGACCGGACCTCAGCTGCCCGCCACCTTCATGCGATTGACCAGCACCGAGCCCACGGTCTTTGCGCCATAGTTGTAGGCGTCCGCGCCCACGGCCTCGATGCCGAGGAACATGTCCTTGAGGTTGCCCGCGATGGTGATCTCGTGCACGGGGAAGGCGATCTCGCCGTTCTCCACCCAGAAACCGCTCGCGCCGCGGGAATAGTCGCCGGTCACGTAGTTCACGCCCTGGCCCATGAGCTCGATCACGAACAGGCCCGTGCCGAGCTTCTTCAGCATGGCGTCCAGGTCGTCGCCCGGCTGCGTGAGGCGCGAGGCGAGCACGAGGTTGTGCGAGCCCCCGGCGTTGCCAGTGGTCTTCATGCCGAGCTTGCGCGCGGAATAGCTGCTGAGGAAGTAGCCCTGCACCTCGCCGGCATCCACCACCTTGCGCGGGGCCACGCGAACGCCCTCCTCGTCGAAGGGCGAGCTGCCCTTGCCACGCGCGACGAACGGGTCCTCGTCGATGTCGATGTGGTCCGGGAAGACCCGGCGGCCCAGCGAGTCGAGCAGGAAGCTGCTCTTGCGGTAGAGAGCGCCGCCGCTCACCGCCTGCGTGAACCCGCCCAGCAGGCCTGCAGCCAGCGGCGACTCGAACAGCACCGGGCATTCAGTGGTGGGGATCTTGCGGCTGCCCAGGCGGCTCAGGGCGCGCTCGGCCGCATAGCGGCCCACGGCGGCGGGCGAGGACAGCTCGGCCGCGTCGCGCATGGACGAATACCACGCATCGCGCTGCATCTCGGCATTGCGGCCCGGCAGCGAGGCGATGGGCGCCACCGAGATGCTGTGGCGCGAGCTGGCGTAGCCCCCGCGGAAGCCGTGCGTGTGCGCGCTGAAGAAATGGCTCTGCTGGGCCGAGACGGCGGCGCCCTCGCTGTTGGTGATGCGGCGGTGCGTGCGCAGAGCCGCGTCCTCGCATTCGAGCGCGATGCGGGCGGCCTCTTCGCTGGTGATGGCCCAGGGATGGAACAGGTCCAGCTCGCGGTGCGTGCCAGGCGCGGCCACGTCCGCCACGTCGGGCAGGCCGGCCACCGGGTCTTCGGCGGTGAAGCGCGCGATGTCGTAGGCCGCCTGCACGGTCTGCTCGATGGCGCGCTCTGAGAAGTCCGACGTGCTGGCGTTGCCGCGGCGGTTGCCGACATACACGGTGATGCCCAGCGACTTGTCGCGGTTGCGTTCCACCGTCTCCAGTTCGCCCTTGCGCACGCTCACCGACAGCCCGCAGCCCTCGGAAGCCTCCGCGCCCGCATCGGTGGCGCCCAGGCGCAGCGCATGGGCCAGGGCCCGGTCCACCAGTTCCTCGAACACGCCGCGGCTGTAGCTGAAGCCGTTGCCGGCATCGCCGCCGGCGGGGACGGACACGGAAGCGGAGGGGCGGGAGGGAGAGGCAGCAGCGCGGGCTGCGGTACGGGGGCGGGTGGTCTTCATATCGCCGGCTATGATACTTGCCGCCTTCCGCCCCCGCCCAGGGCCTCTTTTTGTCCCCTCTCCCATGTCCCGCAAACCCAAAAAAGGCTATTTCGTGAAGGGCCATTTCGTCGCCGAAGGCAGCGAACTGGACCTGCAGCTCAAGGCCGAGCTCAAAGGCACGACCGAAGCCAGCCGCACCGATCTCAAGCGCGAGAGCGATGCGCTGCAGCAGCTCGGCCAGGACCTGCTCACGCTGCGCAGCGACCTGCAGGCGCGCCTGCAACTGCCCGACAAGCTGCAGGATGCGCTGGCCGAGGCGCGGCGCATCACCAACTTCGAAGGCAAGCGCCGGCAGATGCAGTACGTGGGCAAGCTCATGCGCCAGCTCGATCCATCGCTGGTGATCGCCGCGCGCGCCGCGCTGGACGAGCAGCACAACGGCTCGGCCGCCGAAAAGCTCGCGCTGCACGAGGCCGAGCAATGGCGCGAACGGCTGATCGCCGACGACGGCGCCCTGCCCCTCTGGATGGAGCGCTTCCCGCGCACCGACACGCAGCAGCTGCGCGCGCTGATCCGCCAGGCCCGCAAGGACGCACCCGAAGGCAAGGAGGCCAACGTACAGGTCTCCGAGGGCCTCGCGCCGCGCAAGGGCCGCGCCTACCGTGAGCTGTTCCAGCTGGTGCGCACGCAGATGGACGAAGCCGCCCTGCATGCCCGCCACGAGGAATCAGAACGCGATGCATGAGGCCCTGCCCGCACCCGAGCCGGTGCGCATCGGCATCGTGTCGGTGAGCGACCGCGCGAGCCGCGGCGTGTACGAGGACAAGGGCCTGCCCGCGCTGCGCGAGTGGCTGGAGCGCGCGCTGCACAACCCGGTGCAGTTCGAGGAGCGGCTGATTCCCGACGAGCAGGATCGCATCAGCGCCACGCTGATCGATCTGGTGGACGCCGTGGGCTGCCATCTCGTGCTGACCACGGGCGGCACGGGCCCTGCGCCGCGCGACGTCACGCCCGAGGCGACGCTGGCCGTCGCGCACCGCGAGATGCCGGGCTTCGGCGAGCAGATGCGGCAGATCGGCCTGCGCTTCGTGCCCACGGCCATACTCTCGCGGCAGGTGGCGGTGATCCGCCACGGCAGCCTGGTCATCAACCTTCCGGGGCAGCCCAAGGCCATCGCGGAGACGCTCGAAGGCCTGAAGGACGCCGAGGGCGCAACGGCCGTGCCGGGCATCTTCGCGGCCGTGCCCTATTGCATCGACCTGATCGGCGGCCCCTACCTGGAGACGCGCGAGGCGGTGTGCAAGGCGTTCCGGCCCAGGGACGCACGCAGGCCCGCACGGCCGGAGTAAACCGGGGCGCGCGGGGCTGGCGCGAACCCGGGCACGACAGTACCATGCGGCGCCCGGGCCCTCGCCCGCTCGCCCCATGCCCATGTCCACACTCCTTCTCGCCCTGGTCCAGCTGGCCTTCCTCGTGGCCGTCCTGGTGATGTTCTATCGCCACCGCAGCCTGAAACGCCGCCAGGATGCACTGGTCCAGGAACTCAAGGGGGTGCAGTACTGGCGCATCAACGTGGCCCGTCCGCGCTTTTTCCGCAGCTGGCTGCGGCTGCTGCCGTTCGAGGGCAAGGGTGTGCTGATCGCCGAGGGCGACGATGCCGTGCGCATGAAAGGGTTCTGGAGCGAGGACGGGCGCCCTTTCGACGTGCCGATCGACCTGCGCCACAGCCGCGCCGAATGGCTGGGCAACCGCAACCTGAGGGCGGGCAACCTGTACTGGGCGCAGCTGGAGACGCCGCGCGGCACCATCGTGTTCAGCGCGGACACGGGCATGAACGCACTGCAGTCGCGCGAGGCGTTGTCGGACATCTTCCGCGCGGTCTTCACCGAGCAGGAACTCACCGAGGCGCAGACACAGGACTTCGCGCTCGAGAAGAACCCGCGCAGCGTGCTGGCGATGGTGCTTTTTTTCGGTCTGCTGTTCTTCGCGCTGATCGACACTTTCGCCATTTCACGGTTCGAACTCACCGACGCGCAGATCGGACGCATCCTGCGCCATCCGCTCACGTGGGCCGGCACCCTGGCGGCGGCCGCCGCGGCCTACCTGCTGGCCTACCGGCACCTGCTGGGCGGCGACGTGCCCGCCCGCGAATCCAACGTGCTGGCCATGATGCTGGTCACCGTGATGCTCAGCAGCGCCTTGCCGCTGGCCAAGCGCATCGACCAGGTGCTCGCGCAGGCGCCGTCACGCAACTACGACTACCGGGTCACCGGCACCGCACGCCTCGAACCCGTCGATCCCACCCTGGGCCTGCCGGCGATGCGGTTCCCGCGGGCGAAGGAATACTGGGAGCAGTTTCCTACCGGGTCGGTCTATCCCATTCCGTACCTGCGCGGGCCGATGGGGCTGTGGCAGCTCGACCATGCGGCGTTCGACGCACCTCTGCGCGCCTTCTACGAAAAGCGTTGAAGCCGGGACGCGCTGCGCCTACTTGCCCACCAGCGCGTTGAGCTTCTCGGCCTCGAACTGCTCGTTGCGGTTGGCGTCGCACGGCACGCAGTCGCTGGCCTGCGGCGCGGCCTGGGAGAGCTTTTCGATGGCCGCCCAGAGCAGCGCGATCTGGCGCTCCTGCGACGAGGCGTTGTCGATCAGCCCGCGCATCGCCTGGGAGAGCGGGTCGTCTTCCTGCGTGACGCCATAGGCCGAGAACGCGCGAGGCTCCGGCCGCGGCGGGCTGGCGGCTTCGGTCACATCGGCGCTCTGCCCTGCCCGGGAGGGAATGATGCGCGCGGGAATGCCCACGGCCGTGGCGCCGGCAGGCACGGGCTTGATGACCACGGCATTGCTGCCGATCTTCGCGCCGTCACCCACCTCGAAACCGCCCAGCACCTTCGCGCCCGCGCTGACCACCACGTCGCGGCCCAGCGTGGGATGGCGCTTGGCACCCTTGTAGAGCGATGTGCCGCCCAGGGTGACGCCCTGGTAGATGGTGCAGCCGTCGCCGATCTCGGCGGTCTCGCCCACCACCACGCCCATGGCGTGGTCGAAGAAGACCCGCTGGCCGATCTTCGCGCCGGGATGGATCTCGATGCCGGTGAGCCAGCGCGCGAAATGCGAGATGAAGCGCCCGGGCCACTTGAGGCCGTGCGTCCAGCACCAGTGCGCAGGCCGGTGCAGCCAGATGGCATGCAGGCCCGGATAACAGGTGACCACCTCCCAGGTACTGCGGGCCGCGGGGTCGCGGTCGAGGATGCACTGGATGTCGGAGCGCAGGCGATCGAACATGGGAGGGGGCTCGTGGAATGGGCGCGGGGCGGAAATCGGCCTTGCAGTCTATCGCTTCGCCTGCGCGGCTTCCGACATGGCTTTGGCGACACCGCGCAGGATGTGGATTTCCTCCGGGGTGGGTTGCGCGCGGTTGAAAAGCTGGTTGAGCCGCGGCATGAGCTTCTTGGGAGCAGCAGGGTCGAGGAAGCCGACATCCACCAGCGCACGCTCCCAGTGTGCGAGCATGCCGGCCACCTGGGCGGCGTCCGCGGGCACGGACGCGGGCGCGGCGTCCCGCACGGGGAAGCCGCCGAGCGCGAGCCGCCATTCGTAGGCGATCACCTGGATGGCCGCGCCCAGGTTGAGCGAGCCGAAGCCGGGGTTGGTGGGAATGGAGAGCGCGACATGGCAGCGGTACACGTCCTCGTTCGCCATGCCGAAGCGCTCCGAGCCGAACAGGAAGGCCACGCCTGCCTCGCCGGCCGCCGCCCCCGGTGCGGAAGCGGGATCGGCGTCCGTGGGCGGCACGGGGGCCGCGCCCCCTTCCAGGGCCAGTTCGACCAGGGGATGGCCCGCATCGGCGGGCCGCCTTCTCACCAGCCATTCGAAATGCTCGCGCGGCGAGCGCGTGGGCGGGCCGAAATCGCGTGGCGTCATCGCGGTGGCGCACAGGTGGCTGATGCCGTCCAGGGCCTCGTCCAGCGTGGCGACGATGCGGGCGTTCTCCAGCACGTCCAGCGCGCCGCTCGCGCGCTGGATGGTTTCCTCGCGCCGCAGCACGTTGGGCCAGCGCGGGGCCACCAGGACCAGGTCCTCGAAGCCCATGGTCTTCATGGCGCGGGCGGCGGCGCCGACGTTGCCGGCATGGCTGGTCTGGATGAGGATGAAGCGGGTTTTCATGGAAAGTGCACAGCGGGAAGGACGCGCGATTGTCGCCGCTGCGCCGCTTCCGCCCTGCCCGCCCCCACCCGCCCCGTCCCCGCCGGCCTGCCGCGCCGTCAATGCAGGCCGGCCGCCCGCCCGTCCTCCCGGCCGGACACGCCGCGGCCCTGCGGCCGTGCGGAGTGCGGCACGGAACGCAGTGCGGACAGGTAATCCTCGCGCCACTTCGCCAGGTCCTGCGTCTGCACGTTGTCCAGCAGCCGGGCATGGCGCTGCCTGCGCTCATCCAGCGGCATGGCGAGCGCCGCCTCGTAGGCCTGCGCGATGGCGGGCCGGTCCGCCGGCGGCACCAGGATCGCATCCTGGAGCTGGTGCGCCGCCCCGGCGCCGCGGGAGAGGACCAGCGCGCCCGGATCGCGCCCATCCTGCGAGGCGACGTACTCCTTGGCCACCAGGTTCATGCCGTCGGCCACGGACGTCACCACGCCCACGCGACCCATGCGGTAGACCGCCGGCAGCGCGCTCCGCCTGACCGGCTCGGCGAAGTACAGGATGGGCGTCCACGAGGGCGTCCCGTACTTGCTGTTGATGCCGTCCACCATCTTCTGCGTCCTGCGCGCCAACGCGGCATAGGCCGGCACCTCCGGACGGGACGGCGCGCCGATCTGCACGAAGGTCACTTTCTCGCGGAGGTCCGGGCGATCTTCCAGCAACTGCCCTAGCGCGGCGAACCGGTCGGGCACGCCCTTGGAGTAATCCAGCCGCTCCACCCCCACCATGAGGAGCCGCCCTTCGGCCTTCTCGGTGCGCATGCTCTCCAGGATGCGGCTGGAGCCGGTGTCGGACTCCTGCGCCATCAGGCCCTGGACATCGATGCCGATCGGGAAATCCCGCACCTGCACCTGGCGCCCGAAAGCGCGCAGCCGGCTTCCGTCCGCGGCGGCCTCCCCGATGCGCTCCTCGCGCACGTAGCCCTGGAGGTTCTGCACGTCCCGGGGTATCTGCATGCCCACCAGGTCATAGGAGAAAAGCGACTCCACCAGTTCCCTGTGCTCCGGGATGGCCCGGAAGACCCCGGGCTCCGGGAACGGGATGTGATTGAAGAAGCCCATGCGCTGCTGGCACCCGAGCCGGCGCAGCTCCTGCGCGAGGGGAATGAGATGGTAGTCGTGGATCCACAGCACGTCGTCCTGCTGCAGCAGCGGGGCGAGCTGGGCGGCGAACATCCGGTTGACCTGGCGATAGACGCCGTACTGGCCCGGCCGGATGTCGGCCCAGCCGGCACTGCTGTGCATCACGGGCCAGAGGACCGAATTGCTGTAGCCCGCGTAGTACTGCCTGCATTGGGTACGGCTCAGGTCCATGCCCACCAGGGTGGATTGGCCGAAAGCCTGCGTGCGCACGCTGGGCGTGCCAGGCCGCCCGCCGATGGCCCCGCTCCAGCCCATCCAGAGGCCCGGGTTGTCGTGCATGGTGTCGGCCAGGGCGACGGCCAGGCCGCCGGCAGCGGGCTTCGACGGGTCCACCATCCGGTTGGAAACGACGACCAGCCGGTCCTGCGGAGGGCGCAGCCGCTGCCGGGAGTCCGGCTGGGCCGGAACCGAACCGTCGAACGGCCTCTTGCGCCGGGGCTGGATCGCAGTGCGCTCCAGTGCCCTGCCGGCCGGAGGCGGGCGGGCGGAGGACGTCTGGCGGACCTCGCCCTGTGCCTGCAATGCTGGAGGGGAAGCGCTGCGGCGCGCTCCGGATACCTGTCGGACCATGGTGGATTCCTTGATTTATCGATAATGCCCCTGGATTGAAAATGCAGTATCCCTGCGGCTTCAGGACACGGAGTGTTGATAGCCACGAGGGCACGGCTATTTCCTGCGGATTTCCTCGGTGGAGCCCTGGACAGGCCTGGGGGCAGGACAGACCGGATAGGTGCCCCGGAAATCGTTGAACACAGTCTATTTAAATTTTTATTGCATTCATTCTCGAAGAACAAATAATTGAAAATATTATTCAGAAATAATATTTCTCGAAAAAATTTCGTTTTCACATAATTCATTTCACCCCAAAAAGGAGTCGGGAAAGCCGCGGCTCGCGTCCCTTCCCGGGCGAGCAGACGACAGCCCCTGCCCGGTACCTGGGGCATGCCGATCGCCAGCCACGAAGGTGCGCAGCAGCTTCGCCCCGGGGTTCGTGTAGCATCCGCGCCCTCCCGCCATGGATCACATCGCCGTCCGCCACCTGCACAAGTCCTACCGCATCCACGAGCGCGACCCCGGCGTGCTCGGTGCGCTGCGGGCCCTGGCACGCCCGCGCTACCGCACGGTCGCGGCGCTGTCGGATGTGTCGTTCAGCCTGCAGCGGGGCGAGATGCTGGGCTTCATCGGGCCGAACGGTGCCGGCAAATCCACCACCGTCAAGATCCTCTCGGGCATCCTGCGGCCCGACGGCGGCAGCGTGGAGATCGACGGGCGCGATCCCTTCGCCGAACGCGAGCGGCACGTCGGGCGCATCGGCGTGGTGTTCGGGCAGCGCACCCAGCTGTGGTGGGACCTGCCGGTGGGCGACGGCTTCACGCTGCTGCGCGACATCTACCGCGTCGATCCCCAGCGCTTCGCCCGCACCCGCGACGAACTGGTGGCCCTGCTGCACCTGGAGCGCGTGCTCGACCAGCCCGTGCGCCAGCTGTCCCTCGGCCAGCGCATGCGCGCGGAAATCGCCGCGGCCCTGCTGCACGAGCCGGACATCCTCTTCCTGGACGAGCCGACCATCGGCCTGGATGCGCCCTCCAAGCTCGCGGTGCGCGACTTCGTGCGGCGGGCCAACCGGGAACGCGGCACCACCGTCCTGCTCACGACCCACGACATGCACGACATCGAGGCGCTGGCCGAACGGGTCATCGTGATCGGCCACGGCCGGGTGCTGGCCGACTGCAGCGTGGACGCGCTGCGGGCCCAGGTGGCGGCGACGCGTCCCGACGACGAGGACATGACCATCGAGGCCGTGATCGCGCGCTTCTACGCGATGCACGGCGCCGCCGAAGGATGACGGCGATGGCCCCGGCCGCGCTCCTGCGCCCCTACCGCGCGGCGTTCGCCTCGCGCTTGCTCGTGATGCTGCAGTACCGGGCTGCGGCCTGGGCCGGCTTCGTCACGCAGTGCTGGTGGGGCGGCCTGAAGGCCATGGTGATGGCGGCGTTCTACGGCGGCGCAGCGGCCGCCGCGGCGCCGCTGTCGCTGGAGCAGGCCATCACCTACATCTGGCTGGCACAGGGGCTGTTCGCCCTGCTGCCCTGGAGCGCCGACCCGGAACTGGCCCAGTCGGTGCGCACCGGCGCGGTGGCCTACGACCGGCTGCGGCCGGTGGACGCCTATGCGCTGTGGTTCGCCCGGTCCGCCGGATGGATCGCCGCGCGGGTGCTGCCGCGGGCGGCGCTCATGGCCGCGTTCACCGGGGTGGTCCTGCCGGCGGCAGGCCTGGACGCCTGGGCGCTGCAGCCCCCGGCCGGATGGGGTGCGGCGGCGGCGTTCGCCCTGTCGCTGCTGCTGGCGATGGCGCTTTCCACGGCATTCGTGATGCTGCTCAACGTGGCCACGGCGGCGGCACTCGACGAGCGGGGCATCAACACCCTGGCCGGCCCGGTCGTCATCGTGTTCTCCGGCAACCTGCTGCCCCTGGCGCTGCTGCCCGACGGCTGGCAGGCCGCGCTGCTGCTGCAGCCGTTCGCGGGCATCGTGGACATTCCCGCGCGCATCTATTTCGGCCGGCTGTCGGGCACGGAGGCCCTGGCGGGGCTGGGCCTGCAGTGCTTCTGGGTGCTGGCCGCCGGAGGACTGGGCCGCGCCCTGCTGCGGCGCACCCTGCGCAACCTGGAGGTGCAGGGCGGATGAAGACAGGGCCCATGGGATCGGTGGCGCTGTTCCTGCGCCTCGCGCTGGCATCGCTGAGCGGACAGGCGCGCTACCCGGCGTCGGCGCTGATGCTCACCATCGGCCAGGGCCTGGTGACGGGCATCGAGGCGATGGCGGTCTGGGCGCTGTTCCACCGGTTCGGCGATGTGCAGGGCTGGCGCATCGGCGAGGTGGCCGTGTTCTACGGGCTGGTGAACTGCATGTTCGCCATCGCCGACGCCCTGGGCCGGGGTTTCGACACGCTGGGCACGCAGTTCCTGCGCACGGGGGCCTTCGACCGCCTGCTGCTGCGCCCGCGCCCGGTGTGGCTGCAGCTGATGGCGCACGACGTGCGCATCAGCCGCGCGGGGCGCCTGCTGCAGGGGCTCGCCGTGCTGGCCTTCGGCACGGTCCATGCCGAGGTGGCCTGGACGGCGCAGACCGTGGCGCTGGCCGTGTTCGCCGTGGCCGGCGGCGTGGCGCTGTTCCTGGGCATCCTGGTGCTGCAGGGGACCCTCGCGTTCTGGACCACCGAGAGCCTGGAGGTCGCCAACGTGCTCACCTACGGGGGCGTGGAGGCGGCCCAGTACCCGCTGGCGCTGTACGCCCGCTGGCTGCGGCGCCTGCTCACGTTCGCCGTGCCGCTGGCCTGCGTGGCCTACTACCCCGTTCTGCCGATCCTGGGGCGGGCCGATCCGCTCGGCGCACCCGCCTGGGTGGGCTGGGTTTCGCCGCTCGCGGGCTTCGCCTTCCTCGCGGCGGCGTTCGTCGCCTGGAGCGCGGGATTGCGGCGCCACGCATCCACCGGCAGCTGAAATTCGCCAAGGGCGCTAAAATACCCGGTTATCGCGCCCGCATCGCCGGGCGATTCCCCTTGCCGCCCCCTGCGGCGCCAGCTCCTTCCTCACAATTCATGTCGTCCAATCTGCACCCCATGCTCAACGTGGCCATCAAGGCCGCTCGCGCCGCCGGCGCCATCATCAACCGCGCGGCGCTCGACGTCGAGGCGGTGCGCGTTTCGCAGAAGCAGATCAACGACTTCGTGACCGAGGTGGACCACGCGAGCGAGCAGGCCATCATCGAGACCCTCCTCACCGCCTATCCGGGCCACGGCATCCTCGCCGAGGAATCGGGCAGCCAGTACGGCGCGAAGGATTCGGAATTCATCTGGGTCATCGACCCGCTGGACGGCACCACCAACTTCATCCACGGCTTTCCCGTCTATTGCGTGAGCATCGCGCTCATGGTGCGCGGCAAGGTCGAGCAGGCCGTCATCTACGACCCCACCCGCAACGACCTGTTCACTGCCACCAAGGGCCGCGGCGCCTACCTGAACGAGCGCCGCATCCGCGTGTCCAAGCGCACGCAGCTCAAGGAAAGCCTGCTGTCCACCGGCTTCCCGTTCCGCCCGGGCGACAACTTCAAGACCTACCTGCACATCATGTCCGACGTGATGCAGCGCACGGCCGGCCTGCGCCGCCCCGGCGCGGCCGCGCTGGACCTCGCCTACGTGGCGGCCGGCTTCACCGAAGGCTTCTTCGAGACGGGCCTGTCCATCTGGGACGTGGCGGCCGGCTCGCTGCTGGTGACCGAGGCAGGCGGCCTGGTGGGCAATTTCACGGGCGAGGCCGACTTCCTGGAGCAGCGCGAGTGCCTGGCGGCCACGCCGCGCATCTACGGCCAGCTGGTGCCGATCCTCTCCAAGTACAGCAAGTTCGCCAGCGCGGGCGACAAGGCCGCCGTGCGCCAGGCGGTGCAGAGCGACACGCCGGCCGGAGAGGCGATCGCGGCAGATGGGGGTATGGACGCGGAGCTCCCGCAGGAGGCGCCCGAAGCCCACGGCGGAGAAGCGGCGCCGCGCGCACCGTTCTGAGAACGGCCGTCGTGCCGGCCGCTTGAGGCGGCCCGGCACGGCTTCACTCCGGATCCGGGTACTTCAGCGCGATCTGCCGGAAATCCTCGGCCAGGTCCACGAAGGCATCGACCATGTCCGGGTCGAAATGCGCTCCGCGGCCCTTGATGATGGTGGTGCAGGCCTGCTCGTGCGAGAAGGCCGGCTTGTACACGCGCTTGCTGATGAGCGCGTCGTACACGTCGGCCACTGCCATCAGCCGCGCCGAGACGGGAATCGCATCGCCCGCCAGCCCCAGCGGGTAGCCGCTGCCGTCCCACTTCTCCTGGTGGCTGTAGGCGATCTCCTTGGACACGCTCAGGAACGCCACCCGCATGCCCAGCCGCCGCTCGGCATTCTCGATGGCGTCACGGCCCAGCGTGGTGTGGGTCTTCATGACCTCGAACTCCTCGGCGGTGAGCTTGCCCGGCTTGAGGAGGATGCTGTCGGGAATGCCGATCTTGCCGATGTCGTGCAGCGGCGCGGATTTGTAGAGCAGGTCGATCATGCGCTCGTTGAGCACCGCCTCGAAGCGCGGATGGCGCGCCAGCCGCTCGGCCAGGGCCTTGACGTAGAGCTGCGTGCGCCGGATGTGGTTGCCGGTTTCGTTGTCCCGCGTTTCCGCGAGCGATGTCATGGCCATGATCGTCACGTCCTGGATGGCCTGTACTTCCAGCGTCCTCAGGGCCACCTCGCGCTCGAGGTAGGCGCTCTTGTCGCGCAGGAAATCCGCCGTGGCCTTCAGCGTGAGGTGGGTGTGCACCCGCGCCAGCAGGATGGGCGGGCTGATCGGCTTGGTGATGTAGTCCACCGCGCCCACCGACAGGCCGCGCCGCTCGTCCTCCGGCGTGCTGCGCGCGGTCAGGAAGATGACGGGAATGTCGCGCGAGGCGGGATGCGCCTTGAGCTGCCGGCAGACCTCGTAGCCGTCCAGGCCGGGCATCATGATGTCGAGCAGAATCAGGTCGGGCGGCGCGTCGGACTGGGCGATGCGCAGCGCCTTCTCGCCGTGGTTGGCCACCTTGACGAGGTAATGGTCGCGCAGCAGCGTGGCCATGAGCGCGAGGTTGTCGGGGGTGTCGTCCACCACCAGCACCGTGGCGATGGTCCGGTCCTTGAGCATGGGGTCATCGGAGAGCAGGGAAGTGTCCATGGTGGTGCTGAGCCTGTGTCTTTCGGATGGCCTGCGGCGCGGAGATCGGCCCGCCTCACGCGGCGCCGGATACGGTGGAAGGCTCCGGCGGCGCGTCGATGACCGCCAGGGCATGCTCGAAATCGAAATCGCGGATGTGCGTTTCCGCGGCGGCGAAACCGGGCCCGAGGGCACGGCGCAGCAGCACGGCCTGCTGCTGCAGGAACTCCACGGCGCCGGGATCGTCGGCACGCAGCAGCGTGCACAGCTGCGCGAGCGCGGATTGCTGCGCGGCCTCCGTGCCACCGTCGGAGGCATCGGCCGGCGCCGCGGCACCCGCCTGGGCCGCTCCCGGCTGCGCCCCCGCGAGGCGCCAGTGCGCCAGGCCGAGCAGCAGGGCATCGAGCCGGTCGCACACCACCAGGACCTGCTCGGAGACATCGCCCCCGGCCCCGTCGGCGCGCAGCGCCTGTTCCAGCTGGTGCGCGGCGTGTGCCAGCGGTATGGCGCCGATGTTGCCGGCCACCGACTTGAGCGTGTGCGCCAGCCGCTCGGCCAGGCCGCGTTCCCCGCCGTGCAGCGCGGCCTGCAGGGCGGCGGCGGTGTCGCGCTGCCCGTCCATGAAGCGCCGCAGCAGGTCGCCATAGAGCGCAGGCCGGCCCAGGGCGCGCTGCAGGCCGGCGGCAATGTCCAGCCCCTCCACGCCGCCCGGCAGCGCCTCCGGCGCCCCGCCCTGCCCCGCACCGGCCGGCGGCGCGTCGCCCACGGCACCGCCGATGCCGATGCCCGGCCTCGGGCGCACCCACCGGGCCAGCGCGCGCCACAACATGGCCGGCTCGATCGGCTTGGGAACGTGGTCGTTCATGCCGGCCTCGAAGCAGCGGCGCCGGTCGGCCTCCATCGCGTTCGCGGTCATCGCGATGATGGGCAGGCGCGCGTGCCGTGGATCGGCGCGCAGGCGGCGCGTGGCCGTCTCGCCGTCCATCACGGGCATCTGCATGTCCATCAGCACCACGTCGTATTCGGTGTGCGCCACGCAGTCCAGCGCCGCCTGCCCGTGGGCCGCCACGTCCACGATGAAGCCGGCGCCGCGCAGCAGTTCCACGGCCACGAGCTGGTTCAGTTCGTTGTCCTCCACCAGCAGCACGGAGGCGCCGCGCAGCTGCGGCGGCGGCTGGTCGTCGTCGGGCCGCGCCAGGTGCGCGTGGGCCGGCAGCCAGCCGTGGGCCAGCGGCTGCGCCAGGGTGTCGTAGAGCAGCGACGCGCTCACAGGCTTGACCAGCACCGTCTCGATGCCCTGCTCCCGCGCGGCGGGCATGATCTCGTCGCGGCCATAGGCCGTGACCATGAGCATCTGCGGTGCCTGGTCCAGGCCCAGTTCGTGGATGCGCCGGGCCAGCTCGATGCCGTCCATGCCCGGCATGCGCCAGTCGATGAGCAGCAGCCCGTAGGGTTCGCCATCCGCCGCGGCATCCCGCAGCATGTCCAGCGCCTGGGCGCCTGCATGGGACTCGCGGGTCTCGAAGCCCATGTTGCGCAGCATCTCCGAGAGCACGGCGGCGGCCGTGTGGTTGTCGTCCACGATGAGCACGCGCCCGTTGCGCAGCGCGGGCGGCAGGGGCAGCGCGTGCGGCGCGCCCTCGGCGCACTCAAGCGGCAGCATGACCCAGAAGGTCGAGCCCTCGCCCAAGGCGCTCTCGGCGCCCACCTCGCCGCCCATGAGTTCGGCCAGGTTCTTGGAGATGGCCAGGCCCAGGCCGCTGCCGCCGAAGCGCCGCGTGGTGGAGGCATCGGCCTGCTGGAAGCTCTGGAAGAGCCGGCCCATCTGCTCGGGCGCCACGCCGATGCCCGTGTCGCGCACCTCGAAGCGCAGCAGCACGCGCCGGCCGTGGCGCTCCACCACCCGCACGCGAACATGGATCTCGCCGCGTTCGGTGAACTTGATCGCGTTGTTGGCGAAATTGATGAGGATCTGGCCCAGCCGCAGGGCATCGCCCACGAGATGGGGCGGCACGTCGGGCGCCACGTCGAGCACCAGCTCCAGCCCCTTCACGCCGGCCTTGTAGCCCACCACGTCGGCCATGCCCTCCAGCACGCGGTCGAGCATGAAGGGCTGCTTCTCCACGACCAGCTTGCCGGCCTCGATGCGCGAGAAATCCAGGATGTCGTTGATCACCCCCAGCAAGTGCTGGCCGGCCTGCTGGATCTTGGCGACGTAGTCGGCCTGGCGCGGCGTGAGCCCCGACTTGAGCGCGAGGTGCGACATCCCGATGATGGCGTTCATCGGCGTGCGGATCTCGTGGCTCATGTTGGCCAGGAAGTTGGATTTGAGCGCCGTGGTTTCCTCGGCCAGTTCCTTGGCCCGGCGCAGCTCGCGCTCGGCCCGCTGGCGGTCGGTGATGTCCACCAGCGTGCCGATGGAACCGCCGGGCGAGCCGTCGGGCCGCTGGAAGCCGTGCATCCAGAACAGCGTGTGGTGGATCTCTCCGTCGGCATAGGTGAGATCGACCTCCTTGTGGATCGGCGGCCCGCCGGCGCGGATGGTGCGGGCGTCGGCCTCGAATTCGGCGCGTTCGGACTGGCTGAGGAAGACCGACTCGTGCACCGTCTTGCCCAGGAAATCCTCCCGGCGGATGCCGAAGGCCTCCTCGTAGGCCCGGTTGAATCCCCGGTAGCGGCCGTCCCCGTCCTTGTGGAACAGCGGAATCGGAATGGCGTCCACCAGTGCCTGCTGGAACGCCAGCTGGTCCGCCAGGCGGGCCTCCAGCTGCTTCTGCTCATGCACGTCGACCTGCACGCCGATGAGCCGCCGCGCCCGCCCCTCGGCATCCCGCTCGATGCGCGCCGAGCACAGCAGCCAGCGCTCGCTGCCGTCCGGACGCACCACGCGCCAGGAGTCCTGCAGGCCGGTGGCCGTTCCCGCCAGGGTGGCATCCAGGCGCGCCTGCACGCGCGGCCGGTCCTCCATGTGCAGGCTGTCCATCCAGTCAGCCAGCCGCAGTCCCTGGGGCCGGTGGGGCAGACCGTAGAGGGATCCGAGCTTCTCGCTGAACACCAGGTGGTCGCGCACCAGGTCGAGGTCGAAGACGCCGACGCGGCCGGCTTCCTGCGCCAGTATGAGGCGCTCGTTCATCTCGCGCATGGCCGCCTCGGCACGGCGCGCCTCCGTGACGTCCTCGACCACCCAGATGCAGGCATGCGCGTATCCCTGCAGCGGCAGCAGGCGGCCTGAAAGCCGCGCCTCGAAAACCGTTCCGTCCCGGCGCACCAGCCGCGCGACCTCCCGCACGGATTCGCCTGCCTCCAGCCGGCCCTCGATGCGCGCCATGAAGCGCCGGTGGAGCTCCTCGCCGCCGAAGATGGTTTCCACCCTGCGCCCCTCCAGCTGCCCCGGCTGCACGCCCAGCAGCTCCAGGCAGGCGGGGTTGAAGCGCAGCAGGTGGCCGTCGGCCACGATCAGCACGGGCGGGGCGTTATCGAAGATGGCCGTCTGCTGCGCGAGCGCGTCGTTGAGTTCGCGCTCGCGCCGCTGCAGTTCCTGGTGGGCCGTGATGCGCTCGGTCACGTTCTCGTGCAGCCCCACGATCGCGATGCGCCGGCCGCGGTCGTCGAACACCGGCGAGAGCGTCGCCTCGTCGTGGTAGATCGTGCCGTCCTGCCGCTGGTTGATGAATTCGCCGCGCCAGGGCAGGCCCGCGATCAGCCGCGACCACATCTGCCGGTAGGTTTCGGGCGGTGTCTGCCCCGAGGCCACCAGCGAGGGCTTGCGGCCGCGCACCTCGTCCAGGCTGTAGCCCGTATTGGCCTCGTACTGGGAATTGACCCAGTCGATGCGGCCCTCGGCATCGGTGATGACCACGGCCACGGGGCTGGATTGCAGCGCCGCGCCCAGTACGCGGAAGCGCTCCATCGCCAGCGCCATGCGCGCCCGGTGGCGCATCATGTCCAGCAGCATTCCGCCCAGCACCAGCAGCAGCGCGAACACGCCCACGCCGATCTGCCAGCGCTGCGGCGCCGGCAGCAGCGCATGCAGGTCGTCGAGCATCACCAGCTGCCACGGGCCGTCCGGGTCGTGCCACTCCAGGTTGCGGCGCTCCACCGCATAGCGAACGCCCCCCACCACGGCCTCGCGCGCATCCGGCCGGAACGGCAGGGCCTGCGCCACGCCGCTGTCGAACAGCGTGCCGAACTGGCGCTGCCGCCGGATCGCATCGATGCGCTCCTGCGTCAGCGGCGGCGCGATGGCATAGCGCCACTCCGGCCGCGTGGCGGCGAAGGCCACGCCCTGCGGCGACAGCAGCGCCATCGGGTAGCCCGAGCGCTGCAGCTGGGTTTCCACCGGCTCGAAGGACATCTTCACGAGCACCACCCCGACGATCACGCTCGCGGGCGTATCGCCCTCGTAGAGCGGCGCGGCGTAGTACAACCCGCGGTCCTGCGAATTGGTGCCGAGCGCGGGATACACGTTCACCGCGCCGCGCATCGCCTGCAGGAAGTAGGGGCGGTGTGACAGGTCCAGCCCCAGGGCCGGGGTGGCAGGCGTCTCGTGCGCCACCACGCGGCCGCCGGCATTCAGCACATAGACCCCGCTCACCAGGAAGCGGCCGCGCGCCACGGCCAGGCGGGCCAGAGCCTCCGGCGCGTTGGGCGGCAGCGTGCCGAGCGCGACGGCCTTCAGCGCAGGCTCGCTCAGCCCCAGCAGGGCCACCGCGCCCAGCAGCGGGCTGCCGGCGGTCTGGCTCATCAGCACCTCGGCGGCATGGCCGAGCAGCCCTTCCCGCTCCTGCGCGCGGCCGGCTTCCCGCCACTCCGCCACGGCGGCCACCGCCAGCCAGGCACCGATGGCGGACAGCGCCAGCACCACGGCCCAGCCCCGCAGCCACTGGCCGTCGCGCTGGGCCACCTTGTCGAACAGCGCGGACAGGCTGCCCAGGCGCGGGCTCATGCGCATGGGCGCTCCCGGAACGCCAACCCGCAGCGCCCCGGCGGACCATGCCGCAGGCGGGGCCGCAGCGGCCCGGCCGGCCGCGGGGCGGCCACAGGAACAGGAGGGGTTTCGGCAGGCACAGTCGCTTTGAACCTTCGCAAACGGCAGGAAACACACCACACGTGGATGGGCCACGCGCACATGGAGCCCACAGTATGGCAAAAGGTAACAAAGCATGGATTTTTTTACACACCTCTCTCCCTGGGTGGCGACGGCGGTCGCGGCACTGATCGCGGTCACGGCCGCTGCAGTGGTGCATCGCATCGCGGCCCTCGTCGCCCTGCGCGCCACGCGCGGCGTGCCCGTCCTGCACGCGGTGGTGCAGGCCTGCGTCCCCGTGGCACGCCTGCTGCTGCCCCTGGCGGCGCTGCAGGTCGTGTGGGTGGCGGCGAGCAATGAGCAACCCTATATCGGGACCGTCCGGCACACGGGCGGGCTGGCACTGATCGCGGCCGTCGCCTGGCTGCTGGTGGCAGGCATCGGCGGCCTGGCCGACGGCGTGATCGCCCGCTATCCGGCCGACGTGGAGGACAACCTCGCGGCGCGGCGCATCGCCACCCAGGCGCGGGTACTGTCGCGCACCGCCATGACGGGCGTGGTGATGGCGGCCCTCGCCCTCATGCTGATGACGTTTCCCGGCGCGCGGCAGGTCGGGGCCAGCCTGCTGGCCTCCGCGGGCGTCGTGGGCATCGTGGCCGGTATCGCTGCCCGGCCGGTGTTCAGCAACATGATCGCCGGCCTGCAGATCGCGCTGGCGCAGCCCATCCGCATCGACGACGTACTCATCGTGGAAGGCGAATGGGGCCGGGTGGAGGAAATCACCGGTACCTACGTGGTGCTGCGCATCTGGGACGAGCGCCGGCTCATCATCCCGCTGCAGTGGTTCATCGAGAACCCGTTCCAGAACTGGACGCGCACCAGCTCGGCCATCCTCGGCACCGTGTTCCTGTATGCCGACTACCGGATGCCGCTGGATCCGCTGCGCCAGGAACTCGACCGCATCCTGGCCACCGCGCCGGAGTGGGACCAGCGCGTGAAGGTGCTGCAGCTCACCGATGTGACCGAGCGCACCATCCAGATCCGCGTGCTGGTGTCGGCCCGCTCCTCGGGGCTGGCATTCGACCTGCGCTGCCGCGTACGGGAAGCCCTTGTCGCATTCATGCAACGCGAGTATCCGGAAGGCTTGCCGCAGACGCGGGCACTGGTGTCAGGCGGCGGCGGGGTGGTGGAGGAGGAACTGCCAGGTCAGCGTCGATAATCCGCAGTTCCGCCTTCCCGCCGGCCCCCGATGAACACGCTCTGGTTCCTGCTGCTTCTGCCTGTCTTCTGGATCAACGCCTGCCGGATGCTCGCCACGCGATCGGGCTGGCGCACGCTCGCCGCCCGCTTTCCACAGCACGCACCGCCTGGCGGGGGGGCCGTCCGTTTCGCCTCGGCACGCATGGGGCGCGTGCACGGCTTGCCGATCCACTTCGCCCATTGCCTGACCGTGGCCGCGGGACCGGAGGGGCTGTCGCTGTCCGCGCCATGGTTCGTCTTATTCCACCATCCGTCCATCACCCTGCCCTGGCAGCAACTGCAGGCCGTGGAACCCATCGCGGATTCCGGAGATGCGCGCGTACGGCTGCGCGAAGGTGGAGAGGGCCCGGCCGAATTCCTCCTGATGGGGCGTGCGGGCCAGCTGGCAACGGCCGCGTTCGACAGGTTCGGACGCTCGGGGGCGTAGCCGACGCGGCTCTCTCCGCCTAGGCTGCCCACTCCGGCAACGGCAGCCGCAAGAAACCCGGTATCGCCTCCGCCTCCAGCGGACGCGACAGGTGGTATCCCTGCACCGCGTCGCACCCCGCGCCCGCCAGCATGCCGAACGCCTCGCGGGTCTCCACGCCCTCGGCGAGGATGCGATAGCCCAGCGCATGGCCCAGCGATATCAACGACTTCACCAGCAGCCATGCCCGTGTGTCGCTGTCGATGGGCTTGACCAGCGACTGGTCCAGCTTCAGCAGCTCCACCGGCAGCCGGCGCAGGCAGGCCAGGTTGGAGTAGCCCATGCCGAAATCGTCCAGCGAAATCTGGGCGCCCATCGCCCGGATTTCCTCCAGCGCGGACTGGGTGCGCGCGCTGGTCATCACCGCGTTTTCGGTGCACTCCACGTGCAGGTAATGCGGATCGACCCCCGCCGACGCGCAGATCCGCCGCACATCGTCCACGAAGGCAGCCTCCTCGAGGTTGCGGGAGGAGACGTTGACGGCCATCGTGAGCTCGATCCCCTGCCCGTGCCAGCGGGCCAGCTGCTCCAGCGCGGTCCGCAGCACCCAGCGGGTGAACTCGTGGATGAGCGCGCCCCCCTCCACCAGCGGGATGAATTCGCCCGGCGACACGTCGCCCAGTTCGGGATGGCGCCAGCGCGCGAGCGACTCCACGCCGGTGAACGCGCCCGCCCGCAGGTTGAGCTTGGGCTGGTAGACCAGCCTGAATTCGCCACGTGCCAGGGCTGGCGATATCTCGCGCATCAGGCGATAGGCGCGGCGGTGGGAGGCGTCTAGCGCGGCGTCGTGCCACGCGAAAGCCGCCCCGCTGCCCAGGCCGGAATGCAGGGCTGCGCTGGCCATTCTCAGCGCATCGCTGGGGCGGATGGCGCCGGCATCGAATTCCACCAGCCCGGCCGTGGGCGCCAGTTCGATCGCACGCCCGTCGAAGGCCATCGGGCCGCCCAGGGTGGCCACCGCCTGCGCGGCGAATGCCTCGCGCTGCGCATGGGTGCCTCCAGCGGGCTCCAGGCAGAAGCGCATCTCGCCGACGTGGTAGATGGTGACGCTCCGCCCGACAAGCTGCCGCAGCCTCGCGGCGAAGGCGATGGTCAGCGACTCGAGCGGTTCGGAGCCTACCGCGCGCGATTCGGCGAGCATGCGCTCGTGGTCCATGATCTCGACCATCATCAGCGCCGACGGCGTACCGGCGGCGCGGCCACGCAGGTCCTCGAACAGCTGCGTGCGGTTGGGCATCCGCGTCACGGCATTGACCCTGCCCGCGCGCTGGTGCAGCTCGATGTGCGCCATGGTCATCCTGGCGAGCGTGGACAGCTGGTCGCACTGTTGCGGGCTGAAAGTCCGGGGGCGGTGGTCCAGCACGCACAGCGAGCCCAGCACGTGGCCCGAATCCAGCAGCAGGGGGGCGCCGGCATAGAAACGGATGTACGGCTCGCCCGTCACCAGCGCATTGCGCTCGAAACGCGGATCGAGGACCGTGTCTTCCACCACCATGACGTCGGCCGCTTCCACGACATGGGTACAGAAGGACGACGCCCGGTCGGTCTGTGCAAAAGGGAAGCCGAGGCGCGACTTGAACCATTGGCGATCGGCGTCCACGAAGGTCACCAGCGACACGGGCATGTCGAAGATCTGGCTGGCCAGGCGGGTGATCTGGTCGAACTCCTCGCTCGCCGGGGTATCGAGCAGCATCGAGCAGTCGAGCAGATGGAGCCGCTCCCTCTCCCGGGCATCGGCCGACGATTCATGGTCTGGCATTTGAGGGGGCTGCTCGCGGGCAGGCATATGGGTTAACGAAGGTCTCGGGAACCGGAAAAAGGCGTCAAACGCCGGGTCCATGATCCCATGCCTGCCGAAACTGAACAACCGAGCTCCACGCAGGATAATCGCCCCATCGCACCGGACTCATCCGGCAGGCGCCCCGGCTTCGGCGCGCCTGCCCAGCGCCATGGACAAAGGTACCAATTTGCAGAACGACAAGGAGCCATCGCCGATGGCCGAGGGGAACCCCGCCGACTTCTCCGCCCACACACCCATGATGCAGCAGTACCTCGCCCTCAAGGCGGGCTACCCCGACACGCTGGTCTTCTACCGCATGGGCGATTTCTACGAACTGTTCTGGGCCGATGCGGAAAAAGCCGCGCGCCTGCTGGACATCACCCTCACGCAGCGCGGGCAATCCGCCGGGCAGCCGGTGGTGATGGCCGGCGTGCCCTTCCATGCGCTGGAGAACTACCTGGGCCGCCTGATCCGCATGGGCGAGTCGGTGGCGATCTGCGAGCAGGTGGGCGAGGTGGGCGCGTCCAAGGGGCCGGTGGAGCGCAAGGTGGTGCGCGTGGTCACGCCTGGCACGCTCACCGACAGCGAACTGCTGCCGGACAAGGCCGAAGCCATGCTGCTGGCCGTGCACCAGGCGCCGCGCGCGCGCTGCGGGCTGGCTTGGCTCAGCGTCACGCAGGGCGTGGTGCACCTGGCCGAATGCACGCACGACGAAGTCGGCACCTGGATCGCGCGCATCGGCCCGAGCGAGGTGATCTACAGCGCCGGCGTGACCGAGCGCTTCGAGCAGCAGTTGCAGGCATTGCGCCAGGGCGGCGTGCTGTCCTGCCCCTTGAGCCTGCGGCCCGACTGGCAGTTCGACGGCGCACTGGGCGCGCGCAAGCTGCTGGAACAACTCGGTGCCGCCAGCCTCAACGCCTGGGATGCACAGGACCTCGCCCATGCCCATGCCGCCAGCGCCGCCCTGCTCTCCTATGCCGAGCACACGCAGGGCCGCGCGCTCACGCACATCCACGCGGTGCGCGTGCAGAAGAACGACGAACTGATCGCCCTGCCCCCCGCCACGCGCCGCAACCTGGAGCTCACGCGCACGCTGCGCGGCGAGGATGCGCCGACCCTCTTCTCGCTGCTGGACACCTGCATGACCGGCATGGGCAGCCGCCTGCTCAAGACCTGGCTGCTGGAGCCGCGCCGCGACCGCGCCGAGGCCCGCGCGCGGTTGGCGGCCACCGCGGAACTGCGCGGCGACCGGGGCGGTGCGGGCAGCTGGCAGGCCCTGCGCGCCGCGCTGCGCGGCGTGAGCGACGTGGAGCGCATCACCGCGCGCATCGCGCTGCGGCAGGTGCGCCCGCGCGAACTGGTGGCGCTCTGCAAGACGCTGCACAAGGCCGAACAGATCGCCGCCGAGCACCGCTGGCACGATCCCCTGCTGGCCGGCATCGTCGGCGACCTGCACGCGCCACCCGCCTGCGGCGCGTTGCTGGGCGGCGCGATCCTGGAGGAGCCCTCGGCCCTGGTGCGCGACGGCGGCGTGATCGCCGACGGCTTCGACGCCGAGCTCGACGAATTGCGCGGCATCCAGAACCATTGCGACGACTTCCTGCTCGCGCTGGAAACGCGCGAGAAGGCCCGCACCCTGATCCCGAACCTGCGCGTGCAGTTCAACAAGGTGCACGGCTTCTATATCGAGGTCACGAGCAGCTACCTCGACCGTGTTCCCGACGACTACCGCCGGCGCCAGACGCTGAAGAACGCCGAGCGCTTCATCACGCCCGAGCTCAAGGCCTTCGAGGACAAGGCGCTGTCGGCCCAGGAGCGCGCACTGGCGCGCGAAAAGTGGCTCTATGAGCAGGTGCTAGACCAACTGCAGCCGCACGTGCCGGCGCTCATCCGCGCCGCGCAGGCCATCGCCGCGCTCGATGCGCTCTGCGCGCTGGCCGAGCGCTCGCTCACGCTGGGCTGGTGCGCGCCGCAGTTCACGGCCGAACCCTGCATCGAGATCGAGGGCGGCCGCCACCCGGTGGTGGAAGCGCGCCTCGCGGAAACCTCGGCCGGCGCCTTCATCCCGAACCACACGCGCCTGAACGCCAACACGCGCATGCAGATCATCACCGGTCCGAACATGGGCGGTAAATCGACCTACATGCGGCAGGTGGCGCTGATCGTGCTGCTGGCGAGCATGGGCAGCCACGTGCCCGCCGCGCACTGCCGGCTGGGCCCGATCGACGCGATCCACACCCGCATCGGCGCGGCGGACGACCTCGCCAACGCCCAGTCCACCTTCATGATGGAGATGACCGAGGCCGCGCAGATCCTGCACGCCGCCACGCCGCATTCGCTGGTGCTGATGGACGAGATCGGCCGCGGTACCAGCACCTTCGACGGACTGGCCCTCGCCAGCGGCATCGCCACGCACCTGCACGACCGTACGCGCGCTTTCACACTGTTCGCCACGCACTATTTCGAGCTGACGGAACTGGCCACGCGCCATGCGCACGCGGTGAACGTGCACGTGGGTGCCACCGAGTCCGGCTCGGACATCGTGTTCCTGCACGAGATCCAGCCGGGCCCGGCCAGCCGCAGCTACGGCATCCACGTCGCGCGGCTGGCGGGCGTGCCCGCGCCGGTGCTCAACCACGCCCGGCACGCACTCTCGGCACTGGAAGAGCGCGCCAACGAAGGTGAGACGCAGGTGGACCTGTTCGCCCCGCCGCCCGCATCCGAGGCACCCGGCGCCAGTCCGGTGGAAGCGGCGCTGCAGGACATCCACCCCGACACCCTGAGCCCGCGCGAGGCGCTGGACGCGCTCTACCAGCTCAAGCGGCTGGCGCAGCCGGGCTGAGCCGTGAGCCGCGCCCGGCGCGGGCCAGCGGCCGACACGGCACCCACCGGCCCCCACCGCCGGAACGCCGCACCAGCCGGCCGCCTGCCTGTCCTGTCAACCCAGGATATGGTGGCCGGCGTCCACGTACAGCGTATTGCCGGTGATGGCCCGCGCGCCGTCGCTGGCCAGGAAGGCGCACAGCGCGCCGATCTCCTCCAGCTCCACCAGGCGGCGCAGCGGCGCACGCCGCACGGCGTCCGCCATGAGCGTGTCGAAGTCCGGAATGCCGGAGGCCGCCCGCGTGGCCAGCGGCCCGGGGGAGACCGCATTGACGCGGATCCCCTTCGGCCCCAGCTCCGCGGCCAGGTAGCGCGTGCCGGATTCCAGCGCCGCCTTGACCGGCCCCATCACGCCATAGCCGGGAATCACCTCGGCCGCGCCGACATAGCTCATCGTCATCAGGCTGCCACCCTGCGGCATCAGCGGCTCGGCCAGCCGGGCCATGCGCAGGAAGGAATGGCAGGAAATGTCCATCGCCCGCGCGAAGCCCTCGCGCGAGCTGTCGGTGACGCGACCGGACAGGTCACTGCGCGGCGCGAAGGCGATCGAATGCAGCACGAAATCCAGCCGCCCCCACGCGCGGGCGACGGCATCGAACACCGCCTCCATCTGGCCGGGCTGCTCCACGTCCAGCGGCAGGGTGATCGGCGCATTCACCAGCCGCGCCAGCGGCTCCACATGCGCCCGGGCCTTGTCGTTGAGCCAGGTCACCGCGAGTTCCGCCCCCGCGTCGCGGAAGGCGCGGGCGCAGCCCCAGGCGATGCTCTGGTCATTGGCGATGCCGACGACCAAGCCGCGCTTGCCGTGCAGGTCCAGTAGAGGCATGGGAGCTTTCGGTTGGCAGGTTGAGAAAAGAAAAGAGAGGAAAACGAAAGCCAGGGCGGCCAGCAGGACGCGGGGAATTGCCCCGGCCCCTCGGGTACGCCGCGCTGTGGCGATCAGCGGTTGCCGCCGGATGGAATGCAGGCCCCGCATTGCTCCGAGGCAACTGGAGCAATGTACGTAAACGGGCTGCGAGCCCATTGACCCAGGTCAACGGCGCGAAAGCGCCTTGTCATCGGCCAGGGCATGCGCGGGAACCGGCCCTCACACAGCCGCTGCTCTTGAAAACATTTCCCACTGCAGTTGAACCGGCTTCAGGTCGTATTCAACCTCGACTTCCGGCTCCAGGTTTTCACGGACAAAAGGTGTGGCCTCCTTGAGAAACCGGGCCACCGCCTCCCTTTCGTGCCGGGTGAACGAAAGAAACGCTGGATTGGATTCTGGACTTTTCAGGTAAACGAGCAGGCCCCACATGAAATACCCCCGGTCGGCCGTTTCCGTGCTCAGCGCGATTCTGCCCAGCGCCGGAAGCCAGTACCTCCAGCCGGCCACGTTCATGCAACCGACGGGATTCCAGCCCACACTGCCGAGATCCTCTCTGGTCAGCGACTGGTGGTCCCTGGACTGCAATAGCGCGTTGTGCTCGCGGAATTCGTCATCGACATTCAGAAAATCATTGAATACCTGCGGACGCAGATTTTCGGGAAATCCGTCCGCCAGCGCCAAAAGTGCAGCATGTGTTGATGCATCTGCCATTACACGACCAGCATGAAGTTCAAAACACCTCGGAAAAATCACATCCCGAACATATTCAAATGCAATCCCCAAAAAATGAGCAGCCAATGATGAAATACATCAAATAGAACATTGGGACAAACAATGCAGATGCGATGATTATCGGTGCAACCCCAAAACCGCGCATTGCAAACAAACAACACGGCAGGGCGATCACAAAGACCAGACAATCCCTGCCACTTATGTCAACAATCCAAACAGTATGCGAGTCAGCAAGGTAAGACAGGCATATCGATGCAGCATGTATTCCACAGAAACGAAGCAACAGGCCGCAGACCTCAATGGTCCCTTTCCCGAAAGTTGATCTCATCGATGGAAATACCATCATCTCCGAATTCATTGACCATGGCACCTCAGCGCAGCTTATTTCCGCGGCCAGCGCCGCTCACGAGAACAGCCGCCTCCTGAAGAAACCATCCAGCACCCAATAAAGAACCATGGATACTACACCTGCTCCAGCACCAAAAAAACCATAAAACAATGAAATGACATCCACGCCAGGGATTCTTTGCAAGAGGAAATAAATCACAGCGCTTACCGAAGCAAACCCCATGAAAAACACAAAAACAAGAGCAAAAGCGCCCCCAAACTTCATGTTGATTTCTATTGCAAAAAACAGGAACAACAAATTCAAAGGCAAGGAAATGACAAATGTCAGACCAAAAATAAACCAGTATACGCCACGAAATCCACTATCAGAAAACAACGTAAAAGTGCACGCCACAAACAACGACGAGAGCAGGCTGGTAGAAATATAACTCTTAAAAAGCATTGCCACACTCCGGGTTTTACAATCACCCATCGGCGGACATCTGTACGTCTCTATCTCTACCCTTTTCAACCAAGCGTTTGGCGGCGTAGCCGAGCAATGCCAGCTCCACCAACTCGAATATCAGCCATAGCGGGAAAAATCCGAGAAGAACAAATATCAAGCCCAACCGGAAGGGAACATAAATCAAAAAAGCACTTCCCTGGAAGAACCTGGAACGTCTGTCACCCTGCTTCAGCAGAAGAACTCCATATACAAGCAAAGCGAGCCCCGGCGTCAATAGCGTATGCAACGAAAGCAGGCCATAGGCCGCTAAGGGTGGCATGTATGAATAGGCTTTGAGCCATTTTGCAGCCAGCTCTTGAAATGACGAGGCGGAAGCCGTCACCGCAGAACCAAAAACCAGGATCACTAACAACAGAGTTGGGACATTAGATAATTTCCTCATGCCACTGACATTTCACACAAGATTTTTAGAAGAAGCACAATCACCATGCAAGGAAAATGACTCAAACGTCCTGTCTTCAAGCCATTATTAAGCCATCGACCGACTACTTCTACTGCGCACTTCTACTCCATATCAAAACCTTGGAATCACCGAAGTAAACATAATTAACACTTCGATCAATTTCAAAATCGTGCGAGAATCTTCCAGGCACTTTTTCGCCAGCCATTGCCAAGACAATCTTCAAATATGCTTTGTCGCCTTCTACTTTAGACTCATAGGTCTTTGCACCCAACGAGCTATGAAGAACCAAACCACTCAAACGCAACCTTTCCGGGTCACCACCTATTAAATGAACCTCGAAATCTCCGACGTCCTTGTACTCAAGTACAGTCGCAGAACAAGCTGACAAAATAAAAGAGATCAGTCCCATAAAAAATAAACGTATAAATTTCATAAAGAACTGCCAAGCGAGTTTAGTGAAACACTACCTGAAGAGCGACCAAAAGAGCCGAAGGACGCACTTGAAGTCCCGTTGGGCTTGGTTGCGACTTCACTTATCTTCCCTCCATTCGCATTAATAATCGAATTCTTTAGAGTACTCGGGTTACTGATGGGGCCAAGGTTCGAGTTCAAATTTTCACCCGTTGCAGTCTGCCAAGCATCTCTTGCAAAGCTCGAGCATGGAGCACCAAGTTTCCAGGCGTTTTCTTTTCTATTCTTGTAGTCTTTAATTTTCGCCATCAACTCTTTCTCTTGTTCATCGTTGATTCGCATAGATCGCGTGGCATCTGCATTACGGCCAATCTCTAAATTCTCGAAGAGCCCATTTCCTTGGCCCGTGGGATTATTCCCCCAGGTACCATAGGTAGTCGGATAACCGCCATCTGGAGCGTATGTTATCCATGAATGGCCAGACAACGGATTTCCATTGCCTGAAGATTGGATGGTCAATATTCCAGACAATCCCAGGGGGTCTATCCAGCTTATCGGGTTTCCCGGATAGGTGAACTTATTCAAGCCGCCAAGCAACCCAATCGGATCCTGCGTCACATACTGCCCCAGCAGGGGATCGTAGTACCGGAACCGGTTGTAGTGCAGCCCCGTCTCGGCATCGAGTTGCTGGCCCTGGAAGCGGATGGGCTGGCCGACGCCATGTGGGTCGTATTCCTCCCGCATGGCACCCCAGGCGTGGTAGGTCGCGGCCCAGGTGACCAGACCCGCTTGTGGGCCGTTGGCGTCCACCAGAGCAATGGGCGTGCCCAGGTGATCGCAAAGGAAATGGCGGATACGCGTCGAATGGGCCTGGGTAGCAGTCTGCTGTTGCCGTCGCACGGATTGCACTCCGGCGACCAGCAATGCGCCTGCCTCATCGGGCAGTCCTGCCTGCAGGCGTGCCAGCAGTGCATCACCCTGGGGGCCCGTGGCGTCGTCCAGGGCACGCTCGAGCAGTTCACGCTGTGCGCGCGGCAAGCCCGCGAACAGGGCGGCGGCGGGGGATTCACCGCCATCCGGATCATCGTCGGCGACGCTTCCACGATCTTCCTCCATCACCAGCAGGGCCTGCATGGCCGTGGGAATGGCTTGCTCGCGTTCCAGGCGCAGCAGCGGCGCGAAGGAGCCGGGCTCGTAGAGCACGTGCTGCAGCCCCTGCGGTCCTTCGTTGTGCACGAGGCGGTCGCCGTCCCAGCCGGCGTAGGTGGTGGTCGCGACGCCCGATGCGGCTCCCCGTTCGCTGCTGTCGCCGTTGTCGTTGTCGTTGCCGTGCCCGAAGACGGTCTTGGCCAGCCGCCGCCCGAAGGGGTCGTAGCGGTAGCAGGCCACGCGCTGCCATCCAGCCGTACCGGCTTCACGCTGCCAGACTTCGCGCAGCCGGTGCAGCGCGTCGTAGCGCAGCCGCTGCGCCCGGCCGTCGGCGTGCAGCGCCTGCACCCGGTTGCCGAAGGCGTCGTAGCGGTAGCGGACCAGGGTGCCGTTGCTGTTGCCGTCGCTGCCATCGCTGCCGGCTCCATCGACATCCGGTTCAGGGGTGCTCCACCCGATGCGGTTGCCCGGCCAGCGCGTGACCGGGCCTGCGCCCTCGCCGGGCCCGTCGCCCGCGCGCAGCAGGTCGAAGTCCGCATCGTGCAGGTTCTCGCGCACCTGCCGCGCCCAGTCCTGCCGCCC
>NZ_JMKU01000037.1 GCF_000687165.1 Paracidovorax oryzae ATCC 19882 | reverse complement strand
GTCGGCAACGTCGTGCGCACCATGCAGGACATCACCGACTCCTCCCGCAAAATCGGCGACATCATCGGCGTCATCGACTCCATCGCCTTCCAGACCAACATCCTCGCACTCAACGCCGCCGTCGAGGCCGCCCGCGCCGGCGAGCAGGGCCGCGGCTTTGCCGTCGTCGCCTCCGAAGTGCGCACCCTCGCGCAGCGCTCCGCCCAGGCCGCCAAGGAGATCAAGGCCCTCATCGGCGAGAGCGTCTCCAAGGTCGAGACCGGATCGCAGCTCGTGGGCGAGGCCGGCTCCACCATGGGAGAGATCGTCGAGCAGGCCCGCCGCGTCGCCGACCTGATCGCCGAGATCGGCGCGGCCACCCACGAGCAGGAACAGGGCATCTCCCAGGTGAGCGATGCCGTCAACCAGCTCGACCAGGTCACCCAGCAGAACGCCGCACTCGTCGAGGAATCCGCCGCCGCCGCCGACAGCCTCAACTCCCAGGCCGCCCGCCTCGTGCAGCTCGTCAGCGTCTTCCAGGTCGATGCCAACGCCTCGCAGGCCGTCATCGCCCAGGCACAGTCCCGCAGCCGCGACACCGCGCGCGCAGCGTCCGCGGCGCTGCAGCACGCCAAGGCGCCTGCCGCAAGCCCGCGCACCGCACCCGGCATCGCTGCGGCACCGAAGCATCCCGCACCGGCGCACGCCACGGCAGCAGGGGCCGCACGCCCCGCGCTGCCTCCGGCGCAGACCGCAGCCCCGGCACCCGCCCGGTCATCCAGCCAGAACAACGACGACTGGGAAACCTTCTGATGGACAGCCCGGCTCAGGGGCGCAGCCAGACCTGCATGCGCGGGTAGGGCTCGCCTCCCTGCGCCGAGGCCTGCACGGGCGTCAGCGCCATGCCTGTCGCGGCAAGCCCCGCCAGGCCAAGATACACGCCCATGCCGAAGGTCAGGCGCAGGCTCTGCGCCTGACCGTGGTAGCCGCCATCGTGGAACAGCACGGCCGCATCCAGCCCGAGGTGGCAGGAGGCCGCCCAGGCCCAGGCCGTGGCCTCGATCTCGCCGCCGTGCTCCACTGCCGGCAGGTTCTGCAGGGCGTCGTCCATGCCCGCGCGCAGCGCGGCAGGCACCACCGCCAGGTGGCCCGCCTCGTGCAGCAGGTCGCCCGGCCACGCCAGCCGCACACGGTCCACGCAGAGTCCGCCGCGCTCGATGCGAACGCCGGGCAGGAAGGAGCCGTCCGGCAGCGGCGCCTCGCGCACCGGCAGGCCGATGCCCCGCAGGAAATCCATGATGCGCAGCGCGAGCGCGCCGCTGTCTTCGCCCTGCATCACCGATCCAGCAATTGCGCCACGCGCGCCTGCAGCAGTTCGGGCTGCACCGTCTCCGCCGGCACCGGCGCGCCCACGTTCAGCCCCACGCGGTTGAACAGGCCGCGGCGGAACGGGCGCGCCATGGCGTTGCCGTCCACCCGGCTGAAGAAGGAACCCCACAGGTTGGTGAGCGCCATCGGCACCACCGGAGGCCGCACGCCTTCGGCCGCAGCGCGCTCCAGGATCTTCATGATGCCGCCCTTGAACGGCTGCAGCTGCCCGTCGCGGGTGATGCCGCCTTCCGGGAAGATGGCCAGCAGGTCGCCTTCGCGCAGCACCTGCGCCGCACGCTCGAAGGCAGCCTCGTAAACGGCGGCATCCTCCTTCTGGGGCGCGATGGGGATCGCCTTGGCAAGCCGGAACAGCCAGCCCAGCACGGGCACGCGGAAGATGCGATGGTCCATCACGAAATAGATCGGGCGGGGGCTCGCGGCCATGAGCAGCACGGCATCGACGAAGCTCACGTGGTTGCACACCAGCACCGCAGCGCCCTGTGCGGGGATGTGCGCATCGCCCCGCACGCGGAAGCGGTACACCAGCCGCGACAGCACCCAGGCCGCGAAGCGCAGCAGGTATTCCGGCACGATCAGGAAGATGTAGCCGGCCACCAGGGCATTGGCGATGCCGGTGAACAGGAACACCTGCGGCACGCTCCAGCCGGCCGACAGCAGCGCGCCCGCGATGACCGAGCTGCCGATCATGAAGAGCGCGTTCAGGATGTTGTTGGCCGCGATGATGCGCGCGCGGTGCGTGGGCTGGCTGCGCATCTGGATGAGCGCGTACATCGGCACGCTGTAGAGGCCGGCGAACAGCGACAGCAGCAGCAGGTCCGCCATCACGCGCCAGTGAGCGGGCTGCGCCAGGAAGGTGCCCAGGCCCATGACGGACGCGGGCGGCAGGCTGCGCGAGGCGAAGTACAGGTCGATGGCGAAGACGCTCATGCCGATGGCGCCCAGGGGCACCAGGCCGACCTCCACCTGCCGGCGCGAGAGCACCTCGCACAGCAGCGAACCGATGCCGATGCCCACGGAGAACACGACCAGCAGCAGCGAGGCCACGTGCTCGTCGCCATGCAGCACCTCCTTGGCGAAGCTGGGGAACTGCGAGAGGAACACCGCCCCGAAGAACCACATCCAGCTGATGCCCAGCAGCGAGCGGAACACCACCGGGTTGCCATGCGCCAGCTTCAGGTTGCGCCAGGTTTCGCTGACCGGGTTCCAGTTGATGACCAGGCCCGGATCGGTGGCCGGCGCGCTCGGGATGAACTGCGCCACCGCCCGCCCCGCGAGCGCGACGGCCACGCAGGCGGCCGCCACCCAGGCATGGCCCACGCCGGGCACGGCCACCAGCAGCCCGCCGGCGACCTGTCCCAGCAGGATGGCGACGAAGGTGCCCATCTCCACCATGCCGTTGCCGCCCGTGAGCTCGCGCTCGGACAGCACCTGCGGCAGGTAGGCGAACTTCACCGGGCCGAACAGCGTGGAATGCAGCCCCATGAGAAAAGTGCAGCCCAGCAGCACCACGGGGCTGGCCGCCAGGAAGCCCCAGGCCGCCACCAGCATGATGGCGATCTCCAGGTTCTTCACGACGCGGATCATGCGCGTCTTGTCGATCTTGTCCGTGAGCTGGCCCGACGTGGCCGAGAACAGCAGGAACGGCAGGATGAAGAGCGCGCCGATCACCAGTCCCGCCATCGACGGCGGCATCCACGACACGCTGAGCTGGTAGGTCACCATCACGGTGAAGGCGAACTTGAAGAGGTTGTCGTTCGCCGCCCCCGCGAACTGCGTCCAGAAGAACGGCGCGAACCGCCGCTGGCGCAGCAGCGCGAACTGGTTGGGATGGCTTTCATGTCCGCCGCCCGAAGGGGAGGAAACCTCTGCCGCCGCCATGCGGATCTGTTCCTGGCTCATGCCGTGCTCCTGGGGAGTGTGTGGAAATCGCGTCATTTCGACTTCGCGCCGGCGGGCATTGTGCCTTCGCGGCGCCCGCGCCAGGGCGTGCCGCGCTCGCAGCGCGCGAAATACCGGCCCGGGGCCAGCGCCGCCAGCAGCGGCCAGGCCGCCATCGCCGCGGCCAGGTGCTTGAGGCTGTGGCCGGACACGAGGAGCCCCGTGGCGGCGAACACCACCGCATCGCCGACCTCCAGCAGTTTCGCCAGGCCGTACCAGCCGATCACCGCGGCCAGGGAAACCCCCAGCCGGCCCGGCAGCGGCGCGCGGCCGGCCCGCCGGCACCGCCACGCATCGGCCGCCAGGGCCAGCAGGAGCAGCATGCCGCCGCCCTGCAGCACGGCCCAGGGCCAGAGATCGCCGGTGATGCCCCAGGTGCGCAGCGCGGCCGCACCGCCGGCCAGCACCGTGGCCCCCGCGAGAGCGGCGGCCCGCGCGCCGATGCGCTCGTCCACCGCGAGCGCCAGCATGCCGGAGAACGCCACGAGCATGCCGGCGCGGTCCGCCAGCAGCGTGATGCCGTGGGGTTGCCAGTGGTAGAGGGCCGAGCCCCCGGCGGTCAACAGCAGCCCTGCGAAGAACAGCCCCGCAGCCGCCACGGTGGCCACCCGCAGCGCGCCTTCGCGCACCCGGGCCGCCAGCCGCGCCAGCCCGAAAAGCCCCAGCAAGGCGAACGGCAGGTTGGTGAGCACGTCCATGGCATGCGGCAGGCCCCAGAGCGTGCGCTGGTCGGCATAGGCATACGCCTGCGGCCCGGGGGGAACGAAGGGGCCCGCCAGGGCCAGCGCCACGCCGGCCAGCAGGGCGGCGCAGAGCACGCCTTCGCGTCGGGACGGCGACAGTGGCGCGGTGCGGGAAGAGGATGCGAGAGGGTGCATGGAAGGAAGGCGCGTGCAGTGGATGTGCCGGGCAGTCTCGCGCCGCGCCCGGCCCCCAGCATCGCCCAGTGCCACCAGCGCTGCCGCCAGCCACCGGCAGTATCCATAATCGATACCCATGAGCACCACCGCCGACCTCGTCACCGCCCTCAAGAAGGAACTCAAGGCCGCGCACATGACGTATGCCGACCTCGCGCAGGCCCTCGGCATGGCCGAATCGAGCGTCAAGCGCATGCTGGCGCGCGGCGACATGCCGCTGTCGCGCATCGACGCCATCTGCCGGGCGCTGCGGCTCGATTTCGCCGACCTCGCGCGCCGCGTGGCCGACAGCCAGCCCCTGCTCGACCAGCTCTCGCTGGAACAGGAGCGCGCCGTGGTGGCCGACAAGAAGCTGCTGCTCATGGCGATCTGCGTGCTGAGCCAGTGGACCCTGGAGCAGATCCTGGGCACCTACCGGCTCTCGGACGCGGAAGGCGTCAAGTACCTCGCGCAGCTCGACCGCATCGGCATCATCGAGCTGCGCCCGCTCAACCGCTACCGTCTCAAGCTCGCCAAGACCTTCCGCTGGCGCGCGCACGGCCCGGTGATGCACTACTTCCGCGACCATGCCCTGCTCGACTACTTCTCGGGCGGCTTCGACGGCCCGGGCGAAGGCGTGCTGATGGTGCACGGCGCCATCGGCCGCAGCCTCGCGCCCGCCTTCCAGGAGCGCCTGCAGCGCGTGGCGCACGATTTCGCGCAGCAGCACCTCGCCGACCAGCGCCTGCCCGAGCGCGACCGCGAGGGCTATACAGTGCTGCTGGCGATGCGACGCTGGGAGTTCGAGGCGTTCACCGCGATGCGGCGCTGACCCTCAGCGCCGGAATATCTGGCGCAGCGCGCTGCAGATGCAGGCGGCGAGTTCCTCCTGCTGCTCGATGCCCAGCTGCAGGGACCGGTCGAAGTTGCGCGCCCACGTGATGCGGCGCAGCGAGGAGTCCACCAGCCGTATTGACGCACGGATGCGCTCCGCATCGATGCGGACGCTGCCTTCGATCGAATGGCGCGCCACCAGGCGCTGCGCACAGCGCGGCGCCGGCCCTGCCGCGGCCACGGGTGCCAGCGGCGGCCCCGACGCCATGAGCACGTCGCCGAACGACTTGTAGAGCTGCTCCAGCAATTCCTCGTGCAGGCCGTAGGCGAACGCCTGCCCGTCCACCCGCTCGGCGATGCAGTGCAGCGGCTGGAGCATCAGCAGGTGCGCGAACCCGGCATCGCGCAGCGCCGCCCCGCGGCGCCGGACCACCGGCATGTAGGTGCCGACGGGAATATGGATCTCGATGCCGTGCGGCGGATCGTTGCCCGCGTAGTACGCGTCGAGCCGCTGCCGCAGGCGGCCCACCTGCACGCGCACGATCGGGTCCTCCGAAGGCAGGAAGCTGGCCGGGTCGCGGCCGAATACCTCGATGCCGATGGCGTACTCGCTGGTGTTGCGGCTGTCGCCCGCGATCGCCTGCGTCACGAGAAAGCGCAGCAGCCGCTGCATCCGGTGCGCCTTCGCGAAAGACTCGCTCCGCACGATCGCATCGCATGCCGCGCGGACGTCCTCCTCCCTGATGTCCTCGTTACCGTCTTTCACAGTCAAGTCCCTCATTCGTCTGTTCGTTCTTATGCCCCGCGAAAAGCTTCGCACGAATCGAGGGATAACGGGATGGGTGCGACCTGCGGGCGTGGCAGCGCTGATACGCGCGGTGCTACCTGGGCGGCGCGCAGTGCCCGGCCCGGCGCCGCTGCGCCTGTACCGCCCGGTTACGGTAACGCGGCGGCGGGCTTAACCGTAACGATACTTCCGGGCCGAGGCGCCCAAAAATAAGATGCCATCCAACACGCGGCCACACCGCGGCACACGACAACACCACTGGAGGGCTCCATGTCAGATTCGCTTCCATCCGATGTCATACAGGCCATCGCGATATCGAACGCGAAGTCCATCGGCGAACAGCCGGCGATCCTGGCCAACCTCGCGCTGGCGCAGCAGATCTTCAACCAGAACATGCAGCAGCAGATCGCGCTGAGCCAGCAGCAGGCGATGAACCAGGTGCAGATGGCCGCCACCGCCAAGAGCATCGCCATGATCGACAACTGCAAGAACCAGGACACGATCGACCAGCTGACCCGGGACATCGAGAAGCTGATCCGGGACATGGACATGATGCAGAACCGCCGGGACCCTGCCGGCTGACCGGCCGCGGGGCCCGGACAACGCATGCGTTCGCGCACGGCCCCGGCCGGGCGCAAGCCATCCTCCCCATTCCGGGGCGGCGGTAGGCAAGCCGCCATGTCATATCTCAACAAACTGACCAACGAGGAGAAGAAACCATGGCTTTGAACGAAGAAGTAGTGAGCGCCGTCGCCATCGGCAACCTGAAGGCCATCTCGGAGCAGCCTGCGATGCTGTCCAACCTGGCCTACTCGAACACGGTGGCCAACACCAACCTGTCGCAGCAGAACGCGGTCGCCAACCAGCAGGCCATGAACGAACTGGGCATCTCCATCGTGGCCAAGGCCTCCAACACGGTGAGCAACCTCGGCCCGCTGGAAGCCCGCTCCGCGGTGGACATCCTCACCAACGACGAGCTGGCGCAGACCATCGCCGACATGAAGGCCACGCTGCAGGCCTTCAAGGGCTGAACGCCCTGCGCCGCAGGGCCTGAAACGGAGGGCATGACATGCTTGACGAACAAGTGGTGAGCGCGGTGGCGATCGGCAATCTGAAAGCGATTTCGGAGCAGCCGGCGATGCTGTCGAACCTCGCCTATTCCAACGTGGTGAGCACCAGCAACCTCGGGCAGCAGAACGCGGTGTCGAACCAGCGCGCGGTCGGCGAACTCGGGCTGCCGCTGGTGGCCAAGGCCACCAACACCATCGCGAACATCGGCCCCCTGGAGGCGCGCTCCGCGGTGGATGTGCTGACGAGCAACGAGCTCGCGCAGACCATCGCCGACCTCAAGAGCGTGCTGCAGGCCTTCGCGGGCACCCCCGGCGGAATCCCGCCGAAGGGCCTGCTGAAGGACCTCAGGGCGCTGGTGGACCTGGGCCTGCGCGTGCAGGACGGCATGCTCGTCGTGCCGCCCGGGGCCACGCCGATCCTGATCCCGGGCAACATCACCAAGGAAGACATCCAGATCGGCATCGAGAAGCCGGGGGTGGTCATCCAGGTGACCCGCATCCGCCGGTAACACCGGTGGCGCAGGCGGGGCGGCCCCCGGGCCGCCCCGCATTTCCGCGACGAGGGAGGAAACATGGGACGCATTGAAATCAAGGAGTTCACCCGCGGCGAAGACGTGCCTGCCGCGGTGATCGAATCCGTGGCCCTGTCGGGCATGGCCACCGCGCAGCAACCGTCGGCCCTGTCCAACCAGGCCTACGCGAACCAGGTCGCGAGCAACCAGTTGAGCGCGCAGAACCAGGTGGCCCGGCAGGACGCCATGAACCGGCTGCACCTGGCCATCCTGGCGCAGGCGGTGAACCAGGTGCAGGACCTGCAGCCCGCCACCGCACGCTCCGCCACGGAGGTGCTTACCGGAGGCGAAGCCGCCCAGGCGCTGGCCGGCCTCCAGGCCGCGCCCGGCGCGCTGCCCACCCGTTGAGGAGTGTGGAATGGACGAATCCCTTTCCCGGACCCTGGCGCCGATGGAACAGCACAACCGGCTGCTCATGCAGCAGATCGAGGGCCGGCTGCGCAGCGGCTTCAGCGCCGCGCTGGACAGCGGAGACTGCTACGTGATCCGCAACCAGGGCACGGGCGTGCTCTCGGTGCTTGCATCCAGCACGATCGAAGACGACCACGAGGTCGTGCACGGCCCGGACAGCTTCGCGCAATGCATCGGGTTCGTGAATTCCTCCGTGGTCACGCGGATGGCCGAATCCGACGGCTGGAGGCCGGCCCCCGCGCCGGCCGCAGCCGCCAACACCCCGGACAAGGAGCAGACAGCATGAAACCGCAGGAATCCATCGAGGAACTGGGCAAGGCCGTGGAGGACATCGCCGAATCGATGACCAGGGTGGCCACCAACATCGCCCTGCTGGGCGTGGAGGGCGATGCCGACGAGCAGATGCGCGTCATCACCGAAGAGAACAACAAGGTGCTGGACCGCATACGCAAGCTCTACAACCTGCCGGCGGCCCCGGGCGCCTGACATGGCAGCCTCCGGCTCGATCGTCGATGTGCCCCTGGCAACGGCCGCCGCGCTGAACGCGACCGCCCTGCCGGAGGCCGAGGCGGGCTATGCGCTCATGGCGCAGGCCCTGCGGAGCGAGCAGCCCTCGCCGGTGATCTTCGGGTCGCTCGCCGTCAGCGCCGCCGCGATCGTCCAGGGACTGGCGCTCTACGAAGCGACCATGGCGCGGGGCCGCGCCGGCTGACGCGCTCAAGGCGGCCCATGCCCCGCGCAGAACCCGCATGGCGCCCGCTGCCGGAGCAAGTGGTGGTGGTCGCCTTCCCCACGGCATACCGGCAGGCGTCCGGGCCGGGCACCGGCAATCCTGCGGGCTTCTTCATCGTGCAAGCCCCGGCCCCGGACATCGACCTGCCGCGCAGCGATTTCGGATGGCTGCGGCTGTCCGCGCCCGAGGCGATCTCGCCGGGCTGGAGCCGCGTCGCCTACCGGGCCGAGGACAACACCCTCGGCACGCGCAGCGTCCCGGTGCCCGTGGTCGTGCGCCAGCGCAGCTATGCCGTCGATTTCCTGCAGCAGCCCGGCCTGCTCGTGCAGACGGAGATGGTGCGCGTGCTGAATTCGCCGCTGAACATCGATGCCCTGATGGCCGTGATGTTCATCGCCAGCCTGATCCGGAAGATCCCCATCCCGCCCATCAAGCTGCTCGTCACGGTGCTTGTACTGCTCGCGCTCGTGGCGCTGGGCATGGCCGTCTCGCTGCTGCGCCACGCCTTCGCCGGCGTGCCCGAACCCCGTCCGCTGTCCACGGACACGAACGGCGTGCCCATCGAGGTCTTTCCGGGGCTGTCGGTGTCCCGCGGCCTGCCGCTGGCGCAGGTGCCCGCGGAGGACCAGACCATCGCCCTGCAGACCGTCAAGGAAATCTACTGGCTGCTCAAGCAGGCCGCATGACGCGGCGCGAAAGCACGCCGCCCCGGTTTTCCCACCACCCCCAAGAGAGAGAGGTTCCACGTGCCCATCACCATCGAAGACATCCTGCCGGCCGGCGGCTACACCTCGGTCCTGCCGCTGAGCTACATGGTGCCGACCTTCTATCCCACGCCGCCCGGCAACGTGGACTCCCGCTCGGGCGCTCCGCGCATCCGGCTGGACGATCCGGACCTGCAGGCGCGCGCGCAGCGCCTCGTCAACGTGCTGTTCTGGACGGCCACCACCCTCCAGAACGTGGAGGGCATGCAGGACAGCCGCACGCTGAAGGTGTTCATCGCCCCGGAGTTCTATTTCCGCAAGGCCTCCCGGGAAGAGTCCGCAGGCGACCGCTTCCTGCGGGACACCAGCTTCGGCTCCTATCCCGAGGATGCACGCTATGCACTGGCCGAGGTGCTCTACGCCGTGGTCCAGGGCTCGACGCTGTTCCGCGACTGGGTGGTCGTCGCCGGCACGGTCTGCTCGGTGCTTCCGATGCAGGACGACCACCGCATGAACCTGCTCAACACCGCGATCATGCTGCGCGGCAGCCGCGCCCGCCTCGATGCCAGCGTGCCCTACATCCTCATGGAGAAGCACTACATCTCCCACATCGACGGCCCGCCCCAGGACTGGCACGCCAACCTCGATCCCACCACCACCTACAGCTTCCAGCTCAACCCGGACCAGAACCTGGACAACCTGGTTTTCTGGGACGAGATGGCGGTGGGCCTGGAGGTGTGCCTGGACCATGCCAAGCAGGTCGTGGCGAACGCCATGAACACCGTGGCGCAGACGCTGGGGCCGCAGGCGAAGGCCCTGGACCTGCAGCTGGTCACCTCCTGCGGCATGGCCATCGTCCCGCAGGCCGTGGCGGTGGCCGACGGTGCCCTCGTCATGCTCACCGACGGCATGTCGCATCTCCAGCGCCTGCAGGAGCCGATCTTCCAGATCGGCCGCTACGACGCCGCAGCGAACACGACCCGGCTCATGGACCTCGCCGACTTCCAGCTCGCGGAGCTTCCGGCGCACGAGGATTACCAGGTGGACTACCTGCGGGGCCTCTACACGAAAAAGCAGCTGCGCCAGGGCGTGTGGACGGCCAGGAGCGCCCTGCCGCTGCGAAGCGTTTCCAGTTGACGGGCTGGCGCCCCGCCGAGGCGGGGCCGCAGCGCGCGGCTCAGAGCGTCTCGCTGTGCACGTGCACCACCCGCCCGACGAGCCGGGCGGAGGGCGCCGTGAGCTGCTTGCGCGGAAACCGCAGCGCGTTCTCCGCGGCCAGCCACCATGCGCCGCTGTCGCGCACCACCCGCCGCACCAGGCAGGCGCCCTCGTAGTCCACCACGAACACCTGCCCGTCGGCCGGCGACGGCTCCCGGGTATCCACCGCCACCACGTCCCCGGGGTGCAGTGACGGCTGCATGCTGTCATCGCCCACCGCGACCGCGATCAGGTCGCGCGCGCGCAGGCTGCGGCGCTCCAGCCACTCATGGGTGAGCGCGATGGTACGCATGCCGCCGTCCGCCGTGCAGGCGGGCTCGGCGCCCTGCCGCCCGCCCAGGTCCTGCTGGCGGCGCACCTCCAGCACCAGCACGGCATCCGTGCCCGCGCCGGCCTCCGCGTCCGGATAGGCCGGGTCCCGCTCGCCCGCCTGCAGGGGCGGCTCCCCGTCCGCCTGGAACCAGGCGCGCATGCCGCGCAGCGTCTCGATCGCCCGCACCGTCTTGTCCGACACCGCGCGCGATCCCGACAGCATCTGCCGCACGAAAGCCCCGTCGCGGTACCCCAGCAGGCGCCCGAACGCAGTGACGTTGCCCGCCGTGAGATGGGCAATCGCCTCATCCAGGCGCTGGCGCCGGTAGAGTTGCAACGCGGTTTCGTCCATGGTGCGGAAAGTAGCACACGCTACGGTTGCTTTTGCTACTTTGCAAAAATAGAATCCAGAGCAATTGCTACTTTCCACGGGGCGGGACATGACGTTGCACGAATACCTCCAACAGCACGGCGCCCTGAGCGTCCGCCAGCTCCGGCTGCGCATGGCGCAGCATGGGTCGCCCATCAAGAGCGACGCGCAGATCCGGCAGTGGCAGCACGGCTACGCCCAGCGCATTCCCTCCCCGCTCAACTGCGTGGCCATCGAGCAGGCCACGGGCGGCCAGGTCACGCGCAAGGACCTGCGCCCGCACGACTGGGCCGCCATCTGGCCGGAACTGGGCGCGGCACGCTGACACCCGTGCGGACGAAGGCGGGAAACACCTGCACACACCGCTTCGCACGGCGGCGACACCGGGGCGACACGGCGTTGACGCGCGGCCGCGAGCATGGGGCCATGGATGACCGGGACCACCGGGGCCGACCGGGCCCGGCACCGGAATTCCGAGCCTTTCAGGAGACTTCCATGATCCACCGCCAGGCCCTGTCCCTCTCCGCCGCCTCGCTCGCGCTGGCCGCCGCCATGGGCACGGTGACCACCTCCGCGCAGGCCGCCACCAGCGCCACGGTCATCGTGCAATCCGGCCCGCAGTACGTCGCGCCCGCGCCCGTGGTGCTGGAACGCTGGTCCGCACCGCCCCCGCCCCGCTATGAGCGCGTGCCGCCGCCGCGCCGCGGCATGGTCTGGGAGCAGGGCCACTGGGAATGGCGCGGCCGCGGGCACGTCTGGGTTCCGGGCCACTGGCTGCGCGCGCGGCCGGGCTATGTGTACCGCCAGCCGGGCTGGGTGCAGCAGGGCAGCCGCTGGGAAATGCGCCGCGGCGGCTGGGACCGTGATGGCGACGGCGTGCCCAACCGCTACGACCGCCGCCCCGACGATCCCTACCGGCGCTGATCCCCCTGCCGCCCGGCCGGCGCCGGGGGCCGTCACCCCATAACCATATGGGCGGGCGGGCATGAAGCCTTGCCCACAATGGCGCATTCCTTGCTTCCCACCGGACCGCCCCACCCGGGCGGCTCTGTCCGGGCAGGGATCCTGTTCTTTCCTGGGACCCTTCGCATGCGCCGTCTTTCCGATTCCTTCTCCTGGCTGGGTGCCGCCGCGCTCGCCGCCGCGGCCTGGACCGCCGCCTCCCCTGCCCTCGCGGCGGATCCGCACGGCGCCGCCGACTGGCCGCGCCAGCCCGTCACGCTCATCATGGGTTTCCCGGCCGGCTCCGGCGTGGACGTGGTGGCCCGCTCCGTGCAGGAGCCGCTCAGCCAGAAGCTCGGCCAGCCGGTCATCATCGACTACAAGTCCGGCGCCGCGGGCAACATCGCCAGCGAGTACGTCGCCCGCGCCAAGCCGGACGGCTACACGCTGGCCTTCGGCACCGCAGCCACGCACGGCAGCAATGCCGCGCTCTACAAGAAGCTGCCCTTCGACGTGGAGGCCGACTTCGTGCCCGTGGGCACGCTCATCGACGTGTCCAACGTGCTCACCGTGAACCCGAACGTGATCGACGCGAAGACGCTGCAGGAATTCGTCGAGATCGTGAAAGCCAACCCCGGCAAGTACAACTACGCCTCCACCGGCAACGGCGCCGGCACCCACATGGCGTTCGCCGAATTCAACGCGCGCCTGGGCCTGAACATGGTGCACGTGCCCTACAAGGGTGGCCCGGAGGCCATCACGTCGGTGGTGCGCGGCGAGACCTGCTGCATCATGAACCAGGTGCAGACCGTGCTGCCGCACTACAAGGCCGGCAAGGTGCGCCTGCTGGGCGTGACCACGGCGAAGCCCGTGGCCGCGGTGAAGGAAGTGCCCACCATCGCCTCCAGCGGGCTGCCCGGCACCCAGGGCTTCGACAGCTCCATCTGGTTCGGCATCTTCGCGCCCAAGGGCACGGACCCGGCCATCGTGCGCAAGCTCAACACCGCGCTGCGCGAGGTGCTGGAGCAGCCCGAGGTGCGCCAGCGCTTCGAGTCGCAGGGCAACACGGTGCGCATCGAGACGCCGGAACAGTTCGCCCGGACCGTGCACCAGGACCGCGCGAAATGGGCGCAGGTGGTGAAGGACGCGAAAATCAGCGTGGACTAGCGGCGTCAACCCCCTGAGCGGCTTGCGCCGCTCCCCCCTTCTCTCGTGGCGCTGCGCGCCCCGGGAAGGGGGGCACCCCCGGTGGCCTGGCGGAGCCAGTTCCACGGGGGTCGCTGGTATGGGGCCGCGCCGGTTTTCAACGCCTTGGCGAAGCGGATCCGCGTTGTGATCGCATTCCGTGGCGCTGCCTCAACGCCCTTCTGCCTCCTGCAACAATCTTTCCATGGCTATTTCCTCCCCTCTGGGCGCGGCCGGGCTGGCTGCTCTTGAACAGCGGCTGCAGCACGATCTGCTGACCCTCAACTGGCGCGCGAAGGCCTGGCTGCCGCAGCGCATGCACGCGGGCCGGCCGGTCATCGACGTGCTGGTGATCGGCGCCGGCCAGGCGGGCCTGGCGGCCAGCATGGCGCTGGCGCAGCAGGGCATCCCTGCGGTGTTGCTGGACCGCGCACCGGAGGACCACGAGGGGCCCTGGGCGACCACGGCGCGCATGGAAACGCTGCGCTCGCCCAAGGAGCTGACGGGCCCGGCGCTGGGCGTTCCTTCGCTCACCTTCCGCGCGTGGTTCGAGGCCCAGTGGGGCGACGACGCCTGGGCCGCGCTCGACAAGATCCCGCGGCTGCAGTGGATGGACTACCTGCGCTGGTACCGGCGCGTTACCCGGGCGGACGTGCGCAACGGCCATGCGGTCACCGCCGTGCGGCCGCGCGGCGACGGGCTGGTGGAAGTGGACGTGCAGGCGCAGGGCCACGCCACGACCTGGTTCGCACGCCGCGTGGTGCTGGCCACGGGCCGCGACGGCCTGGGCGGGCCGCAGATCCCGGCCTTCATGCAGGGCGTGGACCGCAGCCGCTGGGCGCATTCGTCCGATGTGCTGGACTACGCCACGCTGCGCGGCCTGCGCGTGGGCGTGGTGGGTGCCGGCTCGTCCGCCATGGACAGCGCCGCCACGGCGCTGGAATGCGGCGCCGCCAGCGTGGACCTGCTGGTGCGCCGCCCCGACCTGCCCCGCATCAACAAGTCCAAGGGCTCGGGCGTGCCCGGCCTCACGCACGGCCACCACGACCTGCCGGACGCCTGGAAGTGGCGCATCCGCCACTACATCAACACCACGCAGGTGCCGCCACCGCACGGCAGCACGCTGCGCGTCTCGCGCCACCCCAACGCCTTCTTCCACCTGGGCTGCCCGGTGCAGGGCGTGCGCGAGAACCCGGCCGACGGCGCGCTGCATGCCGCCACGCCGCACGGCACCTTCGCCTTCGACTTCCTGATCGTCTCGACCGGTTTCGCCATCGACTGGGCGCAGAAGCCCGAATTCGCGGCCATCGCGCCCCACGTGCGCACCTGGGGCGCGCGCTACACGCCGCCGCCGGGCGACGAAGACCAGGAACTGGCCGATTCGCCCGACCTGGGCCCCGTGTTCGAGTTCCGCGAGAAATTGCCCGGCGACTGCCCCGGCCTGGAGCGCGTGCACTGCTTCTGCTACCCCGCGGCCCTGTCGCACGGCACGGTCTCGGGCGACATCCCCGCCATCAGCGACGGCGCGCGCCGGCTGGCCACCGGCCTCGCCAGCCTGTTCTACCGCGAAGACGTGGACTACCACTTCGGCGTGCTGCAGGCCTATGCCGAGCCCGAACTGCTGGGCGACGAATGGACGCCCGCGGACACCGCCCGGCGCGTCCTGCCCGGCTGACCGGCCGCCCCGCCCTCTCTTCCTGCCCCACCGCAACGGATCGCCCATGACCGACACCGCCATTGCCACCGCATCCCGCGACACCATCGACCACATCGCCGGCCTCGCGCCCGGCAGCGCGGCCCACGCCGTGCGCCACCAGCGCGACAAGGTCGCCACGGCCACCCAGGGCTGCGAGGACGCCCTCTTCGGCCCCGGGCTGCCCGGCGGCCTCACGCAGGCCGAGCGCCTGGCCGTGGCGCACGACATCGCCCGCGTGAGCGGACTGCCCGCGCTGGCGGCGCACTACCGTGCAGCCCTCCAGCCGCTGGCCCCCCCGCCGGCCGTGCAGGCGCTCGTCGATGCGCCCGGCGCCGCGATCGCGGACGCCCGGCTGCAGGCCATCGTGCACTTCGCGCGCACCCTCGCCACGCACCCTGCCGAAAGCGACCAGGCCGCCCTGCAGGCACTGCCCGCCGCGGGCCTCGCGGTGCCGGACACGGTGCTGCTCGCGCAGCTGATCGGCTTCGTCACCTACCAGCTGCGCGTGGTGGCCGGCGTGGCCGCGCTGGCGCAACTGGGCGAAGCCGGCGCCGCGCCGGCCGCTGCCGCAGCGCAACCGGCGGACGCTGCCCCCTTCGTCCACCCCGCCAACCTGCCTGCGCCCGGCGAGCCGCTGCGCGTGAACGGCTACACCAGCGAAACGCTGGACTGGAAGGCCTGGCTGCCCGTGCTCGATCCCGCAGCGGCCACCCCCGAGCAGAACGCAGTGCTCGACCTCAGCCATCCCAAGGCCCGCACGTCGGACTTCTACCTGCTGCTGGCGCACCAGCCCCGCGTGCTGTCCGAGCGCTCGCAGGCCTTCAACGCCATCATGTACGCGCCCGGCGGCCTCGCCCGTGCCGAACGCGAAGTCGCCAGCACCGTGGTCTCGCGCGTGAACGGCTGCGTGTACTGCGCCTCCGTGCACGCACAGCGCTTCGAGCAACTGGCCAAGCGCAACGACGTGATGGCGCAGATCTTCCAGGAACCCGACACCGCCGGCACCAATGCACGCGAACGCGCCATCGTGCAGGCCAGCGCCGCGCTCACGCGCACGCCCGGCACGTTCGGCGCGCAGCACCTGCAGCCGCTGCGCGACGCCGGCCTGTCCGACCTGGAGATCCTGGACGCGCTGCACGCCGCTGCCCTTTTCGCCTGGGCCAACCGGCTGATGCTGAACCTGGGCGAAGCCGTCGTCCCGCAAGCCGGCTGAACCCGCGGCCGCGCCGGGCGCTATGCGCGGCGCGGTTTCGCTGCTACGATCCGCCTCGCAGGAGAGCGAACGGCCCAGCCCGGCTGGCGTTCCACCGAAGGCGCAAACTCCCATACACGCTCAGGTACCGTACTGCACACCATCGAACGCCGTCTGGAGAGCCGCCACAGCCTGTGGCGCACCGAAGGAGCAAGCCCCGCGCCGTGTTGGCCACGGGGTGAATCTCTCAGGTACCAAGGACAGGGGGAGCGGCAGCCGGGCCACGCGCCTGCTGCACGCTATTGAATCCATAGCTGCCTGCACGCACGCGCCCGGCGCTTCACCCTCGAAAGGTTTGAAGATGCGCGTGATCGTCCTCGGCGCCGGCTTGCTCGGCACCACCTCCGCCTATTTCCTCCAGCAGCTCGGCCACGAAGTGACCGTGATCGACCGCCAGGCCACGCCCGGCGCGGAAACCAGCTTCGCCAACGGCGGCCAGATCTCGGTGAGCCATGCCGAACCCTGGGCCAACCCGAGCGCCCCGCTCAAGGTGCTGCAGTGGCTGGGCCGGGAAGACGCACCCCTGCTCTTCCGCCTGCGCGCCGACATGCGCCAGTGGCTCTGGGGCCTGCAGTTCCTGCGCGAATGCACACCGGCGCGCACGCGCCACAACATCGAGCAGATCGTGCGCCTGGGCACCTACAGCCGTGAAACCCTGCAGCAGCTGCGCCGCGACACCGGCATCCAGTACGACCAGCGCGCGCAGGGCATCCTGCACTTCTACACCAGCCGCAAGGAATTCGACGGCGCACTCGCGCCGGCCGAGCAAATGCGCCAGCTCGGCTGCGAGCGCCGCGTGGTGAGCGCCGACGAGGCCGTGCGCATCGAACCGGCCCTGGCCTCCATCCGCTCGCAGCTGGCGGGCGCCACCTACACCGATGCCGACGAATCCGGCGACGCCAACGCCTTCACGCGCGCACTGGCGCAGCGGGCCGGGCAGGCCGGCGTGCGGTTCCGCATGGGCTGCCACATCACGGCGCTGCGCACCGCGGGCGGGGCCATCGACCATGTGGAGATCACCGACGCGGAAGGCCGCTTCGAGCGCGTGCGCGGCGATGCCTACGTGCTGGCCATGGGCTCGTTCAGCCCGCTGCTGGCCGAGCCACTGGGCCTGCGGCTGCCCATCTATCCGGCCAAGGGCTATTCGGTGACGCTGCCCGTGCGCGACGCCCTCGCCGCCTACGAGGTCAGCCTGACGGACGACGAGTACAAGCTGGTCTTCTCGCGCTACACCCGCCCGGCGCAGGGCGACCAGCCTGCGCGCGACGTGATGCGCATCGCCGGCACCGCCGAACTCAACGGCTATGGCCGCGACCTCAACCCGGTGCGCTGCGAAGCCATCGTGAAGCGCGTGGAGCAATTGTTCCCGGGCGCGGGCGACACCTCGCAGGCGCAGTTCTGGACGGGCCTGCGCCCGGCCACGCCGAGCAACGTGCCGCTCATCGGCCGCACGAAGCTGCCCAACCTGTTCCTCAACACCGGCCACGGCACGCTGGGCTGGACGCATGCCTGCGGCTCGGGCCGCGCCATCGCCAGCATCGTGAGCGGGCTCGTGCCCGATGTGGATTTCGCCTTCGCGGGCATGCCGCGGGGCCGCGCCGCCGTGCCGGCGCTGGCCTGAGCATCCCGGGCGCGGCCTATGCCTCGCCCGGCCCCGCGCAGGTGAACACGGTGAGCACGCCGGTATAGCCGTAGAGCCGGTGGTGGGCGATCTCCCCGCCCGCGAAGAACCCCACCAGCGGCACGTCGCCCAGGGCGTGCCGCACGATCTGCAATTCGGCGCCGGGCCCGCCGAAATGCGGCCCGCCCCGTCCAGAGCAACTCACGTAGAGGGCTCCCATGATCGTGCGCTCGGGCATGCCCTCGGTGGCCTGGTCCAGCGCGCGCATCAGCGCCGCGCGCTCGCCGGCGTGCGACGGCGGCGGCGCGGCCGCGGGCTCCTGCGGCTCCGGCGCCAGTTCCTCGCGGATCTCGGCGCAGATGCGCATCAGGTCGGCGCGCGCCGCCGCCACGTTGCGCTGGCAGAACGCGAGCCGCATGCCCTCCTCCACCTTGTCGGCGAGGGCCACGCCATGCCGCATCGGATCGAGCCCCACGAGATGCCGCACGCGCACGTCCGTGCCGAAATGGCCCGTGCGCCCCATGGGCTGCGAGCCCTCGTCCACCAGGCCCGCCAGCGTCGCACGCAGGGCACGCAGCGCGGGCTGCGGATCGCCTTCCAGGGTAATGCCCAGCGTGCCCAGCAGCACGTCCAGCGCGGGCTCGCCGTCGAGCGCGAGCACCACGTTGTCCTGCGCGCGCGTGATCTGCGCGAACGGGCCGACCGGCTGGCATCCCTGGGTCACGCGCGAGAGCATGCCCACGCCGCTGCCGAACGCCACGCCCGACAGCCCGCCGCCGAACACGCCCCGCGCCGCGCCCTGGCCCGCGATGTTGCCGTTGCCGCCCACCGCGAACTGCACGCTGCGCCCGCGGCTCGCCGCGATGCCGCCGAACAGGTAGCCCGACTCGGTGCGGTCCGACATCTCCGCGATCAGCTCGGCGAGGTCCGGCGTATCGCCATCGGCATGCACCAGCGCCGTATGCGGCACGAAACCGCCCGCGGAAGCCCCTCCGCGCGACAGCGGCGCCACGCCCGAGAACACGCGGTACTGGTCCTGCGGCAGGTCCAGCAGCATCACCGACAGGGCCGGCTCGTCGAAATACTCGGCATTGTTCGCCGCCACGCCCACGCCCACCGTGCCGCTCCAGTCGGTCACCTCCGGGAGTTCGGCCGCGAGCACGTCGAGCAGGGCCTCCGCGTCCTCCGCATAGTGGTCCGTGATGTAGAGCACGCCGAGCGTGGGCGCGCTGGCGTAGTGCGGCAGGGCCATCTGCGCGCGCAGCTGCGCCAGCACCAGCGCGGCGGCCATGCGCCATTGCGGGTGGGTGGCATGGCCGTTGGGAAAGAGTTTCATGGTCGGAAGAATCGGTGGACCGCGGTCGCAGATGGAGGCCGCGCCCGTCAGGAACGGCCCTTCGGCCCGGGCTTGGGACTGGCGGTGCGGCGTGCGCCCGCAGACGGTGCCCCTGCCGGGGCCTTCGCGGAAGAAGCCTTCGTGGAAGGCGCCTTGGCGGCAGCGGCGCGCGGTGCAGGGGCCGCCGCGGAAGGCGGGCGCTTCGCACCGCGCGCCGCCCCGCCGCCGTCCTGGTCCTTGCCTGCGGCGCGCGCGGCCGCGGTGCCGGCCTCCGTCGCCTGGCGCGCGGCGTCCTGCATGCCCTGCATGCCTTGCGCGGCGAACTGCGTCGCCATATCGGTGGCCGTCTTGAGTGCTTCTGCCGCCATGCCGCGCGTGGCGTCCATCGCGGGCAGCTTCGAGACGTCGCTCATCGCATTGGCGGCGATCTGCTGGAACTGGCCCGTCAGCGCGGACCACCATTGCATCGGGTCCACCACGCCCGGCGCAGCGGCCGGCGGCTCGGTGCCGGCCGTGGCATCGTGTCCCGATGCCGCCGGTGCCTGCGCGGCCGGCTCCGGAGCAGGTGCCGGCTCGGGCTGCGCGGCACGGGGTGCCCGCGCGAAGGGATCGGGACGCGGCGCCGCGGGCGCAGGCCCTTGCGAGGAAGGCGCCGCCTGCGGCGTGAACGCCTTCGCGATGTCGCCCATCGCCACGTTCATGCCCTGCAGCGTGGACAGCGTCATCTTCTGCACTTCCAGGGCCTGCACGGTCGCCGTGAGCGCGCGGGAATTCTGGTCCAGCCAGAACTGCACCGCCTTCAGTTCGCTGATGCGCTTTTCCAGCTCTTCCACGCTGATCGTGGGCGCCACCCAGCCCGAGAGCGGCGGCATCTGCGGCATGCCCGCCGCAGCGCCCTTGGCGAGGTTCTGCAGGAAATCGAAGCCCGGCACGAACCGCCCGAAACCGAAGGGGGAGGTGTCGCTGCCGGCGGAATTGCTGTCGTTGCTGCTCATGGCCAGGGCTCCTTGCGTGGGGCGGAACATACCGCTGCGTTGTGCGCCGGGGCACCGGCCCCGTGGGTGGCAGCTTAACGCGATTGCGCGGCTCCACCAACGCGGCCAGCCCCTGCATCCACGCAACCATTACAGGCATTTCGCACGCGCCGCAGGCGTGCCCGAAGGCTGCGGATGCGAGGCTGCACGCACCTTGCAGCCGCAAAAGCGCGCGCAACCCGCGCCACAGGCGGGCAAACGCCATAGAATCCGCCGACCAGCCCGTCTGGAATCCTCAATACGTCAACACGAGAAAACCAACCATGGCAACTGCAAAGAAAGCCGCATCCGCCCCGGCAAAGAAGGCGGCCGCTCCCGCGGTGAAGAAGGCCGCGGCACCTGCGAAGAAGGCTGCTCCCGCGAAGAAGGCCGCTGCCCCCAAGGAAGCACCTGCCGCGAAGGCCGCGCCCGCGGCGCTCAAGCCCCTGAAGGCCACGTTCACCAAGACCTCGCTGATCGCGCACCTGGCCGAGCAGGCCGGCGTGGAGCCGAAGGCCGCCAAGGCCGTGATGGCTGCGCTGGAAGCCACGATCCTGGGTTCGGTGCACAAGAAGGGCTCCGGCGAATTCACGCTGCCCGGCCTGATGAAGATCGGCCTGCAGCAAGTGCCCGCCAAGAAGAAGCGCTTCGGCAAGGACCCGTTCACGGGCGAAGAGCGCTGGTTCCCCGCCAAGCCCGCATCGGTCAAGATCAAGACCCGCGCGCTGAAGAAGCTCAAGGACGCCACGGTCTGAGACCGGGCTTCCCGAGCATGAAAAAAGCCGGCGCATGCCGGCTTTTTTCATGCCGCCGGCGCGCTCAACCGCCCATCGGATCCAGGTACATCTGCGCCAGCCGCGCCCGCTCCGCGGGGCCCACGCCCAGGCGCGCCGCCAGGTAACGGTCGAGCCCGCCATGGTCCCGGTCCACCGCGTCCAGCGCGGCATGCAGGAACTCCTCCTGCACGCGCCAGAGCACATTCATCACCTCCGCCGGCGCGGTGCCCGTGAAATGGGCCGGCGGCTGGTAGAGGCTGTTGGTGAGCAGGTAGTCCTGCATCACCACGTCGCGCGGCACGCCGAGCGCGAGCAGGATCAGGGCCGCGGCGAAGCCCGTCCGGTCCTTGCCCGCGGTGCAGTGGAAGACCAGCGGTGCGTCACTCTGCAGCAGGTGCTCGAACAGCGCGGCGAACTGCGCCGCGTTGTCGGACACGAAAGCGCGGTACGTGTCCTGCATCAGCTCGACGGCGATGGCGGGCGTGATCTGCCGGTTGGCCAGCGCCATGTCCTTGGCGCGCTGCACCACGGTCGGCTCGATCGGCAGCGGGTGGTAGGCCACGCCGGGCAGGACGTAGGCCAGCGCGGCGCTCTCGGCCTCGCCGCGGAAGTCGATCGCCCGCGACAGCCCCAGCGGCGCCAGCGTCTCGGCATCCTGCCCGGTGAGCCAGGCCAGGTGGTCCGAGCGGAACAGACGGCGCCAGCGCACCGGGCGCCCGTCCTGCCCGGCATAGCCGCCCAGGTCACGGAAATTGGTGGCGCCCGCGAGGGGCAGTGAACGCGAAAAGGAAGCCATGCCGGCACTGTAGCGAAAGCGCCCGCGACTTCAAATCACCTGGGCGTCCCCCGCGCGGCGTTTTGCAGCGCCGCCATGTCGCTGCCGCACAGGCCGGCGTGGGCGGCGCGCTCCAGCGCATAGGCGGACAGGCGCTCGCTCGGCTCGCGCAGCGCGCAGTGCAACGCGCCCACAGAATGCAGCGCGCGCTGCAGTGCCACGCCCACCTCCACCGACGCGGCTGCGTAGCGCGCCAGCGGCTCGAACACGTCCTCCACCATGCCGGCCTCGCGCAGCGCGGGCGCGCTCACGCGGTCGCAGGCCGGCGCCTCGACTGCGGCGGCATCGGCCTCGCGGCCGGCCGCCTGCTGGCGGTGCGCCCAGTGGGCCAGCGTGCGCACGCCGGCGCCCATCACGTCCATCGCGGTGCCGGGGTCGTTGATGGAGGCCGACATGGCCCGCGCCGCCACCTCGCCCATCACCACGAAGCCGTAGCGCGGATCATGGTCGAAGCTGCGGCCGTGGCCGATCAGCACCGCCTTGAGGATGGCCGCACGCGCCGCATCGTCGATGGGCCGGTCGCTGCTGACCAGCACGGTGTCGGGCGCCACGAATGCGCCCGGCAGCACGTGCAGGTGCAGGTAGCCGTCCAGCGCCTCGGCCCGGGCCTGCAGCAGGTCCATGGCCACGTGCTGCACGAAGCCGGTCGCGTCGCTGCGCACGGCATGGGCGCCGCGCTCGCCCGGCCGCTGGGGGCGCCCGCCCAGGAAGGGCCTGGCCAGGCGCTGGTCGATGGCCTTGCGGGTGGCGTCCTCCAGGCGCCGGATGGTTTCGCCCAGCCGGCCCAGTACCGAGAGATAGTCGATCCAGCGCAGCAGCACCACCACCACGCCCAGCAGGATCAGCAGCGTGAAACCGAACAGCACCAGCCGCCCGCCGTCGCCATAGAAGTGGACGTGCAGCCCCACCAGCGCGACCACGCCGTAGAGGAAGGCGCCGATGAACACGGCCAGCGTGTTCTGCACGGTGGAGTCCTCGATCAGCAGCTGCGATGCGCGCGGCGTGGCGCTGTTGGCCACGGCCGAGAACGCCGCCACCATGGTGCTGGCCGAGAAGATGGACACCGTGAGCATGCTGGACGCGAGGATGTTCAGCAGGCTGTCGAGCGCGTCGGAGCCCAGCTGGAGCGCCACGCCATCGGGAATCCAGGGGCCCAGCCAGGTGGCCAGCATGACGGCCGCGACGGCCGCCATCGCGAACAGCGCGCAGCGCAGCCAGGTCTTGCGCACCAGCCGCTGCAGCAGGAAGAGCAGTTTCTCGGACATGCCCCGACTATCCGCAAACGCCGCGCCCGGAGCACGGCATGCCATGTAGGCCGGCGCCGCGAATTGGGCCCGGTCCTTCAGCGCGCCGTCACCTCATCACCAGCCCGCCATCGACGAACAGCACCTGCCCGGTCATGAAGCCGCTCCACTCCGAGGCCAGGAACAGCACCGGCCCCGCCACGTCCTCGGGCCGGGCGATGCGCCGGAGGGGCGTGGCGGCGGTAATCGCGTCGCGCAGCGCCTCGGGCGTGGACTGGCTCGCCTGCGTGGGATAAACCAGCCCCGGCGCCACGCAGTTGACGCGGATGCCCACGGGCCCCAGTTCGGCCGCCAGGTTGCGGCTGAAGGCCACCAGCGCGGCCTTGGCCGTGGTGTAGTCGTGGTACGGCACGACCGGGTTGTCGACCAGGTTGGTGGCGATGTTCACGATGCTGCCGCGCGCGCGCTGGCGCAGGTGCGGCAGCACCGCCTGGCAGACGTTGAAGGCACCGCCCACGGCGCCGTCGAACTGGGCCTGGTAGTCGCTCCACTGCAGGCCGTCGAACAGCGCGCGGCGCCGCGCATCGAAGGCATAGGGCCGGAAGGCGTTGTTGACCACCACGTCGATGCGGCCGGCCTCCAGCACCACCGCATCCACCATGGCGCGCACCGCCTCGGCATCGCCCACGTCCGCGCGGGCAGCCCAGGCGTCGCCGCCGGCGGCGCGGCAGGCGGCCACCGTATCGGCCGCCGCCGCGTCGTTGGACAGGTGGTTGATCGCCACCGTGGCGCCCTCCTGCGCGAAGGCCCGCGCGATGGCCGCGCCGATGCCCCGGCTCGCGCCCGTCACCAGAACGACCTGGCCCTTGAACTTCATGGAGTGCTCCTCGTTCCTCAAGGCCTTGGGAGTCACGCCGCGGGCAGCAGGCTGGCGTCCACCACGTCGGCCACGCGGATGTCACGCTGCACCAGGCCCAGCGCACGGTAGGCATCGGCCGCCTTCTGCAGCGACGCGAGGTTGAACGCGCCCAGCGGCTGGCCCGGCACCGAGGGCTGGGCGGAGGCATTGCGCAGGCGGATCACCTCCAGGTTCGCATCCTGCTGCGTGCCGTCGATCGCGACCTTCACGGCCAGCGCGGCGGCCTCTTCGGGCCGGGCCATCATCCAGGCGGCGCTGTCGCGGTAGCCCTGCAGGAAGGCCCGCAGCAGCGCCTTCTTCTGCGGCAGCACCTCGCTGCGCACCACGAAAAGGTCGCTGGAAACATTCAGGTAGTCCCGCACCTGCATCACGTTCACGGCACCCAGGCCCTTGCGGCGGCCCACGGCCAGGCCCGTGTCGGTGGCGGCCGTGGCATCGACCTGGCCCTGCAGCAGCGGCGCGAAATTGAGCAGGCCGGTGACCACGATGGTCACGTCCGACTCCTTCAGCCCCGCCTGGTGCAGCAGCACCAGCAGGTTCTGACGCGTGCCACTGGAGAGGCTGTACACGCCGATGCGCTTGCCCTTCAGGTCGGCCGGCGTGCGGATGCCCGAGGACTGCAGCGACACCACGTTGAACACGTTCTGCGGATAGATGTCGTAGATGGCGGCGAGCTTCTCGCCCTTGTCCAGCGCCATGAAGAAAGAGCCCGGGTCGGTGAAGGCCACGTCGCCCTGGCCGCTCAGCGTGTTGCGCAGCGCATCGCCGCCGCCCGCGCCGGGCAGGTAGGCCAGGTCCACGCCGCGCGCCTTGAAGAAGCCCTTCTCGGGCTCGGCCAGCAGGTTGGTGATCTCGCTGATGGGCTTGCTCCAGCCCGCGACGGTGATCTTGCCCACGGCCGGCGCGGCAGGCGCTGCGGCACCGGCCAGCCGGGTGACTGCGAGGCCGGCGGAGGCCGCCAGCAGCGTGCGGCGCGAGAGGAATTCAGGTCGTTGCATGTGGTCGAGAAAGGAAGGGAAAAGAACGTTCAGGAACGGTCGGCATAGGGCCGCAGCAGCCAGCGCTCCAGCCACAGCGTGGCCTGGTAGAGCAGCAGCCCGATGGCCGCGATGAGCACCAGCGCCGCGAACATCAGGGACGTGTCCATCATTCCCTGCGCGGCGATCACCACCGCGCCCAGCCCCTGGCTGGCGCCTATGAATTCGCCCACCACGGCGCCCACCAGGGCCAGCACCACGGCCATGCGCAGGCCCGCGAGGATGGCCGGCAGCGCCAGCGGCAGCTTCAGGCGCAGCAGGGTCTGCCGGCGCGTGGCGCCCAGCATGCGGAAGAGCTGCAGGCGCTGCGCATCGGCCTGCCGCAGCCCGGTGAAGGTGTTCTCCATCAGCGGGAAGAAGCAGATCAGCCCGGTGATGAGCGCGGTGGACGGAATGCCGAAGCCGAACCACAGCACGAAGAGCGGCGCCAGCGCCAGCTTGGGCACCACCTGGCTGACCACCACGTAGGGCCGCAGCACGCGCTCCAGCAGCGGCGATTCGGCCAGCGCGATGCCGATCGCCAGGCCTGCCAGCCCGCCGCCCGCCAGCCCCAGCAGCAGCGCCGCCAGCGTGGCCCGCACATGGGGCACGAAGTAGCCCGTGCGCAGCCCCTGCCACAGCGATGCCGCGATGGCCGAGGGCGCGGGCAGCACCAGCGCGGAGAGGCCCGAATGCCGGGCCGCCCATTCCCACGCGCCCAGCAGCGCCAGCAGCAGCGCGGCGCCCAGGGCGCGGTAAGGCCAGGCGGACGAAGGTGCGCCCTGCATGCGGGATGCACTCATGCGCCCGCTCCGTCCAGGCCAGCGCGCACCCGCGCGCACAGGCGGTTGAAGGGTGCATCGTGCCGCATGGCCTGGCTGCGCGGCGCGGGCAGGTCGATGCGGATGTCGTCCGCCACGCGGCCCGCGTGCAGCACGGCGATGCGGTCGCCGAGGTAAACGGCCTCGGTGATGTCGTGCGTCACGAACAGCACGGTGGCGCCGCGCTGCCGGCAGGTGCGCAGCAGGTCGTCCTGCAGCTCGGCGCGGGTGATGGCGTCCAGCGCCGCGAAGGGCTCGTCGAGCAGCAGCATCGCGGGCTCCAGCACCAGTGCACGCGCCAGCGCCACGCGGCTTTGCTGGCCGCCCGAGAGCTGGCGCGGATGCTGCCGCGCATGGGCGCCCAGCCCCAGTTGCTCCAGCAGCGCCTGCGCGCGCGCCACGTCGGCCGCCTGCGGCCGGCGCTGCAGTGACACGGGCAGCAGCACGTTGTCGATGGCACTGCGCCATTCGAGCAGCGTGGGCGCCTGGAACATGAAACCCAGCTGCGGCCCGGGCGCGGACACCTCGCGGCCCTGCATGCGCACATGGCCCGACTGCGGGCGCAGCAGGCCCGCGGCCAGCTGCAGCAGCGTGGTCTTGCCGCAGCCGCTGCGGCCCACCAGGCAATGCACCTCGCCAGCCGCGATGCGCCAGCTCACGCCGTCCACCACCGGCGCGCGCCCGGGGTAGGCGAAGACGGCCTGCTCGATATCGAGAAAGGCATCGCCGGCCACCTGCGCGGTCTCAGTCGGCATAGGGCGCGAAACTCTCTGCCGCGCTTTCGGCGGATTGCTCGATCTCCACCATCCGCACCAGGTCCAGCAGGTTGAAATGGCCGTCGTGGTGCCAGCCGGCCTCGGGCACGCTCATCGCGCCGATGGCGGCGATGCGCGTGACGCCGGCCGCTCCCAGCAGCGCGGCCAGGTGCCGCAGTTCTTCCGGCGTGGCCGCGATGCCGGCGGTCTGCAGCAAGGGCGCGTGGCCGGCGATGGCGTGCGGCACATCGTCCAGCGCATCCACAGCCACCACCTGCACGCTGCGCTGCAGCGCCGTGGGCGCGAGCGGCTGCAGGGCGTCGCTGTAGGCCACGCTCCAGGGGTCGCCGGGCGTGCCGATGAGCTCGTCGGCCGCAGCACCGCCGGCCGCCGAGAGGCCGCGCCATTCCAGCGCCTGCCGCCAGTCCGCCACGGCGGCGGACTCCTCCACGTCCAGCGCCCGGCGCGGAAAGCGCCGGTGCAACTGCGCCAGTTCGCCCGCCAGGTAGCCCGCGAAGGCGCGCGGCGACACGGCGCCGCCGCGCTGCACGTAGAACACATGCGGCGAATAGCAGCCCTGCTGGTCGTAGCGCATCACGTCCCATGCGGCACGGCGCGCCACGGCCGGGGCATCGAGCGCATCGAGCGCAGCGGCCGAAACCATGCCGAAGCCCAGCTTGTGCCCGTGCGGCAGGAAGCGCGTGGTGACGGGCAGGCGCCGCTGGATGGCTTGCAGCGCATCGTTGCCGCCATAGGCCAGCACCGTGTCGGCCCGGGCGTAGAGCGCCGCTGCGTCGTCGCCGCCCGCGCCCTTCCACCACACTACGGCGAAGCAATCGGCCAGCGGCGGATGCACCTCGACCAGCAGCTGCGCGAACCAGCCCGCGAACAGCGGCTCGGCGCTGGGCAGCTTGCCGATGCTGCCGGCCTTGACCAGCAGGCCGCACACGAAGCTCCAGAGCGCCAGCGCCGGCACATTGCCCGCCCAGCTGTGCACCAGCAGCCCCGGTCCGAAGGCGCGCACCGCGCCGCCCTTCGGCGCAGGCTGGAAGCCGTCGAGCACCAGCGGGTTGGCGAAGTCCTCGGCCACGAAGCGGCGCAGCTGCGGCGCGCGAAAGGTCTTGAAAAATCCCGTGAGCCCCAGCCGCACCATCTCCGCGTCGTACCCGCTCACGATGGGCAGCAGCGTCTCGGCCTGCCGGCGCACCGGATCGCCGCGGTCCAGCAGGCGGGCGATGGCCCGGTCGATCACGTCGATGACCTGCTCCACCGCCATGGGCTGCAGGTGGCGGGCAGCGGCCTCGCGCACGCGGCTGGCGAGCGCGTCCATCTGCGCGGGCGTGAGCACGGGCACCTCCACCTCCAGCCGGGCGGCGCCCTGGGCGAAGGGCAGTACCTGCCAGGCCACGTCCTGCGCATCGATGCCGGGCAGGTAGCCCGCTCGCATCCGCTGCACGGCCATGCCGGTCGTGGCCGCCTCGGGTGTCATTTCCCGGTGGCCCGCATGAAGTCCTGCACCGCCAGCGAACAGCCCTTGGCCTGCGCGCCTTCGGCCCGGCCCAGCAGCAGGAAGCCGCCCTCGGCCCATTCGCCCACGTCCTCGGTCAGGATGGTGGTCACGGAGTTGTAGTTGGCCAGGTCGCAATGCACGAGGATGCCGCGCTCGCCGGCCGGCACGTCGCGGCCCGTGGCCGGGTCCACCAGCCGCGACCGGATCCAGTGCGGCCCCGACTTGACCGAGGGCACCACGGCATTGCCGTCGTCGTAGAACTGCGTGCTCAGCTCCGTCATGCCGTACATGTTGATGCACAGCTCGCGTGGCACGCCCAGCGTGTACGACAGCCCGGCGTAGAAATCCTCGGGCGGCACCTCGCGCGACTGGCCCTTGTAGCCGCCCGTGTCCAGCACGCGGCTGCCGGGCGGCAGCTGGAAGCGGCGGCCCTTCTCGTGCAGCGCCTCCATCAGGTGCACGAAGCTGTAGCTCGCGCCCAGCAGCGCGTACGGCGTGCCGGTGCGCTCGGCGGCCTCCAGCGCCGCGCACAGGCTCACCACGTGCATGCCGTGCGCGCCCACGAAATGCCGGCTGACCGGGCTGCCGAACACGGCCCGGGCCAGTGCCAGGTAGTGCGCCAGCGAGGAATTCGGCATCAGGTGCTCGTCGGGGAACAGGATGCCCATCGGCATGGGACCGGCCCCGCGCATGAAGCGCCGCTGGAAATTGCGCGCCATCGACAGGTCGTACACATCGAGCCGCGGGTGGAAATGCCGCCCCCGCGCCTCTGCGCCCCGGGTCGTGCCGCTGGTCATGAACACGCGCTCGTCCGGCCGCGGCGGCTCGCTGCGCAACTCCGTCGCCTTGAAGGCGTCGATCGGCACCGCGGGAATGTCGCTCCAGCGCTCCACGCTGCGCAGCGTGGCGCCGCGGCGCTGGCAGAAGGTGCGGTAGGCGGGGTTGGCGGAATACTGGTGGGCGAACAGCCGCAAAGCCAGCGTATCGAACTGTGCGTCGGTGCAGCCGCCTTCTTCCTCCATCGCGATGAATGCGAGGATGTCCGCGACCAGCGCAGCGACCTTGTCCATGGAGCTTCTTCCTTCGTGACCTGTGAACGATGCTCCGAAGGTCACGCCCGGCCATGCCGTGCACGCCACGCGGCGCGCCTGCGGAGGCTGGAGGATGGTGGTGACAGCTCTTCTTCCGCCGGAATGACCCGGTTCAAGTTCTCGGGTGTGGATCTCAGCACAAGCGTGCACCCCGGAGCGTTGCGGGCATCTTAACCCGCACCCCAAACGCCCTGCTTCTGCTGCGGCTTCCGGGCGGCCTATATTCCCGGGCATGGAATCACCGACGCCCGCCATGACGGCACCCGCCTGGCCGGTGCGCAGCCTGGTGCTCGTTCTGGGCGACCAGCTCGATCCGGACGCAGCGGCCTTCGACGGATTCGACCCGCAGCAGGACCTCGTCTGGATGGCGGAGGTGGAAGAGGAATCCACGCACGTCTGGTCCTCCCGGCCGCGCATCGCCCTCTTTCTCGCAGCCATGCGGCATTTCGCGCAGGCGCTGCGGATGCTGGGCCGCCCCCTGGACTACCGGCACCTGGACGACCACCACGGTGCGCCGTGCCGGACGCTGGCCGATGCGCTGCGCGCAGCGATCCGCACGCACCGGCCGCAGCGCCTCGTGATGACCGCCCCCGGGGACTGGCGCGCCTGGAAGGCGCTGTCCGCCGTCTCGGCCGATGCCGGGCTGCCGCTGGAAACCCGGCCCGATCGCCACTTCTTCGCCACCGTGCGCGAATTCGCCGACTTCCGGCGCCAGCTGGCCGGACGGCCGCTGCGCCTGGAAACCTTCTACCGCGCCATGCGCCGCAGGCACGGCGTGCTCATGGACGGAGACCAGCCCGAGGGCGGTGCCTGGAACTACGACAAGGACAACCGGCGCCCCTTCGGTCCGCAGGGGCCGGGCATGGTGCCCGGGCGCTGCCGCTTCGAGCCCGACGCCACCACCTGCGAGGTGCTGCAAATGGTCGCCCGGCGCTTCGGCGACCATCCGGGGTCGCTGGAGAGCTTCGCCTGGCCGGTCACCCGCGCACAGGCCCTGCATGCGCTCGCAGACTTCGTGGACCACCGGCTGCCGGCGTTCGGCCCCTTCCAGGACGCCATGTGGCCGGACGAGCCCTGGCTCTACCACTCGCACCTGTCCGCGGCGCTCAACCTGAAGCTGATCCATCCGCGCGAGGTGGTCGCAGCCACCGAGGCCGCCTACCGGAGCGGCCGTGTCCCGCTGGCCAGCGCCGAAGGCTTCATCCGCCAGATCCTGGGCTGGCGCGAATACGTGCGCGGCATCTACTGGACCGAAATGCCGTCCTACCGGGACCGCAACGCGCTCGGTGCCGATGCGCCCCTGCCCGCCTGGTACTGGACCGGCGACACCCCCTTCGCCTGCCTGCGCCAGGCCATCCGGCAGACGCTGGACCACGGCTACGCCCACCACATCCAGCGCCTCATGGTGACGGGCCTCTTCGCCCTGCTGCTGGGCGTGCGGCCCCAGGCCGTGCACGCGTGGTACCTCGCCGTCTATGTCGATGCCGTCGAATGGGTCGAACTGCCCAACACCCTCGGCATGTCCCAGTACGCCGACGGCGGCCTGATGGCCAGCAAGCCCTACATCGCCACGGGCAAGTACATCCAGCGCATGGGCGGCCCCTGCGCCACCTGCCGCCACGACCCGGATGCCTTCCTGGGCGACACGGCCTGCCCCTTCACCACGCTCTACTGGGACTTCCTGCTCAGGCACCGGGAGCTGCTGGCAGGCGTGCCCCGCATGGAGGCACAGTTGGCGCGGCTGGGGACGATGGGGCCGCAGGAGCGTGAGGCGATACGCAGCAGGGCCGAGGAGTTGCGAAAAGGCCAAGAGGGACACGCCCTGCCGTCTTGAGCGACAGCACCTTGCGAACAATGTGCAGCCTATGGAATACGCTACTCAGCGAAAGATCAATTCCGTGTCTTTGTCGGGGATCGTCATCCTGATGCTGGGCTCAGGCAACCGCATGCCGTTGATGGATTTCACGGCAACCAACCAGCGATCGCCCCATCGCAGTTGAACCTCAACCAGCAGTGTGTTCGATGCAGCCTCGCACGGAGGCACAGGCCCATTCTCCGAGTGCTTCCACTTTCGCTCTATCGCAGCCATTGCTGACACGCAAGTATTCATCGGGACCATCACCTCAGCGATTCCAGGTAATCGCAACCCCACCTTCGCAGCAACCACCGCCGTCACATAACTTGGCCCACCTAAAAGTAGCACCATCACCCCCGAACAGACAAAGCAAAAAGTCCAAATGGCCAGTGGTGCCGCTTGAACATGCATTGAAGCCGCGTTCGCACAAATCAACACAGCGATTGCGCCGCCCCACGATACAAGCGTCCACCAGCCAATAGAACTGCCGCGATACCCGAGCATTGATGAATGCGTTACCACCAACAAAACGGCAAGAGATACCAGAGCACCCCCAAGAAGCAATGCTGCGAATGCAAGGAAGGTTTCCCATTTGCTCCGCCCGGATTTCCCACTCCTCAGTCTCACGAGCGTTAAAAATATCGACCCGATTGCGCAGATAGAAAAAAAGATGCGCACCCATGGCCCCTGCGCCCCAAAGAGCCAACATATCATCACACACAGGGAGCCAAGCTGACCTAGAACGGTGGTCCGCCAGTCCAGTTTCTTGATTTCATACAAAAATGCCGCAACCGTGACCCCAAACATGACGACTGTGGTAACGAGCCAGAGCAGCAAAAGCCATATAGAGGCGATGCTCGCCAATCCAACGATACCAAGGAGGTTAGGGGGAACATAGTCAATGACAAAGAGGTAGCCAAACAATGGCAAACAGCCAATGGCAAAGAGCAGCGCCCCTACCCACTTCCACGGCAACCCACTCATCACGGCTTCAATTCTTCGCAGGCGGCTGATTGCAAGCGGCTCCTTTTGTTTTGTACCTTCCAATCGCTCTTTCCAGCGAAAACTCCGCTTCGGCTCGCTTGATTTGAAACTTCCCATTCCCTCTCTCCCCTCAAACCAACAGAAAGCATCCATCATATAGATCTCAAACCAATGCAAATCGAATCCCCAGCGTAGCAAGTGCGGGCCACCGCGCATGATTTGGAAGGGTTGTGCCTTCCTCCGGAAGTTCCCAATACACCGGGCGGTCTCCAATCTGAAGTGCAACACCTGAACCTCAGGTAACTTGCACAGATGACTTCGCGATACACGCACTTGCAGCCCGAAGAACGCCTCACGCTGGCCTCGCTGGTCCAGCAGGGATGGAGCGGGCGATCCATCGCTCGCCTTCTCGGGCGCAGCCCCAGCACCGTGTGCCGGGAACTGGCGCGCAACAGC
>NZ_JMKU01000036.1 GCF_000687165.1 Paracidovorax oryzae ATCC 19882 | reverse complement strand
TCGATCTCCACCGTCGCCGTCTTGCCCAGCAGCGCCTTGGGATCGATGTCGCGCCCTTCCGAGAGCAGGTCGATGTCGAAGGAGAAAAGCTGGCTCAGCTCCTCGCTGCCCCGCAGCTGCCGGAAATGCAGTTGCTCTCCCAGGGGCGTCTGGATGGTGACGCGGCGTGTCATTGTTATGGCTGCAGCCCTCTCGTTGCTGCAGAGTCAAGTTGAGACGCGGCGGATGATAGGTCTGCTGAAACAAAAACTCGACAGCCTATTAATAAAAAATTTGTTTTTAAATGTTAAACACTTCTTTCATCACCCTGGGTCCCGCTTAACTATTAATAAAATTCATGACTTGAATATCATTATGGAATTAACTTGCCCCACGATGGAGTCACGGGCCGGCACAACAGGGTTTCCGCCAGAAGCCGTAATTACCGGTGGCTGTTCACTCGCGCTCAAGCTTTCGTTACTGGAATGGAACGCCAGTTCATCGCCTTGAGGCGCCGCTCCCCGGATCACCTCTGAGGCATATCCTTGTCCGTGTAGCAGAGGCTCACCGTCGCATCCCCCGGAATCGCCGGCATGGTCGCCTCCCATGCTTCCCATGCCTGCACCATCTCCGCCAGCCTTCCCGGCTGCAGCGGAGCCAGGTTGGCCCGCTCGCGCTCGTCCTGCGCCAGGTTGAACAGGTAATCCACGCCATCCACCCGCAGGTATTTCCAGTCGCCGTGCCGCATGGCGCGCTGGCCGCGGTGGTTCATGCGCCAGAACAGGGGGCGGTCGGCGGTCCAGGCGGGGTCTTGCAGCAGGGGCGCCAGGGTCTGGCCGTCCCAGGGGTAGTCGGGGTGGGGCTGGGCGCCGCCCAGTTCCAGCATCGTCGCGCTCCAGTCCATGGTCAGGCAGGGCTGGGCGCTGGTGCCGCCGGGGGGGATGGCGGCAGGCCAGTGGGCGATCCAGGGCACGCGGATGCCGCCTTCGGTCAAATCCATCTTGCCGCCCACCAGGGGCCAGTTGTCGGAGAAGCGTTCGCCGCCGTTGTCGCTGGTGAAGACGATGAGGGTGTCGCGCTCCAGGCCGTGGGCGCGCAGGGTTTCGACGATGCGGCCTATGCCCTCGTCCATGTGGTGGATCATGCGGCGGTAGGTTTCCACGTTGCCGCCGGCCAGGTGGTAGATGGCCTGCCTGCTGTCGCGCAGTTCGTGGGCCAGGGCCTCGTCGTCGCGGGTTTCCCAGGGCCAGTGGGGGGCGGTGTAGTGCACGCTCAGGAAGAAGGGCGTGCCCTGTTTTGCGCCTTCGGCCATGCGCGTGATGTAGTCCACAGAGTGGTCGGTGATGAGGTCGGTGAGGTAGCCCTCCTGGGCCTTTTCCTCTTCGCCGAACCAGAGGTCGTGCGTGCCGTTGGCGCCGCAGTGGGTGAAGTAGTCCACCCCGCCGGACATGGGGCCGAAAAATTCCTCGTAGCCCGACTTCAAGGGGCTGAAGTGCGGCGGGTAGCCCAGGTGCCATTTGCCCATCAGGGCGGTGCGGTAGCCGGCGTCTTTCAGCAGCGAGGGCAGCGTGGGGTGCGCGGGCGGCAGGCCCAGGCGGTCGTTGCCGCGCGTGGCGGTGCGGATGGGTTCTTCGGCGGCGCCGCGCAGGCGGTACTGGTAGCGCGCCGTCATGAGCGCGAAGCGCGTGGGCGAGCAGACGGGCGAGTTGGAGTAGCCCTGGGTGAGCTTCAATCCGCCGGCGGCCAGGCGGTCCAGCACGGGCGAGACGGGGCCGAAGGCGGCGTCGCGGCCGCCGTAGCACCCCAGGTCGGCGTAGCCCAGGTCATCGGCCACGATGAAGAGGATGTTCGGTCTCTGCGGCTTCTCTGTCTGCTGCGGCATGGCGTCGTCTCCTTCGGCGGGGCGGCTCAGGGGCGGTAGCCGGAGGCGCGGATCACGGGCTCCCACTGCTTGCGGTAGGCGGCGATGCTCTGGCGCGTCTGCGCGGGGGTGCTGGCGACGGGGTCCAGGTGGTTGTCCTTGAACTGCTTGACCACGTCCTTGTCCTGCATCACCTTGTAGATGGCCGCGGCGTAGCGGTCCACCTGCGCTGCCGGCATGGAGCGCGGCGCGAACAGGGTGTTCCACCCGGAGGCGGCCAGGTCCACGCCGGACTGCCGCAACGTGGGCACCTGGGGCAGTTCGGGCAGGCGCTGCTCGCTGGAGACGGCCAGCAGGCGCAGCTTGCCGGCCTCGTGCTGGGGCTGCAGGGCGTCCAGCGTGTCCACGGCCACGGGGATCTGGCCGCCGACCAGGTCGGTGATGAGCGGTGCCGATCCGCGGTAGCCCACGGCTTCGGCGGTGATGCCGGCCTTCTGCCCCAGCATGAGCGCGAAGAAGTGCGGCAGGCTGCCGGTGGCGGGCACGCCGATGTTGGCCGAGCGCGGGTTGGCGCGCATCCAGGCCAGCAGGTGCTGCATTTCGCGCACGGGCACGGCGGCGCCCACGGCCACCCCGAAGACGTAGTTGTTCACCTCGCTCACGGGCACGAAATCCTGGTCGGGCTGGTAGCCCACGTCGCTCACCACCAGGGGAGAGACGACCATCACCGCCGGGTTGGCCAGCAGCAGCATGGGCTGGCTGGCCGGCGCGCTCTTCACGTACTGGGCGGAGATGCGGCCGCCGGCGCCCACCTTGTTCTCGACGATGACGGGGCTGCCCAGCACGCGCTGCAGCCTGTCGCCGACGATGCGCGCGACGCGGTCGCTCGATCCGCCGGGGGCGTAGCCGACGACGATGCGCAGGGGCGCGTCCTGCACCTGGGCCAGCGCGGCGCCCGCACCCAGGGAGGCGGCGGCGCCCAGCAGGGCCGGGCGGGCCAGGGTGTTCAAGAGGAATTCGCGGCGCAGGGTCATGGCGGTGCACTCCATCGGCAGGGATGGCAGGCACTGTACGCAGCGGCGCGACAATTGTTCAAATCAACCCCGATGAGGACATTCCCGCATGGCGACGCGCCCCTCCCGTCCTGCCGCCCGTTCCGCACCCTCCTCCCCATCCGGCCCGTCGGGCCCCTCCGGCCCTTCCGCAGGCAACCCGCTGGCGGCGCCGGCACAGCCCGGCGACCTGCTGCTGTACCGGCTGGTGAAGCTGGCGGCGGCGTCGGGCCGCCTCGTCACCCGCCTGTGCGAGCGCAGCCACGGCATCACACGCCGCGAGTGGGGCGTGGTGATGTGGCTGGCGCAGGAGCCGGGGCTGCAGCCTTCGGTGCTGGCGGTGAGGCTGGAGCTGGACCGCGCGCGGGTATCACGGGCGATCGGCTCGCTGGAGGGCAAGGGCCTGGTGCAGCGCAGGCCCCCGGCGGACGGACGGCCGGCGGGGCTGCACCTGACGGAAGGCGGCACGCGGCTGCACGCCGCCCTGTGGCCGGAGGTGCGGGCCATCAACCAGGCACTGGCGCTGAGCCTGGATGCGGCGCACCTGGACGCCCTGGACCGCAGCCTGGCGCAGTTGCAGGAACGGGCCGCGCAGCTGGAGCGGCAGCCGGCGGGCGCGGCGCCGTTTCCGCCGCGCAACGGGGGTGCGCGGGCCGGCGGGCGGCGGGGCACGGCACCGGGTGGCGGGCCGGCGGCTTGATCTGGGGCAAGGCCGGCCCGGCCGCGGGCGCAGGGCGGCGGCGGGCCCTGCGACAATGCCCGCCATGAGTTTCGCCCCGCTCCAGAACGACACCTTCCTGCGCGCCTGCCGGCGCCAGGCCACCGACTACACGCCCCTGTGGCTGATGCGCCAGGCCGGCCGCTACCTGCCCGAATACAAGGCCACGCGCGCGCGCGCTGGCAGTTTCATGGGGCTGGCCACCAACGTGGATTACGCGACCGAGGTCACGCTGCAGCCACTGGAGCGGTTTCCGCTGGATGCGGCGATCCTGTTCTCCGACATCCTGACGGTGCCGGACGCGATGGGCCTGGGCCTGTCGTTCGCCGAGGGCGAGGGCCCGCGCTTCGCCCGCGTGGTGCGCGACGAGGCCGCAGTGGACCAGCTGGCCGTGCCCGACATGGAAAAGCTGCGCTACGTGTTCGACGCCGTCACCTCCATCCGCCGGGCGCTGGATGGCCGGGTGCCGCTGATCGGGTTCTCCGGCAGCCCCTGGACGCTGGCCTGCTACATGGTGGAGGGCAAGGGCAGCGACGATTACCGGCTGGTGAAGACGCTGATGTATTCCCGGCCGGACCTGATGCACCGCATCCTGGCGATCAATGCCGATGCCGTGGCGGCCTACCTGAACGCGCAGATCGACGCGGGTGCCCAGGCGGTGATGGTGTTCGACAGCTGGGGCGGCGTGCTGGCCGACGGGGCCTTCCAGGAATTCAGCCTGGCCTACACCACCCGCGTGCTGGCGCAACTGAAGCGCACCGGGGTGGACGGCACCGACGTGCCGCGCATCGTGTTCACCAAGGGTGGGGCCCTGTGGTTGGAAGACATGCAGGGCCTGGACTGCGAAGTGCTGGGACTGGACTGGACGGCCAACCTGGCCCGCGCCCGCGCCCTGGTGGGCGGCGCTGTGGGCGGCCCCGGCAAGGCGCTGCAGGGCAACATCGACCCGAACGTGCTGTTCGCGCCGCCGGAGGCGATCGCCGCCCAGGCGCGCGCGGTGCTGGACAGCTTCGGCACCCCGCACACGGACCGCGGCACCACCGGCCCCACGCACATCTTCAACCTGGGCCACGGCATCAGCCAGCACACGCCGCCGGAACACGTCGCCGCCCTGGTGGAGGCGGTGCACGGCCACTCGCGGGCGATGCGCGCGGCGGCGGGCACGGGCCGCGCCTGAAAGCCTGCCAACGCGCGCCGGCCCGGCCATGCGGCATGCGGCCGGCCTCCCGCCGCCCCTTGACTTATTCACATCGCCGGCACCAGGGCGGTGCAGCCATGCGGCCCGCGAGCGCGCGGCGTGATGGCGCCGTCGATTTCTTCGAACAGCGCCAAGTCATTGATTCATATGGAAAGCAGAGCTGCTGCCGAATTTCCGGGCAGCGTGATGGAAGCCCGTGTTTTCAAGGGCCTGCGCACGGTACGCAGTGGATATCAACAAAGTTATCCACAGAAACTCTGGATTTCTCCAAAACCCTCGTCAAATCAAGCACTTGCCGGGTGAACCGAAGGCAGAACCGCACCAGGAAGACCCCTCCTACCACAATCCGGGGGGCCGGGGAACTCTTGACAAGGCCACTTATGCACACTCCGGCGCATGCGGCGGCGCAACAATCCACAGGCCGGAGCCGAAGGCGAAACTTGAAACAGCTCGCCCAACATCCTTGATTCAAAAGGATTTTTTCTTCACCCTGGGAAGACCGGCACACCATCGCGCGGGGCTGCTGTGCACCGCCTGCCCCCTGGATGTCCCCGGATGCCCACAAAGTTATCCACAACCCGGCCCAAAATCCCTCCGTGCACCCGGCGGCCGCTTGCGGCAGACTCGGGCGCCGCCCTGGCCCTTGCCCCCGTCCCTTCCGTGTCCCAACCGCTATCCCGCGCCCCGTCCGCCGCATCGCCATCCGCCGCAACCGACGGCGGCGTGATCGTTTCGGTCGCCGTCCAGACGCCCGCGCACAGCGCGGTGGGCGGCCCGCTGAGCTATGCGAGCACACACCCGCTGGAGCCGGGCACGCTGGTGCGGGTGCCCCTGGGCACGCGCGAAGTGCTGGGCGTGGTGTGGGATGCGCCGGCCGGTGCGCCCGACCTGCCGCGCGGCGCCGCGGTGCGGCCGGTGGCAGGCGTGCTGGAGGGGCTCGCGCCGCTGGACGCGGCCTGGCGGCGGCTGGTGGCCTTCGCGGCGCGCTATTACCAGCGGGCGCTGGGGGAGGTGGCGCTTGCCGCCCTGCCACCGCAGCTGCGCGACCTCACGCCCGCGCAGCTCGCGCGGCGCCTGCGGCGTGTGCCGGCCGCCACCGCAGGTGAAGCCGCTGCGCCCTATGCGCCCGGTCCCCATGCCCTGAGCGCCGAGCAGCAGGCGGCCACGGACGCCATCGCCGACCAGCCCGGCCCGTTCCTGCTCTACGGCAGCACGGGCAGCGGCAAGACCGAGGTGTACCTGCGCTGCGTGCAGCAGGCCCTGGCCGCCGACCCTGCCGCCCAGGTGCTGGTGATGGTGCCGGAGATCAACCTCACGCCGCAGCTGGAGGCGCGGTTCCTGGCCCGCTTCGCGCCGCTCTACGGGGCGGACAGCGTGGTGTCGCTGCACAGCGGCATGACCCACCCGCAGCGGCTGAAAAGCTGGCTGGCCGCGCATGCCGGCCAGGCGCGCATCGTGCTGGGCACGCGCATGGCGGTGTTCGCGAGCCTGCCGGGCCTGGCGCTCATCGTGGTGGACGAGGAGCACGACGCGAGCTACAAGCAGCAGGAAGGTGCGCGCTACTCGGCGCGCGACCTGGCCATCTGGCGCGGCCGCGAGCAGGGCGCCAAGGTGATCCTCGGCTCGGCCACGCCGTCGCTGGAGAGCTGGCACGCGAGCCGCCCGCCCGCGGACGGAGCCCCGGGCGGGCGCTACCTGCGGCTGCACATGCCCAGCCGGATCGGCGCAGGCGCGCTGCCGCGCGTGCGGCTGGTGGACATGGCGCAGCAGCCGCGCGGCGCCGTGTTCTCGCCGCCCCTCGTGACCGCCATCACCGAGCGCGTGGAGCGCGGCGAGCAGTGCCTTGTGCTGCTCAACCGCCGCGGCTTCGCCCCGGTGCTGCACTGCACGGAATGCGGCTGGAAGAGCGACTGCCCGCACTGCAGCGCCCACCAGGTGTTCCACAAGATCGACCGCTCGCTGCGCTGCCACCACTGCGGCTTCGCGCAGCGCGTGCCCTACGCCTGCCCGGGCTGCGGCAACCCGGACATCGCGCCGATCGGGCGCGGCACCGAGCAACTGGAAGAGCAGTTGGCCGCGCTGCTGCGCAACGTGATCACGCCGGAGCGCCGCGCCGCCCGGGTGGCCCGCATCGACGCAGACACCACGAAGGCCAGGGGCGCGCTGGAGGAGCAGCTCGCCCAGGTGCATGCGGGCGAGGTGGACGTGCTGGTGGGCACGCAGATGGTCGCCAAGGGGCACGATTTCCGGCGCATCACGCTGGTGGCGGCGGTGCAGCCGGACGGCGCGCTGTTCTCCAGCGATTTCCGGGCGCCCGAGCGGCTCTTCGCGCTGCTCATGCAGGCAGCGGGCCGCGCGGGCCGGGACGCGGGCTACGTGGCCGCCCAGGGCGGCGCCTGCGAGATGTGGGTGCAGACCTACCACCCCGACCACGCGGTGTACGCGGCGCTGCGCCGGCACGACTACCCGGCCTTCGCCGCGCGGCAGCTTGCCGAGCGCGCCGAGGCCGCCATGCCGCCCTTCGCGTTCCAGGCGCTGGTGCGTGCCGACGCTCGCACTCAGGAGGTGGCGCAGGCCTTCCTGGCCGGCTGCGCCGAGGCGGCCCGGCAGGCGGGCCTTCCGGGGCTGGAGCAGGTGACGGTGTTCCCGCCCGTGCCCCTGGCGATCCAGCGCGTGGCCAACGTGGAGCGCGCGCAGATGCTGCTCGAGAGCCCGAGCCGCGCGGCGCTGCAGCGCTTCCTGGCGGCCTGGCAGCCGCTGCTGCATGCCTGCCGCGCGGATCCGGCGCACCGCGGGCTGGTGCGCTGGCTGGTGGACGTGGATCCGCTGGCGATCTGAGCGGGCCGCGGGTCAGTCGGCGTGCGGCCGGGGGCCTTCCCGCCAGGCGATGAGCGCCTCGCGCTGCTCCAGGTGGCGCATCACGCGCTCCAGGCGGGCCTGCACGTCCAGCAGCCGGGCGCGGTCCACGCCGTGCAGGAGCAGGACACCCTCGCCGTGCGCACTGGTCAGCTGGCGCAGGCTGTCCGCGGCCGATGCCACGGCGCCGTGCTCGATGATGCCCTGCGGGCTCGCCCGCATCAGGTCCGCCAGGCGCGCGAGCGCCTCCGATACCTGGCCGCGCACGGCGTCGCCCCCGGTTGCGGACGCCGGGGCAGGGCCCTCCTCGGCACGGCGCAGCGCCGCGTCGGAGAATTCCGTGGCGGGGCGGCGGACGGGCGGAACGAAAGAACGCATCGACGCGCTCAGCAGGGATTCCAGCATCGGGTCCAGCGCACGCATCTCGCCGCGGGACTCGCGCCACAGGCGCTCCTGCGTCTGGTCGCGCCGGCGGTCCAGGCGCGACGTGAGTTCACCGCTGATGTCGCCCATCAGCGCCTTCCAGCCGCTCCAGCCCAGTTCGCTGAAGAAGCTCTGCCCGGCCTGCTGCATCACCCCGCCCCGGGAGTTGGGCGGCTCGTCGCCGTCCGGCACGCCATAGCGGCCGCGGACGATCGAGGCGAACTGCAGGCCGGCCGCGGAGGCCACCGCGCCGATCACCACGTTGCCGCCCACGCTGCGCACGAAGAAATCGCGCGCGGCATGGAACGCCCCGGCGCTCGTGCGGAATGCCTCGCCCAGCAGGGGCACGGATTCCTGCGCCACGTTCCAGGCGAAGCCGGGCAGGCGCCGGGCGTCGCGCCACTGCAGCGGCGCCTGCGTATCGTCGGGCAGCGCCAGCCGGAACAGGTTGACGCGCTGCGTGCCGCCCACGAGGTCGGACACCGCCACCTGCCCGGTGCGCGGCAGGGCCTTGGTCGTTTCCAATACCGCCTTGTTCACCGCCGACGCGGTGCCCGAAGCCACCGCACCGAAGCCCAGGGCGCGCAGGGGCGACGCCAGCGTCTCTTCGCTGCTCAGGCTGCGGCGCGTGGCGTTGGCACCGGCCGTGAGCACCGGCTTGAGCAGCGCGGCCTCGGCCTTCCCGTCCATGAGCTTCTGGCGCGTTTCCACCAGCTTGCGGTGGTCGAACGCGGCGCCGCGCAGGGCATTGCGGGTGGGACGGACCACGTCTTCCGTGGTGGAGGTGCGGCCCACTTCCGAGTCCCGCGCGGGGCGCCAGAAACGCTTGGCGCCTTCAGCGGTCACCTCCAGCTGCACGGGTGCTGGGTCGGGAACCAGCACCTTCGGGTCCACCGCCTTGAAGCCCGGCATGTTCGCCACGCGCGAACGGCGGTCCATGGCCGGCACCACGATGGACTCGGTGAGGTAGTTCACCATGCCTGCCATCATGCCGCCGTACACGGCCGGCCAGATCTTGGAGGCCGTGTCCCCGTCCTCGTTGTCGCGCAGCGTCGAGATCGCGCCGCCCGACGGCGTGCGCGTGGCCGAGGTCATGAAGCCCTTGAGGCTTTCGTAGGCGATGGCCACGGAGGCACGCTGCCATCCCACGGGCTGCATGTGTTCGCGGAAATGGTAGCCCCCGGTGGCGCCATAGGCCTTGTGGCGCTCCAGCAGGCGGTCCGCGGCCCACTGGACGTACTCCGCCTCCATCTGGGCCTGCACCTCCGCGCGGTCCTGCACGTCCCCGGCCAGCGGCATGGCGCCGAGGTGGGACATGACCTGCATGCGCAGGCGGACGATGGGCAGGTCCGTCTCGTCGCCTTCGTCGCCGCTGGCCTCCTGGGCGGCGGCCTCGCGGTCCACGCCGCGCCGCTCGACCGTGTCGAGGTCCAGCCCCGATCCCGAATTGCTGCGGGAGAAATCCTCGACGTTCGGCCGCTCGCGCTGCGAGCCCCGCAGAGTCGACAGGCCCAGCTCGCCGGAGACTTCCCCCAGATCCAGGCGCGCGGAAAAATAGCGCGAACTGCCGCCGGGCTCGGACGGCAGGGCTGCCCGCCGGTGGGAGGCCGAGGCATCAAGGCCGGCCGCGCGGGCCTGCCTTTCGGATGAGAGTACGGCCAGCGCCTGGGGCGGCACCAGGCTGCGGGACGGCGGGGCGGTTTCCCGCCCCTGCGCGCGCGCCGAAGACTCCCCGGCCTCCTGGAACCGGTCGGACCGGCCTTGCGTGCCGCGCAGCAGCGCCTGCTCGGAGCCGCGGATCACGGTGCGGCTCCCGCGGCCGGCACCGCAGCGGGCCCGGCTCCGGAGGGTCCGGAGTCCCCGGGCGGCACCAGCGCGTCCAGGGCGGCGCGCGCCAGCAGGTGGCCGCGGTCCATGTCGGCCGCCACGCGGGCAGCGTCGTGGCGCGCCTGCAGCGGCCGCAGGCCCAGCAGCCCCCCGTCTTCCATCAGGCCCAGCAGCCAGCCCTCGCCGCCGAGCAGTTGCTCCTGCACGCCCAGCAGCCGCGGCACGTCCATTCCCCCCAGCTCGGCGGCGGCCAGCGGCAGCAGGACTTCCGGGTAGGCGGCCCAGCGGTCCTCGTCCCGGCGGACGTGGATGCGGCACAGCAGGCCGGAAGGCCCCACGAAGGGTTCGCCGGACTGCAGGGAGGGCAGGAGGTCGGGGGGCACGCCCAGGTGGGTCCCTATCTGCGAAAGATACGTCCGTGCGGCCACGGAGTCGGGCTGCGCCGGGGCAGCGGAAGGGGCGGTCATGGTGGAACTCCTCATTCACGAAGGCGCCGCACGGGGCACCTGCAACGCCGCCAATGTCGTGAAATCGCGTAACGCCCCGATGACCGGGCCGAAGCCGGCCCCAGGAATGCGAAGCGGTCAGGTCCAGACGGCCACCGCGGCCGAAAAGCTCAGGAAGGCCAGCACCGTGGACACCAGGATCACGCGGGCGATGCGCCCCGTGTGTGCGCCGAAGCGCTCCGCCAGCAGCGAGACATTGCTGGCGCTCGGCAGCGCCGCCGCGAGGACCAGCGCGGTGTGCACAGGAGCGGACAGCGGCGCGCCCGCGGCGATCGCCGCATGGCCCGCGCCCCAGACGAGCAGCGGATGCACCACCAGCTTGGCCAGCGCCGCGCCCAGGCCGTCCCGGGGGCGCAGGGCCTCGCCCGGATGCGCGGCCATGCCCGCGCGCGCGAGCACCGCGCCGATGGTGAACAGGGCGACGGGCGCCGCGGCATCCGCCAGCAGGCCCACGGTACGGTCCACGGGCCCCGGCAGGGCGACCTGCAACCCGGAGGCCAGCGCGCCCAGCGCGATCGACCAGGGCATGGGATTGGCGGCCATGCCGCGCAGGGCCCGCCCCAGCGCCGCCCGCGCCCCCTCGGCGCCCGGCGCATCCCCGCCGCCCAGGCGCGACAGGCCGACGCAGACCGCCGTGGTCACCACCATGTCCAGCAGCATCGTGAGGATCACCGGCCCCGCGGCCGCCGGGCCGAGCAGCGCCACCAGCAGCGGCACGCCCATGAAGCCGGTGTTGGGAAAGGCCGTCGCCAGGGCGCCGAAGGCCGCGTCGTTCCAGCCCAGCCGGCGGCGCGTGAGCGCGATGGCCGCGGCCACCAGCGCCAGGCCGCAGGCCAGGTACACGCCCGCGGCCGCGGGGTCCAGCAGCTCGGCAATCGGCGTGCGCGCGCCGAAGCGGAACAGCATGCACGGCAGCGCGAAGAACAGCACGAAGGCATTCAGCCCGGGAATCGCGGCCAGCGGCAGCCACCCCGCGCGCGTGGCCAGGTACCCGCACAGCACGAGCGCGAAGAAGGGAAAGGTGACGGCCAGCACGGAGAGCACGCGGCATTCTCGCAGCGCGCGGCCTGTAGGACGCCGCCGCATCGGCCCGGCCCGCATTCCCCCGCACAACCCGGCGGCGGACCGCCCCGTTATCATCGGCACCCGCCTCCCGGCCCGGCTGCCCATGCCCGGGCTGGTAGTTGCCCTCGCCTCCACGCTTTCCAGCCCTCCTCCCGTTTCCGCTCGCCGCATGTCCGCCGGTCTCAATCTCGCCCAGCTCCAGGCCGTCCACTACACGGAGGGGCCCTGCCTCGTGCTGGCCGGCGCCGGCTCGGGCAAGACGCGCGTGATCACGATGAAGATCGGCCGCCTGATCGAGACCGGCCTGGAGCCGCGCCGCATCGCGGCCATCACCTTCACCAACAAGGCCGCCGCGGAAATGCGCGAGCGCGCGCAGCACCTGATCGGCCGTTCGGCCAGGGATGTCCTGGTCTGCACCTTCCACGCCCTGGGCGTGCGCATGGTGCGCGAAGACGGCGCCGTGCTCGGCCTCAAGCCCCAGTTCAGCATCCTCGACGCCGACGACGTGACCGGCATCATCAAGGACGCGGCCGGCGGCACCACCGACATCGCCACCGCGCGCCAGTGGCAATGGACCATCAGCGCCTGGAAGAACGCGGGCCTCGACAGCGCCGCCGCCCTCGCCCAGGCCAAGGACGACAACGAGCGCAGCATCGCCGTCATCATGCAGCGCTACGAGGAGCGCCTGACGGCCTACCAGAGCGTGGACTTCGACGACCTGATCGGCATGCCGCTGCGCCTGCTGCGCGACTTCCCCGAGGTGCGCGCCAAGTGGCAGCAATCGCTGGGCCACGTGCTGGTCGATGAATACCAGGACACCAACGCCACGCAGTACGAGCTGCTCAAGCTGCTGGTGGGCGAGCGCGGCCGCTTCACCGCCGTGGGCGACGACGACCAGTCCATCTACGGCTGGCGCGGCGCCACGCTGGACAACCTGAAGAAGCTGCCGGTGGACTACCCGCAGCTCAAGGTCATCAAGCTGGAGCAGAACTACCGCTCCACCAGCGCCATCCTGCGCGCGGCCAACAACGTGATCCAGCCCAACCCCAAGCTCTACCCGAAGACGCTGTTCTCGGAACTGGGCGAGGGCGAGCCGGTGCGCGTGGTGGACGCCGACAACGAGGAGCACGAGGCCGAGCGGGCAGTCGCCCGCATCCAGAGCCTGCGCGCCACGCTGAACCCGCAGCCGGCCTGGAAGAGCTTCGCCATCCTCTACCGCGCCAACCACCAGGCCAAGCCGTTCGAGAAGGCGCTGCGCAAGGCCAACGTGCCCTACAAGGTCTCGGGCGGCACCAGCTTCTTCGACCGCGCGGAGATCAAGGACCTGTGCGCCTGGTTCCGCCTGTGGATCAACAACGACGACGACCCGGCCTTCCTGCGCGCCATCACCACGCCGAAGCGCGGCATCGGCCACACCACGCTGGCCAAGCTCGGCGAGTTCTCGACGCAGCACAAGGTGAGCATGTTCGGAGCGCTGTTCAACCACATGCTCGAAGCCGTGCTGCCGCGCAAGGCGCACGAGAGCGTGCTGGAGTTCGGCCGCTACATCAACTACCTGGAATACAAGGCGCGGCACACCCACGGCGCCGAAGATTCGCGCACCTTCATGACCGACTGGCTGAAGGAGATCGGCTACGAGCAGTACCTCTACGACAGCGAGGACAGCGAGACCGTGGCCGGCGCGCGCTGGACCAACGTGCTCGAATTCTGCGACTGGATGAGCCAGCGCGCGGGCGGGCAGATCGAGGACACCGCCGGCGCGGTGGTGGCCAAGGAAACCAAGAGCCTGCTGGAAGTGGCGCAGACCATCGCGCTGCTGTCCACCATCAGCGAGCGCGAGAAGGACGAGGACCTCGTCACCCTCTCGACCCTGCACGCCTCCAAGGGCCTGGAATGGCCGCACGTGATGCTGGTGGGCGTGACCGAGGGCATGCTGCCCTTCAAGCTCGACGACGACGAGGGCCGCCAGCAGAAGGTGAGCGAAGACACCCTTCAGCGCCTGCAGGAAGAGCGCCGCCTGATGTACGTGGGCATCACCCGCGCGCAGCGCAGCCTGGCCGTGAGCTGGACGAAGCGCCGCAAGAAGGGCCGCGAGATGGTCGCCGCCCAGCCCAGCCGCTTCATCGCCGAGATGGGCCTGGACAAGAACACCGCCCGCGAAGACCCGCGCGAGAAGCTGCGCGCGCTGCGCGCCGAGTTCGCGGCACGCAAGTCCCCCGCCCCGACGGCACCATGAACCCGCCGGACGCGCCATCCACCCCGGGCGGGCCCCGGGCATGCGGCGGGCGGCAGGCAGAAGCACTTCATCATCATCCACGCCAACCGGATGGGCCGGTGGGCGTGGGGCAGTTGCGGCAAGGAGATCCGCGGACCATGGACCAACGCACACGACAACCGAAGCCTTTCGTTCGCGCCGCGCAGGCAAGCCGGCCCGCCGCCACCCGCCCGGTGCGCCTGGGCGCCCTGGCGCTCGCGCTCTGCGCACCAGCCGGCGCCGCCCTGGCGCAGCAGCCCCCCGCGCCCTCCGGCGCCGCGGGCGAGGCCTGGCGCCGCTGCACGGCCATGGGCAGCGGCGAGGCCCGGCTGGCCTGCTTCGACCAGTGGGCAGGGCAGCAGGCCTGGCAGCAGGCGCCGGCCGTGGCCGCCGCGCCGTCCACGGGCACGGGCAAGTCCGCCGCGGCCCCGGCCGGGGACAACGCGCCGCCCACGCCGGTGGACACCACGCTGCCGGCCACGCGCGTCATCGACGTGGCGCAGGTGGAGGGCTGCCGCGACGAGCAGTACAGCACCCTCTCGCGCTTCTGGGAACTGGAATCGGGCAGCGACTGCGGCACCTTCCGCTTCCGCGGCTACCGGCCGATCTCGTTCTCGGTCGTGGCGTCCGACACCGTGAACCGCCAGCCGTCCTCGCCCTCGGCGGACCACACCGCGTCCTCGGCAGTCGACTACCGCACCACCGAGACACGCATCCAGCTCTCGGTGCGCACCAAGATCGCGCAGGGCCTGCTCACGCAGGGCCACCCTACGCTCAAGGATTCGCTGTGGGTCGGCTACACGCAGCAGTCGTACTGGCAGCTCTTCAGCCCGAACATCTCCCGGCCGTTCCGCGCCACCGACCACGAACCGGAGGTGATGTACGTCTATCCCACCGACGCGAAGCTGCCCTTCGGCTGGCGCTGGCGCTACAGCGGCATCGGGCTGGTGCACCAGTCCAACGGCCAGAACCTGCCGCTGTCGCGCAGCTGGAACCGCGTGTACCTGATGACCGGCATGGAGCTGGACAACCGCTGGACCGTGAGCGCGCGCGTCTGGAAGCGCCTGAAGGAAAGCGCCGCGGACGACGACAACCCGGACATCATCGACTACATGGGCCGCGGCGAGGTGCAGCTCGGCTGGAACTACGACCGCGACAACACCCTGTCGCTGATGGCGCGCAGCGCCTTCGGCTCCACCGGCCGCGGCGCCGTGCGGCTGGAATGGATGCGCGCGGTGGGCACGGACCTGGGCGGCATCAAGAGCAACCTGCGGTTCCACACCGCGCTCTTCAGCGGCTATGGCGACACCATCACCGACTACAACCGCCGGCGCACCGTGCTCAGCGTGGGCCTGAGCCTCGTGGACTTCTGAGGCAGGGCGCGCGGCCCCGCCGCCGCGCGCCTCACAACCCGTTACCCTTTGCCCTGGCCAGCGGGTTGAAGCGGCCGGGGCGTGCCGACACAATGGCACGCGCGGCGCACGGCATTCCCCAGGCCTTTCGTATCCCCTCTCCGCCGCAGCCCGAGCCCCCGCGCCGAAGGCCAGTCCGGCCCTCTTCCGCGGCGCGGATAAGAACGGTTTTCCGGCCCTTTTCCGCGCGATTGCCTGTCCGGGGCCGCTCGACAATGCCTGCTCGGAGGTCGTCACCATGGACATGCAATACCAACTCAAGGCCGGCGCGTACTACCTGTACGACATGCGCGAGGCACCCAGCGCCGTCACCGGCGAGCGCCGCTTCAAGCTCAGGACCGAGACCGTGGCCATCGCGTTCGACCAGCACACCGGCCAGGTGCACCAGCACGGCACGCCCTCGCGCATCACCTCGTGGGCCAACAACACCCGCCGCCGCCTGCGCGCCGCGGGCGCCCTGCAGGCCGCCAACGACATCGTCGTCGTCTCGGGTCCGCTGCCCGTGGACGAACTCAACAAATGCCTCTGGATCTCCGGCTACTGCCGCCGCATGTTCTCGCGCCTGGCCAGCCTGCCGCACGGCAAGCTGCAGCGCGGCGGCAGCGCGCATCCGGATGGGTTCCGCAAGGCAGCATAAACAGGGACATCCCCCTGAGCGGCTTTGCCGCTTCCCCCTTCTCTCGCCGTGCTGCGCCCGGCGGGAAGGGGGACGACGCCAGCGGTCTGGCGAAGCCAGTCCCGCGGCGTCTGCTGGCTTGGCCTGCTCCGCGGCCTTCTGAGCGGTAAGGCTGCTGGCAGCACACAGGGCTTGCCCGGTAGGAAGGCCCTGCCTCACCAGCCAGTCCGTCACCGGGCTCAGCGGCTTTCGTTTCTACCGCCTGACCGTCACTTCCTGCTTTTCTCCCTCACACCGGATCGGGCTCGCCACCGTCGCCAGGCAGGTCCGCCGGCTGCACGGCAACGGTCGTGTCGGGGTGCTTGACGATGGTCACGGGCACGGGGCTCGCGTGCACCAGGGCCTGGGAGACGGAGCCCAGCAGCGCGCTGGCGATGGCGCCCTGGCCGCGGGCTCCGATCACGACGAGGCCGCACTGGGTGCGCTCGGCGATGTCCGCCAGCGTGGGGGCAACGTCGCCCACGCCCACTTCGGATTCGCAGGGCACGCCGGCCGCATCGACCAGGGCCCGCGCCGGGGCCATCAGGTGCAGGCCGGCCTCCAGGCTCGCAGCGGCGATGAGGTCGGGATCGCGCGAGACCACCATCTCGTAGAGGGTGGCGGGCTCCTGCACGTGCGCGAGCACGACGGAGGCCGCGAGGCCCTGGCGCGTGAGCGCCAGCGTGTGGCGCACGGCGTCGAGCGAGAGTTCGGAGCCATCGACGGCGACGAGGATCTTGAGCATGTTCGGGAATGTCCTTTCTTCTGGGGGCCGGCCGGAGGGCCGCGGAACGCGGCGCCGCTGCGGGCCAGTGTAGTGCCGGCGCGCAGGCGGCCGTCTGGGACAATCGCCCGATCATGCTTCAATTCGAACTTCTCGCGACCGATCCCGCCAGCCATGCGCGGCGCGGCACGCTCACGCTCAACCACGGGGTGGTGCAGACCCCCATCTTCATGCCGGTGGGCACCTACGGCACCGTCAAGGGCGTGATGCCGCGCAGCCTGCACGAGATGGGCGCGCAGATCATCCTGGGCAACACCTTCCACCTGTGGATGCGCCCGGGCCTGGACGTGATGCAGGGCTTCGGCGGCCTGCACGGCTTCGAGCAGTGGAACAAGCCCATCCTCACGGACTCGGGCGGCTTCCAGGTCTGGTCGCTGGGCGCGATGCGCAAGATCACCGAGGAAGGCGTGCATTTCGCGAGCCCGGTGAACGGCGACAAGCTCTTCATGTCGCCTGAAGTGAGCATGCAGATCCAGACCACGCTCAACTCCGACATCGTCATGCAGCTCGACGAATGCACGCCCTACGAGACCAAGGGCCACAAGACCACGGAGGCCGAGGCGCGCAAGTCGATGGAGATGAGCCTGCGCTGGGCGCGCCGCAGCCAGGACGAGTTCCACCGCCTGGGCAACCCCAACGCGCTCTTCGGCATCGTGCAGGGCGGCATGTACAAGAACCTGCGCCAGGAGTCGCTGGAACGACTCGTGGAGATGGACTTTCCCGGCTACGCCGTGGGCGGCGTGAGCGTGGGCGAGCCCAAGGACGAGATGCTGGACATCATGGCCCACACGCCGCACCGGCTGCCGGCCCACAAGCCGCGCTACCTGATGGGCGTGGGCACGCCGGAAGACCTCGTGCAGGGCGTGGCTGACGGCGTGGACATGTTCGACTGCGTGATGCCCACGCGCAATGCGCGCAACGGCACCATCTTCACGCGCCATGGCGACCTGAAGATCCGCAACGCCCGCCACAAGGCCGACCACCAGCCGCTGGACCCGACCTGCACCTGCCACGCCTGCGCGGGCACCGAGGGCGTGGCCTGGGCCGACGGCGGGCGCGGCGGCTTCAGCCGTGCGTACCTGCACCACCTCGACCGCTGCGGCGAGATGCTGGGCCCGATGCTCACCACCGTGCACAACCTGCACTACTACCTGAACCTCATGCGGGAGATCCGCGAATCGCTCGACGCGGGCCGCTTCGGCGAGTTCCGCGCCCGCTTCGCGGCCGACCGCGCGCGGGGCGTATAGGAAAGGAAAACGCGCAGGCCGGCAACCCATCGGCGGGCGGATCGGCCACGGCCTACGCCCTGCACCGCCGGGGCGGCCTTACCATGCGGCCATGCTGACCGTCCACCACCTCGAAACCTCCCGCTCCCAGCGCGTGCTCTGGCTCCTGGAAGAGCTGGGCGTGGCCTACGACCTGCGCCGCTACCAGCGAGACCCGCGCACCCGCCTCGCGCCGCCGGAGCTCAAGCGCATCCACCCGCTGGGCAAATCCCCCGTGATCGACGACGGCGGCGAGATCATCGCCGAGTCCGGCGCGATCATCGAGCACATCGCCGAGCGCTACGGCGCACAGGCCACGGGCGAGCTGGCCCACCTCGTGCCCCGGCCGGGCACGCCGGAACACCGGCAGTGCCGCTTCTGGATGCACTATGCCGAAGGCTCGCTCATGAACTGGCTCGTGATGAAGCTCGTCTTCAAGACCCTGCCCCTGCAGCCCATGCCGTTCTTCGCGCGGCCGGTGGCCTACTCCATCTGCGGCAAGGCGCAGAAGAAGCTGGTGGACCCGAACCTGCTCACGGCCCTCGCCTTCATGGAGGACCATCTCGCGCGCCATGCGTGGTTCGCGGGCGATGCGCTCACCATCGCGGACTTCCAGATGAGCTTCGCGGTGGAGGCCGCGATCGCGCGCGCCAGCGGCGCGGTCGAGTTCACCGCCCTGAAGGCCTACCGCGACCGCATCAACGCCCGCCCGGCGTACCAGCGTGCGATCGCGCAGGGCGGTCCGGTGGTGATGGGCTGAGGGCCGAAGGCGCATCCGCAAGGATAGGGAAGCGGCCCCTTGCCGGCCCGTCAGATGATGGGCACGCCGCCCGTCACCGCCACCGTCGCGCCCGAGATGAAGCTCGCCTGGTCGGACGCGAGCATCACGTAGGCCGGCGCCACCTCGGCGGGCTGGCCGGGACGCTGCAGCGGCACCTGCTTGCCGAATTCGCGCGCACGCTCGATCGGCATCGTGGACGGGATCAGCGGCGTCCAGATCGGGCCGGGCGCCACGCAGTTCACGCGGATGCCCTTGTCGGCCAGCAGCTGCGCGAGCCCGCCCGTGAAGTTCTGCAGCGCGCCCTTGGTGGAGGCGTACGCCAGCAGCGTCTTGTTGGGCTTGTCCGCGTTCACCGAAACGGTGTTGATGATCGCGCTGCCCGGTGGCATGTGCCGGGCCGCCGCCTTGCTCAGGTAGAACGTGGCATAGACGTTGGTGCGGAAAGTGCGGTCGAATTCCTCGGCCGAGATCTCGTCGATGCTCTCGTGCGCCATCTGGTAGGCGGCGTTGTTGACGAGGATGTCGATGCCGCCCAGGTCCTTCACCGCGCGGTCGATGACGGCATTGCAGTGGGCCTCTTCGCGGATGTCGCCCGGCACGCCGACCGCGCGGCGGCCTTCCGCGGTGACGAGCTCGAGGGTCTTGCGCGCGTCGCCCTCCTCCTCGGGCAGGTAGGCGATCAGCACGTCGGCGCCCTCGCGCGCGAAGGCCAGCGCCACCGCGCGGCCGATGCCGCTGTCGCCGCCCGTGATGACGGCCTTGCGGCCCTGCAGCCGGCCCGAGCCCTGGTACGACGCGGCGCCGTAGTCGGGCTGTGGGTGCATGTCGGTTTCGGCGCCGGGCGGCGTGAGCGGTTGCTGGTCCTTGAAAGGCGGGCGGGGGCCGGCGGTGCGGGGATCGAGGGGCATGGCTTCTCCTGCAAGCGAGGTCGTGATCGGCCTGCCAGTGTGGAAAATGCGGGCCCGTCGAGCCCGTAGGAAAAGGTTCTTCCTGCCTGTCGGCGGGCCCGTCCGAGGAGCGATCCCGGGCCTTATGCCGGGGCGGAACGCAGCGTGCCTTGCGGCAGGTGGAAGTGCGACACGGCATCGACCAGTTCACGGGCATGTGCGCTCATGTTCAAGGAGGCCGCGGCCATTTCCTCCACCATGGCCGCGTTCTGCTGCGTCACCTGGTCCATCTGCGACACGGCATCGCTGATCTGGGACGTACCCAGGCTCTGCTCGCCGCTCGCTGTGCTGACCTCGCCCATGAGGGCCGTCGCGCGCCGGACCGACTCCACCACCTGCTCCATGGTGGCCTCGGCCTTCGCCACCAGATCCGAGCCGTGCTGCACGTGCGAGACGCTGCTGTCGATCAACCCCTTGATCTGTTTCGCGGCATCGGCTGCCCTGCCGGCGAGGCCCCGCACCTCGCCGGCCACGACGGCGAAGCCGCGCCCCAGTTCCCCGGCCCGTGCCGCCTCCACCGCGGCATTGAGTGCCAGCAGGTTCGTCTGGAAGGCGATGCCGTCGATCACCGAGACGATGCCGGCGATCTGGCGCGCGCTGTCGTCCACGTCCCGCATGGTGCGCACCACCTGCTGCACCACCGCGACACCGTCGCCTGCCGTCGATGCTGCCTGCAGCGCGAAAGCGTTGGCACGAGCCAGGCTGTCCACGCTCTGCCGGACCGTGGAGCTGAGCTGCTCCATGGAAGCCGCGGTCTGCTGCAGCGCGCTCGCCTGCTGCTCGGTGCGCGAGGACAGATCCGTGTTGCCCTCGGATATCTGCGTGGATGCGCTGGCCACGCCGTGCGAGCACTGATGCACCTTGCGCACCATCCGCGCGAGGCTGTGCTGCATGGAGTGCAGCTGGGCCATGAGACTGGTGCTGTCTCCCTCGGCCAGGAGGATGGGCGCTGCCAGGTTGCCTCGCGCCACCTCCCGCGCCACCTCGGCAGCCGTATCCGGCTCGGCGCCGAGCGCGCGCGTGATGCCGCGGGTGATGAAGTACCCCGCCACGGCCGCGCACAGCACGCACAAAGCCACGATGGCGCACACGAGGCGGAGGTTGCGGGCATAGGCCGCTTCGCTGGCGGTGTACACCCTCTTCGTCTCCGAGAGTTGCAGGTCGATGAGCTTGCCCAGCACCTCCTGCAGCGGGTCCATGGCGGGATAGAGTTCCCGCGCAGCGAAGGCCCGCACGCCTTCGAGGTCGCCAGCCCGGACCAGGCCGAGCAGGCGGTCCGCGGCAGCGTCGGCCAGCGCCTGGCGCGGTGCGAACGCATTCACCAGGGCCTCTTCTTCCGCGACCAGCTTCGTGGCCAGGTAGGCGCTCCACTGCTCGCGGATCCGCTGCCGGGCCCGGAGCACCGACTGCTCGGCCTGCGCGGGAGTCAGCGCACCGTCGCGCACCTTGTGCGCCGTGTCCACGATGTCCACTGCATAAGCGTCGGAAACCAGCTTGAGCTGCTGCAGCGGCAGGACCCGGTCACGGTACACCGTGTCGAGCCCGTCCTCCGCGGCGCGCATTCCCAGCATGCCGATGGCGCCAACGGCGGCCATGCACAGGCAGAGGACCGACAGCAGCAGGGTCATCTTGGTGGCAATTTTCATGTGGCGAAAACTCATGGTCGCGCTTTCGTGGGCCCAGGAATGGGTCGTGGAACGGAGGGCACGACGATAGCGGCTTAATTGCTAAATTTGCTTACAGATTTATCGCTGTTGCCAATTTCAGGTGCTCTCCTACAGGCAGGCCCGAACTGCCGGCCAGCTGCGCCGATGGCGCTACGGGATATCGCGGAACGACTGCCCCATGAGTGCCCGCAGGTCCACCTTCCGGCAGGTGACGGCATCGGCGCCCGCTCCCACGGTCAGCAGGCGCCCGAGGCCGCTGCCCGAGCGCCGCGTGCCCTCCGAAGGCGTGGAGGGCTCGTGGCCGATCTCCGCCGTGGCATCTGCCGCGACCAGCGAGACCAGGCTGTCCACCAGGAAGCCGCGCAGCCGCTCGCCGTGCCGCACCACCAGCACCCGAGACTGCGCCGTGGGCTCCGCCGCGGCGCTGCCCAGCAGGGTGCGCAAGGAGAAAACCTCCAGCGGCCGGCCTTTGCGCTCGACCAGGCCGCACATGCCGCCGCCGGCAGCGTCCAGCCGCACGGCCGGCATCGCGTAATCGAGTATCTCCTCCACCTCGGCGAGCGGCGTGGCGCAGTCGCCCCCGGCCCGGTAGATGAGGAACGTGGTGCGTGCGCCGCCACGCGCCGCCTGCGGCCCGGCCTGAGCGCCTGCTGCGGCGGCGGGCCGGCTGTCGAGAAATGCGGCGACGACCGGATGGGCCAGCAGCCCGTCCACCCGCAGCACGGCGGCGATACCGTGCGCCGAAGTGCGCATTGCGCCGGCATAGCACCCGGGGTTCAGGCTGGCGCCGGCTCCCAGGGGCACCGTGGCGTCGGGCGTCGCTGCCTCCATGCCCAGCACGGCGTCCGCCTGCACGCCGATGCGCCGGTCACCGCGCTGCAACACCATGAGCAGGGGCTTCGACGCGCCCGGGGACGGGGCCCGGGCGCCGTCCGGCGCATCGCGTTCCATGCCGAGCAGCCGCTGCAGATCGACCACCGGCACATCGCAGCCGCGCCATGGCACGAGCCCGCGCAGCGGGCCGCCGGCCGCGAAGAACGCGCGCATGGGCGGCATCGGCAGGATGTCGGGCACATCGGCGAAATCGAAGGCCAGCACCTGGCCCTCCAGCGACGCGAGCGTATGCCGGCGCGTCGTCGTCGCCGCGGCGGCCTGCGCCGGGGTCGCGCCGGGCGCTCCCGCGGGAAGATCCAACGCGGGCGTCACGCCCGGCGTGCGCTCCAGCAAGACCGGCACCTGCAGTACCGGCAGGGCGCGGCTCTCGGGCTCCTGCGTGATCAACCAATGGCCGAACAGGCTGCCCTGCGCGCCGCCCAGGGGCGTGACGGCCGAAGGCGGCACGCGCAGCACGCCCGCGATGGTGTCCACGCCGATGCCCAGGCGACGGCCGCCATGCACGACCACCGCCACCTGGCGGCGCCGGCTTGCCGCGGCCGGGGCCACGACATCTGGATCCACCCCGTCGCCCGCCGGCGAAGTGGCGGGGGTAACGACGGGAGGTGCGGCAGGGGCCATCAGCCGCTGCAGGTCCAGCACTGGAACCAGCCTTCCCCGCAGCAGGAACATGCCCGCCATCAGCGGGGACGGCTCGGGCAGCGGAAGCAGTTGCTGCGGCATGTCCACCGCCTCGACCAGTTCGCTGGACGCGATGGCGATGTCCCGGCCCGCGGCGCGCACGACTCCGAAGTGCAGGACCGCCGCGCCGGCCGTCATGCGCCCACCCGCGCCGCAGGCGTCGCACCGCCCGCCGGATCCACGCCGGAGCGCATCGAGACCCGGGTCAGTTCATCCAGCAACTGGGCGACGCTGCGCGTGGCGGCGGTCTGCGCCTCGGTCGCGGTGTGGATGCCCGCGATGGACGCGGTCGTCTGGTCCACGCCCTGCACGATGCGCTCGAAGTTCTCTGCCGCCTGCGAGGAGATGTCGCCGCCCTGGCGCACGCGCGCCACCGATTCGGCGATGAGCTTGGTGATCTCGCGCGTCGCCTGCGACGACTTCTCGGCCAGCTTGCGCACCTCGTCGGCCACGACCGAGAAGCCCAGTCCGTGCTCTCCCGCCCGCGCGGCCTCGATGGCCGCGTTGAAGGCCAGCAGGTTGGTCTGGTTGGCGATGTCGCCGATCACCTGGATGATGGCGTTGATGTCGTCGGACGATTCCTGGATGGCCTTGGTGGCATCCAGGGAACGCAGCAGCGTCTGGCTGCCGCGCCGCGCCTCGGCCTGCGTCACGGCGGCCAGTTCGGTGGAGTGGCGCGTGGTGCGCGCAATCTCGCCGATGGTCTCCGTCAACTGCTGGATCGAGCGGCCCATTTCGGCGACCCGGCTTTGCACCAGCTGCTCGCGCTCGACCTGGTCGCTCACGTCGATGGCGTACTTGATGATCTTCACCGGATTGCCGTCGGGCCCGATGATGGGGTTGTAGGTCGCCTGGATCCACACCGGGTAGCCATGCTTGCTGATGCGCTTGTACAGGCCCGAATAGAACTCGCCGCGGCTGAGCCTGGCCCAGAAGTCGCGGTACTCCGACGAGCGCACGAAGTCAGGCTCGCAGAACATCTTGTGGTGCTGCCCCACGATCTCCCGCAGGGTGTAGCCCATCGCGTCGAGAAAATTGGCATTGGCATGCAGCACATTGCCCTCCAGGTCGAACTCGATGACGGCCTGCGCACGGGACATGGCATTGACCTTGCCCTGGTATTCGGCGTTGCGCATCTGCTCCGCGGTGATGTCGGTGGCATATTTGACGACCTTCACCTGCCGGCCCTCGCCGTCGAAGATGGGGTTGTACGATGCCTGCAGCCACACCTCGCGCCCGTTCCTGGCCACGCGGCGGTACACGCCGGCCTCGAACTCGCCGTCGCCCAGCTTGCGCCAGAAGTCCCGGTAGGCCGGGCTCGCGGCGTGTTCGGGCTGGCAGAAGTGGCGGTGGTGCCGGCCCTGCACCTCGTCCAGCGTGTAGCCCATCGTGTCGAGGAACGCCTGGTTGGCCGCCAGCACCGTGCCATCGAGCGCGAATTCGACCACTGCCATGGAGCGGCCGATGGCCTCGACGCGGCCGGCGTTCTCGGTGTTGCGCTGCTTGGCGTCGGTGACGTCGGTGGCGTACTTGACCACCTTCACCGGCCGGCCGTCCTCGTCGAGGATGGGGTTGTAGGACGCCTGGATCCACACGTCCTGCCCGTTCTTGCGGATGCGGCGGTACTCGTTGCTCTGGAATTCCCCGGCGGCCAGCCGCTCCCAGAATTCTCTGTACTCGAGGCTGCGCACATGCTCGGCGTCGCAGAAGATGCGGTGGTGCACTCCCTCGATCTCCTCGGCGCTGTAGCCGAAAATGTCCAGGAAGTTCCGGTTGGCCTTGAGCACGTGGCCCTTCAGGTCGAACTCGATGATGGCCATGGAACGGTCGATGGCATTCCTGTGGCCCTCGTACTCCCGCAGGGCGGCGCGCTGGTCCGAGACGTCTTCCAGCAGCAGCACGAGCTGCCGTACCGCGGCGTCCTCGCCCCGCAGCATGAAGGCCTGCGTGCGCGTCACGCAGTTCCGCTTCCAGCTGCCGAAATGGCGGCCGGTGGCGACCCGCACCGGCTCGGCGGCATCCGGGGCGAAGCAGGCATCCAGCCATTCCGCTGCCCGGGGAAAGCAGCTGCGGTAGTGGTGGCCCACCACGTCGCCTTCCGCATGCTGGCTCATCTCGAGAAACCCGGGATGGACCGCCACCACATGGCCCCGTGCGTCCAGTTCGATGGAAGGCTGCGACGCCCGGATGGCTTGGGCGAAGGCGACGAGCATGTCGCTGGAAGCGGAGGCAGGCAGGGGAGACATGGAGAGATCCTGGAAAAGAACGCAAAATTGATGCAGTCAGCCCCAAATTATTCAAGAAACCATCAATTCATGCTGATCGTCATTTTTGAATCTCCCTATTTGAGTGTTTATTTTTATCATTTATTGCCAAAAGCCCTCGCAATCCTTTACCCTGGTCCTACAGACGCCCGGTCGTTTGTCCTGCTGCCTGTGCGCTGCCTGTTCCACACGCATGGCAGAAACGCGCAAAGGCGCTCTTGCGCGTGCGGCAGTTTCCGCAGCGGTCGAACAGCCCGATGCCGCAGTGCGGACAGAAATCGATCGTCTCGTTCTTCAGATCGACCGGCCGCTCGCACCCCGGGCACACGCCCTTGGCCAGGCGCGCCAGGGCGACGTCGTAGCTCAGTTCCTCGCGCCGCTGCGCGTCGGGCAGCGCCTCGGCCTGCCGCTGGCGCTCGAGGTAGCGGTTCAGCGCCAGGATGGCGTAGCGCCCCACCAGCACGGTCACCACGATGCCCACGGCATAGCGCACGTATCCGCCGTAGCTGGGCAGGTAGGGCACGAGCTCGACGAAGAACGCGAACAGCGCGAAAAAGATGAAGCCCCAGACGAACGGCCACCACGTGCTCTGGCGCTTCTTCGCGAACAGCCAGCCCGCGACCAGCAGCAGCGGCAGCGTGAGCGCGAGCCGGTAGAGGAACACCCGCAGCTCCACCTTGCGCTGGGCCGCCCGCATCCGTTCGTAGCCGGCTGACTCCATCTGCTCCAGGCGCTGGCGCGCGGCCGCCGCGGCCTGGCGGGCATCGAGCGCGGCCTGCTGCTGGGCCTCCACCGCCCGTTGCGCCTGGCGCTCGCGGGCCTTCAAGGCATCCAGTTCCTGCGTGCGGGCCACCACCTCGGGGTTGTGCTCAGACTGCTGGGTGGCGCTGCGCGTGGCGATCCAGTTGTTGAAGCTCTCGTGCGCCGCCTGGCTCTCGCTGCGCGCCTTGCTGCGCTGCAGCTGGGCCTGCTCCAGTGCCGCCTGCGCCTGCCGCTCGGCCCCGTCGGATGCGCGCACCTCGTTGCGCAGCGCCTCCGCGGCGGGCCGGTCCAGGAAATCATCGAGCTGCAGCGGCGCCTCCACGCGCGGCAGGTCGCCCACCAGCGTGCCGCCCAGCCCGATGAGGAAGCTGGCGAACACCAGCGACACCAGCCACAGGCCGCGGCGAAACCACTTTTCGGACAGGCGCAGGGATTTGCCCATGTCGGACTCCTTGTGTTGATCCATTCGTTCGAAGAGGGCACCGATCATGCGGTGCTCAGGGAGAGCGGTCCAGCGAGAGCGTGGACACCTCCGATCCCAGTCCGGCCCGGGGCATCCATGCCAGCACGGAATCGACGGTGACGGTCGCGATGCGGTCGGCGAAGCGGTCCCGGGACGGATGGTCGTCGAAGGCCACGTTGGCCGCGGTGACGCGCCCGCCCAGCCGGGTGAGCGGCCCGATGCGCAGCACCGCGGGCTCGTATCCCCGGGCGCGCAGCCAGGCCTGCGCCTGGGCACGCGTGCGGACGGCCCCGGGCTCCATGGCCATCGCCAGCGTCTCCAGCGCCCACTGGTTGGACTGCTGGTAGCGCGTGCCCCAGGCATAGCCCACCATGCTGTAGGCCGGCTGGTGCATTGCAAGCGTGCCCGCGCGCCCGGCCAGCACCGCGGCCAGCCGCGCCTGCGCCTCGGGCGCGGGCACCAGCCACACGGCCTCGTGCCGCCACAGATCGTCCAGGAAGAATTCGCCCAGGCCCTGGCGGTAGAGGGAGCCCACCGCAGTGCCGCAGTCGTTGAGCTTGTGCGCCACGCGCCAGGCCCCCTCGGGCGTGCGGTAGGCCCAGCCCATGTGCGAGTAATGCACGCCGTATTTCGACAGGTCCTGCCCCGCGCGGGCCAGCAGCACGACGCGCGCGCCGGAGCGCTGGTGCTCCGCATCGAGCGCCTGCGCAGTGCGCTCGGCCAGCAGCATGCCGCGTTCGATGGCCTGCGGCGTAGGCTTGCGCGCCTCGCAGGAGCGGCCGGCGTGCGCGGTGGACCCCATCGCCAGCGCAGCGGCCAGCAGGAGCCGGGCAGCGCCCACGGCGGCAGGGCGCATCACGGTGCGGAAGGAAACCATGGCCGGCACGCTCACAACCGCTCGTTGTGCAGCAGCGCCCGGCCCAGCGCATTGGGCACGAACGCCAGTACCTCGCCCGCTGCCGACAGCACCACGCCCGTGCCGATGACGCTGCAGGTGACGGCGGAGCCCACGCCCGCCGCGATGCCCGAGGCAGCGCGCCCCGCCACCTCCACGCTCACGCGGGCGCCGTCGGAGGCACGCTCCAGCACATAGACCGTGCCGGCGGCCGACGCCTCCACCGCGCGCACCGTGAGCACCGCGCCGGCCACCGAAAGCGCCACAGGCACGGTGGCCACCGCGCCGACTGCCGCGGATCCGACGGACGCCGTTCCCACGACCGACGCCACGGGCAGCATCGACAGCGCGAAGGAAGCATCGCTCTGCGCCCGCGCTGGCGGCGCCGACACGATGGCGGCGCTGGCGAGGGCCAGCCCCGCCAGCCAGCGCCCGGGCCCCCACCCACGTGGGGAAGTTGTGACCTGAAGTAGCAAGGGCCGGTATAAAAAACGCGACATGGCAGTCTCCCGGGTTCAGTTCATGGCGCGGTCAGGGCGCGCTTCGCCAGTGGGGGCCTCGGGCAGGGAAGAGGCGGCTGCCGGCGCCTGCATCGCTTCGCGGCGGCCCAGCAACCGCGCTTCGGCCAGGTCGGCCTCGTGGCGGTCGCGCAGCATCTTGGCCAGCGTGAATGCGGTCGTCAGCAGGTAGAGCCAGCTCACGCCCAGGAAGGCCTTGTAGGTGGGCGAGATGTCCATGCCCCACAGGCCCCATCCGGTCAGTCCCACCGCCACGGCGAAGCCGCCCCAGACCACCAGCTTGAAGAGCGGCGTGTCGCCCGCCCCGCGCCGCGGAGCGGCCTGGTTGTCGCGCACGAACTTGGCAAGCATGAACACCGCGGAAAGGCAGAAGACATAGCCCATCACCATGAAGATCTGTTCCAGCCGCTCGCCCGGCAGCCAGGCCAGGCCCACGGTGCAGCAGAACGCGGCGATGCCGAACGACACCCAGACCTGCAGCTGCCAGGCGGCCGTATCGCGCTGGACCAGGGGCGTGGAAGACGAAGCAGGGAAGGAGGCGGAAGGACGTGGCATGGAAGCGGGGGCTTGCGGCCCGTGGTGGAACATGGGCGGCATCATGTCCACCGCGCCGGCACGCGGGCTTCACGAAGCGGTTCAGTGGCGGCGCCTCGGACGACTGGTATCGCCAGGCGATACTTTTTTACGGAATCTCCCATCCGCCTCCCGTTTGCACGACGGCGCCGTCTCCGTTAGCCTGCGCCCTTCACAAAGACAACGCTTTCGGAGAAGACACCCTATGCCTGCCCAGCCCCTGCTGCCCCTCGTCCCCCGCGCCGCTGGCGCACTCCTCTGCGGCTTCGCCGCATCCGCCCTGGCGGGTGTCATTCCCGGCACCGGCACCGCGCCTTCGGCCTCCCAGCTGGGCGCCACGGACGCGGTGGCCATGCAGCGCTCGGCCAGCCACCGGGGCCATGTGCTGCTCACGCCCTACTTCACGGCCCAGAACGGACAGGCGACGGTATTGCATCTCGTCAACACGGACCCTGACAACGGCAAGGCGATCAAGCTCCGCCTGCGCGGTGCCGCCAATGGCGACAGCTTGTTGTCCATGACCATTCTGCTCAAACCCGCAGACATCTGGACCGGCGCGATTACGGCAGGCGCGGACGGGCGCGCGCAAATCACGACGACCGATGAATCCTGTAGCGTACCCCGGCTGGCCACTGGCGTTCCGCAATCGCTCGGGACCGACCGCCTCAATCCCGCGCTCTCGCAGGCCGAGCGCGCCAACCAGACGCGCGAAGGAACTGTAGAGGCCATCCTGACAGCCGACATCCCCACCAAATACAGGCTCAATGCGGACGGAAGCATTGAGTCCCCACTGTGGAAGGCCCTCAATCCGGTCTACAAGCGAGACTGCAATGATCCGGCACTGGACGCTGCAACGCTGCAGGACATCGGCGACGAGGCCACCGCCGCCGCTCTGGGCTTCGCAACGCCGTCGGGGGGTATCAGCGGCACCTGGTACATCATCGATGTTCCGGGTGCCACCACGTTTTCCTCGGCCATGACGGCATTGGAGGCCGTCAACGCAGCAGGGCAGCCAGCGCGCGGCAATTACATGCAGTTTCCGGCCACCGAGCAGGCCATCGACCAGCCCGAGCGTTACACATCCGATCCGCTGCTGGTTTCGGCCATGCTCTCCGGCCGCGTGAAAAGTGTCGACGGCGTGGTGTCGGAACCTACGGCCACAGCCGTGGTGCAAGCCCGGGCGTACGATTTTCCCGATCTCTCCACCCCCTTCCGGCTGCCTGCATCGCCGGCAAACGCAGCCCGCACGGCATACGAGGTGTCGCGCGCGTTGACAGCCACTGAAATTTCCAATCAGTTCTCGGTGGAAAAGTCGATTTCCGCCCAAACCGACTGGGTCTTCAGCATGCCGACGACGCGCTACAGCGTGGGCATGGACTACACGACCAGGCAGCCCACCTACTCAGCCGTCCCTCCGGCTGGAGAGGGACCGCAGCACGTCCATTCACAAAACACCACCGTTCAAAACGGTCGGGTGTGCTTCGGCTACCAACTCATTTATGACTACACGCGCGCTGGCAAACAGGGCCAGGGCGACGTTGGGGATCCGAAGTTTTGCGGCGCTGCCACCGTCGTGCCGATCCATCAGCGCGACCTTACCACCACGTTCACGCCGTCGATGCTGTCGGCCTCCGTCGCGCTGTGGCTGCGGGAACTGCCGAATTTCCTGGAGACGACTGGCTGGGCACGAGTGGTACCCGGAGCTGACGTGGCACCGGTGATAGGACATGCCTTCATCAAGCTTGTCAACCCATCGGTTGCACCCGGCATGGCTGCCAGCTACGGCCTGCTGTATCCCCACATCGTCACCCGCCCGCGACCGTAGCCTGCGGCACCGGCCGGTCGCCGCCCTGCGGATGACCAGCCGGTGCAACGAATGCGTGGGCCGCTCCATGGTCAAGCCCGATCCCATCGGTTAGGCTGCAGCCTCCCATCGGACAAGACCCAAGGAGGAGCCCATGCCCGCACCGAACTTCGCCCGTACCGCGGGCGTTCTATTGCTCTGCGGCTGCGGATTCGCCGCGCCCACCCTGGCCGGCGTGGTGGCCGGCACCGGCAGCGCACCGTCGCGCACCCAGCTGGGCGCGACGGATGCGGTCGCCCTGCAGCCCGCCAGCAACCAGCTCGGCCACGTGCTGCTGGTGCCCTACTTCACCGCGCAGCAGGGCCAGATGACGGTGCTGCACCTGGCGAACACGGATCTCTCCAACGGCAAGGCCATCAAGCTGCGCGTGCGCGGCGCCGCCAACGGCGACAGCCTGCTCTCCATGACGCTGCTGCTCTCGCCCGGCGACATGTGGACCGGGGCCATCACGGCCGGGGCAGACGGCCGCGCGCAGATCACCACCGCGGACGGCTCCTGCACGTCGCCGCAACTCGTGGCCGGGGTTTCCCAGCCGTTCGCCACCGACCGGCTCGACCCTGCCCTGGGCGCGGCCGACCGCGCCAGCCACACGCGCGAAGGCTCCATCGAAGCCATCGTCGCCGCCGACATTCCCTCGGCGGCGGTGTACGGCACCAATGGCCAGGAGCGCTCGGCACTCTTCACGGCGATCCGCCAGGTGTCGGAAGTGGCGCCGTGCACGGGGTCGGCCATCGATGCCGCCCTGCAGCAGGACGCTGGCGACGAGGTCACCGCTGCCGCCCGCGGCTTCGCCACGCCATCGGGCGGCGTGGGGGGCACCTGGTACATCATCGACGTGCCCGGCGCGACCACGTTCTCTTCCCCGATGACCACGCTGCAGGCCGTGAACGCTGCCGGACAGCCGGGGCGCGGCAACTACGTGCTGTTCCCGCCCACCGACCAGGCGATCGCCCAGCCCGAGCGCTTCACGGCGGACCCGCTGCTGGTGTCGGCCGGCTTCGCCTCGCGGCAGAAGGATATCGACGGCACGTCCACCGTGCCGACCATGAGCGCCGTGATCCAGGCGCGCGCCTACGACCTGCCCGATCTTTCCACGCCCTACCACCTGCCGGCGTCGGAGGCCAATGCCCGCAGGACGGCCACCGAGGTCTCGGAACTGCTCAACGCGCGCGAGGTGCGCAACCAGTACGCGCTCGAATCCTCGATCACCGCGCAGACGGACTGGGTGTTCGCCATGCCCACCAAGCGTTACAGCGTGGCCATGGACTATGCGGCCGGCGCGCGCACGTTCTCGGTGGTGCCGCCGGCCGGCACCGGCGACCAGTTCTTCCACTCCGACAACACCACGGTGTCCGGCAACCAGGTGTGCAGCGCCAACGGCAACTGGTCGTTCCTGGTGTTCTCGCGCGAGGCCACGGTGTCCACCAACGGCGCAGCCATCCCCTCCACGCTGCCCCTGGTGCCTCGCCTGTGCGGCACCGTGTCGGTGGCGGCGTTCAACAACGTCTCGCCGCTGTCCAGCACCATCGCCCGCGCCCCTCTGCGCAACGGCTTCCAGTCCGGCTGGGCCGCGCTGCAGATCCCCGATCCCGCCGGCCTGCCGGTGACCGGCGCCGCGTTCATCAAGCTCACCAATCCCGGCGTCGCGGCGGGCCTGGCGGGCCGCTACGGCCTGATCTACCCGCACATGGTCCGCCAGCCCTGACGGCGGCGCAGCGGCGGCCTGCCGCTGCCGTCAGATGGCCAGCGGCAGCTCCGTGGTGGACACCACGTTGCGCAGCGCCATGAACGAGCGCACCTGCCGCACGCCCGGCAGGTAGAGCAACTGCTCCGCGTGCAGGCGGTTGAAGCTGTCGCTGTCGCGCGTGCGCACCAGCATGAAATAGTCGAACTCGCCCGTCACGAGGTGGCACTCCATGCAGCCCGAGATCTGCGCGGCGGCCTTCTCGAACGCGGCGAAGGACTCGGGCGTGGAGCGGTCCAGCACCACGCCGATCATCACCAGCATGCCCGCGCCCACCGCGCGCGGATGCAGCAGCGCGACCGTGCGGTCGATCAGGCCCAGGCGCTTGAGGCGCTCCACGCGGCGCAGGCAGGCCGGCGGGCTCAGGTGCACCTTGGCGGCCAGCGCCACGTTCGACACGGACGCATCGCGCTGCAGCGCGCGCAGGATGGCGCGGTCCGTGCGGTCGATGTCCGCGGGCGGTGGGGCGGGGGGAGCGGCCGGCGGCTCGGCGGCGGCGCTGGCCCTGCGTAATTTTGTTGCACACATGGTCGATTCCACAAAATAAAAAAAGGCCATTTGCGGCCATCCATGCATTCGATGAATGCTTTTGCGCCTGCATTTGCAACCCTGTTTCCCGCGCATTTTCCTACGATGCAGTCAACGGCGCACGGCCCTCGCGGGCCACGTACCGGACCTGGGACCCGCCCTCTTCCGTTTTTCTTTCCGCCCCTGGCACCGCATCCATGAACCTGCAGAAATTCCCCCGCCACGCCCTCACTTTCGGCCCCACGCCCATCCATCCGCTCAAGCGCCTGTCCGCACACCTGGGCGGCAAGGTGGAGCTCTACGCCAAGCGCGAGGACTGCAATTCCGGCCTCGCCTTCGGCGGCAACAAGACCCGCAAGCTCGAGTACCTGATCCCCGAGGCGATCGAGGGCGGCTACGACACGCTGGTGTCCATCGGCGGCATCCAGTCCAACCAGACCCGGCAGGTGGCCGCGGTGGCGGCCCACCTGGGCATGAAGTGCGTGCTGGTGCAGGAGAACTGGGTGAACTACTCCGATGCGGTCTATGACCGCGTGGGCAACATCGAGATGTCGCGCATCATGGGCGCCGACGTGCGGCTGGACGCCGCGGGCTTCGACATCGGCATCCGCCCGAGCTGGGAGCAGGCCATGGAAGACGTGCGCCGCGCCGGCGGCAAGCCCTTCCCCATCCCCGCGGGGTGTTCCGAGCATCCGCGCGGCGGCCTGGGCTTCGTGGCCTTCGCCGAGGAAGTGCGCCAGCAGGAGAAGGAACTGGGCTTCCAGTTCGACTACATCGTCGTGTGCTCGGTCACCGGCAGCACGCAGGCGGGCATGGTGGTGGGCTTCGCGGCCGACGGCCGTGCGGACCGCGTGATCGGCATCGACGCCTCCGCCAAGCCGGAGCAGACGCGCGAGCAGATCCTGCGCATCGCGCGCAACACGGCGGAACTCGTGGAACTGGGCCGCGAGATCACCGACGCCGACATCGTGCTCGACACGCGCTACGGCGGCCCCGAGTACGGCCTGCCCAACGAGGGCACGCTGGAAGCCATCCGCCTGTGCGCACGGCAGGAGGGCATGCTCACCGATCCGGTGTACGAGGGCAAATCCATGCACGGGATGATCGACATGGTGCGCAACGGCGAATTCCCGGAAGGCTCGCGCGTGCTCTACGCCCACCTGGGCGGCGTGCCGGCGCTCAACGCCTACAGCTTCCTGTTCCGCAACGGCTGAAGCCCGACGCGGCCCCGCGCCTGTCCCACCGTTCCCCGCCGGAAGGAGTTCCGATATGACGAAGTACCTGCCGGCGCTGCGGCGCACCGGTGCCGCACTCCTCATGGCCATCGCGGCCTCGGGCGCGGTGCCCGCCGCGCATGCCGAGGGCTACCCTGCCAGGCCCGTCCAGCTCGTCGTTCCCTTCCCTCCCGGCGGGGCCGTGGACATCGTGGGCCGGCTGATCGGCAAGCCGCTGGGCGACGCCCTGGGCCAGCCGGTAGTGGTGGAGAACAAGGCCGGCGCGGGCACCATCGTGGGGGCGGCCTTCGTCGCCAATGCGCCGACCGACGGCTACACACTGCTGATCAGTTCGGGATCGACGTTCACCGGCAACCCCGCTCTCAACCCCAGGCTGCCGTACGACCCGGTGCGCAGCTACGAACCCATCGGCATGGTGGCGCGCGTGCCGCTGGTGCTGCTGGCCCACCGCGACGTGCCGGCCCGCAACCTGGCGGAGGTGATCGCCGCGGTGAAGCGCACGCCCGACAAGTTTTCCTACGGGTCGTTCGGCAACGGCACCACGGGCCATTTCGCGGGCGAACTGCTCTGGGCCGCCACCGGCATACGGCCGATGCACGTGCCTTACCGCGGCAGCGCGCCGGCCATGGCGGACCTGATGGGCGGGCAGATTCCCTTCACAGTCGATACGGTGGCCGCCGCGCTGCCGCAGCTGAAAGCGGGCAAGATCAAGGCCATCGCGGTCATGGGCGCCACGCGCGCGACGCAATTGCCCGACGTGCCCACGGTGGCGGAAAGCGGCTTCCCGGGATTCGCCGCGGACTCCTGGCTGGCCGTCGTCGCGCCGCGCGGACTGCCAGCCGATGCCAGGGCCAGGCTGCAGAAGGCCCTGGGCGAGGCGATGGCGGCGCCCGAGGTCCGCAGCAAGCTCATCGCCAGCGGGCTGGAGCCCGCCTATGAACCCGCCGATGCCGTGCAGTCGCGCATCGAGGATGAATTGCCACGCATGCGTGCCATCGCCCAGCGCGCGAACATCCGTGCCGAATGAGATGCACGAGGACTGTAGGCGAAATTCGCCTATTTCCTCATTTTCCGCCAGAAAATTCATCATTTTCAGCAATTTATTTTCAATTGCATAACAATCCGTTACTTCGCTGTGCGGCCGGTTTCGGCAAGGCCCCGGGGCGTCCCATGACCTTCCCAGGAAGTAACACCATGAACATCTTTCGCGACATGAAATTGGGCACCATGCTGGGTGCCGGCTTTTCCACCCTCATCCTCCTGGGACTGGTTCTCGCCTCTGTCGGCAAACTGCAGCTGGGTGCGGTTTCCGAAGACGTGGACCTGCTCACCTCGGACCGCATCGGCAAGGTGACCCAGGTGCAGGAGCTCAAGGACAACGTCAATCTCGTGGCCCGCAGCGTGCGCAACATCGCCCTGCTGGAAAACCCGCAGCAGATGGAAGCGGAAAAGCAGCGGATCGACAAGGCGACCGCCCGCAATTCGGAAATATTCGAAAAGCTGGGGACTACCATCCAGTCGCAGCGCGGCCGGGAAATACTGCAGCAGCTCCTGCAGGCCCGCGCACCCTATGCCGCTGCCGTCAACAAGGCTGTGGATCTCGGATTGAAGAATGACGCGGCCGCAGCCCGGGACGTGCTGCTGAACGAAGTCCGCCCGCTGCAGCGCACCTACTTCCAGGCCATGGAAGACCTGAGCGTCTATCAGCAGCAACTGATGGCCGACACCGGCACGGAAGCCCGGGAGCAGGCCACCAGCGCCGGCCGGCTGATGCTGGTCCTCGCCGCCGTCTCGACGGCGCTCGGCGCACTGCTGGCCTGGTCGATCACACGGCGCGTGAAGGGCCAGCTCGGCGGTGAACCCGCCTATGCCGCACAGATCGCCCAGGAAGTCGCCCGCGGCAACCTCGCCGTCCACGTCGACCTGCGCCCCGGCGACTCCTCCTCCGTCCTCGCCGCCATGGGATCCATGCGCGCCAACCTCGCCCAAGTCGTCTCCGAAGTCCGCCACAGCAGCGAATCCATCGCCACCGGCGCATCCCAGATCGCCACCGGCAACGCCGACCTCAGCCAGCGCACCGAGGAGCAGGCCTCCAACCTTGAGGAAACCGCCGCATCCATGGAGCAGATGAACTCCACCGTCAAGCAGAACGCCGACACCGTACGCACCGCATCCCAGCTCGCCTCCTCCGCTTCCGCCACCGCCGCGCGCGGCGGCGAGGTCGTCGGCAACGTCGTGCGCACCATGCAGGACATCACCGACTCCTCCCGCAAAATCGGCGACATCATCG
>NZ_JMKU01000035.1 GCF_000687165.1 Paracidovorax oryzae ATCC 19882 | reverse complement strand
CCGCCGCAGCCGGGCGCCTGCACGGTCCGGCTGCGCGAGCGCATCCACGCCGTGGCCATGCAGCGGCGGCGCTTTGGCTATCGCCGTGTGCATGAGATGCTGCGCAGCGAGTTTCCAGGCACCAACCACAAGAAGGTGTATCGCCTCTACCGCGAGCAGGGCTTGGCGGTACGCAAGCGCAACAAGGCCAGGAAGTACCGCGGCGAGCGCACACCGCTGGTTGCCGCCACGCGTGCCAACCAGACCTGGAGCCTGGACTTCGTGAGTGACGCACTGGCCAATGGCCGGCGAATCAAATGCCTGACCGTCACCGATGACTTCACCCGCGAGTGCATCGACATCGCGGTGGATCTGTCGATGCCCGGTGCCTACGTCGCCAGGCGTGCTGTTGCGTGCCAGCTCCCGGCACACGGTGCTGGGGCTGCGCCCGAGGAGGCGAGCGATGGATCGCCCGCTCCATCCCTGCTGGACCAGCGAGGCCAGCGTGAGTCGTTCTTCGGGCTGCAAGTGCTTGTATCGCGAAGTCATCTGTGCAAGTTACCTGAGATTCAGGTGTTGCACTTCAGGTTTGAGAATGCCCTCCAGTTCATGCAAGCTGCGCTTCAATCGCCAACTTGTCGATGACGGACCAGACCCGGGCGATCTTGCCATCGCGAAGTTCGTAGAACACATTCTCCGAAAACACCACCCTCCTGCCGTTCACCGGCGGGCCCAGGAACTCGCCTTGCGGCGAGCAGTTGAACCCCAGCCGGCTCCCCACGCAGTGCACATCGGCGACCAGCAACTCCACTTCGTAGCGAAGGTCCGGAATCGTGGCGAAGTCGTTTTCCAGCATCGCCCGATAGCCCGCCAGGCCGAGCGGGCGGTTGTTGTGGTGCACGTCGGCGTCAACGAAGTCGCCCAGCCGGGACCAGTCCTGCGCGTTGAGGCAGGCGATGTATGCGAGGTAGAAATCTTTGATGCTGGTCGCCTGCAATTGCGTTCTCCCAAGCGTTTTCGTTCATCCCACCGATCCATCTTCGCACTGGATCGCATGGTGTTCCGGCTGGCCAAAGACGACTTGGGCGAACGCATCTACATCCTCAACTCTGCCAGCAAATCACTGGTCGTCGCCGCCTCCAGCAGTGCGCGCGTGTAGGGCTGCTGCGGCCGGTCGAAGATGTCGGCCACGCTGCCTTCTTCGATGATGCGGCCGTTTGCCATCACGACGATGCGGTCGGCGATCTCGGACACCACGGCCAGATTGTGCGAGATGAACAGGCAACCGAAGCCGCGCTCGGCCTGCAGGCGCCTGAAAAGCTCCAGCACCTGCTTCTGGATGGTCATGTCCAGGGCCGACACAGGCTCGTCGGCCACCACGAAGGCGGGCTTGCGCACCAGGGCGCGCGCGATCGCCACGCGCTGGCGCTGGCCGCCCGAGAGCGCATGCGGAAAGCGCTCGCCAAAACCCGCCAGGCCCACCTCGGCCAGCATGGCATCCACCGAGGCCTGCAGCGCGCCCTGCGTGAGCGGCGGGCCGTGGCGCAGCGGCTCGGCCACGATGTCGCGCACGCGCTGCCGTGGATCCAGCGAGGAATACGGATCCTGGAACACCAGCTGGCAGGCCAGGCGGAATTCGCGCCGGCCCGCGGCGTGGGCCCCGCCCAGCGGCGTGCCACGAAAGCACACTTCGCCGCCCGCGGTGGGCAGCAGGCCGATCATGGCGCGGCCCAGCGTGGTCTTGCCCGAGCCCGATCCGCCCACCACCGCCACCACCTCGCCCGGCTGGATGGCCAGCGACACACCGCGCACCGCCAGCTTGGGCTCGGACCTGGACAGCCAGCCCTGGCGAGTACCCGGAAAGCTCACCTGCACATCCTTCGCCTCGATCAGCGGCGCCTGCGCCGGCCGCGCAGGGCGCGGGGCACTGCGCTGGGGCAAGGCATCGATCAGGCTCTTCGTATAGGCCTGGCGCGGTGCAGCGAGCACGCTGCGCACGGGGCCGGCCTCGACAAGGCGGCCCTTTTCCAGCACCACCACGGACTGCGCATAGCGGGCCACCAGCCCCAGGTCGTGCGTGATGAGCAGCACGGCCGTTCCCTCGGTGCGCGTGAGTTCGGCCATGATCTCCATGACCTCGCGCTGGCTCAGCGAATCGAGCGCCGTGGTGGGCTCGTCGGCGATCAGCAGGCGCGGCTTGAGCAGCATCACCGAGGCCAGCATGATGCGCTGGCGCATGCCACCCGAGAATTGGTGCGGGTACGAGGCCAGGCAGCGCTCGGGATCGGCGATCTGCACGCGGCGCAGCATGGCGATGGCGCGCTCGCGTGCCTGGGCCGTGGTCACCTTCTCGTGCAGGCGCAGGCCCTCGAACAACTGCTCGGCAATGGTCATGGCCGGGTTGAGCGACACCATGGGCTCCTGGAACACCATGCCCACATCGCAGCCGCGCAGCGCACGCAGCGACCGGGCCGACAGCGTGCCCACGTCGCGGCCCTGCAGCAGCACGCGGCCGCCGCTCTGGCGCACCTGGGGCGGCAGCAGGCCGAGCACGGCACGCCCGGCCATGGTCTTGCCGCTGCCCGATTCGCCCACCAGGGCCACCACGCCGCCGGCCGGCACATCGAAGGAGACGGCATCGAGCAGCGGGCGCTCCAGCGGGCCGTGCACGGTGAGTTCGCGCACGGACAGCAGCGGCGGCGCGTTCTTCTCGGTCGTCGTCATGTCGTTTCTTTCCGCCACGGTAGGAATGGAGGGGCGCATCAGTGGTGCTCCATGCGCGGGTCGAGCCAGTCGCGCAGCGCATCGCCCAGCAGATTCACGCCGAGCAGGGTGAGTGCGATGCAGGCGCCGGGCGCAATGCCCAGCCAGGCGGCGGTCTCGATGTAGGGCCGGCCCGAGGCCAGCATGTTGCCCCAGGTGGGTGCTGGCGGCGGAACGCCCAGGCCCAGGAAGCTGAGCGCGCTCTCGGCCAGGATGACCCAGCCGAACATCGACGTGGCCAGCACCACCAGGGGCGCCACGCAGTTGGGCAGGATGTGCGCGAACACCGTGCGCAGGCCGGAGTTGCCGATGACCTCCGAGGCTTCGATGTACTCCTTCTCGCGCAGCGAGAGCACCGAGCCGCGCACCACGCGCACCGCCGTGGGCGCATAGGCCAGGCCCAGCGCGACGATGATGCCCCACTGGTTGGCGCCCACGATGACCATCACCCCCAAGGCCAGCAAAATGCCGGGAAAGGCCAGCAGGGCATCGTTGAAGACCATCAGCACCCGGTCGAGCCAGCCGCGGAAATAGCCGGCCACCAGGCCGATCACCACGCCCAGCACCAGGGCCAGGGCCACCGTGAGCGCGGCCACCACCAGGCTGGTGCCCGCTCCGGCCATCAGGCGCGAAAGGATGTCGCGGCCGAACTCGTCGGTGCCCAGCAGGTAGGCGCCCGAGGGTGGCTGCAGACGCTGGCGCAAGGCCACCCGCATGGGGTTGTAGGGCGTCCAGACCATGGACAGCAGCGCCATGGCACCGACCAGGCCGACCAGCAGGCCGCCGACCAGGGCATTGGCGCGCAGGCGTTTCATCAAGCGCTGGATCATCATGATGCGGACACCCGGGGATCGAACAAGGGGTAGCACAGGTCCACCACGAGGTTGACCAGCACGTAGATGGCGGCCATGAACAGCAGGCAGCCCTGCACGACGGGGTAGTCGCGCGCGAAGATCGCATCCACCAGCAGGCGGCCCAGGCCGGGCAGCGTGAACACCGTCTCCAGCACGGCGATGCCGCCCAACAGGTTGCCCAGCACCAGGCCGATCATGGTCCAGGTGGGAGCGAAGGCGTTGGGCAGCACATGGCGCAGCAGCACGCGGCGCTCGGCCAGGCCCTTGGCACGCGCATGCGTCACGTACTCCAGGCGCAGCACTTCCACGGCGCTGGCGCGCGCCATGCGGGTGAGGATGCCCAGCTCGATCAGCGCCAGCGTGATGGTCGGCAGGATGAGGAAGCTGAGCGCCGAGCGCCAGTCCTCGCTGAAGGGCACGTAGCCCACCACCGGCACCAGCCCGAGCTTGAGCCCGGCGAAGAGCAGCAGCAGCAATCCCAGCCAGAAGCTCGGTATGGACAAAAAGAAGGTGGCGGCGGCCACCACCATGGTGTCGAGCACGCTGTTCTGCTTCCACGCGGCCAGCAGGCCCGCGGGCACGGCCAGCAGCGCGGCCAGGGCCACGGCCACGAGCACGATGGCAGCGCTCACCTGGAAGCGCTCGAGCAGCAGCGGCAGCACGGCCTCTCCGCTGGTGATGGAATGGCCCAGGTCGCCCTGCAGCACCCGGCCGAGCCAGAGCGTGAACTGCACGGGGATGGGCCGGTCGAGACCGAACTGCGCATGCAGGTCGGCCAGTTGCCCGGGCGTGGCGCTGTCACCCAGGATGAGCAGCGCCGGATCGCCCGGCACCAGGCGCATGAGCACGAAGACCATCAGGCTCACGAGGAACAGGGTCGGCAGCGTCCACAGCAGGCGCCGGCCCAGATAGGCAGGAAAGGAAGAACCCATGGCGGTTGTCACTGGATCGTCGGTTCAGTTGCGCCATGCCCCTCACGGCGCACGCAGCGACACGCCCCATGCACGCGGCGTGCCCAGTGCCCAGCCCTTGTAGCCTTTGGCATACGAACGGGCAGCGCTGGTGTTCACGGCCGAGTACATGAAGACCGCGGGCACGTCTTCGCGCATGCGGGCTTCGAGCTTGTCGAACAGCGCCTGGCGCTGGGCCGTGTCGGTGATCTCCATGCTCCTGGCCAGCAGTTCGTGGGCCTGCGGGTCGTCCCACACCTTGCGCGGCTGCTTGTCCTTGGGGCCCGTGACCATCTCGTACGACAGGGCGGGGTCCAGCCGCGCCGAGAAGGTGAACGCCATGGCCTGGTAGTTGCCCTTGTTGTAGCGATCCAGCAGCGTGGCCCAGTCGAGCACCTCGACCTCGGCCTTGATGCCGGCTTCCTGCACCATGGCCTGGGTCAGCACGGCGATGTTGAAGACGCTGTTGTAGCGCTTGGTGGCCAGGATCTTGATGGTCTCGCCCTTGTAGCCGGCCTCGGCCAGCAGCTTCCTGGCCTGTGCCAGGTTGCGCGCGGGCACCGCGGCCTGCGGCTGCTTGTAGAAGGCACTGGGCGTGGGCACGATCGAACGGCTCGGTGGCGCATTGCCCGAGGTGACGGTGGCCACCAGTTCGGGCATGTCCAATGCCAGCGCGATGGCGCGGCGGATGCGCACGTCCTTGAGCAGCGGGTCGCGCGTCTGGAACAGCAGGCCCTGCACGTTCATGGAGGCCTGGGTTTCCATGAGGATGTCCTTGCGGCCCTTGTACTCGGCCATGTCCTCGTCGTTGATGTCGTAGTTCAGGTCGATGCCGCCCGAGAACAGCGCGGCCTTGGCGGCCGAGGCATCGGGGATGATGATGAAGCGCACCTTGGGCGTCTCGGCGATCTTGGCGCCGGTGTTGCCGTCGCGCGGGCCGGGCAGCGCGGCGTAGGCGCCGTTGCGCAAGAGCTCGATGTACTGGCCGCGCTTCCACTCGCCCAGCTTGTAGGGGCCGGTGGCCACGGGCTCGCGCCACTTGCCATCGGCGTCGAGCGAACTGCGGTGGTAGATGCCGGTGCCGCCGCAGTCCACGCGCGCCAGCGTGACCAGGAACAGGGCCGAAGGCTTGTCCAGCGTATAGACCACGGTGGCCGCGTCGGGCGCCTCCACCTTGACCACCTTGGCCAGGCCGCGCCCGTCGAACTCGGCCAGGCAGCGCCAGTTGTTGGCCGGTGCCATGTAGCGGTTCCAGGCGAAAAGCACGTCGTCGGCTGTCAGCGGCGCGCCGTTGTGGAACTTGACGCCCTGGCGCAGCTTGAAGGTGTAGGTCTTGCCGTCGGCCGAGGTGCTGACCGACTGGGCCAGCAGCAGCGCCACGGACGCATCCTCGCGGTAGGCCACCAGGCCTTCGACCACATGCATCATCACCGCGTCGGTATTGTTGTCGCGGTTGATGCCGGGATCGGTGGAGCGGATGTCGGCGTTCAGGCGGATGCGCAGCGTGTCGGGCTGCGGCTGGGCCTGGGCGACGAAGCACAGGCCGGCCAGCAAGGCCAGCCCGCTGGACAGCCAGCGCGAGGGGGCAACGGTCATCTCGGGGTCCTTTCTTCGTGGGGCAGGCAGGGCAGCGTCAGGCCGGCGCCAGCTGGCGCTCCAGGTCCAGGCTGTAGGCCTGGAAGCGGCGGCTGAGCGCGGGCAGCATGGCCACTTCCATCTCGCCCAGGGCGGGCTCCATCACCACCATGGCCACGGTGGCCGACAGGTTGCTGCTGCTGTTGGGGCGCGGCGGGCGGCACACCGACCAGGGCGACTGGAAGTCGTCGAACAGCGCGGCCTTGATGTGCTCGCGCGTCAGCGTGCCGATGTGCGGCTCCACCAGCGCGCGCACGCGCAGGTCGCGGTACAGCGAGTCCGGTGTGTTCACGATGCCCATGTCCCGGACCTTGCCCAGCGCGACAGGGCTCTGGAAGTGGTTGGCATGCACGATGACGCCGCGCTCGGGGTGGATCTGGAAGGTCTCGTCGGGGGCGCACTCGAAGTCGATGGCGACGCCGGTCGCGTGCGAGACCATCACGTTGTTGGAGGCCGACTTGGGTGTGCAGTAGACGATGCGCATGGCCAGGGCCAGCTGCACCTGCTCCAGGGCCTTGCGGCGCAGCAGCGCGAGGGGGACGCCGAGCTGGCGGTAGTCACGGTCGGACTCCAGGTAGTTGGCGGTGATGGAAATGCCCGCAGCATTCATGCCCGAACGGGCCAGGCCGCCGGCCTCGGTGAAGGTCAGGATGTCGGGGCCGTCCTCGCGCAGCACGCGCAGCACGATGGCCGTTTCGGCGCACTCGGCTTTCCAGTCCCAGTTCTGGGCATGGATCACGCGCCCCGAGGCGGTTGCCCCGGGCATGGCGACCACGCCGGTGCAGCCATCGGGATCGATCTGCGCGGGCTGGCCCTTGCGGCGGCGGTCGGCGAGCTTCAGGATCTCGGTACGGGCATTGAGCATCACCACGGCTTCATACGAGACCCCGGCGCCTTCGGCAATGCCGCGCATCTCATCGAGGTAGGTCGCCTCGAAGGCCTCGATGGTGGGCTCGAAGGTCTTCACCAGCGTGCCGATCTCGGGCCAGCCGAGTTTGCTGGCTTCGAGCTGGGAGGAGTAATGTTCGATGCCCCGCAGGATGCGGGCCCTGGCCTGTTCGCCATACTGGCGGCCCCGCTCGCGCGGTGCACCGCTGATCTCGATCAGGGGGCAGGAGGGAATGGGCTGGTCGGTGCCCCAGGTGAAGGTCTGGTCCATGGCGATGGGTGGAGTGAGCGATCGGGCGATCGATGCATAAATTGTATTTTGTAGAATAAAAAACATCAATATTTTCCAATCATGGTTTCTACCCCCCTGCATCTCGAGCTGGCAGACCGCATCAGCCGCCTCATCCACGAGGACGGCCTGGCGGTGGGCGCGCGGCTCAATGAGAACCAGCTCGCCGAGCGCCTGGGCGTCTCGCGCACTCCCGTGCGCGCCGCGCTCGACCACCTGGCGCAACAGGGCTTCACCGAGCGCAAGCCGCACCGCGGCGTGGAGTTGCTGCGCGTGCCGCCCCTGCCCTCGGCCGCGCGCGAGCCGGCCGACGACAGCGACCAGTTGCTGCGCCGCATTGCCTTCGACCGCCAGCGCGGCAACCTGGGCGAGTACGTGTCGGAAAAGGAACTGATGGAGGCCTACGGCCTGGCCCGCCCCGCCATCCGCAACGCGCTGGAACGCCTGGCCGACCTGGGCGCCATCGAGCCCAAGCTGGGCTACGGCTGGCGCTTCTCCACCGGGGCCTGGGACGCCAGCGTGCGCCACGAGAGCTACCGCTATCGCATGGTGATCGAGCCCGCGGCCATCCGGGAGCCCGGCTTTGCACTGCCGCAGGCCTGGGCGCAGGACATGCGGCACCAGCACGAGGAGTTCCTGCGCCACCTGACGGAGGACTCGTCGAGCATCGCCTTCTTCGAGATGAATGCGGCTTTCCACGAAGGGGTGGCCGCCGCTTCGGGCAACCGCTTCTTCCACATGGACATCCAGCGCCAGAACCGGCTGCGCCGCCTGTCCAACTACGACTGGAAGTACGGCCGCGAGCGCATGGAGGTGAACTGCCGCGAGCATCTGGAGATGCTGGACCGCATGCAGGCCGGCGACCAGGAACTGGCTGCCTTGCTGATGCTGCGCCACCTCGACGTGGCCAGCCGCCTGAGGCCACCGGCCAAGACCTGAAGGCGGAAACCCCGGTTTCCTGCTCGGCGTTGCGATTTGATTTTTGTTCATACAAAAAACATAATGACAGGGATCGCAACTTTGACCGGAAGTCCCATGAGCTCTGCCCCGCACTCCTGCGCCCCCGACGACACCGCCTTCTGGCTTCCCTTCACCCCCCAGCGCCAGTTCCAGCAGCAACCCATGCTGTTCACCGCTGCACACGGCATGCACTACACCTGCGACGACGGCCGCCAGGTGCTGGATGCCATGGCAGGCCTGTGGTGCTGCAATGCGGGCCACGGGCAGCCGCGCATCACCGAGGCGATCCGCGAGGCGGCGGGCCGCATGGACTTCGTGTCGTCGTTCAAGATGAGCCACCCGGCCGCCTTCACGCTGGCCCGGCGCATCGCCGATCTGGCGCCCGAGGGCATGGACCATGTGTTCTTCACCAACTCGGGCTCGGAGGCGGTGGACACGGCGCTCAAGATCGCCCGCGCATACCACCAGGCGCGCGGCGACGCGCGCCGCACCCTGCTGGTGGGCCGCGCCAAGGGCTACCACGGCATGGGATTCGGCGGCCTCTCGGTGGCGGGCCTCGGGCGCCACAAGCGCGACTTCGGCCCGCTGCTGCCCGACACCGCCCACCTGCCCCTGCCCTACGATGCCGGCGCCCGCTTCTCGCGCGGCCTGCCCGCCACGGGAGCGCACTACGCCGATGCACTGGAGCAGCTGTTCGTGGTGCACGACCCGGCCACCATCGCGGCGGTGATCGTCGAGCCCGTCACCGGCTCGGGCGGCGTGTACCCGCCGCCCGTGGGTTACCTGCAGCGCCTGCGCGAGCTGTGCACGCAGCACGGCATCCTGCTGATCTTCGACGAGGTGATCACCGGCTTCTCGCGCTTGGGCGCGCCGTTCGCGGCCCAGGCCTTCGGCGTCACGCCCGACCTGATGTCCTGCGCCAAGGGCATGACCAACGGGGCCGTGCCCATGGGCGGGGTGATCGTCGGCAACAGCGTGTACGAGGCCTTCATGCAGGGGTCGGCCCATGGAATCGAACTGTTCCACGGCTACACCTACTCGGCCCACCCGCTGGCCTGCGCAGCCGGCCTGGCCACGCTGGACGTGCACGAAGAGCTGGGCCTGGCTGCGCGCGTGCAAGCCATCGCCCCGGTATGGCAGGCCGCGTTGCACGGCCTGCGCGATGCCCCGCACGTGGTGGACGTGCGCAACATCGGCCTGCTGGGCGCCGTGGAACTGGCGCCGCGTGCCGATGCCGCAGGCGCGCGAGCCCAGGCCGTGCACCTGGCCTGCTTCGAGGCCGGCGTGCTGTTGCGCAACTCGGGCGATACGCTGGTGCTTTCGCCTCCGCTGGTGATCAGCGAAGCGCAGATCGGCGAGATGGCCGGCAGCATCCGCACGGCCCTGCAGAGCATCTCCTGAGCACCATGCAGGTACAAGGCACGACATGCCGCAGGCATCGCGCAGAAAGTGTCAGCGAGTGTAGGCACCCACGGGCTCGCAAAGTCGTGCGCGTCGGGTCTTCATGCCTTCGGCAGGACGCGCGGCGGATCCGCAGGGCTACAGCATGAAACAAAAACCATGCTCCGGTAGGGTGAGTGCCGCTCGGCCTTGGTGCAAATAATTTTCCCTTGCACCGGGCGTGCGGTCCGATGCGTCGCAACGAACGATGCGACAAGACGGACTGCCGCCGCCCCCTCACTCAGTAACCCAAGGATTTCCATGAATGCTCTTGCCATGACCCGCCGCGCTGCGGCCCTTGCCCTGACCGCCTGCCTGGCTGCCTGCGGAGGCGGCGGCGGAGGGGACGTCTTCGGAGGCGGCGGAAATGGCGGCGGCGGTGGAGGCGTGGACGGTGGTGGCGGTGGAAACGGTGGCGGCGGTGGCGGCAATGGCGGTGGCGGCACCACTCCGGCCCCCCAGGTCACCGGCCAGTACATCGCCCAGCCCTCCGCCTCCGGCGCTGCGCTGCTGGCGGCCTTGAACGACCAGGGCTCGCGCGGCTATGCCTACCTGTCGGCCATGGTGACGGGAGGCAGCGCGCAGAACGATTTCTACGTGACCGACACCGCGCACAGCAACTCGCGGCTGACCTATGAAGCGGTGGCGCAGGCGGACTCGGGCGATGGCCTGGTGGCCCAGCTCAACCAGCAGGGCGCACGCGGCTTCGTCTTCAAGGCGCCCTACAGTTCCGGCGACGGCCCGGGCATCAGCCTGCTCACGGTACGCGACGCGGCGCGCGGCGCCACCTATTCCTACGAGCGGCAGGCCATCTCCGGCAGCCTGGGCAGCGATGCCTTCCAGGCCCAGCTGAACGCCGAGGGCGCACGGGGCTTCCGGCTGGTCGGCCCGATCGGCGCGGGCCAGGACAGCTTCAACCTCTACGCCAAGGATTCCAGCGCCACCACCTATTCCTACACCGTGATCGCCGTGTCCGGCTCCGGCGGCATGGCCAGCGGCGACGCGTTGCGCCAGCGGCTGAACGAACAGGGCGCGCAGGGCGGGTTCTACCTGGGCGCGTTCGCGCTGCAGGGTGGCGCCATCGGGCAGGTCTTCGAGAAGAGCTCGGCGCAGAACGGCCCCGTCGAATACGACCTGAGCGCCATCAGCCTGCAGCAGACCGCGGACCAGAAGCTGGCCGCCATGAACCAGCGTGCCGCGCAAGGCTTCTTCTTCGTGAGCGACCTCTCGACCGACGACAGCACCAGCTACACGCTGTCGGCGCGCAACGCGGCCAGCCTGCGCAGTCCGCTGGCCGGCCTCACCTTCCCGAATTGAGGCAACGCTGAACAAACCCTCGCGCACGGCGCGTCTCTGCGCCGCATCGCGGGGGCTTGTTCACCGCAGACCTTCCCTAGCCCACCACCCCATCGGCGACCTCGTTCGCCACTTCGATCAAGTTCTCATCGGGGTCGTAGAAGTAGATCGATCGCAACCGGGCGCGGGCGCCCGTGGCGTTCACCGGGCCTTCCACGATGCCCACTCCCACATGGGTCAAGTGGGCAATGACCTCGTCGAGAGGGGATGTGGTCAGAAAGCACAGGTCGGCCGAGCCCGGAGTCGCATGGCGTACGTTCGGGTCCACCACCGTACCCACCTCATGCAGATTGATCTTTTGCCGCCCGAAGTGCAGCGCGTACCTGCCGTGCTTGAACTCCCGAGACTCGAAGCCGAGAGCCTGCTGGTAGAACGCGATGGTGCGCGGGATGCTTGCGACCGTAAGCACGACATGGTCGAGACCGGTGATGAGGGACGTTTTGGGCATGCATCAACCCCTCTGCGTGATCCGCCGGATCGCGTCGTAGATCTCGTTCTCTGCGTCCACGGGGTCCACCTCCCCTGCCAGCGCCGCGAACGACACTGCTTCGGCCACCCCCAGCATGGCGCGCATGGCAGCAGGCTTCAGGGGCTTCTTCGCAAAAGGCTCGAGCGCGCGGCGGCACTTGTCCATGAAGAGGGTTTCATGCTCCTTCTTCAAGGCCTCCAGCTCCGGTGAGCCCGCCAGCGCCGCGCTCACTCCCGGCATTTCCCGGCCCATGGCCATGACGCACCCGACGTAGCTCGCGGCGATGACCTTGGCCACCGCGGGAAGCGTCCTGGCGCAGGCTGCAAGGGCCTCGTCCAGCAGGGCATGCTGCCTGCCGTCGTACTCCTCGTAGAGCGCTGCGAGCAGACCGTTGCGCGCCCCGAAATGGTCATAGACGACGGGCTTGGTCACGCCCGCGCGCTCGGCCAGGTAGCCCAGCGTGAGCGCATCGCTGCCCTCGCTGCGAATGATGGACCACGCGACATCCAGCAGTTGGCGCTGCCGGGCCTCCTTGGGAAGGCGCCGCTTGATCTCGCGGCCCGCATCGGGCGTCGCCGGTTGGCTTGACATGGATAACCTACCAAAAGTAATTTACAGTGCTAATATACGGATGGTAGTTTAACTGCACCACAAGGATGTCCCATGCACGCTCTCATCGTCATCAGCCACCCCGATCCCCAATCGCTCACCCACGCTGTCGCGCGCTCGTTTGCCGAGGGCGTCCAAGCCCTTGGCAAGCACACCACGGAGCTGGCAGACATCGCGGCAGAGGGATTCCAGCCCGCATTCAACCCTGCGGACCGGGCCACGTTCTTCATGCAGGCATCCGCTCCGCCCGACGTCCTGCGGGAGCAGGAGCGCATCGACCGGTCCGATGCGCTGGTGCTGGTGTACCCAGTCTATTGGTGGTCGTTTCCAGGGCAACTCAAGGGTTGGATCGACCGCGTTTTCTCCAACGGGTGGGCGTACTCTCAAACCCCGGAAGGCGCCATCGAGAAGCGGCTCGGGCGTCTTGCCGTCCACCTGGTCGGGATCGGCGCTGCCGACGAGGGAACGTATGCGCGGCATGGCTACGACACGGCGCTGCGCACGCAGATCGACCACGGCATCTTCGACTACTGCGGCGCCAGGGTGGCCACTTCCACGATCCTGTATGGCATCGATGGCGAGAGCGCTGCATCCCACATCGCCGCGGCGCGGGAGCTGGGCCGGAATGCTTTCGCGCAGCACGGCGCAGGTAGCGCATAGCTCAGCTATCGCCCCGCGGCAGGCGCCTGCTTCATCCGGTCGTCATTGGTGGAGCTGCGTGCGCCCTTGAGGTGCATTTCGACATCAGCGCCCTTCGTGCCCACCTGGACGACGGCATCTCTCAACTGGCTCTCGGTCGTGTCCAGCTCCTTGACCCATCGCGCGACGGAATCGGGATCCTCAAGGTTCACGAGGTCTGGCTTGGCTGCGGATGACTGCATGTTCACTCCTGGTCTGGTTGGCGGCATCAAGAGAACCCAGGCTAATTCGCCCCGTGTACCACCGGTGTAGGCCGATGCAGCGATGTGGTATTGGCCAGACCTTCCCTATAGCTGGTAGGTCGCTGGCACAGGTGCGCGCGCGATGCGGTGCGCCTCGTCGTGGGGAAGGCCATACATGCGCATCAGCAGTTCCACCAGGTCGCGCGCGGCGTCGGCGGTTGCAGTGCCCTCCAGCATCGATCGGATCAGCCCCATCAGCGAAGTCAAGGTCACCGTCGCAGCCACGTCGTGGTTGGGAATGGAGAACCATCCTTGGGCTGTGCCACGCGCGAAATCGAGCTTCGCCCTTTCGTGATAGGCGATTTCCAGCAGCTTCAGCGCAGAGTTCGCATGCACCAGGAACCAGCCCCAGACAGGGTCGGTGACGGCTTTCTGAACGATGGCCAGCTGGACATAGGCGATCGCCTGAGGGGCATCCGTCACTTCCGAGGTGATGGCGTCGAGCCGCGCGGCCAACTGGTCGTTGAGGATTTCGAAGACGGCCTGTGCGATCTCTTCCTTGGTCTTGAAGTGGTTGTAGAAGCTGCCGAAACCGACGTCGGCCGCCTCTGTGATGTCGTTGATGGTGGCGCCTTCGACGCCCTTTTGCCCCATGACGCGCATGGCGGCTTCGATGAGTTTCACCCTCGTCCGCAGCTTGCCGCGAAGAGCCCGCGGCATGGATTCCTTCGTGGCGGGGTCGCTCGTGCGCTCCTTGGAAGCGTCGTCGGATGCGAGCGACGCTGCGGTTGTTTTGGGCATGGGCATCTGCTGAGCGGCAAATTTTGATTGTCGCATCAATTCTGATCAGGACACCTTGAGCGATGCACTCCCCCAGGACCATCGCTGCCCCCCGCTACTGGGGAAAGCACTGATCTAGCTCAAGCTCGCTCAAAGTACATTGCATCAAAAGTGATTTGATCATCAGAAATGAAAGATTGTTCATCAATGATCAATAGATCACTTCCCATCCACTTGAGGAGCGAACGTGAAGAATTTCTACGATGTAGCCGTCGTCGGGTACGGCCCCGTCGGCCAGATGCAGGCCGCCAAGCTGAGCCAGTTGGGGCACGAGGTCGTCGTGTTCGAGAGGTTTCCCGGCCTGTACGGCATGCCCCGCGCAGGGCACATCGACCATGAAGTGATGCGAATCTTCCAGTCCGTGGGAGCGTCGGAAGAGGTCTCGGCAGATGCCTTCCCCATGACGAAGTACGTCTGGCGTAACGCGGACGGGAAGACGCTGATCAGCTTCGATTGGGACCAGACCAGCATCTCGGGCTGGAAGTCCGACTACCTGTTCTTTCAGCCATACATGGAGGCTGCCCTGGATCGCTCGGTCAGGTCCACAGGCAAAGCGTCCGTGCACCACGGCTGGGAAGCGATCCACCTGGTCCAGCACGAAGACTGCGTTGAACTGACCGTTCGCAAAACCCGGGACGGGGTCTCCGATCCGCAGGGCGAATGCAAGACGGTCCGCGCTTCCTATCTGATCGGCGCCGACGGCGCAAACAGCTTCGTCCGAGAGTCCATTGGACTTTCGTACGAGGACTTTGGCTTCCAGGAAAACTGGCTGGTCGCGGATTTCAAGCCGAACAGGCCGCTGAAGTTCGACTTCGACAACGGACAGGTGTGCGACCCGAAGCGTCCGATGTGCCTGTTTCAGCTGGGCCGAAGCCATCGGCGCTTCGAGTTCATGCTGCTGCCCGGCGAGACCAAGGCAGAGATGGAAAAGACCGACGCGATATGGAAGCTCGTTGCTCCGTGGATCTCGCCCGATGATGCGGCATTGATTCGACGCGCGGTCTACACCTTCCAGTCGAAGCTGGTTCCCGATTGGCGCAAGGGACGGGTCTTGCTGATCGGTGACTCAGTGCACCTGATGCCGCCGTTCATGGGACAGGGGATGTGTTCCGGTGTACGCGATGCGGCCAACCTCGCCTGGAAGCTCGACCTGGTCCTGCGGGGCGTTGCCAGCGACACATTGCTCGACAGCTACGCCATCGAGCGCAAGCCGCACGTTCGCAAAATCATCGAGCAATCCACCGAACTGGGCCGGATTTCCTGCACTACGCAGCCCGAAGTGGCGAAGGCACGTGATGAGGCCTTTTTCGCAGGGGTCGTGCCACCTCCGCCACCATTCCCCCATCTGGAATCCGGGCTGTTTTTCCGCCACGGGCCATCAGGCGAAATAGCCGGACACCTCGGCCCACAGGGAAGGCTGCGGTCGCCCGATGGCAGGCAAGCCCTTTGTGACGACCTCGTGGGCGGCGGTTGGCATTTGATAACCCTCGGCAACCTCCCCGCATTGGATACAGCTGCACGGCAGGCGCTTGATGACCTGCCGGTCCGATGCATTCCCGTCGGATCCGCTGCGGGCTACGAAGACATCGACGGAACCTATCGTGATTACTTTGAAGCCACCGGTATGCAAGCCGTTCTGGTGCGACCGGATTTCTATGTCTTCGGCGGTGCGCGGACATCGGACGAACTGGCCAGCTTGGTGCATGGCCTGATTGCGGCCATACCGGCCCAGGAAGCCGTACCCGGCTGACCGATCACACAAAACCTGCCTGAATTTCCATGTCGAAACCACTCAACAATGCCCATCGCACCCTGATCAGAGGTGCGCGTATCCTGACCCAGGATCCTTCGCTCGGAGAATTGCGCGGCGACATCCTGATCGCAGGCACCCAGATCGCAGACATCGGTATGCGTTTGGACGTGCATGCGGACGAAACCATAGAGGCCGGCAATATGCTCGCGCTCCCCGGGTTCATTGACACTCATCGTCATACCTGGGAGACGGCCATGCGGCACATCGGCGTCGGATGGGACTTTCTCGACTATCTCAACAAGTTCCTGATTCCCTACGGCAACCTCTTCACGCCGGAAGACGTGTATGCGGCCAACCTGCTGGGCGCGGTCTCGGCGCTTGAGTCCGGCATCACGACCTTGCGTGATGAATCGCATATCCAGAACACGCCGCAGCATACCGAAGCAGCCATTCAGGCACTGCGCGACTCGGGCATTCGGGCCGTTTTCGACTACGGCTGGCCAGCCCTCGATATGGCGGGTTGGCTGATAAACAGTGAAAGGCTGCATCCCGAAGACATCCGTCGGGTGAGGCGCGAGATTCTCTCCGACGACAACGCCCTGGTCACGTTGAACATGATGCTGCGCGGGCCCGAGATGACCACCATGGACGTGGCCAAGGCGGATCTGAGCCTGATGCGCGACCTCGGCCTGCGCGGCTGCCTGCACGTCGGATGTGGCGAGTTCAACAAAAACAACCCTGGCGTGGTCGCGCTGCACCACCACAAGCTGATGGGCCCTGACCTCACCTATATCCATTGCTGCACGTGCAGCGACGACGAGCTTCGAATGATCCGGGACTCCGGCGGTACGGTATCCGTCGCCGCAACGATCGACGCCAACATGCCCGGCCTGGGTATTCCTGCAACGGGTCGCATGCTGAAGGTGGGCCTGCGGCCCAGCCTGTCGGTGGACGTGGAAGTATCGGCGGCAGGTGACATGTTCACGGTGATGCGCGCGGCGCTCACCGGCCAGCAGATGGAAGTGCTGCACAACCCGGCGCTGGCAGAGCGCTCGGCCAGGTTTGATGCAGCAGACCTGCTGCAGTTCGCCACGATCGAAGGCGCACGCGCCTGCGGCCTCGACGGCCGAACCGGAAGTCTCACGCCAGGCAAGGAGGCCGATCTGATCTTGATCCGGGCTGACGATCTGAACCTGGCGCCGGTGACCGACGCAGCCGGCGCAATTGTCGGCGGCGCGCACCCGGGTAACGTCGATTCGGTGTTCGTCGCCGGCCGGGCCGTCAAGCGGAACGGGAAGATGCTGTCGATCGATATCCCGCGCATCCTCAGGCTGGCGGAGCAGTCGCGAGACCGGCTGCTGGCAGCCAGAGCGGCCCATGCATAAGGCCGCAATCATGAACCTGCCGCCTCTGGATGCAGTGACGGCAAGGCCGGCACCCCAGCCCGCCGCCGTGATCGAGGCGGGCTTGAGGAAAGAGCTCGACAGCCATCGACGCGCAATGCCGCTGCAGAGGCTCATCAACAACGGCATGGAGTACGCCGATGCACACGCGTTGCACGCGATGGTGGAATCGGGAATACCGTGGATCGACGCCGCCGAGTGGCTGGCGGAGCGCAACCTTGCCCGCGCGACAGAAGCTCTTGCGGCAAAGCATAGGGTGACTGCCCGCAGCTACTTCCACTACGCCAGTTCCTGCTTGCGCTTTGCCCAAGTGGCGATTCCGCGCGACACCGAACGAAAGCAGGATATCTACCGGCGGATGGTCGATGCATTTGGCGCCGCCGCGTCGCTCGCTGATCACCAGATCCGAAAGGTGGAATTCCCCTGGAAAGACAGCCAGCTGAGCGGCTGGCTGATGCGCCCCGCCATCGAGGGCAAGGTGCCCGTGGTCATCCAGTTCGGTGGGTTCGACGGATGGCGTGAGGAATATTACTGCGGCGCCGAATATCTGGTCGAGCGGGGTATCGCTGTCGTGCTCCTGGATCTGCCAGGCCAGGGAGAAACACGCCTGGTGCATCGGCTGTACCTTGATCTCTCGGTCCAGGGCGCGGTCTCTGCGGTGATTGATCGACTGAGCGAAATGTCCTTGATCGATTCTGCCGTCGGCGTCTGGGGCAACAGCATGGGCGGCTATGTGGCCGCAGCCGCGGCGATCGACGATCAGCGCATCGCTGCCTGCTGCGTGAATGGAGGAAGCCCGACCCCGGTCGAGCTTGCAGACCGGTTCCCGCGGTATGTGGAAAAACTGCAGGCCCTGACCGGACTGGACGATGCGGACAGCGCAGTGCGCCTGGTGCGCCGGATGGACCTCAGTGACCGGCTTGGAGAACTGCGCTGTTCCCTGCTGCAGTTGCACAGCGTGCCGGACCAGGTGTTTCTCCTCGATAACGCCCGGCGAATTCACGACCTCGCGGCTTCGCATCACAAGCGTCTTGCCGTCTGGGCCGATGGTGACCACTGCATATACAACCATTCCCACGAGAAGAACACGCTTGTCGCGGACTGGTTTCTGGACCAGCTTGCGGTGAAGGCGCCCCTCGAAAACCCATAGCCCGGAGCTGGCGCCTGACCATTCAAACAAGCGTCGATTTTTTCAGAAGCCGAGCCGCAAGAGCGCTAGACGAGAGCATGCCTTTCAAATATTGCGAATATCTTTTAACGGAGCAAGATATGAAGCGGAAAATTCTTATCGAGAATGCCTGGATCGTCACCAATGAAGATGATGGCGACATCGAGGGCGGATCCATCCTGATCGAGGATGGAATCATCAAGGCGATAGGGAAGGCCATCGTGGCGCCTGCCGACTGCGAGAGGATCGATGCAAAAGACTTCATCGCGATTCCAGGACTGATCGATGTGCACAAGCATCTGTGGCAAGGTGCTTTGCGCGGAGCCTGTGGCGACATGACGCTGCTGGGTTATTTCCAGATGATCCGGCAGGATTTCATCGCATCTTATCGGCCGGAAGATGTCAGCATCGGTACCTATGCCAGTGCGCTGGAGATGATCAACGGGGGAACGACTTCCGTTTTCGATCATGCCCATTGCATCATTTCACCCGAGCACGGAGATGCCGCAGCGCAAGCCGCGATCGAATCGGGCATACGTGGCGTGTGGGGCTATGGCTATTGCCCGGTTTGGGAAAGCGACGCGTTTGGCAAGCATGAAGATCGCATCGCCGACAGCCGGCGGATGAAAAGCCGATATTTCCCGTCCGACGATTCGCTGCTGCGCATGGGCATTGCGATCACCGAGCAGCAACTGCTTCCCTTCGAACTGACGGAGATGGAAATTCGTGCCGCGCTCGACATGAACGTGAAGTGGACCGGGCACACGCACTGCGGCAACGGAGCCGCGCCTATCTCACGCGGGATCCACAAGCTGTACGCCAAAGGCTTGCTGGACACACGGGCCGTACTCTCGCATTGCAACGAGTTCTCCTTCAACGACTTCATGATGATGAAGGAAGTGGGTGCGCATTTCGCCAGTTCGCCCGACAGCGAGATCTACATGGGAATCACGAAGCCGGTCAATTTCATCGAAGCCGTGGCCGCGGGTATCGATATATCCCTGGGTACCGACACGGTGGCCGTGATGTCTGCCGACATGTTCGCCAATATGAGGCTGTCGATGAACTTCGCCCGGCACCAGATCAACCACCCCAGGGCTGCCGGCTTCGAAGCGGTGCTGGACCAGAAGATCACGGTGAGGGATATCTTCCGCTGGGCAACGATCAACGGCGCCAAGACACTGGGCATTGACCACCTTGTTGGCAGCTTGAAGGTAGGAAAGCGCGCCGATATTGTCTTGATCGATGCCAGCCATTCCAACCTGGCACCCGTCACGGACCCGGTATCCACCTTGGTGATGCATGGCCAGGTTTCCAATGTCGATACGGTCATTATCGATGGGCAGATCCGCAAGCGTCACGGGAAACTCGTGGGCATCGATCGTGCGAAGTTGAGTGCTGACTTGAAGGCTTCGCACGAATTCCTCATCAGCAGGACGCCCCAACGGCAGCGCGATCTGTCTCGCGAGGTCGAGCGGTGGTCCGAGAGACTGCAGCAAGTAGCTATCGAGGAATGAAGCCCGCCCACCACATATAGGAGGCTTTTCATTGAACTTAGGAAATCACAATGAGCGATCTCAAGAGAAAACTGGTGGGCGCCTGGCGCCTTGCAGACTGGTGCCTGACCGACGGAGAGAAAAAAGACCATTTCCTTCCGCCTCTGGGTATGGCAGATGCATGCGGCGGTTACCTCATCTACTCCGAAAACGGGGTGATGAGTGCCATGCTGGCACGCAAGGAGCGTTCGCTTTTCAAAGACAGCTCGCTGGATGGCGGAACGCAGGAAGAGCGCGCCGATGCATTCTCTTCCATCGTCGCCTACAGCGGCAGCTATGAACTGAATGAAGAACGTTCGGAAGTGGTCCACGTCGTGGATTACGCCACTCTCCCCCATTTCATAGGCCAGCGCATGTTGCGGATCTGCGTTTTCGAAGGTGATCGATTGAGGCTCGATACGCCCTCGATGGTTATCGGCGGAGTATCCAGGACCAGCTATATCGAGTGGGTACGCGTACAACAGAACGATCAACGAATCCAGGGAGCTGCAGCATGAGCAACGCCATCGACTTGGCTCAAACGGTCCAGGTCAGCAGACAGGTGGGCACGTACCGCCGCATCGTCACGGGCTCGGACGAGCACGGAAAGTCCTACATCGTTTCGGACGCCCATTGCGCGAATGTGCAGGCCATCATGGGTATGCCGGAATTCGCAACCACCGAGCTTTGGAAGACTTCGGAAACCCCTGTGCGATTGAGCGAGGAGCCTGCCGATCCCGCAGCCGGCCCGGTCGTGCTGCCACCGCCGGTGCAAGGCACGGTATTCCGGATCGTGGAGTTTCCGCCCGATGCTGCGATCAAGGCCAGATTTCCTGCGGCCAGCGAAGAACACCTCATGCATCGCACGCCGTCCATCGACTATGCCTACGTGATCTCCGGCGAAATCTACGCAGTGCTTGACCGGCAGGAAACCCTCATGCGCGCTGGCGACGTGATGATACAGCGCGGCACCAATCACGACTGGATCAACCGTACGGCGGAGCCTTGTCGAGTGCTCTTCGTGCTGATCGGCGCCACATTACCCTGAGCCTCCTTGCCACATCTGGCCCTTTCATCTTTCTGCACGATTAGGATTATTTATGAAGCTACTGAGATTCGGTGCCGTGGGTTCGGAGAAACCAGGTGCTCTCGACAACGAGGGCCGCATCCGCGATCTTTCACTGCTGATCAGCGATTGGACTCCGGAGTGGCTGTCGCCCGAGAAGCTGGCCGCTCTACGGGCTATTGACCTGCACAGGCTTCCTCTCGTGCCGCCTGGCGAGCGGCTGGGGGCCCCGATCACGGGAGTGCGGCAATTCATCGCCATCGGATTGAATTACCGCAAGCATGCGCAAGAAGCGGGGCTCGAAATCCCGAAGGAGCCCGTGGTATTCCATAAAGCCATCACATCGATTGCCGGGCCCAACGACGATGTCGTGCTGCCGGAAGGCGCGGTGGAGGGAGACTGGGAAATCGAGCTTGGTTTCGTGGTGGGCACGCTGGCAAGGCAGGTTCCCGCCGAACATGCCTTGTCGCATGTGGCAGGTTATTGCCTGGCCAACGATGTGTCGGAGCGTGGCTGGCAGATCAAGCGCAACGGTCAATGGGGCAAGGGGAAGAGCTTCGACGGCTTCGGCCCGCTAGGCCCCTGGCTCGTCACCGCCGACGAACTGCCCGACCCTCAGGCCATTCCACTCGAGCTGCGAGTCAACGGCGATTTGCGCCAGGCCAGCAGCACGGCCGACATGATTTTCCCGGTCGCGCAAATCCTCTCTTACCTCAGCCAGTTCATGACGCTGCTGCCGGGCGACGTGGTCATCACCGGCACCCCTGCAGGAGTCGGCCTGGGCATGAAGCCCCCGGTCTTCCTCCAGCGAGGCGATGTGATGGCGCTGTCGGCCGGCCCGCTGGGTACGCAACGGCAACTGGTTCGCTGAACGCCGCTGCCAGCGCCACGAACCGCATCGGAAAGCTGCGCCAGGCAGCTTCAGATCCCAAGCCCAAGTCGAGGTCGTCATGCATTCTGCCGAAGCAGTTTCCACTCGCCCATTGGCCGTCCATTCGGTCGATGAGTTTGTCATCAGCGTTCCCGATCTTCAGGCTGCACGTGACTTCTACGAGCGATTCGGCCTCGACGTGATCGAAGAGGATGGCGCCTTGGGCCTGTACACCCAAGGCAATGGCCATCGCTGGGGACGTATTTTCCAAGGGCCGCTCAAGCGCCTGCTCTGGGTGGCCTACGGCATCCACGCTCAGGATGCCGAGGCCTTCGAAATACATGCGCTGAGCCGGGCGGAACGCATAACGCCGCCACCGGGGGCTCCGGCCGACGGCTTGTGGTTGTGCGCGCCGGACGGCCTGCCCATACAGCTCAAAGTCGCAGGAAAGTCTTCCCCCGACCACCCCGCGCCTCAGCAATCCCCTCCCGCCTGCGCGAATTCGGGCCGCGCCCCGGCAAGTAGCGCAGTGGGGCGGGTGCGGCCGCTGTATCTGTCCCATATCCTGCTGTTCACGGCCGACGTCGAGCGCAGCCTGCGATTCTATGAAGAGGTGTTGGGGCTCCGGCTGTCCGACAGATCAGGGGACGCGATTGCCTTCATGCATACCCCGCACGGCAGTGATCACCACTTGATCGCGCTGGCGAAATCGAATGGCTGCGGCCTGCACCACAGCAGCTGGTGCGTAGGCAGCCTGGACGATGTCGGCACGGGCATGACCCACATGGAGCGCGTTGGCTACAGAGGTGGATGGGGCGTCGGGCGCCATGTTCTTGGCTCCAACTATTTCGCGTATATCCGAGACCCCTGGAACAGCTACGCAGAGTATTCCTATGACATCGATTATGTCGAGCAAGGAGTGCCCTGGCCCGCAGCCAATCATCCCATCGAGGACTCCCTCTACGTCTGGGGGCCCGATGTGCCCAGCGACTTCGTTGTCAATTACGAGGCGCAGTCCGCGGGGCATTGAACATCGCTACCCGCCGTTGACCAGACAGTCGTCTGCCGAAATCGGAAAAAGCGGACTGCCCGCCCGCGGCAGATAAACCCACCCGTGTGCCCATTCCATGCTGCAAGGACTCCTTGCCGCCTGGTCGCGCACGGGCGTCAATAAAACACAGGAGACAAAAAATGAAACTGAACAAAATCACCCCCATTTCCCTGGCGATCATTTTTTCGGGGACCATGGCATCGGCATTCGCCGAAACCGGCACGAATGCGACCGGCTATGGCAGCCGTGAGCAGGGGATGGGCGGGGTCGGCATAGCCGTGGGTGAGTCCGCGCTGGCGCCTGCGACGAATCCGGCTGGCATAGCGTTCGCGGGAGAACGACTGGACATCGGTTCCGGCATCTACTTCATCCGTGCCGGCTCGGAGTTTCAAGGCCAGGACTACAAGACGAAACTCGGCCTGGCTGTGCTCCCGGAGTTCGGCTACATCAAAGATCTCTCGCCGGCCATCGCCGTCGGGGTGGCAAGCTGGTCGGGCGGTGCCGGTGTCACGTATCGCGAGGCGTTCGGAGGAGTTCGGGGAAACTCGCAGACACGGGCCCAAACGGTGTTTCTCCATGTGGCCCCCACCATTGCATACCGATTCGGGGAGCACAACAGAAACGCTCTGTCTGTTGCGTTGGTGGGGGCCGTCTCCACCATCTCGGTCAAGGGGGTCGAGGCACAAACGGGCCAATCCAACCGCGGCCGTGACTGGTCGCAAGGCTATGGCGTGCGGCTGGGCTGGATGAGCCGGTTCACCGACCAGTTCTCCGCAGGCGCTTTCTACGCTTCAAAAGTGCGCTACGGTGCATGGGACAGGTACAGCCAGATCCTGGCTGACGGAGCCCGCTTCGAAGAGCCAGAATCCTATGGCGTGGGGGTCGCGTTCAGGCCGAACACGAAATGGCTCATCGGTCTGGATTGGAATCGCTTCAATTACGCAAAGACTCGCTCCTTAGGCAACCCGCTGAACCTGACGGTGCCGCTGGGGAGCGAGAACGGCTCCGGATTCGGCTTCAGGAACATCGACGCCTACAGGTTCGGGGTGCAATACGAATTCAGTGATCGATGGATCATCCGTGGCGGTTTCGAAGTTGCGAACCAGTTATTGACGCCCGCAAATACCGCGTTTACGTTTCTTGTGCCCCTGACGCCGAACCGGACCTATACCTTGGGCGGAACCTACCGGATGAGCCGGACGGAAGAGGTGTCGTTCGCCTACGCCCTGTCGCCGCGAGTGCAGGTGGTCGGATCCGGGCCAAGCCAGGGAACGAATCCGTATGGACTCGCGCACTATGCCGCACTGACGTACACGCGGAAGTTCAAATGAACGCTGAAGCAGGATGAAGCTCACGCGACAACCTGCTCCCCGGAAATGGGGTCCCCTGGCACGGGTACCCCTTCATCCGTGCCCTTGCGCCACAGGAGCTGCGCGCAAGCGCGCAGCGAGCGATGGTGCGGCCCCCAACGGTTCCTGCCTGCCTCCCCGCGAAAGCGAAGCATGACGCGCCACGGCCGCCCCACCCTACTTCAGCCGCGGCTGCACGATGATCTTCACCGCCGACTCGTTGTTGTGGATCAGCGTGTCGAAGCCCTTGGCCACCAAATCGTCCAGCTGGATCCGCTGGGTGATGAAGGGCGCCAGGTCGATCTTGCCCTGCTCCACCAGCTTGATGGTTTCCTGGTGGTCGTTGCAGTAGGCGATCGTGCCGCGCACGTCCAGTTCCTTCATCACCACGCTGTGAACGTTGATGGTGGCCGGATGGCTCCAGATGGACACGATCACCACCACGCCCGTGGCCTTCGTCACGGCCACCAGGGTGTCGAGCACCTTGTTGACGCTGGAGCATTCGAAGGCCACGTCCACACCCTTGCCATCCGTGAGCCGCATGACCTCGGCCACCACGTCCACTTCGGAGGGGTCCAGGATATGGTCGGCCACGCCGGATTCGCGCGCCTTCTGCTTTCGCCTGGCGCTCAGTTCGGTGACGATCACCGTGAGGCCCTTGGCCTTGAGGATGGCGGACAGTAGCAGGCCGATGGGCCCGGCCCCACCCACCAGCGCCACGTCGCCCGCCTGGGCGCCGCTGCGGGTGTAGGCATGGTGGCCCACCGACAGCGGCTCGATCAGCGCGGCCTGGTCCAGCGGAATGGCGTCGGAGATCGGGTGTACCCAGCGGCGCTTGACGGCGATCCGCTCGGAGAGCCCGCCCCCACGGCCGCCCAGGCCGATGAAGTTCATGTTCTTGGACAGGTGGTAGTGGTCGCCCGGCCCGGTGGGCACGTCGTCGGCCACGATATAGGGCTCCACCACGACGTGCTGGCCGACTTCGATGTCATCGACGCCCTCGCCCACGGCATAGACCACGCCGGAGAATTCGTGCCCCATGGTGACGGGCGCCGATTCGCCCGAGATGGGGTGCGGGTGGCCGCAGGGCGGGATGAAGATCGGCCCCTCCATGAACTCATGCAGGTCGGTGCCGCAGATGCCGCACCAGGCCACTTCGATGCCCACGGTGCCAGGCTCCACCACGGGTTCGGGAATGTCTTCGATGCGGATGTCGCCGCGCGCATGGAAACGTGCTGCTTTCATGATTCGATCTCTCCGGGTCAGTGAAAGGTGAAGCCGCCATCGACATTCACCGACTGCCCGGTGACGTTGTCCATGGTGGCGAAGAACAGCGCCAGCCGGCCCATGTCCTGGGGCGTCTGCGCGCGGCCTTGCGGGATGAGCGTCAGCTGGTGGCGGGCCCAGGAGTCCTCCACGGATTCGCCCTCGTTCTTCCACTCGTCCGACAGGCGGTCCCACATGTAGGTGCGCACGATGCCGGGGCAGATGGCGTTGACCGTGATGCCCTCCTGCGCCACTTCCTTGGCCAGCGCATTGGTGAATCCCACCACGGCGAACTTGGACGCGCTGTAGTGCGCGAGGTTGGGAAACCCTTCCTTGCCGGCGATCGACGCCACATTGATGATGCGCCCCGAGCGCCTGGCCCGCATCGGCCCCAGCGCAGCGCGGCAGCCCAGGAAAGTGCCCTTGGCGTTGACGCCCATGACGAAGTCCCAGTCACGCTCCGACAGCTCCGCCACCGAATGGATGCTGATGACGCCCGCGCAGTTGACCAGGATGTCCAGGCCCCCCAGCTCGGACACCGCCTGGTCCACCATGGCCTGTACCTGCGCAGCGTCGGTCACATCGACGCGGCGCGTCAGGGCGCGGCGGCCCAGGGCCTGCACTTCAGCGGCGGTGGATTGCATGGCGTCCTCCAGCAGGTCGGCGATGAGCACGTCGGCACCGGCCCGGGCCAGCTCCAGCACGATGCCTTTGCCGATGCCGCGCGCGCCGCCGGTCACGACGGCCGTCTTTCCGGCCAGGGGAAGCAAAGTGGTCTGCATGTGGTTGTCTCCTTGCGTTGGATGGATAAAGAGCGAGACGCTCAGCGCAGGTGGTGGACCTGCTGCAGGCCGTAGACCTGCACGGGCAGGCCTTCCTGGCGGGCCTTGAGCTGCAGCGCCAGGTAGAGCGAATAGTGGCGCGACTGGTGCAGGTTGCCGCCGTGGAACCACAGCGCCTGCTGCTGCGTGGGCTTCCACATGTTGCGCTGCTCGCCCTCCCACGGCCCCGGGTCCTTGGTGGTGTCGGAGCCCAGGCCCCAGACCTTGCCCACCTTGTCCGCCACCTCCTGGCTGATCAGGTCGGCCACCCAGCCGTTCATCGAGCCGTAGCCGGTGGCATAGACCACCAGGTCCGCAGGCAGTTCGGTGCCGTCATCCAGCACCACGGCGTTCTCCGACAGGTGGCTGATCCCCTTGCCCGCCTGCAGCTTGATGCTGCCGTCGATCACCAGGTCGCAGGCGCCCACATCGATGTAGTAGCCCGACGCGCGGCGCAGGTACTTCATGAAGAGGCCCGAGTCGTCGTCGCCGAAGTCCAGCATGAAGCCGGTCGCTTCGAGCTTGCGGTAGAACTCCGCATCGCGCTCGCGGATGCGGTCGTACACCGGCACCTGGAAGTCGGCCATGATCCGGTAGGGCAGCGAGGCGAAGATCAGGTCCGCCTTCTTGGTGGTCACGCCATTGGCCAGGGCGCGCTCCGAATACAGATCGCCCAGGCCGATCTCCATCAGCGAATCGGAGCGCACGATGTGCGTGGACGAGCGCTGCACCATGGTCACGTCGGCGCCATGCTCCCACAGCGCCGCGCAGATGTCGTGCGCGGAATTGTTGGCGCCGATCACCACCACCTTCTTGCCGGCATAGGCGTCCGGGCCGGGGTGCTGTGACGAGTGCTGCTGCTCGCCCTTGAAGACGTCCTGGCCCTTGATCTGGGGCACGTTGGCCTTGCCCGACATGCCGGTGGCGAACACCAGGTGCTTGGGGCGCAGCACCAGCGTCTCGCCATCGCGCTCCACGGTGACTTCCCACTCCTGCTTGTCTTCGTCGAAGCGGGCGGTCAGGCAGTTGGTGGACGGCCAGTAGTTGACCTCCATCACCTTGGTGTACATCTCCAGCCAGTCGCCGATCTTGTCCTTGGGCGCGAACACGGGCCAGTTGTCCGGAAAGGGCAGGTACGGCAGATGGTCGTACCAGACCGGATCGTGCAGGCACAGCGACTTGTAGCGGTTGCGCCATTGGTCGCCGGGGCGCGCCTGGCGGTCGATGACGATGTGCGACACCCCCAGCTGGCGCAGCCGCGCGCCCAGCGCGATGCCGCCCTGCCCTCCGCCGATGACCAGCACGAAGGGCTGCTTCCCGCGGCCCAGTTCCTCGGCCTCCTGCTGGCGGCGCTCCAGCCAGGTCTGGCGGCCACGCCGGATGCCGTGCTCGGCGCCCATCGGGCGGCGCGTGCCCATGGGCTCCTCGTGCCCCTTCAGTTCCTGGGCGGCCGTCAGCAGCGTCCAGATGCGCCCGTCCCGGATGCGGACATGGCCGCCGCCGCGCGCATGCCGCGTATCGACCACGATCCAGGCGGACAGCACGCCGTCGGCCTCTTCCACGGCCTCGCGCTCGTCCAGGGAGAAATGCACGGGCGCCGCGGCATCGAGCTGCGCCGCCAGCAGGTCGGCGATCTGCTGCTGGCCTTCCATGGTCTTGATGTTCCAGGTCAGCAGCACCAGGTCGCGCCAGTAGCACTCGTCGGCGAACAGCCGGCTCGCGGCCGTGAAGTCGCGGTCCGCCAGAGCGCGGTTGAGTCGGTCGAGCAGCGCCTGGGTGCGGGCTGCAGCCGTCGTATCGGTCATCGTTGTCTCCTTGGATGGTGGTCATGCCCGCTGGTTTTTTGTCCGGGCGATACGGCTCAAGGCAACCGCCATGCCAGCCACGCCGGGCACCGGCGGCCGGCACCGGATGCCAGGAAAATCAACGGGTTGGCAGTGCGCCCCTGGTACAAACCCCTTGCGCCCGGCCCTGCCGGCGGTGGCTGCAGCACGCGACAGGCGGCGCACCGCGCGACACCTGTCGCACCACGCGTGCTGCAGCGCAGCAGTAGCAATGGGTAAATCTCGATGGGTCAGGCACGGCCCTGGGCACACAATCCCCCACGGCACGTTCCAAGACCGCACCGACTCCACGCCATGCCTCTGCAGTCCTACGCCTCGCACGTCCAGGAAATCGAAGCCTTCGGCTCGGGCTACCCCACGGGCAGCCAGGACCGCGACCGCGCCGTGCTGCGCAGCTGGCGCCGCTGCATCGACCACCACCGGCTCGACCCGGCGCACACCAGCGAAGCCCACATCGTTCCCGATGGCGAGTTGCGCGCGCACCGCGAGGAATCCGAGCCGCTGATCCACATCGCCCGCCATGGGCTGGAGCGGCTCTACCAGCAGCTCAAGGGCCTGGACTACGTGCTGCTGCTGGCCGACCGGCACGGCGTGGCCGTGGACTTCCTGGGGCACGAGGCCGACGCCGGCGACCTGCGCCGCGCCGGCCTCTATCTGGGCGCGCAATGGCGCGAGGACCACTCCGGCACCTCGGCCGTGGGGGCCTGCCTGGAAACAGGCGAAGCGCTGACCGTGCACCAGAGCGACCATTTCGACTTCACCCACACCGGCCTGTCCTGCACCGCCGCGCCCATCTACGACCTGCGCGGCGAACTCGCCGCGGTGCTGGACCTGTCGCTGCTGCGCTCGCCCGCCGAACGAGCCAGCCAGAACCTGGCGCTCAACCTCGTCGTGGCCGCGGCGCGGCGCGTCGAGCACGCCAACCTGATGGCGCAGTCCGGGCAGGACTGGGTGCTGCGCCTGGCGCAGTCGCCCGACTTCCTCGACGTCGATCCCGACGCCTCCATCAGCGTCGATGCACGCGGCCGCATCCGCGCCATGACCCACGGAGGCGCGCGCCTGCTGGCCGCCGCCGCGCAACTGGACTGGCGCCAGCGCCAGAAGCTCATCGGCCAGCCGCTGGAGCGCTTCTTCGACGTGGACCTGCGCCATCTGCCCGAACTGCGCCGCAACCGGCCGGCGCAGGAGCGCATCATCCGCGCGCGCGACGGCAGCATCCTCTTCGCCCATGCCATGGAGCCGCAGCGCCCCACGCGCCGCCTGCGCTCGCAGGGCGCGGCAGCCACGCAGGCACCGCCCCCGCTGCCCGCCGCGCTGCAGGCGCTGGACACGGGCGATGCGGCACTGCAGGCGCTGCTGCGCAAGGCCGCGCGGCTCGCGCCGCAGGCGCTGCCCATCCTGGTCCAGGGAGAAACCGGCTCGGGCAAGGAATACCTGGCCCGCGCCCTCCATGCCGCCAGCGGCCGCCGCGGTGCCTTCATCGCCATCAACTGCGCTGCCATTCCCGAGGCCTTGCTGGAAAGCGAGCTGTTCGGCTACCTGCCCGGCACCTGGACCGGCGCAACGGCCAAGGGCCGCGAAGGCCTGATCGCAGCAGCCCATGAGGGCACGCTGTTCCTCGACGAGATCGGCGACATGCCGCCGGCCCTGCAGGCCAAGCTGCTGCGGGTGCTGTCCGAATCCGAAATCACCCCGCTGGGCGCCCGCGCACCGCGGGCGGTCTCCGTGCGCTGCATCTCGGCCTCGCACCGGCCGCTGGCCGAACTGGTGCGGCGCGGCAGCTTCCGCGAAGACCTGCTCTACCGCCTCAACGCCGCCGAACTGCAGCTGCCTGCGCTGCGCCAGCGCAGCGACCTGCAGGCGATCGCCGACCAGATGCTGGCCACCCTGGGTGGCCACCTGCACCTGGGCGATGCCGCCCGCGCCGTGCTGGCCGCGCATGCATGGCCCGGCAACCTGCGCGAGCTGCACAACGCGCTGCGCTATGCCGCAGCCCTGTGCGGGGAGGATGGCGACGGCACCATCGAGCCCGGGCACCTGCCCGATGCGCTGCCGGCGGCGCACAGCGCGCCACCCGGGACCGCCCCGGCCTCCCCCGCCAGCGGGTCCGCCGCGCACGCGCTGGAGCAGTTGCTCGAACAATGCCAGGGCAACGTCTCAGAAGCCGCTCGCCAGCTCGGCGTCAGCCGCTCCACCATCCACCGCCGCATCCAGCAACTGCAGCTGGGCGTGCGGCATGCCCACTGGCGCGGGGCGTAGCACGCGGCGACTTACTTCGAACCCCGTGGGCCTCGCGGGCTCCGGGAGGCACCGCGGCCGCCGGCCTGCAGGCCCTGCGTGTTCTCCGGCCCTGGCGCTGCCGCGCAACCGGTGGCGCCCGGGTCCTGCTCCGCTCCAGGGGCGCGGGTGGCGGCCCGGGCTGCCGCGCGGACGAGCGACGGACCGGTGCCCGTCCAGCGCTGCACGGCGCGGCGCAGGCTGCGCGCGCTGGAGTAACCCGTCTTCACCGCCACGTCTTCCATCGACTGGCTGGAGCGGCACACCATCGTGAGCGTGCGGCGCCGGCGCTCCTCGCTCACCAGGCCGCGGTAGGTCAGACCTTCCTCGGCCAGCCGGCGGCGCAGGGTGCGTTCGCCGAGATTCAGCGCGGCCGCGATGTCCGACAGCGGGGGCGCGAGCGTCTGGCAGCGCCGGAGTACCTGCACGACGGCGGCACCGAGGTCCGTCCCCGGCCCGGGCGGCCAGGCCTCCAGCAGCAGCATGCGCATCCGGGCCACCACGGTGGGCTCTGCCGTCCTGAGCGCGATGGCCTGCGGCGGCAGGCTCAGCCGGTGGTCGCCTGACCCGAACTCGACCCGGCAGCCGAAGGCCTGCTCGAATTCCGCCAGGTCCACCGGCCGCGGCAGCGCGAACTCCACGCGCAAGGGATGGAACTCTGTGCCGAGCACCTGCTGCACCATCGCATGGATCGATGCCAGCGTGTACACCGCCAGGAAGGGCTCGACCTCCGGGTCATCGAGACGGGGCCGCACCACGATGTGGAAATGCTGCTCCGTCCGTTCGCTGTATACGTTCAGCAGGCAGCCCCCGGCACGCTGGAATTCGATGAGGAACTGCAGCATGTCGTGGACGTTCGCGCACGCCATCATGCCCAGCCCCAGCGCGCCCAGCGCGACGATGTTCGCCTGTCCCCCGAATCGCAGCCCCTGCTCGATACCGGGCGCCGCACTCCAGAAACGGCGGGTGACCTCCAGGGTCTGCCGGTACGACACCTGCAGTCCCGGGGCGTCCAGCTCGTGCAGTTCCAGGCCCAGCCCGTGCGTCAGCCGCTCCGCAGTCAGGCCGCGGGTCCACGCCCTGGACACCAGCAGGCGGATCAGCAACGGAGCGATGTCCGCGCGGTGCCCGCTCCGGGAGGCGATGGATGGTGTCGTCTTGATCTGCATGCGGACTCAATTTTCACATTTTCCGCAGAGAAATAAACTTTTTTTAACCTCTATCTACTAAATTTATCAAATCCACTTACAATTGGCCGAATGGGTACCGCAACTTTGTCAATTCGGTCCCCATGCTCGAGCAGCCTGAGATTTAAGGTTGTCCTATCGGCAGACCAAGGTCCATATCTCTTTCCTTGGCTGCTTTCAAGGGGGGCATCGCCATATGAACGGAGATAGGGAGAAGGCTTGGAAAAGCCTGGCCGCGCCATGCACCGGATTGCTCGGTGCGGTCGCAGCGCTCGGGTTGTCCGGTGCAAGCATGGCGGGCGTGTCATGTGCCGTGGCGCTCGTGGCATGCGGCGCGGTGGGGGGCTGGATTGCCCGGCGGCCCCGGCGCACCGCGCCGGACGAACTGCTCGGGCTCATCGCGGAGTTCGAGTCCTTCAGCGCCGCAATGGCGCCCGTCTGGTCGGGGCAGATCGAATCGTCGCGCAGCCAGATGGAAGAGGCTATCGCGCAGCTCAGCGCCCGGTTCGCCAACATCGTGCAGCAGCTGTCGCGGACGCTGGACCAGTCGGCGCGCGATGGAGCGGGCCCGGGGGACGCGGAAGCCGTGTACGCCCGCAGCCAGGCGCAACTGCAGGAACTGGTGGGATCGCTGCGTGACGCCATGCAGGGCAAGGCGCAGATGCTGGCCAAGATAGAAGACCTGCAACGCTTCGTGGGAGAGCTGCAGGACATGGCCGAAGCGGTCTCCCGCATCGCCCAGCAGACCAACCTGCTCGCGATCAACGCGACCATCGAAGCGGCCCACGCGGGGGACCGCGGCCGCGGCTTCGCGCAGGTGGCGCAGGAAGTGCGCTCGCTGTCGCAGATGTCCGGGGACACCGGGCGCCGGATCATCGCGGCCATCAACGCGATCCATTCGGCGATCGACGAGACCCGTGCCGCGGCCCAGCTGTCGCGGAACCAGGAAAACCGCGTCATGGCCGATTCCGAAAGCCGCATCTCCCAGGTGCTGGAACAGTTCCGGCACCTGACGGACCACCTGGCTCAGTCGGCAGACCTGCTGCGCCAGGAGAGCCGCCAGATCCAGCTGGAGGTGAACGACTCGCTGGTGCAGCTGCAATTCCAGGACCGGGTCAGCCAGGTGCTCAGCCACGTGCGCGACAACATCGGCCGCATGCCTGCGGTCGTCCAGAGCCACCACGCCCAGTGCGCCAGCGAGGGTGCCCTGCGCCCCCTGGATGCCGGCGAACTGCTGCAGGAACTCGAGGCCACCTATGCGATGGCGAGCGAGCGCGCCGTGCACCGCGCCGGCTCGGCGAAGGCAGGCGCTACTGCGCCCGCGCCTGCGCCTGCGCAGCACGAAGAAATCACATTTTTCTGAAGGAACCTTCTTTATGGCAAAGACCATTCTGATCGTGGACGACTCCGCTTCCGTGCGGTCGGTCGTGGGCATCGCACTCAGGGGCGCGGGCTACGACGTCATCGAAGGCTGCGACGGCAGCGACGCGCTGCGCCGGCTCACCGGCCAGAAGGTGCACCTGATCATCAGCGACGTGAACATGCCGAACATGGACGGCATCACCTTCCTGAAGAGCGTGAAGGCCATGCCGGCCTACCGCTTCACCCCCGTGATCATGCTCACCACGGAGAGCCAGGAGGCGAAGAAGCGCGAGGGCCAGATGGCCGGCGCCAAGGCCTGGGTGACCAAGCCCTTCCAGCCGCCCACCCTGCTGCTGGCCGTGGAAAAGCTGGTGCTGCCATGACTTCCATCACCACGCTGGCCCTCGACGGCGAGCTCACCATCTACCGGGCCGCGGAAACGCGCACGGGCCTGCTCGCCGCACTTTCCGACAGCCCCGAGGGCCTGGAAATCGATCTGGCGGGCGTGACCGAGATCGACAGCGCCGGCGTGCAACTGCTCATGGCGGCCCGCCGCGATGCGCAGGCCAGGGGCCAGTGGCTGCGCTTCACCGGATGCAATGCGCCGGTGTCGGATGTCTTCGCACTGTTCGACCTGTCCGCATTCTTCGGCGAGACCCTCGCCGCCGGCACACCGACCGAGGGAGACGCTCCATGAACATGGAACAGGCACTGCAGGCCTTCATCGCCGAGAGCGGCGAGTTGCTGGAGGACATGGAGCAGGCCCTCCTGGGGGTGCTGCAGGAGGACGACCCCTCCGACTCGGTGAACGCGATCTTCCGCGCGGCGCACACCATCAAGGGGTCCGCGGGCCTGTTCGGCCTGGACTTCATCGTGGATTTCACCCACGTCGCCGAGAGCGTGCTCGACGAGGTGCGCGACGGTGCCATCGCCCTCGACGAATCGGTCGTGTCGCTGCTGCTCGCCTGCGGCGACCACACCGGCCGCCTCGTGGCGGCCGCGGCGGCCGGCCACACCCAGGCCGACGAGCAGCTGCAGGCCGATGCGCAGCCGCTGCTGGAAGGCCTGAACCGGCTGCTGGAGAATGCCGACGCCGCGCCGCGCACCGAGCCGCCCTCCCGTCCGGCCGAAGGCCCTGCCGCCCCGGCGCCGGCCGCGACCGGAAGCCGCGCGCCGGACCACTGGCACATCTCACTGCGCTTCGGCCGGGACGTGCTGCGCAACGGCATGGATCCCCTGTCGTTCCTGCGCTACCTCAACAAGCTCGGCACGATCACGGGCATCGCCACGCTGCCCGACGACCTCCCCGCGCTGGCGGACATGGACGCGGAGTCCTGCTATCTCGGCTTCGAGATCGCGCTGCGCAGCAGCGCCAGCAAGGCCGACATCGAAGGCGCTTTCGAGTTCGTGCTCGATGACTGCGTGGTGCACATCCTTCCGCCGGACAGCGAGATCTCCCGCTACATCGACCTGATCGGCACCATGGGCGCGCACGGGCAGGAAGCCTCCCTGCGCCTGGGCGATATCCTCGTGCACTGCGGCAGCCTGACGCGCCGCGAGCTCGACGAGGCCCTGCAGCTGCAGCACCACGGCGCGACCGAGCCGCTCGGCCAGTTGCTGGTGGAGCAGCGGCGCGTGCAGCAGCCGATCGTGGAGGCGGCGCTGGTGCGCCAGAAGCAGATCAAGGAAAGCCGTTCGGCCGAGCACCAGTCGGTGCGGGTCGATGCGGAAAAGCTCGACCGGCTCGTGGACCTGGTGGGCGAGCTCATCACCGCCACCGCCACGGCGACGCAGGCGGGCCGCCACGTGCAGAACGTGGCCCTGCAGGAGGCGCACTCCACGCTCAACGGACTGGTCCAGGAGATCCGCGACAGCGCACTGCAGCTGCGCATGGTCCGCATCGGCGCGACCTTCAACCGGTTCCAGCGCATGGTGCACGACGTATCGCGCGAGATCGGCAAGGACATCGTGCTGCAGGTGCGCGGCGAAGACACCGAACTGGACAAGACCGTGGTCGAGAAGATCGCCGACCCGCTGACGCACCTGGTGCGCAATAGCATGGACCACGGCATCGAACCGGTCGCCGTGCGCACGGAGCGCGGCAAGCCCGCGTGGGGCACCGTGTCACTCAATGCATACCACGACTCGGGAAGCATCGTGATCGAGGTGGGCGACGACGGGGGCGGCCTGTCGCGCGACCGCATCCTGGCCAAGGCCGTCGAGCGCGGCCTGGTCGATGCGGGCAAGGCGCTATCCGACGAGGACATCTACAACCTGATCTTCGAGCCCGGCTTCTCGACGGCCGACCAGGTCACGAACCTTTCGGGCCGGGGCGTCGGCATGGACGTGGTCAAGCGCAACATCGCGGCGCTGCGGGGCACGGTGTCCCTCGACAGCCGCCCGGGCCTGGGCACCACGACCACCGTGCGGCTGCCGCTCACCCTGGCCATCATCAACGGATTCCAGGTCGCCGTGGGGCGCTCCGTGTTCGTGCTGCCGCTCGAATCCATCGAGGAGTGCATCGAGTTCCGGGAGGACAGTGGCCACGACTACACCGAGCTGCGCGGGCGCGTGCTGCCCTTCATCCGGCTGCGCACGCTCTTCCATGTGCCGGCCCCGGCCGGCTCCCGCCAGAGCATCGTGGTGGTCCGGGAAGGCTCGCAGCGCTTCGGCCTGATCGTGGACCGTCTCCTCGGCGAGGCCCAGGCCGTGATCAAGCCGCTGGCACAGATGTTCGCCCACCTCCAGGGCATCAGCGGCTCCAGCATCCTGGGCACCGGCGAGGTCGCGCTGATCCTGGATGTTCCTGCGCTCGCGGCAAAGGCCATGGCCTCGCAGCGCACCGCATCCGACGCCGTGGGCGCCGCGCCGCAATGACGGCCACCGCCCCCATCCAGAAATCCCACCGCCCTGAAGGCACCCCCATGTTCAAAAATCTCAAGGTCGCAACCAGGCTCTACCTGGGCTTCGGGACCATCCTCGCCATCCTGCTCGTCCTCACCAGCACGGCGTACATCAATTTCGGGGCGCTCACGGAGGCGAACCGCTGGAACGTCCACACCTACGAGGTGATGTCCGAGATGGACAACGTGCTCGACGCCCTGGTCAACGTGGAAACCGGCGAACGGGGCTTCGCCCTCACTGGGGAGGACGCTTTCCTCGATCCCTACAAGGCGGGGCTGGCCAGCCTCAAGCAGCACCTGGACAAGGCCAGGGCCCTCACGCAGGACAACCCCAAGCAGCAGGAGCGGCTCGCGAGCATCCAGTCCTCCAGCGAGGAATGGATCACGAAGGTCCTGGAGCCGGAGATCGCCCTGCGCCGCAGCGTGAAGGACGGCAAGGCATCCATGGATGCCGTGGTGGCCAGCGTGACCGCCGCCAAGGGCAAGCAGCACATGGACCGCATGCGTGAACTGCTCGCCCAGGCCCGCGGCGCCGAAAGCGAACTGCTGGCCGTGCGCACCCGCGAAGCGGAATCCCGGCACGCCACGACCAACGCCGTGCTGATTTTCGGCAGCCTGCTGGCCGCGGCGCTGGCCGCCATCATCGGCATGGTGATCGTGCGCGGCCTGCAGAACGTGCTCGGGGGCGAACCGGCGTATGCCGCCGAGGTGATGCGCCAGGTCGCCAAGGGCGACTTCACCGTGCAGGTCATCACCCGGCCGGGCGACCAGAGCAGCATGCTGAACACGGTGAAGGACATGGTGCGCATGTCGGGCGAAAGCATCGACGACGTGGTGCGCGTGATGGGCGCGGTCGCCGAGGGCGACCTGACGCAGACCATTACCGCCGAATACCAGGGCGCCTTCGGCCAGATGAAGGAATACGTCAACAAGACGGTGGCCAGCCTGTCCGCCATCGTGACCGAGGTGAATGCCGGTGCGGAAGCCCTGGCGGGCGCATCCGAAGAAGTGAGCGCCACGGCCCAGTCGCTCAGCCAGGCTGCCAGCGAGCAGGCCGCCGGTGTCGAGGAAACCAGCGCATCGCTCGAGCAGATGACCGCCTCCATCTCCCAGAACACCGAGAACGCCAAGCTCACCGACAGCATGGCCACCAAGGCGGCCTCCGAGGCCACCGAGGGCGGCGAGGCCGTCAAGGCCACCGTCGCGGCCATGAAGCAGATCGCCCAGAAGATCAACATCATCGACGACATCGCCTACCAGACCAACCTGCTGGCCCTGAACGCCGCCATCGAGGCCGCACGGGCCGGCGAGCACGGCAAGGGCTTCGCCGTCGTCGCCGCCGAGGTACGCAAGCTCGCCGAGCGCAGCCAGGTC
>NZ_JMKU01000034.1 GCF_000687165.1 Paracidovorax oryzae ATCC 19882 | reverse complement strand
TGCGCGGGCAGGAAGTTCATGCCGGGCGAGCCGATGAAGTGGCCCACGAAGACGTGCGCCGGCCGCTCGAAGAGCGCATCGGCGGAGCCCACCTGCACGGCACGGCCGCGCGTCATCACCACCACCTCCTCGGCGAAGGTGAGCGCCTCCACCTGGTCGTGGGTGACGTAGATGAGGGTGAGCTTGAGCTCGTGGTGGATCTGCTTGAGCTTGCGGCGCAGCTGCCACTTCAGGTGCGGGTCGATCACGGTGAGCGGCTCGTCGAAGAGCACGGCGGCGACGTCCTGGCGCACGAGGCCGCGGCCCAGGGAGATCTTCTGCTTCTGGTCGGCCGAGAGGCCTGCCGCGCGCATGTCCAGCTGGTGGCTCATCTCCAGCATCTCGGCGATCTGGCCCACGCGCTGGCGGATCTGCGCCTCGGGCACCTTGCGGTTCTTCAGCGGGAAGGCCAGGTTCTGGGCCACGGTCATGGTGTCGTAGATGACCGGGAACTGGAACACCTGGGCGATGTTGCGCTCCTGGGGGCTGGCGCGGGTGACGTCGCGCCCGTCGAACAGCACCCGGCCGTGCGAGGGCACGAGCAGGCCCGACATGATGTTGAGCATGGTGGTCTTGCCGCAGCCCGAGGGGCCCAGCAGCGCGTAGGCGCCGCCGTCGCGGAATTCCATGGTCAGGGGCAGCAGCGCATAGTCGCTGTCCTGCTGCGGGTCAGGCTTGTACGAGTGTGCGAGCTCAAGTTGGATGCGGGCCATGTCAGTCTTCCGTCGTGCTGCGCGCCATCCGCAGGGCGGGAGTCCGGCGCTGCCGTGCCCGTCCGGTGGCCGCGGAGCAGGCCAGGGGGTGTGTCTTCATCTCAGCGGCCTTTGCGCACCGGGGCGCGCAGCAGTTCTTCGCCGGCGCCGAACACGTAGGCGTCGCCGGGCTGCAGGTGCAGCGTGAGGGCGGCGCCGAGCGCGAAATCGTGCACGCCAGTGAACTGCGCGACCATTTCGCCCCAGGGCGTGTGGGCATGCACGAAGGTGTCGGAGCCGGCGATTTCCGCCAGTTCCACCGTGCCAGCGACCGCGATGTCGCCGGGCCGGGGCGTCACGCGCAGGGCGCTGGCGCGCACGCCGACGGTGAGGCCGCCGGCCGCACCGGCAGGCAGCGGCTCCGGCAGGGGCAGCACGTCGCGCCCCGCCACGCGCACGCCCCCCGCCACGGCCTCGGCGGCGAGCAGGTTCATGGGCGGATCGCTGAAGGCCCGGGCCACCCGCAGGGAGGCCGGCGCATGGAACACCTCGGCGGTGGGGCCGTACTGCAGCAGTTCGCCTTCGTGCAGCACCGCCGTGTATCCGCCCAGCAGCAGCGCTTCGCCGGGCTCGGTGGTGGCATAGACGACCGTGGAGTCGCCCGCGGCGAAGAGCTGGCTGAGCTCGTCGCGCAGCTCTTCGCGCAGCTTGTAGTCGAGGTTGACCAGGGGCTCGTCCAGCAGCATGAGCGGCGCACCCTTGGCCAGGGCCCGCGCCAGGGCCACGCGCTGCTGCTGGCCGCCGGAGAGTTCAGCCGGAAGGCGGTCGAGGAACATGTCGATGTGCAGCCGCTCGGCCAGGGACCGCACGCGCTCCATGGCGTTCTTCTCGCCACGCAGCCTGAGTGGGGAGGCGATGTTGTCCGCCACCGTCATGGAGGGGTAGTTGATGAATTGCTGGTAGACCATGGCCACGTTGCGTTCGCGCACGGGCATGCCTGTCACGTCCGCGCCGTCCACCAGCACGCGCCCTTCGGTGGGCGCATCCAGCCCGGCCATGATGCGCATGAGGCTGGTCTTGCCCGCCTGCGTGGCCCCCAGCAGCACGGTCACGGCCCCGGGCTGGAGAGCCATGTCCATGCCCCGGAGCCAGGTTTGCGCACCCACCGTCTTGCCGATGCGCTCGAGTACCAGCTGCATCCCCGCACCTTTCGTGTTGTCTGGAGCCGCAGGGCTTCGCAGCCTGCGTGTTCTTTCTTTGCCGAAACGCGCATCCAATGCGTCGATACGTTTCGATTTCGTTCATTTTTGTTCTTTTTGATTCGATTTACCTCCAGGTTTACCCTCGGTTTTTTCCTTTTCGTTCGTTTTAAAGTCAAGGCACAGCCCTCTTCCCCTTATCGCGTGAACACAAACCCCCGACAGCTCCTGCTTCTCGAAGAAGTCCGCACCCGCAGGACGGCCACCGTCGAACAGCTCGCGGAAACGCTGGGCGTGACGTTGCAGACCGTCCGGCGCGACATCCAGCGGCTGGCCGACAGTGGATTGCTGCTGCGGTTTCACGGCGGGGTGCGCGTGCCGAGCTCCACCACGGAGAACCTGGGGCACACCCAGCGCGAGACGCTGCATGCCGAGGGCAAGGCGCGCATCGCGCGGGCCGTGGCCGAGGCCGTGCCGCACAACTGCTCCCTGATCCTGAACATCGGCACCACCACCGAGGCGATCGCACGGGCGCTGCTGCACCACCAGGGGCTGCGCGTGATCACCAACAACCTGAACGTGGCGGCGATCCTGGCAGGCAACCCGCAGTGCGAGGTGATCGTGGCCGGCGGCGTGGTGCGAGCGCGGGACCGCGGCATCGTGGGCGAGGCGGCGGTGGACTTCATCCGCCAGTTCAAGGTGGACATTGCGCTGATCGGGATCTCGGGCATCGAGCCGGACGGCTCGCTGCGCGACTTCGACCTGCGCGAGGTGAAGGTGGCGCAGACCATCATCGCCCAGGCCCGCGAGGTGTGGCTTGCTGCGGACCACAGCAAGTTCGACCGGCCCGCGATGGTGCAGGTGGCCACGCTGGCGCAGATCGACCGCATGTTCACGGACGCGGCCCCGCCCGACCCCTTCCCTGCCCTGCTGCGCGACGCCGGGGTCGAACTCGACGTGGCGGCGTGAGGCCGCCCTTCCCTCTTCCAACACCGCATACCTTCCGGACGCCATGACCTATCTGCTCGCCCTCGACCAAGGCACCTCCAGCTCGCGCAGCATCGTTTTCGACGAACATGGGCACATCGTCGCGCAGGCCCAGCAGGAACTGCCGCAGATCTATCCGCAGCCCGGCTGGGTGGAGCACGACCCGATGGAGATCTGGCGCACGCAGCTGGCCACGGCGCGGCAGGCGCTCGCGCAGGCGAAGATCGGCCCGGGCGACGTGCGGGCGCTGGGCATCACCAACCAGCGGGAGACCACGGTGCTGTGGAACCGCAGCACCGGGCAGCCCGTGCACCACGCCATCGTCTGGCAGGACCGGCGTGCCGAGCCGCTGTGCGCCGAACTGCGCGAGCAGGGCCACGAGCCGATGATCCAGGAGCGCACGGGGCTGCGCATCGACGCGTATTTCTCGGCGACCAAGCTGCGCTGGCTGCTGGACCACGTGCCCGGCGCGCGCGCGGCGGCGGAGGCCGGCGAACTCGCCTTCGGCACGGTGGACAGCTGGCTCATCTGGCAGCTGACGGGCGGCAAGGTGCACGTGACCGACGTGAGCAATGCCTCGCGCACCATGCTGTTCAACGTGCATTCCAACACCTGGGACGACGACCTGCTGGCGCTGCTGCGCATTCCGCGCGAACTGCTGCCGCGCGTGCAGCCGTCGGCGAGCGACTTCGGGGCCACGGACGCGGCACTGCTGGGCGGCGCCATCCCGATCGGCGGAGTGGCAGGCGACCAGCAAAGCGCGCTGTTCGGCCAGGCATGCTTTTCCGCCGGCATGGCCAAGAACACCTACGGCACGGGCTGCTTCATGCTGATGCACACGGGCAGCAGCTTCCAGACCTCGCGCAACGGGCTGCTGACGACCAGCGCAGCACAGATCGCCCCGCGGGGCGGGGCCGGCCAGGGAGCGCCGGAGCCGGCCTTCGCCATGGAGGGCAGCGTGTTCGTCGGCGGCGCGGTGGTGCAATGGCTGCGCGACGGGCTGCGCGCCATATCGACCAGCAGCGAGGTGCAGTCGCTGGCCGAAAGCGTACCGGATTCCGGTGGCGTGATGATGGTGCCTGCCTTCACCGGGCTGGGCGCACCCTACTGGAAGCCCGACGCCCGCGGCACCATCACCGGACTCACCCGCGGCACGACCATCGCCCACATCGCGCGCGCGGCGCTGGAGAGCATTGCCTACCAGAGCGCGGCGCTGCTGCAGGCGATGAGCCGCGACGCGGTGGCGGCCGGGGGCGCGCCCGTGAGCGAGCTGCGGGTGGACGGCGGCGCCTGCGTGAACGACCTGCTGATGCAGTTCCAGGCCGACCTGCTGGGCATTCCCGTGGTGCGGCCGGCGGTGATCGAGACCACGGCGCTGGGCGCCGCCTACCTGGCGGGACTCTCGAGCGGGGTCTATGCGGGCACGGACGCACTGTCCGCACTGTGGCGCGCCGAGCGGCGGTTCCTGCCCACGCTGAGCGCCGTTCGCGCCCAGGAATGCATGGCGCGCTGGGAGCATGCGGTGCGGCAGGCCGCGCTGGACTGACCGGAAGGAAGCGCTACCATCCGGTGCCGCGGCCTGCGGCGGCGCTCCGCTGCGGGCCTTCCCCTCTTCCACGGGCCGCCCGCCGGCCCCACGCCCTTTCGCACGCATGACGCCCGACACCCCCTCCTCCGCATCCGACCAGCCCGCGATCGCCTTCATCGGCGGCGGCAACATGGCCAGCGCCATCATCGGCGGACTGATACGGCAGGGCATGCCGGCTTCCGCCATCGAGGTGGTCGAGCCCTGGGAGGAGGCGCGGGCCGCCCTGCGCGCGCACCACGGCATCGAAGCCCTGCCGGAGGCCGGGACGGCGCTGGAGCGCGCCGGCGTGGTGGTGTGGGCGGTCAAGCCCCAGACGTTCAAGGAGGCCGCGCAGCAGGCGCGCCCCTACACGGCGAATGCGGTGCACCTCAGCGTGGCTGCAGGCATCCGGTCGGACAGCATCGCCGCCTGGCTGGGCTCGGAATGCGTGGTGCGAGCCATGCCCAACACGCCTGCGCTGATCGGGCGCGGCATGACGGCGCTCTATGCCCGCCCGCAGGTGAGCCCCGCGCAGCGCGCCGCCGTGCAGCAGGTGCTGGCGTCCACGGGCGAACTGCTCTGGGTGGACGAGGAGCCGCAGCTCGACGCCGTGACCGCGCTGTCGGGATCGGGCCCGGCCTATGTCTTCCTGTTCCTGGAAGCGATGGCGCAGGCAGGGGTGGAGATGGGCCTCGCGCCCGAGCAGGCGCACCAGCTGGCCGTGGGCACGTTCACGGGCGCGTCGGAACTGGCGCGCCGCTCGGACGAGTCGCCCGCCGTGCTGCGCCAGCGCGTCACCTCCAAGGGCGGAACCACCTTCGCGGCCGTCCAGTCGATGGAGCAGGCCGGACTGCCGGAGCAGTTCATCCGTGCGATGAAGGCCGCGCAGGCGCGCGCCCGGGAACTGGGGGACGAATTCGGCAGGTGATCCCGGCGAGCGGGCCGTGGCCGGCAGTGGTATCGGCAGGGCGTTGCAACTTTTACAATCGCGGGTCCTTCCACCAGAGCCCGCCACGCCCGCCTGCATGTCCGTCGCCACCGCCGCACCGTCCAGCATTTCCTACAGAGCCGTCGCACTGCTGGCGGCGCTCTACGTTCTCGCCTGGTCGCTGCTGCCGCCCTTGTTGAGTCACAGCCTGCCGCTGGACGTGGTGGAAAGCCTGTCCTGGGGACGGGAATGGGAGTGGGGCTATTACAAGCACCCGCCCCTGTCCCCCTGGGTGCTGGAGCTGTCCTACCGCGCGTTCGGCCGGGCCGGGCCGTTCCTGCTGAGCCAGTTGTTCATCGCCGCCACGCTGTGGCTGGTGTGGATCACGGGGTGCCGCCTGGTCTCGCGCGAGCGCGCCCTGCTGGGCACGCTGCTGACCATGGGAGTGGCCTATTACACGCGGCCGGCGCTGGAGTTCAACCACAACATCGCGCAGATGCCGCTGTGGGCGGCGGCGGGGTACTGCCTGCTGGTCGCGCTGCAGGAGGGCCGGCTGCGGCACTGGCTGCTCCTGGGCATCGTGGCGGGCCTGGGGCTGCTCACCAAGTATTCGGTCGGCCTGCTGCTGATGGCGTTGGCGCTGTACCTGCTGCTGACGCCCGCGCGCCGGGTGCTGGCAGGCCCGGGGCCGTGGCTCGCGCTGGCGGCGATGCTGCTGGTCTTCGCGCCCCACCTGCACTGGCTGCGGGAGTCCGGCTGGCTGCCCATGGCATATGTCAAAGGCCGCGCCGCCGTCCAAGGTGCCGGACCCATCGCGGCCCGGCTGGATGCACTGTCGTTCCTGGCGACGCAGGCGCTGAACCACCTGCCCCTGGCGCTCATCGTGCTGGCGGCGCTGTGGAACACGCGCGGGCAGCGCGCCGCGGACGCACCTCCCGGCGCATGGCGGCTGCAGGCCCGCATGCCGGGCTACCTGCTCGTCCTGGCACTGGGCCCGTGCCTGCTGGCCTGCGCGCTGGGCATCGTGCTGGGGCTGCGGCTGCGCGACATGTGGGGCGTGCCGATGTGGGTGTACAGCGGCCTGCTGGTGGCAGCGTGGCTGCCCGAGGGCTGGCTGCCGGTCCTGCGGCCGCGGCTGCTGCGCGGCCTGGCCGTGTGGCTGGTGCTGGTTTCCGTGCTGACCGGCCTGTTCCTGGCCTATGGCGCGCAGTGGCGCAAGCGCCCGGCGCGCACGGACTGGCCCCAGACAGCGGTCGCACAGCAGGCGCAGGCACTGTGGGAAGCGCATTCGCGCTGCCCGCTGGACTCCGTCTCGGGCGACTATTGGGCAACCGGCCTGGTGGCGGCACAGCTGCCCGACCGGCCATCGGTGTTCATTACCGGAGACGACCGGTTTTCTCCGTGGATCACGCTGGAGCGCCTGCAGTCGAATGGCACACTGTGGATCGGGCTGGGCGACGAGCCCCCCGTGCCGGCGCTGCTCGAAGAGCTGGACACCACCCCCGGGATGGGCGTGCAGCAGGGACAGGTGCAGGTGAGCTGGCCGTTCCGGGGCGCCGAATCCCCGCTCACCATGCACTGGCGCGCCTATGTGCCCGAGGCATGCGCAAAACCACCTGGCCCCGGGGCCCCGCAATGAAGGCCCAGCCCGCTCCGGACATCCCGTCTTCCTTCCAGGCCGAATTCGCCCCCGCGGCTCCGGAAGGCCTGCTGCCGCGGGCAGGGCTGCGGCTGAGCTGCGTGGTGCCGGCGCACAACGAAGAGTCCAATCTGGAAGCCTTCGTGCATGCCCTTGCAAGGGCCGCGGGCGCGCTGACGCCGGACTTCGAAATCGTCATCGTCAATGACGGCAGCCGCGACGGCACCCATGCGGTGGCCATGCGGCTGGCGCGTGAACTCCCCCTGCGCTACATCGCGCTGTCGCGCAATTTCGGCAAGGAAGCCGGGTTGACCGCCGGCATCGACCATGCCCGCGGCAACGCAGTCCTGCTGATCGATGCGGACTTCCAGCATCCGCTGGACCTGCTGCCGCAGATGCATGCCCTGTGGCTCTCCGGCTACGACATGGTCTATGGCGTGATCGCCGACCGCGCTGGCGACAGCGGGGCCAAGCGTGTGGGCACGCGGGCTTTCTACCGGCTGCTCAACGCCGGCAACAAGGTCAAGATCCCCCCCAATGCAGGCGACTTCCGCTGGATGGACCGCCGGGTGGTCGATGCACTCAAGGCCCTGCCCGAACGCAACCGCTTCATGAAAGGGCTGTACGCCTGGGTGGGCTTCAAGTCGGCCGCCCTGCCCTTCGTGCCGTTGAACCGGGCCGGCGGCGTTTCGAGCTTCAACCTGCGGGGCCTGGGCTCGCTGGCGCTGTCGGGGCTCACCTCGTTCACGACTCTGCCACTGCGGGTGTGGAGCATGGCCGGGGGGTGCATTTCTCTGGCGGCGCTGGCCTACGGGCTGTGGATCGCCATATCCACCCTCGTCTTCGGCAATGCGCTGGATGGCTGGCCCACGCTGGCGGCCAGCATCATGCTGTTTTCCGGGGTGCAGCTGATGTCCATCGGCATCCTGGGCGAATACGTGGGGCGGATCTACGACGAGGTCAAGCGCCGCCCGCTCTATGTGGTGGCCTGCGACGAGGACCGCAGCCCGCTGCGCGAGCAGCCGTGAGTCTGCAGCGAGCTGCCGGTCCGGCATGGCTGCGGCGTCTGCCGCAGGGGCTGCAGTTCGTGCTGGTGGGCGCCGCCGCCGCTGCCACCCACCTGGCGGTGATGGGCCTGCTGGTGGGGCAGGCCGGCATGGCGCCGCTGGTGGCCAACGTGCTGGCCTTTCTCGTGGCGTTTGCCGTCAGCTACAACGGCCACGCACTGCTGACGTTCTCGGCATCGCACAGCCGGGGGCGGGCGGTCATGGCACGCTACTTCGCGGTGGCCTGCCTGTCCTTCGCCGCCAATGAAGTGCTGTACTTCGTCGCGCTGCATATCCTGCACTGGCATTACTTCTGGAGCCAGGCCGGCGTACTGGTGCTGGTGGCCGTATGTACCTTCGTGCTGAGCAAATTCTGGGCGTTCAAGGCGCCCGCCGGGCGCCGGGCATGAAGCCAGCCGATGCGCCCCTGCCATCGCGGCCCGTCCTCCTGTGCGCGGACGACTATGCGCTGCACCCCCTGGTCGATGCCGCGGTGGAGCGGCTTGCACAGGCCGGCCGCCTGTCCGCCACCAGCTGCATGGCGACCTCTCCGCGCTGGCATGCCGCGGCAGCACGCCTCGCGCCGCTGCGCCCGCGACTGGCGGTGGGGCTGCACCTCAACCTGACCGAAAGCCATGGCGGCGCGCACGCCGATGTTCCCCCGCTGGGGACAGTGATTCTGCGGGCCTACGCGCGCCAGCTGTCCGCAGCGTCGCTGCGGGCCGCCTGGCGCGCGCAGTTCGACGCCTTCGAGCGGGAGGCGGGCACGCCGCCCGACTTCGTCGATGGCCACCAGCATGTGCACCAGCTGCCCCGTGCTCGGGATGCGCTGCTGGCCGAACTGCAGGCGCGCTATGCGGCCCACGAACGCCCCTGGGTGCGCTCCACCGCGCCCGCCCCTGGCCTGTGGCGCCAACCGAAGGCGTCCATCATCGCCATGCTCGGCGGCTGGACGGCCACGCGGCGCTGGCGCCGGGCGGGGCTGGCGATGAACCCGGGTTTCGGCGGGGTCTATGGATTCGATGCGCCCGATGCCGAGGCCTACGGAGCACACATGGCGAAGTGGCTGCCGTACCTGCCGGAGGGCGGGCTGCTGATGTGCCATCCGGCCACGGACGTGGTGCATGGCGATGCCATCGGCGCACAACGGCCGGTGGAGTTCGCCTACCTGATGTCCGAGGCCTTCGGCGCGCTGCTGCGGCGCAGCGGCCGTCACGTGCAGCAAGGGCCGTTCGCGCCGTAGCAGCCCGCCGGCCGGGCCGGATCAGCGCAGCGCGAACCCTGCCAAGATGCCCGCGAACAGCGTGAAGCCCAGCCAGTGGTTGCTGGTGAATGCACGGAAGCATCCCTCCCGGGTGCGGTGCCGGATGAGGCGCCAGTGCCACGCCACCTGGAGCAGCATGGCGGCCAGCGCGGCATGCAGGGGCCAGCCCAGGCCGAAGGGCGCCAGTGCCCAGGCCCAGAGGGCGACGAAGGCCAGGTAGAAGGCCATCACGGCCGGCACGTCGTGGCGCCCCAGGGTGATCGCCGAGGTCTTCATGCCGATCTTCAGGTCGTCGTCGCGGTCCACCATGGCGTATTCGGTGTCGTAGGCCAGCACCCAGCAGAGGTTGCCCAGCACCAGCCAGGCAGCCAGCATCGGCACGGCGCCGCCCACTGCGGTGAAGGCCATCGGGATGCCCATGCTGAAGGCCACGCCGAGCACGGCCTGGGGCATGGAGACGAAGCGCTTGGCGAACGGATAGGCGATGGTGACCGCCAGCGCGGGCAACGACCACGCGACGGTGGCCGCATTGGTGGTGAGCACGAGGCCGAACGACACGAGGGCCAGCACCGCGCCCACGGCCAGCGCCTCGCGCACCGACACGGCACCGCGGGTGACGGGGCGCTGCGCGGTGCGCTTGACGTGCCGGTCGAAGTCGCGGTCGGCGACATCGTTCACGCAGCATCCCGCGCTGCGCATGAGGATGGTGCCCAACGTGAAGACGGCCAGCAGGTGCCAGCCCGGGAAGCCCCCGGCCGCGATCCACAGGGCCGACAGCGTGGGCCAGAGCAGCAGCAGCCAGCCGGCGGGCCGGCTCCAGCGGATCAGGTCGAGGTACAGCGCCAGGCGCGAGGGCTGGGGAGAACGGTGCGGTGCGGTGCTCTGCATGGGCGGGCGGCGGGAATGAAAAACGCCCGCGGCAGGCGGGCGTGGGCTGGCCGGAAGGGGCGTGCCGGCCGCTCAGTCCTCCAGCAGCGAGCGCAGCATCCAGGCGGTCTGCTCATGCACCGTCAGGCGCTGGGTGAGCAGGTCGGCCGTAGGCTCGTCGCTGGCCTTGTCGGCTACGGGGAACAGTTCGCGTGCGGTGCGGGCGACGGCTTCGTGGCCCTCGACCAGGATGCGCACCATTTCGAGCGCATGGGGGGGTTCGGGCGGCGCGTCGGGCAGCGAGGTGAGCTTGCCGAACTGGGCGTACGAACCCGGGGCGGGGTGGCCCAGCGAGCGGATGCGCTCGGCCACCGGATCCACGGCGTTCCACAGTTCGGTGTACTGGCCCATGAACATGGTGTGCAGCGTGTTGAACATGGGACCGGTCACGTTCCAGTGGAAGTTGTGCGTGGTCAGGTAGAGCGTGTAGGTGTCGGCGAGCAGGCGCGAGAGACCCTGCGCGATGGCGGCACGGTCCTTGTCGCTGATGCCGATGTTGATGCGCGGCGCGGTGGAGGTGGACGGGCGGGCTGCAGATTTGCCGGGGGCTTTGGCCATGGGAAGAACTCCTTCGATGGATGGGCTGGAAACAACTGTATCGCAGGCGCACAGGCCCATGGTGCGGTGCGGGCTCTCGCCCGCAGGGCGTCAGGACAGGCGCGTCACGCCCGGCAGCTCGCAGGCGTACACGGCGTTGCGCAGCGCAGCGATCGCCTCGTAGCGCGTGAAGCTGCGGCGCCAGGCCAGGACCACGCGGCGCATGGGCGGCGGGCTGCCGTCCTCTTCCTCGATGGGCAGGTAGCGGATGTGGGTGTCGTCGCTCTTGCGGCGCTTGGTGCCGGTGTGCAGCGCGTCGCGCGGCACGGACAGGCGCGGTACCAGCGTGACGCCCATGCCGGCCGACACCATGTGCTTGATGGTTTCCAGCGACGAGCCCTCGAAGGTGCGGCGGATGCCCTCCGCGTTGCTCGCGTAGCGGGCGAATTCGGGGCAGACCTCGAGCACGTGGTCGCGGAAGCAGTGGCCCGCGCCGAGCAGCAGCATGGTCTCGCTCTTGAGCTCGGCGGCCGAGATGCTCCTGCGCTCGGCGAGCGGGTGGGACGAGGGCACTGCTGCCAGGAACGGCTCGTCGTAGAGCGGCGCCATGGCGAGGCCCGTGTCCGGGAACGGCTCGGCCATGATGGCGCAGTCGATCTCGCCGGTGCGCAGCATCTCCAGCAGCTTGACGGTGAAGTTCTCCTGCAGCATGAGCGGCATCTGCGGGGTGCGGGCGATGGCGTGCCGCACCAGTTCGGGCAGCAGGTAGGGGCCGATGGTGTAGATCACGCCCAGCGTGAGCACGCCGGCCAGCGGATCCTTGCCGCGCTTGGCGATTTCCTTGATGGCCGCGGCCTGTTCGAGCACGCTCTGGGCCTGGCGCACGATCTCCTCGCCCAGGGGCGTCACCGACACCTCGCCCGCGCTGCGCTCGAAGAGCTTGACCTCCAGCTCGTCCTCGAGCTTCTTGATCGCCACCGACAGGGTCGGCTGCGACACGTAGCAGGCGTCCGCTGCGCGGCCGAAGTGCTTCTCCCGTGCAACGGCGACGATGTATTTGAGTTCTGTGAGGGTCATTGTCTGAAGGGTCGGCAATGCGGAAGGTGCGATTGTGCGCCCGCGACACGGAATCCGGACGGTGCCGGCGGGCCGCCAAGTCTGCCACGGATACAGGGCGGCCGGATCAGGCCTTGAGGTAATCGGCCTTGCCGCCGAGCCAGCGGCCCACGTGGCGGCGGGCGTCGCCGGGATGCCCGTCGAGCATGCGGGGGGCCGTCTCGCGCGCCCATTCGAGCAGCAGCGTGTCGGTGGCGAGATCGGCGAAGCGCAGCATCGGCGCGCCGGACTGGCGGGCGCCGAGGAATTCGCCGGGTCCGCGGATTTCCAGGTCGCGCCGTGCGATTTCGAAGCCGTCCTGGGTCTCGGCCATGGCGCGCAGGCGGTCGCGCGCCGTCTCGCCCAGCCGGCCGCTCTCGCCCGTCGAGTAGAGCAGCACGCAGGCCGAGGCCGCCGATCCGCGGCCCACGCGGCCACGCAACTGGTGCAGCTGGGAGAGCCCGAAACGCTCGGCATGCTCGATCACCATGAGCGAGGCGTTGGGTACGTCCACGCCCACTTCGATCACCGTGGTGGAGACGAGCACGCCCATGGTGCCGGCGGTGAACAGCTCCATGACGGCCTTCTTCTCGGCCGGGGGCATGCGGGAATGCAGCAGGCCCACCATGACCGGCGCCTGCCCGTGCGCCGGATCGCCCTGCAGGGCCTCGCTGAGCTCCAGGTGGGTGGCGGTGGCGTTGGAGAGGTCCAGCGCCTCGCTCTCCTCGATGAGCGGGCAGACCCAGTACACCTGCCGGCCGGACGCCACCTGCGCGCCGATGCGCTCGATGACCTCGTCCTTGCGGCTGTCGGCGATCAGCTTGGTGACAATGGGCGTGCGGCCGGGGGGCAACTCGTCGATGGTGGAGACGTCGAGGTCGGCGTAGTAGCTCATGGCGAGCGTGCGGGGGATCGGCGTGGCGCTCATCATCAGCAGGTGCGGCTCCATGCCCTGGTCGGCGAGCTTGCGGCGCAGCGCGAGCCGCTGCGCCACGCCGAAGCGGTGCTGCTCGTCGATGACGGCCAGCGCGAGGTTGCGAAAGCGCACCTGGTCCTGGATCACGGCGTGGGTGCCCACGACCAGGGCCGCCTCGCCGCTCTCGACGAGCGCCAGCATGGCGGCGCGCTCCTTCTTCTTCTGGCCGCCGGCCAGCCAGGCCACGCGCCGTCCGCTGGCCGCGAGCAGGGGCTCCAGCCAGCCGATGAGCTTGCGGAAATGCTGTTCGGCCAGGATCTCGGTGGGCGCCATGAGCGCACACTGCCAGCCGGCATCCATGCACACGGCCGCCGAGAGCGCCGCCACCACGGTCTTGCCCGAGCCCACGTCGCCCTGCAGGAGCCGGTGCATGGGCACGGGGCGGGCCAGGTCGGCCGCGATCTCGGCGCATACGCGCTGCTGCGCGGCCGTGAGGCCGAAGGGCAGCGCGGCCAGCAGGCGCTCATGCAGCGCGGGCCCGCCCTGCTCGCCCGGCACGGGCCGCAGCACCGGGGCACGCAGCCGGTCGCGCTCGCGCTTGGCCTCCAGTTGCGAAAGCTGCTGCGCCAGCAGTTCCTCGGCCTTGAGCCGCTGCCAGGCCGGGTGGCTGTGGTCCTCCAGCGTGGCCAGGGCCACGTCGGGAGTGGGGTGGTGCAGGAACACGAGCGCGTCGCGCAGCGTCCACCAGGAGCGGCCGCCCCCGCCCTCGCCCAGGAACCGCGGGATCGGGGGCTCCAGGCCCGGCGGGATGGTTTCGGACAGGTCCACGCGCTGCAGGGCGCTGACGACGGCGCGGCGAAGGTACGGCTGGGGCAGGCCGGCCGTGGTCGGATAGACCGGCGTGAGGGCGGCGGGCAGCTCGCCGCCCGCCAGGCGGAATGCCGGGTGCAGCATCTGCCGCCCCCAGAAGCCGCCCTTGACTTCGCCGCGGATGCGCAGGCGGGCACCAATGGCCAGGGTCTTCTGGTGCGAGGGATAGAAACTGAAGAAGCGCAGCTCGCAGGTGCCCGTGCCGTCGTCCACCGTCACCACCAGCTGGCGGCGCGGGCGCAACTGCACTTCGCTGGCCGTGACCGTGGCCTCGATCTGGGCCGTGTCGCCATCGCGCACGTTGCGCAGGGGGGTGATGCGGGTTTCGTCCTCGTAGCGCAGGGGCAGGTGCAGCGCGAGGTCGATGTCGCGCGAGAGTCCCAGCTTCTGAAGGGCTTTCTGGGCGGGACTGGGCGCGGGAACGGGCATGGACAAGGCAGCGGCGGCGAAAAGCGTGGAACGGCGGCGCCGGACAGTAAAATACTAGAAGCCGCAATAATTGCAAAAATGGAAACGGCGCGCCCGACACTCCACGGGAGCACGCAAAAGGCTAACATGCTGCCGCAGCCCGGCCGCCCTTTCCGTACCAGCTACCCTTTCGCCCCCATGCTCAAGCGAATCAGCGTACAGCACCTCACCCTGGGCATGTACCTGCACCAGTTCTGCGGCTCCTGGATGGACCACCCGTTCTGGCGCACCGGATTCGTGCTGCAGGATGCGGCGGATCTCGCGCGCATCCACGCGACGGCCATCCAGGAGGTCTGGATCGACGTGTCCAAGGGACGCGATGTCGCCGCGGGGGTGCAGACCGTCACGCCCGAGCAGGCCGAGGCCCGGCGGGAGACGGATTTCCAGAAACTGCAGGACATGCCGGAACTCAAGGTGGCCGCACAGCCACCGGCTGCGCCCTCCCCGGCCGCGCCTGCGCGCCCGCGGGGGACGGCGCCGACCAGCATGTCCGAGGAACTGGCCCATGCGGCGGCCCTGACCAGCCACGCCCGCCAGACGATGACCTCGATGTTCACCGAGGCGCGCATGGGGCGGGTGGTGGATTCGACCGAGGCCCGCAGCCTCGTCGAGGAAATCTCCGATTCCGTGACGCGCAACCCCTCGGCCCTCATCAGCCTCGCGCGCCTGAAGACCGCGGACGACTACACCTACATGCATTCGGTGGCCGTGTGCGCGCTCATGGTGGCCCTGGGGCGCCAGATCGGCCTGGAGGGCGACCGCCTGCGCACCGCCGGCATGGCCGGCCTCATGCACGACATCGGCAAGGCGCGCATCCCGCTGTCGGTGCTGAACAAGCCCGGCAAGCTCACCGACGACGAGTTCGACGTGATCCGCAGCCACTCCGAGCACGGCCACCGGATGCTGCTGGCCTGTGGCGGTGTGGACGAGGAGGTGCTGGACGCCTGCCTGCACCACCACGAGAAGATGGACGGCAGCGGCTATCCGCACCGGCTCGCGGGCGACGGCATTGGCCTCATCGCGCGCATGGCGGCGATCTGCGACGTCTATGACGCCATCACCTCCGACCGGCCCTACAAGCGTGGCTGGGATCCGGCCGAATCGCTGCGCCGCATGGCCGAGTGGACGCACGGGCATTTCGACGCCCGGCTGTTCCAGGCCTTCGTCAAGAGCATCGGCATCTATCCCGTCGGCTCGCTGGTGCGGCTCGCATCGGGCCGCATCGGGGTGGTGATGGAGCAGTCCACCTCGCTGGTCTCGCCGCGCGTGAAGGTGTTCTTCTCCACCAAGTCCGACCTGCGCATCCCGCCCGAGGTGGTCGATCTCTCGTCGCCCGCGAGCGGCGACAAGATCGTCGCGCGCGAAGACCCGGACAAGTGGCGCTTTCCGGACCTCGTCGATCTCTGGGCCCGGCCCGGAGGTGCGTCCGGATGAGCCGGGCGCATCCGGACCGTGCGCCCTCGGCCGTTCGCACGTATGCGATGGCCGAGCGCTCCCGGCACCTGGATTTCGACATCCGCGACCAGAGCGGCCGCACACCGCTCACGCAGCCGCACAAGCACGAGTATTTCCAGATACAGGCCAGCCTCGAAGGCGCCACGCAGCACCACGTGGGCGGCACCGTGCGCCCCTTCACGCCGGGCACGCTGAGCTTCGTGCTGCCGCACCGCATGCACCTGGTGCCGCACCCGCCGGGCACGCGCTGGCTGGTGGTGAACTTCAGCCAGCGCTTTCTCTGGCCCGACCTGCGCGTGGACCCGCTGGACCTGGAGGACGTTCCGCTCGCACTGGTGCCTGAACTCGCGCCCTTCCAGTTCCAGGAACACCTGGATTTCACCTTCGGCGGCGCGGACTGGCAAGCCGTGCTGGCGGTGCTGGACATGCTGCAGCAGGAGAACACGGCGCGCCGGCTGGCGTCGGCGGCGCGCATCCGCGGCGGGCTGCTGGAACTGCTGGCACGCGCCTGCCAGTGCCGGGAGGGTGAACTGCGCGCCCTGGCCGCCAACCAGGCCCAGCGCGGCAGCCGGCGCGCGGCCCTGGCCCGGGTGCTGCGCTACCTGCGCGGCGAACTGGCGGGCGAGCCCACGCTCGCGAGCGCGGCCGAGGCGGCCTGCCTCTCGCCCAACTACCTCGCCCACCTCATCAAGAAGGAAACGGGCCGCACTTTCACCGAGCTGCTCACCGAGCGGCGGCTGGCCCTGGCACAGGAGCTGCTGCTGGCCACCGGGGAGCGCATCGGCGAGATCGCGCGGCGCTGCGGCTTCGCGGACGAGGCGTATTTCGCGCGGCGCTTCCGCCAGTGGCACGGCCTGAGCCCGCGCGACTGGCGCACGGAGCGGCTGCGGGAGCTGCAGGGCGAGGCCGCCGCCCCCGATCGCGTCCAAGTCTTGCGCTGAATCGTCCGCATGCGGCGCCCTGGCCGCTCCTAAAGTGGCATGCACCGGCCCGCGAGAGGCCGCACGCCATCCAGGACACAGGAGACACAGCCCATGCAACGCAGAGACATCCTCATGAACACCACCGCCACCCTCGGCGGCGCCCTGGCCGCCGGTTGCGCCAGCGTCGCCGCCACGCCCGCCGCCCCCTCGCCCTTCACCCTGCCCGTGCCCGCCGTACCGATCGCCGGCAGCGCCGAGGTCTTTCCGGTGCACCGCATCTATTGCATCGGCCGCAACTACGCAGCCCATGCCCGCGAGATGGGCTCGGACCCGACGCGCGAGCCGCCGTTTTTCTTCCAGAAGCCGAACGACGCGATCCAGTACGTGGCGCCCGGACAGATCGCAGACCACCCCTATCCGGCCCTGACCCGCAACTACCACTACGAAGTGGAACTGGTGGCTGCCCTGCACAGCGGCGGGCGCAACATCCCGGCCGACCAGGCCCTGCAGCACGTCTTCGGCTACGCCGTGGGCCTGGACATGACGCGCCGCGACCTGCAGGGCGACATGAAGGACCAGAAGAAGCCCTGGGAGATCGGCAAGAGCTTCGACCTCTCCGCCCCCATCGGCCCGATCCACCGCGTGGCCCGCACGGGCCATTTCCCGCGCGGTGCGATCACCCTCGCGGTGAACGGCACCGTGAAGCAGCAGGCCGACCTCGACCAGATGATCTGGAGCGTGGCCGAACAGATCGCCAAGCTCTCCGAAGCCTTCGAGCTCAAGGCCGGCGACCTGATCTACAGCGGCACGCCGGAGAACGTGGGCGCGGTGGTGAGGGGGGACGTGATGGTGGCGCACATCGACGGGATGCCGGATCTGGCGTTGAAGGTGGTGTGAGCAGGCGCTTGCGGGACAGATCACATAACGACCGGACATGCATGCCAGAAAAGGACCTAATAGATTGCGTTCGGTCCGGTCCATGGACTGGCGCGGCAATGCTGCGCCGCATTTCAATCACCGCCGCCGGCCTGCGGCAGCTCGGCAGCTGGCTGTAGGTTGGCTTCTGCAGATAGGCGGGGGACCATGAGATCGGTAGCAGCAGGAGGCTCTCAACGGCCTTCGAGGTCGAAACGGACCGGGCAAGGCGCAGACCGCCCTCCATGGGAGAATCGGAAGCTTCGCCTTTCTGATACCTCTTCTTGGAACGGGCCCGTCCGGCCCTCAAGCCCCCCATGTCCGCCAGCCAGCCGCCACGCGCCTTCACTCTCAGCGACTTCGATTTCTCGCTGCCCCCCGAACTCATCGCCCAGCACCCCGCGCCCGAGCGCAGCGCCTCGCGCCTGCTCGATGGCCGTGCGGATGCCCCCGTGGACCGCATCTTCCGCGAACTGCCGGAGCTGCTGCAGCCGGGCGACCTGCTGGTGTTCAACGACACGCGCGTGGTCAAGGCCCGCGTGTTCGGCGAGAAGGCCAGCGGCGGCAAGGTGGAGCTGCTGATCGAGCGCGTGCTCGTGGGCCCGGGCGGCGAGCCCGGCAACGGGGTGGTCGCGCACATGAAGGTGAGCAAGAAGCCCGCCGTGGGCGCCATGCTCCACATGGCCGGAGGCCCTGCGGGCGGCGGCTTCGGCGCGACGCTGCTGGGCCGCTGGCCCGACGAGCACGGGCCGTTGTTCCGCTTCGCGCTCTCGAGCCCCGATGGCGCGGGCCCGCATGCGCTGATGGAGCGCCACGGCCACATGCCGCTGCCGCCCTACATCGAGCGCCACCAGGAAGGCGGCGGCGATCCCGATGCGGCCGAGGACGCCGAGCGCTACCAGACGGTGTTCGCGCGCGCGCCGGGCGCGGTGGCGGCGCCCACGGCGGCACTGCATTTCGACGAAGGGGTGCTGGCGGCGCTGGCGGCGCGCGGCGTGGAGCGCGCGAGCGTCACGCTGCACGTGGGTGCCGGCACGTTCCAGCCCGTCAAGACCGAGAGCCTGGCGGACCACCGCATGCACAGCGAGTGGTACGAGGTGCCGCTGGCCACGCTGGCCGCGCTGGAGCGCTGCCGCCAGCGCGGCGGCCGCGTGGTGGCCGTGGGCACGACGACGGTGCGCACGCTTGAATCCTGGGCGCGCAGCGGGCAGGCCACGGGCGATACCGACATCTTCATCACGCCGGGCTTCGCCTTCCAGGTGGTGGACCTGCTGGTGACCAACTTCCACCTGCCCAAGAGCACGCTGATGATGCTGATCAGCGCCTTCACGGGCTACGACCACGCCATGGGACTCTACCGCCACGCGATCGCGCAGCGCTACCGGTTCTTCAGCTACGGCGACGCGATGCTGCTGGCGCGGCGCTGACGCGGCACCGTCCACACGAAGGCCCCGGACGGGGGCCTTGGTCAGCGCTCAGTACGCGACGGCGTGCCCGTCCTTGCGCGGGTCCGAGCCCGCGGCATAGGCGCCGCTGTCCAGCCGCAGCACCAGCTGGGCACCGCCGAACGCGAAGACGCCATCGCCCGCCTCCACCACCACCTCGTGGCCGCGCGCACGCAGCGCCTCGACCACGGCGGGATCGAATGCCGGCTCCACGGCCACGCCGCGGCCGCCCGTCACGCGCCAGCGCGGCGCATCGGCGGCGGCCTGCGGGTTCTGGCCGTAGCGCAGCACGCGCAGCGCCATCTGCACGTGGCCCTGGGACTGCATCGGCCCGCCCATGACGCCGAAGGCCATGCGCGGCGCGCCGCCGGCATCCATGGCGAAGGCAGGGATGATGGTGTGGGAGGGGCGCTTGCACGGCGCCACCTCGTTCGCGTGGCCGGCTTCGGCGGTGAAGCAGTGGCCGCGGTTCTGCAGGCTGATGCCGGTGCCCGGCACCACCACGCCCGAGCCGAAGCCCATGTAGTTGGACTGGATGAAGGAAACCATCATGCCGCTCTCGTCGGCCGCGGCGAGGTACACGGTGCCGCCCGGGCGCGGCGTGCCGTGGCCGGGGTCGCCCGCGCGGGCCGGGTCGATGAGCGCGGAGCGCTCGCGCACGTAGGCGTCCGACAGCAGGTCGCGCGCGGCCACGCGCATGGCGTCCGCATCGGCGTTGTGCCGGTACAGGTCCGCCAGCGCGAGCTTCATCGCCTCGATGCTCGCATGCACGGTGTCCACGTGGTCCACGGGCTGTGCGCCGATGCCGTGCGCATCCAGCATGCCGAGCGCCATCAGCGCCGCGATGCCCTGGCCGTTGGGCGGGATCTCGTGGATCACCGAATCGCCGAAGCGCCGGCTCAGGGTGCCCACCCAGTCGGCCTGGTGGGCCGCAAGATCCTCCTCGGTCATCGCGCCGCCGTTCGCGCGGGCGTGCGCCGCCATCTGCCGGGCCAGCTCGCCGCGATAGAAGTCTTCGCCTTCGGTGGCGGCGATGCGCTCCAGCGTGCGGGCATGGGCCTCGCTGCGGAAGATCTCGCCCGCGCGCGGCGTGTGGCCTCCGGGCATGAAGCATTCGGCGAACCCGGGCTGGGCGCCCAGCTTGGCGGCCCCCAGCGCCCATTGCCGGGCGATGGTGGGCGAGACGGCGAAGCCGCCGCGCGCGTAGTCGATGGCCGGCTGCGCGAGCTGTGCGAAAGGCAGGCGGCCGAAGCGCCGGGAGAGCGCCACCCAGCCCGAGACGGCGCCCGGCACCGTCACGGCGTTCCAGCCCGTCTCCGGGATGCCGCCGCGCTCGGCGAAGTAGCCGGGCGTCCAGGCAGCGGGGGCCCGCCCGGAGGCGTTCAGGCCGTGCAGCTCCTGGCCGTCCCACACGATGGCGAATGCGTCGCTGCCGATGCCGCAGCCCGTGGGCTCGACCACGGTGAGTACCATCGCCGCGGCCAGGGCCGCATCGACCGCATTGCCCCCCGCCTGCAGCATCCGCAGGCCGGCCTGGGCCGCCAGCGGCTGGGAGGTGGACACGACATTGCGGCCCATGACCGCGCTGCGGTGCGAGGCATAGGGCAGGGACCAGTCGGTGGTGGGGTGGGCGCCGGTGGATGCGTTCATTGCGGTGTCTCCTTCATCGATTGCGGATGGAGACCGCATTCTTGCAGGTGCTACGCGGCCACGAGGACCGACGGCGGAAACCCTGGCGGCTACCTCAGCCCCGCGCCATGCGCTGCTGCAGCTGCTGCAGCGCCTTCGCGTCCAGCGGCCCGCGGTGCACGCTGTCCAGCGCGTCGTGGAGCACCTCCCAGGTGCGTCCCCGGCCCCGCTGCTCCGCATTTTTCACGTGGATGGCGTCCAGGCCGTCGAAGGCGATGCTGCGGCAGGCCTCGGCGGTGACCGGCCGCCGGGTGTGCAGGTGCACGTAGAGCGGCGGGGCGGGCTGGCCGTTCGCGAGCGCTCCCGCGTCCAGGCGCACTTCGAAGAGCGTGCCGAGCGACCCTTCGGGCTCGCCGTGCGAGCGCAGCTTTTGCGGAGCACCGACCCGGAGGCTGCGGCCCTGCGGGTCGGATTGCATCAGATGCTCCACGTGCTTGAGCCGGGGATAAGGAAAGGTCTTGACCCGGTCCAGTTCCAGGGCATCGATCTGCGCGTGCAACCGCCTGAGCGGACGGATGCGTTCCTCATCGAACTTCCGCAGGAGTTCTTTCACGGGCGCTTCGCCATCCGTTCCCTGCAGTTCCAGCAACCGGTCCTGGACCGCCGCCCAGCGGCCGGCATGGCCGAACCAGCCGTCGAGCGCCAGGCGCATCTGCCTGCCGGCTTCCAGAGGATCGCTGGCCGGGCTGCGATAGGCCTCCAGGGCCGACGTGTCCTTGCGAAGCGATGCGCCCATCGCGATCACGTCGTCCAGGCTGCCCAAACGGGCCGCAGGAGGGCGTTTAAAGCCGCCCAGGCGCTCGCGGGCCCATTGCAGCAGCGCGCCGGAGGAGGAATCGCCGCTGTCGTCAGGCTCCTTCGACTTGCGCGGCCTGGCGTGCGCCTGCGGTCTTTGCCGCTGCGGCGCAACGGGAGCCGGGGTGTCGGACTCCTCCCCCGAACTCTCGGCGGGATCCACGCTGTCGGGAGGAGGACTGCCGGATGCCGTCTCCGTCGCAATGGCCTGCCCCAGGTATGTCATTCCCTGCACGTGCCGGACTGCGGATGGCGGCAGTTTGTAAGCGCCCAGTGCGTCTTCCATTTCGCTGGCCACACGCGCGACGGAGTGCAGGATGTGGGGTGCCAGGCGCACCGTCGCTGCTGCAGGATCGTCGCCTTCGGAAGCGAACTGCGTGCCGGCCACCTCGACAAACGCGCGCGCCGCGCCCAGGAGCGCGTCCAGTTGTCCCTGCAATTGCGCCACCTTGTGAGGGGAAGCCGGGACGCGCGCATCCAGCAGCACGTCGAGCGTGTCCAGCAACTCTTCCTGGCCGGCGGTGCGGGCCTTCAGCGCATCCAGCGCCACCCCGGCCGGCGTGCCGGCCAGCCCCGGCTCCATGCCGAGGCGCTGAATGCACAGCTGGATGCCGTCGAGGTGCCGCTCGATCCGCTTCAGCCGCATTTCCGTGAGGCTGACCACGGCCTCCCGGAGGGCATGGGCCAGGTCCGCATCGGATTTGAGGTCCCGCAGGGCCCCCAGGCTCCGGATCGACGACGATGCGGCGTCCATACAGGGCTCGAGTTGCTGCAGGGTACCGTCCAGCCCTCTCAGGTAGTCGCCGAGCTCCTGGTCGAATTCCGGCCCCATCCCCATGCGTGACGCTTCGGCCGCATGCATGCGCAGCAGAAGCTTGCCGCCCGTGTCTTTCGCATCGAACGTATCGATCAGCACACCCGCGAGGTCGCTGGCCACGTACGCCTGCTTCTGCGGCAGATATCGCAGCGCCGCCTCCCCCATGCCGCTCTTGAGCTGGTAGATGTTCAGGTATGGCACGGCGTCCAGCCCGCGCCGGGCAGCTTTCAGCGCACCGGGCAGCATGCGCGCGGTGACGTCATTGGACACAGCCGGGTCGGACATGAGCCTCTCGAACTTCTGGAAGTACGTCATGACTTCGTCGATCACCGAGCCCGCCGCGGTGTCGCTCATGGCCGGCGGCGCGGTACGGCCCCGTGCGGGCAGGGTGGCCCTCGGCGGCGGGTGCAGCGCGCCAGCCGATGACGACGCCCCGGCAGCCTGGGCGCGCGGGGCGATGGCCCCCGAAGCGCCGCCCTGGGGCAGCGGTGCACTGCCGCGCCGGGCGGCATGGCCCGCGCCGGAGGCCGCCTGCTGCGGGGATATGCCACCGCGCTGGGCGCGATGGCTGCGGTTCACGTTTGCTGTTGCCATTGGGAGGTCCGCCTGACGGTGGGGCCGCGATGGCGGCCGCGCGAAGCCGCGCGGTGCCCCGCCAGGCGGCAAGGACGCCATGCTGCGCCTGCGCGGGCAGCAGCGCAGCCGGGGCGCGAAGCGCCGGCCGGCGGTGCGAAGCAGCCGCCCTGGCCGGTGTGCATCACGCCCCGGCCGATGGTCGCCCGACTGCTACTTCGCCGCTTGCTGCTCGCGGAACTCGCGGGCCCGGCCGAAGTGGCCGCAGCCGATGAAGGGCACGGGCGGCCGCAGCGCCGACAGCGGCGACGGATGGTTGGCCGTCAGCACCAGATGCCGTTCGGCGTCGATGAGCGGCCGCTTGGACTGCGCATGCGATCCCCAGAGCATGAAGACCGCGGGCCGGTCGCCCTCGCCCACCTTGCGGATGACCGCGTCGGTGAGCTGCTCCCAGCCCTTGCCCGCGTGGCTCGCGGGCTGGGCCTCTTCGACGGTGAGGCAGGTGTTGAGCAGCAGCACGCCGTTCTTCGCCCACTTGACGAGGCTGCCGCCCGGCTCGGGCCAGGCGGGGAACGGTGTACCCAGGTCGCGCTGCAGCTCCTTGAAGATGTTGCGCAGCGAGGGCGGCAGCGCCACGCCGGGCGCGACCGAGAAGGCCAGCCCTTCGGCCTGACCCCGCCCGTGGTAGGGATCCTGCCCCAGGATGACCACGCGCACCGACTCCGGCGGCGTGAGCTCCAGCGCGCGCAGCGGCCGCGGAGGGAAGATCACCGCGCCTGCCTCGAGCCGCTGGCGCAGGAAGCCCAGCAGCGCCTGCCCGCGCGCGCTCGCGAAGAAATCATCGACCAGCGGCTGCCAGCCGGGCGCCACCGGCCAGTCGGCGGGATCGGCACTCTGCAATTGCGAAGGCGGGGCGGAAGGATCGTGCGCGGGAGGGTTCATGGCCGGATGAATCAGGAGAACAGCTTCGCCAGCGCCGCCCCGGGCTCCTGGGCCCGCATGAAGGCCTCGCCCACGAGGAAGGCGTGCACGTCGGCATCGCGCAGGGTCTTGACGTCCTGCGGCGTGAGGATGCCCGACTCCGCCACCAGCAGCCGGTCGGACGGCACCGCCTTGCGCAGCGAGACGGTGGTGTCCAGCGACACCTCGAAGGTGCGCAGGTTGCGGTTGTTGATGCCCACCAGCGGCGTGCGCAGCTTCAGGGCGCGGTCCAGCTCGGCGCCGTCGTGCACCTCCACGAGCGCCGCCATGCCCAGGCTGTGCGCGATGGCCTCGAACTCCGCCATCTGCGCGTCTTCCAGGCAGGCAGCGATCAGCAGGATGGCGTCGGCGCCCATCGCGCGCGATTCGTAGATCTGGTAGGCATCGACCATGAAGTCCTTGCGCAGCACCGGCAGCGCGCAGCTCGCGCGCGCCTGCTTGAGGTAGTCGGGCTGGCCCTGGAAGAACTGCCGGTCGGTCAGCACCGAGAGGCAGGCCGCGCTGACCTTGCCGTTGCCCTCCGCGTAGCTCTGGGCGATGTCGGCCGGGACGAAGTGCTCGCGGATCACGCCCTTGCTGGGGCTGGCCTTCTTGATCTCGGCGATCACGGCCGCCTGACCGGCGGCGATCTTGGCGCGCAGGGCACCCTCGAAATCGCGCGTGAGCACGCGGCTCTCGGCATCGGCGCGCATGGCGGCCAGCGGCGTTTTCTTCTGGGCCGCCGCGATCTCTTCCCGCTTGACGGCCACGATCTTGTTCAGGATGTCACTCATGTTCCGGTGCTTTCTTCGACGAGGGCGCCTCCCCTTCGGGGGCGCCCTTTTTCAGGATGTGGATGAAGACGCGGTGCATCACGATGCCCGCCACGATGAATAGCAGGGATACGCCGAGGGCGATCCAGGTTCCGCTGTCGCGCCACACGGGGCGGCTCCGGCCTGCGGGCGCCTCAGGCGCCCACGGCGAGGGCCCGGGTGCGCGCCACCAGTTGCTCCAGCCGCGCGAGCGCTGCGCCGGAGTCGATCGCTGCTCGGGCCCGCGCGATGCCGTCGGCGATGGTCGCGGCCACGTTCGCCGCGTAGAGCGCCACGCCCGCGTTCAGGCAGACGATCTCGCGAGCCGGGCCGGCCTCGCCGCGCAGCACCGACAGCAGCATCTCGCGCGACTGCTCGGGCGTTTCCACCTTGAGGGCGCGGTTGCTGGACATCGCCAGGCCGAAGTCCTCGGGATGGATCTCGTACTCGGTGATCTCGCCGTTCTTCAGTTCGCCCACCATGGTGGCCGCGCCCAGGCTCACCTCGTCCATGCCGTCGCGGCCATAGACCACCAGCGCATGCTCCGCGCCCAGGCGCTGCAGCGCGCGCACCTGGATGCCCACGAGGTCGGGGTGGAACACGCCCATGAGGATGTTCGGCGCGCCGGCGGGATTGGTGAGCGGCCCGAGGATGTTGAAGAGCGTGCGCACGCCCAGCTCCTTGCGCACGGGTGCCACGTTCTTCATGGCCGGGTGGTGGTTGGGGGCGAACATGAAGCCGATGCCGGTCTCGGCGATGCAGCGCGCGATGGCCTCGGGCGGCAGGTCGATGTGCACGCCCAGCGACTCCATCACGTCGGCGCTGCCGCTCTTGCTCGACACGCCCCGGCCGCCGTGCTTGGCGGTCTTGGCGCCCGCCGCCGCGGCCACGAACATGGCGCAGGTGGAGATGTTGAAGGTATTGGCGCCGTCGCCGCCGGTGCCCACGATGTCCACCAGGTGGGTGGTGTCGGCCACGGCCACCTTGCGGGAGAACTCGCGCATCACCTGCGCGGCCGCGGTGATCTCGCCGATGGTTTCCTTCTTGACGCGCAGGCCGGTGACGATGGCCGCGGTCATCACGGGGGAGAGTTCGCCGCGCATGATCATGCGCATCAGGTGCAGCATCTCGTCGTGGAAGATTTCGCGGTGTTCGATCGTGCGCTGCAGCGCTTCCTGGGGGGTGATGGACATGCGGATGAAGCCTATTCGGGAAATCGGGGGAAGTGTTCAGGCGCCCGGGCGCTCGGAGAGCGCGAGCTTGATGCCGAAGCCGACGAACATCGCGCCGGCCGCACGGTCCAGCCAGTGCATGCGCCGCTGCACCAGCGACACCCGCCGCGCCATCCAGGCGGCGGCCAGGGCCCAGCCGACGTTGACGGGAATGGCGTTGAGGTTGAAGAGCGTGCCCAGCAGCACGAAGGCGAGCGCCTTGTGCTCCGCGCCCGGGGCGATGAACTGCGGCACGAAGGCCAGGAAGAAGATGGCCACCTTGGGGTTCAGCACGTTCGTCCAGAAGCCGCCCAGGAAGACCTGGCGCAGCGGAGTGCCGGCCGGGGCGCCCGCGTCCTCCGGCAAGCCGCCCGCCGCGCGGGCCACCGCCGCCAGGCCACCGCCCGGCCGGGCGCGCAGCATGCGCAGGCCCATCCAGACCAGGTAGGCGGCACCGACCCACTTGAGCACGGAGAACGCTGTGGCCGACGTGGCCAGCAGCGCACCCACGCCGAGCGCCGCTGCGGCCACGTGAACGAAGCAGCCGGCCGTGATCCCGAGGCCCGCCACGATGCCCGCGCGCACGCCCGAGCGCAGGGCGTGCGTGGCGATATAGAAGACGTCGGGTCCCGGCGTGAGGTTCAGCAGCCAGCCCGCGGCGATGAACAGCAGGAGATGGTGGAAATCCGGCATCGCGCTTTCCTCCTTCGCCTACCAGCGCCGCCCGGGCTCGAAACGGTGCAGGAACGTGGTGATCGCATCGCGCGGCGGCTGCACGCCGTGCACCGCCAGGATGCGGCCCGCCGCGCCGCGGTGGTAGGTGCCGTGCAGCAGCAGGTGCTGCAGCATCTCGGCGCGAGTCATCGTACCCGTGTCCCCGTCGGTGAAGCGGAACGCGATGCGCTCGGCGAGGCGGGCCGAATCCAGCGCCTGCACATACTCCACGAGCCAGTCGTCGCACGCCCGGACTTCGGGCACCAGCGCCTCCAGCGCGGGCGTTTCTTCGGTCTGGGTGGCCGCGGGCGCACTCTGCGCATCGCCGGCGAGGTGGGCGCGGAAGATCCGGTCCACGAGATGGGTGTGGTTCAGCAGCCGCGAGAAGGTACGGAAATCGTCCGCGGGCAGTTGGTCGCGCGAGGCGATGCCCAGCGCCAGCAGCTCACCGTTGGACCAGCGCTTGAATTCGAAGAGCGAAACCAGGGAGGCGTCCATGGCGGTCATGCCTTCGCCCCGAGGAAGTTCTTCAGCATGGCATGCCCATGCTCGGTCAGGATGCTCTCGGGGTGGAACTGCACGCCCTCGATGGGCAGCTCCTTGTGGCGCACGCCCATGATCTCGCCATCGTCTGTCCAGGCCGTGACTTCCAGCACCTCGGGGCAGGACTCGCGCTCGATGGACAGCGAGTGGTAGCGGTTCACGGTGAACTGCGCAGGCAGCCCGGCGAACACGCCCTGGCCGGTGGTGGTGATCGTGCTGGTCTTGCCGTGCATCAGCTCGCGGGCCCGGATGATGCGCCCGCCGAAGGCCGCCCCGATGGACTGGTGGCCCAGGCACACGCCCAGGATGGGCAGCTTGCCCGCGAAGTGGCGGATGGCCTCCACGGAGACGCCGGCCTCCGCGGGCGAGCATGGGCCGGGCGAGATGACGAGGTGGCGCGGATTGCGGGCCGCGATCTCCTCCACGGTGATCTCGTCGTTGCGGTGCACTTCCACCTCCGCGCCCAGTTCTCCGAAGTACTGGACGATGTTGTAGGTGAAGCTGTCGTAGTTGTCGATCATCAGCAGCATGGGGTGCTTCCTTCTGCGGACGGGGCGGGACCTGCGGGTCCGTCGGCCCCTTCCAGGGACGGTTCCGGCACCCGGGCGCGCGGCGGGCGCGGCGCTTTCCGGGCGGACTGGGGAGGGGGCGCCCGGCACGGGGCGCAAGGGGTGGTCAGCGCGCAGGCTTGCGCCAGCGGAAACCGGAAAAGGTCGCCTGCCAGGGATGGGAAGGGAACGCATGCGGACACAGCATGCGCCGCATTATCACCCGGCGCGCGGCGGCCTGCCGCTTCGCATCTTCTTACATGCCATCGCACCCCCGGCACGCCGCGCCGGGCCGCCCCCCCACAGTGGAACCTGCGTTGGTCCACCGATCCACGATCCCCCTTCCGATGGTGAAAGTGCCTGGTGCACCGGTGCTTTTTTCCACGTCAACCACTAGGAGCCACTACCGATGAGTGCCATCAAGAAAGCCTTCCAGGCGATAGGGAAGGGAATCGAAAAAGCCGTCCACAGCGTCGGCCAGATCGCCAAGGGAATCGTCACGCTGAACCTGAAGGCCGCGGCCCAGGGCCTCAAGGGCCTGGCCGACGCCACCATGACCATGGCGCGCGGCGCCATGAACCTCATGCCGGCGGCCATGGCGGCCAATACACTGCTCGACGGAGCGCTCGACAAGATGCTGCGCAAGGTGCAGAACACCGCGCAGAAGCTGGCCGACTCCGTCGTGGACAGCGTGGAAGGAGGCATCTCCAACATCAAGGACGGCGTGATCAACACGGCCAAGGGCTTCGCCAAGGGCAATTTCGCCAAGGCGTTCAAGGGCCTGACGCAGCTGGCCATGGGGGTGGTGGACACGGCGTCCAACTTCGGCCCCGGCGGCGTGGCCAAGAACATGGCCCGCATGGCGGTGGACGCCGCCATCGGGCTGGCCGGACAGGAGGCCACGAAGCTCGCCGCCAAGGTGCTGGATCCGCATGGCACCTCGCGCTTCGGTGCGCTCGCCACCGACATGGTGGGCGCGGCGGTGGGCGGTGGCCTGGGTGGATCGCGCGCCGGCCGGTTCGCGGGCTGCGGCACGGGTGCCACGGGCATGCTGCAGGGAGCCAGGCACGCCGTGCAGGACACGGCGCGCACGGCCGCCCTCGGCTTCGCGCAGGCGCAGGTGTCCACGCTCACGATGAAGGTGCAGATGACCCTGGACCCCAACGGGGACTCGCGCATCGGCGAAGCCGGGGCGAACGCCTTCGACAACGCGGTGAATGCCGCCCTCTTCCAGGCCACCGCCGGCCGCCGCCGTGCCGACGGCACGCGTGCCACGGCCGGCGAGCACCTGCGCGGAGTGCAGGGCGCCGCCACGGACGCCGCGCTCAACAGCTTGAACTTCTCGGCGCAGACCGCCGTCCAGGGAGCGATCTACGAGCAACTGTCGCCCCTGGGCGCTGGCACGGGCACGGGCCTGGGCTGCAACCTGGGCGCCATCGGCACGGAAGCCGCCGCGGGCGTGGCCGGCGCCGCGGTGAACCATGCCTTCACGGGCCGCCAGCGCGGCCTGGACGGCGCCCTGCCACCGATGGCACCGTCCACCGCCCTGATGGCCACCAAGGGTGCCATCCTGCTGGCCGTGGACCAGTTCGTGCAGCAAGTGGTCGCACGCACCATACTGGAAGCCATCCAGAGCGCGCTCGGCCAGATGGACGCATCGTCGCTCAAGGGCTTCGCCTCGCTGTCGGAGGCATCGGATACCACCGATGCCCCCGCCGGACAAGACCCGGCGCAGATGGCGCGCCGTGCCGCCGCACGGATCCGGCAGCAGATGGGCCTGTCCATCGAGATGGCCATCGACCAGGCCACCCGCCAGGCCACCGAAGCCATCGGGCAGCGCCTGATGCAGGGCCTGACGGGCGGCGGCAACAACGCCCGCACCCTGGGCGGCGACCTGGCGGCCATCACCCGCAACGCGGCGATGCAGCCCATCGGGCAGGCCTCGCTCAGCGTCTTCGACGCGGTGCAGGGCGCCATCGGCATGGCCGCGCGCCAGACCGTGGAGCAGGGCCTGGCCGACAAGCTCCCGCAGGGCGGCAGTTCCACCGCAGCCACGCTGCAGGTGCAGATCGAAACCCAGATCAGCCACTACCAGATCCGGGCCTGACGCGGCCCGCTGCCGGGCGCGGCGGCCCGTCCGCCCCGCCCGGCAACCCATTCCACTTCCTTTGCAAAGGCACGCCAAGCCATGGACGAAACCCAACTTCCCGATGACCCTGTCGCCGCCTTGGCCGTGCGCCTGGTGGAGGCGCTGCGCGACGACCGCCTCGACGAAGCCGAAACGCTGCTCGACGAGATGAACGCCCTGAGCCCCGAAACCGAGGAGCACCTGATCTTCCCGGTGCTGATCGCCATCCAGCGCGGCTACATCACCGAGGCCCTGCAGTACCTGAACACCCTGGGCGAGGACACGGCGCCCGAGCTCAAGGCCCTGTGCCTGAACATCCTGGGCGACCCCACGTGGCATTACCACGCGCAGCAGTGCCTGGAAAGCGACGACCCGCACGTGCGCAAGGCCATGCGACAGCTGCTGGAGATGGAGCCCGAGGACGAGCCGGCCGCCCTGGCGGCCTGACCGACGGGCCGCACCAGGGAGCACCCCATGCTGAAACTGACAGACCGCGTCGATCTCGGCGTGTTCTATGACGCCGACGCCGCGCGCTATGGCGACCAGGGCTATACGGAAACCGTGACGCGCGAGCGCTTCGCGGCGTTCTACGCGGATTGCCCGTCGATCGGCTTCGAGGCCGACGGCCAGCCCATCGGCGGCATCCTTTTCGACGGCGAGGAAGCGCACATCGCCGTGCTGCCCTCCCACCACGGGCGCTGGGCACTGCTGCTCAAGCCGGCCCTGGCGTGGCTCTTCGCGCTGCAGCCGGGCATCACGGTGGCGGTCGAGCGGAACAACACCCGCTGCCTGCGCTTCCTCGACCGGCACGGCTGGCAGCGCGCCGGCGAACGCGACGGCGACCTGCTCTACCGGCTCGAGCCCCAGGGCGGCACGCGCAAGACCGCCTACCCCTTCCGCCGCCGTGCGCGCGGCACCGTTTCTCCATCCGCCGAGGTGGCACCATGCACGCACCCCCACTGACCCCGTCCCCCCAGCCATCCGCCATCCCGGCGGCCTGGCGCTCCGGCGCGAACCGGCTCGTGTCCTGCGGGGGCCGGCCCGGCGTCCAGCTGCGCCTGATCTCGCTCGTGGAGCCGCCCCTGCTGCTGGACGAAGGCTTTCCCCAGGCCTCGGGCCTGTGGGTGTCCTCGCAATTGCGCTTTTCCTGCGGCATGAATTCGCTGGCGCTGCTGCACATGGCCATGCACGGCCTGCTGATCCGGCTGGAATCGATGGCCGGGGCCAGCCACGGCATGGCGGCCAACCATAAGCTGCGCATGCTGGTCGAAGGGCGGCTGACGCACGTGTTCGCCAGCACCGCAGATTTCCAGCGCCTGACCGGCCATGCCGACGACGGCACGGCGCCCCCGCCCCGCCTCGTGGACATCGATGTGGAACACGACTGGCTGGTGGTGGATGCGCAGCGGGGCTTCCATAACGCCCGGCCGGCCCCCGCGCTGATCGCAGGGCTGGTCCGCCTGGCGGAGATTCCCAGGGCGGCACGGCGCCTGGACATGCTGCCGGACACCGGCACGGCCGGCCCGGACGGCGACCGCCTGGCGCTACTGCTGGAGGCCGCCCGCGCGCTGGCGCAGCAGGACCTGGGCGACCGGGGCGCGACGCTGTCGCAGGATGCCGGCACCCTGGCATCGCGGCTCGGGGTCAGGCCGTTGGTGCAATGGCTGCTGTCCGACCTGCCCCTGCCGGATGCGCTGGCGCCGGTGTCCGGGCCCGCCGAAAAGCAGATCGCAGGCTTCCAGGGTTTCCTGCAGTAGGCGCGGCGAACACGACCCTCGCGGCGGCAGCGCCGCATGAAGGCGGACCGGTCGGTCCGCCTTTTGTTTTGCCTAGCGTTTCGCCAGCGGATACAGATCCAGGACCTTGCGCACGTAGTCCTGGGTCTCGCGGTAGGGCGGCACCCGGTAGCCGTGGCGGATGACAGCGCCCTCGCCGGCGTTGTAGGCCGCCAGCACGAGGTCGGTGCGGCCGCCGAAACGGTCGGCCAGGAACCGGAGGTAGCGCACGCCCACATCGACGTTCACCGCAGGGCTGAGGATGTCGTCCTCGGAGGCGGCCCCGAACCGTGCGGCCGTGGCGGGCATGAGCTGCATGAGGCCCATCGCGCCCTTGGGCGAACGCGCGCGGGGGGCATAGCCGGATTCGACCTGGATGACCGCGCGCACCAGGTGGGGATCGATGGCATGGCGCTGCGCCGCGGATTCGATGATGGGCGACAGCGCTTCGGCGCGGGGGCTGATGCCGGGCCCGCGCCGCGCACCGCCGGCCGGCCAGCGCATGCCCGGCAGCGCGGCGCCGGCCGTGGGGGCATAGATGTCGCGGGGCGCCGGCGCGTGGATCACGCGCGCGGCGGCGATCGCCGAGGTGTCGGGCCAGCCGGGCAGAGCGACGTCGCGCGCGGGGGTCCAGGCGGCCGCGTTGCACGAACTGCCGATGGAGGGAAAGCGCTGCGCGATGTCCGCCCCCACCACGAGCAAGGCCGCGCCGCCGGGCAACCGGCAATCGTAGGCGCCCGCCGCCATGGCCGCGCCGGCCGACAGGGCGAACACGCCGGCCAGCATGCGGCGTGTGGCCCGCATACGGGAAGCAGGCCGCGCCATCACACCACCTCCAGCCGGCGCAGCAGCGGGGCGCGCTGCGCGAGGTACTGACGGGCGCTTTCCGCGAGTTCTGCCGCATCCAGCACGCCGTCGCCGCCCAGCGATTCGGCCACGGCGCGCGCGATGGCATCGGGGTCGCCGGCATGGCTCTGCGCGGCGCGGATCTGCCGCAGCGCGGCGGGCGTCCATTCGGTCGCGAGGCCGGAGGCGCCGCACACGAGGTGGCGCGTGCCGTCCGCGCCGCCGCGCTGCAGGACTGCGGCATTGAAGCCCTGCACCGACGCGCGAGCCGTGGCGCGCAGCGCGGCAGGCAGCGCCGGCATCGCCACGCCGCTGCTGGACAGCAGCAGCAGCGCCTCATGGACGGATTGCGCGGACAGGCCGCCCGGCAGCGGCCGGTCCATCAGATCGCGCAGCCGCACCGGCCCCTCACACAGAGCATCGAGCAGATCGGAGCAGGCCTCCTCGCCCAGCCAGTGCCCGACCAGCTTCAGGGCCGCACACGAAGGCAGGGCATCCCGCGGCGCGGCCAGCAGCCACTCCCGCTCCAGCATGCGCTCGGTGCGCTCGACAGGCGCGAGCGCCTGGGCGCCGCGCACGAACAGGTCCCGGCGGAAGGAGCGGTTGAGGCCGTAGTCGCGCAGCGTCTCTCTCAATACGGGGTCGGCGGTGGACTCCAGCAGGGCCGCCAGCTCCTCCGGCACGCACGCCGCATCCACCTGTTCGGCCAGCAGGGCCGGCGCAGCGAACGACAGTCCGGCCGCCTCGAATTCCGCGGCCACCTGGTGGAAATACAGCGGATGAGAATCCGGCCCCACGTATTCGTGCAGAGCGTAGTTCGGCCCCTCCGCCTGCGCATGGCGCAGGCGCTCGGCCACCGCGGGATGGGCCTGCACGTAGCCGCCCTCGCAGGTCGAGAGACGGCCGATGAAATCCAGCGCTCCCTGCAGTTGCTCGGCAGCGCCGGATTCCGGTGAAGCCACGCGCGAGGCGTGCAGGTAGAACAGCTCGCGCAACGGCAGCAGCGGGGCCCAGCCGGGCAGCGTGTTGTAGCTCACATAGACCACGCCGCCGGGTTTGAGGCGGCGCTCGATGAAGCGCACGATCGCCTGCCGCAGCGCCGGGGACACCCAGGAGTACACGCCGTGCATCACGATGCAGTCCATCATCGGCAGGTCGCGGTCGGGCAGTTCCTCGAAACCGTCCTCGAACACCTCCACGTTCGACAGCCCCGCGTCGCGGGCCAGGTCCCGCGCATAGGCCACGTGGGCGGGATTGAAGTCGTTGCCGAAAAAGCGCATGTGCGGAAAGCTGGCCGCATGGGCGAGCAGCGAGACCCCGAAGCCCATGCCCAGCTCGAAGTAGCACAGCGGCTCCTGCAGGTCGGGAGCGCGCAGCCCGCGCGATTCCAGCGCGGCGGCGATCACGCCGGGAGACAGGATCTCGTAATAGCCGTGGGTATAGACCAGTTCGTTCGCCGCGGTGCGGGGGAGTGACATCGTCGTTCCTTTCTGAGGGGGGGTGCCCGGAGGCCACGCGGCGGTCCGGGAGCGCAATCGAAGGGCACGGCCTGCGCGCGGGCGGTATCCGGCGCGCGGCAGTGCCCGCATCGCCATTGCAAACGGACGCCCCGCCGGCAGCGGCCCCAGGCTCGAAGCGATGGCCCGAAAGGCGAAGGAACCTGCCGCGCGGCGCGCGCCGCGGCGGGGCTTCGCAAGCCGTCGCGCGGCTTCGCATCCCCGCGCACTCCGCCCGGCGCCGGCTCCTAAGCTGTCCCCCACACGAAGACACCGAACGGAGCGCTCCAGTGATGCCCAAAATTTCCGCCCCCCGACCACGGCATGCAGCCACCGGCATGGCCGGCAGCGTGCTGGCCGGCGCGGTGCTCGCGCTGGGCATGGCCGGCCTGCCCGCCGCCCAGGCCGCCTCGCTGCGGCTGAGCGCCAGCCTCTCCAGCCTGCCCTCGGCGGGCGCAGGCGCCGCCCTGGCCGTGCCCGCCGCGGAACTGGCCACGGCCGGCAAGGACGCCGCGCCCTCCAGCACGGCCGCTGCGCCCACCCCGGCCCAGCGCAGCAACACGCTGCAGAAGGCCACGCCGCGCAAGCACACCTCCTACCATGCACTGGCAGCAGCGACCTTCTCGGCAGGCGCCGTCGGCGCAGCCGCCGCCAACGCGCCCATCCCGCCCGCCACGGCGCCCGTGGCAATACCGAGCATCCCTGCCGCCCGGGCCCTGGAGACGCTCGCGCCCGCCTCGCGGGCTTCCGACGCCCTCAACCGCGGCCGCTTCGTGTACCGCGCCGAGAACAAGCGCCTCACGGACGTCCTGCAGGATTTCGCCGCCAGCCAGGGCATCCCCGCCGTGGTGGCGGACGGGCTGGACGGCATCGTCAACGCGAACTTCGACGCGAGGCCCCGCGAGTTCCTCGACAGCGTGGCGCGCGCCTACAACATGCTCTGGTACCACGACGGCTCGGCGCTGTATTTCTACCCGGGCAAGGCCATCCAGAGCCGCATGTTCCGCATCAAGGGATTCAGCCGCGACCAGTTGACGGCCATGCTGCAGTCCCTGGAAGTGGGTGACAAGCGCTACCCCATCCGCTTCGACGCGGCCAGCAGCACGATCTATGTGTCCGGCCCTCCCCGGCACGTGGAACTGGTGAGCTCCGCGCTGGAGGCCCTGGATGCCGGAGTCACGGCCAGCGCCGAGCGCACGGTGCGCGTCTTCACCCTGCAGTTCGCCTCCGCCAGCGACCGCTCGATGGGCGACTCCACGGTGCCCGGCGTGGCCACCACGCTGCGCAAGCTCTACAGCAAGGACGACGGCGAAGGGCTGGCAACGTCCAAGGCGACGACCGCCGAAGTGGTCGAGAAGATCCAGCAGCAGACGCGCCGCAAGATGAGCGCCTACGTGCCCGTGCCCGCGGCCAACCAGTTCCTGCCGCCGCTGCCGCGCGCCAACCCCTCCGAAGGCATGCGTCCGCCCGAGCCCGTGTCCCTGCCCACCGCCACCGCCGCGGACAAGGCCGAGGAGGCACCGCCCCGGTTCGAGGCCGACGAAGGCACGAACTCCGTCGTCGTGTATGGCCGGGCCGACCGGATGGCCGAATACGAATCGCTGATCCACCGCCTGGACCAGAAGCCGCAGCTCGTCGAGCTGGAGGCCACGATCATCGAAGTCAACTCCGACAGCGTGGATGCACTGGGCGTGAACTGGTCGCTGCGCGCCGGCACGAGCAGCATCGCCACCAACCTGCCCGGCCCGAGCACCCCGGCCGCGCTCAGCACCATCGTGCTCGACGCGGGCCGCCACCTGCTGGCCAACGTGAACGCGCTGGAGGCCCAGGGCAAGGCGCGCATCCTGTCCAAGCCGTCCGTGCTGGGCGTCGCCAACCGGGCGGCGGTGATGCGAGAGAAGCGCGTGGCCACCGTGCGCGTCGCCGGGAACCTGGAGGCCAACCTCTTCCAGATCGAGGCCGGCACGCTGCTGCAGATGACGCCGCAGGTCACCGCGGTGGAAGGCAAGAACAACATCAAGCTGAGCCTCTACATCGAGGACGGCGCCTTCGAGACCAACGTGGTGGACCAGATCCCCCTGGTCAAGAAGACCGAGATCCGCACCGAAGCCCACGTCCGCGAAGGCGAGAGCCTGCTGATCGGCGGCATCACCGTCGAATCGGAGAACACGCAGGACAACGCGGTGCCGGGCCTGTCCAAGCTGCCCGTCGTGGGCGGGGTCTTCCGCAACACGGAGCGCCTCACCCGCCGCACCGAGCGCCTGTTCCTGATCACGCCGCGCGTCCTCGCGCAGGACGCACCGACCACCGTTTCCTCGATCTCCCCGGAGGTTCGCAAGCCATGAAGCAACTTCGTATCCTGACCGGCCAGCACGCCGGGGCCCGCATAGATTTGACTCCAACGCGCCAACACATCAGCGCGGACGACACGGCGGATATCCAGCTGCTCGACTGGACCGCCGAACCGGTGGTCATCGACGCTGGAGACGACGGCATGGTCCACATCGCAACGGCATCCGCAGGGGCACAGGCCTCCGCCGTGCTGGCCGACTTCACGCCCCGGCGCTTCGGCGATGTGGTGCTGTGCGCAGGCCCCGCCGACGCCACCTGGCCTGCCGACGCGGACATCATCGCCCGGCTGGCCCCCGCTGCCGCCGTCATCGCCGCCGCACCCGCCAAGGTCCGGTCGATGTGGCCCCGCATCACCTCCGCCGTGGTCGGCACGGCGCTCATGACGGCTGCGCTCAGCGCCGCCGTCGCCCCCCTGAGCCAGAGCCAGGCGGAACGCAAGGCGCTGACCTCGGTGCTGCCGCCCGAGCCGCTGAAGATGCGAGTGGAGCGCGCCCTGGCGGAAACCTCCGTGGCGGGCTACGAAGTGGCCCAGCAGGGTGACGGCGTGGTGGTGCGAGGGCTGCTGCGCCAGCCCTCCGATGCCGACGCGCTGCGCCAGCGCCTGGCCAGCTTCCAGGGGGACCGCATCGTGCAGTCCTTCGCTTCGGCGACGGAGGTCGCGCAGAGCATCTCCGACGCACTGGGCCAGCCAGGCCTGCGCATCGCGCACCACGGCAACGGCCTGTTCACGGTCACGGGCGAGGTGGCGAACCTCACCGCCCTGCAGCAGAACGCCGCCCGCGTGGCCACCGACCTGGCACCGCTGGTGCGCGGCATCGACGTGGCCGCGACCCAGCGCCCCCCGGCCAGCCCGCCCGCCATGAGCGCGCTGATGGAAACCGACGGCCTGCAGTACATGCAGACCCGGGACGGGGTGAAGCACCTTTCGCTCACGTCCGGTTCGCGGATCGCTTCGGCCGACCAGCCGGCGTCCTTCCGATAACAAACCCAAGAGACCTTTTCAGACCATGACCGCATCCATCGAATCCACCATTTTCAGCGATCTGGAAAACCTAGAGCAGGCCCTGAGCGAAGACCTCAGCGGAGACCGCGCACGCGCCATGATCCGCTACTTCGACGAAGTCGCCCGCGAAAGCAGTGCGATGCGGATCCAGGCGGAGATCGACGCCGAGCGCCAGTTGATCGGCCAGCTGGTCGATGCGTTCCAGGCCTCGCAGCGCGTGATCCGCAAGATCTGGGAAACCCTGCACGGCACGACGCTGGCGGTGTGAGGAAGGCACGACCATGATCTACGCACCCCACCCCGCCGCCGCTCCGTACGCTGCCACCGAAGCGCCGGCCACGCCCTACCCGGTGATCTACCGCAACCTGATGAGCGTCGCCCTGCTGGGGACCGTGTACCGCGTCGGCAGCGACGCGGACACGATCAGCCGGGCGGTCGAGGCCACGCTCGAGGATTCGAGCACCTACCTGCTCTACCGCAACATCGTGCTGGCCATGGCCGGGCAGCGGGGCAAGGAGCGCGACCAGCTGCTGCACCACGTGGAGACCCACCCGGAAGACGGCGTGAGCAAGGTCGCCCTGGCGCTCACGCTGCTCTTCAACGGCGACCCCGCCTGGCGCCACTGGATCGACAACGTGCTGGCGACCAGCGTGGACCAGCCGGTGCGGCAGGCCGCGCAAGGGGTGCTGCATTTCCTGGGCCGGGCCACCCAGAAGCCCGTCATCCACTGACGGGCTGGCCACAAGACACGGCGCGGCGGCGTTGCCGGCGTGCCTCCCGAATGAAGATCGCAGGGTGCGGTCTTCGCTAACCGCGGTTCGCACCGCAACATTCTCTCGAGGAGTTTTCTATGTCCGTTTCCGGCGCAGACGCAGCAACGATGCGTTCCATCGCTCTGCAAGAGCAAAACATGCGGAACCAGGAGGCGCTCACCGACGCCAGC
>NZ_JMKU01000033.1 GCF_000687165.1 Paracidovorax oryzae ATCC 19882 | reverse complement strand
CAGGATCAAACTCTACAGTTCGATCTTGAAATTTAAAGTCTTTCGACTTCACTCATAAAAACGGAATTGAAGTGAACTTCACTTCTATTCTCATGAGCGTTTGTAGTGCTAAGCACTAGTTCCGAAGAACTTGGCACTCGCCATCAAACGCCCACGCTTATCGGCTGTATATTTTTAAGGAACCAGAAGATCAGATTTCTCTTTTCTTCTTGACTCGCTGCAATCAGCGAAGCCTTGAATTCTAACAGAGTTTTTAAAGTCCTGTCAAACTTTGTGGTTATTCATCTTTCGACTTCCAACCACCCACCAACCTCAACCACCGCAATCTCTTGCAGCACTTCAGATCAGCGAAGCCTTGAATTCTACACCAGTTTTTAGCACCAGCGCAACTCTCAGCAAAACTTTTCTCTTCTACCGCCTTCGCCACCTGCCTCCACCGCAACCCCTTCAGGAATCACAGCAATCTCAGTAGCGAAGCCCGCTAGTATACACAGATTTTTTGCTTACAGCGTCCATTTTTCCATCAATTTTTCCGGAGTGAGGTGGTCGTACCCCTCGAACGGCTGATGGATCCACGGATTGGTGGGCAGGAACTCCACCGAGTAGTCCGGCGAGAAGGTGGACATCGCCTTCGTCCAGATGACCGCGCTGCGCAGCTCCGTGATCGGGGCGTAGTTGGACTTCAGGAGCGAGATGACGGCGTTCAGGGTGTGGCCTGAATCGGCCAGGTCATCGACGAGAAGAACGCGGCCAGCGATTTCCCCCTTGGGCGTGGTGATGAACCGGGCAATGTCGAGATGTCCCTGCACCGTCCCGGCCTCTGCACGGTAGGAACTGGTGGACATGATGGCCAGCGGCTTGTCGAAGATGCGGCTCAGGATGTCTCCCGGCCGCAGGCCGCCACGGGCCAGGCACAGGATGGTGTCGAATTGCCATCCGGACTGGTGCACCTTCAGGGCCAGCTTTTCGATCAGGCCGTGGTATTCGTCGTAACTTACGTAAAGGTGCTTGCCGTCTTCAGTCAACATGGGGGGCTCCGGATGGGCTCGTGCGGATAAAACAGGGGTGGACGCGTCGAACCGCGCTCACTGTGCGGCGTAAGGATGCTGCATCATGATCGTATGGTCCCGGTCGGGGCTGGTGGAGATCATGGCGATGGGCACGCCGGTCACTTCGGCAATGCGCTCCAGGTAGCGGCGCGCAGGGGCAGGAAGCGAGTCGTATCGGGTGACGCCGACGGTGGAATCGCTCCAGCCCGCCAGGGTTTCATACACGGGGACGCAGCGGGCGATTTCCTCGGCCCCCATGGGCAGGATGTCGATGCGCTCGCCATCGAGCTCGTAGCCAACGCAGAGCTTCAGCTCTTCCAGGCCGTCCAGCACGTCAAGCTTGGTGATGCACAGGCCGGTCAGGCCATTCACCTGGGCGCTTCTCTTGAGCAGTGCGGCATCGAACCAGCCGCAGCGCCGGCTGCGGCCGGTGGTCACGCCTTTTTCAGCTCCGATGGTGCTCATGTGGTAACCCGGGGTGCCGGGCTTTTCCCATTCCAGTTCGGTCGGGAACGGCCCGCCGCCCACCCGGGTGCAATAGGCTTTGGTGATGCCCAGCACGTAATGCAGCATGCCAGGCCCCACGCCGGACCCTGCCGCCGCGTTGCCGGCAACGCAGTTGCTGGAAGTCACATAGGGATAGGTGCCATGGTCCACGTCCAGCAGCGTGCCTTGCGCGCCTTCGAACAGAAGGTTGGCGCCCGCCTTGTGGGCTTCGTTCAGTTCGCGGGATACGTCGGCGATCATGGGCTTGAGCAGCTCGGCATGGCGCATCGCTTCCTGATAGACCGCGTCGTACTGCACCTCCCCATCCTTCAGGTAGGGCTGCAGTGCGCTGCCGAACTGGAAGGATTCGGAGTGCAGGAAGGATTTCAGTACATGGTTGTGAAGCGCCAGCAGTTCCTTGAGCTTCGCGGCAAAACGCTCGGGATGCTTGAGATCCTGGACGCGGAGGGCACGCCGGGCCACCTTGTCTTCATAGGCGGGGCCGATGCCACGGCCGGTCGTGCCGATCTTCTCGCTGCCGCCAGTTTCGCGCGCCGCTTCGCGGGCGACATCCAGTGCGGCGTGGAACGGCAGGATCAGCGGGCACGCCTCGCTGATGCGCAGGCGGGAACGCACTTCCACGCCGGCCTTCTCCAGGCCTTCGATTTCTTCGAACAGCTTGGCTGCCGAGAGGACGACGCCATTGCCGATGTAGCACTTGACCCCGGGCCGCATGATGCCGCTGGGAATCAGATGCAGGGCGGTCTTCACGCCGTTGATGACGAGGGTGTGGCCTGCGTTGTGGCCGCCCTGGAAGCGCACCACGCCCTGGGCGCTTTCCGTGAGCCAGTCCACGAGCTTGCCCTTGCCTTCGTCACCCCACTGGGTGCCCACCACGACGACGTTTCGCCCTTTGATCGCTGCTTGCATGTCAAACCTGCCTGGATTCAATGTTCATCAATATGGAAGAGGCCGCACCGCCCACTGGCCCTGCTCGAGCACCAGTTCACGGTCGCACTGGAATTCCTGTACTTCGCTTTCATGGCCCGGCAATACGCAGACCACGGTTTCGCCCGCGCTGCGGAGCTGCGCAATGAAGCGGTGGGCGTCCGGCGCGGCAGCCCAGGGGGCCTTGATCGCCGCCTTCAGCGTTCGCGGGGGAACGATGCCGACCAGTTGCTTGATATCGAGGCTGAAGCCCGCGGCAGGCCGGGTCCTGCCGAAGGCTGCACCCACCTCGTCGTAGCGCCCTCCCCGCACCACCGCATCCGTCGCGTTCCGGGCGTAGATGGTGAAGCGGGCGCCGCTGTAATAGGAATAGCCGCGCAGATCCGCAAGGTCGAACGACACCGGACGGCCTTCCAGGTGGGCGGCGATGGATTTCAGGTTGGAGAGCACCTCATCGACGCCGGCCACGCCGCTGAGCGCGGTCCGGGCCTCGTCCAGGACGCGGGCATCGCCATAGAGCTCCAGCACCGCGGACAATGCACGACGGGTATCGGACGGCAACCCGGCCGACGCCTGGGACAACTCGGAGGCATCCTTGGCTGCGAGTGCTCCGTAGATTCTCCGGACCGCGGCGGCATCTGCGGCGATGGGTTCCAGCAGGGTGCGGACGATGCGGGCATCGGACAGATCGACGCTGACGCCCTCGACGCCCGCGAGATGCAGGCAATCGAGTGCCAGCAACACGGATTCCAGGTCGGCTTCCATGCCGGAATGGCCATAGATTTCCGCACCGAATTGCAGGGGTTCGCGGGTCGCGCGGGGGCGGTCCGGCCGGGTGTGCAGCACGGGGCCGCAATAGCAGAGGCGAGTCACGCCGGAGCGGTTCAGCAGGTGGGCATCGATCCGCGCGACCTGCTGGGTCATGTCGGCACGCAGGCCGATGGACCGGCCGGACAACTGGTCCACCAGCTTGAACGTCTGGAGATCCAGCGCCTCCCCCGTTCCGGACAACAGGGATTCCAGGTGCTCCAACATCGGGGGCATGACCAGTTCATAGCCATAGCCCCGGGCGGTGTCGATGAGCCCTCGACGCAGTTCTTCGATGTGCCGGGCCTCCGAAGGCAGGACATCGGCAATGTGATCCGGCAGGACCCAAGCGGACATGGGAAGGGGGTGTCTGTTAAAAATGCAATTCTACCGGGCACTGCCGGTGGCGCCGTCTCGCAGCGGACGCGCGGAATACGGCACAGGCGTGACAGGGCGATGGAATCGCCCTTTTTTTGTCAGCCCGGGCGGCTGGAGGCGCCGGCAGCAGCGGCCGGCCCTCCCGGTCGGAATGGACTCAGTTGCGGGGAGCGGGAGACGCCGCGTTTCCGCGGAAGTTCTTGAAGAACTCGGAGGACGACGGATCGACCACCACCACATCGCTCTTCTTGCTGAAGCTCGACTTGTAGGCTTCGAGGCTCCGGTAGAACTGGGCGAACTGGGCATCACGCCCGAACGCATCCGCATAGATGCGAGCGGCCTCGGCGTCGCCCTCGCCCTTCAGCTTCTGGGCATCACGGTAGGCATTGGCGATGGTGATCTCGCGCTGCCGGTCGGCATCGGCACGGATCTTCTCGCCTTCTGCGGCACCGGTGGAGCGGAGTTCATTCGCGACGCGCTTGCGCTCGGCTTCCATGCGGCGATAGACCGACTCGGTGATGGCCTCGACGTAATCGACGCGGGTGATGCGGACATCGACGACGTCCACGCCCCAGGGCTTGGTGCCCTTGACGACTTCCAGGACCTCCTTCTTCACGTCCGACATGAGCGCGTCGCGCTTGGCGGACAGCAGCTCCTTGACCGTGCGGCGGTTGATCTCTTCCTGGAAGGCGTTGCGGACGACCCGGTTCAGTTGCAGGGCGCCGGCGTTCTCGTCGAGGCCGACATTGCGGATGTATTCCGAAGGGTCGGAGATGCGCCAGCGCACGTACCAGTCGATCACCACGCGCTGCTTCTCCGCGGTCAGCATGGACTCGGTGTCGGTGCTGTCCAGCGTGAGCAGGCGCTTGTCGATGTACCGCACGTTCTGGAACGGCGGAGGCAGCTTGAAATTGAGGCCCGGCTCGGTGATGACTTCCTTGATCTGCCCGAGCTGGTACACCACGCCGAACTGGCGTTGGTCCACGACGAACAACGTGGAGCTGAGCAGGGCGAGCACCACCAGCAGGGAGGAAACGATGAATCCGACTCTGTTCACGACTGTCTCTCCCTCGGGCTAGCGGGCTTCACGGTCCCGGGTGCGGCTGGTGTCGCGCGCGCGGGGATCGATGGGAAATGCCTGGGTGGTACTGGAAGGTATGGACGAGGACGACGATGCCGGAGGGGCTTCCGGGGTGGGCGCCGACGCGGCGCCGCCCTGGGCGACGTTCTGCATGATCTTGTCCAGCGGCAAGTACAGCAGGTTCGAGCCCTGGCGCGAATCCACCAGCACCTTGGTGACGTTCGAGTAGATCTGCTGCATGGCTTCGAGGTACATGCGGTCGCGGGTGACCTGCGGCGCCTTCTGGTACTCGGTGAGCACGGAGCTGAAGCGCTGGGCATCGCCCTGTGCCTGGGCGACGATCCGCGCCTTGTAGGCAGCGGCTTCCTCGGTAAGCCGGGACGCGGACCCGACCGCGCGGGGAATCACGTCGTTGGCATAGGCCTGGGCCTCGTTCTTAGCGCGCTCGCGCTCCTGGCCGGCCTTGAGCACATCGTCGAACGCGGCCTGCACCTGCTCGGGCGGACGCACGCCGCCCTGCTGCAGGTTGATGCCGACCACCTCGACGCCGATCTTGTAGCGATCCAGGATGGTCTGCATGAGGGTGCGGACCCGGGGGGCGATCTGGTCGCGTTCCTCGGCCAGGGCGGTGTCCATGCGCATCTTGCCGACGATCTCGCGCACGGCCGTCTCGGCCACCTGGATCACGGCTTCACCGGGGTTGCGGCTCTCGAACAGCCAGGCCCGGGCATCGTTCAGGCGGTACTGGACGGCGAACTTGATCTCGACGATGTTCTCGTCCTCGGTGAGCATGGCCGATTCGCGCAGGCCGGTGCTCTTGATGATGCTGTCCCGGCCGACGTCGGCGGAGCGGATCTGGGTGACGAACACCAGTTCGTGCCGCTGGATGGGGTACGGCAGGCGCCAGTTGAAGCCGGCGTTGACCGTGGTCTTGTACTTGCCGAACTGGGTGATGACGGCCTGCTGCCCTTCCTGGACGATGAAGAATCCGGAGCCCAGCCAGATCAGCACGGCCACCGCGGCGATGAGGCCCACGCCCACGCCGGTGTTCTTCATGTCGGGCTGGAATCCACCGCCCGATCCGTTGCCGGGACCGCGCCCGCCGCCGTTGCGCCCGCCGAAGAGGCCTCCGAGCTTGCGGTTGAGGTCGCGCCACAGCTCGTCCAGGTCGGGCGGCTGGCCCTGGGGATCGCGGCCTCGGTTTCCCCCGGGAGGCGGGTTCGGACGATCGGAATCCGGGCGGTTCGCACCATCAGCCTTGTCATCGCCGCGGCCCCAGCGGGGATCATTCAGATTGAACATGCCCCGGATCCGCCCGGGCAGCGATGCCGGACGCCAGGCTCTGAAAGGATGATTCATGCGATAGATCTCTAGTTTTCGAGAAGATGGGTCTCGCGGCATTGTGCCCAACTGGCCTCAAGGCGCTGGAAATTCAGCATCGGCGCCTGGGGTCATGGGGCTTTCGCGGGCGGCCAGCGCCGCAGCGGTCAACTGGATGCGCAACTCAGGCAACCCTTGCCCGGTGCGGGCACTGACGAAGAGTTTCGGCAACTGGCGCCCGTCCCACTCGTAGGTGTCCTGCATGGCCAGCGGCTGCTGGTCGGCGGGCACGGCATCCAGCTTGTTGAAAACCAGGACCTGGGGGATCTCGCCGGCGCCGATCTCGCCGAGCACCTTCTCGACCTCGGCGATCTGCTCGGGGAAATCGGGATTGGACGCATCCACGACGTGCAGGAGCAGGTCGGCATCGACGGCTTCCTGGAGGGTGGCCTGGAAGGCGTCGATGAGGCCGTGGGGCAGGTCGCGAATGAAGCCCACCGTGTCGGACAGGGACACGGTGCCGCCCAGTTCGGCCAGGTACAGCTGGCGCGTGGTCGTATCCAGCGTGGCGAACAACTGGTCGGCGGCATAGGCCCTCGCCTTCACGAGCGCGTTGAAGAGCGTGGACTTGCCCGCATTGGTGTAACCGACCAGGGAGATGTTGAAGGTGTCCCGGCGGGCACGCTGGCGCCGCTGGGTGGCGCGCTGGCGCTTGACCTTCTGCAGGCGCTCGCGGGTGCGCTTGATCGCGTCGTCGATCATGCGGCGGTCGAGCTCGATCTGGGTTTCGCCGGGGCCGCCGCGCGCGCCGATGCCGCCGCGCTGGCGCTCCAGGTGGGACCAGCGGCGCACGAGGCGGGTGCTCAGGTATTGCAGCCGGGCGAGTTCGACCTGCAGCTTGCCCTCGTGGCTCCGGGCGCGCTGCGCGAAGATCTCGAGGATGAGCAGGGTGCGGTCGGTGACCGGCAGCTCGAGATGCCTCTCGAGGTTGCGCTGCTGGGCCGGGCTGAGGGCCTGGTCGAACAGCACCTCCACCGCGCCGTGCATCTGCGCGAGCATGCGGATTTCATCGGCCTTGCCGCTGCCGACGAACAGCGCGGCATCGGGTGCCTTGCGCTTGCAGGTCAGCCGGGCCACGGGAGCGAGGCCCGCGGTCTGCGCCAGCAGGCCCAGCTCTTCCAGCTCGGCGTCGAAATGGGGAAGGCCGAAATCCACCCCCACCAGGATGACGGGAGTGGATTGCGATTCAGGGGATGAGGAAGAACTCAAGACAGCAGCCTGGACGGGGCATGCGCCCTGTCCAGGGTGTACCTACACGGGCGCAGGAGTGTCAATTGCCGGATTCGGCATCCGCGGGTTCGGCCGTCGAGAAGTTGACGGCACGACCCGGAACGATGGTGGAGATGGCGTGCTTGTAGACCATCTGGGTGACCGTGTTGCGCAGCAGCACGACGTATTGGTCGAAAGATTCGATCTGCCCCTGCAGCTTGATACCGTTGACCAGGTAGATGGAGACAGGCACGTGCTCGCGGCGCAGTGCGTTCAGGAAGGGGTCTTGAAGAAGTTGACCTTTGTTGCTCACGATATTCTCCGTGTTCAGGAATATTGTTGTAAAGCTGCACCTTACCACAGCCTTCCGTCGCCCCGAACAAAGTCAGGGCATTGACGGGATGTGCGCCTACGAGTCGCCGTCGTCGGCGAACGGGTTGTGCGAAGTCTTCATTTCGATGCGCAGGGGCGTACCCACCAGGTTGAACTCCTTGCGGAACCGCCCTTCGAGGAAACGCTTGTAGGCGTCCGTGACGTGCTCGAGCGAATTGCCGTGGATCACGATCACGGGAGGGTTCATGCCACCCTGGTGGGCATACCGCATCTTGGGGCGGAACATGCCCGAACGCTTGGGCGTCTGGAACTGCACCGCCTCCAGCAGCAGCCGGGTCAGCACCGGAGTGGGCATCTTGCACGTGGCGGACTTGTGCGCCTGAGCGATCGACGTCCACAGCGGGCCCAGGCCCTGGCGTTTCTTCGCGGAGATGAAATGCAGCGAGGCGAACTTCAGGAACGACAGGCGCGTTTCGATGGAGCGCTCGAGCATCTGGCGGCCGTAGTCGTCCACGGCATCCCATTTGTTCACGGCAAGTACCACCGCACGCCCGCTTTCGAGGATGTAGCCGGCGATGTGCGCGTCCTGGTCGGTCACCCCCTGGGTGGCGTCCAGCAGCAGCAGCACGACATTGGCGGACTCGATGGCCTGCAGGGTCTTGACCACCGAGAATTTCTCGATGGCCTCGAACACCTTGCCCTTGCGCCGCAAGCCTGCGGTGTCGATGAGCTCGAACTGCTGCCCGTTGCGCTCGAAGGGCACGGAGATCGCGTCCCGCGTCGTGCCCGGCATGTCGAAGGCGACGAGGCGTTCCTCGCCGAGCCAGGTGTTGATGAGCGTGGACTTGCCCACGTTCGGCCGGCCGGCGACGGCCAGGCGGATGGGCTTGTCGTCGCCGTCTTCCTCTTCGTCCTCGGGTTCGGGGAGCTGCAACGTTTCGAGGGCCGTTTCCAGCAGGCTGCGGACACCCTGGCCGTGGGCTGCGGAGACCGGGAGGACTTCGCCCAGGCCCAGTTCGTAGAACTCGGCCAGCTGCGCGCCCTCGCGCATGCCTTCGGCCTTGTTGCCCACGAGCAGGCAGGGTTTGCCCAGGCGCCGCAGGTAGTTGGCGATGTCGTGGTCCTGGGCCGACAGGCCCGCGCGTGCATCCACGACGAAGATGACGACGTCCGCTTCCGCGACGGCCTGCTGCGTCTGCTTTGCCATCTCGCGGTAGATGCCAGATGAGGCATCGGGCTCGAAACCACCGGTATCGATGACGATGTATTCGTGCTTGCCCAGCTTGCCGTTGCCGTAGTGCCGATCACGCGTGAGGCCCGCGAAATCGGCGACGATGGCGTCGCGCGACTTCGTGAGCCGGTTGAACAGGGTGGACTTGCCCACGTTGGGGCGGCCCACCAGGGCGATGACTGGCTTCATCCGGACACTTTCCTCGTTGGCATGGGGCCGGTCATTCGGGACGGAACCCGTAGATGCCGCCGTTGCGCGTGACCACCACCAGCGTGTCGCCGGCGGCCACGGGCGGGGCAGCCACACCCGAGCCATCCGTCGTGAGGCGGTTCAGGAAGGAGCCGTCCTCGCGGGACAGCAGGTGCACGAGGCCGGAATCGTCGCCCACCACCACCGAACGCCCCAGCAGCAGGGGCGCGCTCAGCTTGCGGTAGCGCAGCTTGTCGAGCGACCAGGCCTGGGCGCCGTCGGCGCGCTTCCAGGCCACCACCGTGCCATTGCTCTCGGTGCCGAACAGCATGGTCGCGTCGCCATGGATGCCTTCGGAGCCGCTGGCGGGATGGGTCCAGGCCACCGTGCCGCGCGAGGTGTCCACGCAGCCGACCGTGGCTTGGTAGGCCCGGGCGCAGACGCTGTCGCCTTCGCGGCTCACGCGGCCGAGCAGTTCCACCAGCCGCTCGACGTCGTTGGTGCCGCGCGGGCTGGCCAGCGGGGCTTCCCAGCGCACGGTGCCGTTGTCGGGGTTGAACCCCACCATCCGGCCCGACAGCCCGGCGACCAGGGTGTCACCGACGGCGGTGATCAGGCCATCCTGGCGCAGCACCAGGGGTTCCCCGGGCCGCTGCTGGTTCCAGAGCCTGGCGCCGCCCGCCGCGTCGTAGGCGGACAGAGAGCGGTCCGCCGCCAGGACAAAGACGCGGTTGCCGGCCACCAGCGGCGCCGTATAGACCTGGGCCGCGAGCGGCTTGCGCCACAGTTCGCGGCCGCCGGACAGGACGACCAGGTGGTTGGAGCTGGTGACGACCGCGGTCCACTTGCCGTCGCTACCCACGCCAGCGGACAGCGGCTCGCCGACCGTGGCACGCCAGATGTCTCCGCCGGTGCGGGCATCGATGGCAGCGACCGTGCCTTCGGCGGACGCGACGGTGACCTGGGTACCGCTCACGTTGACGGACAGGGGCAGGCGGCCGATCTCTCCGATCCTGGACGTCCAGGCCTGCCGCACGCCGATCACGGGAACCACGGGCCCCAGTTCGGCGGGCTTGGGTTTGGAGGAGCCACCCCACAGGGAGCACCCGGAAGCCAGCATGGCGGCGGCCACGAGGAGGGCCAGGCCCGCGCGGCGGGCGCCGCGCTCGAAGTTGTGCTGCTGTGTCACTTTGCGGCCTCTCCGTCTGCACGCGCCTGGACGCCCAGGCTGCCCAGCTTCACCTCGACGACGCGACGGTATTCGGTCCCGTCCTCGAGGCCCTTGTATGCCTTCTGGTACTCGGCGATCGCCTCGGCCTTCTTGCCTTGCAGCGCCAGCACGTCGCCCTTGCGGTCAGCGACCATCGGATCGAATTGCGGGGGGAACTTGCCGGAAAGGCGTGCCAGGGCCTGGTCGTAGGCCTTCTGGTCGATGAGCAGGCCCGCCAGCCGCAGCGAGGCGATGGCCTTGTAGCCGTCATCGGACGCGTTGTCGGCCAGCCATTGCAGGATGGGCTTGGCCCCGTCCGGGTTGCCGCTGTCCACCATGGCTTTCGCGGCCAGCAGGCCCGCCTGCGCAGCCTGGACGGTACCGCCGTAGCGGGACTTGAGGTCATCGAAGGCCTGGGTGGCGCGGGCCGCGTCGCCGCCCTGCACAGCGACCTGCACGGCATCCGACAGCGCGGCGGCCTGCCCCGACTGCCGGTTCTGCCAGTACTGGTAGCCGTTCCAGGCGGCCACACCGCCAAAGATCACGACCATCACCCCGCTGATGAGGGTGCCCCAGGCATTCCAGAAATGCTTGAGCTGGTCGATCTGTTCTTGTTCTTCGAGGTCGAGGTGTTTTGCCATGAATAAGGGTTCGCGACAGGATTAGCGGGGGGATTGTAGGGTGGCGGCCCAGGCGGGGATGTCGTCGAGGCGCCGCTCGACCTGCTCTGCACCCTGCTCCCGCAGCGGCTTGACGGTGACGGCGCCCCGGGCCAGTTCGTCCGCGCCGAACACCAGGGCGAATGCCGCACCGCTCGCGTCCGCGCGCTTGAACTGGGACTTGAAGCTGCCCTGCCCTTCGACGCTGGCGGCGTACATCTGCACGCTGAGCCCCGCCTCGCGCAATTGCCGCAGGGTGCGCAGCACGACCGGGGCAGCAGACGCGTCGGGCACGACGGCGTAGACATCGGGCCGGGCCTCGGGAATGGCAGCGCCCTGCTCCCGGAGCAGTTCCAGCACGCGCTCGACGCCGATGGCCCAACCGACGGCCGGGGCCGGCTTGCCGCCCACCTGGACGATGAGATCGTCGTAGCGACCACCGGCACAGACCGTGCCCTGGGAGCCGAGGCGATCGGTGATGAACTCGAACACCGTGAGGTTGTAGTAGTCCAGTCCCCGCACCAGGCGCGGGTTGATGGTGTAGGCGATGCCGTTGGCGTCCAGGATGGCGCGCAGGCCATTGAAGTGGGCGAGCGACTCCTCGCCGAGGAAATCCATCAGCCGGGGGGCCGACTCCACCACGGGCTTCATCGCGGGATTCTTGGTGTCCAGGATGCGCAGCGGGTTGGTGTGCAGGCGGCGCTTGCCGTCCTCGTCGAGCAGGTCCGCATGGCGCTCGAAGTGGGCGATGAGCTGCTCGCGGTGGCGTGCGCGCTCCGCGGGCTGGCCAAGGCTGTTGAGTTCGAGCCGCACGTCGGTGAGCCCGATGGATTTCCAGAGCGCATCCGCCAGGAGGATCAGTTCCGCATCGACGTCGGGGCCGGCGAAGCCCAGCGCCTCGGCGCCGATCTGGTGGAACTGCCGGAAGCGTCCGCGCTGGGGCTTTTCGCGGCGGAACATGGGGCCGGTGTACCAGAGGCGCTTGGGGCCGTCGTAGAGCATGTTGTGCTCGATGGCTGCGCGCACCACGCCGGCAGTGTTCTCCGGCCGCAGGCTGAGGTGGTCGTTGTCGCCGTACTTGTCGGAACGGTCGTGGAAGGAGTACATCTCCTTCTCGACGATGTCGGTGACTTCGCCGATGCCGCGGACGAACAGCGCGGTGTGCTCCAGGATGGGCGTGCGGACGTTCCGGTAGGCGAACTGCCCCATGAGGCCGCGCACCTTGCCTTCCAGCCATTCCCAGCGGGACGACTCGGGCGGCAGGATGTCGTTCATGCCTTTGACGGCGGCGAGCTTGGCGGGCCTGGAGGCCTGGGACGGGTTGGAGGGATTGCTTGCGGACATACGTCGGAAGATGGGGGCGCGGGCCCCGGTGCGGGCATGGCCGGCATCCACGAGAGGATGCGGCACCCCTGCCCTGAACGGATCAGAGAACTTCGGCGGTGCTGCCGAAGCGGCGGGAAATATAGTCTTCGACCACCTGCTGGAAGTCGCGGGCGATGTGCTCTCCGCGCAGGGTCATCGCCTTCTCTCCATCGATGAAGACCGGCGCGGACGGTGCCTCGCCCGTTCCGGGCAGGCTGATGCCGATGTCGGCGTGCTTGCTTTCGCCCGGGCCGTTCACGATGCAGCCCATCACGGCCACCTTGATCTTCTCGACGCCAGGATAGCGGGTGCGCCACACGGGCATCTGCGAACGCAGGAAATCGTCGATCTGCTTGGCCAGTTCCTGGAAGGTCGTGCTGGTGGTGCGCCCGCAGCCGGGGCAGGCGGTGACGCTGGGCACGAAGACGCGCAGCCCGAGGGCCTGCAGGATCTCGGAAGCCACGACGACCTCCTGGGTGCGGGCCTCGCCGGGCTGGGGCGTGAGCGACACCCGGATGGTGTCTCCGATGCCTTCCTGCAGCAGCACCGACAGCGCGGCCGCGGAAGCGACCGTTCCCTTGGTGCCCATGCCCGCCTCGGTCAGGCCCAGGTGCAGGGCATAGTCGCAGCGGCGGGCGAGTTCGCGATAGACGGCAATCAGGTCCTGCACGCCGCTGACCTTGCAGGACAGGATGATCTGGTTGCCATCGAGGCCCATGGCTTCGGCACGCTGCGCCGATTCGATGGCGGAGGTGATCAGGGCCTCGTACATGACCTGCCGGGCATCCCAGGGGACCGCGCGCCGGCTGTTCGCGTCCATCAGGCCGGCGAGCAGTTCCTGGTCGAGGCTGCCCCAGTTCACGCCGATGCGCACGGCCTTGTTCCAGCGCATGGCCGCCTCGATCATCTGGCCGAACTGCCGGTCGCGCTTGTCGCCCTTGCCGACGTTGCCGGGGTTGATGCGGTACTTGGAGAGCGCCTGGGCGCAGTCCGGGTATTCGGTGAGCAGGCGGTGCCCGTTGTAATGGAAATCGCCCACCAGCGGCACGGTCTCGCCCATGCGGTCGAGCTGCTCGCGGATGTAAGGAACGGCGGCGGCCGCCTCGGGCGTGTTGACGGTGATGCGCACGAACTCGGAACCGGCCTGCGCCAGTTCCTTGACCTGGATGGCCGTGCCGATCGCGTCCACGGTATCGGTGTTGGTCATGGACTGCACGCGCACGGGCGCGTCGCCACCGACCGTCACCACCCGGTCGCCCCAGGCAATGCGGGCCTGGCGCGAACGCCGCGGCAGCGGCGATGCCATGGCGATGGGGGATTCGGCGTTGGGAGTGTGGATCACTTATTTCACCTCGAACCGGGCAACGTTCTCTCGCGCGACGGGCGCCAGGTCCATGGGCTGGCCACGCACGAGGACCTCGGTGGCGTCGGCCTTGCCGACCACGACCGACCATGGGGGCGAGCCGGGAACCGCCACGGTTTCTCCGGCGCGCACCAGCTTCTGCAGGACGGTGGCGCCCGTCGCCGCGCGCACCTGGACCCAGGAGTCGCCGCGGGCACGGATGACGAGGGCGCTCTGCGCGGCCTCCGCACTGGCGGGAGCCGATGCGGCGGCAGCGACGACCGGTGCCGCCGCGGGCGCGCTGGACGCAGCCACGGCCGACGACGCCACGGGAGCGGGCGGCAGCGGTGCGCCGCCCACCAGGGTTTCCTGGCGCAGCAGCACAGGCTCGGACACCGTTCCGGCCGGCGAGGCCGAGGGCGCGCCGCCGGCCTGTGCGGTCTCCTGGGCACCCGAAGGCTCGCTGGTCGCGACCGACGGTGCGCCCTGCAGGCGGTCGAACCATTCCCGGGGAACGAACACCAGGGCAACGGCAGCCACCAGCAGGAAGGCGACGGCGAATGCGACCTTGCGCGAGCCGGGCGCGGCAGAGGAAGATGCGAGCTTGGCGGATCCCGGCTTGAACGATGCGTTGATGCCCTCGTGCGAGGACAGCCGGGGTGCCTGGTTCTGCGGCAGCAGCGCCAGCACGGGCGCCGCGTCGATCTTGAGGGTGCGGCAGATGCTGGACACCAGCGCACGGACGAAGACGGCATCCGGGAACACGCCGAGGTTGCCGGCCTCCAGGGCCTCGAGCTTGTGCACCGGCACCTTGAGCGACACCGCCAGCGCGGCGACATGCATGCCCGCCTGCTCGCGCGCCTGCCTCAGCATCGCGCCCGCCGCGGCGGCATCCGCCAATGCCCGTTCCACTTCCGCGCTGGAAATCTGTGCGTCCTGCGCCACCGGCTCACTCATTGAATGCCCCCCGATCGAATGCCAACACTTCCTTGGAGTCAGGGAAACGCTTGTGCAATTGTTCACCCAGCTGGCGCATCTCCAGGGCATTGCCCAGGGCGCGCTCGATCTTGATACCCAGCCAGAGCGATTCCGCGTTGGCCAGTTCACTGTTGTTCAGGCGCCGGCTGTAGAACTGCGCCCGCTTCGCGTCGCCGCGGCGCAACGCCATCGACGCCAGGTTGTAGCCCACCACCGGATTGCCGGCATCGAGTTCGTAGGCCTTGGCAAGCGTCTTCTCGGCCTCGGCCACCCGCCCCGCGCGTTCCTGGCAGAGCCCCTGCGTCATGAGCGTCTTCGAGCGGGCGGTGTAGGAAGGCACGGCCAGCGCGCGGTCGAAGAAGCGCTCGGCTTCCGCGTAGTTCTTCTGCTGGCAGCGCAGCCAGCCGTAGTTGTGCAGCAGGTAGGGCTCCTGCGGATTGATGTCGAGCGCGCGGCGGAAGCTGTCGTCGGCCGATGGCCAGTCGCCCAGGCGCATGAACACCAGGCCGCGCAGGTTGTAGCCGTCCCCGAACGAGGGATCGGTGGAGATGGCCTGCTGGACCTCTTCCAGCGCGACCTGGGTCTGGCCCATTTCCAGGTAGTTGGCGGCGAGCTCCAGCCGGATGCGTGCGCGGCGGCGCAGCTCCGCCGCCTCGGACGACGGGTTGGCCTCGGGCGCCAGGGCGGCAGCCGTGCTGGCGCCGGTGTCGGGCCGGGCAGCGCATCCGCCCAGGACCAGTGCTAGGCACACGGCTGCACCGGCCGCGAGGACGTGGCGGGACGCATGCCGCAGGAACGATCGGGGTTCCACCATCTCAAGCCTCCAGAACGGGGCGGCCTTCATGCCACCGGTTTGAGAACGATCGTGCGCTGCCTGGCCATGCGTTCGGCCGCCCGGGTGCGGTCCTTCACATCGCCGGCGAGCTGCCCGCAGGCCGCGTCGATGTCATCGCCGCGTGTCTTGCGCACGGTCGTAACGATACCCGCATCGCTGAGCATCTTCGCGAAAGCCGCCACCTGCTGAGGGTTGGAACGGTGCAGTCCGGAAGCGGGGAACGGGTTGAAGGGAATCAGGTTGAACTTGCAGCGCACGCCCTCCGCGCCGCGCGGGCGCACGAGATCGATGAGCTGGCGCGCATGCTCGGGCTGGTCGTTGACGCCATCGAGCATGCAGTATTCGAAGGTGATGAAATCCCGCGGCGCATGCTCCAGGTAACGCGTGCAGGCGTCGAGCAGTTCGCGCAGGGGGTATTTGCGGTTCAGGGGAACCAGCTGGTCCCGCAGGGCGTCGTTCGGCGCATGCAGCGACACGGCCATCGCCACGGCGCAGTCCTGGGACAGGCGATCCATCATGGGCACGACACCGGAGGTGGACACCGTGAGGCGCCGCCGCGACAGGCCATAGCCATGGTCGTCGAGCATGGTGCGCAGCGCCGGCACCAGTGCGGTGTAGTTCTGCAAGGGCTCGCCCATGCCCATCATGACCACGTTGGAGATGACGCGCTCCTGGGTTCCCAGGCGCGCGCGCAGGGCGTGCTCGGCGAACCACAGCTGGGCGACGATCTCGCCGCTGGTGAGGTTGCGGCTGAAACCCTGGTGCCCCGTGGAGCAGAAGCGGCAGCCCACCGCGCAGCCGGCCTGCGAGGAAATGCACAGCGTGCCGCGGTCATCCTCGGGGATGAACACGGACTCGACCGCATTGCCGTCGCCGACGTCGAAGAGCCACTTGACGGTGCCGTCAGCGGATACGTGCTCGCTGATGACCGGCAGGGCCGCGACATGGGCGCAGCCCGAGAGCTTCTCGCGCAGCGACTTCGCCAGGTCGCTCATCCGGGCGAAATCGCTGGCGCCACGCTGGTGGATCCAGCGGAAAAGCTGGACCGCGCGGAAACGCTTCTCCCCGAGCTGCTCGCAGAAGGCGGCGAGCCCGTCCAGGTCGAAGTCGAGAAGGTTCTTGGTCATCGTCGGGGAGCCGTTCCGGCCGGCAGGGCCCGGGGCATGGCGCAGGCGCCGCGCCGGGCCGCCAGCGGGATCAGCGTGCGTAGATGTTCAGGCCGGGGAAGAAGAAGGACACTTCCACCTGGGCCGTTTCGGCGGCGTCCGAACCGTGCACGGCGTTGGCGTCGATGCTGTCGGCGAAGTCGGCGCGGATGGTGCCGGGGGCGGCCTTCTTCGGGTCCGTGGCGCCCATCAGTTCACGGTTCTTCAGGATGGCGTTCTCGCCTTCGAGCACCTGGATCATCACGGGGCCGGAGATCATGAAGTCCACCAGGTCCTTGAAGAAGGGACGCTCCTTGTGGACGGCGTAGAACTGCTCGGCTTCCTGGCGCGACAGGTGGGCCATGCGTGCGGCGGCGATCTTCAGGCCGGCGGCTTCGAAGCGGGCGTAGATCTGGCCGATCACGTTCTTGGCGACTGCGTCGGGCTTGATGATGGAGAGGGTGCGTTCGATAGCCATGGTTTTTCCTTGGATGGTGAGAAAGACTTTTGCCCTGCGGACAAAGCCCTCGATTCTAATCGGCAGGACTTGTCCACAATGTGGCAGGGCACTCAGCGCCCGCCGCGCTTCTGGAAGGCCTTGCGTTTTTGCTTCTGGTCCTGGCGGTGCCGCGCGAGGCTGTCGCTGCCGATGTAGCCCACGGAGGTCTTCATCGGATCGGGCTGGCTGGAGGCCGGCGCGTCGCGCTTGCCCCGGCCGCCAGCGGGCGAATTGAAATAGTCGCCCCGGGGCGCCGGGCCACCGGGGCCACTCTGGCCACGCCCGCCGCCCTTGCGCGGGCCGCCTCCCTTGCGGTCGCCCGCGGCGGCGCCCGGCCCGGCGGGGCGCGGCATCTCGGCGCCGGCGGCCTGCATCAGCGCGCGGATGTCGCGCTCGTCCAGTTCCAGCCACGCGCCGCGCTTGAGGCCGCGCGGCAGCATCATGGAGCCGTAGCGGATGCGGATGAGGCGGCTGACGGCGTGGCCCACCGACTCGAGCATGCGCCGCACCTCGCGATTGCGGCCTTCGGAGATGGTGACGCGGTACCAGCAATTCGAGCCCTCGCCCCCGCCGTCCTCGATGGAGCCGAAGGCGGCCATGCCGTCCTCGAGCTGGACGCCGTCGAGCAGGCGCTGCTTTTCCTCGTTGCTCAGGGCGCCCAGCACCCGCACCGCGTATTCCCGCTCCAGGCCGAACCGGGGGTGCATGAGCTTGTTGGCCAGCTCCCCCGCGCTGGTGAAGAGCAGCAGGCCTTCGGTGTTCAGGTCCAGGCGCCCCACGGACTGCCATTTGCCGTGGGCCAGGCGCGGGAGCTTGCGGAACACGGTGGGCCGGTTCTGGGGATCGTCGTGGGTGACGACTTCGCCGACGGGCTTGTGGTAGGCGATCACCCGGGGTGCGGGCGGGTCGATGCGGTAGCGGATGGGCCGGCCGTTGACCTTGACCTGGTCCCCGTACTGGACGCGCTGCCCGATGTGGGCCGGCTCGTTGTTGACGGAGATGCGGCCTTCGAGGATGAGCTGCTCCATCTCCAGCCGGGAGCCCAGTCCGGCCTGGGCCAGGACCTTGTGCAGCTTGGGCATTTCCACCTGCGGCGGCAGAACGCGCTTGGCGGGCGCGACGTCGGCGCGGTCTTCATCGGCGTCGAGCTGGCCCGAGACCACGTCGTCGAACCGGTAGCCCTCCGGCGTGGCCGGGTTCGGGCGGCCGCGCGGCCCACGCGGTGCCTGCTCCCTGCGATCCCGCGGCGGCTTCCGGGCAGGCGCGGCCGAGTGCACCCCGGGCGCAGCGGTATCGCCGTCGTCCGGGGTGGCTTCCGGCGGAGCGGGTTCGGACGCGGCCTGGGCGATGGCGGCGCCATCGGCGGGCACACCGGACACAGGATCGGGAGCCGTGGCGGATTCGGGCCCGGCAACGGGGGCCGCGGCCCGCTTGCGCGGCGCACGGCGGGCGGGCTTCTGGGCCGCGGAGGCGTCGTCGGCTGCGGGTTGCGGGGCAGCGGCGGCTCCGTCGTGATCGGGCTCGGATGGATTCATGGCGTGCTTTCGGGAGGGACCGGAGGTTCGGGGCGCCGGGGCTCCGGATCGTCATCGGCGGTCGTCGGTGATTCTGTGGGTGCGGCGTCTTCCGGGACGGCAGAGGCGGCATCGGTGGAGCCGGCATCGCTGCCGGCGGGCTCCGGAGGATGGGGGCCGGGACCGGGGCCGCCCGGTGCATCGGCGGAGTCGGGCGCCGCGGGCGAGGCGGGAGGCGCCTCGGCGGCATCCTGCGGTCCGTCGTCTCCTGGCTCCGCGGCCCCGCGCTCCAGGGCCTCCAGGACGCTGGACTGGACAGCGGGATTTTCCAGCATGGGCAGCTCGTCCAGGGATTTCAGCCCCAGGTCGTCGAGAAACTGGCGGGTGGTCGCGAACAGGGCGGGACGGCCGACGGTCTCGCGGTGCCCGATCACCTCCACCCAGCCCCGGTCCTCGAGTTGCTTGAGGATCAGGCTGTTGACGGTCACGCCGCGGATCTCTTCGATATCGCCACGGGTGACGGGCTGCCGGTAGGCGATGATGGCCAGTGTCTCGAGGGCGGCGCGGGTATAGCGCGGGGGCTTCTCGGGATGGAGCCGGTCGAGGTACTCGCGCATCTCGGGCCGGCTCTGGAAACGCCAGCCCGATGCCACCTGCACGAGCTCGACGCCGCGCTGGGACCACTCCTGCTGCAGCTCCACCAGCAACTGCTTGATGGTGTCGGCGCCCAGCGCATCTTGAAAGAGCGTGCGCAACTCCCGCAGCGTCGCGGGCTGCGGCGCACAGATCAGCGCGGTTTCGAGGACCCGTTTGGCATCCACCGTATTCATGGTTCAGCGATGGCGGTTGGCGGTGCCGCTGGCCGCGGGGCACCGCACGAGGTTGGGGAGGCTCCAGCGGCTGGCAGAACTCTGCTGGCCCGCCATGCAGGCCCATGCCGAAAGGGGCACGGCCCGCGAGGGGTGCGGACGGGAAGGCAGCGATACAGTTTTGTCAGCCGCTCTGGTGGCAGGCGTGGGCCGCGGGAGCGGCGGGGCATTCGATCGGGACGGCACGGCGCGCGGCGGGGCCCGATGAGGCCGGGCGGCCGGAAGGCCGCGTTCAGGCCGGATTGTAGCGTAGGCCCCAGGCCTGGAGCGCGCCGGCCATGTCGCCGGGCAGCGGCGCATGGAAAAGCAGGGGCTGCCCGGTAACGGGATGGGCGAACGCCAGGCGGTAGGCGTGCAGCGCCTGACGGGACAGGCCCGCCGCCGGCTCGCCGCCATAGAGCGCATCGGCCACGAGCGGATGCCGCAGCCACGCCATGTGAACGCGGATCTGGTGGGTGCGCCCCGTGTGGAGCGTGCAGTGCACCAGGCAGCCGTCTTGGCACGTGTCGAGCACGGCGATGTCGGTGCGGGCCGGCTTGCCGGCATGCGCGGCCAGGTCCACCGCCGCCATGCGCAGCCGGTTGCGCGGATCGCGTCCGATGGCCTCTTCCACCACGCGGGTCTGCGCCCCCTGCCAGGCACGGTGCCCCAGGGCCAGGTACTGGCGGCTGACCTCGCGCGCGGCGATCATCCGCACGAGCGCGTCCATCACGGAGCGCTCGCGCGCGACGACCATGAGGCCGCTGGTGTCCTTGTCGAGCCGGTGGACGATGCCCGCCCGGGGTACGTTGCCGGCCCGCGGATCCAGCGCGAGCAGGCCGTTGAGCAGCGTGCCGCTCCAGTTGCCGGGGGCGGGATGCACGACCAGTCCGGCCGGCTTGTTGACGATGCGCAGGTGCTCGTCCTCGTACACGGTGTCCAGCGCCATGGCTTCCGGGCGGAATGCCTGACTCTGGGGCGTGGGCCGCAGCTCGACCGAGAGCACGTCGCCGGCCTGCACGCGGGCCGACGGCTTGGCCGCCGCGCGGCCGTTGACCAGCACCCCGCCCTCGCCCAGCAACTGCTGGAGATAGCTGCGGGAGAACTCGGGCACGAGTTCCGCCAGCGCCTTGTCGAGCCGGGCACCGTGCTGCGCAGGGGATGCCTGCACGACCCGGGTTTCCGCGGCGTCGGAGCCGTCTTCCGCCTCGGCCGGATCGTCCGCCAGGCCCTCGGGGAGGCCATTGGCGGATGGGGGCGCGACGGGACTCAACGCGCGGGCAGGTAGCGCGCCGGGTCCACGGGCTTGCCCTGGCGGCGGATCTCGAAGTGCAGCTTCACGCGGTCGGTGTCGGAACTGCCCATTTCGGCGATCTTCTGGCCGCGCCGCACCGACTGGTCTTCCTTGACCAGCAGCGTCTGGTTGTGGGCGTACGCCGTCAGGTAGGTGTTGTTGTGCTTGAGGATCACCAGGTTGCCGTAGCCGCGCAGGCCCGCGCCGGCATACACCACGCGCCCGTCGGCCGCGGCCAGCACCGGGTCGCCCGCCTTGCCGGCGATGTCGTAGCCCTTGTTGCGGGCCTCGTCGAAGCCGGCCACCAGCGAGCCGGACGCCGGCCAGATGAAGGCCATGTCGTCATCGCCGCCGCCGGCAGCCGGGGCCGGGGCGGGTGCCGGAGCCGGCGCTGCCGCCACGGCGGATGCACCGCCGCGCGGCGCGCTCGCACCGGACGCCGCCGGGGCGGGTGCGATGGCGGTGGAGGTCACGGGGCGTGTGACCACGCCGGTATCGGCGGCCATCTGCGCGGGCGGCGTGGTGCCGGGCGGCACGACCCGCAGCACCTGGCCGACCTCGATGAGGTTGGGGTTGTCCAGGTTGTTCCAGCGGGCGATGTCCTTCCAGCTCTGGCCGGATTCGAGCCCGATGCGGATGAGGGTGTCGCCGGGCTTCACGCTGTAGTAGCCGGGCTTGCCGGCGTTCTCGGCCCCCGGCAGGGGCTTCGGCGGCGTGCCGACGACGACGCCGGACTGCGGCGCAGTGGACGAGGAAGATGCGGCGGTGCCGCGGTCTTCCACCGGAGCCCTGTTGACGCGGGTTCCGCAGCCGGCCAGCACCACGACCGCCAACGCCACCGAACTCCAAGCCACAAGACCACGCGATACCAGCATAAGCAATTCCTTCAGGCAATCCCCGATTTTAGGGGGACAAAATGTACGGCCTCCAACGTGCTCTGCTGAAGCCCGTGGGGAGTCCTGTCGATCACGACGAGGACCTGCCGCCCGCCCGCCGCGGCCATGGGGGCGACGAGGCGCCCTCCCACGGCGAGCTGTTGGACCCAGGCGTCGGGAATGGTTTCACCGCCCGCGGCGGCGATGATGGCGGCATAGGGTGCGCCCTTGGCGTAACCGGCCATGCCGTCGCCCAGGATCAGGTGCGCATTGGTCAACCGCCAGGGGCGCAGATTGTCGCGGGCCTTCTCATGCAACGCGCGCAGCCGCTCGATGGTGTACACCTCCCGCGCCACCCGGGCGAGCACCGCGGCCTGGTAGCCGCATCCGGTGCCGATTTCCAGCACGCGCCCCAGGCCGCCCGCGCGGGCGCCCTCGGCGCCCAGCAGCAGCTCGGTCATGCGGGCCACGATGCTGGGCTTGGAGATCGTCTGCCCGAGCCCGATGGGCAGGCTGGTGTCCTCGTAGGCCTGGTTGACGAGCGCGGTGTCCACGAAACGGTGCCGCTCCACCGTGCCCATGGCCTGGAGCACGGCGGGCGACGTGATCCCGCCGGCGGCGAGGCGCTGCACCATGCGTGCGCGCACGGCGGCCGAATCCAGGCCCAGTCCGTGCGGCACCGGCCCGGCCGCCGGCGCGCCGCCCGGCAGCGGGGCGCGCACGGACGCCGGTGCGCGTGGAGCGCCGGGAGCGGGCGGCGTGTCGAGCCGGGCGGGAAAACCGGGCCGCCGATGCATTACAGCGCCCCGGCGGCCGCGGCCGATGGCTGGGCGAGGCGCCCCGCCGTGTCGGACCAGTACGCCAGGCCCTCGTGGTCGGTCAGGTCCACTTTCAGCGGGGTGAGCGCCACGTGGCCGAGCGCGGTGGCATGGAAATCCGTGCCCTCGGAGTCGTCCTTGGCCGGGCCCGCGCCGCCGATCCAGTACATGCGCTCGCCGCGCGGGCTCTCCTGCTCGATCACCCGCTCGGCCGCATGGCGCCGGCCCAGGCGGCAGACCCTCACCGGGCGCAACTGATCGAACGGAAGATTGGGAATGTTGACATTCAGCAGCCAGGGCACTTCCCCGACCAGGTGCTGCGCGTGCATCTGCTCGACCATTTCACGGGCCTTGCGCGCGGCCGCCTCGATTTCGCCCCACCCCTTGTCCACCTGGGAAAAGGCGATGGCCGGCACGCCGAACAGGTAGCCCTCCATGGCCGCGCCCACGGTGCCGGAATAGATGGTGTCGTCTCCCATGTTGGCGCCATTGTTGATGCCGGAGACGACCAGGTCGGGCCGGAAGCCCAGCAGCCCGGTGAGCGCGATGTGCACGCAGTCGGCGGGGGTGCCGTTCACGTAGCGGAAGCCGTTGGCCGCCTGGTGGACGTACAGGGGCGAATGCAGCGTGAGCGCGTTGGACTTGGCGCTGTTGTTGTGCTCGGGAGCCACCACGTCGACATCGACGCCGGGGATCTCGCGCAGTGCGGCATGGAGCGCCACGATGCCCGGCGCCTGGTAGCCGTCATCGTTGGAAAGAAGGATCTTCATGGGGTCGCTGAGTGCGGAGTGCGCGAAGATTGTAGGGCCCGCCCCACGGGCGGCCGCCGGCGGGGGGCCGTCGCTCCAGGGACATCGGCCCTGCGCGCCGGGCGCCTATGATGCCCGCGCAACCACCGAAGGAGACCCCGCATGCATGCATGGCTTTGCACCCAGCCCACGGGCGTGGACAACCTCGCCTGGACCGAGCTGCCGACGCCCGTCCCGAAGCGTGGCGAGGTGCTGATCGAGATCCGCGCCGCGAGCCTGAACTTCCCCGACCTGCTGATCGTGCAGAACAAGTACCAGATGAAGCCCGATCCGCCGTTCGTGCCGGGTTCGGAGTACGCCGGCGTGGTCCAGGCCGTGGGCGAAGGCGTGGAGCACCTGCGCGTGGGCCAGAACGTGGCCTGCCTGACAGGCACCGGCGGCTTCGCGACCCATGCCATCGCGCCCGCGGCGCTGTGCATGCCGCTGCCGGACGGCTTCCCGCACGTGGACGCCGCGGCCTTCATCATGATCTACGCCACCTCGCACCACGCACTGGTGGACCGGGCGCAGCTGCGGGCCGGCGAGACGGTGCTTGTGCTGGGCGCGGCCGGTGGCGTGGGCACCGCGGCCATCCAGATCGCGAAGAAGATGGGCGCGCGCGTGATCGCGGCAGCCTCCTCGGACGAGAAATGCGCGCTGTGCCTTTCGACCGGTGCCGATGCGGTGATCAACTACAGCGCGGAAAACCTGCGCGAGGCGATCAAGGGCCTCACGGACGGCAAGGGCCCGGACGTGATCTACGACCCCGTGGGCGGCGACTTCACCGAGCCGGCCTTCCGCTCCATCGCCTGGCGCGGGCGCTACCTGGTGGTGGGCTTCGCGGCCGGCCCGATCCCCTCGCTGCCCCTGAACCTGGCGCTGCTCAAGGGGGCATCGATCGTGGGCGTGTTCTGGGGCGAGTTCTCCCGGCGCGAGCCGAAGGCGAACGCGGCCATGATGGCGGAGCTGGCGCGCTGGTACGGCGAAGGCGCGGTCAAGCCGGTGATCGACCGCACCATGCCCATGGCGCAGCTGCATGCGGCCTACGAGCGGATGGCGTCGCGGGCCGTGCAGGGCAAGCTGGTGCTGGTGAACTGACCTTCCGGCGGCGGCGGCCCGGCCACGGCGCCGCGTGCCGCCCCGCGGAACCGCCGCGCCGGCCTGCGGGGCCGCCCCGGCCGCGCTGTTCAAGGCGTCCGCCGTCTGTCACACTCGGGGCCCCATCCTCTGCCGTGCATGCCCGATGGCCGACCGCCCCCCTTCAGAGATCGCGCGAGAAACCCTCAAACAGCTGGCGGCCCGCCGCCTCGCGCCCACCCCGGACAACTACCAGGCGCTGTACGAGGAGATCGCCGGCACGCGCACGGCCCCGGCCTTTCCCGATGCGCAACTGCGCCACATCCTGCGGGTGCTCCCCGGCCAGACGCCTGCCCAGAAGCGGCTGCTCGGCCAGTTCGAGGCGGCCATCGAGCAGGGGGACTGGTCACAGCTTCAGGGCGTGCTGGTGGGCTATGCGAACCTCGGCCTGCATGCCGGCGGCGCCACCCCCGTGGAGACGGCCCCGGCACCGCTGACGGCCGCCCCGGCCGGCGCCGCCACGGTGCTGCCCGACGACATGGCGGAGCAACTGGCCCGGCTGGTCGACAACACGCTGCCGGCGCTGGGCGAGGACGATGCGCGCGTCCATGAGCTGGCGGCGCAACTCACGCAGTTCCTGCGACAGCCCGCACCGCCGGTTTCCACGCTGGCGCTGATGCTCAACAATTTCAGCTACCGGCTCTCCTTCGCCACCGAGGACCAGGCGGCGATCCGCTCCGGCCTGCTGACCCTGCTGCACATGGTGTTCGAGAATATCGCGGTGCTGAGCCAGGACGACCAGTGGCTGCAGGGGCAGGCCGAGGCCCTCAAGGCGGCCTCCACGCCGCCGCTCACGCTGCGGCGGCTGGACGACGTGCAGCGCCGGCTCAAGGACGTGATCTTCAAGCAGAACGAGGCGCGCGAGCGCACCGTGCAGGCCCAGCAGCAGATGAAGGAGCTGCTGGCCACGTTCATCGAGCGGCTCGCGCAGATCACCGCATCCAGCAGCACCTACCACGAGAAGATGGAGCGCTGCGCCGAGCAGATCGGGCAGGCCACGAGCCTGGACCAGATCACGCCGCTGCTCGAGGAGGTGATGGGGGCCACCCGCGCCATGGCGCTCGACACGCGCCTGACGCGCGACGAACTGCAGGAGCTGCGCGAGCGCTCCGAGGCCAGGCATGCCGAGATCGCCAAGCTGCAGGAAGAACTGGACCGGGCCAGCGCCCAGGCGCGGCACGATCCGCTGACCGGCTCGCTGAACCGCAAGGGCCTGGACGAGGCACTGGACCGCGAAGTGGCACGCGCGCTGCGCAACGACGCGCCGCTGTGCGTCGCGCTGCTGGACCTGGACAATTTCAAGGCCATCAACGACCGGCTGGGGCATACGGGCGGTGACGAGGCGCTCAAGCACCTCGCGGGCGTGACGCGCGAGGTGATGCGCCCGCAGGACCAGCTCGCCCGCTACGGGGGCGAGGAGTTCGTGATCATCCTGCCGGACACCTCCCTGGCCCAGGGCGTGGAGGCCATGGCACGCCTGCAGCGCGAACTGACCACGCGCTACTTCCTCAAGGACCAGGAAAAGGTGCTCATCACCTTCAGCGCCGGCGTGGCGCAGCTCGCGCCGCAGGAGACGACGGCGGAAGCGATCCGGCGGGCGGACCAGGGCATGTACCTCGCCAAGCGCTCGGGCAAGAACCGTGTCATGGCGGCCTGACCCGCCCCGGCAGGCCACGGACCGCCGCACGCTGCTGCGGCTCGCTGCCGCGCTGGCGGTGCCCGGCGCCCTGCCCCGCCGGGCATGGTCGTCATCCGGCTGGGGAAACGATCCCTTCGCGCTCGGCGTGGCGAGCGGAGACCCTGCACCCGACGGCTTCGTGCTCTGGACCCGGCTGATGCCGCCGGAGCCCGGCGGCGCGGCCGGCCCGGCGACGGTGCGCTGGGAGCTGGCGCACGACGACCGGTTCCGCCGCATCGTGCGCCAGGGCACGGCCACGGCCCTGCCGGAGCTGGCGCACAGCGTGCACGTGGAACTGCGGGGACTGGAGCCGGGGCGCTGGTATTTCTACCGCTTCCTGCACGGCGACGCCGCGAGCCCCACAGGCCGCACGCGCACCGCGCCATCCCTCGCAGACCCGCAGCCGCACCTGCGCCTGGCGTTCGCCTCGTGCCAGCGCTGGGAGCACGGGTATTACGCCGCCTGGAACGACGTCTGCCGCCATGCGCCCGACCTCGTGCTGTTCCTGGGCGACTACATCTACGAATACGCGAGCCCTGCCGATCCATCGGGCCTGGCGCGCGTGCATGCGCTGCGCCACGCGCGAACACTGGCCGACTTCCGCGACCGCTATGCGCTGCACCGCAGCGACCCGGCCCTGCAGGCGGCCCACGCCGCAGCCCCCTGGGCCGTGACCTGGGACGACCATGAGGTGGAGAACGACTACGCCGGGCTGTCCGGGCGGGAGCCGGAGGCCGCCTTCGGCGACCTGCGGGCCGCCGCCTACCAGGCGTTCTACGAGCACATGCCGCTGCGCGCGGCGGCGCTCCAGGCCGGGGGCGGCTTCGGCGGCCTGCCGCTGTACCGGCGCCTCGCCTGGGGGCGGCTGGCACGCCTGCACCTGCTCGATGCGCGCCAGTTCCGCAACCGCCAGGCCTGCCGCCCGCCGGGGTCCGGCGGCGCGGGCGCGGTGCGGCCCGCGGCGTGCGCCGAGCTGGCGGACCCGGCGCGCAGCTTTCTCGGCATGGACCAAGAGCGCTGGCTGGATGCGGGGCTGGCCGAGGATGCCGCGCCAGCCGGCGATGGAAGCACCCCGCGCTGGAGCGTGATCGCGCAGCAGACACTGTTCTCGCCGCGCCGCACGCCCTCCGGACGGCAGGGCACCGACAGCTGGGACGGCTATCCCGCGGCGCGCGAACGGCTGCTCGCCTCCCTCGCGGGCCGGGCGCCGCGCAATACCGTGTTCCTCGGCGGGGACATCCACCAGAACTACGTCTGCGAGGTGCGCGGCCCGGCGCCGGACGCCCCCACGCTGGCCAGCGAGTTCTGCGGCACATCGATCAGCTCGCGGGCCGGCACCACCCAGGAACGGGTGGACGCCATCGCGCGGCTCAACCCGCACGTGCTGCTGGCGCGCAGCGACCTGCGCGGCTGGGGCCTGGCCGACGTCACGCCGCAGCGCTGGACCACGGTGCTGCGGACGGTGACTGACCCGCTGCGGTCCGACAGCGCCTGCTCCACGCTGGCGCGCTTCGTGGTGGAAGACGGCTGTCCGGGCCCGGTACGGGACTGACGTACCCGCTTGTAACAAAGCCGCCACGGGCCGGGGCGGGCCGATAGGATGCCCGGCGTTACCCCGAGATCATTCCACTGCACGACGAAGGAGGCGTACCCGCATGAAGTTCCCGTCCACCCGCCGCACCGCCCTGGCGCTGGCTGCCGCCACGGCCCTGCTGGCCGCCTGCTCCACCGCCCCGCAACTCGCCTATTCGGTGCCCGACCAGCCCGAAGGGTCGTCGGGGTATACGGAGAAGCCCGGCTGGGCCACGCGCGAGTTCGCGGTCGCCGCGGCCAATCCGCTGGCCACCGATGCGGGCTACCAGGTGCTCAAGGCCGGCGGGTCGGCCATCGACGCGGCCATCGCGGTGCAGATGGTGCTCACGCTGGTCGAACCCCAGTCCAGCGGCATCGGCGGCGGCGCATTCCTGCTGCATGCAGCGGGAAGCAAGGTGGAAGCGTACGATGGGCGCGAGACCGCCCCTGCCGCCGCCAGCGAGGACCTGTTCCTCGGCCGGGACGGCAAGCCCGTGCCGTTCTACGACGGCGTGGTCGGCGGCCGCTCGGTCGGCGTGCCCGGCGCCGTGCGCATGCTGGAGATGGCGCACCGCGAGCACGGGGTGCTGCCCTGGGCACAGCTGTTCGAGCCCGCCATCCGCCTGGCCGAGGGCGGCTTCAAGGTGAGCGCCCGGCTCAACAGCCTGCTCGCCAACGAGAAATACCTGGCGCAGGACCCGGCCGCGCGGGCCTACTTCTTCGATCCCGCGGGCAAGCCCTGGCCCGTGGGGCACGTGCTGCGCAATCCGGAACTCGCGGCCGTGCTGCGGGCCATCGCGCAGAACGGCTCCAGGGCCCTGCTGGAGGGGGAGGTCGCCCAGGCCATCGTGGCCAAGGTGCAGGGCCACCCGACGAATCCCGGCCGGCTGAGCCTGGCGGACCTGGCAGGCTACCAGCCGAAGAAGCGCGAAGCCCTGTGCAGCGACTACACCGTGGCGGCCCATGCCTACCGCATGTGCGGGTTCCCGCCGCCCGGCTCCGGGGCGATCGCCGTGGCACAGATCCTCGGCATCCTGCAGCAGACGCCCGCGGCCGGCATGCCGCTGCAGGCCGGTCCGAACGGCCCCCAGGACCTGCAGCCCGGCGCCGACTGGCTCTACTACTACAACGAGGCCGCGCGCCTGGCCTTCGCCGACCGCGGACTCTATGTGGCCGACCCAGACTTCGTGCAGCCGCCGGCGGGCAGCTGGTCGAGCCTGCTCGATCCCGCCTACCTGGCCCGGCGCGCGCGCCTCATCGGCCCGCAGAGCCTGAAGGTGGCCCAGCCCGGCACGCCGGGGGCCGTGAAGACGGCCCTGGCACCGATGCCCGACCAGATCGAGCACGGCACCAGCCACATCAGCGTGGTGGACGCCCGCGGCAATGCCGTGGCGATGACGACGACCATCGAGGACCAGTTCGGCTCCCGCCAGATGGTCAAGGGCTTCCTGCTGAACAACGAGCTGACCGACTTCAGCTTCGCGCCGCGCGACGCGGCCGGCCGGCCCATCGCGAACCGCGTCGAGCCCGGCAAGCGCCCCCGCTCCTCCATGGCCCCGACCCTGGTCTTCGACAAGGCCACCGGCCAGCTCGCGGCGAGCGGCGGCAGCCCGGGCGGCGCGCTCATCATCCACTACACCGCCAAGACGCTGCATGGCATCTTCAACTGGGGGCTGACGCCGCAGCAGGCCATCAACCTGCCGAACTTCGGCAACCTCAACGGCCCCACCATGCTGGAGGAAAAGCGTTTCCTGCCCGCCACCGTGGAGCAGCTGCGCACGCGCGGCGCCGAGGTGCGCGAGATGAACATGACCAGCGGGCTGCAGGCCATCACCCGCGCCAACGTGCACGGCCAGCCGATGTGGCTGGGCGGCGCCGATCCGCGCCGCGAGGGCATCGTGATGGGCGACTGACCGGCCACGCTGCCCGGCGGCCACGGCCGGGCTAGCACATCGCATGGGCAGTGCCAAGCCCCGCGCGGCGGGGCTGTGGTTTTGGCGGCGCGTGCCCGCCTGAAAATCGCTTGCTCCCACGGAAGAGTCGCCCGGAGAATGCTGGGCGATGGCGACACGGCGGCTGCCTGCGCAGCCGGCCTCCGCCACGACCAATTTCCGCGAGGACGGGGAGAACACATGGGCAAGCGTTTCTGGGCAGCATTCGCCACCGTGCTGGCGTTCTGGGCAGCGCCCGCCACCAGCCAGACCACCGCGCCGCTGCGGGCCTGGAACATCCATCCCGACGGCTATCCCGTCACCGAGGCGATGAAGAGCTTCGCCGCCGAGGTGCAGGCCGGCACCCAGGGCCGCTACCGGATCCAGCTCTTTTCCGATGCCGTGCTGGGCGACCAGGCCAAGGCGGTGCAGATGCTCAAGGCCGGCGAGATCGACGCCGCGGAATTCAACATGGGCCCGCTCGCGGAAGCGGTGCCGGCGCTGCAGGCGTTCAACCTGCCCTTCCTGTTCAGCAACGCCGCCCACATGTTCCGCTACCTGGACGGCCCGATGGGCGAACGGCTCGCGGAGAAGCTCAAGGCGTCCGGCTACGTGGTGCTGGGCTGGTACAACGGCGGCGCCCGCTCGTTCTATTGCGCCGACAAGCCCATCAGCCGCCGCGAAGACCTGGCGGGGCTGCGCATCCGGGTGCAGCAGGTCGAATCGCACATCGAGATGGTGAAGCTGCTGGGCGCCACGCCGGTGGTCGTGCCCTACAAGGACGTGCCCGAGAGCTTCCGCACCGGCAAGATCGACTGCGCGGAAGGCAACATCGTCTCGTACGAATCCACCGGCCAGTACAAGCTGGCGAAATACATGCTGCTGGACCAGCACATGATCGCGCCCGAGGCCCTGGTGGTTTCCACCCAGCTGTGGAAGCGGCTGAGCGAAGAGGACCGCAAGGTCTTCCTGAAGGCCGGCAAGGACTCCGCGCTGCTGATGCGCAGCCTCTGGGAAAAACGTGAACTCGCGGCCCGCACCGCCCTGGCCAAGGAGGGCGTGCAGTTCGCCCCCGTGGCCGACTTCTCGCCCTACGTGCGCCGCATGGCACCGCTCTACAAGAAGTACACCGACAACCCCGAGGTGCGGGGCGACCTGCTCACCATCATCTCCAACCAGTGACCGGGCGCTCAGCCGAGCCCGAATCCCAGCGCCATGCCCGCGCCGCCGCGTGACCGTGCACCGGCCATGGCGCGTTGCGCCGCCGGAGGCACGCCGGTACCCGCCGCATCGCCAACCGGCACATCCGCCGCATTGCCGAAACTGCCCCCGAAGCCGGCGCCCTGGGGCCATTGCACGGCCGGCAGCGCCTCCAGCGCGGGGCGCGCGAAGAGGTAGCCCTGGTACAGGTGGACGCCCATGGCCCGCAGGGGGCGGAGTTCGTCCTCGGTCTCCACGCCCTCGGCGATCACCGCGATGCCCAGCGACTCGCCCATCGAGACCACGCCGCGGGCGATGGCCTGGCGCACCGGGTCGGTGCCGATGCCGCGCACCAGCGCCATGTCGATCTTCAGCATGTCGGGCTGGAAGTCGGCCAGCAGGCCCAGCCCCGCATAGCCCGCACCGAAATCGTCGATGGCCGTGCGCAGGCCCTGGCGGCGGTAGGCGCGCAGGATGCGGTTGAGGTGCTCGCGGTCGTGGGCGTTCTCGTGCTCCGCCACCTCGAAGATGATGCGCTCGACCGGGAAGCCGTTGCGCCGCGCGGCCTGCAGGGTGACCTGGATGCAGGTTTCGGGCTGGTACACCGCATTGGGCAGGAAGTTGATGCTCAGCCGGCAGTCGATGCCCAGCCGGGCCGCCAACTCCACCGCGCGCACCCGGCAGGCCTGGTCGAACGCATAGCGGTTGCCGTCGTTCACGCGGGCCAGCACCGACGCGGCCGAACTGCCGTCGGCGCCGCGCACCAGCGCCTCGTAAGCGAACACGCTGCCGCCGTGGCGCAGGTCCACGATGGGCTGGAAGGCCATGGTGAAGTCGAAATCCAGCTCCGCGGTACCGTTGCGGCACGCGGAGCAGGCGCGGGCGGAAGAAGCGTGCGCGTGCATGGCAGTCAGGGGAGCGTTCCCGGAAGTGGCCCAGGCAGCTTAGTGCAGCCGCGCGCCCGCGCGGGGGCCCCGGCCGCAGCAAGCGGTGGCGTCCTACGCCGGCGCCCACCGGGCTCGGCCTGGCGCGTGCGGCACCTTCAGGCATCGAATCCTTCCCGGAATCAGGCCCGGCGCCCCATGCTGCTATAAATTCAATAGCACACCGAGATACAGGGACCGGCCGGCGGCATTCCGGCGAAAATCCCCGGCGTGTCCATCCCCCAGTCCTTCATCCAGGAATTGCTTTCGCGCGTCGATGTGGTCGATGTGGTCGGCCGCTACGTGCAGCTCAAGAAGGGCGGGGCCAACTTCATGGGGCTGTGCCCCTTCCACGGCGAGAAGTCGCCCTCGTTCAGCGTCAGCCCGTCCAAGCAGTTCTACCACTGCTTCGGCTGCGGCAAGAACGGCAACGCGATCAGCTTCCTGATGGAGCATGCCGGCATGGGCTTCGTGGAGGCCGTGCAGGACCTGGCCCAGCAGGTGGGGCTGCAGGTGCCGCAGGACGACGTCTCCCCGCAGGAACGCGAGCGCGCGGCAGCGCAGCGCCAGAAGCAGGCCACCCTCACCGACGTGCTGGAGAAGGCGGGCGAGGCCTACCGCCGCCACCTGCGCGAGTCGCAGCGGGCCATTGCGTACTTCAAGGGGCGCGGCGTATCGGGGGCGGTCGCCAAGCGCTACGGCCTGGGCTACGCGCCCGAAGGCTGGCGGTCGCTCGCCAGCGTGTTCCCCGAATACGACAACCCGTTGCTGCACGAGAGCGGGCTGGTCATCGTGAACGAGGAAGACGGCAAGCGCTACGACCGCTTCCGCGACCGGGTGATGTTCCCGATCCGCAACGTGAAGGGCGAATGCATCGGCTTCGGGGGCCGGGTGCTGGGCGATGACAAGCCCAAGTACCTCAACTCGCCCGAAACCCCCGTCTTCCACAAGGGGCGCGAGCTCTACGGCCTGTTCGAGGCGCGCACCGCCATCCGCGAGCACGGCTACGCGCTCGTCACCGAGGGCTACATGGACGTGGTCGCGCTCGCGCAGCTGGGCTTTCCGAACGCCGTCGCCACGCTGGGCACGGCCTGCACGCCGGACCATGTGCACAAGCTCTTCCGCTTCACCGACACGGTGGTCTTCAGCTTCGACGGCGACGCGGCGGGCCGGCGCGCGGCGCGCAAGGCGCTCGACGGCGCCCTGCCCTACGCCACCGACACGCGCAGCGTGAAGTTCCTGTTCCTGCCCGCCGAGCACGACCCCGACAGCTTCGTGCGCGCCCATGGCACCGACGCGTTCGCCCGGCACGTGCAGGGCGCCATGCCGCTGAGCCGCTTCCTGGTGGAGGCCGCCGGCGAGGGCTGCGACCTGGGGCTGGCCGAAGGCCGTGCCCGCATGGCGGCGAACGCCCGGCCGCTGTGGAGCGCCCTGCCCGACGGCGCGCTCAAGCGCCAGCTGCTGGGCGAACTGGCCGAGCTCGCCCAGCTCACGTCGGCCGATCTTTCCGACCTCTGGAACCAGGCTGCCGCACAGGACGCCGGGCGGCACGGCGGCGGTGCCAGGCCGCAGGGCACCGCAGCAGCGCAGGGGGCGCCGGCCGCCGACGATGCGCCTCCCTGGGGCGGGCCACCGGACGGCGGCGGCTGGGCGCCTGCGCGGGACGATGGCTACGGACACGGCCAGGGCAGCATGGGCACGGGCAGCCCCAAGCCCTGGCGCAAGGACGGCGGCGACTGGAAGGGCAAGGGCAAGGGCAAGTGGCGCGGCCGCGGCGAGGACCAGCGCCCGCCGCAGCCGCCCCTGCCCTCCACGCCCGCCGCAGGACGGGACGACCACGCGGCGCGGCTGCTGCTGTCGCACACGGAGTTCCTGGAAGACCTCTCGCACGAGGACCACGCCACGCTGTGCGCCCTGCCCGCGCCCCACGGCCCCCTCTTCACCTGGCTGGAGGCGCAGTGGCACGAGCATGGGCCGCAGGCCTGGGCCGTGCTGCGCGAGAGCCTGCGCGGGCACGACGCGGAGGCGCTGGCGGTGCGGGTGATGACCGGCTCGCACGCCCAGACCGAGGGCGACGCGGCCGAGCTGCGGAGCGAACTGCGCGACCTGCTCGACCGCATGCTGATGGAAGACATCAAGCGCCAGGAGAAGGAACTCATCCTGCAGGCGGCGACCGATCCGTCCGCGCTGGAGAAGTACCGCGCGCTGCAGCAGCGGCGGCAGGCCCTGCTGGGCATTGCGCCCGCGAACTTGAAAAAGGCGGGCGGGCTATAATATAGGGTTCATCGGCAAGAGCGACAGCAGCACCTCCGGGCCGGGCAACCGTGACACACACGCACACCGCCCCCCACACCGCAAGGACTGCACACCAAATGATCGCCCACACATCTTGCCCACGGGGGCCCGCCCCTCGAACCGCGGAGGCACCGCCTTCGCCCTGCCACCCGCGCCGGTAGCCGACGCGCTTGCGTTTTCTTTGTGTGTCCGTTTTTGAATCTGAGGTCGTCCATGCCCGCTCAAAAGTCCGCGAAGTCGCCCAAGTCCGTCCCCGATACCGCTGCGAAGGCCGCCTCCTCCTCGAAAACCCAGGCCGCTCCTGCCGCAAAGAAAGCTCCATCCGTGCCCGTGAACAAGTCCGCCGACAAGCCCGAAGCCTCCGAAGAAACCACTGCCAAGAAGGCGAGCCGCGCGAAGGCCGCGGCCCCTGCGGCGGCCGATGACGACGAAACGCCCAAGAAGCGCCCCGGCCGCCCGGCCAAGGCCGCCACCACCGCCGCCGCAGGCAAGGCCCCCGCCAAGCGCGGCCGCAAGCCCAAGGCCTCCGAGGACGAGTCCGCGGGCGACGACGCCGACCTGTCGGACATCGAATCCGAACTCGAGGGCGAGGTCGAGGCCGAGCCGGCCGAGGCGGCGCCCACCGCCGAGAAGGTCAAGCCCCTGCGCATGAAGATCAGCAAGGCGAAGGAACGCGCCTTGATGAAGGAATTCGGCCTGGACGACACCGTCCTGTCCGAGGAAGACCTGGCCAAGCGCCGCTCGCGCCTGAAGGCCCTGATCACGCTGGGCAAGACCCGCGGCTACCTGACCCAGGTCGAGATCTCCGACCACCTGCCCGACAAGCTGGTCGATGCCGAGACCATGGAAGTCGTGGTCACCATGCTCAACGACATGGGCGTGGCCGTGTACGAGCAGACGCCCGATGCCGAGACGCTGTTCCAGAACAACGTCACGCCCACCGCCACCACCGTCGAGGAAGCCGAGGAAGAAGCCGAGGCGGCACTCTCCACCGTGGACAGCGAATTCGGCCGCACCACCGACCCGGTCCGCATGTACATGCGCGAGATGGGCACCGTGGAACTGCTCACCCGCGAGGGCGAGATCGAGATCGCCAAGCGCATCGAAGGCGGCCTGCAGGCCATGATGGAGGCCATCAGCGCATCGCCCGCCACCATCGCCGAGATCCTGGCCATGGGCGAGGAGATCCGCGAGGGCAAGGTCGTCATCTCCACCATCGTGGACGGCTTCTCCAACCCCAACGAGGCCGACGACTACGTGGCCGAGGAAGACTTCGACGAGTTCGACGAAGAGGACGACGACGACGGCAAGGGCGGCTCCAAGGCCCTGACCAAGAAGCTGGAAGAGCTCAAGAACGAAGCGCTGCGCCGGTTCGACAACCTGCGCGGGCTCTTCGAGAAGATGCACAAGATCTACGACAAGGAAGGCTATGGCACGCCGGCCTACATGAAGGCCCAGCACGCCATCTCGGCCGAGCTGATGACCATCCGCTTCACGGCCAAGACCATCGAGAAGCTGTGCGACATGGTCCGTGCCCAGGTGGACGACGTGCGCAAGAAGGAGCGCGAGCTGCGCCGCATCATCGTGGACAAGTGCGGCATGCCGCAGGAAACCTTCATCAAGGACTTCCCGCCCAACCTGCTGAACCTGCAGTGGGTCGAGAAGCAGGCCGCCGCCGGCAAGCCCTGGAGCGCCGTGCTCGCGCGCAACATCCCGCCGGTGCAGGAGCTGCAGCAGCGCCTGATGGACCTGCAGTCCCGCGTGGTGGTGCCGCTGTCCGAGCTCAAGGACATCAACAAGCGCATGAACGAGGGCGAGTCCGCCTCGCGCGACGCGAAGAAGGAAATGATCGAGGCCAACCTGCGCCTCGTGATCTCCATCGCCAAGAAGTACACCAACCGCGGCCTGCAGTTCCTCGACCTGATCCAGGAAGGCAACATCGGCCTGATGAAGGCGGTGGACAAGTTCGAATACCGCCGCGGCTACAAGTTCTCGACCTACGCCACGTGGTGGATCCGCCAGGCCATCACGCGCTCGATCGCCGACCAGGCGCGCACCATCCGCATCCCGGTGCACATGATCGAGACCATCAACAAGATGAACCGCATCAGCCGCCAGCACCTGCAGGAGTTCGGCTTCGAGCCCGATGCGTCCATCCTGGCCGCGAAGATGGAGATCCCCGAGGACAAGATCCGCAAGATCATGAAGATCGCCAAGGAGCCGATCTCCATGGAAACGCCGATCGGCGACGACGACGACAGCCACCTGGGCGACTTCATCGAGGACGGCGCCAACACCGCCCCGATCGACGCCGCCATGCAGGCCGGCCTGCGCGACGTGGTCAAGGACATCCTGGACGGCCTCACGCCGCGCGAAGCCAAGGTGCTGCGCATGCGCTTCGGCATCGAGATGTCCACCGACCACACGCTGGAAGAAGTCGGCAAGCAGTTCGACGTGACCCGCGAGCGCATCCGCCAGATCGAAGCCAAGGCACTGCGCAAGCTCAAGCACCCGAGCCGCAGCGACAAGCTGCGCAGCTTCATCGACTCGCTCTGATCCGCGCCGCGCTGGCCGCCCTCCCCGGCGGCCCCGCCCCCTTGAAAGCCCCGCGTCCACCGGCCGGGGCTTTTTTCATGGGGCCGACCCTGCCTACAGCAGAGTTACATCTCTTGCGGGAAAATACCATTGACGTTCATCAACAAGGAATTCCAATGACCGCAAAACTCGATCCGGCGCTGCCCGGGCGACCGCGCTGGGCCGGCAGGCTCGTGGGCGCCCTGGCGGTGCTGTTCGGCCTCGCCTTCCTCGCGGGCGGCATCACCCTGGCCACCCTGGGCGGCAGCCTGTACTTCGCGCCGGCCGGCCTGGCGATGCTGGTGGCCGGCGTTCTGTTGTGGCGCGGGCGCACGGCCGGTGCCTGGCTCTATGCGGTGACGCTGGCCGCCAGCGTGGCCTGGGCCCTCGCCGATGCAGGCTGGTCGTTCTGGCCGCTCTTCTCGCGCCTCTTCGCCCTGGGCGTGCTCGGCCTGCTGGTGGCGCTGGCCTATCCCGGCCTGGCCGCGCCGCGCGGCCGCGGGGCCTATGGCGTGGCGGCCGTGCTGGCCGTGGCGCTGGTGGCGGCTTTCGGCGGCATGTTCGTGCCGCATCCCACGGTGGCGGCCAACGGCAGCGGCCCGGGCCTGACGCCCGTCGATCCGGCCCAGGCCCAGAAAAACTGGGAGCACTACGGCAATACCAACGGCGGCAGCCGCTTCGCCGCGCTGGACCAGATTAACCGGGGCAACGTCGGGCAGCTCGAAGTGGCCTGGACGTACCACACGGGCGACATCGCCGTGAGCAACGGCAACGGCGCGGAAGACCAGACCACGCCGCTGCAGATCGGCGAGCGCCTGTACCTCTGCACGCCGCACAACAACCTGATCGCGCTGGAGGCCGACACCGGCCGCGAACTCTGGAAGCGCGAGATCAATGCGCAGTCGTCCGTGTGGCAGCGCTGCCGCGGCCTGGCGTATTTCGACGCGGCCGCGCAGCTGCCGGCCGTGACCGCCGCGGGCGCCACGCCCGTGCAGCCGGTGGCCCTGCCGGCCGGCGCCAACTGCCAGCGCCGCATCCTCACCAACACCATCGACGCCCGACTGATCGCGGTCGATGCCGACACGGGCGAGTTCTGCCGGGGCTTCGGCACCAACGGCCAGGTGAACCTGAAGGCCGGCCTGGGCGCATCGCCCGATCCGTTCTACCAGCTCACCTCCCCGCCGCTGATGGCCGGCACCACCGTGGTGGTGGGCGGCCGCGTGGCCGACAACGTGCAGGCCGACATGCCCGGTGGCGTGATCCGCGGCTTCGACGTGGTGACCGGCCAGATGCGCTGGGCCTTCGACCCGGGCAATCCGGAAGACAAGAAGGCGCCCGCCGAAGGCAAGACCTACGTGCGCAGCACGCCCAACTCCTGGGCGCCGATGTCGTACGACGCGGCGATGAACACCGTCTTCCTGCCCATGGGCAGCCCCTCGACCGACCTGTACGGCGCCGAGCGCACGGCCCTGAACCACAAGTACGGCGCCTCCGTGCTCGCGGTGGATGCCACCACGGGTGCCGAGAAGTGGGTGTACCAGACCGTGCACAACGACCTCTGGGACTTCGACCTGCCGATGCAGCCAAGCTTCATCGACTTCCCCGTGGACGGCGGCCGCACCGTGCCGGCGCTGGCCATCGGCACCAAGGCCGGCCAGATCTACGTGCTGGACCGCGCCACCGGCAAGCCGCTGACCGACGTGCAGGAGCAGCAGGTGAAGAAAGCCGACATCCCGAACGAGCCGTATTCGGCCACACAGCCGCGCTCGGTGGGCATGCCGCAGATCGGCGCGCAGACCCTGACCGAATCCGACATGTGGGGCGCCACGCCCTTCGACCAGATGCTGTGCCGCATCGCCTTCAAGAAGATGCGCTACGAGGGCCTGTACACCGCGCCGGGCACGGATGTGTCGCTGAGCTTCCCCGGGTCGCTGGGCGGCATGAACTGGGGCGGCCTGTCGGTGGACCCGGTGCACGGCTTCCTGTTCGCCAACGACATGCGCCTGGGCCTGTGGGTGCAGATGATTCCCTCGGCCAACCGCGGTGCCGCTTCCGGCGGCGGCGAGGCCGTGAACACCGGCATGGGCGCCGTGCCGCTCAAGGGCACGCCCTATGCAGTGAACAAGAACCGCTTCCTGTCCGTGGCCGGCATTCCCTGCCAGGCACCGCCCTACGGCACGCTCACGGCCATCGACCTGAAAACCCGCCAGGTGGCCTGGCAGGTGCCCGTGGGCACGGTGCAGGACACCGGCCCGATGGGCATCAAGATGCGCATGCCCATTCCCATCGGCATGCCCACGCTGGGCGGCACGCTGGCAACCCAGGGCGGCCTGGTGTTCATCGCCGGCACGCAGGACTACTACCTGCGCGCCTTCGACAGCAGCAACGGCAAGGAGGCCTGGAAAGCCCGCCTGCCCGTGGGCAGCCAGGGCGGCCCGATGACCTACCAGTCGCCGAAGACCGGACAGCAGTACGTGGTGATCACCGCCGGCGGCGCGCGCCAGTCGCCCGACCGGGGGGATTACGTCATCGCCTACGCGCTGCCCGCGCAGCGTTGAACCGGTGCCGGGCCGGCGGATGTTCCGCCCCTGGCATCACCGAAAGCCCCGCGCCCGCCGGCCGGGGCTTTTTTCATGGTCTGGCGACCGACCTGCCCGGCAGTGCGCATCTGCCACAAACATGTGTCAACTTCATTAAATTTGCAAATAAAAGATTTCAAAAGTTTCAATAAGAAAATAAGATTCCCGACAGGTGCTCGACCATGGGACAACCGCAAGGCGGTCTCCCGGCACTGTCATGCGGGAGGTGTCGCAGGCGCCCACCCGTTCCTGCCAGCCCCACCTTTACCTCCCGCCATGAGCGAAAACACCTCCTTCTTCGGCAACCTGCGGATCAGCCACCGCATCGGCCTGGCCTTCCTCGCCGTGATCGCCGTGCTGGCGTTGCTGGCCGGCCTGTCGCTCGGGGCGCTGGGCGACGTGAACCGCGCCCTCACCAAGGTCACGCGCGACGCCTACCCGAAGGTCAGGCTGCTGACGCAGATCGCCAACGAGACGGAGGCCCAGTCGCGCTACACGCGCAACATGCTGATCTTCGAGAGCGCGGACAGCCGCGCGAAGGAAACCCGCCGCATCCAGGAAAGCCGCGAGGCCGTCAACCAACTGTTCTCTCAGCTGTCGCCGCTGGTCCGCTCCGCCTCGGGCGTCCAGATGCTCAAGGCCTGCGAGGCGGCACGCGCGGACTACGTCGCTGAAATGGACCGGCTGCTGCAGCTGATGCGCGAGGACCACTCGGGAGAGGCCCGGGACCTGCTGGAAACCCGCCTGCGGCCCGTCCAGCAGAAATACCTGGATGCCCTCAACCGCCTGTCCGATCACCAGCAGAAGGTGATGGCCGAGGACAGCGACCGGGCCGACGCGCAGGTGAGCACCGGCCGCGTCACCGTCATCGCCATCGGCGCGGTGGCCGCCGTGCTGGCCGTGGCGCTGTGCTGGCTCATCGCCCGCTCCATCACCCGCCCGCTGCACACCGCCGTGCAGGTGGCCGAGGCCGTGGCCGGCGGCGACCTGACCTCGCACATCCCCACGGGGCGGCGCGACGAGGTGGGCCAGCTGCTTTCCGCCCTGGCGCGCATGAACGACAGCCTGGTGCGCATCGTGGGCAGCGTGCGCGCGGGCTCCGACTCCATCGCCACCGGCACCGTGCAGATCGCCAACGGCAATGCCGACCTGAGCCAGCGCACGGAAGAACAGGCCAGCAACCTGGAGGAAACCGCCGCCTCGATGGAGGAACTGACCTCCACCGTGCAGCAGAACGCCGAATCGGCCCGCCGGGCCCACCAACTGGTCTCGGGCGCCTCGTCCGTCGCGGCCCGGGGCGGCACGGTGGTGCAGGACGTGGTGCGCACCATGGACTCGATCCGCCAGGGCTCGGACCGCATGGCCGACATCATCGGCACCATCAACGGCATCGCCTTCCAGACCAACATCCTGGCGCTCAACGCCGCGGTGGAAGCCGCCCGCGCGGGCGAACAGGGCCGCGGCTTCGCCGTGGTGGCGGCCGAGGTGCGCAGCCTCGCGCAGCGCAGCGCGCAGGCCGCCGGGGAAATCAAGGGCCTGATCGAGACCAGCGTGTCGCGCGTGAACGCCGGCAGCGAACTCGTGGCCCAGGCGGGCCGCACGATGGAAGACATCGTGGCCCAGGTGGCCGAGGTGTCCACCCTGGTCGCGGAAATCAGCGCCGCCAGCGCGGAGCAATCCAGCGGCATCGGCCAAGTGGGCGATGCCGTGCAGCAGCTGGACCAGGTCACGCAGCAGAACGCCGCCCTGGTGGAAGAAAGCGCCGCGGCCGCCGACAGCCTGAAGTTCCAGGCGGAAACGCTGGCGCGCACCGTGGCGCAGTTCCGGCTGCCGACGGGTGCGGACGTGGCGGGCGCCACGGCAGCCCCGGCACGGCGCGCCCCTGCGGGCGCCCGGGACGGTCTCCTGCTGGCCGTCGCCTGAGTGGGCGGATCCGGTGGCGGTCCCTTCCGGGGCCGCTCAGTGCCTCATGGAGGCGATCGGCGGACTTGTTCGTTCACCCAGTCCGGGCTCTTGCCCTGCACGCAAAACGCAGGATCGCGAACCCAGTCCGTGAACCACCGCGTGGGCTGGCCCTGCAGGGCGTGGCATGGGGTGTAGCCGATGCCGGGCATGTAGTAGTGCTGGGCGATCGAAACCACGGGGATCAGCAGGAGCGCGATGGCGCTGGCTGCGACCGCCAGGTTGGCCGCGAGCTCGAATGGCTTGATGAGGCCGGCACGGCAGGGGATCGCCCGCATGACCATCACGACGATGGCCAGTGAGCCGAAAGCGACGACGCACGGCATCAGGTGCACGCCCGGCGTGATCCGCACCACGGGCGCTTTCAACACGATGTCCTGGACCATCGGCACCAAGGCATGGCGCGTCATCAACAACGCTCCTGCCACGAGGCCGAGATACAGCGGAATGCCCCACCAAACAAGCTTTCGGATGTGATGGATATCGTGCATGGATGGCCGGGTAGCGAGGCACAGTTTCAGTGCTCAGGGAGTTGCGCGTGACGTGGACAATCGCGCCTGCCCGTTCACCCATTCCAGGCTCTTGCCTTTGACGCACAACGCAGGATCTTTCACCCAATCCGTGAACCAGAGGGTCGGGTTGCCCTGCAGTTCGTAGCACGCCGCATAGCCAATGCTCGGCATGTACAGGCGCTGGATGAACGAGGTCACCGGGATCAGCAGCATCACCAAGCCGCTGGCGAGCACGGCGATGGTGAAAGCGCGCTCGAACTTCGCAATCGCGGCTTCACGGCACAGCGCGACGCGCATGGCGCCGAGCACGATGGCCATGGTGCAGACGACGGCGACGAACGGTGCCAGCTGGGCAGCGGGCGCAATCCGGACGACCGGAGCCCTTGCCGCGAGGCCCTGAAAGACCGGCACGACCCCATGCAGGGTGACCCACACGCAGCTGGCAGCGATGCCAAGAAAAAGCGGCGTGCTCCACAGCATGGTTCTGCGCAGTGCGGGAATGTCATGCATTTCGGGTCTGGTAGTTGACGGCAGAGGGGCCGGTGAACATGCGGGAAACCAGGCCAGCCCCGTCGCTTGCTCCGCTACTCGCTTCAGCGCACCCCATGCGACGCGAGCGCCTTCGCCTGTTCGTTGACCCAATCCAGGCTCTTGCCCTTAACGCACCATGCCGGGTCGCGAACCCAGTCAGTGAACCTCCGCATGGGCTGGCCCTGCAGGATGTGGCATTGGATGTAGCCGATGCTGGGCATGTAGTAGTGCTGGGCTATGGATGTCACGGGAACCAGCAGAAACGCGATGGCACTGACTGCGACCGTGATGTTGAAGGCACGCTCGGCACGCCGGATCGGCCCGTCGCTCAAAGGTATCGCCCGCATGATCCCGACAACGATGCCGAGGATGCACAGAACAGCGACGAAGGGTGTCAATTGCGCGGCAGGTGCAATCCGGACGCCCGCTGCTCCAGCGGCGACCTGCTGGATCGTTCGTACCACGGCTTCAAAGCCGAGCCATAGGCACCCCGCACCGACGAGAACGCAGAGAGGTATGCCCCAAAGCAGTGATTTACGGATTTGCCGGATGTCGTGCATGGCAGCGCGACTCAAGGAACTGGGCGCGCCACGGACAACCTCGCCTGCTCATTCACCCAATCCAGGCTCTTGCCCCTGACACACCACGCAGGATCACGAACCCAATCCGTGAACCACAGCGTGGGCTGGCCCTGCAGGACATGGCATTGGGTGTAGCCGATGCTCGGCATCCGAGATCGTGCCAACGCAGCGGTGACCGGAATCAACAGCATCGCCACTACACACGCAAGCACTGTGGCGATGAACGCACGCTCGAAAGGCTTGATGATGCGGTCGCTACAGGGAATCGCGCGCATGGAAGCGACGACGACGCCGAGGAGACAAAACGCAGCGACAAATGGCGCTACCAGCACGGCAGGTCCGATGCGAACTACTGGGGCACGCTCGGAAACTCCCTCCATCGTCGGAACCAGGATGTAGGCGACCATCAGGATCGAACCTGTGGCCAAGGCCAGGTAGAGCGGGATACCCCAGATCAGAGTTTTTCGAATTCCGGCGACATCAAACATGGAAGGCAGGTTCGGGTGTTCGAGTGAGATACCTGATCTGACACACCAAGCACCACCAGGCCGCGAGGAGCCAGTAGCGGCACCATTAGGCTGTTCACAGAGGCGCGATCGACCTGGACTGCTGCGCCTGCTCGTTCAACCATTCCGGACTCTTACCCTTCACACACCATGCCGGATCGCGAACCCAGTCCGTGAACCACAGCGTGGGCTGGCCCTGCAGGACATGGCATTGGGTGTAGCCGATGCTGGGCATGTAGTAGCGCTGGGCGATAGCGACCACGGGGACCAACAGGAGCGCAATGGCGCTGGCTGCGACAGCCAGGTTGGCCGCAAGCTCGAATTGCTTGATGAGGCTGGCGCGGCAGGGGATCGCCCGCATCACCATGACGACGATTGCCAGTGAGCCGAAAGCGACGACGCACGGCATGAGGTGCATACCCGGCGTGATCCGCACCACGGGTGCTTTCAACACGATGTCCTGAACCATCGGCACCAAGGCATGGCGCGTCATCAGCAACGCTCCTGCCACGAGCCCGAGATACAGCGGAATGCCCCACCGGGCAAGCTTTCGGATGTGATGGATGTCATGCATGGATGACCGGGGTAGCGAGGGCACGGCGCCACGGCTCATGGAGTTGCGGGTGACTTGGACAACTGCGCCTGCTCGTTGACCCAATCCAGGCTCTTTCCTTTGACGCACAACGCAGGATCTTTCACCCAATCCGTGAACCAGAGGGTCGGGTTGCCCTGCAGTTCGTAGCACGCCGTGTAGCCAATGCTCGGCATGTACAGGCGCTGGATGAACGAGGTCACAGGGATCAGCAGCATCACCAAGCCGCTGGCGAGCACGGCGATCGTGAAAGCGCGCTCGAACTTCGCAATCGCGGCTTCACGGCACAGCGCGACGCGCATGGCGCCGAGAACAATGGCCATGATGCAGACGACGGCGACGAACGGTGCCAGCTGGGCAGCGGGCGCAATCCGGACGACTGGAGCCCTTACCGCGATACCCTGGAACACCGGCACGACTCCATGCAAGGTGGCCCACACGCAGCTCGCCGAGATACCGATAAAGAGCGGCGTGCTCCACAGCATGGTTTTACGCAGCGCAGGAATGTCGTGCATTTCGGTTCTGGTAGGTTGATGGCGATTGGCCTAGTAGCACATGCGGGAAACGCGGCAAAGCCAATCCTTGGCACCGCTGCCGATTGAATGCGTCACATCCCTCGTCTTGCGCTCAATGGCGTTTTGAAGATCGTCTTGCCACGCCTGTGACTTGGTATCGATGGTGTAGACGCCCTGCTCGATTTTTTCTGGCAGCATTTTGAGGGTGCCGATCACCTTCTGTTTGATTCCGTAGTGGTTGTCCGCCATGTTGAGCACGACACCGCCAGACACGGCTACCAAGGCCATAACGACCAAGGGCAGTACTGCCACCGTCGTTGCGGCAGCAACACCCGCGGCTGCGGCATAGGCAACCAAACCGCCCAACCCACCCTTCACCGCCTCCACCCCAATCCCACCCACCAGGTCATACATCGTCTTCTCGTTGTTGAACATGAAGTCCATCAACTCGATGCCGCTGGAGACGACCACGCCCAGCATGAACCCGCCCTTGGCAATGCCCTGCAGGCTCTGCATGCCCAGCCCCAGCTGGATCATCTTCGGGTGCGTGGCGAGATAGCGCGTACCTTGCAGCGCGGAACTGCGGCGCGCCGAGTAGCCCTTGATGATGATGTAGGTGCCGGTCGCGGTCGTCTTCACATACGTGGTGATGCCCGACATGCCGATCGCATTCAGCGTGCGGGTGATGGCGATCGCATCGTTGGCGCCTTGCGCCGCCGGCCCCACCCACGGTTCGCTGGCGTTGGGGCTGAAGGTGTGCTGCCAGTACTGTCCGAATGTTGAACTGGCGAGGATCTTGCGCAGGCTGAATTCCAGCGCCGGGTTGTTCCGGGCCTTGTCCTGCAGGATGCCCATGTACTGGCCCTGGGTGAGCACCAGCACATCCACCCGGTTCTGCTCCATGGACTGCGCCACGGACTGGGCATAGCCCATGTTGAAAAACGTCGCTGCGAGCTCCGCGCTCATGCTTCCTCCCCTTGCTGTCACGTTTTCGATGGGGGCGAATGCTAGTTTTGCCCCCTCGGCCTCATTGCAACAATGCGTTAACAAAACGACGTTTTCCAGGAATCGTTCCGCCTAACGGAACAACAAGCGCGACGGCGATCAGTTTGCTTGACAAGGGGGTAAGTCGGCAGTTTTCGACTCCGAACCAGCGGCAGTGACACATTCGCCCTCCCCATCTCGCAAACCCCTGGAGGCAGCGGCTCCCGCCGGGCGTACGATGCTCGACAGAGAAGCGAGAGATAGAGAGAGAAAAAACCGCATGACTGCATCCCCATCGGCAGCCCCTGCCGGAGGCCTGCCTGTATCGCCGCTCGATCCGGCAGCCCCACCCCTGCGCATCGCCGTGATGGGCGCCGGCGCCGTGGGCTGCTACTTCGGCGCCCTGCTCGCGCGCGCCGGCCATGCGGTCACGCTGATCGGCCGGCCCGCGCACGTCAAGGCGATCCGCGCGAACGGCCTGCGCCTGCAGACCGCCACGCTCGACGAACAGGTGCCCATGGCGGCCGACACCGATCCCGCCGCGGTGCGGGGTGCGGACGTGGTGATGTTCTGCGTGAAATCCGCCGACACCGAGGACGCGGCACGCCAGATCCAGCCGCACCTCGCGCCCGGCGCGCTGGTGCTCACACTGCAGAACGGCGTGGACAACGACGAGCGCGTGCGTGGCGTGCTGGGCGATACCCACCCCGTCGCTGCCGCCGTGGTCTATGTGGCCACCGAAATGGCCGGCCCCGGCCACGTGCGCCACCACGGGCGCGGTGAACTGGTGATCGCGCCTTCGCCTCGCAGCGCCACGGTGGTGCAGCAGTTCAGCGCCGCCGGCATCGCCACGGAGATTTCAGACAACGTGCGCGGCGCGCTCTGGGCCAAGCTGGTGCTCAACTGCGCGTACAACGCGATCTCCGCACTCGCGCAGCAGCCCTATGGCCGGCTGGTGCAGACGCCCGGCGTGGCGGACGTGATTGCCGACGTGGTGGCCGAATGCCTGGCGGTGGCCGAAGCGGACGGCATCCAGATTCCGGGCGATGTGGGCGCGGCGGTGAGCCGCATCGCGGCCACCATGCCGGGGCAGATGTCGTCCACCGCGCAGGACCTGGCGCGGGGCAAGCCGAGCGAGATCGATCACCTCAATGGGTATGTGGTGGCGCGGGGGAAGGCGGTGGGGGTGGTGACGCCGGTGAATCGGGCGTTGTGGGTGTTGGTGAAGGTGGTGGAATTAGAAATCATTAGCCCCTAATTCTGCCGCCGACTTCCAAAATTGCACATGGATTGCCGCGGGCTGACTATGGAATTCATTAATTTTTAACAAAATCACCAACTCAGCCCTAAAGCCCCAAGACTCCTGGCAAAAACAAACGCATAGCTTCCAACTCAATGCCGCAGGGGCAGAATCAGCCCATCATAAAAATTTAAAAGCAAAAGTGATATGGAAAGAAGAAAAGTAAAATTTCAGCACGGACGCAGTTTTTTCTTGGAACGGGAGCTTGGGCGTGGCGCATGTGGTTTGACTGTTCTACTCCACGACGAAGCAATTGACGAATATTTCGTATGCAAGAAATATTCACCAGCACAAGATGCTTGGCGCGAGCAATTTTTTGCTGGATTTTTGAGAGAAATAAAGCTGATGCACGCCGTCCATCACGTCAACGTGGTGCGGGTTTTCAACTACATCATTTACCCCGAAAGCTTCAACGGCTTTATTTTTATGGAATATATCGATGGCTTGGACATCGACAATTATCTAAAAGCTCATCCTGAAGATATAAATAGCTTATTCATTCAAGTAGTTGAAGGATTTGATCACCTCGAAAACAAACGCATTCTTCACCGAGACATTCGCACATCCAACATTCTCGTCTCCGGCGGCGGCATCGTTAAGATCATCGATTTCGGATTTGGAAAGCAAGCACTTAATAGCACCGACTTCGACAAAAGTATTTCTTTGAATTGGTGGTGCGCTCTTCCTCCCGAGTTTGCCCAACGGATCTATGACCACGCGACTGAAATTTATTTTGTAGGAAAATTATTCGAATGGCTAATTGAGAAACATGAAATTGTCCAATTTCGGCACGAAGTGGTGCTTCGACGAATGGTCGAACCCAACAGAGAAAAACGCTTCAAATCTTTCGCAGTAGCACGACAAGAGCTGATAGGGCAGCCTCGATCCACGCAGTTCTCACAAGATGACATAGAGTGCTATCGATGGTTTTCAAGAATGCTAGCGGAACGTACTGCAAAAGTTGGCACGAAAGCAACTTGCTTCAATATCGAAGAAATACATTTAAAGCTTGAGGAAGCCTATAAATCAATTATGCTTGAACCGGAAGCACCAAGCAGTTCGATTGTTATTGAGTGCTGCATTGACGGCCTCTACAGCTACTACAGTCAAGAAACATTCCCTGTCCAATGCGTACAGGAATTTATCGAATTACTCAGAAAATGCAGCAAGGAACAAAAGAACATCATCGAAGCAAACTTGCGAGCGCGTATTGATGCACTACCAAAAATCAAAGAATCGCAATCTTCGTTTGACGACATGGATGACATCCCCTTCTGAGGAAGATCTGCCAAACCTGCCGCTGACTGGCGCATGAAGGGAGCCGCAGGCAGATGGCGAGCATGACGCAAGAGCAGCAGCAGATGCTGGGGTTCGATCCCCTGCCCAAGAAGACCCGCAAGGAGATATTCCTTGAAGAGATGAACCGGGTGGTGCCGTGGGCGGCGCTGGTGGGGCGGATCCAGCCGCATGCACGCGGCACGCACCAGGCACGGGGTGGACGCCCTCCATTTGCCTTGGAGACGATCCTGCGCATCCACTGCCTGCAACTGTGGAGGAACCTGAGCGGACCCGGCCGCTGCAGGCATGAGTGCGCCTAGAACGCGCCCAGGGGCCGCAGCACGGGCCAAATCTGTCTGCTGGATGGGCAGGCTGAGCTCGCACATCGCGAAAATCACCCCGTTTCATCCGGCCACAGGGCTTAGAACGTGTTCAAAGTCTCGCCTGACGGATATGAGAAGCTCGCTGGATGAGAAAAGGGTACCCCAGCGATATCAAGCGCGAGCAGTTTGACGTGATCCGGCCCTTGCTGGAGAGTGCGCGCAGGAAGACGGCCCCCCGCAGGGTGGATCTGTACGAGGTGTTCTGTGCAGTGCTGTACCTGCTGCGCACGGGCTGCCAATGGCGCGCGCTGCCCAGCGACTTTCCCAAGTGGCGAACCGTGCACTCGTACTTTGCGATCTGGAGCGAGCCGCGCGAGGGTGGCAGCCTGCTGGAGCAGGCTTTAAAAAAAACAGGTTGGCGCGGCCCGCG
>NZ_JMKU01000032.1 GCF_000687165.1 Paracidovorax oryzae ATCC 19882 | reverse complement strand
ACCTGTTTTTTTTAAAGCCTGCTCCAGCAGGCTGCCACCCTCGCGCGGCTCGCTCCAGATCGCAAAGTACGAGTGCACGGTTCGCCACTTGGGAAAGTCGCTGGGCAGCGCGCGCCACTGGCAGCCCGTGCGCAGCAGGTACAGCACTGCACAGAACACCTCGTACAGATCCACCCTGCGGGGGGCCGTCTTCCTGCGCGCACTCTCCAGCAAGGGCCGGATCACGTCAAACTGCTCGCGCTTGATATCGCTGGGGTACCCTTTTCTCATCCAGCGAGCTTCTCATATCAGTCAGGCGAGACTTTGAACACGTTCTGAGAGACGGCCTTCCGTCCTTCCAAGGCGCCTTCGGGCGCCTTTTCTTTGGGCATCCCTTCCGGCGGCGGGATGGCCCGATCCCAACGGACGTGCATGCACTGCATGCCGGAAGGCCGCTTGCAGCTTTCCAGCGCGCCGTTACCGTCCGTCTCCCGACCACACCAGAACAGCAGGGAGAAAGCCAGCCATGCGCATGCCATCGTCCACCCCCTCCGGCCACCCGCCTTCCGCCGCTCAGCGGCCGAGCCCCGGGCCGGCCGTGCGCCGCAGGAGCCTCGTCGGCATGGCCTGCGCCCTCGCGGCCTGTGCCGCCACGGCAGGCCCCAAGCCCGGCCCGCAGGACGACGGCGTGTGGACCCGGCTTTCCAGCGAAGGCGCCCCGTCCGGGCGCAGCGCACCGGTCACCGCGGCGCTCCGGGGAGCCATCTACCTCTTTGGCGGCGTGAAGGACGATTTCCGCGCCGGCACCAACGACTTCCTGAACGACCTGCACCGCTACGACGTGCACGCCAACCGCTGGACGCGCCTGGTGCCCGCGGGCGATGTGCCCTCTCCGCGCGCCTTCTCCGGCGGCGTGGCCATGCCGCAACGCGGCTGGGTGGTGGTGTTCGGAGGCGCCCGCTACTCCGCGGACCTGTCGGACTTCACGCCACTGGGCGACGTCTGGGCCTACGACGCACGGGCCGGACGCTGGGAAGCGCTGGCGGGGGTGGCCCCCGGCGATGCACCGGCCCCCAGCCCGCGGGCATGGCCCACGGTCTGGCGCGCGGGCGACCAGCTCTACGTGTTCGGCGGCGTGGAGGCCGGATTCCGCACGCTCAACGACCTGTGGCGTTTCGATGTCTCCACGCGCACCTGGACCCCGCTCTCGCCCCACGGCGCGCCGGGATCGCCCCCGCCCCGCTATTCGGGCGCCGTGACCGGCGAGCCCTGGCGCGGGCAGGTCGCGCTCTACGGCGGCGAGGCCACCACCGGCCAGGGCGGATTCGTCTTCCTGCGGGACACCTGGACGCTCGACCTGCGGACCCTGACCTGGAGGCAGGTCACCCCAGCGCCGGGGGAGGACGTCGATCCACCCCAGAACCACGGAGCGGATGCGCTGCTGGGCAGCGGCCTGCTGCTCGCCGGCGGGGACCAGCCGGGGGGCACCACGGGCTGCGGAGCCCAGTTCAACCAGAACCCCACCAACGCGCTGTGGCGGCTGGACCTGAACGCGGCCGCATGGCGGCGCCTCACGCCGCAGGGCGACGCGTTTCCGCGCATCAAGCGCACCAGCGCGGCCACGGTGATGGGCGAGATGTACGTGTTCTCGGGCTTCGGCTTCGCCTGCGAGGGCGGCAGCGGCGGCCAGGTCTGGAACACCGACGTGTGGCGCTACACGCCGCCGTACCGCTATTGGGGCCACTGAACGGGCTCCTTGACCCAGCGCAAGGGTGTTGCGGCTGGCCGTTTTCCCTAACGGCCGGCCCGGAAGGCGCTTCCTATAATCGTCCGCTGGTTCCGCCAGACATACCCACAGAGGTCCCCCTCATGAGCGACACCCCCCACGAAGAAGCGCATACCGGCCCGATCAAGAACCCTCGCCAGCTGCTCTGGACGGTGTTCTTCTGCTTCGTGGTACCCGTCTTCGCCATCATCGGCCTCGTGATCTACGTCACCTCGGGCAACAAGCCGGCCCAGGGTTCGGGCAACCCGGAGCGCGCGCTGGCCGAGCGCATCCAGAAGGTGGGCATGGTGGAAGTACGGGACGCCAACCGGCCGCTGCGCAGCGGCGAGGAGGTCTTCAAGGGCCAGTGCGCCGCGTGCCACGCCACGGGCGCCGCCGGCGCACCCAAGTTCGGCGATGCCGCCGCCTGGGGCCCACGCATCCAGACGGGTTTCGAAGCGCTGGTGCATTCCGCGCTGGCCGGCAAGGGCGCCATGGCGCCCCAGGGCGGCGGCGATTTCAACGACACCGAGATCGCCCGCGGCGTGGCCTACATGGCGAACGCGGCCGGAGCCAAGTTCACCGAACCGGCTGCCCCCGCCGCCGGTGGCGCGTCCGCTCCCGCCGAAGCCCAGGCCGCGGCGGCGGGCGCATCCGGAGCACCGGCCCCGGCGGCTCCCGCAGCACCCGCCATGGCCGCAGCGCCACAGGCCCCTGCGGCCCCCGCGACCGCAGCCCCGGCCGCAGCTGCGGCACCTGCCGCCGCAGTGGCAGCCGGCGCGGGCGAAGCGCTCTACAAGCAGGCCTGCCAGGTATGCCATGCGGCCGGCGTGGCCGGTGCGCCCAAGTTCGGCGACAAGGCCGCCTGGGCCGAGCGCCTGAAGGACGGCATCGACGGCATGACGCGCATCGCCATCGCCGGCAAGGGAGCCATGCCTCCCCGCGGCGGCACCCAGGCATCGGACGCGGAAATCCGCGCCACCGTGGAATACATGGCCAACGCCGCCAAGTAACGGCGCCAGGTTTTCCGCCTGCAGTGAAAGCCGGTCCGTGCGACCGGCTTTTTCATTCGGAGCCCCACCAGAGGTCAGTCCCGCAGTTCCGAGGGACGCTGCACATAGCCGTAGCGCCGGGGCAACTCGTCCGCGCGCACGTCCACGGGCGTCCAGAGCCCCTGCTCCACCGCACGGGCGGCCAGTTCCATGTCGAGCGTGTGCACGAGGCCGAGGACCCGGCCGTCGAACAGGTAGAGCCGCCCGGCCTCGTCGAGCAAACACTCCTGCACGGCCGAGCGCAGGCCGGTGTGCGCCACGATGGAGAAGCCGGACTCGCCACCGTCCTCCTCCGATCCTTCGATGCGCCACACGAGGGGTGCGGCCTCCAGTTCCACGTACACCCGCTGCGGTCCGTTCTGGAAGAACCAGCGGCCCCGGGCATCGGGCTCGTAATTGCGGTGGATGAAATCGATCAGCTTGTCATGCTGCAGCACGGCGCCGCGCGCCTGGGGGAAAAGGCCCTGCGCCTGCACGGCGTCGTCCCGCATGAACCAGCGCCCGCGCGCGTCCAGGCCCAGCCAGCCATAGCAATCGGGTACGTTGGGCCACTTGGCGATGGCCTGCCTGACGATGTCATCCATGGGCCGATCCTAGCCCGCCGCGACCGCCTCGGGCGTAGGCGCGTGTCCCGGCGGATGTGCGTCCGGAAGCCCCGCCTGCCGGGCCAGCCACCCGGCGACGGCTTCGGGCATGGCCCGGACATGGCCAGGCAGTCGCCCGAACGCGAAACCGACATGCCCGCCATGCGGCGGCTGCCAGAGCGTCACGTGGGTGCCGGCCTGCCCGGGCCGGGGCAGACTGTCCGCCGGAACGAAGGGGTCGTTGAGTGCATTCACCGCCAGCGCCGGAATGCGCACCGCGCCCAGCAGGGGTTGGGCGGATGCGCGGCGCCAGTAGTCGTCCGCATCGCGGAAGCCGTGCAGGGGCGCCGTGAACAGATCGTCGAAGGCGTGCAGGTCGCGCACCGCGCGCAGGGCATCGCGGTCGAAGAGGCCCGGATGCTGGCGCCACTTGGCCAGGGCCTTGGGCACCATGGTGCGCAGGAACATGCGCGTATAGACGAGCCGGTTGAAGCCCCGTCCGATGGCCCGGCCGCCCGCGGCCAGGTCAAGCGGGGAGCAGATGGCCGCCACGGCGTCGGCGCTGCGTGCGGCCTCCTGCCCGTGTTCGCCCGCCCAGCGCAGCAGCGCATTGCCGCCGAGCGACACTCCGGCCACGAGCAGGGGAGCGCGGGGTCCGTCCGGCCCACCGCCGGGCCGCTGCCGCTGCGCCATGCGCCGCAGGATCCAGTCGATTTCCTCGTGGTCGCCCGAGTGGTAGGCGCGCGGCGCGAGGTTGATCTCGCCGCTGCACCCCCGGAAGTGCGGCACGGCGTAGTCCCAGCCGCGGGTGCGCGCCACGTCGGCGAACGCCTCGGCATAGTGGCTGCGCGACGAGCCCTCGAGCCCGTGGAAGAGCACCAGCAGCGGCCGGGGCGGACCCTGTGCCGCGGCGGGCGCGTCCAGGAAGTCCACGTCCACGAAATCGCCGTCCGGTGCGGTCCAGCGCTCCCGGCGGTAGGCCGGCGCGCTGCCCTCGGCACGGCGCGATGCCAGCGCGGGCCAGATGGTCTGCAGGTGGCCGCCGGGCAGCCACCGGGGCGCGACATAGTCCATGCCGGTGCGCTCCGGGCCGGTCAGTGCAGCACCGGCGGCACCGGGCCGGCCACGGCCTCGTGGACGGTGCCCGGGCTCGCGTGGTGGGCGACCAGCCGCCAGCCCTGCGGGGTCTTGTGATAGACGTTGGTGGATTGCACCAGCGCCTCGCGCATGCTGCCCTCCATCCGCACCTCGACATGCTCGACCACGCTGTGCACGGCACTGGCCAGGGCCTGCACGCGGTGGACCTGCGCGGGCCGGGCGCGCAGCCCGCCGTGCTCGAACATGGCGGTGAAGGCGGCCCGGATGGCGCCCGCTCCCAGCAGGCGGGGCCCGCCGGGGTTGACGCAGACGATGTCGTCCTCTTCCGCCCAGCAGGCCATGAGGCGGTCGATGTCGCCCGCCTGCAGCGCCTCGTAGAACGCGGCCTCGGTCTCGTCGGCGGAGCCGCCCACCAGGGCGGCGCGGTAGGGAGTGCGTGTGCTCATCGTGGAGTGTCCTGGCATCGGGGCCCCTGCGGGGCCGGATCGGGAAGTGCGCCATTGTCGGAAATTCGGCCGCGCCGCGCATCCTGCCCGTCGGGCGGCCGATCCGCCACATGCGCCGCCCGCTGACGCGGCAGGCCCGGCGGCTGGGGCAGAATGGCCCGGCGCCGGAGCGGCCAGGGCACGTCGCCCCAACGTTCGCAATCCCGCCCGGCGCCCGCACACCATGAAACGCCTCATCGCCACCTTCGCCGCCGCGCTCGCCCTCTCGGGCTGCGGCTACAACGACTTCCAGCGCCTGGACGAGCAGAGCAAGGCCGCCTGGAGCGAAGTGCTCAACCAGTACCAGCGCCGGGCCGACCTCGTGCCCAATATCGTCGCCACCGTGAAGGGCGAGGCCGCCTTCGAGCAGGACACCCTTACCAAGGTGGTGGAGGCGCGCGCCAGGGCCACCTCGATCCAGGTGACGCCCGAAACGCTGAACAACCCCGAGGCGTTCAACAAGTTCCAGCAGGCGCAGGGCGAGCTGTCGTCCGCGCTCTCGCGCCTGATGGTGGTGGCCGAGCGCTATCCCCAGCTGCAGGCCAACCAGGCGTTCCGCGACCTGCGCGTGACGCTCGAAGGCACCGAGAACCGCATCACCGTGGCGCGCAACCGGTACATCCAGACCGTGCAGGAATACAACGTGCTCGCGCGCAGTTTCCCGACCAACCTGACGGCCAAGGTGTTCAGCTACGAGCCCAAACCCAGCTTCACGGTGCAGAACGAGGCGCAGATCAGCACGCCGCCGACGGTGGACTTCTCCCGCCCTGCACCGGCCGCGCCCGCTGCGCCGGCTTCGCGCTGAGGTGATCCGGGCATGCCGGGCATCGCCGCACCGCTGCGCACCCTGCTGGCCCTGCTGTGCCTCGCGCTCGGGCTGGCGTGCGCGCTGCCGGCGCGGGCACTGCGCGCGGTGCCGCCGCTCTCGGCCCACCTGATCGACGAGACCGGGACGCTCGGCGCCGCGGAGCGCGAGCGGCTGGAAGCCCGCCTTGCAGGCATCGAACAGCGCCAGGGCACGCAGATCGCGGTGTTCATGGTGGCCTCCACGGCGCCGGAGGACATCGCCGCATTCGCCAACCGCGTGGCCAACACCTGGAAGATCGGCCGCAGGGACGTGGGGGACGGCGTACTCGTCGTGGTCGCGAAGGACGACCGCCGGATGCGGATCGAGGTGGCCAAGGCCCTGGAGGGGGCGATTCCCGACATCGCCGCCGCGCGCATCATCGACGGCACCATGAAGCCCCGCTTCCGCGAAGGCGACTTTGCGGGCGGGATCGACGCCGCGCTCGGGCAGCTCAGCGCGCGCATCGCAGGAGAGAACCTGCCTGCACCTGCGGGCAATACCCAGGCGGCCCGCGCCGAACGCGGCGTGGACTGGAACGATTTCGCGATCTTCCTGTTCTTCGGGGTGATGGTCGGCGGCCCGATGGCCCGCGGGCTCTTCGGCAACCGGGCGGGCGGGCTGCTCATGGGCGGCGCAGCGGGCCTCATCGCCTTCCTGTTCACGGCCAGCGTGCTGCTGGCCGTCGGGGCGGGCGCCGTGGCGCTGCTCTACACATGGCTCTTCGGCGGACGCGGCGTGTCGGCAGGCCGCCGCGGCGGGTTGCGGGACGGGTTCTCCACGGGCCTGGGTACCGGCATCGGCATGGGCGGCTGGAGCGGTGGCTCGGGCGGAGGCAGCAGCAGCGACAGCGGCGGCTTCAGTTCGGGCGGCGGTGGCGACTTCGGCGGCGGCGGTGCGTCGGGCGACTGGTAGCCCCTTCTGAACCAGCCCCCTTTCCCCATCCACCTCCAGGACCGGACTCGCTCCATGCCCACCACCTCCCGCCCCCCTGCACCGGCCCCCCTTCCGGGACTGCCGGCCCGGATCGCGCGGCTCCTGCGCCACCGCTGGGCGGAAGGCGGCCTGCACCGCGCGCTGCCGCCCGACCTGCTCGAACGTCTGGCGCGCCGCGTGGCCGCCAGCGAAGCACGGCACACGGGGCAGATACGCATTTGCGCGGAAGGCGGCCTGCCCTCGAGCTACCTATGGCGCGGGGCATCCGCGCGCGAGCGCGCCGTCACGCTCTTCGGCAAGCTGCGCGTGTGGGACACGGAGCACAACAACGGGGTGCTCATCTACCTGCTGCTGGCCGAGCATGCGATCGAGATCGTGGCCGACCGGGCCCTCGCGCGGACCGTACCGCCCGCGGCCTGGCGCGAGATGGTCGCCCGCATGGGCGAAGCCTTCCGCTCCGGACGCTACGAGGACGGGCTAACGCAGGCCCTGGAGGAAGTGTCGGCGCTGCTGGCCGAGCATTTCCCCTCAGGCCCGGGGCCTCGCGGAGCCAATGAGCTGCCCGACATGCCGGTGCTGGGAGGCGGTGCGCCGCCGGACGGACCTTAAAGCCCCCTGCCCTGTCACCCCGTCGGTTCGCGAATCGACCATCTGCTGCGCATGGGCGCAGGGCATGCCGCGCCGGCCGCGCGAGCATGGTGCCATCGCCCGTGCCAGCGCACGGCAGGACATCACGTTCCCATGCAGCCTCCCACCCAACCCACAGGCCATGTGAGCCCGCGCGCGCGCAGCCCCCGCCACGATAGCGACAGCGGCTCCGATGCGTCACCGACGCGGCGCGTGAGAGCGCGCACCACGGAAGCCGGTTCCAGCCTGGCGGGACGGCTGCCGGCCCGACAGGCCGCTGCCGCCCCCTCGGCGGAAGCGGGACCTTCCAGCCGACCGCCCCGCGCCGCCGTGCCGCTGCCCCCCGCGCAGCCGTCCGGCGGTGCCCGGACCAGCACCGGGGCGGGCAGTCCTCCGCAGGCCGCACCCGCACGGGCCGAGGCGGCCCCGCAGGCTCCCGAATCCCTGCGCCAGGAACTTGCGGCATTGGGTATCCAGGGGCCGCCGAGCCGGGCGCAATTCGTTCCCTTGGTCATGGCGGCCGTGGTACGCCCGGACCTCGAGCCACGCATCCACCAGGCGGCTGCAGCCCTTCTCGCCCACCAGGAAGGCACCGGGCACGATGTCGGGGAAGCATTGCGCTCGCTCTGGCTTTTCCTCCAGCTGGGCAGCCCTGCCGCAGCCCGCGTGATCGAACGCATTCTGGTCCCGGCAGGCGCGCCCGAGGCCGGCCGCACATCGTCTTCGGACAACGAAGCCAGCGGATCCGACGAGGACGACAGGGGCCTCGAAGGAGACCTGGCGCACCTGGGCGCACCGCTGGGCAGCCAGTTCCAGACCTGGCTGGGCGATACAGCCCGCACCTCCGCGATGGATCTCCATGCCTTCGACGAGGAAGAGGCCGCCCCGGCTTTTGCCCGGATGCTCGAACGCCTGCACCAGGAAGCCCTGCCCGAACTTTCTGCCACCGCACGGCGCGAGATGGAAAACCAGGTGAAGGTCGCATTCACGGCGATGGCCCAGGATGCCGAATTGCGCAACGAGGTGTTCCTGATTGCGCAGACCGCTCTCGGCAGTTGCCAGGACAACGTTCTGGAGGGTTTCTCCAAGGTCATGCTGGCGGTGCGAAAAATCCAGTTGGTGATGGCCGCGCGCCGCGGCCTGCTCAACGAAGCGAAACTCCACCAGTGGACCAGCCAGCAGTTCCGGCTGGCCCTGCTGGAAACCGCCGTGGGCCACCTCATCAGCGAAATGATGCAGCGCACCGACATGCCCCCCTGGGAGAGGGACAAATTGCGCAAGGACCCCCTGGAGACGCTGGCCCATGCCAAATCCGCGCTCCGGCAGGTCCTGGAGCTCTCCAAGGACACCGTGCAGCACCTGACGAGCGCGGAAATGAGCGTGCTCGGCCAGGAACACCTCGAGGCCCTGAAGTCCCGGGTGCAGCAGCAGGCAGCGGACCCGCAGGCCTACCGCGAATTCATCCTGCAGCACGACACCTGGCGTACCTGCATGCAGGTGCTGCACCCCGAAATATTCCAACCGCTGGAGGCGGCCCGGGACGCCGATCCGTTCCACGACCAGGACATCCCCGAAGACCCCGAGAGCCCGGCCGCCTATGCCTACGCCGAGGCAGGCCGCCAGGTTTACGAACGCTGGCAGGTGTCGGTGCAGCGTGCGCTGGAAACCCTTGCCGGCCATGCATGGCCCGTCCCGCCGCAGCCCGGGCCCCAGGACCCGGGCCCATCGGCCGGTGGGGGCAACGCCTGACCTCTGTCTTTGCGGGCAATCGCCCGGAGTTCGCTCCATGTGTCCTCTGCGCCTATCCACCAGGACGCGATCACGTGAACCCAGCCCTCCAGCCAATGCGCAGGCACGGCAGGTCGGGCCGCGAACCGCAGGCACCGGAGCACGCCCGTCGGCATCCGTAGCCGTCACTCCAGTTACGGGGCCGTCCGGGGCAAGCCGGCTATGCCGCTCGCGCCCGGCAGGTCGAAGCGCATTGGCGCAGGGCAGAGGGCCGGCTGCACCCCTGTTGGCGGGACTCGGGCCTCCGGATCCCCAGGCGGGTGCAGGCCCCTCGGGTGCCTGGGCCCGCAGGATGGGTCATGCCCGCAGCGATGCGTCGGTACCGGCCACCGGCACGGGCCATGTTCGCCCACCGCCAACGGCGAAGAACCGCCGGCCGGCCATCGGCGCCAGCACCTGCCCTCCCGTGAACTCGCCGAAGGCCGGCAGCAGCGTGGCACCGGCATCGGAGCCTTCTGCCGCGTCCACCACGAAGCATGGCAGCCGCAGCGCGTCGCGGCCCGGCCCGCGCAGCACCACGGCAGGATGCACATGGCCGGCGAGCACGTGCAGCGCTGCATGGCGCTGCGGATGGTGGCAGCATGCGAACGGTCCGAGCGGCCAGGGCTCGTCCACGATCGCGATGCCCAGCTCCGCGGGCGGATCGCCCGCATGGCTGTCGTGGTTGCCGCGCACCAGCACCATCTCCAGTGCCGCATGCACCGCACGCCAGGCCGCGAGCGATGCCAGCACGGCGGGCGAGCGCGCCTCGGCCGCATGCAGGAAGTCCCCCAGCACCACGAGCCGCTGCGCCCCCTGCTCCGCCACGAGCGCGGAAAGCCGCGCGAGGTTGTCGCGCGTGGTACCGGAAGGCACGGGCAGCCCGCGCGCACGGAACGTGTCGGCCTTGCCCAGGTGCACATCGGCGACGAACAGCGTTCGCCCATCGGGCCACCAGAGGGCATGACCGGCGAGCAGGTGGACTTCGGTACCGGCGAGGTGAAAGGTGGCGGATGCGCCTGTCAATTGAAGGGGTCCATGCACAGCGATGAGAAAGCGCCATTGTCCCGGACCGGCAGGCCGGGTGCCGGCATATGGACTTAGAGCCGCGGCAGGGGCCGCGGCGGCTTGCGCTCGCGGCGCCGGCTGCGCCCTCCACCCGCCGTGCCGTTGCCCGCCTCCTCGGTGGAGGTGAGCGAGAAGTCCAGCGTGCGGCGGACCGCCTCGGCGGCCTGCTGCATCGCGGTGCCGGCGGGAGGCGCGGCCTCGGCCACCGCCTCGCGGCCCCGGCCGGCCGCCTTCTTCGCCGCGGGCCGGCGCTGTGGCCGCGCGGGTGGGTCGGGTGGCACCACGTCCTGCGCGGGCAGGTTGGCGGCGGCGCCCGCATCGGCGGCGGTATCCAGCTGCGCCAGCATGCGGGCGATGCGGTCAGCCAGGTGCTCGTTGGTGAGCTTTTCCCGGAAGCGCTCCACCATGAGGGGAAAGGCGAACGGGCTGGGCCGCGCCAGCGGCTGCACCACCAGGTCCTGTGCCTGCATGCGGCGCAGCGCCACCAGCAGTTGCGCCACGTCCAGCTCCTGGCTCAGCACTTCCTCATCGGCCTGGCGCAGGAGCATGTTGCCCACGTCGTACTTGCGGAACACCTCGAAGAACAGCTGCGACGATGCCTGCAGCTGCCGCGCGCTGCGGCGCTCGCCGGGATGGCTCTGGAAGATGAGCCCCGCCACCCGCGCGATTTCACGGAACCGGCGCCGGGCCATTTCGGTGGCGTTGAGGCTGGCCAGCACTTCGTGCAGCAGCGCGTGGCGGGCCTCGTCCTGAGGGGCGCTGCCGGTTTCGATCACGCTGGCGCCGGACGAATCCTCGGCCTCGGCACGCGCGGCGTTCGCGGTATTGCGGATGGCCAGGGCTTCACCGGCCGGCAGCCGCAGCGGGTGGGCATCGCTCCCGCGCTCCGGCCCGGGCGCGGCATGCACCCGCAGCAACTCCGGCAGCAATGCGGCCCAGTCGCGCTCGGTCGCAGACAGCAACTCCAGTCCGTAATCGTTCACGGCGATGGAAAACGTGCCGGCCTCGCCCTGGGCCGCGCGCCATGCGAACAGGCTGGCCAGGCCGATGTGCGCATGCCGGCCCGCGAACGGATAGAGGAACAGGTGCCAGCCCTCCCGGGTGCGCAGGGTTTCGGCGAGCAGCGTCCCGGGCGTCGGCAGCGCGGACCACCGCTGCTGCACATCCAGCAGCGGCCTCACGCAGCGCAGCTCGGGCGACCCATAACGCCCCGCCGCGGCCTGCGCGAGCTGCTGCACCACGAAATCCGCGAGCACGGTGGACAGCGGCATGCGCGAGCCGGCCCAGCGCGGCACCGTGGGGCGCCCGCGCGCGGCGCGCCGCACGTAGGCCGTCATGTCCTCGATCTTCACCATCTCCAGCACCTGCCCCGCGAAGACGAAGCAATCGCCCGGCGACAGGCGCGAGAGGAAGCTTTCCTCCATCGTGCCCAGCCGCGCGCCGTGCAGCACCTGCACGGCCATGCTGGCGTCGCTCACGATGGTGCCGATGTTGGCACGGTGGCGGCGCGCCAGGCGGGCGCTCGGCATGCGCCAGATGCCCTCTTCGTCCGGCGCCACGCGCTGGTAGTCGGGATAGGCCGCGAGAGAGGGCCCTCCGCGGTGCACGAAATCCAGGCACCACTGCCAGACCGCGCGCGGCAGGTCGCGGTAGGCCATAGTGCGACGTACTTCCGCATACAGTGCCTCGGGCTCGAAGCCGCCCCCCAGCGCCACGGTGACGAGATGCTGCACCAGCACGTCCACCGGCCGGCGCGGGCTGGCACGCATTTCCACCTCGCCGGCCTGCACCGCCGCGCGCGCGGCGGCCGCCTCGACCAGTTCCAGGCTGTGCGTGGGCACGAGCGTGATGCGCGATGGCCGCCCCGGGGCATGGCCCGAGCGCCCGGCACGCTGCAGCAGCCGCGCGATGCCCTTGGCCGAACCGATCTGCAGCACGCGCTCCACCGGCAGGAAATCCACGCCCAGGTCCAGGCTGCTGGTGCACACCACGGCGCGCAGGCGCCCCTCCTTCAGGCCCGCCTCCACCCACTCGCGCACGCCGCGGTCCAGCGAACCGTGGTGGATCGCCAGCTCGCCCGCCCAATCGGGCCGTGCGTCGAGGATGGCCTTGTACCAGAGCTCCGCCTGCGACCGCACGTTCACGAATACCAGCGTGGTCGTGGTGGACTCCAGCTCGCGCACCACTGCCGGCAGCATGCGCAGCCCCAGGTGCCCGGCCCAGGAAAACCGCTCGGGATGGTCGGGCAGCAGCGTATCGACGACGAGCCGCTTGTCCACCTGGCCCTGCACCAGCACGCCCTCCCCCGCCACCTCCGCACCCAGGGGCGCGAGCAGTGCATCCCGCGCCTCGGGCAGGTTGCCGAGCGTGGCCGACATGCCCCAGACGCACACCCGCGGATTCCAGCCGGCCAGCCGCGCCAGCGCCAGTTGCACCTGCACGCCGCGCTTGTTGCCGAGCAGCTCGTGCCACTCGTCGGCCACCACCAGGCGCACGGTGGACAACAGCTCGCGCGCATCCGCACGCGCCAGCAGCAACGACAGGCTCTCCGGCGTGGTCACCAGCACCGTGGGCAGCCGGCGCGACTGCGCGCCACGTTCGGCACTGCCCGTGTCGCCCGTGCGGGCGCCACTGGTCCAGCGGGCCAGCGTGGGCTGCGTCGTCGCAAGTTCTTCGAGCGGAGTGCGCAGGGCCTTCAGCGTGTCGGCAGCCAGGGCCCGCATCGGCGTGAGCCAGAGCACGGTGAGCGGTTCAGGCGGCGGGGCCTTGCTTCGCCTGCCGGCCGGCGTCCCTTGGGCGGCAGCCTCCACGGCATCCGGCACATCGGAGGATGAACGGCCGTGCTTTGTCTTCCGGGCCTGGTCCGCGGCGCCAAAGGCCTGGAGTGCGCCGAGCCATACCGCATAGGTCTTGCCGGCCCCCGTGGTCGCGTGCAGCAGCCCGCTGCGACCCTGGGCGAGTGCGCGCCAGACCTCGCGCTGGAAGGGGAAGGGGCGCCAGCCGCGCCCGGCGATCCAGGCTTCCGCGATCGAGCGGGAGCGGGGGATGCCCTGGCGACTATGGGACACGGAAGTCATCGGTATCGCCTGTCTTCCGCTTCAAGGATCCGACCTCGGCAACAGCCCCTCCAGCGTCTCCAGTGAATCCGCCTCCTCCACCGGCTTGTCCTCCCGCCAGCGCAGCATGCGGGGAAACCGCACCGCGATGCCGCTCTTGTGCCGCGTGCTGCGCGCGATGCCCTCGAAGCCGAGTTCGAACACCAGCGTGGGCTTCACGCTGCGCACCGGCCCGAAAGTCTCCACCGTGGTGCGGCGGATGACCGCATCCACGCGCGCCATCTCGGCATCGGTCAGGCCCGAATACGCCTTTGCGAACGGCACGAGCGCACGGCCTTCCGCGCCGGGCGGCCCGTCCCAGACGGCGAAGGTGTAGTCGCTGTACAGGCTGGCGCGCCGCCCGTGGCCGCGCTGCGCATAGATGAGCACCGCATCCACGCTCAAGGGGTCGATCTTCCATTTCCACCACGTGCCCACGTCCTTGGTGCGGCCCACGCCGTACTGCGCACCGCGGGCCTTGAGCATCATGCCTTCGACGCCCAGGGCGCGGGCATGGGCGCGCTGTTCCGCCAGTTCCTCCCAGCCACTGCCGTGGAGCAGTGGACTGGCGACGAGCGCCGGGTGCGACACCCGGGCGAGCAGCGCATCGAGCCGCGCCCGGCGCTCATGCTGCGGCAACGCCCGCAGGTCCTTGCCCTCCTCTTCCAGCAGGTCATAGGCCAGCAGCACCGCGGGCAGCTCGCGCAGCAGCTTGGGGCCGAGCGTCTTGCGGCCGATGCGTTTCTGCAGGTCCGCGAACGGACGCACGCGTGCCGGCACGTCGCCCTCCGCATGCTGCCAGACGACGATCTCGCCATCGAGCACGGTACCGTCCGGCAGGGCCTCCTGGCCCAGGCGCTGAAGCTCGGGAAAGCGATCACTGACCAGCTCCTCCCCGCGCGACCAGACCCAGGTGGCGCCCGCGCGCCGCACCAACTGGGCGCGGATGCCGTCCCACTTCCACTCCACGATCCAGTCGCCGGGTGGCCCGAGCGTGGCCTCGAACTGCTCCACGGGCAGCGACAGCGGGTGCGCCAGGAAGAAGGGATAGGGATGGCCGCTGGTTTCGCGGGACTGCGCCGCCCCGTCGTCGTCCAGGCCGGCATCGGTGAGCGGCGCCACCAGGCGCTCGTAGTCCGCCGGCCCGGGCCGAGCGGCAATGTGGGTATAGCCCATGAGCCGCTGCGCGATCCGCTTGGGGTCCACGCCGCTCACGGCGGCCAGGGCCTGCGTGACCTGCAGCTTCGACACACCGACGCGGAAGGCGCCCGTGATGAGCTTGAAGTACACGAGCCGCTCCTCGGGCGCGAGGCGACTCCACTGCGCCCGCAACATCGGCTCCAGCGCATCGGGCGCCACGCCGCGCAGCGGCAACAGGTGCTCTTCCACCCATTCGGCCAGGCCCTGCGCATGGGCCTCGGTGGGTGGCGGCAGCAGGAGCGCGATGGTTTCCGCGAGGTCTCCGACGGCTTCATAGCTTTCGTCGAACAGCCATTCCGGCAGGCCTGCGGCCTCGCGCGCGAACTGACGCAGCAGTTTGGTCGGGACCAGCTGGCGCGGCTTGCCGCCTGCCAGGAAGTACACCGCCCATGCCGCATCCGCAGGTGCCGCCGCGCGCAGGTAGGCCTGCAGCGCCGCCTGCTTGGCGAGGCTGGACGTGCTCGCATCCAGGGCGCGGTAGAGCGCGGCGAAATCCTTCATTGCGCCGTTTCCCCGCCCTCGTGCCGGCCGTCGTCCTCCACGGGCGATGCATCACCGCCCGGAGCGGCGACAGGCGTCACGGCCGTGGAGGCATCGGGCGCCGCATCGTCGTCCTCGGTGCCGTACTCCGTGCGGAACGATTGCGCATCCAATCCCTGCTCCCGGAGCCAGCGCACCAGCACGGCCACGCTGCCATGCGTCACGAAAACGCGCTCCGCCCCCGTGGCACCGATGGCCGACTGCAGGCCGGGCCAGTCCGCGTGGTCCGACATCACGAAGCCCCGGTCCACGCCGCGTCGGCGGCGGGTGCCCCGCAGTTGCATCCAGCCGCTCGCGAACGCATCGGAATGCCGCGGGAACCGGCGCATCCAGGGCGTGCCCTGGGCTGAAGGGGGAGCGACCACCAGGGCCGTCTGCAGCAGCTTCGCATCCACGTCCGGATCCGTGGCCCGCAATGTCGGGGGCAGCGCCACGCCGGCAGCCCGGTACACGGCGTTGAGCGGCTCCACCGCGCCGTGGACCACGATGGGCCCGATCGAGGCGTCCACGCCGTGCAGGATGCGCTGCGCCTTGCCGAAGGCATAGCAAAGCATCACCGATGGCCGCCCCTGCGCTGCGTTCGCACGCCACCACGCGTCGATCTCCGCGAACAGCGCCTCCTGCGACGGCCAGCGGTAGATCGGCAGGCCGAAGGTGGATTCGGTGATGAAGGTGTCGCAGCGCACCGGCTCGAACGGCACGCAGGTGCCGTCGGGCCCGGTCTTGTAATCGCCCGAGGCCACCCAGACGCGGCCGCCATGCTCCAGCCGCACCTGCGCCGAGCCGAGCACGTGTCCTGCGGGATGCAGCGAGATGCGCACGCCGTGGTGTTCGATGGCCTGGCCGTAGGGCAGTGTCTGCAGCGTGATGTCGGCCCCGAGCCGGGTGCGCAGAGTCCCTTCGCTGTCGATATGGGCCAGGTAGTGCGCGTGGCCCCAGCGGGCATGGTCGGAATGGCCGTGCGTGATGACCGCCCGCTCCACGGGCTTCCAGGGATCGATGTAGAAATCGCCCGGGGGACAGTAGAGCCCCTCGGGCCGCGCGATCACCAGATCATCGGAAGCAGCCGCCATGCGGGAGCCCTTCCATGGAATGGAGGAAAGCGCCAACCCGCCGCCCCGCTGACCCCGCCGCCCAATGCGACGTACGTAGAAGGAAGAAAGCCCTGGTGTGCGCTTGCATGAGGAATGCTAGCGCCCGTCCCGTTGCCTCTCCCGTACAGCCCGCCGCATGCCGGTGTCGGAGCACGCCTACCCCACGGTCCAGTTTCCGGCAGCCGAAACGCGGGTCCCTGCCGTACCGGCCCGGTTCATCGGAACCGTGGCTCGGTGGCTAGGAAAAAGAAAAAGCCGCCCCGTGGGGCGGCCTGGATGGGGAGTGAGCAAGGCCGTTGCCGGCCCGCAAGACTCAACGCTTCTGGCGGAACTTGCGCAGCGCGGCGATCTGGGCGGCCATCACGGCCAGCTCGGACTGCGCGCGCGCGAAATCGACGTCGCTCTTGGCGTTCTTCAGCGCTTCCTCGGCGGCGGCCCGGGCGGCGTTGGCCTTCTCGTCGTCCAGGTCCTTGCCGCGGATGGCGGTATCGGACAGCACGGTCACGCGCTCGGGCTGCACCTCGAGGATGCCACCGGCCACGAAGACGAACTCTTCGCCGCCGTCGGCCGTCTCGATGCGCACCGATCCCGGCTTGATGCGGGTGATCAGCGGCGTGTGGCGCGGATAGATGCCGAGCTCGCCGGCCTCGCCGGGCAGCGCGACGAAGCGCGCCTCACCCGAGAAGATGGACTCTTCGGCGCTGACCACATCGACGTGGATGGTGTTCATGGGTTTTCCTCTGGGCTCTGAAAGAAGGTGGGTGAAGCAAGCAGACGGGAGGGCCCGCCAGGCGCCGCGCACAGCCGTACCTGGGTACGGCGAGCACGGCAACGACGCGGGCTGCCCGTATGCGCCGCTTTACGCGACCTTCTTGGCCTTTTCGAAGGCTTCGTCGATGGTCCCGACCATGTAGAAAGCCTGCTCCGGCAGGTGGTCGCACTCGCCGGCCACGATCATCTTGAAGCCGCGGATGGTTTCCGCCAGGGGCACGTACTTGCCGGGCGAGCCCGTGAACACTTCGGCCACGTGGAACGGCTGCGACAGGAAACGCTGGATCTTCCGGGCGCGGGCCACGGCCAGCTTGTCTTCGGGAGCCAGTTCATCCATGCCCAGGATGGCGATGATGTCGCGCAGTTCCTTGTAGCGCTGCAGGGTGCCCTGCACGCCGCGGGCCACCTGGTAGTGCTCTTCACCGACCACTTGCGGGTCCAGCTGGCGGCTGGTGGAGTCCAGCGGATCCACGGCGGGGTAGATACCCAGCGAAGCGATGTCACGCGACAGCACCACGGTGGAGTCCAGGTGGGCGAAGGTCGTGGCGGGAGACGGGTCGGTCAAGTCATCGGCAGGCACGTACACGGCCTGGATGGAGGTGATCGAGCCGACCTTGGTGGAGGTGATGCGCTCCTGCAGGCGGCCCATTTCCTCGGCCAGCGTCGGCTGGTAGCCCACGGCGGAAGGCATGCGGCCCAGCAGTGCGGACACTTCGGTGCCGGCCAGCGTGTAGCGGTAGATGTTGTCCACGAAGAACAGCACGTCTCGGCCTTCGTCGCGGAACGACTCGGCGATGGTCAGGCCGGTCAAGGCCACGCGCAGGCGGTTGCCCGGGGGCTCGTTCATCTGGCCATAGACCATGGCGACCTTGGAGTCTTCGAGCTTCTCGAGGTTCACGACGCCGGAATCGGCCATTTCGTGATAGAAGTCGTTGCCTTCACGGGTCCGCTCGCCCACACCGGCGAACACCGACAGACCGCTGTGGGCCTTGGCGATGTTGTTGATGAGCTCCATCATGTTCACGGTCTTGCCCACGCCGGCGCCGCCGAACAGGCCCACCTTGCCGCCCTTGGCGAACGGGCACACCAGGTCGATCACCTTGATGCCGGTTTCCAGCAGCTCCTGCGACGGCGACAGTTCGTCGTATGCAGGGGCCTTGCGGTGGATGGAGGCGGTCAGCTCCTGGCTGACCGGACCGCGCTCGTCGATGGGCGAACCCAGCACGTCCATGATGCGGCCCAGCGTCGCCTTGCCCACGGGCACGGTGATCGGGTTGCCGGTGTTGGACACCATCAGGCCGCGGCGCAGGCCGTCGGACGAACCCAGGGCGATGGTACGCACCACGCCGTCGCCGAGCTGCTGCTGCACTTCCAGCGTCAGGGGGGAGCCTTCGAGCTTGAGCGCGTCATACACCTTGGGCATCTGGTCGCGCGGGAACTCGACGTCCACCACGGCGCCGATACATTGAACGATCTTGCCCTGAACGCCAGCGTTCACTTGGGTGTTCTCTTGAGCCATTGCATTTGCTCCAAAAATTTAAACTGCCGCGGCACCCGCGACGATCTCCGAAAGTTCCTTCGTGATCGCGGCCTGGCGCGTCTTGTTGTAGACCAGCTTGAGTTCGCCGATGACGTTGCCCGCGTTGTCCGTGGCGGCCTTCATGGCCACCATGCGCGCCGACTGCTCGGACGCCATGTTCTCGGCCACGGCCTGATAGATCAGGGACTCCACGTAGCGCACGAGCAGGTCGTCGATGACGCTCTGGGCATCGGGCTCGTAGATGTAGTCCCAGCCGTGCTCGGTCTTCTCGGCCTGCATCTTCTCGGAAGAGAGCGGCAGCAGCTGTTCGACGACCGATTCCTGCTTCATGGTGTTGATGAACTTCGTGTACGCGAGGTACACGCCGTTGATCTTGCCTTCGGCATAGGCGTCGAGCAGCACCTTCACGGGGCCGATCAGCTTGTCCAGGTGGGGGGTGTCCCCCAGGCCGGTCGCGTGCGACACCACCTGGGCGCCGACGCGGTTCAGGAAGCCCAGGCCCTTGTTGCCGATCGCGACGGCCTGCGTGGACACGCCCTGCGACTGCAGTTCGCGCAGCTTGGCCGTCACGGCGCGCAGCACGTTGGTGTTCATGCCGCCGCACAGGCCCTTGTCCGTCGTCACCACGATGAAGCCGGCCGTCTTGGCGTCGTTCGACTTCATGAAGGGATGGACGTACTCGGGATTGGCCTGGCCGAGGTTCGCCGCGATGTTGCGGATCTTCTCGCTGTAAGGCCGTGCGGCACGCATGCGGTCCTGCGCCTTGCGCATCTTGGACGCGGCCACCATTTCCATGGCCTTGGTGATCTTCTTGGTGTTCTCCACCGATTTGATCTTGCCGCGTATTTCCTTGCCTGCTGCCATGATGGGTCCTCGTCCGGTTTAGGCGAACGACTTCTTGAAGGCCGTGATGGCTTGCGTCAGTTCGGCCTCGTCCTTGCCTTCCTTGTCGAAGGCACGGTTCTTCTCCAGGCGCTCCAGCAGGGCGCCGTGGCTGGTCTTGAGGAACTGGTGCAGGCCGGATTCGAAGGCGAGCACCTTCTTCACGTCCACGTCGTCCATGAAGCCCTTGTTCACCGCGAACAGCGTCGCACCCATCAGCGAGATGGGCAGCGGGCTGTACTGGGCCTGCTTGAGCAGTTCGGTCACGCGGGCACCGCGGTCGAGCTGCTTGCGGGTGGCTTCGTCCAGGTCGGAAGCGAACTGCGCGAACGCAGCCAGCTCACGGTACTGCGCCAGGTCGGTACGGATACCGCCGGACAGGCCCTTGATGATCTTGGTCTGGGCAGCACCACCCACGCGCGACACGGAGATACCGGCGTTGATGGCGGGGCGGATACCGGCGTTGAACAGGCTGGTTTCCAGGAAGATCTGGCCGTCCGTGATCGAGATCACGTTGGTCGGAACGAAGGCGGACACGTCGCCGGCCTGCGTCTCGATGATCGGCAGGGCCGTCAGCGAACCGGTCTTGCCCTTGACTTCACCCTTGGTGAAGGCTTCGACGTAGTCGGCGTTCACGCGGGCTGCGCGCTCCAGCAGGCGGCTGTGGAGATAGAACACGTCGCCGGGATAGGCTTCGCGGCCCGGCGGGCGGCGCAGCAGCAGCGAAACCTGGCGGTAGGCCACGGCCTGCTTGGACAGGTCGTCATAGACGATCAGCGCGTCTTCGCCGCGGTCGCGGAAGTACTCGCCCATCGTGCAGCCGGAGTAGGCCGACACGTACTGCATGGCAGCCGACTCGGAAGCGGATGCCGCCACCACGATCGTGTACTCCATGGCGCCGGCCTGTTCCAGGGCGCGCACCACGTTCTTGATCGAGGAAGCCTTCTGGCCGATCGCGACGTAGATACACGTCACGCCCTGGCCCTTCTGGGCGATGATGGCGTCGATGGCCACGGCCGTCTTGCCGGTCTGGCGGTCACCGATGATCAGCTCGCGCTGGCCGCGGCCCACGGGCACCATGGCGTCGATGGACTTGATGCCGGTCTGCAGCGGCTGGTCCACGGACTGGCGCGCGATCACGCCGGGAGCGACCTTCTCGATCACGTCCGTCAGCTTGGCGTTGATCGGGCCCTTGCCGTCGATGGGCTGGCCCAGGGCGTTCACCACGCGGCCGACCAGTTCGGGACCCACGGGCACTTCCAGGATGCGGCCCGTGCACTTCACGGTGTCGCCTTCGGAGATGTGCTCGTACTCGCCCAGAATCACGGCGCCGACGGAGTCGCGCTCGAGGTTCAGTGCGAGGCCGTAGGAGGGCTGGCCGTCCTGGGTGGCCGGGAATTCGAGCATTTCGCCCTGCATCACGTCCGACAGGCCATGGACGCGCACGATGCCGTCGGTCACGGACACCACGGTGCCCTGGTTGCGGATATCGCTGCTGGCTGCCAGACCTTCGATGCGGCTCTTGATCAGTTCAGAAATCTCTGCGGGATTGAGTTGCATGACTCTTTCCTTCTTTCTTGGGTTAGCCGAAACCTCGGGCGCTTACGCGACGAGGGCCGCTTTCATTTGTTCCAGACGGGCCTTGACGGAGGTGTCCAGCACCTCGTCGCCCACGGCCACGCGCACGCCGCCGATCAGCGACTCGTCGAGCTGCACGGAGAGGTTCAGCTTGCGGCCGAAGCGTTTCTCCAGCGAGGCACCGAGCTCCGCCAGCGCGCCGGCATCGATCGGGAACGCGCTGTGTACCACCGCGTCGGACGAGCCGCTCTGGCGGTTGACCAGGGCGCGGAACTGCGCAGCCACCTCGGGCAGCGCTTCGAGGCGGCCGTTGTCGATGAGCACGCGCAGGAAGTTGCGGGCCGCATCGGAGAGCGGCGCGCGCACCACCCCGGCGATCAGGTCGAACAGCTGTCCGGGCTCGATCTTGGGGTTGTCGGCCAGCTGCCGCACCTGCGGGTCGGCAGCGATCGCCGCCAGTTCGTCCACCCAGGCGACGGTGCTGCCCAGGTCGGCGCCCGGCTGGGCTGCGCAGGCCTTGAACAGGGCTTCCGCGTAAGGGCGGGCAATGGTGGCGAGTTCAGCCATGGTTGCGTCCCTTACTTACAGCTCGGTCTTGAGCCGGTTCAGCAGATCGGCGTGGACGCCGGCATTGACCTCCTTGCGGAGGATCTGCTCGGCACCCTTGACGGCCAGCGCAGCCACCTGCTCGCGCAGGGCTTCGCGGGCCTGGATCGACTGCTGCTCGGCCTCGGCGCGGGCAGCGGCGACGATCTTGTTGCCTTCCTCGGCCGCGCGGGCCTTGGCCTCTTCGATGATGGCCTGGGCACGGCGCTCGGCGTCCGCAAGACGCGATGCCGTCTCGTTGCGCGTCTGCGCGAGTTCCGTCTCGACGCGCTGGTTCACGGCGACGAGTTCGGACTTGGCGCGGTCGGCAGCAGCGAGGCCTTCGGCGATTTTCTGGGCTCGCTCATCCAGCGCCTTCGCGATCGGGGGCCACACGAACTTCATCGTGAACAGCACCAGGATCAGGAAGACGATGGCCTGAACGAACAGGGTCGCGTTGATACTCACGGCAACACCTTTCTAGTTGGGCGTTGGTCGGGAATCAGGCCAGGACGAAGGGGTTGGCGAAGGCGAACAGCAGGGCGATGGCAACGCCGATCAGGAAGGCGGCGTCGATCAGGCCGGCCAAGATGAACATCTTGGTCTGCAGTTCGTTGATCAGCTCGGGCTGGCGGGCGGAAGCTTCGAGGTACTTGCCACCCATCAGAGCGATGCCGATCGATGCGCCGATGGCGCCCAGACCCACGATCAGACCACAAGCCAGAGCGACGAGACCGAGAATGTTTTCCATGATGACTCCTAGGATGAAAAGAAAGAAAGGTTGAGAAGGAAGGAAAGGGAAGGCTCAGTGAGCGTCATGTGCCTGGCCGAGATAGATCAGCGCCAGCATCATGAAAATGAAGGCCTGCAGGGTGATCACCAGGATGTGGAAGATCGCCCAGATAGAGCCCGCAATGATGTGCCCCACGGGGAGCAACACACCGGAAAGCGACATGGCTGCCGCGCCGCCCATCAGGGCGATCAGCATGAACACCAACTCACCAGCGTACATGTTGCCGAACAGCCGCATGCCATGCGACACGGTCTTGGCAACGTATTCGATGATCTGCATCAGCAGATTGACCACGCCCAGGATCAGGGCGAAGACGGGATTCTTGCTCGTGCCGAACGGGGCCGTCACGAGTTCGTGCGCCCAGCCGCCCAGGCCCTTGATCTTCACGCTGTAGTACAGGCAGAGGATCAGCACGGCCGTGGACAGGCCCAGCGTGGTGGAAAGGTCGGCCGTGGGCACGACGCGCAGGTAGGCGTGGTGCGGATCGTGGCCGGCGGCGCCGTAGATCTGGGCCCAGATGGCGGGCAGCAAGTCCACGGGCAGCATGTCCATCGCGTTCATGAGGAAGATCCACACGAACACGGTGAGGGCCAGGGGCGCGATGAACTTGCGGCTCTCGGCGTTGTGGATGTTGGCCTTGGCCTGGTTGTCCACCATCTCGACCAGGATCTCGACGGCGGCCTGGAAGCGGCCCGGCACGCCGGAAGTCGCCTTGCGGGCGCAGATCCAGAAGGTGAACAGGGCGATGGCGCCGAGCACCAGGCCCACGATGACGGAGTCGTAGTTCACCACGGAGAAATCGACGATGGACTTCTGCTTGATGTTCTGAAGATGCTGCAAGTGGTGAACGATGTATTCACTGGCAGTCGGGGCATGCGCTTCTGCGGCCATCGGACAACTCTTCTCTCAATCAATCGGTTTGCGGACACCGGACCGCACCATGAGCGCGATCCAGTACGTTTTCATCGTCACCACCATGCCGGCGAGCAGAGCCAGCCAGCTCAATCCCGGCACCAGCCGGGGCGCCGCCGCCAGCATGGCGACGGTCAAAGCAATCTTGACCAGCTCCCATCCGAAGAGCCCCGCCAGGGCGCCCCCGGCGGAAGACCTCCTGCGCGCCATGCCCCGGGCGAAGAGCGCTGCGGGAAGAACCACCGCCAGCGCTCCGTAACCCGTGGACCAGGCGACATGGGACCGTCCGGTCACCATCCAGGCCACCAGGGCCGCAACGAGCCCCACCGCCGCCTGGCCCGCAACGATGCGCCAGATGGACATGGGTGGATGTCGTTGCCGCCATTCCTGCGCCTCGGCTGCAGAAAGGGGCTTGAAACCGGAATCCTCGACCTCAGTTCCAGTGTCCGTAGCGTCTGTTTTCATGGTTGGTCAACGCCTGCTGGACGCCCGGCATCCGGGCTGGAACTTCTTACAAAGCCCTTGATTATAAGTAAAAACCCGTTGCATCCTGCAATGCCTTGGGGCGCGCGTGCGACAACGGCGCGCAACGGTGCACCCGGTGGGTGAACCAGGCCTCCTGCGGGCACCAGCATGGCGCATCGCCGCCCCGGTGCCTTTCCCCTGCTTCGCCGACAATCATCGCATGACACAGCCCCCCACCCCTTCCCCGGTGATCGGATCCGAGGGCGATCCGCGCAAGGAATCGCTCATCGAGTACCCCTCCCGCTTCCCCATCAAGGTCATGGGCCGCAAGGCCGACGGGTTCGTCCATGCGCTGACCGAGGTGGCCCGCCGCTTCGATCCCTCGTTCGACGCCTCCACCATCGAACTGCGTGACAGCCGCGAGGGAAATTACCTGGGCGTGACCCTCACCGTGACGGCGACCAGCCGCGAACAGCTCGACGACCTGTACCGCGCGCTTTCCTCGCACCCGATGGTGAAGGTGGTGCTCTGATCCAGGACACGGCGATGCAGGTGCGGATGCTCGGGCGGGTGGACTTGCGCGAAACCGTGGACGCCATGCAGGCGTTCACCGGGCAGCGCACCGACGACACGCCCGATGCCCTCTGGGTGTGCGAGCACGCACCCCATTTCACGCAGGGCCTCGCGGGCCGTGCCGACCACCTGCTGGCCCCGGGCGACATTCCCGTGGTCGCCACCAACCGCGGCGGGCAGGTCACCTTCCACGGCCCCGGGCAGGTGGTGGCCTATCCGCTCGTCGACCTGCGGCGCGCCGGCTACTACGTAAAGGAATACGTCCACCGCGTGGAAGAGGCCGCGATCCGCACGCTCGCGCATTTCGGCATCACGGGCCACCGGGTGGCCGGCGCGCCCGGCATCTACGTGCGGCTGGACGATCCACGCAGCCACGCCCTGCTGCCCCAGCGCCCGCAGAAAGCCGATCCGTCGGCACCCGCGGCCGGCCCCGATTTTTCCGGCCTGGGCAAGATCGCCGCGCTCGGCATCAAGGTCTCGCGCCACTGCACCTACCACGGCGTGGCACTCAACGTGGCCATGGACCTGGAACCCTTCTCGCGCATCAACCCTTGCGGCTACGCAGGGCTGCCGACCGTGGACCTTTCTACAATCGGCGTGCACACCACCTGGGACGAAGCGGCTTCCGTGCTGGCCAGCCAATTGGCCATCCGCCTCGCGCCCTGATCTCAGCACCAGCCATGAGCACTCCCGAAGTCGTGCGCGAAGCGCAATCCACCGTCGCCTACAACCCGCTCGCAAAGCAGAAGGCCGCCGCGAAGCTTTCGCGCATCCCCATCAAGGTGGAACAGGGCGAGGTGCTGAAGAAACCCGAGTGGATCCGCGTCAAGGCGGGCTCGCCCACCACGCGCTTCTACGAGATCAAGGAGATCCTGCGCGAGCACAAGCTGCACACCGTGTGCGAGGAAGCCTCCTGCCCCAACATCGGCGAGTGCTTCGGCAAGGGCACGGCCACGTTCATGATCATGGGCGACAAGTGCACGCGCCGCTGCCCGTTCTGCGACGTGGGCCACGGCCGGCCGGACCCGCTGGACAAGGACGAACCGCTGAACCTGGCGCGCACCATCGCCGCGCTCAAGCTGAAGTACGTGGTGATCACCAGCGTGGACCGCGACGACCTGCGCGACGGCGGCAGCGGCCACTTCGTGGAGTGCATCCAGAACATCCGCGCGCTCTCGCCCGCCACGCAGATCGAGATCCTGGTGCCCGACTTCCGCGGACGCGACGACCGCGCGCTGGAGATCCTCAAGGCAGCGCCGCCCGACGTGATGAACCACAACCTGGAGACCGCGCCGCGCCTCTACAAGGAAGCCCGCCCGGGGTCGGACTACCAGTTCAGCCTGAACCTGCTCAAGAAGTTCAAGGCGCTGCATCCCGGCGTGCCCACCAAGAGCGGCATCATGGTGGGCCTGGGCGAGACGGATGAAGAGATCCTGCAGGTGATGCGCGACATGCGCGCGCACGACATCGACATGCTGACCATCGGCCAGTACCTCGCCCCCTCCAACAGCCACCTGCCGGTGCGCCGCTACGTCCATCCCGACACCTTCAAGATGTACGAAGAGGAAGCCTACAAGATGGGTTTCACCCACGCCGCCGTGGGCGCGATGGTGCGTTCGAGCTACCACGCGGACCAGCAGGCGCACGCAGCGGGCGTGTGAGCCCGCGCCCGGCGCATGGGCGTCAGCTGCCTTCCGGCCGATTCAGCAGATCGAGAAGCACCTGGTTCTGCCGCCGGGTTTCGCCGGCCAGGCACATGCCGAGCGCTACGCCGTGGAGCGTGCCGCCTTCGCCGGATTTCGTCTTTGCCTCGCAGAGCGCGTCGGTGTAGGTATCCGACGCCTTGAACAGAGCGTCCAGCGCCTTGCGCATGCCCGGATCGGACGCTTTCCGCAATTTCTGGCGGGTCGCCTTCAATTCCTGCTCGGCCCGCTCCAGGTCGCGGCTCGCGCACACCCGCATGCCGACCGTCGACGTCTGCTCCCTGGAACAATCCACTTCGTCGGACGTGCCGGCTTCCGCCTTCGCAGCCGTGGCGGCGGCGGCCTGGGCACCGCCGGCGAGGGCCAGGGCGAACAGCGCGGACAGGAGTGAAGTCTTCAGTGGCATGGGCGGTCTCCCTGCATGTTGGCGACGGATGATCTTATTCCGGCCCGCCGCCCCCGGCGTCAATGGCGGTTTCGCTGCGGCATCAAAGACTGGCTGCTTGACGTTGAAGTGCCCCGGCTTGACGGACACCTTACGCTGTAGAGCAAAGAATTCGAAATGGGGCAAGACCCAAGCCGCAGTATCCGGCGGAGTGCCGAGAGCAATGGTGGAGGTGCGATCGGACAGGCCCCTCCACGGAGTCGGCGCGCGAGTTCGAGGGCGACCACTCACCCGTGAAGTTCAAGCGCCGCGTCGTCGCCGAGCCGTGTCAGGCAACGGAGAGCGACGAGAAAGACCAGATCCCGGCTTGGGAAAAGAGAGCTTTTTCTCACTTCCATTGAAAGTCCGTGCGAGCCCGGCGCAGAGCGCCAGACACCGGAGGGTCATGCAAAAAGGAGCGCGAAAATGCGCTCCTTTTTGCATGGAGGTCGGGGATACCGGCATCGAGGCCGAACATGCGGCCCGGCAGACGGTACGAGCCGGCTCAGGGAGGAGGCATGTACGACACGGTGCAACTCGCATTGGCAGCGAGCGTGGTGCCCACGGCACATGCCACAGGGAACCCGTCGGGGACGGCTCGGGCCGTAAATCCATTGGGCACTTCGATCTTGACGATCTGCTGCGTCACGCCGCTCGTGTTGCCGACGATGGTCAGGCTGGAGACCAGAACCATTCCACCCGCCTTGTTGGACAGTTCCGCGCCATCGGCCCCTGCGAACGATGGGCTGATCCAGCTGCCCGAACTGCCCATGGCAAGGGCCAGGGCCCCGGCCAGCATCAGTCCGGCAACGGGGCGTCCGTTGCCGGCCTTGCGCAGGGTACGATACATCACGACCACCAGAGCGAGCGACAGCAGGGCCAGGCCCCATTGCGACAGCGTGGGTATGGGCGCGGCGGATTGGGCGACCGGGGCATAGGTCACCGCGATACCCGGAGCGGCGAAAGCCGCCTGGGACAGGGCCAGAAAGCCGCAGGCAGCGGCCATGGCCGCACGGGCCATCGAAGTTGGTTTCATGGGGTCTGACTAATAGATTGACGCTATGGTTACACAAAGTTACCAAGACAATTGTAGTGCCAGCCGCCCCTCCCCTGTTGAGCCTCGGCGAAAACCGGGGCGGTTCAGGATCCGGAACTGACAATCCTGACCGAAGACTTGGACGCAGGAGATCTGCACTGCAGGCCGTTGGCTCGTGCGGTCCACGCGGGCAGGGCCGTCAGAAACGGCTCCGTAAAAATGCACCTTGAACGAGATGCCAGTCGAGCTGATCGTTGGAATTCACAGTCCAGCCCGTTTAGGGCCTGTTAACACTATGGGATGAGCTTCCCTGCGGGTTGCCCGCCGAGGGGCAACGCGATCCCCTTCCATAGTGTTAACAGGCCCTAGTCCCGCATCGGCCGGCCGGGGCGCCGCATGGTCCAGCGCACGATGCCCCATGCGAGGGCGAGCGGCACGAACAGCGCCAGGATGGCCATGCCGGCCTGGCACAGCGCCGGCACGTCAGGCGTGGACACGGAGCGCCTCCGGCGTCGGTGTTTTTGCGGGCCGCGGGCGGTCATGGGCCACGCAGCCGATCCGCCCGAATTCCGCCATCGGCAGGGCGGCCATGAGCCGGTGCATGCATTCGCCGATGTCGGCCTCGCGCAGATGCAGATAGACCGTGCATACCGGCCGCACGGCATCGACCGACAGCCGGTAGGTGCCCAGCAGCGGCCCCAGCGCGGCATGCAGGCGCTGGCGCACGCGCAGTGCGGGCTCCCGTGCCATTCGGACCGGAAGGACCACGCCGGGCACCGCGAGGCGCGCACGGCAGGCACTGGAACACACGGCGCCGGCAGGGGCGCCCTCTTCGTCTGGAAATATCCGATGCAACAGCATGCTCTGGGGCTTCGTGCGGCGCGGAGCGCTTGTGCGAAGCAGGATGGAACAGGCCTTCAGTCTAGGAATGGCCGCATCAAAACGGCGTAAAAAGCACGGCGCGCTGCGTCAATCCGCCGCAAAGCGTCAGGCGGCCAGACGGTACCCCACCCCGGTTTCGGTCAGCAGGTGGCGCGGCTGCGCGGGGTCGGTCTCCAGCTTCTGGCGCAGGTGGCCCATGTAGATGCGCAGGTAGTGGCTCTGGTCGGACCGCGCCGGGCCCCAGACCTCGCGCAGCAGCTGGCGCTGGGTGATGACGCGGCCCGCGTTGGCCACCAGGACGGTGAGCATGCGGTACTCCGTGGGCGTGAGGTGCACCACCGTGCCCGCACGCCGCACGAGACGCGCACCCCGGTCCACCTCGATGTCGCCGAAGCGGAACACGGGCTCGGCGGCTTCAGCCTGCAGGCCCTGCCCGGTGGCGGGCCGCGGCCTGCGCAGGTTGGCGCGCACGCGCGCGAGCAGTTCGCCCGTGCCGAAGGGCTTGGTGAGGTAGTCGTCCGCGCCCGCGTCGAGGGCGGCGATCTTGTCGGACTCGTCGGTGCGCGCGGAGAGCACGATGATGGGCACGGCCGACCAATTGCGCACGTCCCGCAGCAGGGTGAGCCCGTCGCCATCGGGCAGGCCCAGGTCGAGCACCAGCAGGTCGGGCTGGCGCGTGCCGGCGGCCGACAGCCCCTCGCGCAGCGTGGCGGCCTCGTGCACCTGCCAGCCCTCCTCTTCCAGCGCCCCGCGCACGAAACGGCGGATCTGGGGCTCGTCCTCGATCACGATCGCGGTGCGCAGGTGCAGGGTCATGGTGCAGGGTCGGGGGATGATGGTTCGGGCGGCTCCACGGGCTCCGGCAGGGCCGGGGGATCGCGCCGGGGCAGCGTGACGGTGAATTCTGCCCCGGGGCCCGGCGACGCACCGGCTGCGGCGATATCGCCGCCGTGCGCCAGCACCACGGCCTTGCAGATCGCGAGCCCGAGCCCCACGCCCGGCGTGGCGGACTCGGCCTGCCCGCGGGTGAATTTGTCGAACAGCGTGTGCTCGCGCCCCCGCACCGCCGCGGGCAGGCCGGGGCCGTGGTCGCGCACGCGCAGGCGCAGTGCGCCCGGCAACGCGGCGGCTCCGATCTCGATGGGCGCGGCGCCGTACTTGGCCGCGTTTTCCAGCAGGTTCACGAGCACGCGCTCGATGAGCACCGCATCGAACTCCACCAGCGGCAGATCGGGAGGCAGCGCCGTGCGCACCTCCATCGCGCCCAGCGCGGGCCGCGCCGCGCGGATGGCCGACCCGACCACCTCCTCCACCGACTGCCAGTCGCGCCGCAGGTTCACGCTGCCGCCGGACAGGCCGCTTTCCAGCCGCGCCATGTCCAGCAGGTTGCTGACCAGGGCGTGCAACTGGTGGGCCTGCTGCACGATGGCGAGCGACGCCGACTGCAGCCCCTCGCCGGGCTGCGACGGCAGGGACTCCGCCAGGGCGATGAGGGCGGTGAGCGGGGTGCGCACATCGTGGGAAATGGCGCCCAGCAGGGCGTTGCGCAGGCGCTCGGACTCCATGTCCAGCACGGCGCTCTGCGCCACTTCGACATAGTGGACCCGCTCCAGCGCGATCGCGACCTGCCGCGCGAGGGTGTCGAGATGGCGTGCCTGCTCGGGTATCAGCAGCCAGCGCGGGTGCGCGGGTGCCAGGGCCAGCACGCCCCGCACGCGCATGGGCGCGGTGAGCGGCACGTAGCGCCAGCCTTGCGCGGCCAGCGTGCTGGTTCCCAGGCCTGCGCTCTGGCCGTGGCGCAGGGTCCAGTCGGCCACGCTCGGGTCGAACCCCTCGGGAGGCTTTGCGCGCAGCATGAGCCGGTCGCCTTCGTCGAGGGGCAGCACCACGGCCTGCCCGCCGAAATGCTGCTGTACGGCGGCCGTGCCGATGCCCACGACCTGCGAGGCCTCCAGTGCGGCAGAGAGCTCGCGCGTGAGCTCGAACAACGAGCGCATGCGCTGCTCGCGCCCGGCAGCCACCCCAGCGGAGAACCGCAGGCCCGCGGTCAGCTGGCCCACGAGCAATCCCACGCCGAGCATGACGACGAAGGTCACGAGGTACTGCACATCGCTCACGGCGAACGAGAACTGCGGCGACACGAAGACGAAATCGAAGGCAGCCACATTGAGCAGCGCGGCCAGGGCGGCCGGCCCACGCCCGAAGCGCATGGCCACGCCCACCACGCCGAGCAGGTAGAGCATGACGATGTTGGTCAACTCCAGCACGCCGGACAGCGGCAGCGCGAGCAGCGTCACGGCCACGCTCGCGGCGCCCGCGGCCCCATAGCCGGGCCAGCGGGCGGACAACTGCTCGCCGTCCTCCTGCGCATCGCCCCCCTGCCGCCAGGATGCGGCCGGCAGGCGGCGGCTGCTGCCGGGCTCGCCTGCCTCCACGATGTCCAGTGCGGGCGCGGCGGTGCCGATGGACTCCGCCGTGCCGGGCACGGGCCACCACCGCCACAGGCCGGACCGCCGGCGGGCGCGGCCCACCACCAGGGTGGCGCAATTGAGCTGCCGCGCATGCTCCGCGAGTGCGGGCACCACGGCATTGCCGGTGAGCACGGCGGTTTCCGCGCCCAGTCCCTCGGCCAGTTGCAGCACGGCCAGGATGCGGTCGCGCTGCGGGGCCGGAAGCCGCTGCAGCCGCGGCGTCTCCACATAGGCGGCATGCCAGCGCACGTTCAGCTGGCCGGCCAGGCGGGCCGCCGTGCGCACGGTGTGGGCGGCGTCCTCGTGCGGCCCCACGCAGGCCAGCAGTGCGCCGGAGGTGTTCCAGGCCGGCGGCACGCCGTGGCCGCCGCCGGACTGCTCCACGCGCCATCCGCGCACGTCGTCCTCGACATGCTCGGCGGTGCGCCGCAGGGCGATTTCGCGCAGAGCGATCAGATTGCCCTTGCGGAAGAAATTCTGCGCCGCGCGCTCGGCCTGCTGCGGCAGGTACACCTTGCCCGCAGCCAGGCGCGCGGCCAGTTCGTCGGGCGTGGCATCGACGAGCACCACCTCGTCGGCCTCGTCGAGCACCGTGTCGGGCACGGTCTCGTGCACGCGCACGCCGGTGATCGCCCCCACCGTGCCGTTGAGGCTCTCCAGGTGCTGCACGTTGAGCGCCGTCCAGACCTCGATGCCCGCGGCCACGAGCTCCTGCACGTCCTGCCAGCGCTTGGCATGGCGCGAGCCCGGCGCGTTCGAGTGCGCCAGTTCGTCCACCAGCAGCACGGCCGGCCGGCGCTGCAGCGCGGCATCGAGATCGAACTCGGTCCGCGTCCGCCCGCGGTGTTCCAGCGCGCGCGCGGGCAGCACGGGCAGGCCGTCCAGCAGGGCCGCCGTTTCCGCACGCCCGTGCGTCTCCACGACGCCCACGAGCACGTCGCGCCCCGCCTGCCGCTCGCGCTGCGCGGCGCTCAGCATGGACCAGGTCTTGCCCACGCCGGCATTGGCGCCGAAATAGATGCGCAGCTTGCCGCGCTGCACCCGCTGCTCCTCGGCACGCATCTGCGCGATGAGGGCATCGGGATCGGGACGGGGATCGGTCATGCGTGGAAGGCGACGGGGTACGGGCCGCGGCGGCATGCCGCGTTACCGCAGTCTCCGGGATTCAGCGCACCGCGTCGAGAGCCAGGTTGAGGGCCAGCACGTTCACGCCGGCCTCGCCCAGCCAGGGCAGCAGGGGCGCCTCGGTGTGCGAGCGCACCAGGGCTTCCACGCGCTCCAGCGGCAGGCCCCGCGCCCGGGCCACACGGGGCGCCTGGTAGCGGGCCGCCGCCACGCTGATGTGCGGATCGAGCCCGCTGGCCGACGCGGTGACGAGATCCACCGGTACGGGCGCCGTGTTGCCCGGGTCGGCGGCCCGCAGGGCTTCGATGCGTGCCTTGACCGCCTCGGCCAGGGCGGGGTTCGCCGGGCCGAGGTTCGATCCGCCCGACGCCCCTGCGTTGTAGGGCATGGGCGCGGTGGCCGAGGGGCGACCCCAGAAATGCCCCGGCCCGGTGAAGTTCTGGCCGATCAGCACGGACCCCACGGCATGGCCGGCCCGGTCCCGGATGAGGCTGCCGGCCGCCTCGTGCGGGAAGACGGACTGCGCCACGCCCGTCACCGCCAGAGGGTAGAGCACGCCGGTGACCAGGGACAGCAGGACGAAGAGCACCAGCGTGGGCCGCAGGAGCGGTCCGCGGGCCTGGCCTTCGCCGGCTGGCGCGGCGGCCGATGCGGAAGCGCTCGCAGGGGATGGCAGGGAGGTATTCATGGTGGTTTCTCCGGAAGATGCGCTCAGACGAGGCCCACGGCCGCGAGCGCCCAGTCGATGAGCTTGATCCCGATGAAAGGCACGACGAGTCCGCCGAGCCCGTACACGGCGAGGTTGCGCCGCAGCAACGCGGCGGCACCCACCGGCCGGTAGCGCACGCCCTTGAGCGCCAGCGGGATCAGGAAGACGATGATCAGCGCATTGAAGATCACCGCCGAGAGGATGGCCGACGACGGGCTCGCCAGCCGCATCACGTTCAGCGCGCCGAGCTGCGGATAGGTGGAAACGAACATCGCCGGGATGATGGCGAAGTACTTGGCCACGTCGTTGGCGATCGAGAACGTGGTGAGCGAGCCGCGCGTCATCAGCAGCGCCTTGCCGGTCTCCACCACCTCGAGCAGCTTGGTGGGGTTGGAATCCAGGTCCACCATGTTGCCGGCCTCCTTGGCGGCCTGCGTGCCGCTGCCCATGGCCACGGCGACGTCCGCCTGGGCCAGCGCGGGCGCATCGTTCGTGCCGTCGCCGGTCATGGCGACCAGGCGCCCTTCCGACTGGTAGCGGCGGATGAGGGCCAGCTTGTCCTCGGGCGTGGCTTCCGCGAGGAAGTCGTCCACCCCGGCCTCAGCGGCGATGGCCGCCGCCGTGAGCCGGTTGTCACCCGTGATCATCACCGTCTTGATGCCCATGCGCCGCAGCTCCGCGAACCGCGCCTGGATGCCGGTCTTGACGATGTCCTTGAGCTCCACCACGCCCAGCACGCGGCTGCCCTCCGCCACGGCCAGCGGCGTGCTGCCACGGCGGGCCACGTCGTCCGCGGCGCGGGCCACCTCCACGGGCATGGCGCCGCCCAGCGCCTCGACGTGCCGGGTCAACGCCTGCACGGCGCCCTTGCGCAGCGCCACGGCGGCCGCGCCCGCCCCGGCAGGCAAATCCACGCCGCTCATGCGGGTCTGTGCCGTGAAGGGCACCAGCACGAGGCCTTCGGCCGCGCCTTCGCCGGCCTCGATACCCTCGCGGCGCGCCAGTTCCACGATGCTGCGGCCTTCGGGCGTCTCGTCGGCCAGCGAGGCCATGAGCGCCGCCCGGGCCAGGTGCGCACGGGTCACGCCCGGCGCCGGAAGGAACGTGCTCGCCTGCCGGTTGCCGTGCGTGATCGTGCCGGTCTTGTCCAGCAGCAGCACGTCCACGTCGCCCGCGGCCTCCACGGCGCGGCCCGACGTGGCGATCACGTTCGCCTGCATCATGCGGCTCATGCCGGCCACGCCCACGGCCGACAGCAGGCCGCCGATGGTGGTGGGAATCAGGCACACCAGCAGCGCGATCAGCGCGGTGAGCGACACGACAGAGCCCGCGCCCGATGCCTGCACGCTGAACAGGGAGAACGGCAGCAGCGTCACTGTCACCACGAGGAACACGATGGTGAGCGCCACCAGCAGGATGGTGAGCGCCACTTCGTTGGGCGTCTTCTGGCGCTTGGCGGCCTCCACCATGCCGATCATGCGGTCGAGGAACGACTCGCCCGGGTTCACCGTGATGCGCACCACCAGCCAGTCGGACAGCACGCGCGTGCCGCCCGTCACGGCGGAGAAGTCGCCGCCGGACTCGCGCACCACCGGCGCCGATTCGCCCGTGATGGCGCTTTCATCCACCGAGGCCATGCCCTCGATCACCTCGCCGTCGAGCGGGATCACGTCGCCGGCGTCCACCTGCACCACATCCCCCTTGCGCAGGTTGGTGGCCTGCTCGGGCAGGAAGCGCGCGCCGTGGCGCGGCTCGGAGAGCTTCTTGGCCCAGGTGTCCTTGCGCAGTCCGCGCAGTGATGCGGCCTGCGCCTTGCTGCGGCCTTCCGCCAGCGCCTCGGCGAAGTTGGCGAACAGCACGGTGAACCACAGCCACACGGCCACCGCGAGGATGAACGCCGGGCGCATGCCCATGTCCTGCGCGGTGGTCAGCGCCTGCAGCCACAGCAGCGTCGTGAAGATGCTGCCGATGAAAACGATGAACATCACCGGATTGCGCCACTGCACGCGCGGGTCCAGCTTGGCGAAGGCCTGCCACACGGCGGGGCGCACCAGCGCGGCATCGAACAGCGTGAGGTTCCGCGAGGGAACCGGGGCCGCGGCAGCTGCCGTGGCCGGGGATTGGGGGGTCGTCATGTCGTTCTTCTCCTCGCCTGCTTACCGGGCCTGCAGCACCAGGTGTTCCACCACCGGGCCGAGCGCCAGCGAAGGCACGTAATTCAGCAGCCCCACGAGCAGCACCGTGAACACCAGCAGCGCCACGAACAGCGGGCCGTGCGTGGGCATGGTCCCGGGCCCGGGCGGCAGCCGCTTCTTGGCGGCCAGTGAGCCGGCGATGGCCAGCACCGGCACGATCACGCCGAACCGGCCGAACCACATGGCCAGGGCCAGCAGCACGTTGTAGAACGGGGTGTTCGCGGACAGGCCGGCGAAGGCACTGCCGTTGTTATTGGCGGCCGAGGTGAGCGCATACAGCACCTCGGAAAAGCCGTGCGCCCCGGGGTTCGCGATGCCGGCCTGGCCCGCGGCCGCCAGCACGGCGACGGCGGTGCCCACCAACACGAGGATCGGCGTCACGAGAATGGCTACCGAGGTCAGCTTCATCTCGCGCACCTCGATCTTCTTGCCCAGGTACTCCGGCGTGCGCCCGATCATCAGCCCGGCGATGAAGACCGCCAGGATGGCGAACACCAGCATGCCGTAGAGGCCGGTGCCGACCCCGCCGAACACCACCTCGCCGAGCTGCATGAGCACCATCGGCACCATCCCGCCCAGCGGTGTGAAGGAGTCGTGCATGCCGTTCACGGCGCCGCAGGAGGCCGCGGTGGTCACCGCCGCGAACAGCGCGGAGGCGGAAATGCCGAAGCGCACCTCCTTGCCTTCCATGTTGCCACCGGCCTGCAGCGCGGAGGCCACGGGGTCGGCCCCCAGCGCAGGCAGCGCCGGGTTGCCCGCCTGCTCCGCCGCCGTCACCGCGATGACGGCCACCACGAACATCAGGGTCATCGCGGCAAGGATGGCCGCGCCCTGGCGCCAGTCCCCCACCACGCGGCCGAAAGCGAAGCACAGTGCCGCGGGGATCAGGAAGATCGCCAGCATCTGCGCGAAATTGGCGAGCGGCGTCGGGTTCTCATAGGGATGCGCCGAGTTGGCGTTGAAGAATCCGCCGCCGTTCGTGCCCAGCATCTTGATCGCCTCCTGCGAGGCGACAGGCCCCATGGGCAGCGTCTGCGCACGGGTGCTGGCCTCGCGGGTGAGCGGGTTGCCGGCCGCATCCTTCAAGGGCTGCCCCTGCGCATCGAGCTGCGGATCCTGGTAGACCGTCGTCTCCACCGTGGTCACTTCCTGGTAGGGCGTGAAGTTCTGGATCACGCCCTGGCCCACGAAGAAGATCGCCAGCACGAACGACAGCGGCACCAGCACCCAGGCCGTGATGCGCACGATGTCCGCCCAGAAGTTGCCCACGTGCCCGGCGCCATCGCCACCGCGCGCAGCGAATCCCCGCGCCAGCGCGAAGGCCACGGCCATGCCGGTCGCGGCGGACAGGAAGTTCTGTACCGACAGCCCGAGCATCTGCACGAGGTAACCCATCGTGGACTCGCCCGCATACCCCTGCCAGTTGGTGTTCGACACGAAGCTCACGGCCGTGTTGAACGCGGAATCGCCCGGGACGGCGGGCAGGCCCTGCGGATTCAGGGGCAGCAGCCCCTGCAGGCGCTGCAGCGCGTACACGGCGAGCACGCCCGATGCATTGAAGGCCAGCAGCGCCAGCGCGTAATGGCGCCAGTGCATGCCCACCTCCGGCCGCACGCCAGCCAGGCGATAGAGCGGTGCTTCCGCGCGGAGCATCCAGGCCGGCAGCCGCCCATCGCACACCGCGGCCAGGGCCCGGCCCAGCGGCCACGCCAGCAGGCCCAGCACGATCAGGAAAAGGGCCAGCAGGCCCCAGGCGGAGGCAGTCATCAGAACTCCTCCGCGCAGATCAGCGCGAACACCAGATAGGCGAACAACAGCACCGCGACGATGGCGCCGAAACCGTAGAGCACGTCGATGCCGATCATCGCGCGTCTCCCCGCGGCCGGCCATCGTGGCGACCCAGGATCACCACGGCCTCGGCCATGGCCACCCACAACGCCGCGATCGCGGCAACCCACAGCACATCCATGTCATGCACTCCCACAACCCTTACGGGCGATGGAGACATTCTGGAAAAGCACCCGTAAAAAGTGTGCACAGCTTGCGGCAGGCCGCATAAACGCGGCGTAAAAACCGCGTGCAGGCCGAGGCACACCAGCCGGGACGGAGGTTCCGGCGGCACGGCGCCAGGCGCAGGCCGGGCCCGGCGTCAGCCGCCCAGCACGTCGGCCGGGTTGTCCGCGTCGATCACCGTGCGGGCCCAGGGCGCCAGCTTGCGGGTGTCCGAACGCAGCACTTCCTGCTTCACCGCCAGGATCTGCGCGGGGTGCATGGAGAAGCTGCGCAGGCCCAGGCCCAGCAGCAGCCGTGTCATCGCCACGTCCCCCGCGGCCTCTCCGCAAAGGCACACGCTCTTGCCCTGCCGGTGGCCCTCCGCGATCACGTCGGCCACGAGCTGCAGCACTGCCGGATGCATGGGGTCGTAGAGGTGGGCCACGCTCTCGTCGGCCCGGTCGATCGCCAGGGTGTACTGGATCAGGTCGTTGGTGCCGATCGACAGGAAATCGAAATACTGCAGGAAGCGCCGCACGATCAGCGCCGCAGCGGGCACCTCGATCATCGCCCCCAGCTGCACCGGCCCGTAGGGCACGCCGCGCGCATCCAGTTCCGCGCGCGCCATGTCCACCTGCGCCAGCGTCTGTCGGATCTCCCCGACATGGGCCAGCATGGGAAACAGCAGGTTCACCGGGCCGTGCGCCGCCGCGCGCAGCACGGCGCGCAGCTGGGTGCGGAACATCGACGGATCGGCCAGGCTCCAGCGGATGGCCCGCAGGCCCAGCGCCGGATTGAGGTGGCTGGCGGCCTCCTTCGCGGCCTTGGGGTCCAGCGGCTTGTCCGCGCCCACGTCGATGGTGCGCAGGGTGACGGGCAGTCCCTGCATGCCCTCCACCGCGGCGCGGTAGGCCTGGTATTGCTCTTCCTCGCCCGGAAGGTGGCCGCCCCGGCCCATGAACATGAATTCGCTGCGGAACAGCCCCACGCCCGCCGCGCCGGCCCGCACGGCCGCGGCAGCGTCGGTCGGCTGCTCGATGTTCGCCAGCAGTTCGATGCGCTCGCCGTCGAGCGTCACCGCCGGCGTGTGCCGCAGGCGGGACAGCCGCTCGCGCTCCAGCTCGGTCTGGCGCTGGCGAAAGCCGTATTCGGCCAGGATGATCGGCGACGGATCGACGATCATGATGCCGGCATCCCCGTCGATGATCACCCAGTCGTCCTGCCGCACCAGCTGGCTCGCGGCACGCGCGCCCACCACGGCGGGAATGTCCATGCTGCGCGCCACGATGGCCGTGTGCGAGGTCTTGCCGCCCACGTCGGTCACGAAGCCCGCGAACACGCTCTGCTTGAACTGCAGCATGTCGGCCGGCGAGAGATCGTGCGCCACCAGCACCAGTGGCACGTCCACCATGTCGCCGGGCAGCAGGTCCTGCTGCAGGCCCAGTGCGGCGCTGCCGCGGCGCGGACTGCAGGGCGGCGGCGCGACCGGACTGGCCACGCCCTTCATGTAACGCAGGATGCGCTCGACCACCTGCTCCAGGTCGGCCTTGCGCTCACGCAGGTACTCGTCCTCCATCTCGTCGAACTGGCGCGCGATGATCTCCAGCTGCGTGGTCAGCGCCCACTCGGCGTTGTAGAGGCGGTCCGTGATCCAGTGCTTGACGCCGCTCACGAGCGCCTCGTCCTGCAGCAGCATCAGGTGGACGTCCAGCAGCGCGGCGAGTTCGGGCGGAGCATCGGCAGGCATCTCGGCCTGCAGGCGCTGCAGTTCCTCGACCACCGCATTGCGCCCGTTGCGCACGCGGACGATTTCCGCGCGCACCTGGTCGGGCTCGATGAAATAGTGCGCCACGTCCACGCGGCTCGAGGCCACCAGCACCGCGCGCCCGATGGCGATGCCCCGGGCGACCGCCAGGCCGTGGACGGCGAATGTCATCGGAGGTCTCCGGAACGGGCTGCTGAACGGGCTGCGGAGGGGGTCATTCCCGGACTCACTCTCCCTCGCCGAACTTGCCGTCGATGAGCGCACGCAGCGCGTCCATCGCTTCCTGCTCCTGCGGGCCGTCGGTCTCGATCGAGACTTCGGTGCCGATGCCTGCAGCCAGCATCATCACGCCCATGATGCTCTTGGCATTCACGCGGCGCTCGCCCCGGGCCATCCACACCTCGCAGGGAAAGCTGCCCGCCAGCTTGGTGAGCTTGGCCGATGCCCGGGCATGCAGGCCCAGCTTATTGCTGATGGTGATATTCGTCTTGATCATGATGGGAGCGTCGGATCTGGTTCTGGGGTGCGGCGACGGCGACCTGCATCACCCCCTGGGTGCCGCCCGCGACCGCGCGGGCGACGAGCGCCTCGAGCGGCTCGCGGCGATAGCTCACCGCGCGCAGCAGCATCGGCAGGTTCACCCCGGTGACCAGCCGCGAGCGCTCCCCGTCCACGAGGCGCTGCGCCACGTTGCAGGGCGTCGCGCCGAACACGTCCGTCAGCACGAGGATGGACTCGTCCCCGCCCGCCCCGTCCAGCAGGATGCGTGCGGCTGCCAGCGTGTCCTCGGGAGGGGCATTCGGATGCACATCCAGCGCCAGGATGTCTTCGGCAGTGTCCGGAAACACATGCAGGGCGCAGGCGCGCAGCGCATGGGCCAGCGGGGCATGGGCGATGAGGAGGATGCGCGTGCTCATGGGGAGATCAGGTGAACCGCATTATCGCAATGCGAGCCCGGGAAAAAACGTGTCCGCCACCGCAGCCCGCGGCCGGGGGCTGTAGATCACCGCATGGTAGAGCCGCATGCGCGGCCCATCCCCTGCGGCTTCGGCCCGGGCGAACCAGGCGGCGTCCACCGCCACCGCAACCGCCGCCCCCTGCCCCGGCGCCGCACCATGCGCCTGCAGGCGCACGGACTGCGGCAACGGCAGCGCACCGGGGGGCGTGAACGGGACACCGGGCCCTGCCGCGTCCACCGGCACGCCGATGCGCGCCAATGTCGCCCCACGCCACTGCGCGAGCACTGCGCCCGCATCGACCGCTCCGGTGCCCGGCGGCAGCACCATGTGGGATACGGCGAAGGTGGCGCCATCGGCATCGCACCCGGCCATGGACAACTCCACGGAGCGCCCCTGCAGCTCGACGGGGCGCACGGCACGCTCCGGCTTGCACGGAAACAGCGCCGTCAGCCCCGCATCGTCCATCCGGACGGAACGCCAGTCCAGCGACGGACTGCAGCCCGCCAGCGACAGGGCAACGGCCAGCAGGGTCCAGGGCATGCGGTTGCGCGACATCCGGGCATTATGGTCGGCCCATCCCGGTGGCCCCGCGCACGGCATGCGTCCCGGCGATTGATACGCGTCAAGCCCGAACTTTTCTGCTGGCCGCATGCTCCACCAGCGGCATGCGCCGGACCCCCCCGTCCGGCACAATGGCAGCCGTGCGCCGCGTTTCGTGCGCCGCGCGGCCTGAACGGACGGATGGAAGGACGGCATGATGGGCTTGAAGCATTGGATCGGCGCTGCCGCGGTCGCGGCCTTCGTGGGCGTGGGCGCTTTCGTCTTCCTGGGCGCGGGACGCTCCCAGGCCCCGGAATCCACCTTCGTGCTGCTCGACGGCAGCCGCCAGACCACCGCGGACCTCCGAGGAAAGGTCACCCTCGTGAATTTCTGGGCGACTAGCTGCACCACCTGCGTGGCTGAGATGCCGCAGATCGTGTCCACCTACGGCAAGTACCGTGACCGCGGCTTCGATACGCTGGCCGTGGCCATGAGCTACGACCCGCCGAGCTACGTGGTGAACTTCGCGCAGACCCGCCAGCTCCCCTTCAAGGTGGCCATCGACAACACCGGTTCGGTGGCCAGGGCCTGGGGCGACGTTCAGCTCACCCCCTCGACCTTCATCGTGAACAAGCGCGGCGAGATCGTGAAGAGCTACGTGGGGGCCCCGGACTTTGCGGAACTCCACCAGTTGATCGAACGGCTCCTGGCCGAAACCTGAGCGGCGCCGCCCGGCCAGCACCGGGCCAGGGGACCAGCTCTTGGCAGGCGGAACGTGATGCCCCGCGCGGCGTGGGGCCCGGGCCGGCCGCGGGGCCGCCAGGGCATGCCGTTACACTGGTTCCCACTGCCACCCTCCCGACGCTTTCCGTGGACCAGCCCTCCATCGCGCTCCTCACGCCCTCCCAGCCCACCGAGATGGAACCCGTGCGCGCCATCTTCCGGGAATACGGCGACAGCCTGGGCATCGACCTGGAGTTCCAGGGTTTCGATGCCGAACTGGCAGGGTTGCCGGGCGACTATGCCCCGCCGCGCGGGCAGATCCTGCTGGCCGAAGTGGACGGCGCGATCGCGGGGTGCTGCGCCCTCCGGCCGCTGGACACCGCCGACTACCCGAACGCGGCCGAAATGAAGCGCCTGTACGTGCGCAAGGCCTTCCGCGGATTCGGCCTGGGACGGCAACTGGCAGAGGCCATGCTGGACGTGGCCCGACAGGCCGGATACGCCTGCGTGCTCTTGGACACGCTGGTCGGCATGGAGTCCGCGCGGGCCCTCTACGCCGACCTGGGTTTCGAGGAAATCCCGCCCTACTACCACAACCCCATCGCCGGATCGCACTACCTCAAGGTCGATATCGACTGAGAGTGCGCGGCCCCAGGACAAGGCCTGGAGCGGTTCACACGGTCCGGCGAAGCGTTTCTGGCGAGGCAACGCATCCCACAGCCCGTACAAAGGGGTACGACACGATGCGGCAACGACGCCAGAAGGGTATGCGAGCCGCGCTCAGCCGCGGGCCTGGGCCAGCAGCGTGTCGGCGTCGCTGACCTCGAACTTGCCGGGTGCCTCGATGTTCAGCGAAGCCACCTTGCCGTCCTTGACCAGCATGGAATAGCGGTTGCTGCGCAGGCCCAGGCCCTTGCCGTTGAGGTCCAGCGTCAGGCCGGTGGCCTTCGCGAAGGCGGCATCGCCGTCGGCCAGCATGCGCACCTTGCCGTCGGTCTTCTGGTCACGCGCCCAGGCGCCCATGACGAAGGCATCGTTGACGCTCAGGCACCAGATTTCGTCCACGCCGGCCGCCTTGAAGGCCTCGGCCTGCTCGACGTAGCCCGGCACGTGCTTGGCGGAGCAGGTCGGCGTGAAAGCGCCCGGCACGGCGAACAGCGCGATCGTCTTGCCGGCCGAGGCCTTCGCGACGTCTACGGGGTTCGGGCCGATGCTGCAGCCTCCGCCCTCGACTTCAGAATATTCCATCAGCGTCACGGCAGGCAGCGCTTCTCCGATCTTGATCATGCTTTCTTCTCCAGTTGGGTGGGATGGTGGATGGGATGGGTCAGCCGTTGCGCCGCGGACGCGGGCATCGGCGCCGGAAATAAAAAAACGGCCCACGATTGTGGGCCGTTTTTGGAGGGCGTGTCGCCGGAAGAGTGGAGAACCACTCAGACCAGGGCAGCCTTCTGGACCAGGCGGGTCGCAACCCAGTTCTTGGTCTTGGAGAGCGGGCGGCTTTCCGTGATCTCGATCGTGTCGCCCAGCTTGTACTCGCTGTTCTCGTCGTGCGCGTGGTACTTGCTCGACTTGATCACGATCTTGTCGTAGATCGGGTGCTTCACGCGGCGCTCGACGAGCACCGTCACGGTCTTCTCACGCTTGTCGCTGACCACCTTGCCAACCAAGGTGCGCTTGAGGGATTTTTTAGCTTCCGTCATGTCGGCTCCTTACTTGGCGGCTTGCTTTTCAGCAAGGATGGTCTTGGCGCGGGCGATGTCGCGGCGCGTGATGCGCAGCGTGCCCGTATTGCCCAGTTGTTGCGTGGCCTTCTGCATGCGCAGGCCGAAATGGGCCTTCTGCAGCGACTTGATCTCGGCCTCGAGGCCGGCGACGTCTTTCTGGCGCAGTTCAGCAGCTTTGGTCATTTCAATTCTCCTGATCAAGCGCCGATTTGACGTGCGACGAACGTGGTGCGCAGCGGCAGCTTGGCAGCAGCCAGGCGGAACGCTTCACGTGCCAGCTCTTCAGGAACGCCCACGATTTCGAAGACGATCTTGCCGGGCTGGATCTCGGCCACGTAGTACTCGGGGTTGCCCTTGCCGTTACCCATCCGCACTTCTGCGGGTTTGGTGGAAATCGGCTTGTCGGGGAACACACGGATCCAGATGCGGCCGCCACGCTTCACGTGACGGGAGATCGCACGGCGTGCGGCCTCGATCTGGCGGGCCGTCAGGCGGCCACGGTCCGTGCACTTCAGGCCGAAGTCGCCGAACGCCACCGAGTTGCCCCGGGTGGCGACGCCGGTGTTACGGCCCTTCTGCTCTTTGCGGTATTTGCGACGAGCGGGTTGCAGCATCGTTATTCTCCTTTGCCGTCCGCTGCTGTAGCGGGCGCGTCAACCTTGCGAACGCGCTTAACGGCGGTTGCGTCGGTGCCACCGGCACCAGCGGGCTTGTCGCTGCCATCGGCCGGAGCGGCATTGCCACCCATGGGACGACGGGGACCACGGCCTGCACCGGCACGGTCGCCACCAGGGCGGCCGTCACGGCGGGGACCGCGGGGGCGGCGCTCTTCTTCCGGACGGGGCGTCTCGGCCACCGGCAGGTCGTTGCGGCCCAGCGTGTCGCCCTTGTAGACCCACACCTTCACGCCGATCACACCGTAGGTGGTCTTGGCTTCGGAGGTGCCGTAGTCGATGTCGGCGCGCAGGGTGTGCAGCGGCACACGGCCTTCGCGGTACCACTCGGTACGGGCGATTTCGATGCCGTTCAGGCGGCCGGCGGACATGATCTTGATGCCCTGGGCGCCCAGGCGCATCGCGTTCTGCATCGCACGTTTCATGGCGCGGCGGAACATGATGCGCTTTTCGAGCTGCTGGGTGATCGAGTCGGCGATCAGCTTGGCATCGATTTCGGGCTTGCGCACTTCTTCGATGTTCACTGCGACCGGCACGCCCAGGCGGGTGGCGAGTTCCTTCTTCAGGTTCTCGATGTCCTCGCCCTTCTTGCCGATCACCACGCCGGGACGTGCCGAATAGATCGTGATGCGGGCGTTCTTGGCAGGACGCTCGATCAGGATGCGCGACACGGCGGCGTTCTTCAGCTTGGCCTTCAGGTACTCGCGCACCTTGATGTCTTCGGCCAGCATGCCGGCGAAGTCACGGTTGCTCGCGTACCAGCGGCTGGCCCAGTTGCGGCTCACGGCCAGGCGGAAGCCGGTAGGATGGATTTTTTGTCCCATATTCTTCCTTTGGCCTCAGTTGCCGACCGTCACGTACACGTGGCAGGTGGGCTTGCTGATGCGGTTGCCGCGGCCTTTGGCGCGGGCCGTGAAGCGCTTGAGCGTCGTGCCTTGCTCGACGTAGATGGTCTTGACCTTCAGTTCGTCGATATCGGCGCCGTCGTTGTGCTCGGCATTGGCGATGGCGGACTCCAGAACCTTCTTGACGATGCCGGCAGCTTTTTTCTGCGTGAACGTCAGGATGTTCAGGGCCTGGTCGACCTTCTTGCCGCGGATCAGGTCCGCAACCAGACGGCCCTTGTCCACCGACAGGCGGACGCCACGGAGGACAGCACGTGTTTCAGACATGTTCTGCTCCTTATTTCTTCTGGACCTTCTTGTCCGCGGGGTGACCCTTGAAGGTGCGCGTCAGGGCGAATTCGCCCAGCTTGTGGCCCACCATCTGGTCGGTGACATAGACCGGCACGTGCTGCTTGCCGTTGTGGACGGCAATGGTCAGGCCGATGAATTCGGGCAGGACCATGGAGCGACGCGACCAGGTCTTGACTGGCTTCTTGTCCTTGGTGGCGACGGCCTTTTCGACCTTGGCCAGCAAGTGGTGGTCAACAAACGGACCCTTTTTGAGAGAACGAGTCATTTGTTATCCCTTACTTCTTGCGGCGCGACACGATCATGACCTGTGTGCGCTTGTTGTTGCGGGTGCGATAACCCTTGGTCAGATTGCCCCAAGGATCGACAGCATGGCGGCCTTCGCCGGTGCGGCCTTCGCCACCACCGTGCGGGTGATCCACCGGGTTCATGGCCACGCCGCGGACGGTCGGGCGGATACCCATCCAGCGCTTCACACCGGCCTTGCCCAGTTGGCGCAGGCTGTGTTCTTCGTTGGCGACTTCACCGATGGTGGCGCGGCACTCGATATGGATCTTGCGCACTTCGCCGGAGCGCATACGCACCTGGGCGTACGTGCTTTCGCGGGCCAGCAGGGTGGCAGACGTGCCGGCGGAACGGGCGATCTGGGCACCGGCACCGGGCTTGAGCTCGATGCAGTGGATCGTCGAACCCACGGGGATGTTGCGGATCGGCAGCGTGTTGCCCACGCGGATCGGGGCCTCGGAGCCGCTCACGATGGTGGCGCCGACTTCCAGATTGCGGGGAGCGATGATGTAGCGGCGCTCGCCGTCGGCGTAGCACACCAGGGCGATGTGGGCCGTACGGTTCGGGTCGTACTCGATGCGCTCGACCTTGGCCGGAATCGCATCCTTGTTACGCTTGAAGTCCACCACGCGGTAGTGGTGCTTGTGGCCACCGCCCTTGTGGCGGGTGGTGATGTGACCGTTGTTGTTGCGGCCGGACTTCTGGTGCTGGGGCTCCAGCAGCGCAGCGAAAGCCTCGCCCTTGTACAGGTGGTCACGCGTCACCTTCACCACGGCACGTTGGCCGGGCGAGGTGGGTTTCATCTTGATGACTGCCATTTAAGCGGCCTCCCCGGACAGGTTCAGCTCTTGACCTTCCTTCAGCGTCACATAGGCCTTGCGCACGTTGTCGCGGCGGCCGATGGTCTTGCCAAAGCGCTTGGTCTTGCCTTTGGTGTTCACCACAGAAACGCCCTTGACCTCGACCTTGAACATCAATTCCACGGCGGCCTTGATTTCGGGCTTGGTTGCGTTCTGCAGCACCTTGAACGTCACAGCATTGGACTTCTCGGCAACCATGGTGGCCTTTTCGGACACGATGGGAGCGACCAGAACCTGCATCAGACGGCCTTCGTCAAACTTGGTCGTGCTCATGCGAACATCTCCTTGAGTTTGTCGATAGCGCCCTTGGTGACGAGCACTTTCTTGTAATGCACCAGCGACACCGGATCTGCATAACGCGGTTCGACGACGAACACGTTCTTCAGGTTGCGGGAAGCGAGGTACAGGTTTTCGTCCACTTCATCGGCGATCACCATCACCGATTGCAGGTTCATGGCCTTGAACTTGTCGGCCAGCACCTTGGTCTTGGGCGTTTCCACCTTCAGCGAATCCACCACGGCCAGGCGGCCTTCGCGGGCCAGCTGCGACAGGATGGACGCCATGCCGGCACGGTACATCTTCTTGTTGATCTTCTGCGTGAAGTTTTCTTCAGGCAGGTTCGGGAAGATGCGACCGCCCCCACGCCACAGCGGCGAGGAGGTCATACCGGCACGTGCGTTACCGGTGCCCTTTTGCTTGAAGGGCTTCTTGGTCGAGTGGCGAACCTGTTCGCGGTCCTTCTGCGCGCGGGTACCCTGGCGGGCGTTGGCGCGGTAGGCCACGACGATCTGGTGGATCAGGTCTTCGTTGTACTGGCGATCGAACACGGTTTCGGGCACGTCGATCTTGGACGCGGCCTGGCCTTGGTCATTCAGGAGTTCGAGCTGCATTAGTTCGCTCCTTGGGAAGCTTTGGCCTTGACGGCGGGACGCACGGTCACGAAGCCACCCTTCGAGCCCGGAATGGCGCCCTTGATCAGGAGAAGCTGGCGTGCCTCGTCGACGCGGATGACGTCGAGGTTCTGCGTGGTGGTGGTGGCGTCGCCGAGGTGGCCCGTCATGCGCTTCCCGGGGAACACGCGGCCGGGGTCCTGCGCCATGCCGATGGAGCCGGGCACGTTGTGCGAACGGCTGTTACCGTGCGATGCGCGCTGCGAGGCCATGTTGTGGCGCTTGATCGTGCCGGCGTAGCCCTTACCGATCGAGGTGCCTTGCACATCGACCTTCTGGCCCACGGAGAACACGTCCGCCACGGGCACTGCAGCACCGGCGGCGTACTTGCCTGCGGTTTCTGCGGTCACGCGGAATTCACGGATGATTTCACCGGCTTCCACACCTGCCTTGGCAAGGTGGCCGGCTTCGGGCTTGGTCACGCGAGATGCCTTGCGCGAACCGAACGTGACCTGCAGGGCCACGTAGCCATCGTTCTCTTGGGTTTTGATCTGGGTCACGCGGTTGTTGGACACATCCACCACCGTGACGGGCACTGCGTCCCCGTCATCGGTGAACAGACGCATCATGCCCACCTTGCGGCCCAGCAACCCGAGGGAGTTGCTCAGACTCATTGGTTGTTCTCCAAAGCTTCCGCCGCCCCGACTTCAATTGGCCAGGACGTTTGCACGACGGGCGCAGGCCTCGACGGCTTGGCACCAATGTGCGCGAAAGAAGGTTGATAAAACTCCGCAGCCCTGCGCCCGCTTATTCGGACGCAAAAACGCGAAGCCTCAAAGTATAACGCGGACTGCCTTTGCAGGCAAGTCCGCGTTGGAAGCATGGCACACCCCGTGCGGGGTGCTCCATGCGAGGGGGCTGCGCAGTGCTTACTGCAGCTTGATCTCGACGTCCACGCCAGCCGGCAGGTCGAGCTTCATCAGCGCGTCAACCGTCTTGTCGGTGGGATCGACGATATCCATCAGGCGCTGGTGCGTGCGGATTTCGAACTGGTCGCGCGACGTCTTGTTGACGTGGGGCGAACGCAGGATGTCGAAACGCTTCATGCGCGTCGGCAGGGGCACGGGGCCCTTGACGATGGCGCCGGTGCGCTTGGCGGTGTCAACGATCTCGGCGGCGGACTGGTCGATCAGCTTGTAATCGAAAGCCTTCAGGCGGATACGGATCTTTTGCTTGGACATGGCAGATTCCTTATTGCTCGAATTTAAGCAATGATCTTGGCCACGACGCCGGCGCCGACCGTACGGCCGCCTTCGCGGATGGCGAAGCGCAGGCCTTCTTCCATGGCGATGGGGTTGATCAGCTTGACGGTGATCGACACGTTGTCGCCGGGCATGACCATTTCCTTGTCGGCCGGCAGCTCGATGGCGCCGGTCACGTCGGTCGTGCGGAAGTAGAACTGCGGACGGTAGTTGTTGAAGAAGGGCGTGTGGCGGCCGCCTTCGTCCTTCGACAGCACGTACACCTCGGCCGTGAAGTGGGTGTGCGGCTTGATGGAGCCGGGCTTGCACAGCACCTGGCCGCGCTCGACGTCTTCACGCTTCGTGCCGCGCAGCAGCAGGCCGACGTTGTCGCCGGCTTGGCCCTGGTCCAGCAGCTTGCGGAACATTTCCACGCCCGTGCAGGTGGTCTTCTGCGTGTCGCGGATGCCCACGATTTCGATTTCTTCGCCGACCTTGATGATGCCGCGCTCGACACGGCCCGTCACCACGGTACCGCGACCGGAGATGGAGAACACGTCTTCCACGGGCATCAGGAAGGCACCGTCCACGGCGCGCTCGGGCGTCGGGATGTAGGTGTCCAGGGCTTCTGCCAGCTTGTCGATGGCTTGCTCGCCCAGGGGGCCCTTGTCGCCTTCGAGGGCCAGCTTGGCCGAGCCGCGCACGATGGGGGTGTCGTCGCCGGGGAAGTCGTACTTGTCGAGGAGTTCGCGCACTTCCATTTCGACCAGCTCGAGCAGCTCTTCGTCATCCACCATGTCGCACTTGTTCAGGAACACGATGATGTAGGGCACGCCCACCTGGCGGGCCAGCAGGATGTGCTCGCGCGTCTGGGGCATCGGGCCGTCGGCGGCCGAGCACACCAGGATGGCGCCGTCCATCTGGGCGGCACCGGTGATCATGTTCTTGACGTAGTCGGCGTGGCCGGGGCAGTCCACGTGGGCGTAGTGGCGGTTGGCCGTCTCGTATTCCACGTGTGCGGTGTTGATGGTGATGCCGCGGGCCTTTTCTTCGGGCGCTGCGTCGATTTCGTCGTACTTCTTGGCTTCGCCGCCGAACTTGGCGGACAGCACCGTGGCGATCGCTGCCGTCAGCGTCGTCTTGCCATGGTCCACGTGGCCGATCGTGCCCACGTTCACGTGGGGCTTGGTACGTTCGAACTTACCTTTTGCCATTTC
>NZ_JMKU01000031.1 GCF_000687165.1 Paracidovorax oryzae ATCC 19882 | reverse complement strand
CTTGCACAGATGACTTCGCGATACACGCACTTGCAGCCCGAAGAACGCCTCACGCTGGCCTCGCTGGTCCAGCAAGGATGGAGCGGGCGATCCATCGCCCGCTTGCTTGGGCGCAGCCCCAGCACCGTGTGCCGGGAACTGGCGCGCAACAGCACCCCTCGCGACGGCTATGCCTTGCAATCCGCCCAGGCTGCCTGCCAGGCCCGCCGCAGAGCAGCGCGTCCTGCCCCCAAGCTGCACCCGCACAGCCGCCTCTGGCGCATCGTCTGCGATCTTCTGCTCTGGCGCTGGTCGCCCCAGCAGATTGCCCGCACACTGCAGCGCATGCATCCCGACGACCCACGCCAGAGCGTGTCCCACGAGACCATCTACAACGCCATCTATGCCTATCCCCGCGGGGAGTTGAAGAAGCAGTTGCTCGCCTTGCTGCGCCAGGGCCGCAGTGGGCGCCGCCCCCGCTCTGCCGGCCAGGACCGGCGCGGGCAGATTCCAGACATGGTCAGCATCCACGTACGCCCACCCGAGGCCGACGACCGGCTCATGCCCGGGCACTGGGAGGGCGACCTCATCAAGGGCGCCAACAACCGCTCCGCGGTGGGCGTACTGGTCGAGCGCAGCACGCGCCTGGTGCTGCTGTGCCGCATGCCCGATGCCACCGCAGAATCGGCCCTGGCGGCCTTCACGGCCAAGCTCAACCAGGTGGCCCAGCCCATGCGCCAGACGCTCACCTATGACCAGGGCAAGGAGATGGCCCGCCACCGCGAACTCGCCCAGGCCACGGGCGTGCGCGTGTACTTCTGCGATCCTCACAGTCCATGGCAGCGTGGCAGCTGCGAGAACACCAACGGACTGCTGCGCCAGTTCCTGCCCAAGGGCACCGACCTGGGTATTCACGATCAGGCGGCGCTCGATTCGATTGCTGACCTCATGAACAACCGCCCTCGCGAGACCTTGGGATGGCGCTCTCCCTATAAAGCGTTCCAGCAGTTCATGCAGGCCATTGCGCAGCAGCAGGACGCTACTATTCACTGAAACGGAAACTCAATCTCAAACAGTGGTGTTGCACTTCAGGTTTGAGACCACTTTGATAAAAATTCGTCCTTATCTGCTAATAGAGCATCCGAGTTATCGGAGTTTTTCAGTAATGGTAATTCAAGAGGTGGCTTGCAGGTAGGGAATCGTACAGTGCTTGAACTACCAAATTCAGGTAAAGCTAAGGTTTTCTCCGGCGTTACCGAGGAAGAGGTCAAGACATATTTTGAAGAGTTAACCGGTACAGCACTGCCTAATCCTGTCCCACTAACCATTCGCGGCAACGCAGGAGTGCGTTACACTGTCGATAACGCCAACGGAAATTTTGTTTTGCGCGATGTATCTGCATCTGTTGATCAAACCGGAGCGGCTTGGACTATGGAAATTTCGCGAGGAATAGCTCATCAAAAGGCGCGGGTGGAATTAAATTCTTAAAATAAAATGCTCAACAATAAAGATGAAATTGTTTCCGAAGCCTTCGGATTATGGGCTTCAGCTATTTTTAGCAACATTGCCGGATTTAATCCTGGGATATCTTTTTTTGAGCAAAAAGAAGAGTTCTTTTTGTTGATTGAAGACTTGCTAGAAAAGGGGCGGGTGAGGTTTTTGGTTCCAAACGAATTTTATCCTCACGGCGGAGATATTTGGGAAAATTCTTCAAAAAATATAGTTGATTATTTGAAATCAAAGTTTCCAAAGAATGCTATTTCAGAAAGTGATCTAAGTGACTATTTTTATGAAATACCGCCGATTTTATGGGTAGATGAAGAAGGTTGCCTACACGGTTCATAGTCCGTGTAACGACGTTGATTCTCGTTAACTAGGGAAGGTCTGCAAAACCCTGCCGCTTACTAGTGTGTGAAGTGAGTCGCAATTAAGGATGAAAATGTTTAATATATCATTTAGAGATGAGCCATTTTTTCGAAACGATGAGCTCGTAGCGTTGGGATTTATTGAGGGAGCAGGTTTAAGAGAGAATTTCTGGGCGCCTCTAGAATACTGGAAAAAAATCAATATGAAATGCAGTGGCGGGATGCGATTAAGATGGTGCTCGACGGTCGACCATCAGCGCTTATCACTGCTATGCGAGATCCGAAGTATGCACGTTTTATCAACTGGTGGCCAATTTATCCTGTTGAAGATCATTTTCGATTGCATAATCAGATGCTTTTGCTAGAGGGTATAAAAGATAATTTTAATGAACAAGATATATATATAAATGTTCCTCCTTACACAAATATCAATATTGATGGAGAACTCTTGTGCGAATGGAGACTTTCCAAGTCTTTAATTTTAGATTTTCTCAATTCTCTTTGAACTCCAGCAATCAGCGAGCGATGGAATGTCACAGTGACATGTAGCGCGGCGCAGGCTCCGGACGGCAGCGTGACGGCGGCGCTGACAAACCAGGCGACGCAGTCCACGAGCAACGATGCGCGCTAATGACCTGTCCCCTGCAGCCGTACCAATCATTGGGGTAGACGTCCAGCGTTTTGCAGGTCAGATTTGTTGCTGACCCGAAGGCGCGTTTGCCGAGCACCATCGGGTACAGCACATCATGAGGATGCCTTACCGCCCTTGAAACGTCTTCGTGCTATATAACTCCCGCGGCAACCGCTTGAGCACCGGCAACCCGGTCGCCCCATCCTTCCCCTGCTTTTCGATGTAGCTGAAAAACACATCCGCATCCAGCACCCCGATGTCCAGCCGCCGCGCCGCAGGCACGGCCGCCAGTGTCTTGTACCCATCCCCGCCCGTGGCGTTGAAGCTCAGCACGAACAGCTTGTACGTCTTCGTCGCATTCAGGGGCTCCCACGCGCCCGAGGCGGCATTGCGCACCTCGATGCCGGAGACACGCTGGCCGGCCGCGGCGGCAGCGTTCACGTCGAAGCGCAGGCCGCCGGTGTAGGGGTAGGGGCCGGTGGAGCCGCCGGTGCCGAAAACGGCTTCCATGCCGTCTTCCAGCATGGCCTTCACTTCCGTGCCGGTCACGTCGAGGCGGAAAAGCATGTTGCCGAAGGGCAGAACCTGGATGACCTGGGCGGCCGAGACGGTGCCCTGCAGGGGGATGCGCACGCCGCCGCCGCTTTGCAGCGAGATGTCGGCGCCGCCGTAGCGGGCGTTGGCCACGTCGAGGTACGCCTGGGCGACCAGTTGCTGGATGTCGCCGCCGCGCGCGCTCACGCTGCCTTCGGCGTTGCAGGCGGCGCTGGAGCGGCTGTAGTCGGTGGAGCCCGCGCCGCCGGGCACGCGGCGCGAGCACAGTTCCTCGGTCGCCACGGCGACCTGGGTGCGGTTGAAGACGGACACGCGGTCCTTGAAGGGCTGCAGGGTGGCGGTGGCCGCGGTGGAGGGCTGCGTCACGTGCAGGAAACCGGTGGCGGCCACGCTGGCCTGCAGGGCTTTCGCTTCCGCCTCCGTCGGGGCCTTGCCGCCGAGGGTGAAGTTGTCGCCGATGAGCACGTGCGGGGTGCCGGCGCATTGGGTGACGTTGCCGTCGGCGTCGAAGCTCACCTTCAGTTCGCCCACCACCTGGGCGTATTCCCAGGCCTGGACGATGCAGACGGTGCGGCCGTCCTTGTCGGTGGTGCGCGTCGGGTAGGCGCCGCCGGGCGTGCCCACGCCGGTGGTCTTGAGCGCGTCGGGGCCGAGCAGGGTGTGCGAATCGGCACCCACCACCACGTCCACGCCCGAGAGCTTGGGCACGATCTGGCGGTCGGCGTCGTAGCCGATGTGGCTCATGAGCACGATCTTGTTGATGCCCTGGCCGCGCAGGCGGTCGATCTCGCGCTGGGCGGCGGTGGCTTCGTCCTCGAAGGTGGTGTCCGGATCGGGGCTGGAGGAGGCCTTGGTCTTGCCGGCGACGGTGAGGCCGACGATGCCGATTTTCTGGCCGCCGCGCTCGACGATGGTGGAGGCCTGGACGGCATCCGGGGCCTTGGCCGCATTGAGCGCGGAGCTGGCGCCGAAGCGCACGTTGGCGCTCAGGGCCGGTGTCTTGCAGCTGCCCTTGCGCAGCAGGTCCAGGAAGTTCTTGAGGCCCGTGTCGCCCTTGTCGAACTCGTGGTTGCCGAGCGTGAAGGCGTCGAAGCAGACGGTGTTCATCAGGGCCGCATCCGCTTCACCGTCGGCACCGGCGCGGTTGAAGTACAGGGTGCCGGTCAGGGCGTCGCCCGCGTGCAGCTTGAGCACGTTGGCCGAGCGTTTGGAGAGTTCGTCCATGGCGGCGGTGACGCGCGGGAAGCCGCCAGCATCCACGGCCACGGTGGCCGGCGTCGAACCGCCCGTGGAGAGCTGCAGGGTCCTGGACCTGGCTTCCAGCGTGGAGTGGTGGTCGTTGATGTGCAGGATGGTGAGTTCCATCGGCTCGCCCTGGAAGACGCCGCCACCACCCGATCCGCCGCCGCAGGCCGCCACCAGGGCTGCCGCGGCCAACGCCGCGCTCCGCGCCAGGACACGGTGCCCCAGGACGTGGCCCTGCGTGTTCTCCTTGTGTTTTCCCATATTGGCCTTCATGGCGTTCTCCTTACTGCTTGTGACAAAGCCCGCATGCTTGCGGCGCGGCGTGACAGAACGATGAATGGGGGAGGGCGGGGAAAGTGATTGGGGGCACACTCCGGGTTCGTTGCGATCCCTTCCTTCTTTCCATCCATGGCCTCGCCTGCTCCCGCTTCTTCTTCCGTTGTTCCGGATACCGGTTTTCCCGCCATCCTCTGCACGGTGGACGTGGTGCTGCTGACGCTGAAGGGCGGGGTGCTGCACGCCGTGCTGCTGCGGCGGGCCGACGGGCCGCACGCGGGCGGCTGGGCGCTGCCGGGCGGCTTCATCCATGCGCAGGAGGACGCCACGGCATGGGATGCGGCGGCCCGCGTGCTGCGCGAGAAGACGGGCATCGCCAGCCCCTACCTGGAGCAGCTGGCGACCTATTCCGGGGCGAGGCGCGATCCGCGCGGCTGGTCCGTGTCCATCGTCTATTGCGCGCTGGTGCCGGCGGAGCTGTTGCGGGAAGACAGCGAGCGGCTGCAGGCGGCGCCCGTGGGCGCGCTGCCGGCGCTGGCCTTCGACCATGCGGACATGGTGGCGCTGGCGGTGTCGCGGGTGCGGTCCAAGAGCCAGTATTCGTCGCTGCCGGTGTATTTCTGCGGGGAGCGCATGACGCTGCCGCAGCTGCAGGCGGTGTACGAGGCGGTGCTGGGCGAGCCGGTGAACAAGGTGAGCTTCCGCCGCAAGATCGACGAGCTGGGCATGCTGGAGCCGGTGGACGGGCTGATGGAGTCCGGCGCGCCGCACCGGCCGGCGCAGGTGTACCGGCTGCGGGAGGCCTTCCGCCGGTGCCTGTCCGTGGTGCCGCGGGGGCTCAATAGCTGAAACCTAGAATGCGGGCACGATGTCCGCCGGCATGTCCCCGTCCCCTTCCTCCGCGATGCCCTTCCCCGTGCCGGTGCGCACGGAGTGCCCGCCCGGCGCCTGCAACTGCGACCTGCAGGCGATGCTCGCGGCGCCGGACGCGGACCGCCGGGTGCTGCGGCTCACGCGCGACGAAGAGAAGCGCCTGGTGCAGCGCCTGGAGACCATCGAGAGCCTGGCGGACCTGCGGCGCATCGAGTGCCGGCTGGAGGAGCAACTGGGCATCCGGCTGAGCATTTCCCAGGGGGCGAGCGAGGTGCGCACGCTGCGCGGTATCGCCATCCTGGTGCACGAGCAGCGCGGGCTGTGCCGCAAGACGCGGCAGGCGATCGCCGCGGCCATCCGCCGCGGAATGGAGCGGCGGCCGGAGATCGCCTTCGCGCTGCTGGACGAGGGCGGGCTGTTCGGCTGATGGCGGGCGCCGTGCCCGGTGGCGCGGCCTTGTACCACGGCGTGCAATTCCCCGTGCGAGCGCGGCCTCGCGGCCGCTCCTACACTCGGCCGTTCCTGACATTCCCAACCCAACTACCAGGACCCGACACCATGGAATTGCTCGATGTGCTGCAGTGGCGCTATGCCACGAAGAAGATGGACCCCGCCCGCGCCGTGCCGCAGGACAAGGTGGACCGCATCGTGGAGGCGGCCCGGCTGGCGCCCACCTCCAGCGGCCTGCAGCCCTTCGAGGTCATCGTGGTGACGAACCCCGACGTGCGCGCCCGCATCCAAGAGGTGGCGTGGAACCAGGCGCAGGTGACCGACGGCTCGCACCTGCTGGTGTTCGCGGCCTGGGACGACTACACGGCCGAGCGCATCAACGCGATGTTCGACTACACCAACGAGGTGCGCGGCTTCCGCAACGAAGGCTGGGAGAACTACCGCAACATGCTGCTGGGCTCGTACCCGCAGCGCGGCGCGGAAGTGAACTTCCAGCATGCCGCACGGCAGGCCTACATCGGCTTCGGCGCGGCACTGATCGCCGCCGCCGCCGAGCAGGTGGACAGCACGCCCATGGAAGGCTTCCAGCCCGAGGCGGTGGACGAGATCCTGGGCCTGCGCGCGCGCGGGCTGCGCAGCGTCACCCTCCTGCCGCTGGGCTACCGCCAGCCCGAGGGCGACTGGCTGGTGAACCTGGAGAAGGTGCGCCGCCCACGCGACCAGTTCGTGACGGAAGTGCGCTGACCGGCCGGCTTACGGAATCACTCGTGCCGCCGCCGGGGCGGCGCGAGCCTCCGCATCGCCCGCAAGATCGGCCGGCGTATCCACGTCGCGCAGGATGCCCGGGTCATCCACCGCGACGGTGCGTGCCGCATCCCAATCGATCCGGTGCGCGGCCGCCTGCGCGCCGCTGGCCTGTGCCAGGGGCGCGAAATACCGCCGTGGAATGCCGCGCGGATTGCCCGGGCGGCCCTGCCAGAGCGGCAGCGCGGGTTCTCCGGGGAATTGCACCAGCGCATCGCGCAGGGCCGCCAGAGTGTCGTCGCGCACCCAGGGCATGTCCGCCAGGCCCACCACTACGGCCTGTAGCCAGGGCTGCGCCAGCGCCCAGTGCATGGCCGCCGCGAGCGAGGTGCCCTGGCCTTCGCTGCAGCGCTCGTTCGGCACGGCGTCGAGCCCGAGGCGTGCGCAGAGCTCCAGGCCGAAGTCGTCATCGGGGGGCATGACCACGGCGGTCCGCACGAAGACGCGGGCGAAAGACCCGGCCACGGCGGCAAGCAGTGGCGTGCCGTCCGGCAGCAGGGCGCGGCGCTTGTCGCTGCCGAAACGCGACGATGCGCCGGCCGCCAGGATGATGCCGGCCACCGCGGGTGCGGCCCTTGCATCCGAAGGCTCGGCAGAAACGTTGGAGGCGTGTGGCAGGCCGGACAGGGGCACGGAAGGCATGGCTGCAGCATACGGCCCGGCGCGGCCTTGCGCCACCGGAGGGGCTGCCGAGGCCCGGCGAAGCGGTGCTTGCGAGGCGCTGCACCGCAGGCCGCATGGGTCGTATGGCCGCGCCAGGCCGACCATGGGCGCGCGATCTTCCTACAGGGTCCGCCGCACCTGCCGACGACACTGTTTCGTCCACCGGCCGTGAAGGAAGCGAGATGTCATCCAGCCACCCCATGTCGGTCGCCCGCGCCAGCGGTCCGGCCGACTCCGCCGTGTCGATCCACGCCATACGCCTGCACGTGAACGGAACGCCACGGCACCTCGATATTCCCTGCTGGGTCACGCTGCTCGACACGCTGCGCGACCTGCTCCAGCTCACAGGCACCAAGAAGGGTTGCGACCACGGGCAGTGCGGGGCCTGCACGGTGCTGGTGGACGGGCAGCGCATCAACAGCTGCCTCACCCTCGCCGTGATGCACGACGGCGCACACATCACCACCGTGGAGGGCCTTGCCGGCCTGCGGAGCGGTGCCGGGGCCGATGCCGATGCCGATGCCGATGCGGGCGCAGCCTCCGCGGATGCGCGGCAGGGCAGCGATGCGCTGCACCCGCTGCAGCAGGCCTTCATCGACCACGACGCCTTCCAGTGCGGCTACTGCACGCCGGGCCAGCTGTGTTCCGCCGCGGGCCTGCTGAGCGAAGGCGGCGTGCGCACGGCCGACGACATCCGCGAGCGCATGAGCGGCAACCTGTGCCGCTGTGGCGCGTATCCGCAGATCGTGCAGGCCGTCGCCGAGGTGGCGGGTGTGCCGCTGCGCGGTCCCGAGCGGCCCTCTGCGCACGCAGCGCAGGCCACACCGCAGGCCCGGCCGGCGCCAGCCGGGGAGGAGGCAGCATGAGGGGCTTCGACTACGTGCCGGCGGCCGACACCGAGATGGCGCTCGCCACCATGCCGCAGGGCCTGCACCATGCGAGCGAGCGGGCGCTGCCCGCGAAGTTCATCGCCGGCGGCACCAACCTCATCGACCTGATGAAGGAGAGCGTGATGCGGCCGCGCCGCCTCGTGGATGTGGGGCGCCTGCCGTTCGCGGGCATCGAGGAAGCCGAAGGCGGCGGCGTGCGCCTGGGTGCGCTGGCCCGCAATGCCGCCACCGCCAGGCATCCGCTGGTGCGCGAGCGCTATCCGCTGCTCTCGGCCGCCATCCTGGCCGGGGCCTCGCCGCAGATCCGCAACATGGCCACCAACGGTGGCAACCTGTTGCAGCGCACGCGCTGCCACTATTTCTACGACGTGGCCGTGCCGTGCAACAAGCGCGAGCCCGGCACGGGCTGCCCGGCGCGCGACGGGCTGGCGCGGCAACTGGCCATCCTGGGAACCAGCGACCATTGCATCGCCACGCACCCGTCCGACATGTGCGTGGCCCTGGCGGCGCTGGAGGCCGTGGTGCATGTACGATCCCCAGGCGGCGAGCGCGCGATTGCCTTCGCGGATTTCCACCGGCTGCCCGGCAGCGAGCCCGACCGCGACACGGTGCTGGCGAGCGATGATCTCGTCACCCACATCGCGCTGCCGGCGCAGGGCTTCGCGCGGCATGGCGCCTACCTGAAGGTGCGCGACCGTGCCTCATATGCGTTCGCGCTGGTGTCGGTCGCGGCGGGGCTGGACCTGGGCGAGGACGGCCGCATCCGCGCCGCGCGCATCGCCGTGGGCGGCGTGGCCCACAAGCCCTGGCGCGTGCCGGATGCAGAAGAAGCCCTGGCAGGCCGCGAGCCCACGGCGGAAGCGTTCGCGCAGGCGGCCGGGCGGCTGCTGCAGGGCGCGCGCGGCCATGGCGCGCCCGGCGGCCCGGGCGACAACCAGTTCAAGATCGAACTGGCCCGCCGGGCCATCGTGCGCGCGCTGGAGATGGCGCGTGACGGCGAACTCACCAACACCGGCGAACTCGGCGCCGGCCACGTACAGGACGCGCAGCCATGAATGCACCGATGCCGAACGAAGCGGCGGACCGCGCGCAGGCGGGGCAGCAGCCCCGCGCCGATGCCGGCACCGGGCCGGTGAAGCTGGGCATGCCGGTCTCGCGCGTGGACGGGCGCCTGAAGGTGACGGGCCAGGCGCGCTATGCGGCCGAGCACCATGCGGAGGGCATGGCCCATGGCGTGGTGGTCAACAGCAGCATTGCCAAAGGCCGCATCCTGCGCATGCACCTCGACCGCGCCCGCGCGGTGCCGGGCGTGCTGGACATCATCACCCACGAGAACCGCCCGAAGGTCCGCTCCATGGACCTGTTCTACAAGGACATGACGGCGCCGGGCGGCTCGCCCTTCAAGCCGCTGCTGGACGACGTGGTGCGCTACAGCGGCCAGCCGGTCGCTCTGGTGGTGGCCTGCACGTTCGAGGCGGCGCGCTGCGCGGCGTCGCTGGTGGAGATCGACTACGAGGTAGAGCGCCACGAGACGCACCTGCTGCGCCACCTGGGCCGCGCGCGAGATCCCAGCCGCATGAAGGCCGGATATTCGCCGCCCCCGAAGCCGCGCGGTGACGCCGACGGCGCGTTCGAGCGCGCGCCCGTGAAGATCGAGGCCGAGTACTACAGCGGTGTGGAGCACCACAACCCGATGGAGATGCACGCTTCCACCGTGCTGCGCGCGGAGGACGGGCACCTCACCATCTACGACAAGACCCAGAGCCCGCAGAACAGCCGCTGGCTGGTCTCGCGCGTGTTCGGCCTGGGCGGGGACGAGGTCACGGTGCGTAATCCGTTCGTGGGCGGCGCGTTCGGCTCGGGGCTGCGCCCGCAATACCAGCTCGTGCTCGCCGTGATGGCGGCGCTGCACCTGCAGTGCTCGGTGCGCGTGGTGCTCACGCGCCAGCAGATGTTCACCTTCGGCCACAGGCCCGAGACCTGGCAGCGCCTGAAACTCGCGGCCGACCGCGACGGCACGCTGCGCGCCATCGTGCACGAGGCGGTGGCCGAGACCTCGCGCATGGAAGATTATGTGGAGGTGGTGGTGAACTGGTCCGGCCAGCTCTACCGCTGCGACAACGTGCGGCTCGGCTACCGGCTGGTGCCGCTCGACCAGTACACGCCACTGGACATGCGCGCGCCCGGCGCCGCGCACGGCGTGCATGCGCTCGAAGTCGCCATGGACGAACTGGCCTATGCGCTGCGCATGGACCCGCTCGCGCTGCGGCTGAAGAACTACGCCGACCGCGACGCATCGAAAGACCTGCCGTTCTCCACCAAGGAGCTGCGCGCCTGCTACGGCCTGGGTGCGGCCCGCTTCGGCTGGGACGGCCGGCCGGTCGAACCCCGCTCGATGCGCGAGGGTCGCGAACTGGTGGGCTGGGGCATGGCCACCGGCACCTGGGATGCGATGCAGATGTTCGCCAAGGTGCGCGCGGTGCTGCGCGCCGACGGCCATCTGGAAGTGAGCAGCGCGGCCTCGGACATCGGCACCGGCACGTACACGGTGATGTCGATGATCGCGGCCGAGGCGATGGGCCTGCCGCTGGAGCGTGTGACGTTCCGCCTGGGCGACTCCACGCTGCCGATGGCCCCGATCGAAGGCGGCTCCTCCCACGTGGCCACCGTCGGCTCGGCGGTGGAGGGCGCCTGCGAGAAGCTGCGCCGCCTGCTGTGGGCGCTGGCGCAGCGCACGCGCGGTTCGGGCTTCGAGCGCACGCTGCTGCGCGACGTGGAGTTCGTGGACGGCCGGCTGCGCCGCCGCGGTGCGCCCATGGAAGACCGCGGCATGGCGCTCACCGACATCCTCGCCGCGCAGGGGCGCTCGCAGGTCGAGGCCCGCTACCTGCTGCTGCCCAACGTGCTCAAGCAGAAGAACTACGTGCGCGCCACGCATTCGGCCGTGTTCTGCGAGGTGAAGGTGGACGAGGAGATGGGCACCGTGCGCGTGACCCGCGTGGTGAGCGCGATCGCGGCGGGCCGCATCCTGAGCGCCAAGACGGCCCACAGCCAGATCACCGGCGGGGTGGTGTGGGGCATCAGCCAGGCGCTGCACGAGGAGACGCAGACCGACCATGCGCTGGGCCGGTTCATGAACCACAACTATGCCGAGTACCACATTGCATCCAACGCCGACACGCCGCCCATCGACGTGATCTTCGTGCAGGAGGACGACCGCATCGTGAGCCGCCTGGGCGCCAAGGGCGTGGGCGAGATCGGCATCGTGGGCGTGGCCGCGGCCGTGTGCAATGCGATCTTCCACGCCACCGGCCGGCGCGTGCGCTCCACGCCGATGACGCCCGACAAGGTGATGCGGCCCGCACCCGACGTGCCGCCCCAACCCATGGAGCGCGTGCCCGCCGCGGTGGCGGCGCAGGCGATGGACGCACCGCAGTGACGCACGGCACCGATCCCGAACTCCGCGTGGCCCGTGCGCTGCACGACTGGCGCGCCGCCGGCCGCCATGCGGTGCTCGCCACCGTGCTGCGCACCTGGGGCTCGTCGCCGCGGCCCGTGGGCTCGTGGATGGCGCTGCGGGACGACGGCCTGATCGAAGGCTCGGTGTCCGGCGGCTGCATCGAGGACGACCTGCTGCAGCGCTTGCTGCCGGGCGCCGCGCAATGGGCCGGGCGGTCGCCGGAGCGCGTGCGCTACGGGCTCACCGCCGACGAGGCGCACCGCTTCGGCCTGCCCTGTGGCGGCACGCTGGAGCTGCTGCTCGAATACGACCCCGACACGCTGTGGCTGCAGCGCCTCGTGCAGTGGCTGCAGGAGCGCCGCGTGGTGTGGCGACACCTGCGCTGCGCGGACGGCGCGGTGACGCTTTCCACCGAAAACCTCGCCGCACCCGTGCAGGGCGCGCCTTCGCTGCTCGACCATGGCGACACGCTCGCGCAGCGCCTGGGGCCGTCGCACCGCATGCTGCTGATCGGCGCCGGAGCGCTCACGCAGTGCCTCGCGGCGATGGCGATTCCCTGCGGCTTCGCGGTGGCTGTCTGCGATCCGCGCGAGGAGCACCGGCTGGGCTGGAACCTGCCCGGCGCGGAACTGGTCGAGGGCATGCCCGACGATGCCGTGCTGGCGATGGGCATGGACGCGCACACCTGCGTCATTGCGCTCACCCACGATCCGAAGCTGGACGATCTGGCGCTGCTGGAGGCCCTGCAGGGCGACGCTTTCTACGTGGGCGCCATCGGCTCGGCCGCCACCACCGCCGCGCGGCGGCAGCGGCTGCGCGTGCATTTCGGCATCGGGGAGGATGCGCTTGCGCGCCTGCGCGGGCCCATCGGCCTGGCGATCGGCAGCCGCACGCCGCCGGAGATCGCCGTGAGCGTGCTGGCCGAGGTGATCGCGGCGAAGAACGGCACCATGCTGCCCGCCGCGTCGCGCATGACCGAAGCCGCGCTCATCCATGGCGATGCCGCGGGCGCGGCCTGTGGCTGGACACTCCACGGTGGCGCCGCGGCCGCCTGACGCGGGCGCGGCGCATGCGCCGATGGGACCGTAGGAGCGGGCCGACCGGGAGGGGGGCCACGCACCGATGGAGTGCAGCCCCAGGGTGGGGAACCATGGGGCATACGCCATCCGGTACCCCATCATGAGAACCTCCACGCTGATCGCCCCCACGCCCGAAGCCGCCGACGACCGTCCCGCTCCCCGACGAACATCCGCGCACGCGCCCGTGCGCGCCCCGGAAGGGCCGTTTCAATCGCTGCATGCCGCGCTGCACCAGACGGCCCCCACGCCCGAGGCGAGGCGCCAGGGCGCGGCACTGCTGCGCGATACGCTGGCGCGCGCCGACCTGCAGCAGGCCACCCTGCCAGAACGCCCCGAGGACCTGCACGACTGGATGGCCGCGAGCCACGCCGCCGTGTCGGCGCAGTACGGCGAATACCTGGCCGCGCGGCGCGCAGGCGAAGGCCGGCGGTATTTCCGCAACCGGGCCCACGCACTGCACTTCCTGCGGGCCGTGGCCCCGACCAAGCTGGTGGATGGCAGCTGGCTCTACGGCGTGATGCGCCACGCGCGCAACCCGCGCATGTCCGAACTGGTGCGCACCTACCTGGAAGAACTCGGCGACGGCGCCCCCGACAAGAACCACGTGCTGCTCTACCGCCAGCTGCTGTCGCGCTACGGCCTGTCGCAAGGGCCCGCGCTGCCCGACGCGCTCCATGAGCAGGGCGCGGTGCAGCTCGCGCTGGCCTGGAACGCCGAAGAGTTCCTGCCCGAAGTCATCGGCTTCAACCTGGGCTATGAGCAACTGCCGCTGCACCTGCTGATCACCTCGTACGAGCTCAACGAGCTGGGCATCGATCCGTACTACTTCACGCTGCACGTGACGGTGGACAACGCCGACACGGGGCATGCGCGCCAGGCCTGCGATGCCGTGCTGGCGCTGTTGCCGCGCCATGGCGATCCCCAGGCCTTCTGGCAGCGGGTGCGCGATGGTGCCCGCCTGGGCGACGTGGGCCTGGGCACCACCCGCGTGATCGCGGACTTCGACATCCGCGCCGAAGTGGTGCGTATCTTCCAGGCCAAGTGCGGCGCCGGGCAGGGCATGCATTCGGACTACTGCAAGGTGGCCGGCCGCAGCGTGAACGACTGGCTGTCGGCGCCCGAAGGCATGGATGCGTTCCTGGAAGCCCTGGTGCAGGCCAAATGGATCCAACCCGGCCGCCCGGTGGCGGAAAGCCGCTTCTGGGGCCTGCTGCAGGGGCCGCGTGCGGAGATGTTCGGCGTGTTCTCGCCCTACGAGCTGCAGGTGATCCACGACTGGATCCGCGGCGACGAGGCGAGCGCGGATGGCCAGGCCTTTTTCGAGCCGGCTGCCGCCAATGAGACGCGACGCCGACCCACTTTCCGCGCCCTGCAGCGCGCGCGCCGCAACGATGCCGGCGCAGCGGGCGGGGCCGATGTGCTCGACCCGGACCTGGTGGCCTTCAAGGAGCGCCTCGGCACGCTGGATGCCGATGCGCAGTTCGATGCCCTGGTGGCCGCGATGTCGCCGTCGGAGCACTGGACGCCGGTGGGCCTGTACGCCACGCGCCGCTTCGTGGCATCGCATCCCTGACTCCACGGCACGGGCCGCTGCAGGCCCGGAGGCCGGTACGAAGAATGCCGCCACGCTCCCGCGTGGCGGCTTTGCTTCCGGCTGCTCCTGCCGCTCAGGCGCTGCGCAGTGCCAATGCAGGCTCGCCCACCGCTACCGCCACCGCAGCATCGTTGGCCGCAGGCCGGCGCCGGCGTGCCTTGCGCACGTACTCCGGGTGGAAGCAGCGTTCGCTGCCGTCCGAGAAGGCCACGGTGATCGATTCCGATGCGATCGCGCTCACCGTGCCTTCCCCGTAGCGTTTCACGCGCACCGGCATGCCGAGTTCGAACACAGGGCGGGCAGGTGCCGCATCGGGCCCGGCGGCCACGGCAGCTCCTGCCGACGGCACGACGATGGCAGGCGTTGCCGATGGCTTTTCCGAGGATTTCTTCCGTGCAGCAGTCCCCGCGGCAGGGGGCCGGGCGGACGTCACGGCGGTGGGTGCAGCGGACGATGCCGCAGCATGCGCGATGGCCTGCTGCGCATCGAGCGCGGCGATCCGCCGGCAGTTGTCGCAGGTGCCGCAGCGCTGCGCCGGTCGGGCATGGCCGAAATAATCCAGCAGCAATTCCCACCGGCAGCCGCCCGTCTGCGCGTAGAACACCATGCGCTCGAGGCCGTCCTGGTCCTGCGTGCGCTTTTGTGCGTAGTCTTCCAGCAGTGCGATCAGCGCCTCGCTGTCCATGCCCGCGCGGCGCAGCGAGAGGCGGCCGTCGGTCTTCTGCGTGACGATGCGGCGGCGGCGCAGCAGGCCCAGCGCCACCTGCAGCTTGGGGCGAGCCCGGTCGAGGGATTGCTGCAGCAGGTCCAGCGTCCAGCCGTCGTGCGCGCCCGGCGGGGGCGACTGCAGCGCGGCGTAGAGCGCATCGAGGTCGTCGGGCGTGGGGTAGCGCCCGGCCAGGAAGAACTGCTGCACGGCCTTGTCCTTGCGCAGGAAAAGCAGCGTGCATTCGGCCGGCTGTCCGTCGCGCCCGGCCCGGCCGGATTCCTGGTAATACGCGTCCAGCCCACCGGGCATCTGGTAGTGCACCACGAAGCGTACGTCCTGCTTGTCGATGCCCAGGCCGAAGGCATTGGTGGCCACCATCACGCGCAGGTCGCCCGCCATGAAGCGGTCCTGCGCCTCGCCGCGCTCGGCGGCCGGCATGCGGCCATGGTAGATGCCCGCGGATTCGCCCGCGCCGGCCAGCAGCGCATGCACTTCCTCCGCAGCCTTCACCGTGGCGGCATAGACGATGCCGGAGCCTTCGGTGTCCTTCACGGTGCGCAGCAGGCGGTCGCGCTTTTCCTTCTCGTCGGCGAGCTGCTCGACGCGGTAGTGCAGGTTGGGGCGGTAGGTGCCGGTATCGACCACGCCCGAGGCGGGAATGCCCAGTTGCCGGCGGATGTCCTGTGCCACGGGGCCTGCGGCGGTCGCGGTGAGCGCGAGCACCGTCGGGCGGCCCAGGCGCGGCAGGGCCTGGGCGATGTCGAGGAAGGCCGGGCGGAAATCATGGCCCCATTGCGAGATGCAGTGCGCCTCGTCCACGGCCAGCAGATCCACGGGCCCGCCGGCTTCGAGCAGCGCCTGGAAGCGGGCGTCCGCCAGGCGCTCGGGCGTGGTGAGCACGATGCGCGCGCTGCCGTCGGCCACGGCCGCCTCTGCCGCGCGCGTTTCCTCGGCGTCCAGCGCGCTGTGCAGTTGCACGGCCGGCACGCCGCGCTCGCGCAGCGCATCGCACTGGTCGCGCATGAGCGCGATCAGCGGCGACACCACCACCGTGCGGCCCGCGAGCAGCAGCGCGGGCAACTGGTAGCACAGCGACTTGCCGGCGCCCGTGGGCATGATGGCCAGCGTGTTCTCGCCGCGCAGCACGCGGTCGATCACATCGCGCTGGCCCGGACGCAGGGCGCGCAGGCCGAAGGATTGCTTCAGGGCCGCCTGGATGCGGGTCTGGCTGGGAGGCCGCTGGGGGGCGGCCTGGGCGGTGGAGGAGGACATGGCGGCGATCCGGTCGTTGCAGGGCCGTGCACCGGGCGCCACGATGGCGTGCCGGCACGTGCACCTATGCTCGGGCCCGGGCCCGCCGCGGCGCGTGGGACGCCGCTTACCCGCCGTGTCATCCGGGAGCGTGCGCTGTCAGAACCGGGCCTGCAGGCCCACCGCCACGGTGCGGCCGCTGCCGGGCGTCACCCACAGCCGGCTCACGGACGTGGTGTAGTAGGTCTTGTCGAACACGTTGTCCACATCCAGCGTGAGTCGCACCGTGGGCGTGAGGCGCCAGTAGGCGACGATTTTCGCCGTGGTGTAGGCAGGCAGTTCGAAGGCGGGCGTACCGGCCTGGGCTTCGGCCTGGGTGCGGGCCGCGCCCAGCCGCCTGCCCACGTGCGTGACGCCGCCGCCCACGCCGTAGCGCTGGCCGCTGGCGAGCGCATCTTCGTACACCGCCAGCAGGCTGCCGTTCACGCGCGGCACGTTGATGAGGCGGCCACCGACCTCGAGCAGGTTGTCGCGCACCACGTCCACGTCGTTCAGCACCAGGCTCGCGTTCAGGCGCCAGTGCGTGTCGAGCTGCCCGGCCAGGTCGAACTCCAGGCCGCGGCTGCGCACCTTGCCTGCCGTCACCTGGAAGCTGCTGTCCACCGGATCGGTGGTCAGCATGTTGCGCTTGGTGATGTCGAAGAGGGCCGCCGTGGCGCCCAGGCGCTGGTCCGCGCTCTCCCATTTCACGCCGACTTCCAGCGCGCGGCCCTTCTCCGGCGCCAGCGCCAGGCCGCCGCGGCCCACGGCGGACGTGAAGCCGCTGTTCGGCCGGAAAGAGGTGCCCGCGTTGGCGTACACCGTCCACTGCGCATCCGGCAGCCAGCTCACGCCCACGCGCGGTGAGACGGCCGTCGGGTCCTGCCCGTCCGTGGTGCCGGTGCGGTGGTTGTCGTAGGTCTGCCGGTAGCGGTCGAAGCGCGCGCCGGCCAGCACGCGCCACTGCGGCGCCAGCTGGATCGCGTCCTGCACGTAGAGCGCCGTGTTGCGCTGGCGCTCGGTGAAATCGGTGTTCGGACCGGGCGTCGGCCGGGGCTGGCCGTACACCGGCCGGAAGATATCGATCGCGTAGGGCGCGGCGGCCGTGGGGTTGACGCGCAGCATGCGCGCATCCAGCGTGTAGCGATAGGTCTCCACGCCCAGCAGCAGTTCGTGCGGCGTACCGCCCCACTGCAGGTTACCGATCAGCTCGCCCTGCAGGGCCGTGTCGTCGGACGAGAAATCGCGGTATCTGCGCTGGCGTCGCAGGGTGCCGTCGGCCAGCAATGCCGAGGCCTCGGTGGAGAAGCCGTCCAGCCCCGTGGAACGGTAGGAGAGCGCGAAGCGGCTGCGCCACTGCGCGTTCCATTCGTGCAGCAGCGACAGCTGGTGGGTGGTGTTCTGCACTGTCACGTCGCCGTCACCCGGCTCGCCGAGGAATCGGCTGCGCGGTACGTCGCCGAGCCGGTTGCCGACCGCCACCACGCCCCGGTCCAGCGGCGCGCGGTGCCTCAGGTATTCGCCGCTGTAGTCCAGCACGGTGCTGCCGCCGAGCTTCCAGGTGAAGGCCGGGGCCACCACCTGGCGCTGCGCGCTGACGAAGTCGCGGAAGCTGTCACGGTCTTCCACCGCCACGTTGAGCCGGTAGGCCAGGTTCTCCCCCAGCGGCCCGGTGCTGTCGAGCGCTCCGCGGCGGTACGCATGGCTGCCCGCATAGGCTTCCACCGCGTTGGCAGGCTTCCATTGCGGGCGCTTGGTGACGATGTTGAGGGTGCCGCCGGGTTCGCTGCTGCCGTAGAGCGCTGCGGCTGGCCCTTTGAGGAACTCGATGCGCTCCACGCCCGCCATGTCGCGCGGCGCATTGAAGCCCCGGTTGCCGGAGAAGCCGTTGAGCAGGGTGGCCGAGCCGGTGTTCTCGTTGCCGGGCAGGCCGCGGATGGCGACGTTGTCCCACAGGCCCCCGAAGTTGTTCTGGCGCGAGACACCGCCCACGTAGTCGAGCACGTCGTCCAGGCGCGTGGCCCCGAGGTCGTCGATGGCCTGCCGGGTGATGACGCGCACGGACTGCGGCAGCTCGCGCAGCGGCAGGTCGGTCTTGGCGCCTGCCGCCTCCTGGGCCTGGTAGGTGCCGGAATCGGTGCGGCCGACGACATCGACGGTGGACAGCTGGGCGTCGCCGGAAGGGGCAGGGTTGGTGCCGGATTGCGCGCGTGCGCCGCCGGCCACGAGGGCCGCAGCGGCCATGGCCAGGGGCAGGGCCTTGAAAGAGGGATGACGGAAAAGGGAAGTCATGGAATCGAAGGGTGCAAAAGGGGACCGCAGCCCATGCCGGCATGCCGGGGTGCCATGCGGCAGCGCGCGGCATCGGGCATCCGCGTGTCCGTGGAGACGCGGTCCCGGGTCGGGAGGCTCAGAGGAAAAGGAAGGCGCGACCGGTGCAGGCCGCGGCGCGCTCAGGCCGGCCCTGCGGAGGGCACGGGCGCGATGGCGGCCCCTGCCGGTGGGCCGCGCGCCAGGAAGGGCTGGATGGTGCGGTGCCCGCGTGCCGTTTCGGCATGGGCTGGTGGGCTGGGGGTGGCGGCAGGCCCTTCCAGCCAGGGCTGCTGCGTCGGCTGCGGTGCAGTGGCTTGCAGGTGGGCGAAGGCCAGGCAGGCAGCGCATGCCCCGTGCTGCGGTGCCGTGTCTTCGAATGGCGCTTCGGGCGCAGCGGCGGCGGACGGGCTTTCTTCCTCCCCCGCTGCGGCCACCGCCGCCACCGTGGCAAGCACTGTGGGCTGCAGGGCTTGCCGCATGTGCGCCGCTTCATGCCACGACCAGCCCAGGCAGGCATTCAGCCACAGGGCCAGCAGCAGGAAGGGCGTGAAGCGGTGCAGTCGCATGGGAGTTTCCGAAGCGCGGGATGATAGCCGCGAGCCCGACCGTGCGGCCTTTGTACTTGTCGGCCTGCCGCGAAAGCCCATGATCGGACCGGCGCGCAGTTACTGCGCGACTTCATGCGGGACTACGTGAAGCAACAACAGGAAGCGGCGGAGTACGACGCATGGTTGCGCGGCAAGGTGCAGCGGTCGAAGGCCTCGGCCGACGCCGGCAATCTGGTGCCGGCCGCCGAAGTCGAAGCCCGGTTCGCGGCGCGCCGCGCTGCAACACGTCGCCGGCTTGACGGGTCGAACTGATGGAGCTGTTTCTGGACGCCAGAGGCCATACAGGACCGCGAAGATATTTACGACTACATCGAGACCGACAACCCGGCCGCCGCGCTGGCTCTCGATGGGCTGTTTTCAGAGAAAGCCGCGCTGCTGGTGGATCATCCACATCTCGGCCGGCCCGGGCGCGTGACTGGCACGCGCGAGCTGGTCGCTCATCACAACTACGTGCTGGTATATGACGTGGACCGCGACGTAGTGCGCGTGCTGAACGTTGTCCATGTCGCGCGACAATGGCCGCCAGCCCCGAAAAGAATTTGAGCAGTCCCCCGAGGCCGCGTCAGGCGGCGGGCGCCACGCAGACCCGGTCGCGGCCTTCCGCCTTGGCCTGGTAGAGGGCCTTGTCGGCCCGCTCGAGGATGGACGCGAGCGGTTCGCCCCCTCCATGGCAGAAGGCCAGGCCGATGCTGACCGTCAGGTGGCCCACGCCGGGAAAGGGCGCATGGCCCACGGCCAGGCGGATCTTCTCTGCCACAAGCCGGCCTTCCTCGCGATCGCGGGGTTCGGGCATCAGCACGACGAATTCCTCGCCGCCGAACCGGGCGACGAAGTCCGTGGAGCGCACGCAGCCGGCGATGAGGCCCGCCAGGTGCTGCAGCACCGCATCGCCCGTCTGGTGGCCGTGCGTGTCGTTGACGCGCTTGAAATGGTCCGCATCCACGATCATCAGCGCGAAACGTTGGCCGAGTTCGCGGCACCGCGCCGCATACGCCTGCAGCGCTTCGTCGAATCGGCGGCGGTTGTAGAGCCCGGTGAGCGGATCGCGCACCGCCAGGTTCTCGAGCTCCTGGTTGGCCTGGTGCAGGGCCAGCGTGCGTTCGCGGACCTGGTTCTCCAGGGAGGTATTGAGGCGCGACAGCTCCTGCTCGCGCTCCAGCAGCGAGGCCGTCATGGACTGGAAGGAGCGGTTCAGCTGGGCGACCTCGAGGGTGTCGGTGCCGTCCGGATAGCGGGGCTCGCCCTCGCGGCGCTCGATGGCCCGCGCCGCGTGCGCCAGCAGTTCCAGCGGCCGGCTGAACCGCGCCGCGAGCCGGTAGGCCACCAAGCCGCAGAGCAGGGCGGCGGCCAGGCCCAGCAGGGCGAGCTGCCGGCCCAGCGCGCGTGCCGGCGCCAGCGCCTCGTCCGCGGGCTGCCGCACGACGATGCGCCAGCCGAGGTCCGCGCCCGCCACGGACGGCAGCGCCACCGTGCTGCTCAGGTACTCCGTCCCGTCGGCCCACATGAGGCGCTCGTAGCGCGCGGACGGGCCAGCCTGGTCCGGCAGGCGGGTCTGGCCAGCGAGCCGGAAGGGGTAGAGCACATTGCCCGAGCGGTCGGCGATGAGCACCTCGATGCCGTGCCCCGCCGCGCGGTCCACGGCCACCGCCTCCACGGTCTCGGTCACCCAGTACCAGTGGGCATGGGCGCCGATCACGCCGCGCAGCGTGCCATTGGCGTCCACGATGGGCGCGGCGAAGTCGATGAAGCGCAGCGGCTGGTCCAGGCGACGTTCCGGCAGTCGCTTGGCCAGCAGCACGGCGTCGTGCACGTCGCCCACGAAAAGATGGGTGCTGGCTTCGCGGAACCAGGGGCGCTGGTCCACCTTCTCTCCGACGAGGATGCCGCCCGTGGCCTGGAGCACCTGGCCTTCCGGGGAGCTGATGCCGATCCAGGCGTACTCGCTGTGAGCGTCCTTGCGCTGGTCGAGCGCCCGGTGCATGGCGTCGCCGCCCAGGTCGCCCTGGGTGAACAGCGGCAGCTTGCGCAGCAGGTCGATCTCGAGCGCGCGCTCGCGCAGGTTGGTGGCGAGCAGGTCGGTGGCCGAGCGGGCCGTGGTGTGCAGCAGGTCCCCCGCGAAGCGCGCGAGATCCCGCGTGGCGATGCGTCCCAGGTAGAAACCCACACCCAGCACGCTCGCGAGCGTGAGCGCACCGAACCAGAGGGTGAGTTGGCCCCGCAGGCTGGGGGGGCGGACTGGCCGGGCGATCGAATGCATGGCGCGCATTGTCCGTCCGTCTGGCAGGGCAGGCGGCGGCGGCCCTGCGGAATTTCCGGAAGACGCGCATTCACTACAATGCCGCCCCTTTTGCGGCCCGCTCGAATCCCCACATGCCCATCATCGTCAACGAAGAACTCAAGGCCTACATCGATCCGCTCACGCCCGAGGAGCATGCCGCCCTGGAGCGCAGCCTGCTCGCGGAAGGCTGCCGCGATGCGCTCGTGCTCTGGGGCGACGTGCTCGTGGATGGCCACAACCGCTATGGCATCTGCCAGAAGCACGGACTGCCGTTCAACACTGTCCAGCACCCGCATTTCCGCTCCATGGAGGACGTGCACCTCTGGATGATCGACCAGCACCTGGGGCGCCGCAGCGTCTCGGACTTCCAGCGCGGCGTGCTGGCACTGCGCAAGCGGGAGATCCTGGCGCAGCGCATGGGAGCCGCCGCCCCCGCCGCGGCCCAGGGCCCCGAGGCGGCAGAGGCCGCGGACGGTTCAGCGCCGTGGGAAGGGCCGGCCGATGCCGCATCCGCCGGACCGCAGGACGCCGCGGCGGCGGTGCCGGAGGCCGAGCCGCTGAAGAGCCGCGAAGCCATCGCCCGGGCGGCACGGCTGAGCAGCAGCCAGGTGGTGATGATCGAGAAGATCCAGAAGCAGGCGGCACCCGAACTGGTGGCTGCCGTGCGCTCGGGCGCCATCTCCATCAACACCGCGGCCGCCGTGGCGACCTTGCCGGAGGAAGAGCAGAGGGCGGCAGCGGTGGCCGGCAAGGATGAGCTGCGCCAGGCCGCGAAGCGTGCACGCGACGCTCGGCGCAAGCCGCGTGCGGAAATTCCGCAGGACGGATCCGTGCCGGAGGGCCCGGCCGGGGGGAGCGAGCCATCCGTGCCCCAGGACGACATCGAGGCGCTGCGCCGCCGCGTGGCGGAGCTTTCCGCCGAAAACGAGGCCCTGCGCGGGGAAGTGGCTCGACTGCAGGCACTGGTGGGAGCGTAAGGCGCCGCGCGGGACGGTTGCTCCTTCTTTTGCAGGATATGGCCTACGTGCGCGGCGGTGCCTGCACCCTATGATCCGGTGCTTCCCGCCCCGCACCCCTCCATGCCTTCCCAACCCATTCCGAACGACAAGATCCGCCACAGCATGCCGCTGCGGATGCTGCTGGGCTTCGTGCTGGCGGCGCTGGCCACCACCGTCATCGCCGTGTTCACCTACCAGTCGCAGCAGGACCGCGGCGAGGCGGTGAGGCGCATCAATGCAGCCGTCGAGTCGATCGTGCAGATCCAGTACGTGCTGTCGATCCTCAAGGATGCCGAAACCGGCCAGCGCGGCTACCTGCTGGCCGGCGAGCCACGCTATCTCGGCCCTTACGAGACCGCCGAGGCCTCGCTGGGGCCCGAACTGGAACGGTTGCGCGGGCTGGTGGGCGATTCGCCGCGGCAGCTGCGCCGCTTCGAGCAGCTCGCCCCGCTCGCGCGCCAGAAGATGTCCGAGCTGCACGAGACCATCCAGCTGCGCCTTTCCGGCCAGGCGGACGCGGCGCTGGCCGTGGTGCGCACGGACCGCGGCCGTGCCACCATGGACGCCATCCGCTCGCTGGTGCGCGAGATGATCGCCGCCGAGCGCGAAGAGCTGGAGGAGCGCCGCGCGATGTGGGAAGACTCGGCGCGCTTCGCGGCGTACTTCACCTGGGGCAGCTCGCTGCTGCTGCTGGTGTTCATCCTGGGCGTGGCCGCCATGACGGCCGCAGACCACCGCACCAAGGCCCGCGAAGCCTGGGTGCGCAGCGGCCTGATGGGCCTGTCCGACGAAATCCGGGGCGACCTGCGGCTGGACGAGCTCGGCCCGCGCGTGCTGGCCTACCTGGCGCGCCGCCTGGGCGCGCGCGTGGGTGCGGCCTATGTCTCCGACGGGCACGGCACCTTCCGCCGCTTCGGCGCGTACGCGCTCTCCGGCACCGGCCCCGAGCGCATCGGCGTGGGCGAGGGGCTGGTGGGGCAGGTGGCCCAGACGCTGCAGCCGGTGCATGCGCGGCATGTTCCCGCTTCGCACCTGGAGGTGCAGTCCGGCGTGGGCCACAGCACGCCCGCGGAACTCGTGGTGCTGCCGGCCGTGCACAACGGCGTGGTGCAGGCTGTCATCGAACTGGGCTTCTTCCGCCCCGTGCAGCCCATCGACATGGTCATGCTCTCGCGCGCCTCCGAGCAGCTTGCCATCGCCGTGCGCTCGGCCATCGACCGTACCCAGCTCGAGGCCCTGCTGGACGAGACGCAGCGGCAGGCGGAAGAGCTGCAGGCCCAGCAGGAAGAGCTGCGCGTGAGCAACGAGGAACTGGAGCAGCAGAGCCGCGTCCTGCAGGAGTCGCAGGCGCAGATGGAGGCGCAGCAGACCGAGCTCGAGCAGAGCAACGCCCAGCTGGAGGAGCAGACCCAGCAGCTGGAATACCAGAAGCAGCAGCTGCTGCGCGCGCAGGATGCGCTGTCCGACAAGGCCCGCGACCTGGAGCAGGCGAGCCAGTACAAGAGCGAGTTCCTGGCCAACATGAGCCACGAGTTGCGCACGCCGCTCAACTCCAGCCTGATCCTGGCCAAGCTGCTGGCCGACAACAAGGGGGGCAACCTCACGGATGAGCAGGTGCGCTATGCCGAGACCATCCACGGCGCCGGCAACGACCTGCTCACGCTCATCAACGACATCCTCGATCTCGCGAAGATCGAGGCCGGCCAGGCCACGGTGGACATCGAGCCCGTGAACGTGGCGCGCGCGGTGCAGTCCATCGTGGAGCCGCTGCGGCCGCTGGCCAGGGAGAAGAACCTGGCATTCAGCGCCGTGGTCGAGCCGGGCGTGCCGGACGTGCTGCGCACCGACGCCCAGCGGCTGGGCCAGATCCTGAAGAACCTGCTGTCCAACGCGATCAAGTTCACCGAGCGCGGCGAGGTCGCGCTGCGCGTGGCGGCCCAGCCCGACGGGCGGGTGGCGTTCTCGGTGCGCGACACGGGCATCGGCATCCCCGACCACCAGCAGAAACTGATTTTCGAGGCGTTCCGCCAGGCCGACGGCAGCACCCACCGCAAGTACGGCGGAACGGGCCTGGGCCTGTCGATCTCGCGTGATCTTGCGCAACTGCTGGGAGGCAGCGTCTCGGTGCAGAGCACCTCCGGCCAGGGCAGCGTGTTCACGCTGGTGCTGCCGTTGCAGCCCCCCGAAGGCGCCCAGGCCCAGGCGGTCGAGCAGGCACCGGCCCCCGCGCCGCAGCGCGCGGTGGCTACGGCCAGCGCCACGCCCGTCTCCGCCACGCCGGCGGAGGTGGCCGAGCAGCCGGCCCTGGCCCCCATGGCGGCCCCGCCGCGGCGCCCGGCATCGGCGGTGGCCGACGACCGCGACACGCTCCAGGCCGGCAAGCGCACCATCCTGGTGGTGGAGGACGACACGCGCTTCGCCCGCATCCTCTACGACCTGGCCCACGAGATGGGCTTCCAGTGCATCGTCACGCACAGCGGCGGCGAGGGCCTGGCCGCCGCCACCGACTACATGCCCAGCGCCGTGGTGCTGGACATGAACCTGCCCGATTTCTCGGGGTTGGGCGTGCTCGACCAGCTCAAGCGCAACCCCGCGACCCGGCACATCCCGGTCCACGTCGTGTCGGTGGCCGACTATTCGCAGGAGGCCCTGGGCCTGGGCGCCATGGGCTACGCGCTCAAGCCCGTCAAGCGCGACGAACTCGTGCAGGCACTGCAGCGCATGGAGGCCAAGTTCACCCAGGCGCTGCGCCGCGTGCTGGTGGTGGAGGACGACGATCGCCAGCGCGAGAGCATGCGCCACCTGCTGGCCAACGGCGACGTGGAGATCGTCGGCGCGGAAACCGCGCAGCGCGCGCTCCAGCTGCTGCGCGAGAGCACCTTCGACTGCATGGTCATGGACCTGAACCTGCCGGACCTGAGCGGCTACGAACTGCTCGAGCAGATGGCCGGTCAGGAGGAAGTCGCCTTCCCGCCAGTGATCGTCTATACGGGCAGATCGCTCTCGCGCGACGAGGAGCAGCGGTTGCGGCGCTTTTCCAAGTCGATCATCATCAAGGACGCCCGCTCTCCCGAACGCCTGCTCGACGAGGTCACCCTGTTCCTGCACCAGGTGGAGTCCAGCCTGCCGGCGGAGCGCCAGCAGATGCTGCGGCTGGCGCGCGACCGCGAGGCGACCTTCGAGGGCCGCAGCATCCTGGTGGTGGAGGACGACGTGCGCAACATCTTCGCGCTCTCCAGCGTGCTCGAGCCGACCGGCGCGAAGGTGCAGATCGCACGCAACGGCCGGGAGGCGCTGGAGGCGCTGGAGCGCTCCCAGTCCGGCGATGCGCCCCAGGTGGACCTGGTGCTGATGGACATCATGATGCCCGAGATGGACGGATTCACCGCCATGCGCGAGATCCGCAAGCGCCAGGAATGGCGGCGCCTTCCCATCATCGCCCTCACGGCCAAGGCCATGAAGGACGACCAGGAGAAATGCCTCGCGGCCGGCGCCAACGACTACATCGCCAAGCCGCTGGATGTCGAGAAACTGCTGTCCCTGGTGCGCGTGTGGATGCCCAAGTGAACCCCGAAGACGAAGCCCGGGCGGCGCTGCGCCGCAAGACCTTCGACATCGAGCAGCACCTGCTCGTGGAGGCCATCTACCGCCGCTATCACTACGATTTCCGCGGCTACGCGCAGGCGTCGCTCAAGCGCCGCCTGCAGGCGGCGCTCACGCGTTTTTCCTGCCGCACGCTCTCGCAGCTGCAGGACCTGGTGCTGCACGACCCGGAAGTGTTCCCGGCCATGCTCGAGTACCTCACCGTGCAGGTGAGCGAGATGTTCCGCGATCCCACCTATTTCCGCGCGCTGCGCGAGACGGTGGTGCCGGTGCTGCGCACCTACCCCTCGCTCAAGATCTGGGTGGCCGGCTGCAGCACCGGGGAAGAGGTGTATTCGCTCGCCATCCTGCTGCGCGAGGAAGGCCTGCTGGAGCGCACGCTGATCTACGCCACCGACATCAACGCCAATGCCCTGCAGAAGGCCGAGGCCGGGGTGTACGCGATCGACCGCGTGCCGTCGTTCACCGAGAACCATGCCCGCTCCGGTGGCAAGGGATCGCTGTCGGAGCACTACACGGCCGCCTATGGCCGCGTGGTGTTCGACAAGAGCCTGCGCCGGCACATCGTGTTCTCCGACCACAGCCTGGCGACCGACAGCGTGTTCGCCGAGGTGCACCTCGTCTCCTGCCGCAACGTGCTCATCTACTTCGACCGCGAACTGCAGGACCGGGCGCTGGGCCTCTTCAGCGATGCGCTCTGCCGCAAGGGTTTCCTCGGCCTCGGCTCGAAGGAATCGCTGCGCTTCTCGTCGCATGCGCAGGCATTCGATGAACTGGTCCCGCCCGAGCGCATCTACCAGAAGCGGGGGGGCGCATGATCCGTCCCACCGCCGCCCCGCAGGTACCTGCCCGGCCGTTCCAGGCGATCGTCATCGGCGGCTCCGCCGGCAGCATCGAGGCGCTGTCCGTGCTGCTGCCCGCGCTCGGGCCTGCGCAGCGCGCCGCGGTGTTCGTGGTGCTGCACCTGCCGCGCGACCGGCGCAGCCTGCTGTGCGAGATCTTCCAGCCGCGCTGCGCGCTGCCGCTGCGCGAGGCGCAGGACAAGGAGCCGGTGGAGGCGGGCACCGTCTATTTCGCGCCGCCCGACTACCACCTGCTCATCGACGCCGGGCCGTCGCTGGCCCTGTCGGTCGATGACCCCGTGCACTTCTCGCGCCCGTCCATCGACGTTCTTTTCGAGTCCGCCGCGGACGCCTACGCCGGGCGGCTGCTGGCCATCCTGCTCTCCGGTGCCAACCACGACGGGGCCCAGGGCATCGCGGCCGTGCAGGCCGCGGGCGGCACGACCATCGTGCAAGATCCCGAAAGCGCTCCCATGAGTTCCATGCCCGAAGCGGCGCTGCAGCTGTGTACGCCGGCCCATGTCCTTTCGCCGCAGCGCATCGCCGACTGGCTGGCCGCACTGCCGCCGGGAGGACGCGCATGATCGCGCCGCCGCGCATTCCCCCTGCCGCTCCAGTGCCGCAGCGCCACGCCGTCCCGGTGAAGTGCCTGCTGGTGGACGACGTGCCGGAAAACCTGATCGCGCTCGAGGCCCTGCTGCGCCGCGACGACGTGCAGATCCTGAAGGCGGCCTCGGGCCCCGAGGCGCTGGAGCTGCTGCTGGCCCACACCGACGTGGCGCTGGCGATGCTCGATGTGCAGATGCCCGAGATGAACGGCTTCGAGCTGGCCGAGCTGATCCGGGGCAGCGAGCGCACGCGCCACATCCCGCTCATCTTCATGACCGCGGGCTCGCGGGACCAGAACTGGCAGTTCAAGGGCTACGAGAACGGCGCCGTCGATTTCCTCTACAAGCCCATCGATCCGCACATGCTGGTCAACAAGGCCAACGTGTTCTTCGAGCTGCACCGGCAGAAGGTGGCGCTGGCCTGCGAACTGCAGGACCGCACCCACGCGCTCAAGCTCAGCGAGATGTTCATGGCCGTGCTCAGCCACGACCTGCGCGGCCCGCTGAGCGCCATCCTCGCCAGCTCCGCCGTGCTGCGCAAGACGCAGGAGCCCGACAAGGTACTGGCCATGGCCGACAAGGTGCAGACCAGTGCACAGCGCATGGGCCGCATGATCGAGGACCTGCTGGACGTGACGCGGGCGCGCCAGTTCGGCGGGCTGCCGGTGCGGGCGGCGCCGGCCGACCTGGGCGAACTCGTGCAGCGCACGGCGGCCGAATGGCGCACCAGCCATCCGGAGCGCATGATCGAGGTGCAGCAGCAGGGCGACCTCGGCGGCCAGTGGGACGCCGAGCGCCTGTGCCAGGTCGTGTCGAACCTGCTGGGCAATGCCATCCACCACGGCGACCCGCAGCAGCCTGTCCAGGCCACGCTGGACGGCAGCGCGCAGCACAGTGTCGTGATGACGGTCCGCAACGCTGGGGAGATCCCCCAGGCGCTGATCCCGCAGCTCTTCGACCCCTTCCGCGGGCGCGAGCGCGAGCCTGGCCGCCACCAGGGACTGGGGCTGGGCCTCTACATCGTCCACCAGATCGTGCAGGGGCACGGCGGAACGATCAGCGTGTGCTCGCGCGATGGGCGCACCATCTTCCGCGTCGAGCTGCCGCGCGAGGCGCCGCCCTGCGCGCTGTCCGGAAGGGATTGACGGACGGGATGGACGGGGCAGGGCAGGAGCGCCACCGGCCCCTGCCTGGCGGCCCCGGGCTCAGGCCGCGCCGGGCCTCAGCGCGCTGCGGATCGATTCCATCAGCGCTTCCAGGTCTTCCAGCTCGAAGGGCTTGAGCAGCGCCCGCACGTTCGGGCCGAGCGTGTCCAGCCCGTGGCCGAACTGGTAGCCCGAGCACAGCACGATCCAGCGCTGGGGATCGACCTGCAGCAGCTTGCGGCACAGGTCCGTGCCGGACATGCCCGGCAGGCTCACGTCGGTCACCACGATGTCGAAGGGCTGCGGCCCGTCCAGCTTCAGGGCTTCTTCCGCGGTGGCGCAGGACGTGACTTCGCGGTCGTCACCTTCCAGCAGCATGCCGATGGTTTCGCGGAGTTCGGCGTTGTCTTCCACGTACAGGATACGCAGGGGGGTCATGGAGTGGTCTGTCCCTTGCAAGGGTTCGAGGGTGGAAGGTCGGAGGGAATCGGTGGCGTGAGCCTGCGCGGGGGACTGGATCATGCCAGCATCCGCACCTTGGACTCGCGCTCCCACTGGCGTGTCGTGGCCGCCTTGATGAAGGCCGGGACATCGTCCGGAGCCAGCACGCCGGCGTCCGGCTCGATGCCGGCGGCCGCCAGGATGGGCTGGGAGCCCTTGCAGGCGGCGATCGCCTTGAGGTGGCCATACGCGTCGCGGAACCAGTCCACCGCCGCGGCCTCGCGGGCCAGCTGTGCGCCGGCCTTAGGCGCCAGCACGGAGGCCACCGCATCGAACACCACCGACGGCGTACCCGCGAGCTGGCCGTCGGCCGGCAGCCGCGAGCCGTCGGACAGCACGGCGCCGCCGACCTTGGGGGCCACGATCTTCACTTGCGCGCCGGCCTTTTCTGCGGCTTTGCGCAGCGCGGCGATCGGCTCCGGCGCCGATCCGTCGGCCACCAGGATGCCGATGCAGCGGCCCTGCAGCGTAGGCTTCATGCGGTCGATGATGCGCAGCGCGGGCGACAGCGGCAGGTCCTGCGCGGGCGCCGCGGCCGGGAAGGGCGCCGGCATGTCTGGCAGGCCGAGGCCGTCCGCGACGCGCTGGGCCAGGCCCTCGTCCACGTTCAGCAGCTGGGCGACGACGGCGACGCGCACGCGCTCTGTCTCCACCTTCGACAGCTCGAACACCAGCGCGGAGGCCATGTGCGCCTGCTCGATGGCGCTCTGGCTGCGGTAGAACAGGCGAGCCTGGCTGTAGTGGTCGGCGAAGCTTTCGGGCCGCAGGCGGCCCTTGGCGCCGTCATCGCCGGCCAGGCGCTCGGCGAAATGCCGGAATCCCTGGGCCACGGAGGCGCGTGGCGTGTCCTGCTGCAGGCTGCTCGGCTCATAGGCCACGCGGCCCTTGGGCACCTGCATCTGCATGTGGCCGTCGCGCTGCATATTGTGGAACGGGCACTTGGGCGCGTTGATCGGGATCTGCACGAAGTTCGGGCTGCCCAGGCGCGAGAGCTGCGTGTCCAGGTAAGAGAAGAGCCGGCCCTGCAGCAGCGGATCGTTGGAGAAATCGATGCCCGGCGGCACGTTGGCGGGGCAGAAGGCCACCTGCTCGGTTTCGGCAAAGAAGTTGTCGGGCCAGCGGTTCAGGGTCATGCGGCCGATGGTCTTCAGGGGCACCAGTTCCTCGGGCACGAGCTTGGTCGGGTCGAGGTGGTCGAACGGGAAGCGCGCGGCCTCTTCCTCGGTGAAGAGCTGCACGGCCAGGTCCCATTCGGGGAAGTCACCCGCCTGGATGGCCTCGAACAGGTCGCGCCGGTGGAAGTCGTTGTCGGCGCTCTGCAGCTTCACGGCCTCGTCCCACACGGTCGATTGGATACCCAGGCGCGGGCGCCAGTGGAACTTCACGAACGTGCTCTCGCCCTGCGCATTCAGCAGTCGGAAGGAATGCACGCCGAAGCCTTCGATCGTGCGCAGGCTGCGCGGGATGGTGCGGTCGCTCATCGCCCACATGATCATGTGCAGGCTCTCGGGCATGAGCGAGATGAAGTCCCAGAACGTGTCGTGCGCGCTCGCGGCCTGCGGGAACGCGCGGTCGGGCTCCATCTTCACGGCGTGGACGAGGTCGGGGAACTTCATCGCGTCCTGGATGAAGAACACGGGGATGTTGTTGCCGACCAGGTCCCAGTTGCCTTCGTCGGTGTAGAACTTCACGGCGAAGCCGCGCACGTCGCGCGGCGTGTCCACCGAGCCCGCGCCGCCGGCCACCGTGGAGAAGCGGCAGAACACGGGCGTCTGCCTGCCGACCTCGGTGAGGATGCGGGCGGTGGTGTACTTTTCCAGGCTTTCCGTGAGCTCGAACACGCCGTGCGCCGCGCTGCCGCGCGCATGCACGATGCGCTCGGGAATGCGCTCGTGGTCGAAATGCGTGATCTTCTCGCGCAGGATGAAATCCTCGAGCAGCGTGGGGCCCCGTGGCGTGGGGCGCAGCGAATTCTGGTTGTCCGCGACGGGAATGCCCTGCTGCGTGGTGAGCACCGGATGGCTGCCGGCGGCCTGCTGCTGCAGTTCCCCACCCTGGCCGCGCGCGGTATCGCCGGTGGCCGCGGCAGAGGCAGAGGCAGAGGCAGCCTGCACCTTCGGAGGCGATTTCTTTCCGGCGGAGCCGCTCGGGGAGGGGGTGTTCTTGGGCATGGGACGTTCCTTGTGGGACTCTGGTCCGCAGGGTGCGGAGCGTGGGGGCGGAAGACGGCATCTTTTTCCGCCATGGGGAATGGGGCTGTAGGACAAGCGCGCTTTGGCCTGGGGGGCGCTGGCGCAGCGACGCGCCTTCCTCTGACACGCTCCCGGCCGCCGGCTCCGGATACTGGGAGCAGGCGCCGAAACGATGGTGGCCGCGTCGCATGCCATGCGGACGCGCTGTGTCGTCGTGCGTTCCGATGTCCCTTTTTCCCCGAGAAAACACATGATCCGAATCAAGCTCCAGGTGGAATTGGAGTACAGCGTCGGCGATGGCCCTGGCGCGGACTTCGTCTTCAACATCCACGCCGCGCAGACCGGGGGACAGAAGGTCCTGGATGAAAGCCTGGAGATCAGCCAGCCGGACGCGGTGGCGCGGCTGCACACCGATCCCGCCACCGGCACGCGCTGCATGCGCCTGCACGCCGCCCCGGGGCCGCTCGCCATCGCCTACGCAGCCACGGTGGACATGCACCACCATGCCGCCGATCCGGCGCACATTCCCGAAGTGCCCGTGCGCGACCTGCCGCCCGAGGCCGTGGGCTACATCCTGCCCAGCCGCTACTGCCAGTCCGATCGCCTCGTCACGCTGGCCATGCGCGAGTTCGGCCACCTGTGGCAGGGCTACAGCCGCGTGCAGGCCATCTGCGACTGGGTCCGGGGCCACGTCGCCTTCCGCTCCAACACCTCCAACTCCACCACGTCGGCCATCGACACCTTCGTGGAGCGGGTGGGCGTGTGCCGCGATTTCGCGCACCTGATGATCGCGCTGTGCCGTGCCCTGAACATTCCCGCGCGCATCGCGACCGGTACCGACTATGGCGCCGACCCCGCGCTGGGCCCGCCCGACTTCCATGCCTACGTGGAGGTCTTCCTCGGCGATCGCTGGTACGTGTTCGACCCTTCCGGCACGGCCATCCCCATGGGCATGGTGCGGCTGGCGACCGGCCGCGATGCCGCCGACGTGGCCTTTGCCACGATCTTCGGCAGCGTGCAGTCGTCCGCCCCCAAGATCCGCGCCTGGGCGGTGCAGGACCCGGCCCGCGGCTTCGAGCTGCCTCACCATTCCTCGCTGGCGCTGTCCACCGACTTCCCGGATGGCCACGGCGCACCGCGCGCTCCGGCACGCCAGGGCCGCAGGGGGCACGTGGGCACGGGGCGCACTTCCGCGCTGGAGGCGGCAGGCGCCTGAGACGTTGCCCCGGGCGGTGCCGCCGGGGCGGCAGGGTTCGCGCACACAATTGCCGGTTCGCGTGACGGGCGCCCCGTGGCCGGCCGGGCCGCTTCAATGCACCCCATGGGATGTCCGCATCCCGTCCGCAGGGCCGGGAGCTGCGCTCCGGCCCGCCTTCGACCACCGCATTGCGTTGCCTGTCCACTGGCCGGCACCTGCTCCGATGCCCCGCACGCCACCTGCCACATCGCCGCGATCGTCCCGCCGCCAGGCCGCGCCTTCCCACCCCGAGCCTGCCACTGCGCAGGCTCGGGAGGCCGGACCGCGGCGGCGGCTCGCCCATGCGGGCCCGCTGCTGCCGCGCGCCCGTTCCCTCCCCGCGCACGCGGGACTGCCCGGGAACGCCGGCCGCCCGCCACGCCCTGCGGGTACGTCCTCCTCCCGTGCCGCGCCCCGTGCGGCCCCTTCTCCGGAGCCGGCTGCGGTGGCGGAGGGCCTGCACGGCTCCGCGGGCCTGTACCCCGCCCTGCAGCCTCTGTGGCGTGGCATGGTCCGCCAGGCGGCGCGGCTGACCGAGGAGATGCGAGCTCATCCCGCGTGGACCGCCGTCGTCATGGACACCCTGCGGCAACCGGAGCTGGTCGGTGCCATGGCCGCGCAGCTGGCCACGGCCGCGCAGTGGTTCTCCGCCGGTGCGGCCGCACTGCCGCGGCAACTGGCGGAGCGCGGCGACCAGGAGACGGCCTGGCGCATCGCGCAGGCACTGGTACAGCTCGACGGTGCGCAACTGGCCGAGGACCTGATCGGTGAAGCGGTGTACGGCACGCTCCGGCATCTGCCGGATCGCCAGTTGGCAGGCCTGCAACTGCTCGCCGGCCTCGGCATGCTGCTGGCCTACTGGCAGAGGATGGCCCGCCAGCGCGATGCCCTGGCCGCGGGGCCTGCGCCGGGCCTGGCACCCGCGCCGGCGGGGCCGGTCGCAGGCACCCTGCGGCGATCCCTGAGCGACAGCCGCGCCGCGCTGTCGAACAGCGTGGCAGGTGCGTTGACGCAGGCCGCCCAGGGCGTGATGGACGGTGAATATGCGGCGGGCGTGGCCCAATGGATGGCGGATGAGGCCCGCCGGGCGGCCAGCCGCTGGTTCGGCCGCAGCCGGAGCTTCAGCTAGGGCCTGGGGCCCAGCCTGCCTTGCGGAAGGTGAGGTTCACCCGCTCCGCGCCCCATTCCGGGTGCAGGTCGTCCTTCACCGGCTGCACGCCGTGGAAGCGCAGCCGGTCCGGCCCGCCCCACACCACCACGTCGCCATGTTGCAGCGGCACGCGCTCCACGGGGCCGGTGCGCGCGAAGCCACCCCACAGGAACACCGCAGGGAGCCCGAGCGATACCGACACGATGGGCGCCTGCAGGTCCTGCTCGTCCCGGTCCTGGTGCAGCGACAGCCGCGCGCCGGGGGCGTAGCGGTTGACCAGGCAGCTGTCGGGCTCGAAATCCGGGAAGCCGGCGTGAGCGGCAGCCTCGCGGGCCAGCCGCCGGAAGGCGTCCGGCATGGCGGGCCAGGCCGTGCCGGATTCAGGGTCGAGCGGGGCGTAGCGGTAGCCGCGGCGGTCGCTCACCCAGCCCAGGCGGCCGCAGGACGTGGTGGCGACCGACATCGCCCGACCGCCCGGGGTTTCCATGTGCCGCCAGGGCGCGATGCGGGCCAGGGCCAGCACCCCTTCGCGCAGTACCGGCGCCACCGGCAGCGCGAATCCGCGCAGCAGCGCCGCGCCCGGCCCCAGAGTGATGGCAGGTGCTCCGGCGGGATCGCCGTCGAAGAGGTCGGGTGTCGTGGAGGATGATCCAGGCATGGCATAGGCCACATGGCGCCTTTGCCGCAGTCCTGCAAGGGCTCTCGCGTCCTGCCATGCTCCTGTGCATCCCACGTTCCCCCAAGGAGATCCCTCCATGTCCACCGTGCCCCCGCCATCTTCCTCCGCCACTCCGCTGCGCATCGATTTCGTCTCCGACATCTCCTGCCCCTGGTGCGCCATCGGCCTGCAGTCGCTCGGCCGGGCGCTGGACGCGCTCCAGGGCTCCGTCCAGGCAGAGCTGCATTTCCAGCCGTTCGAGCTCAATCCGCAGATGCCGCCCGGCGGGCAGGATATCGGCGAACACCTGGCCGAGAAGTACGGGGCCTCCCCCGAGCAGACCGCTCAGACGCAGCGCGCCATCGCGGAGCGGGGCGCGGCGCTGGGCTTCGAGTTCCGGATGGACCGCCGCAGCCGCATCTACAACACCTTCGATGCGCACCAGCTGCTGCACTGGGCCCACGAGACGGCCGGCCCGCAGGCGCAGGAGGCGCTCAAGCGGGCCCTGTTCCATGCCTACTTCACGGAGGGCCGCGACCCCGGCGACCGGGCACTGCTCGTGCAACTGGCTGCCGGCGCGGGCCTGGACGCCGCGCGCGCACAGCAGGTGCTGGAATCCGGCGAGTACGCCGACGCGGTGCGCGAGCGCGAAGCCTTCTACCAGCAGCACGGCATCCACTCCGTGCCGGCCGTCATCGTGAACGAGCGGCACCTGATCCAGGGCGGCCAGCCGCCGGAGGTGTTCGAGCAGGCCCTGCGGCAAATCGCCGCGCAGGGGTGAAACGGCCTGCGGAAGCTGCCTGTGCCATTCTTAAGCTTGGCCTAAGTCAAGCAGTGCACATTAAAGGTTCGGCAGCCGCTGTCTCTTCTCCCTCCCTCCTTACTCAGGCTGCTGTTTACCCGCTTCGGCGGGTATTTTTTTGCCCGCGCGGCCATGAAAAAGCCCCGGCGGGTGCCGGGGCCGGGCTGCGGAACGGCGGCGCTGCGCCTTCGTCTTACTTGCGCAGCGGTATCGGCGTGGCCCGGTCCACCGGCACGGCCGTGACCGCGTTCTGCGGCGAGCCTTCGATGAGCTTGTCGGAGTACGTGAGATACACCAGCGTGTTGCGCTGCGCGTCCACCATGCGCACGATGCGCAGCCGCTTGAAGAGGATGGACATGCGCTCGCTGAAGACCTCTTCCTGGGCCTTGAGCGGCTGCGGGAAGGCGATGGGGCCGACCTGCCGGCAGGCGATGGAGGCCTCCGCCCTGTCTTCCGCCAGGCCCAGCGTGCCCTTGATGCCGCCCTTGCGCGCACGCGAGACGTAGCAGGTCACGCCCTGCACGGCGGGGTCGTCGTAGGCTTCCACGAGGATGTCGTGGTCGCGGCCGATCCACTGGAAGGCCGTATCGACGGAGCCGATCTTCTGGCCGTCCGCGGCCGCGGCCAGCGCCGTGCCGGCGAGAGCGCAGGCCAGCGCCGGCCGGGCGAGCCGGCGCAGGAAGGCGGCGGCGGCGCTCATGCCGCGGCTCCGGCGCCCTCGGCGCAGCGCCGGGCAAGGTGGGCGAGCGCTTCTTCCACCTGGTCCACCAGCACCAGGCACAGGTCGCCCGGCTGCAGCCGGTCGAGCGCGGCGTCGATGGCCACGAATTCACCGCGGATCTCGTCGATGTGCTTCGTGCGCGAGGCCTGGGCCAGGCCCTCCCGCAGCAGCGCCATCACCTCGCCATCGGCCCGGCCGCGCTGGGCGGCGTCCTGGTAGAGGATGACGTCGTCGAAGGCGGCGCCCAGGATCATGGTCTGCTCGCGGATGTCCTCGTCGCGCCGGTCGCCCGCGCCGCTGATGACCACGCTGCGGCGGTTGCCGGGCAGGGCGTCCACGGCCGACACCAGCGCGCGCATCGCGTCGGGGTTGTGGCCATAGTCGGCGATCACGGTCGCGCCGCGGAAGTCCATCACGTTGAAGCGGCCGGGGGCGTTGTCGCTGTCGTTCACGAAACCCGAGAGCCCGCGGCGAATGGTCTGCCACGGCAGGCCGGCGCCCCAGGCGGCCGCCACGGCGGCCATGACGTTCTCGACCTGGAAGCCGATCCGGCCGCCCTGGGTGATCGGCACGTCGCGCAGGTGCACCGTCTCGCGCCAGGACCCCTCGGCCGCGATGATGGAATCGCCGTCCACGTACACCGAGCGGTGGCCCTGTGCGCGGTGCGTGGCCATCACGGGGTGGTGGCGGTCGCTCGCGAAGTAGATCACCTTGCCGGGCGTGGATGCCGCCATGGCCGCGACGATCGGATCGGCGGCGTTCAGCACCGCGTAGCCGTCGGGCGACACGTTCTGCACGATCACGCGCTTGAGCACCGCCAGCTCTTCCACCGTGTTGATGTAGTTCATGCCGAGGTGGTCGCCCGCGCCGATATTCGTCACCACGGCCACGGAGCAGCGGTCGAAGCCCAGGCCCTCGCGCAGGATGCCGCCGCGCGCGGTCTCGAACACGGCGGCGTCCACTTCAGGGTGCAGCAGCACGTTGCGCGCGCTGCGCGGGCCGGAGCAGTCGCCGCTGTCGATCTGCCGGCCGTTCACGTACACGCCGTCGGTGTTGGTCATGCCCACCCGCAGGCCCTGGGCGGAGAACAGGTGCGCGATGAGGCGCGCGGTGGTCGTCTTGCCGTTGGTGCCGGTCACGGCGACGGTCGGGATGCGCCCGTCCTGGCCGTTCGCGAAAAGCTTGTCCACCATGGCCTGGCCGACGTTGCGCGGCTTGCCGTAGCTCGGCGAGAGGTGCATGCGCAGGCCGGGGGCCGCGTTCACCTCGACGAAACCGCCGCCTTGCTCCTCCAGCGGGCGCAGCACGGTCTCGGCCACCATGTCCACGCCGCAGATGTGCAGGCCCACCATCTGGGCCGCGGCCACGGCGCGCGCGGCCACGTCGGGATGCACGTCGTCGGTTACGTCGGTGGCGGTGCCGCCGGTGGAGAGGTTGGCGTTGTTGCGCAGGATCACGCGCTGGCCCTTGGCCGGTACGGAGTCGGGCGTGAGGCCCTGGGCGGCGAGGCGCGCCACGGCGATGTCGTCCAGGCGGATCTTGGTGAGCGAGGTCGCATGGCCTTCGCCGCGCCGCGGATCGAGGTTCACGAGGTACACGAGTTCCCGCACCGTGCGCTCGCCGTCGCCCAGCACCTGGGGCGGCTCGCGCCGTGCGGCCGCCACGAGCTGGTCGCCCACCACGAGCAGGCGGAAGTCATGGCCCGGCAGGAAGCGCTCGACCATCACCGTGCCGTATTCGGCCGCGGTGCGGAAGGCTTCCTCGAGCTGGCCGCGCTCGGTGATGTTCACCGTCACGCCCTTGCCCTGGTTGCCGTCCTGCGGCTTCACGACCACGGGCAGGCCCACCTTGAGCGCGACCTCCCAGGCTTCCTCCACGGTTTCGACCGGCTTGCCCAGGGGAACGGGCACGCCGGCTGCGTGCAGCAGGCGCTTGGTGAGATCCTTGTCCTGCGCGATGGATTCGGCCACGGCGCTGGTCGAATCGACCTCGGCGGCCTGGATGCGGCGCTGCTTCGAGCCCCAGCCGAACTGCACCAGGCTGCCGCGCGTCAGGCGGCGGTACGGGATGCCGCGCGCCAGGGCGGCATCGACGATGGAGGCCGTGCTCGGGCCCAGGCGCTCGTCCTCGTCCATCTCGCGCAGGCGGGCGATGGCTGCGTCGGCGTCGAAGGGGCCGTGGTTCAGGGCGGCCGCGATCAGTGCCTGGGCGTCCTCGAAGGCCTGGCGGCCCACGGCCTCCTCCGTGTATTCCACGACCACCTGGTACACGCCCGGGTCGGTCGTCGCGGAGGTGCGGCTGAAGCTCACCGGGCAGCCGGCCTGGGCCTGCAGCGCCAGCGCCGCCGACTGCAGCACGTGGGCCAGCGAGATGTCGCTGTCGCCACCTTCGGGGTGCAGCACGCCCACGGCCGGGAACAGCGCCCGCAGGCGGGCTTCGAACCCGGCGATCTGGCCCATCGCACGCTCGTTGCCGGTGCAGGTCACGATGGCCTCGATGGAGGTGTGGCGGCTCCAGAGGTTGGGGCCGCGAAGGGCCCGGATGCGGGATACGTCCATGGGAAAAATGCTCTCTTGTGCTTCGCGTTCGGGAAGAGGGGCTGGTCGGCGTTCAGCCGGCGACCACCGCCGCGGCTGCGGGGGCGGCGCAGGGCGGCTCGGGCTCGAAGGTCTTGATGCCCGCGCCGATCAGGTCCGGCGCGATGTCCAGCGCCCATGCCGTGGCGACGATCGCCAGCAGCGTGTCCGCACCGGGTTGCACCGCGTTGCGGCCGAAGGCCAGGTCGGCGAGCGGGGCCAGCACGTGCTCTGCCGAGCCGGTGGCCAGCACCACCCGGCCGTTCTTCACGAAGACCGCCCGTCCGCCGTCCTGCGCGCGATGCTCCGCGATGGCGGGCAGCGTGCCGTCCTGCGCGTAGAGCACCACCACGCCGTCGGACAGCGGCGCCAGCTCGAGCACCTGCGGCTCGGCGGCGTTGAGCACCGCGGCGCCGTGCGGCAGCACCACGTCCACCTGGGTGCGCATCACCTTGTACATCTGGTCCTGGTCCTGCACGTCGAAATCGGCCAGTGCCTCGCGGCCGTCCATGTCGGTGACCACGCCGACCTGGCAGCGGTCGTAGGCCAGGCCGTCGCGCAGGATGGTGCGCGCGTCGTTCTCGATCACCGCGGCCTGCACCGTCTGGTTCATCAGCAGGCGGTGCGCGGCCTCCCAGTGGGCGTTGTCGGACGTGTCCACGCAGCGGCGGTTCAGGTACAGGCCCTCGCGGCAGGCAAGGCCGGTGTGGCGGCCGCCCAGGTGCATCAGCCAGGCCACCACGCGGGCGATGGTGGCGGTGCCGCGCGTGCCCGCCACGCCCACCACCGGAATGCGGCCCACCGTGCCCTCGGGCGCGTCGTCGGCTGCGGGGAACAGGTGCTCGGCGATGGCCTGGCCCACGGGGCGCGGCGCGCCCACGGCGGGCTTGAGGTGCATCAGCAGGCTGGGGCCGGCGTTCACCTCGACGATGGCGCCCCCCTGCTCCTGCAGCGGGCGGGAGATGTCCTGGGCCACCAGGTCGATGCCGGCGATGTCCAGTCCCACCACGCGGGCGGCCAGCTGGGCGATGTAGGCCACCTCGGGATGGACATCGTCCGTGCAGTCCACGGCGACGTTGCCGTTGCGCTGCACCACGATCGGCTGGCCCGCGGCGGGCACCGAGTCGGCGGTCAGCTCCTGCCGCTGCAGTTCCAGCTGCACCTTCGGGTCGGTCGCCACGTCGATGAGATCCAGCGGATACTCTTCCTCATAGCCGCGGCGCGGGTCGGAGTTGATCTGGCTGTCGATGAGCTCGCTCACCGTGGAGCGGCCATTGCCGGTGATGCTCACCACCTCGCCGCGCGCCGCTGCCACCACCTTGCCGTCCACCACCAGCAGGCGGTGCTCGTCGCCAGGAATGAAGCGCTCCACGATCACGTCGCTGCCCTCGGGGTAGGCCACGTGGTAGGCCGCCTCGACGTCTTCCCGGCGGCGCAGGTCCAGCGTCACGCCGCGGCCATGGTTGCCGTCCGAGGGCTTGACCACCACGGGCAGGCCGATGTCCTGGGCGGCCTCCCAGGCCTCTTCGGGGCTGTCCACGATCCGGCCTTCCGGCACCGGGACCCCGCAGGAACTCAGCAGGCTCTTGGTGAGGTCCTTGTCGCTGGCGATGCCCTCGGCGATGGCGCTGGTGAACTCGCTCTCGGCCGTCCAGATGCGGCGCTGCGCCGCTCCGTAGCCCAGTTGCACGAGGTTGCCGTCATTCAGCCGGATGTGCGGGATGCCGCGGTCGGACGCGGCCGTGACGATGCAGGCGGTGCTGGGGCCGAGGTACTGGTCGTCCACCTCGGTGCGCACGCGGGCCACGGCCGCCGCCACGTCGAAGGGCTGGTCGTTGATGGCCGCCATGATGAGGCGGTGGCCCTGCTCGAGCGCCACGCGCGCCACGCTCTCGTCCCGGGCGCGGAACACCATGCGGTAGATGCCGCGCTGGCTGGTGCTGCGCGTCTGCCCGAAACCGGTGGGCATGCCCGAGAGGTTGAGCAGCTCGATGACGATGTGTTCCAGCACGTGGCCGCACCAGGTGCCGGACTCCAGCCGCTGCAGGAAGCCGCCGCGCTCGCCCACGCCGCAGTGGTGCTCGATCAGCGCCGGCAGCCAGCGCGTGAGGCGCTCGTTGAAGCCGGGCAGGGTGTTCGACGGGTGGTCCTCCAGCGCACCGAGGTCCAGCCAGACTTCGAGCACCGGGCGGTACGTCCAGATGTTGGGGCCGCGCAGGTAGTTGATGCGCAGCAGTTGGATGTCGGGGAATGTCGTCGCCATGGTTGCAGCGTAAAGGAAACGGAGGCCGGCCGGGCCGTGCGGGGGAAGACGAAGGGGTATGCGGGCGATTGTGCGCCAGCTCGGGCGGGGCTGGCGATCAGGCCGGGAGGGTGGGTGATGTCAGCGGGGGCCGGGGGCACGGCGTTGAGTGCAGATGCCGGCCGGCGGCCCGGGGCATGGGGGACAATGGCACCCGGCGAACGGGCTGGCTCCCGTGCCACCCGGGACGGAACCACGAACCAAAATGCACAATCACCATCCTGTGGACGCCTCCGGTGTCTTGACGGGCCCCGCCGGGGCCGAACTGCGAGCGGAACTCGCGTCCGATGAAAACGTAACAGCCGTGCTCGGGGTTGACCTGAGCGCATCCCTGCGCTTCGCTCCCGGCCTGGTGGCCGTCACGGAGCGGCGGCTGGTCGCCCGCGAGGGGAGCGGGCCCCTGCAGCAGTGGGCCCTGGCTCCCGGCATGGGCCTGCGCATGCTGGACCATGGCGGCGTCGGCACGCTGGAGTTGCACGACACCGACCGGCGCCTCGCGCTCTGGCGCTTCACTCTGGGCCACCATGCGCAAGCCCTGCGCTTCGTGCAGAAATTCGAGCAGCAGGTGGCCCTCCTGCAGCGGCCCGCAGCCACGGACAGCGGACCGGGCGAGGACGAGCCGCGCTGCCCCGCCTGCCACGCGGTGCTGCCGCCAGATTCCGAGGAATGCCCGGCCTGCGCGCGGGCGCCCGCCCCGCCGCCCTCCACCTGGGTGCTGCTGCGCCTGTGGCGCTTCGCGCGGCCCTACCGCAAGCAACTGGCCGGAGGCTTCGCTCTCACGCTGGCCTCCACGGCCGCCACCCTGGTGCCGCCGTACCTGACCATCCCGCTGATGGACGACATCCTCATCCCGTTCCAGAACGGCCAGCAGATTCCCATTCACCTGGTGGCGCTGTACCTGGGCGGTCTGCTGCTGTCGGCGCTGCTGGCCTGGGGGCTGGGCTGGGCGCGCACCTACATCCTGGCGCTCGTGTCCGAGCGCATCGGCGCCGACCTGCGCACCACCACCTACGAACACCTGCTCAAGCTCTCGCTCGACTATTTCGGGGGCAAGCGCACGGGCGACCTGATGGCCCGGATCGGCTCGGAGACCGACCGCATCAACGTCTTCCTGTCGCTGCACGCGCTCGATTTCATGACCGACGTGCTCATGATCCTCATGACGGCGGGCATCCTGTTCTCCATCAACCCGTGGCTGGCGCTGGTCACGCTGGTGCCGCTGCCCTTCATCGCCTGGCTCATCCACAACGTGCGCGACCGGCTGCGCACGGGCTTCGAGAAGATCGACCGGGTCTGGTCCGAGGTGACCAACGTGCTCGCCGACACCATCCCCGGCATCCGCGTGGTCAAGGCCTTCGCCCAGGAAAAGCGCGAGGCCCAGCGCTTCCGCGACGCCAACCAGCACAACCTGGAGGTGAACGACCGGCTCAACCGCACGTGGTCGCTGTTCACGCCCACGGTCTCGCTCATGACCGAGATCGGCCTGCTGGTGGTGTGGGGCTTCGGCATCTGGCTCGTGGCGCACAACCAGATCACGGTGGGCGTGCTGGCGGCCTTCATTGCCTATATTGGCCGCTTCTACACCCGGCTGGATTCGATGAGCCGCATCGTTTCCGTCACGCAGAAAGCCGCGGCGGGCGCCAAGCGCATCTTCGACATCCTGGACCACGTCAGCAACGTGCCGGACCCGGCGCAGCCGGTGGCGATGCCCCACGTCCGGGGCGCCATCTCCCTGCGCAACCTGGGCTTTCGCTATGGCAGCCGTTCCGTCATCAAGGGGCTGAACCTGGAGATCCGGCCCGGCGAGATGATCGGCCTCGTGGGCCACAGCGGCTCGGGCAAGAGCACGCTGGTCAACCTCATCAGCCGCTTCTACGATGCCACCGAGGGTTCCATCCAGGTGGACGGCGTGGACGTGCGCCGCCTGCGCGTGGCCGACTATCGCCGCCACATCGGGCTGGTGCTGCAGGAGCCTTTCCTGTTCTTCGGCACCATCGCCGAGAACATCGCCTACGGCAAGCCGGATGCCTCGCGCGAGGAGATCGTCGCGGCTGCCCGCGCCGCCCATGCCCACGAGTTCATCCTGCGCCTGCCGCACGGCTACGACTCGCTGGTGGGCGAGCGGGGGCAGGGCCTGTCGGGCGGCGAGCGCCAGCGCATCAGCATCGCGCGCGCCCTGCTCATCGACCCGCGCATCCTCATCCTGGACGAGGCGACCTCGGCGGTGGATACCGAGACCGAGAAGGAAATCCAGAAGGCGCTGGACAACCTCGTGCAGGGGCGCACCACCATCGCCATCGCCCACCGGCTCTCCACGCTGCGCAAGGCGGACCGCCTCGTGGTGATGGACCGCGGGGAGATCGTCGAGGTCGGCCCGCACGACGAACTCATGGACAGGCAGGGTGCCTACTGGCGGCTCTACGAAGCCCAGGCACGCCGTGCCGAGGAAGACGCGCAGGCGTCCGGCCTCGTGGTGGTGGACAGCGCGCTGCTCCATCCGACCCATCCCGCGGGCACGTCCTGACCGACCATGGCCGTGCCACCCCTTCCTTCCTTGTCCGCCACGATGCATCCTTCCTCCGCTCTTCCTGCCTTCGGCCTCCAGCGCGACGCCCACGGCCGGCTGGTCCTCACGCTGGCCGGCGGCACGGTGCACGAAGCCGTCACGCCCGTACGGGCTTTTCCCATCGCCGCGCCGGGCGAGGGCCTGTCGCTGGTCGGCCAGGACGGCCACGAAGCCCTCTGGATCGACCGGCTGGACCACGTGGACGCAGCCGCCCGGGCGCTCATCGAGGAAGAGCTCGCCGCGCGGGAGTTCGTGCCCACTATCACGCGGATCGCCGCGGTGTCGAGCTTCACTACGCCCAGCACCTGGACCGTGGAAACCGACCGGGGCGCGGCCCTGCTCGTCCTCAAGGGCGAGGAAGACATCCGGCGCCTGGGCAGCCGCAACGCGCTGCTGATCGCCGCGGCCGACGGAGTGCAGTTCCGCGTGCCCGACGTGGCCGCGCTGGACAAGGCCTCCAGGCGCCTGCTGGAGCGCTTCCTGTAGCGTTGGGTGATCCCGGTAGGTGACAAAACTAGGGGAAAACCCTTAAATTACGCTGAAAGGTGAAAAAAGGCCTCAATCCCCCCTTTTTTTTGCCGTTATGGATGTACGAGACGGGGTTAGCTCCCCCCGGACGTTTCTCGCCAACCAACGGAAGCCTGCCATGCAAATGCCACCTGTCGATCGATCGCCGCTCTGGCGTCCTCAGGGCGCTGATTTGTATTCCACCGGCGCTTCGGGCGCGGTGCCTGTCAGGCCCGTCAATGGCGTGACCCCGGTGGAGTCCACCGACCGCCTGGGCGAGGGCACCTCCATCCGCGAGCCCGACAAGCCTTCGGACAAGGACCCGTCCAACCGCGACTGGACCGAGGTCAAGAAGAAAGAGAAGGAAGAGGCCGAGAAGGCCAAGGATCCGCCGCCCGAGCCCATCTACAAGCAGCTGCTGGAGTTCATCCAGTCGATGTGGCGCGCGAGCGGCTCGGCCGTGGAAATGGCGCAGGAACTGAACAAGAACAGCCTGCAGGACCGCCTGTCCCAGGAGGCCAAGAACCAGCCGCTGACCTACGCCGATCCCAAGGTCAAGCGCACGGGCAATTCCTGATCCAGGGCGGAGGTGCTGGCGGGCCTACTTCCGGGCCGCAGCCGCGGCGGCCTTCGCCCGGTCGCGCTCCGCGCGGTACTTCACCGTATATGCGCGCACTTCGTCCAGGGTCACGTAGCCGTCGTGGTTGGTGTCGGCATCGTCGAAGGCGGCTGACAGGCGGGGAATGATCGCCACCTCCTTGCGGCTGAGCTTGCCGTCGCCGTTGAAATCCAGCATGTGGAACTCGCGGATCGCCTTGATCTCGCCCTTGCTGAGCGGCTGGCTGGCTGCGGACTGGGCCGGTTCGGCCGCCGCGGAGGCGTGCGGGGCCTTGGCCGTGGCCTTCGGGGGCGCGTCCGCGGCGGAGGCGGACGCGGCGGCAAGGGTCGCCGCCACGCCCAGCGCCAGGGCGGCCAGGGGATGGTGCAGTCGGTGTCGAAGTCGCATCATGGTGGGAGCACGGCATCCGCCCGAGGTTCCTCGCGCACGAGGTTGGTGATGCCGGCGCTCACGTGCCCGGCCGGCACGTGCCGCGCCGCGGAGGTCACGTGGCTGCGCTGGTCGTCGAAGAAGAAGTCCGGCTCGAATTCCCGCAGGAAGGGGCCTTTTTCCAGCCCGCCGAGGAACATCGCCTCGTCCACGGTGATGCCCCAGTCCAGCAGCGTGCGCACGGCGCGCTCGTGGGCCGGTGCGCTGCGCGCCGTCACCAGCGCGGTGCGGATGCGCATGGTCTCCGATGCATCGGCCTGCTGCTGCAACTGGTGTAGCGCAGCCAGCAGCGGCTTGAAGGGGCCGCCGGCCAGGGGCAGCGCCGCCTTGCTCACCTCGTGCTCGTGGAAGGCGGGCAGGCCGCCCTGCTGGTAGATGCGCTCGGCCTCGTCGGAGAAGAGCACCGCATCGCCGTCGAAGGCAATGCGCACCTCGTGCGGGTAGCGGTCGCCGGCCGGGGTGGAATCGGTCATCACGCGGGCCGCAGGGAACCCCATGTTCAGCGCCTGCTGCACGTCCTTCTCGTTGGCCGAAAGGAACAGGTGCGCGCCCAGCGGCCGCAGGTAGGCGAACGGGTCGCGCCCGCGCGTGAACACCCCGCGCTCGATGTGCATGCCCGCGGCGTGCGCCGAGGCGAACACGCGCATGCCGCTGGCCGGGTCGTTGCGCGACAGCACCACCACCTCCACGCGCTGCGCCTGGGCGGTGTTGAAGCCAAGCAGCTTGCGCACCAGCGGGAAGGCGATGCCCGCGCGCGCGGGCTGCTGCACCAGCTCCAGCTGGCGGCGCATGTAGGCGGCCTCGTCGCCGGCCTCGAACAGGCGGTTCTCTTCCTCGAAATCGAACAGCGCGCGGGAAGAAATGGCGACGACGAGCTTGTCGTCCAGGGTCAGGGCCATGGCGGGGCTATTTCACGAACTGGTTGAGCTGGATGATGGGCATGAGCACCGCCAGCACGATGAGCATCACGATCACGCCCATCGCCACGATGAGCAGGGGCTCCAGGATGGTGGCCAGTTGCATCGCGCGGCGCTGCACCTCGGCCGACAGCTGCGCGGCCGCGCGCTGCAGCATCAGCGGCAACTGCCCCGTCTGCTCGCCCAGCCGGGCGAACATGGACACCAGGCCGGGGAACCGTTTTTTTTGCGCCAGCGCGGAGGCCAGCGGCGCGCCCTCGCGCACCAGCACCAGCGCATCGAGCGCGTCCGCGCGCATGGCGGTGTTGCCCAGTGTCTCGGCGGCGGCCTGCAGGGCCTTCAGGATGGGCACGCCTGCGCCGGCCAGCATCGACAGCGTGCCCGTGAAGCGCGCCGCGTTGTAGCCGCGCGAGAGCCGGCCCACCACGGGCAGGCCCAGCCACGCGGCATCGAAGCGTTCACGCACGCGGGGCTGCGCCAGCGCGGAGCGGGCGGCCAGCGCCAGCACCACCAGCACCCCCAGGGCTGCCCAGCCGTAGCTGCGCACCGCGTCGGAGAGGGCCATCATCGCCACCGTGAGGAAGGGCAGGGCGCGCTTGCTGCCCGCGAACACCGCGGCCACCTGCGGCACGACGTAGCCCACGAGGAACAGCACGATCACGATCGCGATCACCGTCACGATCGCCGGGTAGAGGGAGGCGCCGATGAGCTTGGCCTTGAGCGCCTGCCGCTCCTCGAGGTCGTCCGCCAGTCGCTCCAGCACCAGGCCCAGGTGGCCGCTGGATTCGCCGGCGCCGATCACCGCGCAATAGATGGAAGAGAACTCCCGCGGGTGGGCCGTGAGCGCCCGCGCGAAGGTGGAGCCGGCGTTCACCTCGGCCCGCAGCGTGGCCACCAGGTGGCGCTGCCGGTCGTCGTCCGACTCGTCGGCCAGCGCCGTGAGCGCCCGCTCCAGCGGCAGCCCCGAAGACACCAGCCCCGCCAGCTGGCGCGTCCACACCGCCAGGCCCGTGGCGCCGAACACCGGCCGCGTGAACAGCCGCTGCCCGAGCGAGACGCTGCCGTCCCCGCCCGTGCCCTGGCCGGTGGCGAGCGCCTCCACGGCCAGCGGCACCAGGGCCTGGGCGCGCAGCAGGCTGCGTGCCGCCTTGGCGTTGTCGGCTTCGAGGGTGCCTTTGCGGGTCTGCCCCTGGGCATCGAGGGCTTCGAAAGAAAACGCGGGCATGCGGGCAGGAAGTTCGGGGAGGGCGGTCGGACCGGAAACGGGGCGCCAGCGGCGCGACGGACGGAGATGGTAGCCGCTGCCGGCGACGGGACCGCGCCCCGGTGTGTCAGGCCGTGTGCGCGGCCTCCACCGCGGCGTTCGCCTGCGCGGCGATCTCCAGCGAGCGCAGCCGCAGCGCCGGGTCGTACACATCGCTCACCAGCATGAACTCGTCGGCGCGCGTGTCCTCGGCCAGCGCCCGCAGGCCGGCCCGCACCGTCCCGGGCCCGCCGACCACGCCCGCGGCCAGGAAGTCGCCGATCGCCGCGCGCTCCTGCGGCGACAGCTGGGCCGCGTAGTCCCGCACCGGTGGCTGCAGCAGGCCGCGCCGGCCGGTCAGGATGCCCAGCACCCGCTGGTAGGTACTGCTGGCGAGATAGTCGGCCTCTTCGTCGGTATCGGCCGCGATCACCGGCACGCCGATCGCCACATAGGGCTTCTGCAGCGTGGCGGACGGGCGGAACAGCCGGCGGTACAGGTCCAGCGCCTGGTGCAGCAGCCGCGGCGCGAAATGCGAGGCGAAGGCATAGGGCAGCCCCCGCTCGGCAGCGAGCTGCGCCGAGAACAGGCTGGAGCCCAGCAGCCAGATGGGCACCTCGGTGCCCGCGCCGGGCACGGCCGTGATGCGCTGGCCCGGCTGGGCGGGGGCCAGCAGGCGCTGCAGCTCGGCCACGTCGCGCGGGAAGTCTTCCTCGGTCTCGACACGGTCGCGGCGCAGCGCGCGCATCGTGGGCCCGTCGGTGCCGGGCGCGCGGCCCAGGCCCAGGTCGATGCGGCCCGGGTACAGCTCGGCCAGCGTGCCGAAGGCCTCGGCCACCACCAGCGGCGCATGGTTGGGCAGCATGATGCCGCCCGAGCCCACGCGGATCGAGCGCGTGCCGCCCGCGATGTGGCCCACCAGCACGGCCGTGGCGGAACTGGCGATGCCCGGCATGTTGTGGTGCTCCGCCACCCAGTAGCGCCGGAAACCCAGCGATTCCGCATGCTGCGCGGTGCGCAGCGCCAGGGCCAGCGCATCGGCCACGCTGCCGCCCTCGCGCACCGCCACCAGGTCCAGCATCGAGAGCGCGGGGCGGTGGCCGCCCCCGGGAGCGGCGGAAGACTGGGCCGTGGAGGATGAGGTCGAAAGCGTCGTGGTCGTCATGCGGACCATTGTGCGGCGGGCCCCAAAACCGCTGTGGCCATGCGGGCAACCAGGGTCGGAATGACCGAAAATTGATCGAATCTATCGTCTGTAACGAATCAATTATTTCAATTAAAATACACGCCACCATGGGATTCTTCAGCCGACTGTTCCCGCCCCGGGCCGACGGCCGTCCCGTGCCCGATGACTGGACCTCGCTGCCCGACAGCCAGGCCAGCGAACTGGTGCTGATGGGCGACGAGGCCGCCAAGCTGCTGGCCGAGATCGACATCGATGCGGCCATCGCCGCCCAGGAGCGCTGGGTGCCCTGGCTGGAGCAGGTGCTGCTGCACGGCGCGCGCGACGAACGCCTGCGCCCCGAGGCCATCCGCGACGATACCCGCTCCGAGCTCGGCCAATGGCTGCGCGGGCCCGGCCGCATCGCCCTGGGGCATTTCCCGGCCTTCGACATGATGGCCCGCCGCCACCGCTACTTCCACCAGCAGGCCGCCGACGTGGTGCTGCACGCCGAGGCCGGCGACGAGCGCCAGGCCCGGCAGGCCTTCAAGAGCGGCTGCCATGCCTCGCGGCAGGTGGTGATGCTGCTGCAGGAATTGAAGCGGGGCCTGGCCCGGGCGGCGCGCTAGACAAAAGACGCCGGCAGGCGGGAAGGCCGACGGACCCATCCGGCATGCCGCGGCTCAGCGCCGCTGGCGCATGGGCATGCGGTCGATCTCGGCGAACACCGCCTGCAGATCGACGTCTGCGCCTTCCTTCCTCATCTTCACGCCGCCATCCTTGCCCACGAGGATGAACATGGCCGGCCCCCGCGCATCCAGATCCAGCGCCTTCAGCAGCGCCGCGGTGCGCGCGGCACCCAGCGGCTCCCCATTGCGGCTGCCCTGGCCGGCCACTACCGTGAACAGCGCCATGTCGCGCTCGCGGAAGCCCTCCCGCATGGCCGGCTCCCGCAGGGCGGATCGCACCTTGGCGAGCAGGGGATCGCTCTCCCGCGGGACGACCACCACGACGGGGCGGGTTTGCCAGCGTTCGGCGGTGAGGGGGTTGGCGTTGCCGCTTTCGCTGGCCCAGGTGGCGTGGAGTGGTGCGGCCAGGCAAAGGGCGAAGGTTGCGGCGCGGCGGAGGGTTCGGAGATGGATGGGCATGGAAAGAGTGTCCGGGGCAGAGGGCGCGATGGATGTCGGACAGAGGCCTCAGGACAGACGCGCCTGGGGTGGCGCTAAGCTGCCGACCATGGAGAACACCCAGCCAACGGACCTATGGCCGGAGTTCGCGACCTGCGTCGGGGTTTCGCTCGGGGCAGACGATTCTCTCCATATCGTGGCCCCGCATGGACTGGAGGATCTGTTTGCGCTCCGGGTCCGACACAACCCCGTACGCGCGAGTGCAGCCACCTACCGGCAGAGGGTGGAGCAGAAACGGTATGCGCAGCGTTGGCCCCGGGTGGAGGTGATTCCTGCGGAGGAATCGCGTCAGATGTCCCCATCGGTAGGAAACCAGTATGTGCTTTGACTGGATGTCTGCCCACGCGGGAGGTCTTTCGTCGATGCGGGCCAGCATGCCGTTTCAACCCGCGCGCCCAGGCGGGGCGCGACCCGATCCAGGCCCAGGCGCAACCGGCCCAGATTGTGTTTCAACCCACGCGCCCACGCGGGGCGCGACCG
>NZ_JMKU01000030.1 GCF_000687165.1 Paracidovorax oryzae ATCC 19882 | reverse complement strand
ACGGCGTTGACGGCGGAGGCGATGTCGGCGGCCGTGCCGGAGGCGGCGACGTTGACGGTCTTGGTCTGCAGGCCGGCGATCACCACCGTGCCGGCGGCGGCGCCTGCCGAGCCGGCCGAGGCGCCGGTGGTGGCTGCGCCGGAGGCCGAGGCCGTCAGCTGGGCGCCATAGTTGTTGGTGCGGAAGTTGCCCGTGGTGGCCGTGATGGTCTGGTTGGCGTTGGCGCCGACCTGGAAGGTGGCCGAGCCGAAGGAGCCGTCCAGCAGCTTCTGGCCGTTGAATTCGGTGTTGCCGGCAATGCGGTCCATTTCCGACAGCAGCTGGCCGACTTCGGCCTGGATGGCCTTGCGGTCACCGGAGGAGTTGGTGGCGTTGGCCGACTGCACGGCCAGTTCACGCACCCGCTGCAGGATGTCGCCGGTGGACTTCAGGGCGCCTTCCGCCGTCTGCGCCAGCGAAATGCCGTCATTGGCGTTGCGCACGGCCTGGTTCAGGCCGCGGATCTGCGAGGTGAAGCGCTCCGAGATGGCCAGGCCGGCGGCATCGTCCTTGGCGCTGTTGATGCGCAGGCCCGAGGACAGGCGCTGGATGGACGTGTTGAGCGACGACTGGCTCAGGCTCAGGTTGCGCTGGGCGGTAAGCGAGCTGACGTTGGTGTTGATGGTGGATGCCATTGCAAATCTCCTGAAAAGAACTGACTGGATATGGCGTTGCCGCCAACTGGGCCCAGAACGCCTGGCCACAGAGTTCACAGATCCTTGCGAGCCATCTGTTGAACGGCGGGCCGACTCGAGTGCTGCTCATACGTCCCGTTGGAGATGTTTTCGGGTGTCCGCCAGAAAACTTTAGGCACGAACACATGGATTGAGCGGTTTTTGTGTGTCTTATCCCCCCAATGCCCCGGGGCAGGCTCCCCAACAATCCTTCCATCGTTCCCACAAAGTCCGCCGGAGGGGTAGCGCTTGAGCCGGCAGTAATGTTTGTTCCCAGCCTCGCAGGAGTTCCGCCATGGCGTCCACCATCAACACCAACATCAGCTCGCTCACTGCCCAGCGCAACCTGAGCCTGAGCCAGTCGTCGCTCAACACCTCCATCCAGCGCCTGTCCTCGGGCCTGCGCATCAACAGCGCCAAGGACGATGCCGCCGGCCTGGCCATCTCGGAGCGCTTCACCTCGCAGATCCGGGGGATGAACCAGGCGGCGCGGAACGCCAACGATGGCATTTCGCTGTCCCAGGTGGCGGAAAGCGCGCTGGCGGGCGCGGGGAACATCCTGCAGCGGGTGCGGGAACTGTCGGTGCAATCGGCCAACGCCACCAATTCGGCCGGTGACCGCAAGGCCATCCAGGCGGAAGTCGGCCAGTTGCTGTCCGAACTCGACCGTATCGCCGGCACAACAGAATTCAACGGCCAGAAGCTGCTGGACGGCTCCTTCGGCTCGGCCACCTTCCAGGTCGGCGCCAACGCCAACCAGACCATCACGGCCACCACGGGCAATTTCCGTACCATCAACTATGGCGCCCAGCTGACGGCCTCGGCCTCCGGCGCGGCTACCTCCGGCGCGTCGGCCGGCTCGGCAGGCGCCGCTGCCGGCACGGTGGTGATCGCCGGCCTGCAGACCAAGACCGTCAACGTCGCCGCCTCCGGCACGGCCGCCGACATCGCCTCCGCCGTCAACGCCGTGGCCGATTCCACCGGCGTGACGGCCTCGGCCCGCAACGTCTCGGAACTGAAGTTCTCCGGCGCCGGCTCTTTCTCGCTGGCGGTCAAGGGTGAGAACAGCACGGCATCCAACGTGACGTTCAATGTCACGGCCACCAGCTCGGCCGCCGGCCTGGCCGAAGCCGTGAAGGCCTTCAACGACGTGTCTTCGCAAACGGGCATCACCGCCAAGCTCAACAGCGACAACACCGGCCTGATCCTGACCAATGAGTCGGGCAAGGACATCAACATCGCCAACGGCGCCAGCAGCGCCGCGGGCATCACGCTGGCTTCGCAGGACGCCACCCAGACGCTGTCCACAGGCGACCTGACGTTCACCACCGCCACGGCGGCCGGCACCGGCACCACCGTGGCCTCGCGCGGCACAGTGGAATACAACTCCGACAAGGGCTATACGGTGAGCGGCACGGGCGACACCATGACGACCACCACGGCCACCACCTCCAGCATGAAATCCGTGAGCACCATCGACGTATCCACGGTGGACGGATCCACGCGCGCACTGAAGATCATCGATGCAGCGCTTTCCGCGGTGAATGGCCAGCGTGCAAGCTTCGGTGCCTTGCAGTCCCGATTCGAGACCGCGATCGCCAACCTGAACACGTCGTCCGAAAACATGTCCGCCTCGCGCAGCCGTATCCAGGACGCGGACTTCGCCTCGGAAACCGCCAACCTGTCGCGCGCCCAGATCCTGCAGCAGGCCGGCACGGCGATGGTGGCCCAGGCCAACCAGTTGCCCCAGGGCGTGCTGTCCCTGCTGAAATAAGCCATCAAGCCGGCCGAAGGCCCCGCCGGCCGACGCGCGGCCATCGCCGCCGTCCCCTGTGGGTGGGTTTTCTTGTTTGCAGCAGGAGGATCGTGCTGGCGGCAATCCGTCGGGAAGTTGTCCTGGGGTCATCCGGCAGCACTGCGGCGCAACTGGCAGCTGCCATGCTTGCGCACAATACGCCCATGTGAAAACTTCTAGGGACTTCCCATGTCAGAACGGCAGCAAGAAACACCGGTTTACGTCACGCAGCCGTACCTCCCGCCCCTGGAGGAATTTCTTCCTTACCTGAGAGGCATATGGGACAGGAAGATCCTGACCAACAACGGCCCCTGCCACCAGGAACTTGAATTCAAGCTGCAGGAATACCTGGGACTGCAGCACATCTCCCTCTTCGCGAACGGAACGATTGCACTGGTCACCGCCCTGCAAGCCCTTCGTATTACCGGGGAAGTCATCACGACTCCCTACAGTTTCGTAGCCACCGCCCATTCGCTTCTCTGGAACGGTATCAAACCCGTTTTCGTGGACATCGATCCGCAGACATTGAACCTCGATCCAGCGAAGATCGAGGCAGCGATCACGCCCCAGACCACCGCGATCCTGCCCGTGCATTGCTACGGCCACCCCTGCGATGTTGCCGCCATCCAGAATATTGCCGACAACTACGGGTTGAAGGTGATCTACGACGCAGCCCATGCGTTTGGCGTGCGCGATACGGAGGGCAGCATATTGCGGCATGGCGACCTGTCAGTGCTCAGCTTCCACGCCACCAAGGTGTTCAACACATTCGAAGGGGGCGCCATCGTCAGCCCCGACGCGAAAACCAAGCGGCGCATCGACCACCTCAAGAACTTCGGATTCGTCGATGAAGTGACCGTAGTGGCGCCAGGCATCAACGGCAAGATGAGCGAGATCAATGCCGCCTTCGGCCTGCTGCAGTTGCAGCACATCGACAAGGTGATCGCGCGCAGGGCCGATATCCACGCCCGGTACCGGCGGCTGCTGGCCGGGATCGACGGCATTGCATTCATCCAGAGCGACGCGCACCGGCACAACCACGCATATTTCCCCATCCTGGTCGGCGAGGACTATCCCATTTCGCGCGATGCGCTCTACGAGCACCTGAAGCTCCATGGCATCCATGGCCGGAGGTACTTCCACCCGCCCATCAGCAGCTTCCCGATGTACAAGGCACTTCCGTCCGCCAACGCCCAGAACCTGCCGAATGCCCACCGCGCTTCGGCATCCATCCTCTGCCTGCCGATGTTTCCCGCCCTTGCAGACGACACGGTGGAGATGATTGCCGCCCTGATCAGGGACATCGGCAGTGGTGCAGCGGCAGCGTAAGCCAGCAGGCCACCGAAAGCCCCGGTTCATCCATGGAAAGCCCGGCACAGATGCAGCAGCAGATCGCAGGCAACGGCGGAATGCCGGAAAGAAGGGTCCTTGTATTTCCCGCCGGAACAGAAATCGGCCTGGAGATATTTGCAGCGCTCAAAGGCTGCCGCAACACGAGCCTTTTCGCAGCGGGCGAAGACATTCCCAATCACGCCCGCCTGCTCTACAGAGAGTACCATGTGCTCCCGCATGTGACCCATGCGGCATTCTCGTCAAAAATCGCCGGACTCTGCAGAAGGCTGGAGATCGATTACGTATTTCCTGCACACGACGATGCCCTGACGGCACTCAGCAAGATGCAGGCCTCGCTGGGCGCCAAGGTAATCGCTCCTTCCGCAGACACCTGCGAGATCACGCGCTCCAAACGGGCCACCTATCAACGCCTCGAAGCGTTCATCCAGACACCGAGGGTATTCCACGACCCTCGTTCCATCGACACGTTTCCCGTCTTCATCAAGCCCGACCGCGGCCAGGGTTCCCTGAATGCTTTTCGCGCGGATGACGAGGAGCAACTGGCACACGCCCTGAGAACCGCCCATGACCCGCTGGTATGCGAGTACCTCCCCGGCGAGGAATACACGGTGGATTGCTTTTCCTCGCTTCGCCAGGGGCTGCTCTTTTGCCATGCCCGCCGCCGCGACCGGATCCGCAATGGCATATCCAACTGCACGGTGACCGTGGAGCTGCCGGGCATCGACCACATGGCCCGGGCCATCGCGACCCAACTGGAGATGCGGGGCGCCTGGTTCTTCCAGGTGAAGCGCTCGTCTGCAGGAGCCCTCACGCTGCTGGAGGTGGCACCCCGTATTGCAGGCGCCATGGCGGCCCACAGGGTCCAGGGGATCAACTTCCCGCTGCTCAGCCTGATGGAACAGGACGGATTGAACCTTCAAATACAGCAAAACCAGGGCAGCGTGGAACTGGATCGCAGCCTGCGCAACCGCTATCGGCACGACATTGAATTCGACGCGCTCTACATCGACCTCGACGACACGCTCATTCTCAATGGCGAAGTGCATCTGGAAGCATTGAAGCTGATATTTCAGTGCATCAATGCAAAAAAGCCCGTCACGCTCCTGACACGGCACGCACTGGATATTGAAAAGACACTGCAGCAGCACCGGCTGCATGGCTTGTTCGACCGGGTGGTCCATATTACCGATGGGAGCATGAAGTCCGCCCACATCCAGCGCGATGGCCACCCCATCTTTGTGGACGACAGCTTTTCCGAACGCCAGGAAGTCCGGAAAACCCTGGGCATACCGACATTCGACCTGAGCATGATCGAACTTCTCACGGAGCAGGGTTTCGCGCCGCGCCCACACCCCCCATCGCTGGAGGAAACCCATCATGGATGAAAAGACGTTCCTGGAGAGCCTGGCTGCCACCTACACCACGGCTGACAGCCCCCAGGATGCGGCCATCAGATCCATGGCCATGCGGGCATTCACGCCCCATTTCGCCCAGCACAGCCATGCGCTGGAGCTTGGCTGTGACTTCGGCTACATGACCCAGCTGCTGGCACCGCATTTCGAAAGCCTCACGGTGGTGGACGGATCCTCCGTCTTTCTTCAAAAAGCCCGATCGCACGGCATTCCGAACGCGGTATTCATTCAGTCGCTGTTCGAAGAGTTCGAATCCACGACGACGTACGAGCATATTTTCCTGAGCTACGTTCTCGAGCACGTGATAGACCCCCGCGCCCTGCTGCGCAAGGTTCGCACCCTGCTCGCCCCACGTGGCAAGGTGTTCATTGTGGTGCCCAATGCGCGTGCGCTGTCCAGGCAGATGGCACGCCACATGGGACTGGTCGACGACCTTTATGAGCTGACGGATAACGACCGGCGGCACGGCCACAGGCGGACCTACGACCGCGTGCAACTGGCGAGGGACATCTCGGCAGGAGGACTTTCCAGCATGCATACAGGCGGCCTCATGCTGAAGCCGTTCGCGGACTTCCAGATGAATGCGATGTTCGCGGGCGGAATCCTGGGGGCCACCCAGCTGGAGGGCCTCTACCAGCTGGGGCTGGAATATCCTGATCTTGCAGGTTCCCTGTTTTCCATCTGCTGCGCAGCCAGTTAACGCCATCACCAGAGCACTTCCACCATGGCTTCTGTCCCCACCGACCTTTTCACGTGCCCGGTCTGCGGAAATGGCGTCACGCACTTCCTCCCCGTACCGGATCATTACGCTTCGTCCCTGCGCAAGCACGGCGCATCGTTTTCGATGTCGGATTTCGAGACACTGAACACCGCGCATTACAGCTGTCCTGCATGCATGGCCTCGGATCGCGATCGCCTGTATGCCTATTTCATTCGGCGCCACCTGCTGCGCCCCAGCCTGCCGCAGTTGCGGATTCTGGACATGGCGCCGGCCCCGGCGCTTTCCACCATGCTGCGAGGTCTCGGTGGGCGCAATTACCGGTCGGCGGATCTGCAATCCCCGCTCGCAGATGATCGCGTGGACATCACCGACATGCGGATCTATGCAGACGATTCCTTCGATCTCATCATCTGCTCGCATGTCCTGGAGCATGTGAACGACGATCAGCTGGCGATGCGCGAGCTGCACCGGGTCCTGGCGCCAGGCGGCTGCGCGATCCTGATGGTGCCCCTGCTGGCCACGGCCACGACCACGGACGAGGATCCCCAGGAGAACCGGATCGAAGAGCGCTGGCGCCGGTTCGGCCAGGACGACCACGTGCGGCTCTACGCGAAGAAGGACTTCATCGGACGCCTGCAGCATGCAGGTTTTGCGATGGCTTCGCTGACCCGGGACGACCTGGGCGCAGCGGCCTTTTCCGAGCATGGCATCAGCGCCGGCTCCGTCCTGCACATCGGGCGCAAGCCCGCCGAGCCAGGATGCGCCCATCCCAGCTGGTTGCTGCGCAGGGAAGCGGAGGACGGCGCCGGCGAGCAAGGCGAGCCGGATTCCGCGGCCCCCGTGCAGGTCACGGTGGCCATCCCGGCCTACAAGGCGACCTATCTCGACGCCGCGCTGCAAAGCGCGCTGGCGCAGGAGTTCGACAGCTTCGAGATCGTGGTCTGCGATGACAGCCGGGGTGATGCCGTCGAGAAAGCGGTCGCGCCCTACCTTCGCGGCAACGCACAGCCGCGGACATCGCCCGTGGCCATCCGCTACTTCAAGAATCCCGAACCTTTGGGGGAGGAAGGCAACGTCGGCAAATGCATCCGCCTGGCCCGCGGGGCCTACATCAAGTTTCTCTACGACGACGACATTCTCCTGCCGGGATGCCTGCGGACCCTTGCCGACGTGCTGGACCGGCATGACGACGTCTCGCTCGTGTCCTCGCGCCGGCAGGTCATCGACGAGCAGGGCCGCAGGCAACCGGACATCGCGGCAACCCAGTACCCTTTCACCGGAGACGTACTCGTAGAAGGCGGGGACCTCGTTTCCTTGCTGGCCGACTGGACCGTGAATTTCATCGGCGAACCCAGTACCGTCATGGTGCGCAGGGAGCATGTGCTGCCGCTGGCGGGCAGGCAGTTTTCGCTGGAGAACGAACCCGTCTACTGGCTTGGCGACGTGACGATGCATGTCCAGCTGCTGAGGCTGGGCCACCTCGCATTGCTGCAGGAGCCACTGTCCTGCCTGCGCATCTCGAACGAGCAGACCAGCCACCTCGGGCGGCTCCACGCCCATATCGGGAGAGAACGCTACGCCTACTTCAGCCGCACCCTGAAGCAGTTGGGGTGGGTCCGATCCACCAACAACCAGTTCGTCCGCGTCACGCCGCTGGCCCTGCCAGGGGTGTTCGATACGGTCGATCTGGGCACGCGCCTGGAGCGCATGCTGAGCGGTGCTCCACCACTGGTGGATGCGTTGGGGCCCTGGCTCTCCGCGCGCATGCCCTGCGAAGCCCAGCTGCAGTTGATGAAGGGTCATCTGCAAACCGTGGTGCCTGCACCGTCCGTGCACATCTTCGTGCGTGATGCCCAGGGAGACGGCAACCAGGTAGAGGCCACGCTTCACAGCCTGGAAGCACTGCGCTTGCCGGGGCTCGCATTGCAGGCCACCGTGCTTGCACGCGCTCCCGGCCCGGCCCGGCCCGGGGCCGAACATGTGGAAATGCAATCCCTGGCCGAATGGCCGGCGATCGCCAACCGGCAGGCGGCCGCGGCCGGTTCCGGCTGGTTGCTGTTCGTGGAGGCCGGTGAGGTTTTCACCCCCCATGGCCTGTGGACCCTGCTGCTGGAAGCCGGCAGCGCCCCGCAATGCCGGGCCATCTATGCAGACGAGTTGGTGGAAACGGGCACCGGCAGCCTGGGAACCCTGTTCCGGCCCGACTTCAACCTGGACCTGCTGCTTTCGTGCCCCCAGGGCATGGCACGGCACTGGCTCTTCAGGCGTGACGCATTCCTTCAGGCAGACGGTTTCGATCCGCAGGCCCCCGGGGCAGCGGAGCTGGATCTGATCCTGCGGCTGATCATGGCCGAAGGGATCGAATGCATCGGCCATGTCAGCGAGCCGCTGCTCGTTTCCGCCCTGCCGCATCTCTCCAGCCACCCTGACGAGATCACGGCCATCGCACGGCACCTGCATGCGCGGGGATATGTGCAGGCCAGGGTCGATGCCAACCTGCCGGGGCGCTACCGGGTGCACTATGGCCATGAGGCCACGCCGTCCGTCTCCATCATCATCCCGACCAAGGACCAGTTCGCCATGGTGGAGCGATGCGTGAGCTCCCTCCTGGAAAAGACCGCCTACCAGAATTACGAAATCATCCTGGTGGACAACCAGAGTTCCGAGCCTGCCGCCTGCGCGTGGCTGGACGGGCTGGAAGCGATGGACGATCCGCGCATCCGCGTGCTGCGCTATCCGCATCCGTTCAACTATTCCGCCATCAACAACGCGGCGGCGCGCATGGCGCGTGGCGAATACCTCATCCTGCTGAACAACGACACGGCCACGCTGCGCGGCGACTGGCTGGACGCCATGCTCAACCATGCGCAGCGGCCCGAGGTCGGCATCGTGGGGGCCAAGCTGCTGCACGCCGACGGCACCATCCAGCACGGCGGCGTCGTGCTGGGCCTGCGCGGCCCGGCAGACCACCCCTTCATCGGCCTGCCGGCCGATGCGCCCGGTTACATGAATCGCCTGGAGGTGGACCAGAACTACAGCGCGGTCACTGCTGCCTGCCTGATGATCCGCCGCTCGGTCTTCGAAGAGGTCGGCGGGCTGGACGAAGAAGCCTTCAAGGTGTCGTACAACGACGTGGACCTGTGCCTCAAGGTGCGCCAGGCCGGCTACCTCATCGTCTGGACACCGCACGCGGTGGTGCTGCACGAAGGCAGCGTGAGCCAGAAGTCCGTGGATGTGGCCACGCAGGAGGCCAAGCGGGCTCGCTTCATGGGCGAGCAGGACGCCATGTACCAGAAGTGGCTGCCCGTCGTGGCACGCGACCCGGCCTACAACCCCAACCTGTCGCTGCATGGCACCGGCTTCGACGTGGAGACCGACGCTGCCATCAACCGCCGCCCCCTGCCATGGCGGCCCCAGCCGGTCGTGCTGGCGCTGGCCGCCGACCATTCCGGTTGCGGCCACTACCGGGTGATCGAGCCGGTGCGTGCCATGCACGGCAGCGGCATCGCCGATGCGCGGTTCGCCAGCCGCTACTTCACGCCCGAGGAACTGCACCGGCTGCAACCCGACGCCCTGGTGCTGCAGCGCCAGGTGAATGAAGAACAGCTCCAGCTCATCCAGCGCATCAAGCGCCTGTGCCCGGGGTTCATGGTGGCCGAACTGGACGACTACCTGCCCAACCTGCCCCTCAAGAATACGCACCGCCAGGAGATGCCCAAGGACGTGCTGCGGCAGCTGCGCCGCTCCGTCGGCATGATGGACCGCTTCGTCGTCTCGACCGACGCGCTGGCCGAAGCCCTGAAGGGTATTCACCCGGACATGCGGGTGGTGCAGAACCGCCTGCCGCCGCGCTGGTGGCGCGGGCTGCAGGGCGGCCGCCAGACGGGCGGGCGGCCGCGCGTCGGCTGGGCGGGCGGCATCAGCCACCAGGGAGACCTGGAGCTGATCACCGATGTGGTGAAAGAGCTGCACCGCGAGGTGGACTGGATCTTCTTCGGGATGTGCCCGGACCGGATCAAGCCCTATGTGCGGGAATACCACGGTCCGGTGTCCATCGAGCGCTATCCGGCCATGCTCGCCAGCCTGAACCTGGACCTGGCGCTCGCCCCGCTGGAGCAGAACCTCTTCAATGAATGCAAGAGCAACCTGCGGCTGCTGGAGTACGGTGCGTGCGGCTATCCCGTGATCGCCAGCGACGCGCGGCCCTACCAGTGCGGGCTGCCGGTCACCCTGGTCAAGAACCGGTTCAAGGACTGGGTGGATGCCATCCGCGCCCATGTGCACGACCCGGCCGCCGCCGCACGGTCGGGCGATGCGCTCAAGGCCGCTGTCGAGCGGGACTGGATGCTCGAGGGGGCCCACCTCCAGAACTGGCTCCGCGCCTGGCTGCCGGAATAACGGACAGCGGAGCCCCGATTCCATTCAAGTGTGGAGAATGCTGTCCGATACCATTGATACGATCCGTATTCTCCCCTGGCCGCCTTCGCATAGTCCTGGAAGGCGGCCTTTTCCTGGCCCTGCATACCCTCGAGCACCTGCATGTTCGTCATCATCGGTTATATCGTCTGCCTGGGGTGCATCTTCGGGGTCTTCATCGCACACGGCGGCAATATCTCCGTGGTGCTGCATGCGCTGCCGTTCGAGATCGTCACCATCCTGGGCGGCGCCCTGGGCGCCTTCGTGGTGAACAACCAGCCCAAGGTGCTCAAGGCCACGCTCAAGGCCCTGCCCATGGCGTTCAAGGGCTCCAAGTACACCAAGGCGCGCTACATGGAGCTGATGGCGATGCTCTACGAGATCCTGCAGAAGGCCCGCAAGGAAGGCCTGATGGCGATCGAAAAGGACGTGGAGGCGCCCCACGAGTCGGAAATCTTCAAGAAATACCCCACGGTCGGGCACGACCACCACGTGATCGAGTTCACCACCGACTACCTGCGCATGATGGTGTCGGGCAACCTGAACGCGCACGAGATCGAATCGCTGATGGACAGCGAGATCGAGACCCACCACCAGGAGGCCCACGCCCCCGTGGCGGCCCTGGCCCGGCTGGCCGGCGCCCTGCCCGCCTTCGGCATCGTGGCCGCCGTGCTCGGCGTGGTGAACACCATGGGCTCGGTGGGCCAGCCGCCCTCGGTGCTGGGCGGCATGATCGGCTCGGCCCTGGTGGGAACGTTCCTGGGCATTCTGCTGGCCTATGGCGTGGTGGAGCCGCTGGGCGGCCTCGTGGAGCAGAAGCTCGAGGACGCCGCCAAGGAACTCCAGTGCATCAAGACCACCCTGCTGGCCAGCATGCAGGGCTACAACCCCGCCACGGCCATCGAGTTCGGCCGCAAGGTGCTTTTCTCGGGCGACCGGCCCAGCTTCGCGGAGCTGGAAGGGCACGTGAAGGGCAAGAAGTAACCCGGGCATCCGCCGGAGGTGCACGCCATGGCCGACAAGAAGCTCCAGCCCATCATCATCAAGCGCGTCAAGAAGGGCGGCCATGCCGCCCATGGCGGCGCCTGGAAGATCGCCTATGCCGACTTCGTGACGGCCATGATGGCGTTCTTCCTGCTCATGTGGCTGCTGGGCTCGACGGCCAAGGGCGAGCTGCAGGGCATCGCCGCGTATTTCGCGTCGCCGCTCAAGGTGGCGATGCAGGGCGGCGACGGCTCGGGCAACAGCTCCAGCATCATTCCCGGCGGCGGCAACGACCTCTCCAAGGTGCACGGCCAGGTCCGGCGCTCGGACTCCGACACCGCCACCAGCCGGCGGACCAACATCGAGAACGCCCGCGCCGAGCAGGCCCGGCAGGACCAGATGCGCATCAAGGCCCTGCAGGCCAAGATCGACGCGCTGATCTCGGAAAACCCGCGCCTGAAGGAGTTCAAGTCGCAGATCCGCATCGACGTGACGCCGGACGGCCTGCAGATCCAGATCGTGGATGACCAGAACCGACCGATGTTCGACAGCGGCAGTGCGTTGGTAAAACCCTACATGCGCGATATTCTTCGGGAAATCGGTGCGGCGCTCGGCGGGGTGGAAAACCGCATCAGCCTGGCCGGCCACACCGATGCCGCGCCCTACGGCAACGGCGACCGGGGCTACAGCAACTGGGAGCTGTCGGCCGACCGCGCCAATGCCTCCCGGCGTGAACTGGTGGCCGCAGGCATGCCCGACGCCAAGCTGGGCCGCGTGGTGGGGCTCGCGGCCAGCGATCTGCTGGAGCCCGAAAACCCGCGCGCACCCGTGAACCGGCGCATCACCATCACGGTTCTGACCAAGGAAGCCGAGGAACGGCTGCTGGGCAAAAAGGCCCCGCAGATCCCCATATCGGAACTGGCGGCCGAAAAGCGTGAAAATCCAGCATCGACACAGCAGCCGTAACGTCTTGTCACCAAAGCGGCTGCCCCTGACAATAGCTCCTGCAATTTCCGACCGAAAGGGTCCCACGTGACCACTGCCCTTCGCTTTTTGATCGTTGACGACTTCTCCACCATGCGGCGCATCGTGCGCAATCTGCTCAAGGAAAGCGGGTTCACCGACGCCGACGAGGCCGAAGACGGCGTCGTGGCACTGAACAAGCTGCGCAACAGCAAGTTCGATTTCGTGGTCACCGACATCAACATGCCCAACATGAACGGGTTCCAGTTGCTGGCCGAGATCAAGAAGGACGACAAGCTCAAGCACCTGCCCGTCCTCATGGTCACGGCCGAGGCCCGCAAGGAAGACATCGTCGCGGCCGCCCAGGGCGGCGCGGCCGGCTACATCGTCAAGCCTTTCACCAAGGCGACGCTGGAAGAAAAAGTCACGCTCATCCTCAAGAAGCTGGGACTCTGACCATGGACACGCCGGACCACGACGCCCCGGACTCCGCGGATGTCCACAACAAGATCGGCCAGCTCACCCGCCAGCTGCACGATGCGTTGCGGGAACTGGGCTACGCCGAGCAGTTGAAGGGCTCCATGGGCGAGCTGCCCGATGCCCAGAGTCGCCTGTCCTACATCGCCCGGCTTACCGGCGAGGCCGCGGAGAAGGTGCTCAACCGCGTCGAGCAGGCCAAGGCCCAGCATGATTTCATCGCCGAGGAGACGCGCCGCGTGGTGGCCTCCCTGGTGAAAGACCCGGTGGCCGCCGTGGCCAAGGGCGAGATCATGAACTTCCTGCACGACGTGGAGCGCGTGACCAAGGAAGCCGACGTGCATCTCACCGAGATCATGATGGCGCAGGATTTCCACGACCTCACCGGGCAGGTGATCGCGCGCGTGGTGAGCCTGGCCGGCACGATCGAGCAGCAGCTGGTGCAGCTGCTCATCCAGACGGCCCCCCCCCAGGCCCAGCCGGTCATGCCCGCGCCTGCCCCGGTCGCCGCCGCCCCCGAGCCCCGGCGCGAACACCTGGCCGGCCCGGTGGTGGATCCGGAAAACACCCCCAACGTCGTCTCCAGCCAGTCGGAAGTGGACGACCTGCTGGCCAGCCTGGGCTTCTGACCCCCGCCGGCCCGGCAGCGGGCACGGCAGCCCTGCGCCGGCCCGCCCCTGGTTTCCCGCACAGCCCTGCCCGGCCGGGCTTTTCCGGCCCGGCAGGCCGTTTTCGCAGCGGGCCTGCACGGCCACCGTCCCTGCCCCCTGGACGGCGCGGAGGAATAAGCGGCTTCCCGGCCGTCTATTCGCACTTTAGATTCCGGCACCCCTCACGACAATCGGCATGACCCCCTCCGTCATGCCACCATGGACTCCTCCAGCCAAGACAAACAGCTACCCGCGACCGAGCGCAAGCTCCAGCAAGCGCGCGAGGAAGGCCAGGCTGCGCGGTCCCGCGATCTTTCCCATCTCGCCGTCCTCGGCATGGGCGCGGTCAGCACCTATGCGCTGGCCCCTTCCCTGATCGAGCACCTGCAGCGGGCCATCGCGCACCACCTTTCGTTCAACGCCGAGACGGTGCACGCCACCAGTTCCATGCTGCAGCGGCTGCAGGACATGGCCTTCGTCGGGGTGGCAGCGAGCTTTGCCTTCGCCGTGCTGACCACCGTGGCCGCCGTGGCGAGCGCGATCGGCTCCGGCGGCTGGCTGTTCACCTTCAAGCCGGTGATGCCCAATTTCAGCCGGGTCAACCCTATTTCCGGCTTCTCGAACCTGTTCTCGAAGCAGCATATGGTCACCGTGCTCAAGATGGTGCTGATGACCGGCATCCTCGCCGCCGTGGCCTGGAGCTTCATGAGCACCAGCATCGAGAAGATCGCGATGCTGGTGCTGCAGCCCTCCCCCGTGGCCCTGCGCTACGTGGCCGAGTGGATCACCGGCGGCATGGCGTTGCTGCTGCTGGTCGTGTTCCTCGCGGCCCTCATCGACGTCCCGCTGCAGATCTTCTTCTTCAAGTCGCGGCAGAAGATGTCGCACGAGGAAGTGAAGCAGGAGCACAAGCAGTCCGAGGGCAGCCCCGAAGTCAAGGGCCGCCAACGCCAGCGTGCGCGCGAGATCGCCAACGGCGCCAGCCTGGGCAACGTGGCCAAGGCCGACTTCGTGGTGATGAACCCGACCCACTACGCCGTGGCGCTGCGCTACGACGAGGCCACCATGGGTGCGCCGCAGGTGGTGTCCAAGGGCACGGACCTGCTGGCATTCAAGATCCGCGAACTGGCCAACCAGCATTCCGTGCCGGTGCTGCAGTCGCCCATGCTGGCCCGTGCGCTCTATGCCAATGCCGAGCTGGAGCAGCCGATTCCCTCCCAGCTGTACGCGGCCGTGGCGCAGATCCTGGCCTACGTGTACCGGCTCAAGGCCGCACTGCGCGGCGAAGGCCGCATGCCAGACGCCCAGCCCGACCCCTACGTGCCACCGGAGCTCGATCCGCTCACGAAGGCCGCCCCGTCCGACGCTTCCACTGCAGGTGACGCGCCATGAAGACCCCCACGATCGCCTCCGCCCGCCAATGGGCCGGCACCAATGTCTCCGCACTGCAGGGCCTGTCGGCCCCGCTGCTGGTGGTGGCCATCCTGGCGCTGATGGTGCTGCCCATCCCCGCCTGGCTGCTGGATACCTTCTTCACGCTCAACATCGCCGTGGCGCTCATGGTGATGATGGTGGCGGCCTACATGCTGCGGCCGCTGGATTTCGCGGCCTTCCCGTCCGTGCTGCTGCTCACGACCCTGATGCGGCTGTCGCTGAACGTGGCCTCCACCCGCGTGGTGCTGCTGGAAGGCCACACCGGCCCGGGCGCCGCCGGCGCGGTGATCGAGGCCTTCGGGCACTTCCTGATCGGCGGGAACTTCGCCGTCGGCCTGATCGTGTTCGCCATCCTGGTGGTGATCAACTTCGTGGTGGTGACCAAGGGCGCCGAGCGCATCGCCGAGGTCTCGGCACGCTTCACGCTGGATGCCATGCCCGGCAAGCAGATGGCGGTGGATGCCGACCTGAGCGCCGGCCTGATCGACGAGAAGGAGGCCAAGCGCCGCCGCGCCGAGGTGCAGGAAGAAGCGAACTTCTTCGGCTCGATGGACGGTGCCTCGAAGTTCGTGCGCGGCGATGCCGTCGCCGGCATCCTGATCCTGCTCATCAACATCGTGGGCGGCTTCGCCATCGGCATGCTGCAGCACGACCTGTCCGCTTCGCAGGCCGCCAACAGCTACATCCTGCTGGCCGTCGGCGATGCGCTGGTGGCGCAGATTCCCGGCCTGCTGATCTCGGTGGCTGCCGCCATGGTGGTGTCGCGCGTGGGCAAGGACCAGGACATGGGCCGCCAGATCGTGCAGCAGCTCTTCATGTCGCCGCGCGTGCTGGGCGTGGCCGCCGCGATCCTGATCATGCTGGGCCTGATCCCCGGCATGCCGCACGCCGTGTTCCTGGTGCTGGGCAGCGGCATCGGCTATGCCGCCTGGCTGCTGTACCAGCGCGCGAACGCACCCAAGCCGGTGGAGGCGCCGCCCGCCCCCGCGGGCGACGGGGAGGCCAGCTGGGACGACCTGCAGCCGGTGGACCTGCTGGGCCTGGAACTGGGCTACCGGCTGATCTCCCTGGTGGACAAGAGCCGCCAGGGCGACCTGCTGACCCGCATCAAGGGGGTGCGCCGCAAGTTCGCCCAGGAAGTGGGCTTCCTGCCCCCCGCCGTGCACGTGCGCGACAACCTCGAGCTCAAGCCCAGCGCCTACCGCATCACTCTGCGCGGCGTGGTGGTGGGCGAGGGCGAGGCCTTCCCGGGCATGTTCCTGGCGATCAATCCCGGCGGCATCAGCACGCCGCTCATCGGCACGCCCACCACAGACCCGGCATTCGGCCTGCCGGCCCACTGGATCGACGAGCACCAGAAGGAAGCCGCACAAATGGCAGGTTTTACGGTCGTTGATTCCGAAACCGTGATGGCCACCCATTTGTCACACTTGATGCAAGTACAGGCCGCCAAGCTCCTGAGCCGCACCGAAACGCAGCAGCTCGTGGAACACGTCGGCAAACTGGCCCCCAAGCTCATCGAGGAAGTGGTTCCGAAAATGGTGTCGATCGCAACGTTCCAGAAGGTGCTCCAGCTGCTGCTGGAAGAGTCCGTGCACATCCGGGACATCCGCACCATCATCGAAACCCTCGCCGAGCATGCGGGCACCGTCAGCGATCCGGTGGAACTGGCGCGCCGCGTGCGCATCGCCCTCTCCCCGGCCATCGTGCAGCAGATCTACGGCCCGACCCGCGAGCTCAACGTCATCGCGATCGAGCCGGGCCTGGAGCGCCTGCTGGTGCAGGCCCTGGGCAACGCAGCCGGCCCGTCGCTCGACCCGGGCGTGGCCGACATCCTCACGCAGAAGGCCGCGGAAGTGGCCATGCGGCAGGAAGAGATGGGCATGCCCGCCTGCCTGCTCGTACCCGACGCCATCCGCAACGCCGTCTCGCGCCTCGTGCGCCGCGTCGCCCCGCGCCTGCAGGTGCTCGCCCACAGCGAGATCCCTGAAACCCACACCATCCGCATCGGCCCGATCCTCAAAGGTGCAGCATGAACATCAAACGCTTTACCGCTCCCACCTCCCGTGAGGCCCTGGCCAAGGCACGCATGGCCTTCGGAGACGGCACGCTGATCCTGTCGAACCGCCAGATCGCCGGAGGCGTCGAGGTGATGGCCACCGCGGAAGACACGCTGTCCTCGCTGGAGAGCGCCGCTGCCGAGCCGGCGCCCGTCGCCTCCAGGCTCCAGGAACGCGCCCCGGCCGCCTCCCGGCTGCAGGAACGCGCCGCCGACATGGCCGCCAACCCGGCGCAGTCGAGCCGGCCGCTGCGCGCAGCGCAACGGGCCGAGGCCCCGCGCAACCCGGTGGCGCAGGACACGGAACAGCTGGCGATGAGCACGCTCTCCTTCCAGGACTACGTGCGCGAGCGCATGCTGCGCCGCCGCCACGAAGCCATGCACGGCGCTGCACCGGCTCCCGCAGCCGCGCCGCAACAGCTCCTGCAGCCCGAACGCGCGCCGCTGTCCCGCCCCGAAGCCCCGCGCATGGCCGAACGCGCCATGGCGCCTGCCAGCGCCCCGCTGCCGCGGCACAACCCGATGCATGCCATCCCACTGGGGCTGCCGCCCGAGCAGCCAGTGCGCGAACGCCGCGTGCAGGCCCCCGTGCCCTCGCTCGCCCAGGAAGCGGGCCAGCAGAACCTGATGAGCGAGCTGCAGTCCATGAAGGACCTCATCGAGGACCGCTTCAACACGCTGGCCTGGCTGGGCCAGGCACGGCAGAACCCGATCCAGTCCAACCTGATGCTCAAGCTCATCCGGGCGGGCTATTCGCCCTCGCTGGCGCGCGCCGTGCTGGAGCGCCTGCCCGAAGAGCTGGGTGCCGGCCATGCCGTGCGCTGGCTGATGGAAGTGCTGGAACGCAACCTCAAGACCGATGCGCACCAGCGCCCGCTGTATGAAGAAGGCGGGGTGTATGCGATGGTGGGGGCCACCGGCGTGGGCAAGACGACCACGACCGCCAAGCTCGCCGCCCTGTGCGCCCGCATCCACGGCCCGGCCAGCGTCGGCCTGATCACCCTGGACACCTACCGCGTGGGCGCCCACGAGCAACTGCGCTCCTACGGCCGCATGCTCGGCGTGGTGGCGCACCTCGCCCACGACCGCGCCGCCTTGCAGGACCTGCTCGGCCTGCTGGCCGGCAAGAAGATGGTGCTGATCGACACCACCGGCATCGCCCCGCGCGACCCGCGCAAGCGCGACATGCTCGACGTGCTCGACCTGCCGGGCGTGAATCGCCTGCTGGTGCTCAACGCGGGCTGCCACGGCGACACGCTGGACGACGTGCTCACCGGCTTCAAGACCAGTGGGTCGCAGCAGGCCATCCTCTCCAAGGTGGACGAGGCCGTGAAGCTCGGCCCGGCCGTGGATGCGCTGATCCGCCACCAGATGGTGCTGCGCGGCGTGACCAACGGCCAGCGCGTGCCCGAGGACTGGGAAGCGGCCGATGCCCAGAAGCTGATCGCCACCTCCATGCGCTCGCCCGCGAAGTCGGCGTTCGACCCGAAGGCTTCGGACCTGAACTTCTTCTTCTCGCACTCTCCCGAACTCGCCACGGAAAGGGCCCTGGTCGATGCTTGACACTGCCTTCCACCAGGGCGCGAGCCTGCTGCGCCTGATGCCCGAGTCGCCCCTGCGCCTGCTGGCCATCCTGGCGCAGCCGGATGCAGCCTACGGGCTCGAAACCTTCTTCCAGGTGTGCTCGGCCCTGCAGCGCATGGGCTATCCCGTGGCCGTGCTCGACGGCACCGCGCGCGAGACTGATGCCTCCCCCGGCCTGGCCCATCTGCTGGCCGAGCCGTCCTGGCAGGATGGCGCGCCGCTGGACACGGGCGGCGCCGCGGCGGCCTCGCTGGCCGTGCTGCCGGCCGCCTACGGACTGCGCCGGCTGGCCCGGCAGAGCGCCGACGCGGTGGCCGCCCAGCAGACCCTGCAGCCCTTCTTCCGCTCCTACGCGGTGCTGGCGATCTATGCCCCTGCGGAGGCACTGGCGCCCCTCGTGCGCGACACGGCCGCGGTGCCGCTGCTGATCGCCGAGGGCGGCGACCATGCGATGCGCAGCTACCGCCAGCTCAAGCACATGGCGCTGCACGCGGGCGTGCCCTGCACGGTGGCCTCGGTACTGCCCACCGACCGGCCCGCGGGCCTGCACCGGGTCCATGCCACGCTCGCCACCCTGCAGCGCTGCGCCGAGCGGCACCTGGGCAGCGAACTGCGCACCACCACCCTGCGGGCCAACCATCCGCAGGATCTGCAGCGCCTGGCCTTGCAACTGCTGGAAAACGCGGGCACCATTGGCGCCGCGCCGGTCGCTGCCACCCCGCCCTTCGGTACGCAGCGGCCTGCCCAGCCCTTCGCACGGAGCCACTGATCCGATGTACACCGCCAAAGGACAGCTCAACCGCGATGCATTGATCCGCCAGCACGCGCCGCTGGTCCGACGGATCGCGCACCACATGATCGCGAAGCTCCCGCCCAACGTGGAGCTGGACGATCTGATCCAGGTCGGCATGATCGGGCTCAGCGAGGCGCTGTCGCGCTACGAGGTAACGCAGGGCGTGCAGTTCGAGACCTTCGCCTCCCAGCGCATCCGCGGCGCCATGCTCGACGAGCTGCGCGAGGGCGACTGGATGTCGCGCAGTTCACGCAAGAGTCAGAAGGAGATCGAGCACGCCGTGACCCGGCTGGAGCAGAAGCTCGGCCGCAGCCCGCTCGAATCCGAGATCGCCACGGAGCTCGAGCTCAGCCTGGCGGAATACCAGTCCCTGCTGAGCAAGGTGCGCGGCACCCAGCTGGTCTACCTGGAAGACATGACGCACGGCGACGACGACGACGGCTTCCTCGACCGCCACGTGGCCGACAGCGCGGCCGACCCCATGGCCATGCTGCGCGACCAGCGCCTGCGTGCCTCCCTGGTGGCGGCGATCAAGGCGCTGCCGGAGCGGGAGCAGCAGATCATGGGCATGTACTACGAGCACGACATGAACCTGAAGGAAATCGCCGCGGTGCTGGGCGTGACCGAATCGCGCATCTGCCAGCTGCACAGCCAGTCGATCGCCCGGCTGCGGGCGAAGATGCGCAGCCACTGACGCCGCCGGATGCCGGCATCCCGGCCGTCCGGGACAGCCATGAGAAAGAAAAAGGGCCCCTCGGGGCCCTTGGTCTTTGTGGCGCAGAACTCCTTGCCTGGGCCGGCCGACAGGCGCCGTTCAGCCCTGCGAGCGGTAGATCCGGGCAGCCCCGCCGTGCATGCCGGTGCCGGCAGGGCCGCGGCTGCCATAGGTGGCGCCGTTCTGGTCCGGAGGCAGGAAGGTGGCCACCTGGCGGTTCGTGAGCGCGGCGAGCCGGGCCAGCTGTTCGCGCTGCAGCGACAGCTGGCCGCGCACGGCCTGGATGCGGCGCGCCCAGTCGTCCGGCAGGGGCGGCGCGGAGGCGGGCCGGCTTTCCAGGAAGCGGGACAGGTCGAGCGCTGCCTGCTGCAGCAGCGGGGCGCGGCGCTCGAGCGCGGGCGCATCGGCCTGCAGCAGCAGGGCCCCCACGTCGGCCAGGAGCGACTCGACGGCGCCGAGCAGGCTTTCAGGAGAGCGGGGGGAAGACGGGGAGGCGGGAGAGGGGTGCATGGGTCGGTCCTGTGCCGACCGGCCCATGCGGAGCGCGGACCGTGTGCGCTACGGCCACGCCGGGACAAGGGCCGGGATCAGTGGCTCTTGGGAGAGTGGGCGATGATTTCCTGGGCGTTCGAGAGCAGCTTGCCGGCGATGGCATCGGCATCGACCTTGAAGGTGCCCTTGTCGATGGCCGCGCGCACGGCCTTGACCTTGTTGGCATCGAAATCCGCGCTGCTGCGCAGCGACGGGTCCAGGGCCTTGGCGGCACTGGAGAACGTCACGGGCGTACCGCCCGAGGTGGCGACCGTGGTCGCGGTCTTGGTGGCCTCTTCGGCGGCGGGCGCAGGGGCGGCCGCCTTGGCCTGTTGCTTGGCAGCCTGGACCTGCTGCGTCAGCGAATTCGGCAATTCCGGGTTTTGACTGATCTTCATCGCACTCTCCCACCCCGTTCGATGTGGGGCACAGTAGCAATGTTTTCGACCATCGGAGCGCGGACTTTAGGCTTTTATCGGAAACAGGACGTCACAAGCCGACCTCGACCGTTCCATCACTGGACACAATGCCAGCGATGATCCGGCCATTGTCCATGCGGACACGCACAGTCTCTCCGATCGAGCCTGCCGTGACGGCCTGCCCCGCGGATGTTACCGAATAGCCGCGTCCCTGGGCAACGACCCGCACCGGCGATCCGGCGCGGAAGGCCATCGGGGCCTTCACCATGTGCTGGCGCAGCGCCTGCCCGGCCATGAGCGGCCGGGATGCCACCTGCCCCACCCAGTTTTCCGGATTGGCCACGATGGCGGTCGTCTCGGCCGCCCAGTCCACTTCGGCCTGGGTGGCATCGGCCTCGGTCAGCACGGCGCCGGAGGCGACGTTGCCGGTGAGCACCCAGGCGGGACCGTAGGCCTTGACGGTGACGGGCAGGAAGACATTCCACGCCGTGGCACCCTCGACGCAGCGCAGGCCCAGCCGCGTGCGGCCCCAGAGCCGGGAGCCGGCGGGAAGATAGGGCTCCACCCGGGCGCAGGGCGCGAGGCGCAGCCGCGAATCGAGCTGGCCGACGCTGACTTCCATGCGCAGCGGCATGGAGCCGCCCGACACCTGGCTGCGCTGCAGGGCGTCATCGATCCAATGCTGGGTGATGGAGCCCAGGTCGGCCGTCGCGTCCGCTGCGGGCGCGCCCTGGGCATGCACGGCCGCGGCGGCGCTCCAGGCCAGCAGCGCGGCGCCGGCCATGCGGGCCAGCGCCCGGGCGCGGCACGGGGCGGGGCGGGAAGACGGCAGGTGGGAATGGGGGGACATGGGGGCCTCCTGGGCAGCCGGGCTGCGGCGATGGACGGGGCCGGCCGGACGGGGCGGTCCGCGGGCCATTGCACAACCTGAACTCTAGGGCGTGGGGCAGGCAGCGATGGACCGAACTGCGCGCCAATCCCCGCGTTCTTCGCGCTTTAGAAAAAAGGGGCCGTTTCCATAATCGGACCACGCCGGAAAACCCGTGGCCCCGTGCCGCGCGGCGACCCCGATTCCCCCGATCTCCGCAAGGTGCCCCATGCTCGACAAGTTGACCGAAAGGCTGGATTTCCACGGCAACGCGCTCATGCTGCGTGCCGAGCGCCAGCGTGCGATCGCGAGCAACATCGCCAATGCCGACACCCCCGGCTACGTGGCGCGCGATTTCAATTTCGCCGATGCGCTGCGCGATGCCACCGGCCAGGGCGAGGGCGCCTCGTTCAGCGCGGTGGAGCGCGCCCTGCAGCGCCAGCAGAGCACGACCGATCCGCGCCACATCCCGCTGCCCGGCGCCACGACCGGCAGCAGCGCGCCCGGCACCCTGGGCTACACGGTGCAGACCCAGCCGAGCCTGGACAACAACACGGTGGACCTGGACCGCGAGCGGGCCGCGTTCGCCGACAACGCCGTGCGCTACGAGGCCACGCTGCGTTTCATCAACGGCAACGCGCGCACCATGCTGAGCGCGATCCAGGGCCAGTGAGGGCGCACGCACGCCTTCGCCGCCCGCAACGCACCAGGAAAGCGATCACCGCCATGTCCATGTTCTCGATCTTCGGCGTCTCCGGCAGCGCGATCAGCGCGCAGGCGCAGCGCCTCAACGTGGTGGCCAGCAACCTCGCCAACGTCGATGCCGTGGCCGGCCCCGACGGCCAGGCCTACAAGGCGCGCCAGGTGGTCTTCCAGACGGCGCCCATGGGCGACGAAGGCGCGGCCGGCGTGCGCGTGAGCGCCATCAGCGAGAGCCAAGCACCCGGCAAGCGCGTGCTCGATCCCACCCATCCGCAGGCCGACGCGGAGGGCTACGTCACGCACTCCAACGTGAATCCGGTGGAAGAGATGGTCAACATGATCTCGGCCTCGCGCTCCTACCAGAACAACGTCGAGGTCCTCAACACCACCAAGTCGCTGCTGCTCAAGACGCTGCAGATGGGCCAGTAATCCCTTCCCGAAGGACCGCACCATGATCCTCAACCCCATCGGCTCCACGGCCACCGTGAACACGGGCTCCAGCTCGAACTCCGCCACCGACCCGGCCGCCGCGCAGGACCGTTTCCTGAAACTGCTGGTGGCGCAGCTCAACAACCAGGATCCGATGAATCCGCTGGACAACGCCCAGATGACCTCGCAGATGGCGCAGATCAACACGGTGACGGGCATCCAGCAGCTCAACCTGAGCATGCAGACCATGGCCGAGCAGTTCACGACCATGCAGACCCTGCAGGGCACGATGATGATCGGCCGCAACGTGCTGACCGAAGGCAGCAAGATGACCTTCAAGGACAGTGCCGGCACCGGGTCCTTCGACCTCAAGGGCGCCGCCACCGACGTCAAGGTGGAGGTCGTCACGCCGGGCGGCCAGGTGGTCGATACGGTGGACGTGGGCGCGAGCGCGGCAGGACGCCACGATTTCAGCTGGGACGGCAGCAAGTACAGCGGCACCCGCAGCGACCTGAGCTTCCGCGTGGTGGCATCCACCAAGGACGGCGCCGTCGAGGCGACGCCGCTCATGCAGGCCAAGGTGGTGGGCACCGGCTCCAACGCGGGCGCCCTCACGCTGAACCTGGACACGGGCGGCACCGTGAACTACAGCAACATCCGCGCGGTGCTCTGACGGCCTCGCGCATTCCGCAAGACAAACAACCCCTTTTCCGTCCCCCGAGGAGAGCACCATGAGCTTCCAGCAAGGCCTGTCCGGCCTCAACGCCGCCAGCAAGAACCTGGACGTGATCGGCCACAACGTGGCCAACTCCGGCACCGTCGGCTTCAAGTCCTCGCGCGCCGAATTCGCCGAGATGGTGGCCAATGCCATCGGCTCCGCGGGTGGCACCAATGCCGGCATCGGGGTGGAACTGTCGGCGGTGGCGCAGCAGTTCAACCAGGGCAACATCTCCGTCACGGGCAACAGCCTGGACGTGGCGATCAACGGCGACGGCTTCTTCACGCTGCAGCAGCCCGACGGCTCGCGTGCCTACACCCGCGCCGGCAACTTCAAGCTCGACAGCAACGGCCAGCTGGTGACCAACACCAAGGCACAGGTCATGGGCTATGCGCTGGACCCGGTCACCGGCAAGCGTACGGCCAGCAACGCCGCGCCGCTGTCCTTCCCCACGTCCAAGCCGATCCCCGCCAAGCAGACCACGGCGATCACGGCGGAATTCAACCTCGACGCACGCGCCCCCGATGCCGCAGGCGACGCCACGGCCACGCCGCCCGTGCCCGCCACGCCGCGCTCCACCTACGGCACGTCCATCAACGTGTACGACAGCCAGGGCGTGGCCAAGCCGGTGAGCCTGTACTTCCAGAAGAACGGCGCCAACACCTGGGACGTGTACGACAAGCTCGACGACGCCACGGCCACGCCGCCGGTGGTGGCCACGCCCATCGGCCAGATCAAGTTCGACAACAGCGGCAAGATCGTCTCGCCGACCGCGACCGCCCCGGAAACCGGCTTCCAGATGCCGCTCACCGTGAAACCCACGCCGCCCAACCCGAACGGGCTGGCCGACTACACGGTGAACATCAAGCTCGACGGCGTGTCGCAGTACGGCAAGGCCTTCGCGGTGTCCAACCTGTCGCAGGACGGCTACACGGCCGGCGAACTCACGGGCATCAGCATCGAGAACAACGGCACGGTGATGACCCGCTACTCCAACGGCGTGACGCGCGCCGAGGGGCAGGTGGCGCTGGCCAGCTTCCGCAACACGCAGGGCCTGGCCTCGGTGGGCAACAACAACTGGGTGGAAACCTTCCAGTCGGGCCAGCCGGTGCTGGGCACGCCCACCGAAGGCAAGTTCGGCGGGCTGCGTTCCGGCGCACTGGAGGATTCCAACGTGGACCTCACGGCCGAGCTGGTGAACATGATGACCGCACAGCGCGCCTACCAGGCCAACGCCCAGACCATCAAGACGCAGGACCAGGTGATGTCCACGCTGGTGAACCTGCGCTGACGGCCCGATCCCGCTGATCCGCCACTGAACCCCGAACCCCTTCCTTCATCCAGGCCGAGCGATGGACCACATCATCTACACCTCCATGACGGGCGCCAGCGCTGCCGCGCAACGGCAGGCGGTGCTGGCCAACAACCTCGCGAACGCCTCCACCAACGGCTTCCGCGCGGAGATGTCCACGTTCCGCTCGGTGCCCGTGCAGGGCGACGGCTCCAAGACCCGCGTGTTCGCGCTGGAGGCGACCTCCGGCCATGTGGAGACGCCCGGCCCCGTGCAGCGCACCGGCCGCAACCTGGACGCGATGGCAGTGGGCAACGCATGGTTCGCGGTGCAGGGCCTGGACGGCACCGAGGCCTATACACGCAACGGCAGTTTCGAGGTCAACGCGGAGGGCCAGTTGCGCACCTCCAACGGGCTCACCGTTCTGTCCGACGGCGGCGGCCCGATCGACGTGCCGCCCGGCGCCGACGTGACCCTGGGCTCGGACGGCACCATCACCGCGCGCGTGGCGGGCCAGCAGCCCACCCCGATCGGACGGCTGAAGCTCGCCACCCCGACGGCGGAAGACCCGCTCAAGCGGGGCGACGACGCGCTCTTTCGCACCGCATCGGGCGACCCGATCCCCAATGACCCGAACGCGCGGCTGCTGTCCGGCGCGCTGGAGGGCTCCAACGTGAACGCCGTGGAAAGCATGGTCGGCATGATCGCCGCCTCCCGGCAGTTCGAAGCCCAGATGCGGCTGCTGCAGACGGCCGAGAGCAATGACAAGACGGCCGCCCAGCTGCTCAACCTGAACGGCTGACGCCGGCGCCGACGCCCTCCCCCGCACGCACCGCACGCATTCCCCGAGGAACCGCCATGATCAACTCGCTCTGGATCGCCAAGACCGGCATGTCCGCCCAGCAAACGCAGCTGGACGTGATCTCCCACAACCTCGCCAACGTCTCCACCACCGGCTACAAGCGCAACAACGCGGTGTTCGAGGACCTGATCTACCAGAACCTGCGCCAGGTGGGCGCGCAGACCACCGAGCAGAACCAGCTGCCCACCGGCCTGCACCTGGGCCTGGGCGTGCGCACGGTGGCCACCAGCCGCAACTTCACGCAAGGCAGCCTGGCGCAGTCCAACAACAACCTGGACGTGGCCATCAACGGCAACGGATTCTTCCAGGTGACGATGCCGGACGGCACCACGGGCTACACGCGCGATGGATCGTTCCAGCTCGATTCCCAGGGGCGCCTGGTCACCTCCAGCGGCCTGCCCGTGGCCAACGGCATCACCGTGCCGGCCAACGCCACGGGGATCAGCATCAGCACGGACGGCATCGTCTCGGCCACCGTGCCGGGCACGACCGCGCCGCAGCAGATCGGCACGCTGGGCATGGCGAGCTTCATCAACTCGGCCGGCCTGGAGCCGATCGGGCAGAACCTGTTCAAGGAATCCGCGGCGTCGGGCCAGCCCCAGCAGGGCACGCCCGGCACCAACGGCCTGGGCATCATCCGCCAGGGCTTCCTCGAAACCTCCAACGTGAACGTGGTGGAAGAGCTGGTGTCCATGATCCAGACCCAGCGCGCCTACGAGATGAATTCCAAGGCCATCCAGACATCCGACCAGATGCTGGCCAAGCTCGCGCAGCTGTGATGCGCGCCCTCCCCTTCCTGACCACCGCCGGGACACCGACCATGCCGCACACCGCCGCCTCCCTCTTCCTCCGCGCAGCACCGCTGCGCCTCGCCGCCGTGGCCGCCCTGCTGGCCGCCACGGGCTGCGCCTCCGTCAATCCGCCGCCACCGATCGACATGCCGCCCACCCAGGCGCCGATCGCCGTGCAGACGGCGCCCCGCGCGACCGGGCCGGCCACCGGCAGCCTCTTCCATGCGGCCAGCTACCGGCCGGCCTTCGAGGACCGCCGCGCGCGGCTCGTGGGCGACATCGTCACCATCCAGATCGTGGAGACGATCTCCGCATCGCAGAAGTCCAGCTCCAAGGTGGACCGCACGGCCGCCAACACGGCCGGCGTGAGCGCGTTCCCCTTCATCGGCGCGAGCGACCTCGGCAAGCTGAAGCTGGGCGGCAACAGCACCAACAACTTCGAAGGCAAGGGCGACCTGCAGAGCACCAACACCTTCACCGGCACCATCACCACCACGGTCGTGGACGTGCTGCCCAACGGCCACCTCGTGATCGCGGGCGAGAAGCAGATCGGCGTGGCCGAGAACGTGGACGTGCTGCGCTTCTCGGGCACCGTGGACCCGCGCTCGCTGCAGCCGGGCAGCGTGGTCAGCTCCACCCTGGTGGCGAATGCCCGCGTGCAGTCGCGCGGCAGGGGCTCCCCGGCCGAGGCGCAGGCCATGGGGTGGCTGGCTCGGGCGTTCAATTCGGTGGCGCCGTTCTGAGCTGACATCGGCGCCGGAACCCGGCCACTCCCTTTCTCCCGGCCCGCATCTCCTGGCCCGTATCGCCCTTGCGGCGGTGCGGGCTTCTTGCTTTCTGCAGTCTGGCGGCACCTTGCCTGGAGAGGCCCCCCTTTTTGTTCCCTCAAAAAGCGGGTGATCCGGCGGCTTTTCCCTCCATCCCCCGGCGCCCTTAGCTCCCACAATCGGTGCCATGAAGTCTCCTGCCCCCTCCTCCTTCCTCGCACGCGCGCACCGGGCCGCCCTGCGGCTGGGGATCGCGCACGGTCTCGCCGCGCTCGCCCTGCTGGGGGCGATGGTGCCCGCGCACGCGTTGCGCATCAAGGAAGTGGCGGCCGTGCAGGGGGTGCGCAGCAACCAGTTGACGGGCTACGGCCTGGTCGTGGGCCTGGACGGCACGGGCGACCAGACGACGCAGATGCCCATCACCACGCAGGCGCTCACCAACTACCTGCAGCAGATGGGCATCAGCCTGCCGCCCGGCACGGCGGCGCCGCAGCTCAAGAACGTGGCCACGGTGATCGTGACGGCGCAGCTGCCGGCGTTCGCCCAGCCCGGGCAGTTCATCGACGTGAACGTGTCCTCCATGGGCAATGCCAAGTCGCTCAAGGGCGGCACGCTGATCGCCACGCCGCTGCGTGGCGCCGACGGCGAGATCTACGCGCTGGCGCAGGGCAACCTGGTGGTGGGCGGCGCGGGCGCTTCGGCCGGCGGCAGCAAGGTGCAGATCAACCACCTGAGCGCGGGGCGCATTCCCGAAGGCGCGCAGGTGGAACGCGGGGTGCCCACGCCACTGAACGACGGCGACACGATCAACCTCGGGCTCAACGCCTCGGATTTCCAGACCGCGCGCAAGGTGGCGCGGGCCATCAACGACAAGCTCGGCAAGGGCGCGTCCATCGCCACGGCGCTGGATGGCCGCACGGTGCAGGTGCGCGCCCCGCAGGACCCGGGTGGCCGCGTGAACTTCATCGCCGACCTGGAAGAGATTCCGCTGGCCGACGCCACGCCGGCGGCCAAGGTCGTGATCAACGCGCGCACCGGCTCCATCGTGCTCAACCAGGCCGTGACGCTGGGCCCCTGCGCGATCGCGCACGGCAACCTGTCGATCACGATCAGTTCCACTCCGGTGATCAGCCAGCCCAATCCGCTCTCGCAGGGCCAGACCGTGGTCGCGCAGAAGAGCGACATCGCGATCAAGCAGGAGCCGGGCAACATCATCCAGATGCCGCCCTCCCCGCAGCTCGCCGACGTGGTGCGCGCACTCAACACGCTGGGCGCCACGCCCCAGGACCTGCTGGCCATCCTGCAGGCCATCAAGGCGGCGGGTGCGCTCAATGCCGAACTGGAGGTCATCTGATGGCCGCCGCGCCCGCCACCGCCTGACCGCAGGGAGACCGCCATGTCCCTCAGCCTGACGTCCTCCGCCCCCGCCACGGCCTCGAATGCGCTGGCGGTGGATGCGCGCTCGCTGGACGCGCTGAAGTTCCAGGCCGGGCAGAACGACCCGAAGGCCGCGAAGGAAGCGGCCAAGCAGTTCGAATCGCTCTTCATGCGCGAGATGATCAAGAGCATGCGCGAGGCGACGATGAAGTCCGGCCTGATGGAAGGCGAGCAGGGCAACCTCGGCCAGGACATGCTGGACCAGCAGTTCTCGGTGCAGATGTCGGGCCTGCAGGGCGGGCTCTCGGAAGCCATCCAGCGCCAGCTCACGCGCCAGATCGGCGGCGGCCAGGAGGCCGCGCCCACGTTTTCCCCGCCGTCCACGCTGAGCCTGCAGCCGCAGCAGTCCGCGCGTGCCGCAGCAGCCGCCAACGCCTACGCCCCGGCACCCAAGGGCCGCGATGGCTTCGTGCAGCACCACCGCGATGCGGCCGAGCGCGTGTCGCAGGAAAGCGGCATCCCCGCGAGCTTCATGCTCGGGCAGGCCGGGCACGAGACCGGCTGGGGCCGCAGCGAGATCCGCAGCAAGGACGGCAGCAATTCTTTCAACCTGTTCGGCATCAAGGCCGGCAAGGGCTGGACGGGCAAGGTGGCGGAGGTGACCACCACCGAGTACATCAACGGCACGCCGCGCAAGGTGACGGCCAGGTTCCGCGCCTACGATTCCTACGAGGATTCCTTCAAGGACTACGCGCGCCTCATCAACGACAACCCGCGCTACGAAAAGGCCCGCAGCAAGACGCATTCGGCCGTGGCCTATGCGGCCGAGCTGCAGAAGGCCGGCTACGCCACGGACCCCGAGTACGCGCACAAGCTGAGCCGGGCCATCCACAGCACGCTGCGCGTGGGGCCCTCGGCATGAAGGCGGGTGAACGCACATGAGTCTGCTCAACGTCGGCGCGCGCGCCCTCCTCGCCAACCAGGTGGCCCTGCAGACCGCGGGCCACAACATCGCCAACGTCAATACCGCGGGCTACTCGCGGCAGACGCTGTCGCTGCAGACGGTGCAGGGGCAGTTCACGGGCGGCGGCTACATCGGCCAGGGCGTGGACGTGCAGACCATCCTGCGCAACCACGACGAACTGCTGACCCGGCAGGCCGCCGCGGCGGATTCGGCGCAGTCGGCCGACAAGACCCGCGCGGAGCGGCTGTCGCAGCTGCAGGACGTGTTCGGCGGAGGCACGAGCGGGCTGGGTGCGGCCATCACCGACATGCTCAACTCGTTCAAGGACGTGGTGGCCTCGCCCATGGACATGACCGCGCGGACCGTGTCCATCACCCGCATGGACGAGACCGCCGCGCGCATGCGCTCGGCGGCCGGGCGCGTGGACGAGATCCAGTACACGGTGAAGGAACAGCTCAACGGCGACGTGAACGCGCTCAACGCCCTGGCCAAGCAGATGGCGAGCGTGAACGAGCAGATCGCGCGCGTGAAGGGCAACGGGCAGACACCCAACGACCTGCTGGACCAGCGCGACCAGATCATCCGCCAGATCAACCAGTACGTGCAGACCACGCAGGTGGCGGCCGACGACGGCACCGTGGGCCTGTTCGTGGCGGGCAGCCAGCCACTGGTGCTGGGCACCACCGCCACGCCGCTGCAGGTGCAGGAATCGAGCATGTTCCCGGGCAGCGGCCAGCTCAAGGTGTATTTCAGCCCGCCCGGTACCAAGCCCATCGAACTGGACGATGGCATGCTCGGCGGGGGCGAGCTCTCCGGCCTGCTGCGGTTCCACAACAACGACCTGGCCGAGGGCCGCAACCTGCTGGGCCGCATGGCGCAGGCCATCGGCATGACGATGAACGCGCAGCACAAGCTGGGCCTCACGCTGGACGGGCAGGCCGGCAAGGACCTGTTCACCGTGCCGGCCAGCATGCCGGGCTATACGAAAGGCACGGCGGTGGGCAATGTGTCGTTCTCCGACGCCACCAAGTTCGCCGCCTCGGACTACGAAGTGCGCTTCACCACGCCGCCCGCGGGCCAGGTGGTGCGCCTGTCCGACGGCAAGGCCACGGCCTTCACCGACCTCGCGAACCTCGCGGGGCAGCAGATCGACGGGCTCACGTTCAACATGACGGCCGCGGGCGCCGTCGGCGAGCGCGTGATGTTCAGGCCGTTCAGCAGCGCGGCGCGGGACATCGAGGCCAAGGTGCTGTCGCCGCGCGACCTCGCCGCCGCGAGCCCCGTCAACGCCGCGATGGGCACGGCGAACAACGGCTCGCTGCAGCTCAGTTCCATCAAGGCCACTGCGAGCCCCTACACGCCCCCCCCCACGCCGGGCGGCGTGACGCTCACCTTCACCGCGGGTCCGCCCACCACCTATGGCGTGACGGGATCGACCTCGCCCGCATCGGGCACCACGGGCCTGGCCTACACGCCGGGCCAGCCCATCACCATCGACGGCTGGCAGATCACGCTCAAGGGGACGCCGGGCACGGGCGACACCGTGAAAGTGGGCAACGCGCTGGATGCGCAATACGGCGACGCCTACAAGCGCAACGCCGGCAACGCCTCGGCGATCGATGCGCTCGGCGACGTGAAGATGTTCGACGATGCCACCATGAGCGATGGCTACGCCGGGCTCATGGCGCAGGTGGGCACGCGCATGCAGAACGCCAAGTACGCATCGGATGTCTCGGCCACGATCTCCACCAACCTCGAGCGCGACCGCTCCGCCGTGGCGGGCGTGAACCTGGACGAGGAAGCCGCCAAGCTGATCCAGTACCAGCAGGCCTACCAGGCCTCGGCCAAGGTGCTGCAGATCGCGCAGAGCATTTTCGACAACCTGATCCAGACGATGGGCCGCTGACGCCGCCCGCGCCGCATCGCCCCCGGCCCACCGGAGCACGCCATGAGTACCTTCTACCGCACTGCCAGCGCCAACCAGTACGAAAACGCACTGCGCAACCTGTCGCAGCGCCAGACCGCGCTCTCCAACCTGCAGGAAAACCTCACTTCCGGCAAGCGCGTGGTGCGCGCGAGCGACGATCCGGTGGCGGCCGCCCAGGCCGAGCGCGCGATCACGCGCATCTCGCGCGTGCAGAGCGAGCAGCGGGCGCTGGAGAACGCGCGCAATACCGTCACCCAGGCCGAATCCACGCTCGGCCAGGCCGTGGACATCGTGCAGGAACTGCGCCAGCTCGTCGTGAGTGCGGGTGGCGGCACGCTCAAGCCCGAAGACCGCAAGACCATCATGAACCAGGTGCAGGGCCTGCGCGAGCAGCTGTCCGACATGGTCAACCGCAAGGACACGAACGGCCTGCCGCTGCTGGGTGCGCTGGGCAGCGCGCTGGCGCCCTTCCTGGGCCCGCAGTCGGGCACCCCCGACTACAGCTTCGCCGGGCTGCCCGGGCAGGCCTCGGGCTCCGCCACCTCGCTGCCGATGTCGCTGGACGGCGAGTCCGCCTTCATGTTCCAGCCCAAGCGCGACGGCGTCTATACGGCTTCGGTGAGCAACATTCCCACGGGCCGCCTGCTGACGACCGATGGCGTGAAGGCCGGGGACACCTCCCTCGTCACCGGGGACGACTACCAGATCGTGTTCAGTGGCGTGGGCCCCGGCGCGACGGCCGGCACCACCACGGCCACCTACACCATCACCAACATGACCACCGGCGTGGCATCCGCGCCCGTCACGGTGCCGGACTTCCCGGCGGACAAGCCCGTGTCGATCGCGGTGACCGGCATCCCGGGCGTGAGCTTCAACATCACCGGCACGCCCACCCGGCAGAACGACGGCACCTACAACTTTTCTCCAGCCAACGGCGACACCATCTCGCTCAAGCCCAGCGCCAGCATCTTCAGCAGCATCGACCAGGCAGTGCGCGACATCGGCGGCGCGACCAACGGCAACGCGGCCGCGCAGGCCGTGGGCCAGGCACTGAACAACATCGACATCGGCCTGGAGCGCATCCAGAACATGCGCGGCTACGCGGGCGAGCTGCTCAATCGCGCGGACCGCATCACGGGTGACCAGAACAAGCGCGCGGACCAGCTCGAGGCGGACCGCTCGCGCGCCGAGGATCTCGATATGATCAAGGGCATCTCCGATTTCCAGAACAACCAGACCGGCTACCAGGCAGCGCTGCAGTCCTATGCCCAGGTGCAGAAGCTGTCGCTGTTCAACTACATCAGCTAAGCGGAAGCGAGGCAAGCGGGGCACCGGGCCCGGCCTCCTCCGCCTGCCCGCTCCGCAAAGCCCAACATGGTCCAATCCGTCCTCGGCAGCCTGATCCTGGGCTATCGCCCTCTCTGGAACGCCGCGCGCCGGCTCACGGCCGTGCAGCTGCACGTTCACAACGCCGGCGAGGCCGTGGTCGATGCGCCGCACCTGCTGCGCACGCTGCAGGAGCTCTGGAGCTCGGGTTCGCCGCCGCTGCTGCTGTCGCCGCAGAGCCCGCAGTTGCTCATCGACCTGCTGGCCCAGGCGCCGCGCGGATCACCCTGGATCAGCGTGCCCGATGCATGGCTGGCCGACGCCGGCATCTTCGAGCGCGTGCGCTCGGCGCACCAGCGGGGCCTGAAGCTGGTCTGGCGCGGCGCGCTGGACCGGCTTCCGCCAGCGGAGGTCGCGGCCTGCTTCGACAACAGCCTGCTGTCGCTGTCGGCCACCGACGCCATGGCGGCCCTGCGCGCGGCCGGCGGCCAGATCCGCGGCGCCCCCGCGCAGCCCAGCCCGGTGATCGCGGGCCAGATCTACGAGAACATCGCGAGCCGCCCGCTCATGGAGCATTGCCTGGACCGGCACGGCGCGCTCGCCATCGCCGGCTGGCCTTCGGAGGACGTGCTCTACAGCCTGCGCCACCAGCAACTGCACCCCGCCCACGAGACCGTGCACAAGCTGATGCGGGCCATCGACGCGGAGCAGTCGCTGGAGGCCTTCGAGCAGATCCTCGGCGAGGACCCCCTGCTCGCCTACCGGTTCATGGTCTATACCAACTCCGCCGCGCTGGGGCTGCGCACGGGCGTGGATTCGCTGCGGCGCGGGCTGGTGATGATGGGCTATGGGTCGCTCCAGCGCTGGCTGGGCGACCAGTTGCCGCATGCGAGCACCGATCCCAACCTGCAGCCCATCCGCGAGTCCATGGTGATCCGCGCACACCTGACCGAGCGCCTGCTCGACGCCGGGGTGGAGAGCGACCTGCGGCGCGAGGTCTATCTCTGCGGGCTGCTGTCGCAATTGGGCGAACTGCTGTCCGAGCCGCTGGGCGCCATCCTGCGGCGCCTGCCCCTGTCCGAGCGCATCTACGACGCGGCCGTGCTGCACCAGGGGCCCTATGCCGCCAGCCTGGAGATGGCGTGCGCGCTCGAATCCGAGGATGCCGCACCGATCCGCCAGCTCTGCGAGACGCACGAGATGGACCTGGAGGAAATCAACCGGGGGCTGCTGCGGGTGATCTCGGACCTGGTAGTGGAGCGGCCGGCGGGGAAGTGAAGCCCACCCTCCCCGCTCTGCGGCGGCACGGCTACGTTTGGCCATGCAGGATTTCGCACGGGGGATTGATGGCGCGCGCACGCCGTGAAAGATGGGTGCAATTGCATTTCTCTTCTTTCAAACATGGAAAATTCACGGATTTCTCGCGGATCGGCGGCGACGCTCCCATCCATGCCCCCCGATGCACGCGGCGAAAATTCACCGTTGGACAGAAACCGTTCCCGACAATGCCCGGCGCACGATGCAAGATGGGACGCCTTGCCAAGGCGTGCTGCCGATGGCCGGATTCCCTGCGTTGCCATGCCCGGGCGGTCACCTGTCATCCATGGAATATGCGCATCCCACCATCGGGCCGATGAACCCGCCTATGCGCCAGGAGCGTCCGGCTGGGCAGCGAAGCGCTCTGCGGCATTCGACCAGGCCAGCGCCCTGTCGCGCGTCGATCCGGATCACCTGGGAGCCTGCGTGATCTACAGCCTGCTGTGGATGAACGACGTCACCACCGGGCAGGGCAACGCAGCGGCCAGGATGGCCCGGCTGGACCGCTCGACGCCGGAGATCATCTCCCTGCATCAGCAATACATGGACAGGGTGGAACACAGCAACCAGGACCCGCATCACCGGGAAGACCCGCTGCTGCAGACAGCGCGCGCACACGGAGTCGAGAGTGCCGGCAATACCATGGCAGTCGATATCCTCACGAACGAGGGAGCGGCCATGGCGGAAATCGCCGGCATCCTCAGCAGGCCCGGCAGTTCCCACCTGCTGTGGCTGGGAAACCTGGGCTCCAGCCATCATGCGATCGCCGCGCATGCGGCAGGCGGCCGGTGCATCCTGTTTGACGCGAACCTGGGTGAATTCCGGCTCAGGCCTTCGGAGGTGCCGCTGGTCATGCGCGAGATCGTCGCCCGGAATTCGCTGAACTTCGCCATTCCCGAGATCCTGGTCATGCCGATGCGGACGCAGGCCTGAAACCCGGTCAGAGGCCCCGGGCCGCCCGCTGGAACACCTTCCAGAACCCCGGATCCTGCGTGGTCGTGAAATTGATGCGCATGAGCGTGCAGGGCCGGCGGGTGGCATGGAACAGCGCACCGGGCGCGATGAGGTAGCCCTCGTCGAGCATGCGCTGGGCGAGCATGTCGGTGTCCACGCCCGTCTCCACCCAGCCGAACATGCCTGCGGGCTCGGCCGCGAAGCGCTGCCCGGCTTCCAGCGCGATCTGCACGCTGCGGGCCCGCGCCTGGGCCAGGCGCAGGCGCATGCGCTCTGCGTGTCGGCGCAGCTGGCCCTGCTCGATGCACTGCGCCAGGGCCTTCTCGAGGATGGAAGGCGTGGTCAGCGTGGACAGCAGCTTGGTGTCCAGCAGCCGCTCCACCAGGCCCTCGGGCGCGGCCAGGTAGCCCACCCGCCAGTTGGGCGCGAGGATCTTGGCGAAGCCGTTCACGTAGATGGTGCGGCGCAGCCCGTCCAGGGCCGACAGGCGCGTGGCGTGGTCGGGCGCGATGTGGCCGTAGGTGTCGTCCTCGACGATGTGGAAGCCGTGCCGGTGGGATAGCTGCAGGATGCGGTGCGCATGCCCCGGCGACAGGCTGTAGCCGGTGGGGTTGTGCAGCACGCTCACGCTCACGAACAGCTTGGGCGCATGGGCCTCGCAGTAGCGAGCCATCACGTCCAGGTCCGGCCCCTCGGGGCCGCGCGGCACGGGCAACACGCGCATGCCCAGTGCATCGAGCCGCGCGAACTCCACCGACCAGCCGGGCTCCTCCACCATGACCGGGTCGCCGGCCTTCAGCAGCGTGCGGCTCACGATGTCCAGGGCATGCGTGGCGCCGATGGTGGTGATGATCTGCGCGGGTTCTGCCGGCACGCTGAGGTCGGCCAGCCGCCGCGCGAGCGCAGCGCGCAGCCCGGCGTCGCCCCGGGGCTCGCCATAGGCCAGGGAGCCGTCCTGCAACGCACGCCCCGCGGTGACGCGGCGCACGGCGGCGAACATGAAGCGCGCATCTTCCAGCCAGCCCGGCGGAAACACGCCGGCCCCCGGCTGGGGCTTGGACGAGGCCTGGTGGAACATGCCGCGGATCAGGGTGGTGGCGTTGATGTGCGAGCCCGACATCGGCAGTGCGGCGGCGCCCAGGATCGCGGCTCCCGCAGCCGGTGTGCCCGGAGCGGCCGTTCCGCCCGGGGGCGAGCCGGCGGGAGCGCCCGCCACCGCGGGCGGAGACCTCTGCCCCGCATCGCGCACGAAGAACCCGCGCTGGCGCCGCGCCTCCACGAGGCCCTGCGCCAGCAGTTGGTCGTAGGCAGCGACCACGGTGTGGGTGCTCACGCCCTGCTGCCGCGCGCATTCGCGCACCGACGGCAACCGCGCGCCGACGGGCAGCAGCCGGCTGCGGATGCGTTCCGCGAATCGATCGGCGAGTTGCTCGGTCAGGGTGCGTTCGGGCGTGCGGGTCAGCATGGAAGGCTTTCTGGAAACTGTGTTGTCCAGCGCACCGGTACAGTTCATGAACTTGTGCAGCTGTCTGTATCGGCACTGTAGCGGAATCATGCCTACAGTGGGTCCCGTAACCGCACGTATCCAGCCCGCAACCCGCAGTACCCATGCCCCTGGTCGAATTCACCGCACTCCTGGTCCTGGCGACTGCCATGAGCTTCTCGCCCGGCCCGAACACCACGCTGTCCACCGCCATCGCGGCCAACCGCGGCCTGCGGCCGGCCATGCGCTTCGTGTGCGCCGTGCCGCTGGGCTGGTCGGCGCTGCTGCTGGTGTGCGCCGCGGGCATCGGCAGCCTGGTGGTGGCCGTGCCCGCCCTGCGCACCGGCATCAAGGCGGTGGGCATCGCCTACCTGCTGTGGCTGGCCTGGAAGCTCTCGCGCAGCGGCCGGCTCGCCGATGCCGACGCGGCCCGCATGGACGTGGGCTTCTGGTCCGGTGCCGCACTGCAGTTCGTGAACATCAAGGCCTGGCTGCTGGCGCTCACCATCGTGGCGGGCTGGGTGGCCGGCAGGCCCGACAGCCTGCCGCGCCTGGCGGTGGTGGTGCCCGTCATGATCGTGTTCGCCTTCGCGAGCAACTTCCTCTACGCCGCCACCGGTGCGCTGCTGCGCCAGTGGCTGGCCCACGGCGCCCGCCTGCTCTGGTTCAACCGCGGCATGGCGGCGGTGCTCGCGGCCACCGCCGCCTGGATGGTGACGGCATGAGTGCCGTGCCCGCATCCACGGCATCCCCCGCGCCGCGGCCCGTGGCGGTGCGTTCCGCCGAAACCCGCGGCCTGCTCTGGGGGCTGCTGGGCGTGGCGATCTTCGCGCTCACGCTGCCCATGACGCGGCTGGCCGTGGGCACGCCCGAGGCGCCACAGCTGCCGGGCGCGTTCGTGGCCATCGCCCGCGCCGCCATCGCGGGGCTGCTGTCGGCGGCCCTGCTGCTGGTGCAGCGCGCGCCGCTGCCGGCCCGCGAAGACTGGCTGCCGCTCGCGGCCACGTCGCTGGGCGTGGTGTTCGGCTTCCCGCTGCTGACCTCGCTGGCCATGCGCCATGTGGCTGCGGTGCACGCCAGCGTCATCATCGGCCTGCTGCCGCTCGCCACCGCGCTGGTGGGAGCGCTGCTGCACCGCCAGCGGCCGTCGCCGCGCTTCTGGCTCTGTGCGCTGGCCGGCACCACGCTGGTGGTGGCCTTCGCCCTGCAGCGCCCTGGGGGCGGCGGCGGGCTGGCATGGCACCCGGCCGACCTGCTGCTGCTCGCCGCCGTGCTCTGCGCGGCCGTGGGCTACGGTTTCGGCGGGCGCCTGTCGCAGCGCATGCCGGCCGGCGCGGTGATCTGCTGGGCGCTGGTGATGGGGTTGCCCGTGGCGCTGCCGGCTGCCTGGTTCTTCGCGCCTTCGCCCGATGCCGCGGCGGCCGTGTCCCCTGCCGCCTGGGCGGCCCTGGCGTACGTATCGGTGTTCTCCATGTGGCTGGGCTTTTTCGCCTGGTACCGGGGCCTGGCCCTGGGCGGCACCGTGCGCGTGAGCCAGGTGCAGCTGGTGCAGCCGTTCCTGGGCATGCTGTTCGCCGTGCCGCTGCTCGGCGAGCGGCTGGATGCGGCCAGCCTGGGCGTCGGGCTCGCCGTCATGGCCACGGTCCTCATCGGCCGCCGCGCGCCCGCCGGGCAGCGCGCTCCCGCAGGCCCCGCCACCCCGGGGAGGCCGCCGCGCAGTTAAGCTCTTTTCCTGGCGGGGCCCACCCCTTGCCCCTCCGACCGGCCGCACGACGGCTTTTTCGACAACGACGACACGAACGAGGCACGGCCCCTTTTCTTTCCGGGGCGTGCCGCAGGAGATGATTTCCATGACGACCTGGACCCTGGCCCAACGCGCCGCGAAGATGAACCCCTCGGTGATCCGCGAGATCCTGAAAGTGACCGAGAAGCCCGGCATCATCAGCCTGGCGGGCGGACTGCCCTCCCCCAAGACTTTCCCGGTCGATGACTTCGCACAGGCCTGCGCGGCAGTGCTGGGCAACGACGGCGCATCTTCGCTGCAGTACGCGGCGAGCGAGGGCTACCTGCCGTTGCGCCAGGCCGTGGCCGACTTCCTGCCCTGGGACGTGTCGCCCGACCAGATCCTGATCACCACCGGCTCGCAGCAGGGCCTGGACCTGGTGGCCAAGGTGCTCATCGACGCGGGCAGCCGCGTGCTGGTGGAGACCCCGACCTACCTCGGCGCCCTGCAGGCCTTCACGCCCATGGAGCCCGACGTGCACAGCGTGGCGAGCGACGACGAAGGCCCGCTGGTGGATGACCTGGCGGCCAAGGTGGGCTCGGGCGCGGACCGCGCGCGCTTCATGTACCTGCTGCCCAACTTCCAGAACCCCACGGGCCGCACGATGACCGAAGCGCGCCGCGTGGCGCTGTCGGCCAAGGCCGCCGAACTGGGCCTGCCGCTGGTGGAGGACAACCCCTACGGCGACCTCTGGTTCGACCAGCCCCCTCCGCTGCCGCTCACCGCGCGCAATCCGGAAGGCTGCATCTACCTGGGCTCGTTCTCCAAGGTGCTGGCCCCCGGCCTGCGCCTGGGCTTCCTGGTGGCGCCGCACGCGCTCTACCCCAAGCTGCTGCAGGCCAAGCAGGCGGCCGACCTGCACACGCCCGGATTCAACCAGCGCATGGTGGCCGAGGTGATGAAGGGCGGCTTCCTGGACCGCCACGTGCCCACCATCCGCGCGCTCTACAAGCAGCAGCGCGACGCGATGCTCTCGGCCATGGAACGCGAGATGCAGGGCCTGGGCGTGACCTGGAACCGCCCCGACGGGGGCATGTTCCTCTGGGCCCGCCTGCCGGAAGGCATGAGCGCGCTGGATCTCCTGCCCGAGGCCGTGGAGCGCAACGTGGCGTTCGTGCCCGGCGCGGCCTTCTATGCGGACAACGCCGACGCGCGCACGTTGCGCCTGTCCTTCGTCACCGCGAGCGCGCAGCAGATCCAGGAAGGCATCGCCGCGCTGGCCGCCGCCATCCGCGCGCGCCTGCCGCAAACCGCGGAGGCCTGACGCCATGCTGAGACTCTGGGGACGCGTGTCGTCCATCAACGTGCGCAAGGTCCTCTGGGCCGCGCAGGAGCTGGGGCTGGAGCTGCAGCGCACCGACGCCGGCGGCCAGTTCGGGCTCGTGCGCGAGCCGCAGTTCCTGTCGCTCAACCCCAACGGCCTCGTGCCGCTCATCGAGGACGAGGGCACCACGCTCTGGGAATCGAACACCATCGTGCGCTACCTCTGCGCGCGCCATGCGCCGGGTGATCTGTACCCCGAGGACCTGCCCACGCGCTTCCTCGCCGAGCAATGGATGGACTGGCAGCAGACCACCCTCAACCCGGCCGGCCGCGACGCGTTCCTGCAGTGGATCCGCACGCCCGCGGCACAGCGCGATCCGGCGGCGATCGCCCGTTCGGTGGCGGCCACCGAGCCGCTGATGGAACTGCTCGACGCGCACCTGGCCCGGCATGCCTACCTGGCGGGCGACCGCTTCACGATGGCGGACATTCCCGTGGGCTGCGAAATCCACCGCTGGTGGGGCCTGCCGCAGGACCGACCCGCCCGGCCGCACCTGGAGCGCTGGTTCGCCGCGCTGCGCGCGCGCAGCGGCGCCCTGGGCGTGCTGGACCAGCCGCTCGCCTGACGCCGCCCGCGGCGGCTTTCACCCGATGCCGCGGCGGCCCGGACGGCCGCCGGGGAGGGTTGTGCCCGTTCGTTTTTTCCACAGGAGCCCACCATGCGCCAGCGACCCTTCAAGCAAGTCGATGTGTTCACCGACCGCCCGTACCTCGGCAACCCCCTGGCCGTGGTGCTCGACGGCGAAGGCCTGTCCACCGAGGAGATGCAGCACTTCACGAACTGGACCAACCTCTCCGAAGCCACGTTCCTGCTGCCCCCGACGGACGAGGGACGTGCGGCCGGGGCGGATTACCGCGTGCGCATCTTCTGCCCCGGCCGCGAACTGCCGTTCGCGGGCCATCCCACGCTCGGCAGCTGCCACGCCTGGCTCGAGGCCGGCGGCCGGCCGCGCACCCCGGGCCGCGTGGTACAGGAATGCGGCGTGGGCCTGGTCACGCTGCGGCAGGACGGCAGCCGGCTGGCCTTCGCGGCCCCACCGCTCAAGAAGAGCGGCCCGCTGCCGGAGGCGGACGTGGAACTCATCGCACGCGGGCTGGGGCTGGCGCGCACCGACATCGTCGGCCATGCCTGGTGCGACAACGGCCCGAACTGGCGCGGCGTGATGCTCTCCTCGGCCGAGGCCGTGCTCGCGCTGCGGCCCGACGGGGCCGTGCTGGGCGCCCTCGACGTCGGCGTGGTGGGGCCCCGCGGCAAGGTGGGCGTGATCGGCAGCCACCCCGGCGGGGAGGCGGACGCGCCGGATTTCGAGGTGCGTGCCTTCTTCCCCGGCAACAACGGCCTGGCCGAGGATCCGGTGACCGGCAGCCTGAACGCCGCCCTGGCGCAATGGCTGATCGGCGCCCACCTGGCCCCGCCCCGCTACATCGCCAGCCAGGGCACCGCCCTGGGGCGCGCGGGCCGCGTGCATGTCGAGCAGGACGGCGAGCACATCTGGGTGGGGGGCGGCTCCATCACCTGCGTGGACGGGCAGGTGCTGCTGTGAGCCCTGCGGCCTTCGACCCGGCCCGGGCCGCATGCGTCGACCACCTCGTGGTGGTGGCCGCCTCGCTGGACGAAGGCAGCCGCTGGTGCCGCCGGACCCTGGGCGTGGACCCCGCGGCCGGCGGCGCGCACCCGCTCATGGGCACGCACAACCGGCTGCTGAACATTTCCGGGCCCGCGCACCCGCGCGCCTACCTGGAGGTCATCGCCATCGATCCCCAGGCGCGGCCTGCCCTGGCGCCGGGCCGCCGCCGGTGGTTCGACATGGACGACGAGGCCCAGCGCTCGCGCGTGGCGCGGCATGGGCCGCAACTGGTCCACTGGGTGGCGTCTGTGCCCGACATCGCCGCGGCGCACGCCGCGCTGGCCGCGCGCGGCGTGGACCGGGGCGAGATCATCACCGCCGGGCGCCCGACACCCTTCGGCCTGCTGGAGTGGCGCATCACCGTGCGGCCCGATGGCGCCCGCCTGATGGATGGCTGCCTGCCCACGCTGATCAAGTGGGGCGAGCGCCATCCGTGCCACAGCCTGCCGGACAGCGGCGTCACGCTGGAGTCGCTCGCGCTGGAACACCCCGACGCCGCGGCGCTGCAGGGCGCATGCGCCGCGGCGGGCGTGCGCGGGCTGCTGCGCGCACCCGCTGGCCGGTCTTCCGCCCCACGCATCGTGGCGACCCTTGCCACGCCGCTCGGCTCCGTCACCTGCACATCGCTGCTCCAGGAGAACGCACCGTGATGTCCGCCTTCACCTTCACCCCGCAGGAACTGCTGCTCTTCGCGCTCGCGGCGCTGGTGCTCGTGCTCACGCCCGGCCCGAACATGGTCTATTGCGTCTCGCGCAGCCTGACCCAGGGCCCGCGCGCCGGGCTGCTCTCGCTCGCGGGCGTGGTGGCCGGCTTCGGCGTGCACCTGCTGGCCACGGCACTGGGGCTGTCGGCGTTGCTGGCGGCCGTGCCGCTGGCCTTCGACGTGCTGCGCATCGCGGGCGCCGCCTACCTGCTGTGGATGGCGTGGCAGGCCGTGAAGCCCGGTGGCAGCGCGCCGTTCGAGGCACGTGACCTGCCGCACGACGGCCCCCTCAAGCTGGTCCTCATGGGGTTTCTCACAAGCGCGCTGAACCCCAAGGTGGCCATGTTCTACGTCTCCTTCTTCCCGCAGTTCCTGCACCCGGAGCGTGGCCAGTGGCTCGCGCAGACCTTCACGCTGGGCGCGCTGCAGATCGGCATCAGCGCGCTGGTCAATGCCCTGCTGGTGCTGTTCGCCGCGCGCGTGGCCCGCTTCCTGCATCGCAGCGCCGCCTGGGTGCGCGCGCAGCGCTACCTGATGGGCACCGTGCTCGGCGCGCTCGCCCTCAAGATCCTCTTCACCGAAAGAAAGGCCACGCCATGAACGCCGTGCTCCCCGCCTCCGCGCCCGATGCATCCGCCCGGCTGCACGCCGCGCTGCCCAGCCTGTCGGACATCGAGGCCGCGGCGGACGTGGTCTATGCCGACTTCGCCCCCACCCCGCAGTACCGCTGGGCGCTGCTCGGCGAGCGCCTGGGCGCCGAATGCTGGGTCAAGCACGAGAACCACACCCCCGTGGGCGCGTTCAAGATCCGCGGCGGGCTCACGTATTTCGACCAGCTCGCCAAGCGCGGGGAGATGCCCCGCGAGGTGATCAGCGCCACCCGCGGCAACCACGGCCAGAGCCTGGGCTGGGCCGCGCGCCGCCACGGCGTGGCCTGCACCATCGTCGTGCCGCATGGCAATTCGGTCGAGAAGAATGCCGCCATGCGCGCCCTGGGCGTGTCGCTCATCGAACACGGGCAGGATTTCCAGGAAGCGCGCGAGCACGCCATGCAACTGGCGGCCGGGCGCGGCGCGCACATGGTGCCGAGTTTCCACGCCGACCTGCTGCGCGGCGTGGCCACCTACTGGTGGGAGTTCCTGCGCGCCGTGCCGCACATGGACGTGGCCTACGTGCCCATCGGCCAGGGCTCGGGCGCGTGCTCGGCCATCGCCGCCCGGCATGCGCTGGGGCACGGCGTGCGCATCGTCGGCGTGGTGAGCGCCCACGCCACCACCTACGCGGACTCGATCGCCGCCGGCCGCGTGGTGGAAGCACCCGTCTCCACGCAACTGGCCGACGGCATGGCCTGCCGCGTGGCGGACCCGGAGGCCCTGGCCATCCTCGCGCCCGGGCTGGACCGCGTGGTGCGCGTGACCGACGACGAGGTGGCCGCCGCCATGCGCGCGCTGTTCGCCGACACGCACAATGTGGCCGAAGGCGCGGGCGCCGCCGCCCTGGCCGCCGCAATGCAGGAACGCGGCCGCCTGGGCGGGCAGGTGGTCGGACTGCCGCTCACGGGCGGCAACGTGGACGCGCAGGCGTTCGCGGGTGTGCTGGCCGGCCACTGAGACGGCAAGGCGACTGCACCGGCAACCGCCGGCACGGCGCAGCGCATCCGCGACACCCCGTCGCTGCCGCGACATCACCCGGCAGGCGGTTCTGCCACATTGCCGTGCATGGGAACCCTCTACCTCGTGCGCCATGCGCAGGCCTCCTTCGGCGCCCAGGACTACGACCAGCTCAGCCCCCGCGGCCACGAGCAGGCGGTGCGGCTGGGCACCTACTGGCGCGAGCGCGGCATGCGCTTCGATGCCGCCTATACCGGCACGCTGCGACGGCACGCGCAGACGCTGGCAGGCATCGCCGAAGGGTTGCAGTCGGCGCCCGAGCCTTTGCAGGCGCTGCCTGCGCTGAACGAATACGACAGCGCCGCCCTGATCGGCGCCATCCACCCGCAGCCCCTGCCACCGGCGGAGACGCCCGAGCTCTACCGCCAGCACTTCCGCCTGCTGTGCGATGCACTGGCGCAATGGATGGGCGGCACCATCAGCCCGGCCGGCATGCAGAGCTGGACCGGCTTCTCGGACGGGGTGCGCGCGGTGCTGGACCACGTGCGGCGCCACCATGCGGGCCAGAATGTGCTGCTGGTCTCCAGCGGCGGCCCGATCTCCACCGCCGTGGGCGCGGTGCTCTCCACCCCGCCGGAAGTGACCATCGCCCTCAACATGCGCATCCGCAACACTGCGGTGACCGAATTCAGCATCGCTCCCAAGCGGCTGATGCTGCAGACCTTCAACGCCCTGCCGCACCTCGACACGCCCGAGCACGCGGGATGGGCCACCCACGCCTGAGACCTGCCCCGGGTCTTCCGTCAGCCGAACCGCAGCGCCGCCACGCCCGCCAGGATCACCGCCGTGCCGGCGGCGCGCTGCGCCCCGAAGGGCTCGCGCAGCCAGAGGGTGCCGATGACAGCGGCGAAAAGCACCGAGGTCTCGCGCAGCGCGGCCACCGCCGCCACCGGCGCGCGCGTCATGGCCCAGAGCGCGATGCCGTAGCTGCCCAGCGAGGCGGCCGTGCCCAGCGCCGCGATGCGCCAGCGGCCCGCCATGTAGCGCAGGGCGGCACGGCGCTCGCCCTCGCCCTTGCGCTGGTGGAGCACCAGCAGCAGGTAGGGCAGGCCGTCGAACAGGAACAGCGCCGCCACGTAGCTCAGGGCGTTCCCCGAGGCGCGCACGCCCAGGCCGTCGATGACGGTGTAGAGCGCGATGATGGCGGCATTGGCCAGGGCGAAGCGCAGCGCCTTGCCGCGATGGCCGCCGCCCTGCAGGCTGGCGGGCGACAGCCCCAACAGCAGCACGCCGGCGCAGATGCCGGCCACGCCCCACCAGGCGCGGCCCGAGAGCGCTTCGCCGATGAACGCCTGGCTGGAAAGCGCCACCAGCAGCGGTGCGCAGCCGCGCATGACCGGGTATGTCAGCCCCAGGTCGCCGTGGCGGTAGGCCCCCGCGAGCGCCGCGTAGTAGCCGATGTGGACGAGTGTGGATGCAGCGATGTAGGGCCAGGCCGCGAGGGCCGGCAAGCCGGCCGCGGCCAGCAGCGGCACGGCCGCGATGCAGCCCAGGCTGTGGATGAGGGCCGTGTCCAGGGCCTTGTCGGCCGCCGACTTGATGAGCGCGTTCCAGCCGGCATGCAGCAGCGCGCCGCACAGCACGGCCAGGACGACGCCGCCGGCCAGGTTCACGCGGCCGCCGCAGCCGCCTTGCGGCCGGCCTTGCCGCGCGCGGCCTTCGGGGACGGCGCGGCCTGGGCGGGGGCCGCCGTGCCCGCCCCTGCGGCGGTGCGGCGGCTGGCCTCCAGCGTGCGGGCGCGGCTGTTCATCACATGCTGGAACATGGCCTGGCCCGCCGCCTCGGGGTCGCCCGTCGCGATGGCCTTGACGATCTGCTTGTGCTCGCGCGCATAGATGGCCATGGATTCCTCGTTGAGGTTGCGGCGCCGGTAGAGCGACAGTTCCTTGACCAGCTTGCGGTAGGTGGCCACCAGCTTGGCATTGCCCGCCAGCTCCAGCAGCCGGTCGTGGAAAGCCAGGTTGGTGGCGTGGAAGTCCTGCGCCTCGCCCGCACGGGCGGCGCGGTCCATGGCGTCGGCCAGTTGCCGCAGCTCGCGCACCTGGGCCGGCGTGGCCGTCTCGGCCAGCTTGCGGCCGACGTAGAGGTCCATCACGGCACGCACCTCGAAGATCTCCAGCGCCTCTTCGATGGAGACATCGCGCACGAACACGCCCCGGTTCTTCTCGGTGCGCACCAGGCCGCCCTCGTCGAGCGTGCGGAAGGCTTCGCGCACCGGACCGCGCGAGACGCCGAGCCGGTCGGCCAGCGTGGCCTCGGTGAGCTTGGCGCCCGGCGCCAGGTCGCCTTCGAGGATCAGGCGCTCGATCTCGGTCTGCACCAGGCCCGCCAGCGAGTTGCTCTGCAGCTGGGCGATGTCCGGCAGCGGCGATGTCTTTCGTTCGGTCATGGGCCGGATGCTAAGCCAGAATCACAGATTGTCTGCAATCTGCAAAAGACAATCTTCGATCTGCCTTGGTTTTGACACGTTCCCGTCACTGCCGGAAAGCACATTACCGGCTTTCTTCCAAGGAGTTCGCCATGCGTTCGCTCAAGCTTTTCACGGCCCTTGCCATCGGCCTCGCCAGCGCCACGGGCGCGTTGGCGCAGAAGACCCAGCTCACCGTCTATACCGCCCTGGAAACCGACCAGATCAAGGCCTACCAGACCGCCTTCAACAAGGTCGAGCCCGACATCGAGATCAAGTGGGTGCGCGACTCCACCGGCGTCATCACCTCCAAGCTGCTGGCCGAAAAGGCCAGCCCGCAGGCCGATGCCGTGTGGGGCGTGGCCGCCTCCAGCATGGCGCTGTTCGAGCAGCAGGGCATGCTCGAGCCCTACGCGCCGCTGAACCTCGACGCGATCATGCCGCAGTACCGCGACAAGAAGACCCCGCCCGCCTGGGTCGGCATGGACGTGTTCGGCGCCGTGGTGTGCTTCAACACCGTCGAGGCCAGGAAGAAGGGCATTCCCGTGCCCACCACCTGGAAGGACCTGCTCAAGCCCGAATACAAGGGCCAGGTGGTGATGCCCAACCCGGCCTCTTCGGGCACCGGCTACTTCGACGTGGCCGCCTGGCTGCAGCTCTGGGGCGACGACGCCGGCAAGGGCGGCGGCTGGAAGTACATGGACGCGCTGCACCAGAACATCGCCCAGTACACCCATTCCGGCTCCAAGCCCTGCAACATGGCCGCCGCCGGCGAATACGTGGCCGGCATCTCGTTCGAATACCGCGGCTACACCAACAAGGCCAAGGGCGCGCCGATCGAGCTGGTGTTCCCCAAGGAAGGCCTGGGCTGGGACCTGGAAGCCTTCGGCATCTACAAGGGCACGCCCAAGATGGCGGCAGCCAAGAAGCTGGCCGACTGGGCCACGTCCAAGGACGCGATGATGCTCTACGGCAAGAACTTCGCCGTGACCGCGCAGCCCGGCGTGGCGCCCAAGCTGGCCGGCATTCCGGCCGACTACGAAGCGCGCCTGATCAAGATGGACTTCGAGAAGTCCGCCGCGAACCGCGAGCGCATCCTGGCCGAGTGGACGAAGCGCTACGACGCCAAGAGCGAGGCCAAGAAGTGATGAACGCGCCGGCAGCGCGCGCCTTCGGCGCGGAACGCAGTGCCGGCGCAGGGCCGGCCGCCGCGCTGACGACGGATGCCGCCGCGCCGGCTGCGGCGGGCCATCTGCGGCTGGAAGGCATCCACAAGCGCTTCGGCGCGTTCACCGCGCTGGAGCACATCGACCTCTCCATCTCGCGCGGCGAATTCGTCTGCTTCCTCGGCCCCTCGGGCTGCGGCAAGACCACGCTGCTGCGCATCATCGCGGGGCTGGAGGCGCAGACGCGCGGCCGGCTCTGGCAGGGCGGGCGCGACATCTCCTGCCTGCCGCCCGCCCAGCGCGACTACGGCATCGTGTTCCAGTCGTATGCGCTGTTTCCCAACCTGAGCGTGGCGGACAACGTGGCCTACGGCCTGGCCAACCGCCGGCAGCCGCGCGCGGCCGTGCAGGCGCGCGTCGAAGAGCTGCTGCAGCTGGTCGGCCTGCCCGGCAGCGGCGGCAAGTACCCGGCCCAGATGTCCGGCGGCCAGCAGCAGCGCGTGGCCCTGGCTCGGGCACTGGCCACCTCGCCCGACCTGCTGCTGCTGGACGAACCCCTCTCCGCGCTCGACGCCATCGTGCGCGTGCATCTGCGCAAGGAACTGCGCGCGCTGCAGCGCCGCCTGGGCGTGACCACCATCATGGTCACGCACGACCAGGAAGAGGCCCTGACGCTCGCCGACCGCATCGTGGTGATGAACCACGGCGTGATCGAGCAGGTGGGAACGCCGCTGCAGATCTACCGCGAGCCGGCCTCGCCCTTCGTGGCCGACTTCGTGGGCAAGGCCAACCGCCTGCGCGCGGTGGCCGAGGGCGACCGCTGGTTCCGCTGCGGCGGCCTGCGCCTGCGCTGCACCGAAGGCCATGGCGCCGAGGCGCTGCCCGCCGGCAGCGAGGCCTGGCTCTACCTGCGGCCCGAAGACCGCATCATCGAACGCCTGCCGCCCGACCTGCCCGGGCTGTGCTCCGGCACCGTGCAGCGGCTCGAATTCCTGGGCGGCACCTGCCTGGCGGAGCTGGACGTGCAAGGCCTGCCCGGCCAGCCCCTGCTGCTGCAGTTCTCGCTCAACCAGATGGACGAATTCGGCGTGCAGGAAGGCCGCCGCCTGGAATTCGCCCTGCGCGAAGACCGCCTGCGCGCCTTCCCGCTGGCAGATGGCCGGAGCTGACGCCATGAGATCGCTGCCCCGGCCCCCGTCCGCGGCCGCGCCCCGCCAGCGCACGGCCTGGAGCGACCGGCTGGCGCAGGCCGCGCTGCTGGCCCTGGTCGCGCTGCTCTGCGTGGGCCTGCTCGGCCCCCTGGCCGCCGGCCTGGGCCAGGCTTTCGCGCCCGCCGGCGCCGGCAGCGGCGGGGACAGCGGCGGCAGCAACGCCTTCGCCGACTACCTGCGCTCGCCCGCGCTGCTGCAAAGCCTGGCCAACAGCCTGCAGGTATCGCTGCTGACCACCGCCATCGTCATCCCGCTGGCCTTCGGCTTCGCCTACGCGCTCACGCGCAGCTGCATGCCGCTCAAGCGCCTGCTGCGCGGCATCGCGCTGCTGCCGCTGCTGGCGCCCTCGCTGCTGTCCGCCATCGCGCTGATCTACTGGTTCGGCAACCAGGGGCTGGCGCGCGCGTTCTGGCAGGCGCTGGGCTTCGACAGCATCTACGGCGCGCCGGGCATCGTGCTGGCCCAGTGCTTCGCCACCTTCCCGCACGCGCTGATGATCCTCGCCACCGCGCTGGCGCTGGCCGATGCGCGGCTCTACGAGGCGGCCGACGCCATGGGCACGCGCCCGCTGCGGCGCTTTCTCACCATCACCCTGCCGGGGGCCAAGTACGGGCTGGTGTCCGCCGCGCTGGTGACCTTCACCCTGGCCATCACCGATTTCGGCATCCCCAAGGTGGTGGGCGGCAACTTCAACGTGCTGGCCACCGACGTGTTCAAGCTGGTCATCGGCCAGCAGGACTTCCGGCGCGGCGCGGTGGCCTCCCTGCTGCTGCTGGCGCCGGCCGTGCTCACCTTCTGCATCGACCACCTGGTGCGGCGCCGGCAGACCGCCGCGCTGGGCGCGCGGGCCTTGGTGCTGGCCCCGAAGCCCGCGCCCGCCTTCGACGCCGCCATGACCGCGTTCTGCGGGCTGGTCGCGGCGCTGATGCTGGCGATGTTCGGCATGGCGGTGTTCGCCTCGCTCGCCACGCTCTGGCCCTACAACCTCGCGCCCAGCTGGAACCACTACGTCTCCGGCCTGGTCGATGCCGAGATGGGCGATGCGCTCGCCAACAGCCTGATGCTGGCGGCCGGCACCGCCACCTGCGGCACGGCGGCGGCCTTCGCGGGCGCCTACCTGCAGGAGAAGATGCAGGGCATGGCGGCGCTGCGCACGCTGCTGCGGCTGATCGCCATGCTGCCCATGGCGGTGCCGGGCCTGGTGCTGGGCCTGGGCTACATCTTCTTCTTCAACGCGCCCGGCAATCCGCTGCACGGGCTCTACCAGACCATGGCGCTGCTGGTGCTGTGCACGGTGGTGCACTTCTACACCACCGGCCATCTCACGCTGGTGACCGCGCTCAAGGCCATCGACGGCGAATTCGAGGCCGTCTCGGCCTCGCTCAAGGTGCCGTTCTACAAGACGCTCTGGCGCGTCACCCTGCCGATCTGCCTGCCCGCGCTGCTGGACGTGGCGCGCTACTTCTTCGTGAACGCGATGACCACCGTGTCCGCCGTGGTGTTCATCTACGCGCCGCAGACGCGGCCCGCCTCGGTGGGCATCCTCAACCTGGACGACGCGGGCGACACGGCCGGCGCCGCCGCCATGGCGGTGCTGGTTTCGGCCGTCTCCATCGCGGCCAGCCTGCTCTTCCTGCTGGCGGGCTACTGGGCCGAGCGCCGCACCCAGCGCTGGCGGGCGCGCTGAGGCCGCCCACAGCATCCACCCTACGCATCCGCCAACATGCAAGCACAGCACTCTTCACCGCATTACGACCTGATCGTCGTCGGCGCCGGCATCGTCGGCCTGGCGCACGCCTACACCGCCGCCCGCCGGGGCCTGTCGGTCTGCGTGATCGACAAGGACGCCGCCTGCGTCGGCGCGTCCATCCGCAACTTCGGCTTCGTCACCGTCACCGGCCAGGGCGCGGGCGACACCTGGCGCCGCGCCCGGCGCTCGCGCGAGGTGTGGGGCGAGGTCGCGCCCCAGGCCGGCATCGACATCGTCCACCAGGGCCTCTGGCTCGCCGCCCAGCGTCCGCAGGCCCTGCGCGTGCTGGAGGAATTCATGGCGACCGAAATGGCCGAAGGCTGCGAGCTGCTGCCGCCGCAGGAGGCCGCGCGGCGCGCCCCGGCGCTGCGGCTGGACGGCGAACGCGGGCCGGTCCAGGCCGTGCTCCACAGCCCGCACGAGGCGCGCGTGGAATCGCGCACCGCCATCGCCCGGCTGGCCCGCTGGCTGGCCGAAGCCCACGACGTCGCCTTCCGCTTCGGCGAGCAGGTGCTGGAAGTGGCCACGCCCCGCGTGCGCACCGCACGCGCCACCTTGCATGCCGAGCGGGTGGCCGTCTGCACCAATGCCGAGCTGGGCGGCCTGCTGGCCGAGCGCATCGCCCCGCACGGGCTGCGCCTGTGCCAGCTGCACATGCTGCGCGTGCAGCCGCCGGAGGGCTTCCGGCTGCCCGGCTCGGTGATGGGCGACCTGAGCCTGGTGCGCTACCTCGGCTACAGCCGCCTGCCCGCCGCCCGGGCCCTGCGCGCGCAGCTGGACGTGGAGGAAGGCGAATCGCTGGCCCACGGCATCCACCTGATCGTGGTGCAGAGCGCCGACGGCTCGCTGGTGGTGGGCGATTCGCACCACTACGGCCCGGTGGTCGAGCCCTTCGCCGACACGCGCGTGGACGACATCATCCTGCGCCATCTGCAGGAAGCCCTGCACCTGCCCACATTCCGCGTGACCCAGCGCTGGCTGGGCACCTATCCCTCGTCGCCCGTCACCGACTGCCTGATCGACGCGCCCGACGATGCCACGCGCCTGGTACTGGTCACCAGCGGCACCGGCGCCAGCACCGCCTTCGGCATCGCCGAGGATGTCTTCGCCTCCTGGTAGGCCCTTCCCATGACCCACAGCACCCCACCGCTTCGCCTGCAGGCCGCCGTCTTCGACTGGGCCGGCACCATCATCGACTTCGGCTCCCGCGCCCCCATGGGCGCCTTCGTGCGGCTCTTCGCGCAGTTCGGCGTGGAGATCAGCACCGCCGACGCCCGCGGCCCCATGGGCATGGCCAAGTGGGACCACATCCAGGCCCTGGGCCGGCTGCCCCATGTGGCGGCCCAGTGGCAAGCCCGGCACGGCCGGCCCTTCGGCGATGCCGACGTGGACCATCTGCACGAGGTCTTCACGCCCATGAACGCCGCCGTCATCCCCCAGCATGCCGATTTCATCCCCGGCGCGCTGGAGGCCGTGGCCGCGCTGCGTGCGCGGGGCCTGAAGATCGGCTCCACCACCGGCTACAACCGCCCCATCATGGAAGTGCTGGCCCCCATCGCCCGCGCCGCAGGCTACGTGCCCGACAACCTGGTATGCGCGGGCGACCTGGCCGCCGGCCGGCCCTCGCCGCTCATGATGTACCGCTGCTTCGCCGACCTGGGCGTGTGGCCCGCCGCCACGGTGGTGAAGGTGGACGACACCGGCGTGGGCGTGCAGGAAGGCACCGCCGCCGGCACCTGGGCCGTGGGCCTGGCCATCAGCGGCAACGCGGCCGGCCTGTCGCTGCAGGAATGGAATGCGCTGGACGCCCCCGCGCGGCAGCAGGTGCGCGACCAGGCCACCGCCGAACTCCGGGCCGCCGGCGCGCACTACGTGATCGACACCGTGGCGGACCTGCTGCCCGTGCTGGATGACATCGACGCCCGGCTGGCGCGGGGCGAAACGCCGCCCACCGCCTGATCGGGGGCGTTAACAGGCCCTAAGGCCCTTCCACCAGCGTGCCGTCCGGCAGGTCGGCGATCTCGCCGAGCAGCGCCGCCAGTTGCGCGGCCGCGGCCTCGACCACGGCGCGCCCCTTTTCCGCGCTGGCCCCGGCCGCATCGCCCACCGCGCCCGCCGGGTGGTAGTCCTGGATGGCCCAGCCCATCCTGGCGCTGCGGCCGTTGCCCAGGATGGGGTAGCGTTCCGCCCGGTCCTGCGAGGTCGAGCGGAACCGCCCGGCATGCGCCATGCGCACGGTGTCCGGCGCGAGGTGCAGCATCATCGACGTCTCCACCTGCCCGCCGTGGATGCCGAAGCGGTGCTCCTCGGCGCTGAACAGGCCATGCACCGCCTCCGGCAGCGGCAGGCTGAACCAGCTCGCGCTGTACACCAGCAACCCATGCCGCTGCCGCAGTTCGCGCGCCACGATGTCCATCACGCTCACCTGGCCGCCGTGGCCGTTGAAGAGCAGGAGCTTGCGGATGCCGGCGCGCGCCACGCAGGCGCCCAGCTCGCTCCAGAGCGCGATCACCGTGGCCGGCGACAGCGTGAGCGTTCCCGGGAAGGCCGTGTGCTCGGTGCTCAGGCCCACATCCTGCGGCGGCAGGAACAGCACGGGCAGGTCCGGTGGCAGCGACGGCAGCGCGGCATCGATCACGCCCCGCAGCAGCGCGGCATCCACGCTGAGTGGCAGGTGCGGCCCGTGCTGCTCGATGGCGGCCACGGGCAGCACGGCCACGGTGCGCGCCGCCAGGCCCGAGGCCCGGGCCTCGGAGAAATCGCGGGTGGAGAGTTCGGCCCAGAAGCGGGAGGGATAAGGCATGGACGCATCGTAGGGCATGGCACGCGCGGGAAGCGATCACTCCGCCTGCGTGCATAGGCATCGCCTTCCTTTATCACCTTGTATTGAATAAAAACAATAAGTAACAATTATCGAAGTGATAGCGTCTTATACGTTCCATAGCAAACCGCCATAAGGGAGGAATTCGTGAACTTCTTGAAGAACATCCGGCTCGGAGCCATGCTCGGCACTGGCTTCGCCATCGTGATCGCCATCGGCTTCCTGGTCGCTGCCTACGGGCGCATCCAGCTCGACCGCACGGGCTCCAACCTCCAGGCGCTGTCGCGCGACCGGCTCGACATCCTGCTGCATCTGCAGCAGGTCAAGGACAACACCAACGTCGCCGCCCGTGCCGTGCGCAACCTTGCGTTGCTGGAAGACGACGCGGCCATGGCCGAAGAGAAAAAACGGCTCGACGGCGTGATCGCGGAGACGTCGGAACTCATGGGCAAGCTGCAGCAGCGCGTGCGCTCGCCCGAAGGCCGGGCCCTGATGGACCGCATCGGCGAAGCACGGCCGCAATTCCTCGCCACCGTCGAGAAGGCCGCGAAGCTCGGCCTCGCCAACGACATGGCCAATGCGCGCACCGTGGTGCTCGGCGAAATGCGCACCGCGCAGAACGCCTACTTCAGGGCGGTGGAGGACATGATTGCCTTCCAGCGCAAGGTGACCACCGACATGGCGGAATCCTCCAGCAGCGAGGCCGGCGCCGCCGGCAACACCATGGTCGTGCTGGCCGTGCTGTCGGCCGCACTGGGCGTGCTCGTCGCCTGGTCGATCACGCGGCGCGTGAAGGGCCAGCTCGGCGGCGAACCCGCCTATGCCGCACAGATCGCCCAGGAAGTCGCCCGCGGCAACCTCGCCGTCCAGGTCGATCTGCGCCCCGGCGACTCCTCCTCCGTCCTCGCCGCCATGGGATCCATGCGCGCCAACCTCGCACAGGTCGTCTCCGAAGTCCGCCACAGCAGCGAATCCATCGCCACCGGCGCATCCCAGATCGCCACCGGCAACGCCGACCTCAGCCAGCGCACCGAGGAGCAGGCCTCCAACCTCCAGGAAACCGCCGCATCCATGGAGCAGATGAACTCCACCGTCAAGCAGAACGCCGACACCGTACGCACCGCATCCCAGCTCGCCTCCTCCGCTTCCGCCACCGCCGCGCGCGGCGGCGAGGTCGTCGGCAACGTCGTGCGCACCATGCAGGACATCACCGACTCCTCCCGCAAAATCGGCGACATCATCGGCGTCATCGACTCCATCGCCTTCCAGACCAACATCCTCGCACTCAACG
>NZ_JMKU01000029.1 GCF_000687165.1 Paracidovorax oryzae ATCC 19882 | reverse complement strand
CGACCTCATCAAGGGCGCCAACAACCGCTCCGCGGTGGGCGTACTCGTCGAGCGCAGCACGCGCCTGGTCCTGCTGTGCCGCATGCCCGATGCCACCGCAGAATCGGCCCTGGCGGCATTCACGGCCAAGCTCAACCAGGTGGCCCGGCCCATGCGCCAGACGCTCACCTATGACCAGGGCAAGGAGATGGCACGCCACCGCGAACTCGCCCAAGCCACGGGCGTGCGCGTGTACTTCTGCGATCCGCACAGCCCATGGCAGCGCGGCAGCTGCGAGAACACCAACGGGTTGCTGCGCCAGTTCCTGCCCAAGGGTACCGACCTGGGCGTTCACGATCAGGCCGCGCTCGATTCGATTGCTGACCTCATGAACAACCGCCCTCGCGAGACCTTGGGATGGCGCTCTCCCTATCAAGCGTTCCAGCAGTTCATGCAGGCCATTGCGCAGCGGCAGGACGCTACCATTCACTGAAACAGAAACTCCCTCTCAATCGAGGTGTTGCACTTCAGGTTTGAGACCGCCCCAGAACTCGGCCGTGGCCCGTCCGCCGTCGCGTTGCCCGAAGGCTTCATCCACCCGCACCTGACCCGCTGCATGTCCGCATTGCCCTCAAACACCTGCACACCAGAGCCCCGTGCGAACCATGCGGGGGCGCCCATCGAGGGCACCGCCCCCATCGACGCCACGCCAGCCGCCCGCGCCGCGGCCGCCCGCAGCGTTCCGCCGCCGGACACGCGCTCCCCGGCCGACCGCTACGAAGAGCTGTTCGTGCAAGTGCAGCGCCAGCGCGTCTTCGAGGATTCCAAGACCTTCGTGGACTGCGCGCCGCGCATGCCGCCCGAAGACATCCTGACCGCCTACCGCGCCGAACAGGGCCAGCCCGGGTTCGACCTGGCCGCCTTCGTGCACCGGCATTTCGCGCCGCCACGCAGCGGCTGCGAGCGCTCCACCGCGCCGCCGGGCCTGCCGCTGGCGGCGCACATCGACGCGCTCTGGAACGAACTGGCGCGGCATCCAGCCCACCATCCCCGGCGCGGTTCCCTGCTGGAACTCCCACATGCCTACGTCGTGCCCGGCGGCCGCTTCGTGGAGATGTACTACTGGGATTCGTACTTCACCATGCTGGGCCTGGTGCCCAGCGGGCGCCCGAGGCTGCTGCATGCGATGACGGACAACTTCGCCTACCTGATCGACACCTACGGCCATGTGCCCAACGGCACGCGTACCTATTACCTGAGCCGATCCCAGCCGCCGGTGTTCGCGCTGATGGCAGGCCTTTGCGAATCCACGCGGGGGCAGGGCGCCCACCGCTACCTGCCGCAGATGCTGCGCGAATACGCTTTCTGGATGGACGGCGCCGACGGGCTGGAGCCCGGGGGCACGCACCGGCGCGTGGTGGTCCTGCCCGACGGCAGCGTGCTCAACCGCTACTGGGACGACCGCGACACCCCGCGGGAAGAATCCTGGCGCGAGGACATGGAAACTGCCGCCGCCTGCACCCGTCCGGCGAACGAGGTGTTCCGCAACCTGCGTGCGGCGGCAGAGTCGGGATGGGATTTCAGTTCGCGCTGGCTGGACGACCTGGACGCCGCCGCCACGCGCACCGCCTGCCTGGCCGGCATCTGCACCACGCGCATCCTGCCCGTGGACCTGAACGCGCTGCTGCACGCGAGCGAGACGATGATCGCCCGCGTGAGCCGCGAGGCCGGTGATACCGCCACTGCGGAGGATTTCGAGGGCCGCGCCGCGCGCCGGGCCGGGGCGATCACCCGTTTCCTCTGGAACGACGAGGCCGGGGCTTTCCTCGACTACGACTGGCAGAACCGCGTGCCGCGGCCCGCCCTCACGGCCGCGACGGTGGCGCCGCTGTTCACCGGTACCGCCACGCTGGACCAGGCGCGCGCGCTCGCGGCGACGGTGCGGCGGCGCCTGCTGGTGCGCGGCGGCCTCGCCACCACCGAGATCTCGAGCGGCGAACAGTGGGACCGGCCCAATGGCTGGGCCCCGATGCAATGGATGGGCTCGCAAGGTTTCGCGCGCTATGGCGACCGGGACGAGGGCTGCCGCCAGTTGGCCGACGACATCCGCGAGCGCTGGCTCGCCACCGTGCGCCACGTGTACGACCAGGAAGGCCGGCTGGTGGAGAAATACGCGCTGTGCGAGAACGACTGCGATGCTTCCGCGGGGGGCGACGGGGGCGAATATCCGCTGCAGGACGGTTTCGGCTGGACGAACGGCGTGGTGCGGGCCTGGCTCGATGATCCGGCGTGGAAGGGCTGAGCTCCATCACTTGTGCTGCATGGCAGGTGCCGTTGATTGGCTGGTGGAATGATGTGGGAGGCGGAGCCGGAGCGCGGCAGTCCCCGGTAGGCTTGCGCGAGGCCCGCTTCAGTCAGCCCGCCTTGTCCGCCCACGCCCGCACGTGCTCCACCAGCGCCCGCAATTTGCGCGGCGTGTTCCTGCGGCTCGGGAAGTAGAGGTAGAAGCCCGGAAAGCGGGGCAGGAACTCCTCCAGCACCGGTTCCAGCTCGCCGCGCGCGATGTAGGGCGCGAAGGTTTCTTCCATGCCGATGGTGATGCCCGCGCCAGCCAGTGCGGTGCGGATCATCAGCAGCATGTCGTTCGTCGTGATCCGCGGCTCCACCGCCAGGTCGAAATCCCGGCCGTCCTCGCGGAACTCCCACCGGTAGGGGGCCACGCCCGGCGCGGGGCGCCAGCCGATGCAGGCATGCGCGAGCAGGTCGCGCGGGTGCCGGGGCCGGCCATGGGCCGCGAGGTACTGCGGGGTGGCGACCACCATCTGCCGCTGCGGCCCGGTGAGCGGCACGGCCACCATGTCCTGTTCGATCACCTCACCCAGCCGCACGCCCGCATCGAAGCCCGCCGCGACGATGTCGGACTCTTCATCCGTCACGGTGATGTCCAGCGTGACGCCGGGATGCGCCTGCGCGAACGAGGCGATCAGCGGTCCGGAGACGAAGCGTTCCGCGATCGAGGTGGCAGCCACGCGCAGCAGTCCGCGGGCCGGTCCGTCGGCGACGGCTTCTTCCAGCGCCGCGTGGACGGCCGAGAGCGGACCGGCGATCTGCCCGTGCAGCCGTTCCCCCGCTTCGGTGAGGCGCACGTGGCGCGTGGAACGCTGCACGAGCGCGACGCCAAGTCCGTCTTCCAGCCGCCGTATGCCCTGGCTCACGGCCGAGCGTGTGACGCCCAGGTGGTCGGCGGCCGCACGGAAGTTCTGCTCCTTCGCAACGGCGAGGAAGAAGCGCAGCAGTTGGAGGTCGGCGGGCATTGGCAAAAAATTCTAAACACCCCGGTCAGTGCCCGGGGAGTTCCGGCCGCCGCGGCGCGTCCCTAGATTCCGTGCAGGGCCGCCCGCGGCTCCTTCCCTCCCTCCACCTGCAAGGACCCAAGGAACTTCCCATGCAAGACAACCAACTCTCCAAAGTCATCCTCATCACCGGCGCCAGCAGCGGCATCGGCGAAGCCACGGCGCGGCTGCTCGCGGACAGCGGCGCCACGGTGCTGCTGGGCGCCCGCCGCACCGACCGGCTCGAGCGCATCGTGGCCGACATCACGGCGCGCGGTGGCACCGCCGAGGCTCGCGCGCTGGACGTGACGCGCCGCGCGGACGTCGAGGCCTTTGCCGCCCATGCGCTCGGGCGCTTCGGGCGCATCGACGTGATCGTCAACAACGCCGGCGTGATGCCGCTGTCCCCGATGGCCTCCCTGCGGGTGGACGAATGGGACCGCATGATCGACGTCAACATCCGCGGCGTGCTGCATGGCATCGCCGCCGTGCTGCCGGCCATGCAGGCACAGCGCTCGGGCCACGTGGTGAACGTCGCCTCCATCGGCGCCCATGCGGTATCGCCCACCGCCGCCGTGTACTGCGCTACCAAGTACGCGGTCTGGGCCATTTCCGAAGGCCTGCGCCAGGAGCACTCGGACATCCGCGTCACCACGATCAGCCCGGGCGTGACCGAGTCGGAACTGGCCGAAAGCATCTCCGACGAGAAGGGGCGCGAGGAAATGAAGGCGTTCCGCCGGGTGGCCATCGGCGCGGACGCCATCGCCCGTGCGATCCGTTTCGCCATCGGGCAGCCGGAGGACGTGGACACCAGCGAGATCGTCATGAGGCCCACGGCCAGCGCGCACTGACGCAACGGCGGTCACCGGCGCGCACCGGGCGGGCAGACGGCACATCTGCGGGGCTTTGTCATCCCCGCGCCATATGGAGATTCCATACTGGATGCATCTTGTTACATGCGTGGATCGCTGCTGCCATGACCGTCCGCTTGCGCATCACCCTGCTGATCGTTCTCGCCTTTCTCGCCTTGTGCTCCGTCGGGGGCTTCGCGCTCTACCAGTCGGCCCAGGGGGCCCGGCAGGTCAAGCGGGTGACGGAGGGCGTCGTGCCCAGCGCCATCCATTCCGTGGAGCTCATGGGCCAGCTCAAGGACGTGCAGATGGCCGCGCTGGGCATGGTGTCCGCGAACGACGCGGAGGCCGCGCAGAAACTGCACGAGCAACTGGTGGAGCGCAAGGCGGTACTGCAGAAGGCGCTGGACCAGCAACTGCGGGAGGCCGACAGCGATGCGCAGCGCGGCCTGGTGAAGGAGGCCGCCATGAGCCTGGAGAACTACTTCGCGGCCATCGACGACACGGCGCGCTTCAAGCTCGCCGGCCAGCAGGACGCGGCCGAGGCCTTCATGGCCGCCACGGTGGACCAGTACCTGCGCGAGCAGGGCCAGATGATCGAGGCCATCCAGGTGGAGAAGCGCCGCAGCAAGGACGAGGCCATCGGCTCGCTGAACGCGCAGCTGGAGCACACCACGACCACGCTGCTGGCCGTGGCCGCCGTCGCCATCCTCGGCCTGGCCGCCGCGGGCTACCTGCTCTACCGCCAGATCGTGCGCCCCATCCGCGAGATGGAACTCAAGATGACCGAGATCGCCACCAGCCAGGATTTCTCGCACCGCGTGCCCGTCACCCGCATGGACGAAATCGGCCGCTCGCTCACCGCCTTCAACGCGATGGTGGAGAAGATCCAGGAAAGCTCCGAGCTGGTGCGCCGCAAGACCGCCGACATCCAGGCCATGCTGCACACCATTCCCCAGGGCATCCTGACCCTGCAGGCCGGGCGCACCATCCACCCCGAATACTCGGACCACCTCGCGCGCATCCTGGAAGAGGACGCAATCGCCGGCCGCACGCTCGATGCACTGCTGTTCGACCGCTCCGGCCTGAGCGCCGATGCGCGCGCCCAGGCCCTCGCCGCGATCGATGCCTGCATCGGCGAGGACGAACTCAACTTCTCGTTCAACGCCCACCTGCTGCCGCAGGAGTTGCAGGTGCGCTTCGATGGCGACCGCGTGAAGATGATCGAGCTGGGCTGGTCGCCCATCACCGCCGCCGACGGCACCGTGGAGCGGCTGCTGCTGAGCCTGCGCGACGTGACGGAGTTGCGCGAGCTGGCGCGGGATGCCCAGGCGCGCAAGGAGGAACTGGCCATGGTCGGCGAGTTGCTGGGCGTGGCGGCGGACAAGTTCCGGCAGTTCGCCCACAGCTCCGCGCGCCTGCTGCAGGACAACCGGGCGCTGCTGGAGACCGCGGCATCGCAGCCCGATGCGCGCCCGGATGCCCTGGCGGCGCTGTTCCGCCACATGCATACCGTCAAGGGCAATGCCCGCACCTACGGCCTGCTGCGCATCGCCGACGCGGCGCACGTGGCCGAGCAGCGCTACGCCGCGCTGCGGGACGACCCCGCCGGCTGGGACGATGCCGCCCTGCCGTCCAGGCTGGAGTCCGAACTGGAGGCAGTGGCCGGGGCCCTGCAAGCCTATGTGCGCGTGAACGACGACACCCTGGGGCGCGGCGCGGGCCACGCGGTGGGTGATGCGCAGGCGGTGCGCCTGCCACGCGCCCGCATCGAGGCGTTGTGCGCGCGCATCGGCACCCTGGCGCAGGACCCCGGCTGCACGCCGGCCCACCGCGCAGCTCTGGAGCGCATCGCCGCCGCGCTCGCCGATGCCGACGCGGCCGGCCTGGACGAGGTGGTGGGTGGCGTGGCCGCCTCCCTGCCGGCGCTGGCCCAGGACCTGGGCAAGGAGGCCCCGGAGGTCGTCCTGCAGTCCGGCGTGCCCGTGGCCGTGAAGCCGCAGGCCGCGGACGCACTGCGCAATGCCTTCATGCACCTGCTGCGCAATGCGCTGGACCATGGCATCGAGCCCGCGGCCGAGCGCACAGCGCGCGGCAAGCCCGCCGCGGGCCGCATCCGCATCGGCGCCGCGCTGGATGAGGAGGAACTGGAAATCCGGCTCGCCGACGACGGCCGGGGCCTGGACCTGGACCGCATCCAGGCCCGGGCCCGCGCCCAGGGCCTGATCGCGGAAGACGCCGCGCCCGCGCCCGGGGACGTCGCCCACCTGATCTTCGCGCCGGGATTTTCCACGGCCGACGAGGTGACGGCCGTGTCCGGCCGCGGCGTGGGGATGGATGCGGTCAAGGCATTCGTGGAATCGCTGGGAGGCCGCATCCAGCTGGTGCTGGCCGGCGGCGCCCCGCGCGCGGCCACGCCGTTCGAGACCGTGCTGCGCCTGCCCGCCCGCTGGGCGGTGGCGGCCTGACGTGGGAGCAGGAGCGACATGATGGATGGCTGGATGCAACTCCTGGCAGGCTGCGTGCTGGGTGGTGGATGTGTGGCGGCCGTGGCCGCCTGGCTGACCGCGCGCCGCCGGTCGGTGCTGGAGCAGGCACGGCGGCAGGCCGCGGACAGTGCGGCGGCAGGGGATGCCGCGGCGCGCGAGACGGCCCGGGCGCTGGAGGCGCGCAGCGCCCGGCTGGAGGCCGAACTGGCCCAGGCCCGGCGGCAGTTCGACGATGCTGCCGCCGAATGGCAGCGCCGGCTGGAGGACGAGGGACACGCCTGCGAACACCGCCTGCGGGAGCGCGCCGGCCACACGCTCGGCCATGCGCTCGCGCAGGCCGAGGCACTGCGCGAACTGCAGGGCATCGGCAAGACCTTCGAGCGATGGCATGCCGACATGAGCACCCTCGTGGCCCACAACCGCAGCCTGCATGACAAGAACGACGCCTTCTCGCAGATCGTGCGCAAGATGGTGATCGTGGCGCTCAACGCCTCCATCGAGGCCGCACGCGCCGGCGTGGCGGGCCGCGGCTTCGACGTGGTGGCGATGGAGATGCGCGAACTCTCGGCCAGCGCCGAGCGCCTCTCGCGCGACTACCGCACCAGCCTCTACGAGAACGACCTGATCGCCACCACGACCTTCCAGGACATGCAGGCCGGCGGCAAGATGGTGATCAACGCCGCCATGGGGCTGGAGCTGGCCAACCGCCGCATCCAGGCCGCTCTTGGTGGCGGTGGCGGCGACGGGCAGGGCGGCATGCTGGAGACCGCATGACGGCACCAGCCCCTTCCGCAGTCCTTCCGGGCGGGTTCATCAGCGCGCGGGCACAGGGTAGCCTCGACCGCATGATGGTTTCCGCCCTGCGCCAGAGCGTGGTGCGCAGCGACGCCGTCGCCGTGCAGCCCGTGGATGCGCTGCCGGCCACCGGCGCCACGCACATGGCGGTGCTCTCCATCGCCTCGTTCTCGTTCCGCGTCGTCGCCGCGCTGCACTTCGACCACGGCCCGGCATGGCGCGGCTGGGTCGCCGGGATGAGCGGGCAGGAGGCCGGTGCCTTGAGCGACCAGGCGTTCCTCGACCGCGTCTGCGAGATGGGCAACCTCTGCAGCGGCGCCATCAACCGCGACCTGGGCGGCTTCCAGGCGTTCCTCGGCCTCTCCACCCCGCAGATCCTGGACGCGCGCTGCGCGCCGTACTTCACGCGCGCCGGTTTCGAGCATGTGCGGCATTTCCGCATGGACGTGCGGCCGGACCTGGCCATGCACGCCTCGCTCTGCGCGCGCGCCTATGCGCCGCTGGACTTCCACTGGGCCGGCCCCGAGCCGGAAGCGGTGGAGTCCGGCGAACTCGAAATGTTCTAAGCGACGAAAGACCATCCCATGACCACCCGCGACCCTTCCGAAGCCACCGCGCCGGCCGCACTGGAAAGCAAGGTGCTGGTCATAGAGACCGATGCCGCCGTACTCGACACCATCCGCGCCTTCTGCGGCGGCAACGCCCTGCAGGGGCACCGCGTGCATCCCCTCAACGTGGCCGGCGTGCTGCGCTCGCGCATCGACCTGGGTGCGGTCTTCGTCGGCGGCCGGCTGCAGGGCGCCGTCAGCGACGGCGTCGAACTCGCCCGCGAGATCGCCCGCCTGCGCCCCGAACTGCCGCTCTTCCTGCGCACCGACGGGGTGGAGCCGCTGCCCGACCTCGGTGCGCTTCCCTCCATCGTGCCCTATACCCTGGCGGACATCGGCGCGCTGCGCAGCGAACTCGACCGCAAGATCTTCGACCGCGTCTATCCGACCTCGCTGGTGCGCGCACTCGGCGAGATGACGCAGTCGGCCCTCGCCAGCCAGTTCAAGGGCATGGACGTGCGCATGGACCCGCCCTACGTGGTGCGCGACCGCCTCATCCATGGCGAGATGTTCACCCTGATCCCGATGGAAACGCCCTGGTGCCGCGGCTTCATGACGCTGCAGACCGATGCCGAATCGCTGCGCCGCGTCGTCTCCGCGGGGCACACGGTGTTCTCCGCCGAAGACGGCGCGGACTTCCGCAACCTGAACGCCCTGCTGGGCGAACTCACCAACCTCATCTGGGGCGGCTTCCGCAACCGCTACGGCACCGAAGGCGCGGGCGGCACCTTCGGCGTGCAGGTGCCCATCATCGTCAACCACCTGCACCGTTACATCAGCTTCGGCACCGAGAGCCCCCAGCTCTGCTTCAAGTGCCAGGCCTGGTCGCCGGACGACCCGGAAGGCACCACCGTCACGATCTACCAGCGCTTCGCCTTCAGCCTGAGCTGGGCACCCGAGCTCTACCGCGAGAGCGAGACGCTGCTGAGCGGGTTCGTCGAATCGGGCGAACTGGAGATGTTCTGAGCGGCGTCGTTTTCCTTTCTCTTTCCTTTGTCTTTCCCCTGTTTTTTCGAGGAGCATTCCACCATGGCCAACGTTCTTGTCGTCGACGATTCGAGCACCGTGCGCAGCGAAGTGGGCAACTTCCTGGGCAGCAACGGCTTCCAGGTCGCGCTGGCCGTCGACGGCCGCGACGGGCTCGCCAAGCTCAAGCAGCACAGCGGCATCAAGCTCATCGTGTGCGACGTCAACATGCCCAACATGGACGGCCTCACCATGGCCGAGCGCGTGCGCAGCGAACTCGGCAACCAGCGCGTGAACATCGTCATGCTTACCACCGAAAGCTCCCCCGCCATGAAGGAACGCGGCAAGGCCGCGGGCGTGAAGGGCTGGATCGTGAAGCCGTTCAACGGGCCGGCGGTGCTGGGGTCGTTCCAGAAGCTGGCGGCCTGAGAGCGCCTTTCCACCACGCCGTGCAGGGCTGGCGAAAGAACACGGCGACCACCTACCGCCACAGCGCGGGCGCGGCGTAGGCTTGGGGCCTCGAAAGAGCCCCATCCGCCCGCCATGAAAATCGCCACCTTCAACGTCAACAGCGTCCGCGCCCGGCTGCCCGCGCTGCTCCAGTGGCTGGAGGAGTCCCGCCCCGACGTCGCCTGCCTGCAGGAACTCAAGTGCACCGACGACGCCTTTCCGGCCGAGGCCCTCCGCGAGGCCGGCTATGGCGCGATCTGGCACGGCCAGAAGGCCTGGAACGGCGTGGCCATCCTCGCGCGGGGTGCCGATCCCATCGAGGTGCAGCGCGGTCTGCCCGGCGATGAGTCCGACAGCCAGAGCCGCTACCTGGAAGCCGCCGCGGGCGGCGTGCTCATCGCCTGCCTCTACCTGCCCAACGGCAACCCGGCCCCCGGCCCGAAGTTCGACTACAAGCTCGGCTGGCTCGACCGCCTCGCGCGGCGGGCCGGCGTGCTGCGCGACCGCCCCGAGCCGGTGGTGCTGGCGGGGGACTTCAACATCATTCCCACCGAACGCGACGTGTACAAGCCCGATGCATGGGTGGATGACGCCCTGTTCCGCACCGAGGTGCGTGAGGCCTTCCGCGCCCTGGTGGACAGCGGCTGGACCGACGCGCTGCGCGCGGTGCATCCCGACGAGACGGTCTATACCTTCTGGGACTACCTGCGCCAGCGCTTCCAGCGCAACGCCGGCCTGCGCATCGACCACCTGCTGCTCAACCCCGCGGCGGCCCTCTGCCTGCAGGATGCCGGCGTGGACCGCGACGTGCGCGGCCGGCCCCGGCCCAGCGACCATGCCCCGGCCTGGGTGCAGCTGGCGGGACAGGGCGGGGCCTGAGCCGCCGCCCTCCGGGACATCTAGCGTCAGGCGTCCGGCTCTCCGGCCAGCGCCCGCGCCAGGTAGGGCGCGGTGCGGCTGCCGTCCTGGCGCGCCACCTCGGCCGGCGTGCCCGCCGCCACGATGCGGCCGCCGTCGCCGCCCGCGCCGGGGCCCATGTCGATCACCCAGTCGCACGCCGCCACCACGCGCATGTCGTGCTCCACCACGACGACCGTGTTGCCCGCCGCGGCCAGCCCGTCGAGCTGCACCAGCAGCCGATCCACGTCCCCCGGGTGCAGTCCGGTGGTGGGCTCGTCGAGCACATACAGCGTGTCGCCACGCTGCGGGCGCTGCAGCTCGGTGGCGAGCTTGATGCGCTGGGCCTCGCCGCCGCTCAGCTCCGTGGCCGGCTGGCCCAGGCGCAGGTAGCCCAGCCCGATATCGCGCAGCAGCGCCAGCGGCCGCTGCACCGCGGGCTCTTGCGCGAAAGCCTCGCAGGCCGCGTCCACCGTCAGGCGCAGCACGTCGGCGATGTCCAGGCCTCTCCAGCGCACCTCCAGCGTCGCCGGGTTGTAGCGCGCGCCATGGCAGTCGGGGCAGGGCGCATACACGCTCGGCAGGAAGAGCAGTTCCACGCTCACCGAACCCTCGCCCTCGCAGGTCGGGCAGCGCCCCGCCGCCACGTTGAACGAAAACCGCCCCGGCCCGTAGCGCCGCCGCCGCGCGGCGGGGGTGGCGGCGAACAGCTTGCGCACCCCGTCGAACAGACCCGTGTAGGTGGCGAGGTTGGAGCGTGGCGTGCGGCCGATGGGCTTCTGGTCCACGCGCACCAGGCGGCGGATGCCCGCCAGCTCCACGATCCGCCCGGCCGTCGCGCCCATGGGATCGTCTGCAGCCCCGGGGTCGTCATCCTGCGGTGCGTTGTGGGGTTGCCCGCCCTGGCTTCCCTCCGCGGCGGAATCCTCGTCGTTCCGCGCGTCCGCCAGCGGCGAGCCCAGCGCCTGCGCCACGAGCTCCACCAGCGCGCGGCTCACCAGGCTGGATTTGCCCGAGCCCGATACGCCCGTCACCGCCGTGAGGCAGCCCGCGGGGAAGGCCGCATCGATGCCCTTCAGGTTGTGGCGCTCGATGCCTTCGAGCCGCAGCCAGCCCGCCACCTCAGGAGGCGTGCGTGGCGTGCGCTGCACCGGTGCCGGCCCGTCCCGTCCGGGAAACAGGTAGCGCCGCGTCTGTGATGGCTGCACCGTGGCCAGCCCGTCCGGCGGGCCGCTGTAGAGCACTTCACCGCCGTGCATGCCCGCGCCGGGCCCTACATCCACCAGCCAGTCGGCAGCCCGCATCGTGGCCAGGTCGTGCTCCACCACGAACAGGGAATTGCCCGCGCGCTTGAGCCGGTGCAGCGCGGCCCGCAGTGCCTCGCCGTCTGCGGGGTGCAGCCCGGCGGAGGGCTCGTCGAGCACGTACACCACGCCGAACAACTGCGAGCCCAGTTGCGTGGCCAGCCGCAGGCGCTGCAGTTCGCCGGACGACAGCGAGGGCGTGGAGCGGTCGAGCGTCAGGTAATGCAGCCCCAGCTGCGACAGTGCGGCGATGCGCGCGCCGATCTCCTGGGCCAGCCGCTGGGCGGCCAGCACCTTTTCTTCCGACAGGTCCGGCGTGCGGCGCACGTCCGGCGCTGCCGCATGGGCCGAGCCGCCCGCGGCCACGCGGCGCGCGATATGGGCCCGGTGGCTGTCGCCACCCGGGCGGGCCGGCGCGCGCGATCCGCCGGACGGGCGCAGGCTGTCGCCCAGCCGGCCTTCCGCCGCGGGCTGCAGCAGGCGGGCCAGTTCGCCGAGCGGCAGGCGCCCCAGTTCGGCGATGTCGTGGCCCGCGAAGGTGACGGACAGCGCCTCGGGCTTGAGGCGTTTGCCGCCGCAGGCCGGGCAGGGGCTGCCCACCAGGAAGGCCGCCGCGCGCTCGCGCATGCGGGCGCTCTGGCTGTGCGCGAAGCTGTGCAGCACATGGCGCCGCGCGCTGCTGAAGGTGCCCATGTAGCTGGGCGGCGTGCCGGCCTTGCGCGCCGCCTGCGCGGCCTTGCGGTCCAGGCCCGCATAGACGGGCACCACCGGCTGCTCGTCGGTGAACAGGATCCAGTCGCGCGTCTTGCGCGGCAGGTCGCGCCAGGGCACGTCCACGTCGTGGCCCAGCATGACGAGGATGTCGCGCAGGTTCTGCCCGCCCCAGGCGGTCGGCCAGGCCGCCACGGCGCGCTCGCGGATGGTGAGGCGGTCGTCCGGCACCAAAGACCGTTCCGTCACCTCGTACACACGCCCCATGCCGTGGCAGTGCGGGCAGGCGCCCTCGGGCGTGTTCGGCGAGAAGTCTTCCGCGTACAACATGGGCTGGCGCGCCGGATACTGCCCGGCGCGCGAATACAGCAGCCGCAGCAGGCTGGAAATCGTCGTCGCGCTGCCGACCGAGGAGCGCGCCGTCGGCGTGCCGCGCTGCTGCTGCAGGGCCACCGCGGGCGGCAGCCCGTCGATGGCATCCACCTCGGGCGTGCCGGCCTGGTCGATCAGGCGCCGCGCATAGGGCGCCACCGACTCCAGGTAGCGGCGTTGCGCCTCGGCATACAGCGTGCCGAAGGCCAGGGACGACTTGCCCGAGCCCGACACGCCCGTGAACACCACCAGCGCATCGCGCGGGATGTCCACGTCCACGTTCCTGAGGTTGTGCTCCCGCGCGCCGCGCACGCGCACGAAGCCGTCGATGGCGGGCGTGGCAGGCGTTGTGGCCTGGGGCGCGGGTTGCAGCGATGGCGATGGCTCCACAGCGGGCCGGGGTTCGCTGCGCGATGTGCGCCGGGATCTGGATGGGGACTGGGGCTTGGACTGGGAGGGCATGGAGGCCTTTCTTCCTCGGGGCTCGGGCCGCTGCCACCCGCCCGGCCTGCGCCGCGATGGCTCATCAGCGCGGCCGGCCCGGGCGCCGACACCGGGGCGGCAGCCACCGAAGCTCGAAGCTAGCACCGCCCGCCCGGCATCCGCGCCAGCGGCGCGGCCCGTCGTCGCGTAGGACGAGGGCACCCGGGCGCCGGGCCGGCGTCCATGGCGCCGGCCCGTGCCAGGTCAGGTCCGGGCCTTCTTGCGCGTATCGGGCAGCAGGGCCGTCGCCAGCCCCAGCAGTGGCAGGAACGACGTCACGCCGTACACCCACACGATGCCGTGGATGTCCGCCAGGTCACCCAGCCCCGCGGCGCCGATCCCGCCGATGCCGAACATCAACCCGAACATCAGGCCCGACACCAGCCCCACGCGGCCCGGCACCGCCTCCTGCGCATACACCACGAGCGCGGCGAAGGCGGAAGACATCACCAGCCCGATCACGACGGCGAGCACTGCCGTCCACGCGAGGCCCACATGCGGCAGCGCCAGCGCGAACGGCGCCACGCCCAGGAACGAGATCCAGATCACCGCCTTGCGGCCGATGCGGTCGCCCACCGGCCCGCCTGCGAACGTGCCCGCCGCCACCGCCGCGAGGAACAGGAAAAGGAACAGCTGGCTGGTCTGCACGCCCACGTGGAAGCGCTCGATCAGGTAGAACGTGAAGTAGTTGGTGAACGAAGCGATATAGACGAACTTCGCGAACATCAGCACGCAGATCACGGCCACGGCCCGCACCACGCCGGCCCGGTCCAGGCCCTCGCTGCCGCCCCGCGCCAGCCCCCGGGCCTTCGCCGCCCCATGGTGCCGCACCCACACCGTGAGGCGGTACAGCACGAAGATCGCCAGCAACGCCGCCACCATGAACCACGCGACCGCCGGCTGCCCGTGCGGAATCACGATCGCCGCCGTCAGCAGCGGCCCGATCGCCGTGCCCGTGTTGCCGCCCACCTGGAACGTGGACTGCGCCGTGCCGAAGCGCCCGCCCGAGGCCAGCCGCGCGATCCGCGACGCCTCAGGGTGGAACGTGGCCGAACCCACGCCCACCACCGCGGCGGCGACCAGCAGCATCGGATAGCTGTGCGCCACGGCCAGCAGCGCGATGCCCAGCAGCGTCATGCACATGCCCGCCGGCAGCAGGTAGGGCTTGGGATGCTTGTCGGTGTAGAACCCGATCCAGGGCTGCAGCAGCGACGCCGTCACCTGGTAGACCAGCGCGATGATCCCGATCTGCCCGAAGCTCAGCGAGAAATTCGCCTTCAGCATCGGGAAGATCGAGGGCAGCATCGCCTGGATCATGTCGTTGAGCAGGTGCGCGAAGGCCGCGCCGCCGACGATGGGGAGCAGGAAGCCCTGGGGCGTGGTGTCCTGCGTGGCTGGGGTGGCAGGGGCCGCAAAGGTGGGCGGGGCGAGAGGCGCGGGTTGCGCGGGGTCTGCGGTCGTGGCGGTCATCGTAGGGTGGGGAAAGGCTCTGGAGGCCGGCAGCCGCTGCCCTCCTTGGCGAAGAGTGCAGGAGCGGCGATAGAGGCAAGAAGCGGTGAGCGTACGCCGTCTGTCCATGGCAGGTTCGCGTGGATCTGCCAATGTCTGTCGTGATCCTGCCATTGCGCATGGTGCCGAACGCCAATAGCAAGGCATGGCGGGTCAGCGCGTTGGATGTAGGCTCGCCGCATGCATGGCGATGACACCGCGCTGCTCGCGCATCTGCAAGCCCTCGAAACAGAACTGCAACGGCCGGCGACCCGCAGGGATGCCGCGCGTCTCGACGCACTGCTGCACGGGGATTTCGGGGAGATCGGGCGATCCGGCGTGGCCTACACCAAGGCCGACGTGCTGGCGCAGTTGCCCCTGGAGGCGGCGCATGCCGACGTCGTCGCAGGCGGGTTTGAGCTGAGGCGGCTGGGCGAGGCGGTTGCGCTGCTCACCTACCGTTCGGCGCATCGGATGGAGGACGGGATGTTGCAGCGGCTGACCCTGCGCGCGTCCATCTGGGAAAGATCGGGAGGGCAGTGGCGCATGCGGTTCCACCAGGGAACCCCTGCCCCAGCTTCGGTGGGCAGCTTCGCCTGTCTGTCGCAATTTCTGCCGCCAGGCGGTTCCTGACGCAACTGGGTGCCATGTGATTCCTGGGGGTGACCCGGACGGGTGGAAACATTGCGATACAAGAATTTGGAATTTGCTTATTTCCTGTCGTTATACTTTCATCAAAACCGGCTCTCAGTGAAGCCACAACGCAGGCCACGTTCCTGCATCGATCCCGGGACAGGACCGCGGATCGTTGGAATATTTCTTAGGGAGGGGGAGATACCATGAGAACCCATGGAAATGGGGCACACGGTCTGGCAGTGGGCAGGGGCACGCAGGAGCGCTCCCGGTTGGATGTCGATCATTCCAAAAGGATCGCGCAACGCGCCCGAATCCGGTGCCTGACGGTCACGGCCGAAAGCCACTTCGGCCACCTGGGCCCCGATTTCTCCGCCATAGATATTCTGACGGTCCTCTACGGATCGGTCATGGCATCCCGTTCTTTCAACGACCCGTTGCGAGACCGTTTCGTCCTCAGCAAGGGACATGCTGCCTTGGCCCTTTATTCGGTATTGATCGAATTGGGGCTTTGGGACGAAGACATGCTGCTGGACTATGGCCGTTCGGGGGGATTGCTCGGCGGCCATCCTTCTTCCTCCATTTGCGGCATCGAAACCTGTACCGGTGCCCTCGGTCATGGATTGCCTTTCGCTGCGGGGGCGGCTGCCGCTGCATCGGCCAGTGGCAGCAGGCACAGGACATTTGTCCTTCTCGGAGATGGCGAGTTGCAGGAAGGCAGCAATTGGGAGGCGGCGATGTTTGCGAGCGCACGCTGCCTCGGCAATCTGACGGCCATTGTGGATCGCAACGGACTGCAGCAAGGACGAGAAACGGAACAGGTCAATCCGCTGGGGCCCTTGGCAGACAAATGGCGGGCCTTCGGATGGGACGTCGAGGAAATCGACGGTCATGACCACATTGCCATTTTCGACGCTCTTGCCCGGGGCGAGCGCTCAACGCGGCCGCGGTGCCTGATCGCGATGACAAGAAAGGGCAGGGGTGTTTCTTTCATGGAGGGGAATGCAGCATGGCACCACAAATTGCCTTCGCCAGCGGAGGCCGCGCAGGCGCTCGAAGAGCTGAGCCGATGAACGTCGATGAGGGATTGGAAGATCCGAAGGACGCCTTCGCCGCTGAAGTGTTGAATCTCGCCAGGCACGACCCCAGGGTGTGCCTGGTCATCAACGATTGCCTGTCTTCGACGAATGCCAGGTTCTTTCTGGAGGAGTTTCCGGATCGGGTCTTCGACGTCGGCATTGCCGAGCAGAACATGGTGGGGGTGGCGGCAGGTCTGGCCAGCGGCGGGATGATCCCGTTCGTCTGCGCGGCGTCATGCTTTCTTTCGGGGAGAGCGCTGGAGCAGATCAAGGTGGACATCGCCATGTCGAAGGCCAACGTGAAGCTGTGCGGGTTCAGCAGCGGTTTCACCTACGGCTCGCTCGGGGCGACGCACCACGCGATCGAGGACATCGCATGGATCCGGGTGCTCCCGAATGTCCGCTTTACCGCGCCATGCGACGCTCGCGAAGCGAGGGCCGTCGCCAGGGCCCTGCATGCGCATGAGGGGCCGGCATTCGTTCGCCTGGCGCGAGGCGGACGGCGAAACATCACCAGCCGGGACGAGTATCAGTTTGGTAGCGCCGAGCAACTGCGTGACGGAAGCGACGTCGCCCTGCTGGGTACCGGCTCGATGGTGCACAACCTGGTCCAGGCCGCGCGGCTGCTGGAGGATGGCGGCATCACGTGCCGGGTCCTGAATTTCTCCAGCATCGCCCCGCTCGATACGGCCGCCATTGTCCAGGCGTGCCGGGATACGAGGGGCATCGTGTGCGCCGAGGAGCACCAGGTCGGGGGAGGGCTGTTCGGTGCCGTCGCGGAGGTGGTCGTCAGCCGCACGCCGACTCCGATGCTGGCGCTCGGCGTGCCGGGTGTATTCGCGCCGGTAGGCGACAGCAGCGACCTGCTCAGGCATTTCGGGCTGGAACCCGCGCAGATGGCCTCGCGTGTGCGGCATTGGCTGGCTGCGATGAATCGAGAAAAAAAGGAAATGGTCAGTGCATAAGCAACCACTATTGCCGGAGGCTGCGCCCAAGGTCAGTTTCGACGACAAGCCCACCAGCACTTTCTTCGTGGTCTCGGGTCCCGGTGGCACGGGAAAAACCACCTTGATCAAACGTTGGCTCCGCGATTCTCCCGACCTGGGTTATGTGCCCAATGTCACGACGCGCGCGCCGCGCTCCTCCTCTGCCGTCGATGAGTCCGGATTCTACGAATTCGTATCGAGACAGGAATTCCAGGAAATGGTCAAGGCAGAGGCCTTTGCGCAATGGGTGAATCCTTCGGAAGGGAAGTACTACGGCACGCCGATCAAACCCTTGCAGGAGGCGATCGTGGCAGGAAAGGACCTGGTGTTCGACTACACGCCGCAGCTGTACATCAACCTCCGCCGCCAATTCAGGGAACAGGTCGTCGGGATATTCGTCATTCCCCCGACATTCGAGGAACTGCTTTCGCGCCTGGAAAGACGGGGCACGGAGCGGGGCGAGGAGCTCTATATCAAGCAGCAGATGGCATTGCAGGACCTCAGCTATGTCGATGAACATGAATACCACCTCGTGAACAAGGACCTGGATTGCAGTCTGGAGGTTCTCAAGGCCATACAAATCGCCGAAAGGCACAGGCTCACCCGATTGAGCAACGTGGGGCCGACCTGCAAGAAGCTGTCGCCCCGGTCGATGATGTTCTACTACGATCCATTGTTCGAGCGTGTCAATCGCATTGCACAACTGCAACCAGAAAATGCCGATGCAGAATGAATATGCGGAATTGCTCTCGCTGCTCACGGTGCAGGATGCGAAGATTCAGGCCTATCGGAACGATTTCGTTCCGGAGGAGGCGTGGGAAATCCTGTGCCGGGTCTGGGGCGATCGGGTCGGCGAGTTCATCTATGGCCATTCATTCGTACTGATCAAGCCCGAGGCCCTTGCCAGGCGTTGCAGCCAGTCCGTGCTGTCATTCCTGCACAAAAAGCGGCTGGTCCCTGTTGCGGTGGCACGGGTACCCGTTGACCGGAACGCTGCGCACCTCATATGGCGTTTCCAATGGAATGCAGCGACGGTGGACCGGGTGCGATTGACCAACATGGTCAACGCGCAAAGCGATTCCATCCTGGTTCTGGTGCGTGACGCCGACCCTGGAGTGGTTCCCGCGTCGGTCAGGCTCTGGGGCATGAAAGGGTCGGCCCATGCCGATCGGCGCAATGAGCAGCATCTGCGCACCTTGCTCCGCATGCACAACCGGATGCTCGGTTTCGTCCACACGCCCGACGAGCCGGCGGATCTTGTTCGCGACCTGTCGATTCTGCTCGGTGGTCCGGTACTGGTTGCACTGATGCGCGACTGCGCCGCCGCTCCGTTGAGGCCTGCCGTCGATCTTTCCGCCAGCGTATGCACCCAGGTGCAGCGCATCGAGGCTGCATCGCGAAAGAACGAAATCGATCCCGTCGGTTCCATGGCGCGGCTCGAGGATGCCTTGGGCAAGGGGTCGACCGGGTTTCGCGTGCTCGCGGACGCCATGCAAAGCCATGCCAGGATACCTCTCGACATGGTTCTTGACGCGGTCGCTGGCGGGCAGGCGCAGCCATGGGATGTGCTCACCATCGCGTCCGAATTGATCCAGCACGACAGGCCCGGCATCAAGCCCCTGATCGATGCCCGCGCGGTCGGCGAAGTCACTTCGCGGTGGGTCGAACACGGCGAGGTCCTGAAAAACGCACTCGATGAATCAATCCATGCCTTCTAAGGATGAGGAACGCGGGCAGGTCTACAGCCTGCTTGGCGGCAGCGTGCATCTGTCCAGTGACTTCATTCTGGACAATGCCTATCTGCGTGACGGTGATGCCGCCTTCGTCGGCGGATCCTTGATCGAGGGCATCGGCAATGCCATGTCCGACGTGGATGTCCACGTGGTGACCGACGAGCTTCGGCGGGAGCGGGACATCGCACTGGATATGCACTACAGGACTCTCAGCACGGACCGCTCGATCCTGACGGGGACGGCGCCGATGGCGGAGGTCTTCCTGATACACACCGTCGTGCCGTCCACGCACATCAAGGTGGACATCGAATACCGCTCGAAGGCCGAAATGGACGCACTCGTGTCCCAGGTCCGCAGCACCTTCGATTACGCCACCCGGTCCCTGGTGCTGCTCACGAAGTACATGAGCGCTCGCGACATGGCCTTCGTGCATCGGCTCTTCAATTCGCATGGCTTGGCCGGCGCGGCCTATCTCGAAGGCCTGCGCGACCGCATAGGTCTCAAGGTATTCCAGTACCTGATGTACCGGTGGAAAGCCTCCGATTTCTCGGTGCTGCTCGACATCGTCGGCGCGTGGAATGAGGGCGAATGGGCCCGCTGCGCCGACCTTGCGCGCGAGAACATGGTCACCCAGTTCCACGCATACACGCATTTGTGTGGAAACACCAACTACCACAGGAAGTGGATTGTCCGGTATGGCGCGAGGGAGGGCGTGGACGCGCGGCTCTACGAGCGCTACCTGCATCTGCTGCTGGCGGGCTGTGGCCGGGATGCCGGGGAGACGAAAGCCTACATACTCGCCACCATCGATTTCATCGATGAACTTTTCGAGGCCAGCCGCCTGTTGCTTCAGGCCGAACCATTGTTTCCATCCGGAGCCCTGGCGAAGGAGCGTATCGCCGCTTTCTTCCAGCATGAGACGGAGGAGTACTCAGACATGGAAATGCAATACCGCATGAGGGTGTACGAGCCCAGCGGCAGCGCCACGCGGGCGTGGTTCGCATGAGGGATGAGCGGCCTCTCGTGGGCGTGTCCTGCTGTTTGCGTGGCATCGCGTTTGGCGACTATCCTCCGACGCCCCATCACACCGTGTTCCACAAATACGTGGACTACGTTCTCAATGAACTGCAGGCCGTACCGGTCCTGATTGCCGCTACGCCATCGCTGGGCGGGCCGACCGGTGCGCTGTCACTTCTCGCCGATCGCCTGGACGGCATATTGTTCACGGGTTCGCCGAGCAACGTGGGTCTTCGGCGCCGGGGCGATGAACTGATCGAGATCGAACCTGTCGGCCAGCCGGACAGGGCGCGCGATGAGACAACGCACTGGTTGATCCGGCATTGTCTCGCGCAGGGAGTACCCATGTTGGGAATTTGCCGTGGAATGCAGGAGATGAACGTGGCTTGTGGCGGAGGATTGCATGAACAGGTCCACGAGCTTGGAGGTTTCGAGGACCATCGGTCCGACAAATCGCTTCCCTATCAGGAAAGATACAAGGCGCGCCATCCGATTCGCATCAACAAGGGAAGTTATCTGAGCGGCTTGATCGAGCGGTCGGGCCGCATGGGCCTGGAGCAAAAGGTCAACTCCCTTCATTCGCAGGCGGTGTCGGACCTGGGGGATGGGGTCGCCGTTCAAGCTACCAGCGAGGACGGCGTGACCGAGGCGATCGTCCTGACCGGTGCGCGCGAATTCGCGATGGGCGTTCAGTGGCACATCGAGTGGGGAGCGAGCGCGGGGGATCTGGACAAGGTCATTTCCAGCGCATTCCGGGCAGCTTGCGTTGGCCGGGCCCGGCGCACGTATCGCAAGGTGGTGCCATGAGCAACGGGTGTATTCCTGGCGCTGAAGACCAGGGCCTGACCGGCCGGGTCGCGATCATCACAGGGGCGTCCAGCGGCATCGGCATGGCGCTGGCGGGCAAGCTGGCACACATGGGAATGCAGCTCGTTCTGCATGGTCGCCGCGAAAGCCGTTTGAAATCGCTTGCATCCCGATTCGCCGGCATCGAGTGGATCGCCGGTGACCTGACCGATGGCGACACATGCTCGCGATTGGTCGAGCGAGCGGTAAGTTGTTTCGGCCGGGTCGATTTCGCCGTCAACAATGCGGGCGTCAACCATACCGGGACCATCGAGCAGATCGATATCGAGCAGGTCTGCGCCATGTCGCGCATCAATGTCGAGGCAGCCTATCGATTCACATACACCTTGCTGAAGCACTTCCGCGGCCAGGAGCATGGCCACCTGATACATACCACCAGCATCATGGGCCACAAGGTGCGGGAGACCGCGGGGGCCTATGCAGGTACCAAACATGCCATCGAGGCGCTTTGCGAAGCCCTGCGCATGGAGCTTGCCCGAAGCCGGATCAAGGTGTCGTGCGTCGCCCCGGGACTCGTGGAAACGGAGCTGCACCGCGACGCGGCAGTCAGGCCGGCAGTCGCACGGAACATTGCCCGGCCGCTCCAGCCGGATGACGTTGCAGAGAGGATTGTCTGGCTCATGCTGCAGCCTCCCCACATCAACGTACCTCAACTCATCGTGCTTCCCCAGGATCATCCGATCTGACGGAATTTCGCAACGCTCTTTCCGAAGAACTTCATTTTGGACACCGTATCACTAGGCCTCGTCATGCTCTCTGCGGTGATGCATGCGGCATGGAATCTCTTCGTCAAGAAAGATGAGGACAAGTTTCTTTCGCTGACCGTGATGGCGGCTACCTCCGGCGGCATTTGCCTGGCGATGCTGCCATTTTTCCCCGGCATGGACCCGGCGGCATGGAAATGGCTGGCGATCTCCGCGCCATTGCATGCCGGTTACCGGATCTGTCTCAGCGCAGGCTACAAGCACGGAGACATGAGCCAGGTGTATCCCATTGCCCGCGGTGCCACGCCGCTGATGGTGACGGCGATCTCGGTCCTGTTGCTGGGGACCGTGCTGGCGCCCTGGAAATACGTGGGAATCGCCGTCATCGGGGTAGGCATCATGGGCCTGTCGTTTGCCCGTGGGCTTCCGAGAGGAAATGAAGGCCGGGCCATAGCGTTCGCACTGGGCACTTCGGCATTCATCGCGGTGTTCACCTTGCTGGACAGCGAGGGGGCGCGTGTCAGCGGGCACGCAGTCACCTACGTGCTGTGGTTGTTCGTCCTTGAGGGAATATTGATGCTCGTGTTCGCGGCAGCGGCCGGCTTCAGGAAGCTGCAATCCTATGTCGCGAGAAATGGTGCCAACTGCCTGGTCAACGGCTTTGTGATGTCGGCAGCCCACGGACTCGTGATCCTCGCGCTGTCACGGAGCCAGCCCGCGCTGGTTTCGGCATTGCGCGAGACAAGCGTCGTATTCGGAGCCCTCTTCGGTGCCATCTTCCTGAAGGAGAAAGTGGCCGGCATGCGGCTGGCCTGCACGTTGTTCGTGACGGCCGGCCTCGTGCTGAGTGTGCTCGGCTGAGCCCGTGGCGCGGTGGCGATGCAGCTCGATGGCCGGACCGCTACGCGCCGAAGGCCGATGACCAGGCGTTGAATATGTCGGCCGCCAGATCGGTCCCGTCTTCCAGGCCGAGCCAGAACCGCGCAATGCAGCCAGCCCCGGGATGTCTTTCTGCAAACTGCCGCGTGGATGCGTTCTCCTTGCCGTAGAACATGACCAGGCTTGTCGGACCTCCCCACGAGAAGCCAAAGTGAAAGAGCGTCAAGGCTTCGAGAAACGCCTCTATTTTTTCGGCTTCGACCGCTGCGTCGAAGGCAATGCTGAACAGGCTGGTGGAACTGGTGAAATATTGCTTCCAATGATCGTGTCCCTGGCTGCCGCAGAAAGCCGGATGCATGACGGCCGCGATTTCCTGCTTCTCCGAAAACCACTCCGCGAGGCGCAAGGACGCTTCCGTATTGGCCGCGTACCGAAGGCTCAGCGTGGGCAGGCCCCTCAGTACCAGGTAGATGTCATCCGGCGAGACGTGCATGCCGAGAAAATGGCGCGTCTCGTACAGGCTGCGGGAGATGTCCTCGCGTGCGCTGGCCACGCTTCCCATCACCAGATCCGCGCCGCCGGACTGCAGCTTCGTGAGCGCCTGGATGGATACATGAAAGCCGAGTTCAAACGCGCGCAAGTGCAGTCCTGCGCTGTACGTATTGTCGATCGCGGCAATGCATCCCCGTTCACCTGCGAACCTGGCGAGGCGTCGAAGATCCGGAACTTCCATGGTGACCGAACCCGGTGCCTCGACGCACAACAGGCGGGTGGATGCTGGAATGGCGTCGCTCCACGTATCCGGCACCATGGGGTCATACAGCGCAATTCCGATGCCGAAGCGATGAAACACGTTCCGCAGCATTTGCTGAGCGGTTCCATAGCCGTTCGCCGGCATCGCGACGACGTCGCCAGGAGACAGCAGGGACATGCAGATCAGTGCATAGGCCGCAAGTCCGGAAGACACCACGAGCGCCTGTTGGGCGCCTTCGATCCGCGCGAGCCTGGTTTCCAATTCGCACGCTGCCCGGCAGCCGTCTCTGCCGTAGGGTGGTTGGCTGCGATTGCGCCAATCGGCACTCTTCAGCTGCGCGAGGGTGGGCAGGAAAATGGTGGACGCGCGGTGGACCGGGGGAAGCGCCGAGGCAGGATCATCGGATTCCGTGCCGGCAATCGGCTGTGACAGCAATGTCCGGGGTGTATGGTGTTGCATCCAGGAGCGAAATTGGTATTCACGTGGAAGGGTGACGAGACTTGAGGCGATTCACGATAGCTAAAAATTACCCGGTGCTCCCGGGCAAGTGGGCGGATTCCCTCAAATTCTCCATGTTGGGCCTGGCCTCGTTTCTTGGTGGTCGGCGTTGGGGGCCGGCGCACGACGAGTGGCTGCGGCGATGGCTTCCCCTGCTTCGCCAGAGTGTAGGTGAGGGGGTGATCATCGAACTCGGCTGCGGCAATGGAGCAGATCTCGCGATGCTGGTTGCCGAAGGGTTTTCAGTGATCGGCGTGGATCGGTCACCGGCTGCGATCGCCGAAGCGGGGAAAAGGATTGCCCCGCAGTTCCTGTATTGTCAGGACCTCCGCGATGAGTTTCCGATGGCTGCCCACCATGCGAGCGCCGTGATCGCAAGCCTCTCGCTGCACTATTTCTCCGTTGAACAGACGCAGGAAGTGATGCACCGCATACGGAGTTGTCTTGCCCCTGGAGGCATCTTTCTTTGCCGGGTGAATTCAACGCAGGATGTTCATTTCGGCGCGGTCGGTAATCGCCCGGTGGGAGAGGGCCAGTACCTCGTGCATGGCGAATTGAAGCGCTTTTTCGATGAAGCGGCGGCCCGTTCCCTCTGCGGCGAAGGCTGGGATGTCGTCAGTGTTCAGGAAAAAACGATACAGCGCTATGCGCTGCCCAAGGTCGCCTGGGAAATCGTTGCGCGCCGCGCTGGTTGAGCCTGTGGGCCGGGATGGTGGAAGGCCCCGCACGAAAAAAAACCGGCTCAATGAAGCCGGTTCTTCCGCGAAAAAGCGGGAGGGCTCAGTAACGGCCGCCGCCGTAGCCGCCATTGCCATAGCCCACGTCGGAGCGCTTGTTCACCGCGTAGCCCACCGGGCTGTAGCCACCCGGGCCGCCGTTTGCCTCACGCGGGCGGGCCAGGTTGACGACGATGGAGCGTCCATCGACGGACAGGCCGTTCAGGCCGGTGATCGCCGACTGCGCGTCTTCGGCCGAGGACATTTCCACGAAACCGAAACCCTTGGAGCGACCGGTTTCGCGGTCCGTCATGATCTTGGACGAAGTGACGCCGCCGAATTCCGCGAAATTGCTGCGCAGGCTTTCATCGGTCACGGAATAGGGCAGGTTGCCCACATAGATTTTGCAGCTCATGAGGAGCCTTTCTGAAGGAGGGCGGGCGAGGAGCCCGCAGGTGGAATGTCGAGCCTGGTGAGCCGCGCGATGATCCCTCGAGCGTCAGGGCGAGGGGGCGTCTGCGGCAGCTGAGGTCAACAGACCGGAGGGTGCGCCATGCATGTTTGCAGCCAGCCCTGCGTGACTGCAAAGAGCCGGGCGGCTTCGCGCGAGGCGAACGTCTTGTCGAAACGGAACACCCGGCAGTAGCTGCCGCTGCTCTGGGCACGATGGACGGCGAAGGAGGCTCGGAAGCGACCGCAGTCGGTCGGATGTGTCGCGGGCGAAACGACGTACTTGCCCATGGAAATGGCGGTATTTGGGATCTGGAGCATTCAATGACGCGGGTCGAAACTGGCCCGCGTGAGCTTCTGGACAGTCGGGGGATCTGCAGCTCAGCAGATCCGCCGTGCGACGGAAGTCGCCATATCTCTGCGAGGTGGTGTGCCTCCGCACAGAGCTTTCTGGTGGCGGTACGGTGGAGTGGCCGCCAGACCAGAACAAGGTCCATCATACCACCCAGGAATTTTGTTGGTGGTCAATATTCCTGTTGGTTTTGAAAACCCGGAAGCTCTATTCACGCTCTAGGCAACGGCGGCACGCGCAGATGTGTCGTCGTATCCTTTTTCCGCCAGGTGGTCCAGCAAGCGATCGAGGGCCTGTCGATATTGCGTCTGCAGTGCCTCAGCCTGCTCACGTCTTACGGAGGCCAGGGCCAGGCCACTGCCATGGGCATGGTCGACCAGAATGTCACGCCACAGGACGGGCTCGGCCGTGAGCCCTGCAAGCAAGGTGGTCAGCCGGTCGGTGATCTGGCGGGTCACCCCTGCAAAGGCTTCCGGCGTCGTGAAGATCGCCAGTGTGAGCTGCGGATGGCGGCCCACGGCACGGTAGTAGCGAAAGAGTAGTTCCTGGATTTCTGCCCGACGGTCCGGCAACTCGTCCACCGCCTCCATGACTTCCGCGTACACCCGGTCCGACAGCGCGCGCAGCAACCCGGCATGGTCGCCAACGTGGTGATAAAGGCTCATCGGCGTGACGCCCAGTCGTGCGGCCAGGGTGCGAAGCGTCAAGCCGTGACCTCCACTTTCATCCAGCAGCTTCAGGGCGGCGGCGAGGATATCGTCTCGCGTCATTCCCTTCCCGTGCGTCGGGCGCCCGCGCGGGCGGGTCATGGCGCAAACTGATAGGTGGATTGAACCAAGCCCGAAGGAAAGCTGCGGCTGGACTCCAGCTTCAGATCGATGTCGCGGGACAGCGCACCGAACAGTGGCCTGCCCGAGCCGATCAACACGGGGATGGTGGTGATCACCATGTCGGCAATCAACCCGTCGCGCAGAAACGACTGGACCACCTGGCCTCCATCGACGTACACCCGGCGCACGCCCTGCCGAGCCAGCTCCTGCATCTCTTCCCTGGGTGGCGGCTGGAGAAGCGGACCTTGCCCTCCAACGCCTCGGGAACAGGGGCATCGACCAACTGCCTGGACAGCACCACGACAGGTCGGTCGTAAGGCCACGGGTCCAGGGTCGATGCTTTCTCATAACAGCCGCGACCCATCACGATCGCGCCTTTGTCGGCAATGAACTCCAGGTAGCCATGGTCCTCTTCCGGATCATCGCGCTGCAACAGCCAGTCGATGTCTCCATCGTTCCGGGCGATGTAGCCGTCCAGGCTGACGGCTATGAAAACATGTGCGGTGATCGTTGGCATCCCTTAAATATATACGATGTATATATTTGACGGGCCCGGGGCATCCCAGGTCGAGGTGGAGCGGCCGGACTGCCTCCATTCGGCCGCGCTCGATGTTGGCCGTGCCCCCGCGGCGGGCATCTCCTCAAGCCGCCTTCTCCACATGCCCCTGCCGCGTGTACAGAAAATCGATCACCGCCTTCCGGCACTGCAGGTACACCGCATCCTCCGCCAGTTGCACCCGGCTCCTCGGCCGCGGAATCTCCACCGCCAGCACTTCGCCGATCGTCGCGGCCGGCCCGTTGGTCAGCATCACGATCTTGTCGGAGAGCAGCACGGCTTCGTCCACGTCGTGGGTCACCATCACCACGGTGCTCTGCGTGCGCGCCACGATCTCCAGCAGCTCGTCCTGCAGCTTGGCGCGGGTGAGGGCGTCCAGGGCGCCGAAAGGTTCGTCCATCAGCAGCACCTGGGGCTCCATCGACAACGCCCGGGCGATGCCCACGCGCTGCTTCATGCCGCCGGAGATCTCGCCGGGGCGCTTGTGCGCGGCGTGGGTGAGGCCCACCAGCGCCAGGGCTGCAGCAGTGCGCTCCTTCAGGCGCGCCTTGGATTCGGTGGCGCCGAAGACGCGCTCCACGGCCAGGTACACGTTGCCTTCGCAGGTCAGCCAGGGCAGCAGGGAGTGGTTCTGGAAGACCACGGCGCGGTCCGGTCCGGGGCCCTTGATTTCCTTGTTGGCGCAGATGAGCGCGCCGGCCGTGGGCGTGGTCAGGCCCGCGATCAGGTTCAGCAGAGTGGATTTGCCGCAGCCCGAGTGCCCGATGAGCGACACGAACTCGCCCTTGGCGATCGTCAGGTCGATGCCGCGCAGCGCGGGGAACAGGCCCTTGGTGGTCTTGAAGGTCTGCTCCACGCCCTGGATTTCGATGAACTTGGTGTTGAGGGAGGCATGCATGGGGAACTCCGGTGTGGGGTGGATCGGGTCGGACCGGATCAGGCCTTGACCTCTTCGAACGAGAAGGCCGTGGCGAGCTTGACCAGGGCGTATTCGAGCAGCAGGCCGACGATGCCGATCACGAAGATCGCGATCAGGATGTTCTTGACGTTCAGGTTGTTCCACTCGTCCCACACCCAGAAGCCGATGCCCACGCCGCCGGTCAGCATCTCGGCCGCCACGATCACCAGCCAGGCCGTGCCCACGGCCAGGCGCACGCCGGTCAGCATGTAGGGCAGCACGGAGGGGAACAGGATGGTGGTGGCGATCTTCCATTCGGAGAGGTTGAGCACGCGGGCCACGTTCATGTAGTCCTGCGGCACGCGCTGCACGCCCACGGCGGTGTTGATGATCATCGGCCAGATGGAGCAGATGAAGATGGTCCAGATGGCCGCGGGGTTGGCGCCCTTGAAGACCAGCAGGCCGATCGGCAGCCAGGCCAGGGGCGAGACCGGGCGCAGCAGGCTGATGAGCGGGTTGAACATGCGCGAGAGGAACGTGAAGCGCCCGATCACGAAGCCGGCCGGAATGCCCACCACCGCGGCGAGGCCGAAACCGACGGCCACGCGCTCCAGCGAAGCCAGCACGTTCCAGCCCACGCCCTGGTCGTTGGGGCCGTTGCGGTAGAACGGGTCGCTGAAGATCTCCACGGCCTGCTTCCAGGTGTCGGCCGGGTTGGGAATGCTCCCGCCCGTGGTGGTGGAGACGATGGTCCACACCACGAGCAGCAGGCCCAGGCCGCAGGCGGGCGGCAGCACCGCGAGCCAGAAGCGGCGCAGGGCGGCGGCGGTGTCGCGCGGTGCCGGGACGGCAGCGGCGGGTGCTGCGGAGGCGGGCGGGGATGCGGTCTTCATCGTGTTTGCGGTGGAGGAGGGGGCCGGGGCGGAATGCGCGGCGGTGGCTGCGGTGGCGGGCTCCGGGGGAGCATGGAAGACGGCGCTGACCATGGTGGGCTCCTTCGCGGTGATCGGGGTGGGGGCCGGCGCTCAGGCCTTGATCTTGAAACCGTCCGCGTATTTCGCGGGGTCCTTGCCGTCCCAGACGATGCCGTCCACCAGCTTGCTGGTGCGCATGTCGCTCTTCGGCAGCGGGGCCTTGGCGGCCGCGGCGGCCTGCTTGTAGAGGTCGATGCGGTTGATGGACTTCGCGACGCCGAGGTAGTCGGGGTGGTCCTTGATCAGCCCCCAGCGCTTGTGCTGGGTGAGGAACCACATGCCGTCCGACAGGTACGGGAAGTTCACCGCGCCGTCGTTGTAGAACTTCATGTAGTCCGGGTCGTCCCAGGTCTTGCCCAGGCCGTCCTGGTAGCGGCCCAGGATGCGCTGGTTGATCGCGTCCACGCCGGTGTTCACATACGCCTTGCCGGCGATGGTCTCGGCCATCTTGTTCTTGTTGGCCAGGCTTTCGTCGATCCAGCGGCCGGCCTCCAGGATGGCGGCCGTCACGGCGCGGGCCGTGTTGGGGTATTTCTGCACGAACTCCGAGGTGGTGCCCAGCACCTTTTCGGGATGGTCCTTCCAGATGGCCTGCGTGGTGGTGGCCGTGATGCCGATGCCGTCCATGATGGCGCGGTGGTTCCAGGGCTCGCCCACGCAGAAGCCGTCCATGTTGCCCACGCGCATGTTGGCCACCATCTGCGGCGGCGGCACGGTGATCACCTTGGCGCCCTTCATCGGGTCGATGCCGTTGGCGGCCAGCCAGTAGTAGAGCCACATCGCGTGCGTGCCGGTGGGGAAGGTCTGCGCGAAGGTGTATTCGCGTTTTTCCGTGGCCATCAGCTTGGCCAGGCTCGCGCCGTTGACGGCACCCTTCTCTGCGAGCTTTTTGGAAAGCGTGATCGCCTGGCCGTTGTTGTTGAGGGTCATGAGCACGGCCATGTCCTTCTTGGGGCCGCCCACGCCCAGGTGCACGCCATAGACGAGGCCGTAGAGCACGTGGGCGAAATCCAGTTCGCCGTTCACCAGCTTGTCGCGCACGCCCGCCCAGCTGGCTTCCTTGCTGGGGATGATCTTCACGCCGTACTTCTGGTCGATGCCCAGCACCGAGGCCATGACCACGCTGGCGCAGTCCGTGAGCGGGATGAAGCCGATCCTCACTTCCTTCTTCTCGGGCGCATCGGAGCCCGCGGCATGCACCAGGGAGCGCAGCGCCGGGCTCACGCCCGCGGCGCCCACCGCGGCGGCCTGCAGCACGGTGCGACGGTGGAGGCTGGTTTTCGAGAGATCGGTCATCGGGGCTTCCTTGAAGAGTGAAATAAAAAAGGCGTCCACACCTCCGCGCGGCGCTGGCCGCGCGGGGTGGGGACGCCTTTGTCCGGTGGTCGGGACGCCATCCGCCGTTGGATGGAAAGCCCGAAGACCCATCGATGGGTGCTGGCGAGGGTCATGCAAGGCCTATGCCAGCAGATCCACCAGCAGGACCGCCAGCAGATTTGTCAGTGGCGCGTCACCGGAAGCCTCCCCATGGCGCGACGCGGCTGGCCGGGGTGGCCGTGCCGCCAGGGCCTGAATGGTGCAGTGCGAACGCCTGGCGCACCCTCTTCGTGCGCGCCGCGCCACGCGCCTGTGCATGCCGGGGATGCCGCTGCTCTCGTCGCCTCAGCCCAGCAGCTCGAAGGCATCGAGCATGCGCTGGGAGACTTCCGCCAGCTTCAGTCCCTTGTCCATCGCGAGCTTGCGCAGCTTGTCGTAGGCGGCCTGCTCCGTGAGGCCGTGGCGCTGCATGAGCAGGCCCTTGGCGCGGTCGATGGTCTTGCGGTCCTGCAGGGCGCCGCGGGCATCGGCCAGTTCGGCCTTCAGGGCCTGCTCGTGCTGGAAGCGTGCCATCGCCACGTCCAGGATGGGGCGGATGCGCTGCGGCGCGAGCCCGGCCACGATGTAGGCGGTCACGCCCGCGGCCACGGCATCGCGCACGTGGGAGGTGTCTTCGTCGTTGGTGAACAGCACGATGGGGCGGGGCGCCTCGCGCGTGGCCATCACCACGTGCTCGAGCGCGTCGCGGGCGGCGCTTTCCGCGTCCACGATCACCATGTCGGGCTGCAGCTGGGCGATGCGCTCGCTCAGGAACACGTCCGCCGGCAGCGTCGCCACCAGGTTGAAACCGTTTTCCAGCAGGCCGATGCGCAGCGCGCGCGAACGCTCGGCCTGCTCCCGGGCATGCTCGTCTTCCTCCCCGGGCGTGGACAGGTCCGGGGCGACCACCACGATGCGCAGCGACTCGTTCATATCCCCAGCCTACAGCAAGAAACACGCCAAATTGGTGCAGCGGCCCGCGTTGTTGCCGGGATTGGAACTTGCTATCAGGCAGGAGTTACCCGATAGCGTACGGGGCGGGGCTCTTATATACCTTGCGTCCCAGGAATCAACCGAACTCAATGGATGGAGCGACCGTGATCAAGACGACGAGGCAGGGGATGGACGGAGTGGCGGGGCGGGGCGGCCGGCGCGCGGCGCTGGCAGGGCTGGCAATGGCGTGCGCCGCGCTGTCGCTGGCGGGCTGCAGCCGCGTGCCGGACACGGTGAAGATCGGCGTGGCGCAGCCGCTGTCGGGGCCGCTCGCGGCGCTGGGGCAGGACATGCTCAATGGCGTGAAGCTGGCGGTGGACGAACTGAACCAGTCCGGCTTCATGGTGGATGGCAAGCGCGTCACCCTGGAGGTGGTGGCCCAGGACGACCGCGCGGACGCCGCCACGGGCAAGACCGTGGCGCAGCAGCTGGTCGAATCGGGCGTGGTGGCCGTGGTGGGCCACCTGAATTCCGGCGTCAGCATCGAGGCCGCGCCCATCTATGCCGCCCAGGGCATCCCGCAGCTGGCCATCTCCACCCATCCGCGCTTCACGGAGCTGGGGTTCCCGGGCACCTTCCGGCTCGTGGCGAACGATGCCCTGCAGGCGCGCGCCATGGGCTCGTTCGCGGCCACGCAGCTGTCCGCATCCAGCTACGCCGTGCTCGACGACGGCACGCCGTACGGCAAGGGGCTGGCCGACGGCGCCGCGGCGCAGATCGCGCAGGACAAGCGCAAGGTCTCGGTGCGCGAATCCTTCGACGACAAGACCACCGACTTCAAGGCACTGGCCGGCAAGCTCCAGCAGGAGCGCGTGGACGTGATCGTCACCACCCTCAACGACTTCCAGGTGCTGGCCCTCATCGATGCGCTGGTGCAGGCGAACTACACCCGCGTCAGCATCCTGGGCGGCGACACCATCAAGACCACCGACATGCTCAAGGGCGACCGCAAGCTGGCGGCCATCTACGCCACCTCGCCCGTGCTGGAGGCGCGCGAGTTCGTCGCGGGCCGGCAGTTCCTGGACCGCTACGACCGCGCCTTCAAGCGGGCACCGGCCTATGGGGGGCATTACAGCTACGACGCCACCTACGTGCTCTCGGCGGCCATCCAGCAGGCCAAGTCGGCCGACCCGCGCGAGATCACGAAGGCGCTCCATGCCATCAACGGCTACGCCCCCGTCACCGGCACCATGAAATGGGACGAGAAGGGGGAGCAGCGTTACGGGGCGGTCGGCGTGTACGGCATGCGCGCGGGCCAGTGGGAGCTGCGCATGCGGTCCGACCGCTGGTGAGGGCGGAAGGACCGCAGCGCCTGGCCGGCGCCCCGGGCGCTCAGCGGATGGACACCGGCACCGCGGCCTGTGCGGTGCGGCCCAGGGAGTCGCGCGCCACGATGGCCAGCGTGTAGCTGCCAGCCACGGGCGCGGGCCAGCGGGCGGTCACCGTCGTGCCCTGCATCGAGAAGCCCATGCCCAGCGGAGCGCCGGTGATCGTCACCGATACCCAGGTGGCTCCGGGGGCGGAGACCGTGATGGTGCCGGTGAGCGCCTGGCCGGCCGTGCCGGTCCAGGGCGCGGCGGCGATCGACAGCCCGCTCGGAGGCGTGCTGCTGCCGGCCGCCGCGATCCGCACCGTGTAAGTGCCGCGGCCGGTGAGACCGGTGCGCGTGTCCGTGGCCTCCACGGTCACTGTGTAAGTGCCCTGCACGGGGCGCGGCCAGGCCACGGCGCCGTCCGTGCCGATCACCATGCCGGACGGCGCGCCGCCCAGCGCATAGCGCAGAGGGTTGACGGAGGCGGCGGCGCCACTGAACGACAGCGGCACGCCCGCGGTGCCGGAGACGCTGCCGCCCGGCACGGAGGGCGGCACGGGCGCCGCGATGGTGACCGTGTAGGTGCCCTGGCCGCTCAGGCCCGTTTTGGTGTCGCGCGCCGTCACGGCGACCGCGTAGCTGCCTGCCACGGGTGCGGCCCAGGTGACCACACCCGTGGCGGACACCGCCATGCCGGCAGGGGCGCCGGCCAGGCTGAAGCCGACCGGATTGGCCGATGCCACGGAGACGGTGAAGGACAGCGGTTGCCCGGCCAGCCCGCTCACAGCGGCGCTGCCGACGACCGGCGGCGGTGCGGCCACGGTGGATCCGGCCAGCAGGCCGAGCAGGTCCGCCGCGCGCGGCGTGCCCAGGCCGGTGAGCTGGTCGTAGCCGGCGCGGGCGGTGCAGGTGGCGCAGGTGCCGTGGCTGCCGGCCGCCACGTCGAGGAAGCCGGCCGCGTAGCTGGAAGGCTGGGCGCCCACCGTGCCGTACAGCACGGCATGGGGCCGGCCCAGCATTTCCTTGCCGGCCTGCGCGCGCAGCGCGCCGGCCACCGCCATCAGGCCCGACCACATCGGCGTGGAAAGGCTGGTGCCGCCGGCGCTCAGCCACTGCGCGGTGCCGCCGGCCTGCGGGATCACGGCCACGTACTGGCCCGTGGAGGGGTCGGCGTTCATGGCCACGTCGGCGACCGTGCGGCGGGGCACCGAGCCCACGCCGGGCAGGCCGGACTGCTGGTAGGCGGGGGTCGCGAAGTAGGCGCTCGTGCCTCCGCCCGTGCCCGACCACGCCGCTTCGGAGCGGGGGCCGGTGCCGGAATAGCTCAGCGAGGTGCCGCCCACGCCGAGCACGCCCGGCGATGCGGCCGGCCACATCACGCCCGCGCCCGAATCCCCGGTGGCTGCGAGGTAGCCCATGCGTGTCCCGGTAAAGGCGGATTCGAGCCCGCTGCTCCAGCTGCCCTCCGGTGCGGCGAAGCTCATGGACACCTGCCCTGGTCCCATGGCGTTGGCCAGCCGCACGGCGGCGGTGAGGGCGTTGACCGATGCGTCGGGCGCCTCGATGAGCACGATGCGCGCGGCCGGCGCGATGGCGTGGGTCCATTGCACGTCCAGCGCGATTTCCGTGGCCCAGCCTGCGTCGTAGGCGGGCGCCGTGCCCGCCAGTCCGCCCGTGGCCGTGGCATAGGCCACCCACAGCTCGCAGCCGGCGGTGGCCGCCGGCGCGGGCAGTGGCAGGGAGGTGGCGGCGGGCAGCACTTTCGCCGTGCAGGCCGGCAGGCCGAACTTCTGGTTGAACGTGGCCAGTTCCGCCGCCACGTTCGGGTTGTGGCGCGCCGCCACGACATAGATCGTCTGCCCCGCGCCCATTTGCGCGGCCTGCTGCGCGGTCGGCGCAGTGCCCGGCGCGGGCAGCGCCGGCAGGCCGTACGCCGCGCGCACCTGGGCGGGTGTGTACGTGGTGACCACGCCAGCGGCGCGGGCTTCCTGCGCACCGCTGCCGGAAGGCGCGCGCAGGCTCTGCGCCATGGCGGCCTCGATGCGGTCCGGGGTCAGCTGCCGCGTGGACAGCGCCGCCACGCCGGCATCGATGGGGGTCGTTCGCGGCTGCATCGGGTCGCCCGTGGCCGCATCCTGCGAAGCGGGCTCGGGCAGCAGCACCGGCGCGACATGGAACGTCGGTTGCGCCACCAGGGCGGCTGGAACGGGAGCCGGCAGGTCACCGGACGAGGACAGGGTGGTTGCGCTCGCGGCGATGTCGCCATCGCGGGCGGCCATGGAGTCGCTCCCGGAGCCGCCGCCGCAAGATGCGAGCAGCATCGCCAGCGCGGCCAGCGGCCACGCGGAGCGGCCGCGCCCTCGGCGGCCGGGACGGAGCGGGTAGGTGTCGGGACGGGGCATGGGCGGATCTCCCGGAAGAGCGGTGCCGGCAGCAGCGGGTTTCGGCCACGCATGCCGGCAGGGGTGGATGGACCGGCCAAATGTAAGTCTTTGTTCTTTTCGGGGTGATCAAATTTTTCAAATAGAACGTTTATCTAATTAAAAATGATGAAAATGATTTCTTCGGTGGGGGCAGTTTCCGTGCGGCAGCAGAGGCCCCACTACACTTGCAGGCCCATGAGCCAGCTGATCCTCGGAATCGAATCCTCCTGCGACGAAACCGGCGTGGCCCTGGTGCGCGCGCCGGCGGACGGCAGCGTGCCCACGCTGCTCGCCCATGCCCTGCACAGCCAGATCGAAATGCACCAGGCCTACGGGGGCGTGGTGCCCGAGCTGGCGAGCCGCGACCACATCCGGCGCGTGCTGCCGCTCACCGAGACCGTGCTGGCCGAGGCAGGCTGCCGGCTCGCGGAGGTGGACGTGGTGGCCTACACGCGCGGGCCGGGCCTGGCCGGCGCGCTGCTCGTGGGGGCAGGCGTGGCCTGCGCCCTGGGGGCGTCGCTGGACCGGCCGGTGCTGGGCGTGCACCACCTGGAAGGCCATTTGCTGTCGCCCTTCCTGAGCGCCGACCCGCCGGAATTCCCTTTCGTCGCGCTGCTGGTCTCGGGTGGCCACACGCAGTTGATGCGCGTGGACGGCGTGGGCCGCTACGAGTTGCTGGGCGAGACCATCGACGACGCGGCCGGCGAGGCGTTCGACAAGTCCGCCAAGCTGCTGGGCCTGGGATACCCGGGCGGGCCCGCGCTGTCCCGGCTGGCGGAGCTGGGCGACGACGCGGCCTTCAAGCTGCCGCGGCCGCTGCTGCACAGCGGCAACCTCGATTTCTCGTTCGCCGGCCTCAAGACGGCGGTGCTCACGCAGGCGAAGAAGCTCGGCGACGACCTGCCCGCGCGCAAGGCCGACCTGGCCGCCAGCACGCAGGCGGCCATCGTCGATGTGCTCGTGAAGAAGACACTGGCTGCGCTGCAGCAGTCCGGCCTGCGCCGCGTGGTGGTGGCTGGCGGCGTGGGTGCCAACCGGCTGTTGCGCACGCAGCTGGACGCCGCCTGCTCCCGCATGGGTGTGCGCGTGCACTATCCCGAATTGCACCTGTGCACCGACAACGGCGCCATGATCGCCATGGCCGCCGCCATGCGCCTGCAGGCGGGGCGCGAGGCCCCCAACCGCGAGTACGCGTTCGACGTGAAGCCGCGCTGGCCGCTGGACGCGCTGGCGTAGCGGGCCCTGTGCAGGTACGCGGGTGCACGGGCACAAAAAAGCGCCCGGGCCAGCGAAGGCACGGGCGCAAGGGCGACAACCGAGGGCGGAGCCGGAAGCGCCGATCAGCCGATGGCGAGCTGGGTGGCGCGGCTTTGCGGCACCACCTTGGCGAGCACCAGCGTGAGCACGCCGTTCTCGAGCCTGGCGGAGCTGGCGGACGCGTCGATCTCGTCGGCCAGCTCCCAGGCGCGCTGCACCTGGCGGGGCGCGCCTTCGACGCTGGAGAGCCGCACCTGCTGGCCCTCGATGGTCACGTTGAGCTGTTCGCGGGCCAGGCCCGGAACGTCGATCTGCAGGGTCACGGTCTTGTCGTCCTGCGACACCGTGGTGCCCTGGCTGGCCAGGGTGCTCTGCATGAAGCGCTGCAGCGCGAAATCTGCGGGAGCGGCGGGGCGGTTGCCATAGGCGGTGCGGCGGATGACGGGGGCGAAGAACATGTCGGAACTCCTTGGAAAAAGGGGATGGCGCACGGGGCGCCAGGAACACTGTGGGACGCGGCGCCCGGGTTCGCCGCTTGGGATGCAGATGCGCATCCTGCAGCGCTTTTCAAGGGGTTTCTTGCACAGGGAACCCGCGTGCCACGGCAGAATCGCACCCCTGTGTTGCGAGGGGTTACAACCCCTTCGCAGTCGCGCGAAATCGCAACCAGCACAATGCGGGGTCAGGAATCCTGCCGCCAAGCCCATGCCTTTTTGCCTCCAAGACATCCTGCGACCGCATTCCCGCCCGCACTCCCATCCGTGTGACCGCCCGCTGCGTGCGGCCGCCGCCGCGGCGGCCCTCGCCGTGCTCGCCGGCTGCACGGGGGTGCCCAACTCCATGCCGGGCCTGGACCGTGCCTCCCGCTTCGATCCCGACGATTTCAACACCAGTGCCAGCATCTACACGCGCCACATCGACGCGCCCCCCGCCAGGGTGTGCGAGGGCGCGCGCCGCGCGCTGCTGAGCCAGGGCTACCTCGTGGGCACCGCCAGCGCGGAGGTGGTGGCCGGCCGCAAGTACTTCCAGCCGTCCACCGACATCCACTACCAGGTGGAGATGCGCGTCGTCTGCGCCTCCGAAGGGCCGGAGAAGCAGCGCACGGCGGTCTTCGCCAGTGCCCTGCAGGACCGCTACGTCATCAAGAAGATCAACAATTCGGCCTCCCTCGGCGTGGGGGCGCTGGGCTCGCTGTCGCTGCCCGTGACGGCCAGCGACGACACCCTCGTGAAGGTGGGCAGCGAAACCGTCACAGACGCACGCTTCTACGACCGTTTCTTCCAGGTCTTCGACCGCTTCATTCCGCCGCGCGAGGCACCCACGGAGGTGGGGCAGGCCTCGCCCAAGGTGCCGAAGACGCCCGATACCGAGGCCATGGTGCGCGAGGCGCGCGAGTCCGGCGAGGTGAAGGATCCGGCCGAAAGCCCTGTCAAAACCTCTCCGGTCGCGCCGCAGCGCGCACCGGCCTCCGACCCGCTGCCCGAGGTGCTGCCGTACCCCGTGTTCGCGACGCCGCCGGTTCCCGCCGCTCCTGCTGCCTCGGCGCCCGCGATCCCCTCGGGGCCGCCTGCCATCCTTCCCTGACCGTCCCGGCCGGGGCGGCACCATCCGTACCGGCCCCGGGGCCTGGCACCGGCGCCCCTTCGCGCCGTTCCATCACCGCTCCCATGAACGCTTCCATTCCGCGCCTCCCGTACCCGGCACCCGCCGTGGCCCGCCACGCTGCCGCGGCGCTTGCAGCTGCCATTTCCATGCTGGGCGCAGGCCAGCTGGCCTGTGCGGCCTCTGCGTCCACGCCAGCCACAGCAGCGCAGTCGCCTGCGGCCGCGCCCATCAGGATCGCGCTGATCGAAAGCCTGTCCGGCCCGTTCGCCAACACGGGCGAGGCCGTGTACCGCAATGTGCTCTGGGCCACCGAGCGGGTGAATGCCCGTGGCGGCGTGAAGCTGCCCGCCGCGGCGGGCGGCGCGCGTCCGCTGGTGCTGGAGCGCTACGACAGCAAGGGCCAGAACGAGGAGGCGCTGTCCGCGCTGCGCGCGGCCATCGATGCCGGCGCGCGCGTCGTGCTGCAGGGCAATTCGTCGGCCACTGCGGCCGTGCTGATCGAGGCCATCAACAAGCACAACGAGCGCGATCCGGCGCGGCGCGTGCTGTTCCTGAACTATTCCGCGGTCGATCCCATCCTGACCAACGAGAAGTGCAGCTTCTGGCACTTCCGATTCGATGCCCATGCCGACATGCGCATGGCGGCCCTGATGCAGGCCATCCGCGCCGACAAGGGCCTGCAGGGCGTGTACCTGGTCGGCCAGGACTACAGCTTCGGCCAGGCCGTGCTGCGCGAGGCGCGGCGCCAGCTGGCCGCGCAGCGGCCGGACGTGAAGATCCTCGGCGAGGAACTGCATCCCGTGGGCCGCGTGAAGGATTTCGCTCCCTATGCGGTGAAGATCCAGGCCAGCGGTGCCCAGGCCGTCGTCACCGGTAACTGGGGCAACGACCTCACGCTGCTGGTCAAGGCCGCGCGCGAGGTGGGCTACGCCGGCACCTTCTACACCTTCTACGGCAATGCCCTGGGGGCGCCCGCGGCCCTGGGCGACGCCGGGGTGGACAAGGTCGTGGCCGTGGCCGACTGGCTGCCCAACGTACCCACGAAGGAGAGCGAGGCTTTCTACCGGTCGTTCCGCCAGCGGTTTCCCAGCCCCGCCGACGACTACGTGCACATGCGCATGCAGCTCATGGTCGAATCGCTCGCCGAATCGATGGAACGTGCCGGCACGACAGACACCACCGCCGTTGCGCGAGCGATGGAAAGTTCGCGCGTGCAACTGGCCGGGCAGGCGGGCGCGATGCGCGCGGCCGACCACCAGTTCCAGCAGCCCCTGGTGGTTGGCGTGATGGAGCGTGCCGGCACGCCGGGCGTGCCGTTCGACGTGGAGGGTTCGGGCTACGGGTTCCGCGTGGTGCGGCGGATCGCGGCGGAGCAGGCCGAAATGCCCTCGCGGTGCGAGATGCGGCGGCCGTGAGACGCCATTCGCGCGGCTGAAGAGGCATTCGCGCCGCTCTGCCGGGGCCGCCCGCCGGGGTGCGAAGATCGTGAAAGTAGCTTTCTCCTTTCACTGTGATGGACTTTTTTCAAACCTCTCCCGCCCTTTACGATCCCGCGGCCTATGCCGCTTTCCGGCACCAGGCCGCTGCGCGCGGCAATTCCGCCGGATCTCCCCCGGCGTCGCCCCGGGGCTCTTCTTCGTTTTCCACCCATGCGCTGCGCGAGGCGTTGCCGTCCCTTCCGCGCCATGCAAGCGGCCACCACCACGAGGCTCCGATGGCGATGGCAATGGCGCCTGCGTGGGGCGTTCCGGCGACCATGTACGCGAGCGCGGCCTCGCGTGCTGCCCCTTCCTCCACCGTGACCCCACAGATGGCCCACGCATGGCTCGACGTGTCCTCGTCGCTGCGGTACGACACGGATGACCAGAGGATTACCAAGGCGGTCCAGGATCTCTTCTTCGTGTTCGCGCATTCGCCGACCTTTCGCCAGACCATGCAGGCAGTCCAGGCAGGCGGCCCGGTGAGCATCCGCATCGATCCCGAGGTGGCTACCGGGTATTGCGATACCTCGCAGCGGGCCGTGGTCCTGGGCGATATCTACATGCGCAGCCGCTCCCATGCCGTGGCCATTCTCGCCTTCGAATTGACCAACGCCTCCCTGGCGGGTGTATTCGCTGCCCACTTTGAAGCGGCGGCAAGAACCCGGATGACTCCCCGTGAATTCGCCGACGGCATGGAGCGGGTCGAATACAACACGATAAGCGCTTGCCAGGCCTCCTACCTGGAAGCCCGGGCGGCGCTGCAGGAGGAAGGGATCGACAACCCGCACCCGTGGAATTGCCGGATCGCCCCCGATGGAACCGCCCAACCGGCGATCACTTCGGAGGAAGACGCCTTGCACGGTACCCAGGCGTCGGGCCATTTCGGCCGCTACGAGCAGGGCTACGCCGGCATGCTCGCTCAGATGCGCTGAACTCGCCCCCCCGCCGGTGCCGGAGGCTGCGGCGGGGGGGGGGTGCCAGCGGCCGGCGATGCAGATGTGGCTGTGGCTGCGCGGCTGGGGGGCCGGAGGGGGGGGGGGGGGGGGGGGCGTCAGGGCGGCGCTCAGCGCACTTCCACGGCCCCGATATCGCAGCGGCTGGTGTCGCGCGCCACGCCGCGCTGGTCGGTGGCTTCGCAGCCGGCGCCCGCCTTGAGCAGGGCGCTGCCGGAGCCGGGCAGCATGGTCGGCGTGGGGCCGCCGTTGTCGGCCGGGGCGGCGAGCACCGGGTTGGCCGCGGTCACGTTCTGGATGCAGCGGTCGCCCCCGCCATTCGCCGTGGCGCCTTGCCACTGCACGACGTGGTCGCCCGTGCCGGTGGTGCTGCACGACAGCGCCTGCTTCCAGGGGTTGCCGGCGGTGTTGTCCACGAACACGGTATTGCGCAGCGTGAAGTTCTTGCCGAAGAGCGCGCCGCCATGGCCGCCCGCGCTGTTGCCGGCGAAGGTGACGTTGCTGTCCTGGTGGCCGTCGCCGAAGATGGCGCCGCCGTAGGACTTGGCGGAGTTGCCCTGGAAGGTGCTGTTGCGGATGGCGCAGCTGGGAGCGCATTCCAGGTAGAGCGCGCCGCCGTTGCCGTCGCTGGCGTTGGCGAGGAAGCTCGAGTCGCGGATGGTGATCGCCCCGTTGCTCACGCGCATGCCGCCGCCGGTGCCGGGGTTGTTGCGGCCGTTGGGTTCCGCATGGTTGTTGGCCACCGTGGTGCGGTCGATGGTGATCTTGTCGGGCGGGTACACCCAGAGATAGGCGCCGCCGCCGTTGCCGCGTCCGGTGTTGCCGGTGATCTGCGTGCCGCAGATGCGCACTTCGCCGCCCTCGGCATCGTTCGGGCTGGCGGAGGCCCCGTCGGTGCCGATGGCGCCGCCGTCGCCGAGCTTGCCGCTGGTGTTGGCGCTGTTGCCCTGAAAGACCGAATTGACCACCGTGAGCGGCGACAGCAGGCTGTACACCGCGCCGCCGTACCACGCGCCATTGTTCTTGAACGTGCTGCCGGAGATCACCAGCGAGCCGGCAGTGCCCACCCCCACCGCGCCGCCGCCACGGCCTGCGTTGTTGTTCTCGAAGGTGCTGTGGATCACCTCGATGCGGTTCAGGTAGGGGCCGGAGACGGCGCCGCCGATGCCTTCGCCCTCCATGGTCTGCGCGGCCGCGCCGTTGATGAAGCGCAGGTTGCGCACCGACAGCGACCGGTTGTTGCCGGACACGAGGATGCGGTTCTTGCCGCCGCCGTCCAGGGTGACGAGGTTGCCGCCGTCGATCACGGTGTTCTGCGGCGCGCGCAGTTCGCGCGTGACGGCGATGGTGACGGGCGCGCTGCCGCAGGCGAAGGTGACGTGGCCGCCGGTCTCCACGGCCTGCGCGAGGGCCTGCAGCGTGCAGCTCCGGGGCGTGCCGTTGCCGACCACGGTGCCGGTGGCCGGCACGGCCATCGGGGTGGGGGCATCGCAGGCCGCTGCCGTGGCCCGGGTGTCGGCGGTGACCGTGGCGTTCGCATCGGTGGGTGCCGCCGGCGCCGCGGCGCTGGCGGGTTCGCTGCGCGCGGCGTCGGCAGGGGTGCCGCCGCCGCCTCCGCCGCAGGCCGCCAGCGCGGCGAGCGCCAGGGTGCTGGCGAGGCCGCGCAGGCCCGGCTTGTGGAAGGATGTGTGCATGTGTTTTTTCTCCCCGAGGGTGTTGGATGTGGGTCTGGCCCGCCGGCGGAAAGGCAAGGTGTACACGATTCCGCTCCGCGGAAGGCGGGAAGATGATAGGCACCGGATCCGGGAGCTCTTGTAAGCGCGTGTTCGGGGACATGCTCGACCGCGTGGCGCCGCTTGCGCTCCCCGCAGCAGGCACTTCTGCCGGCGGGAACACCCATCGCCGGGCGGTTCTGCCGCATGCCGCGCACAGCTGCTTACAGAAGAGCTGGGAAGCCGTCAGGTGCCGGTGATCTGGCGGAGGAGGGCGTCGATATCGTCCAGCAGGGACATCCACCGCACGCTGTCGTCGATGCCGCCGATCCTCAGCAGGAACAGGCCTTCGACGGCCAGGAAGGCAACGCGGGCCGCGCGCGCCTGGGGCGTTTTGTCGCCCAGGCGGGCGAGGACTTCCTCGTACCACGCCCGCATGTCGCGCAGGTTGTCGGGGTCCTGCAGGTAGGCGATGAGCAGGCCTGCCATCTTCGCGTCCGTGGCGGTGTCGGAGGACCGCATGGCGCCGATGTAGTCGTGCACGAAGCCGAGGGCTGTGGTGCCGGTGTCCTGCGCCGCCATCGCCGTATCGAATGCCTGCGTCCAGCGCGCGACCAGCCCGCGGACGAGATCCTCCTTGGAGGCGAAGGAATATTGCACGCCCCCCTTGGAAATGCCGGCGGCCCTGGCCAGGGCATCGATGGTGAGGCCCCTGGCGCCCTCGGCGCGCACGATCTGCTGCGCGAGGTCGAGCAGTCTGTCGCGGGTGATGGTCGGTTTTCTGCCCATGGCTGGCGTTCCGGACGGCATTGTGCCCTGGAATCCGCGGGGCTTGGGTTGAAATAAATACGTATGTATTTATATTCCACGGCATTGCGTTTCATCCGGGTGGTGCATGTCCGCGTTGTCTTCTCCTTCCACGTCCTCCGCGCAGCGGTGGCTGGTCCTTGCCGCCGTGATGCTGGCCTTCCTGCCCGTGGTGATCGACATGACGATCCTGCACATCGCCGTGCCGTCGCTGACGCTGGCACTGAGCGCATCGGGCACGCAGGTGCTCTGGATCATCGACATCTATCCGCTGCTCATGGCGGGCCTGCTGGTGCCCATGGGGACGCTGGCGGACCGTACCGGCCACCGGCGGCTGCTGCTCGCGGGCTTGGCGGTCTTCGGCCTCGCGTCCCTGCTGGCGGCGTTCGCTCCCAGTCCGGCGCTGCTGATCGCGGCGCGCGTGCTGCTCGCGCTGGGCGGCTCGATGATCATGCCGTGCGTGCTCGGCATCATCCGCCGCACGTTCGAGGATGAACGGGAGCGCGCGATGGCGCTGGGCCTCTGGGGCACCGTGGGCGCGGCCGGGGCCGCCGTGGGGCCGCTGGTCGGCGGGGCGCTGCTGGAGCATTTCTGGTGGGGCGCTGCGTTCCTCATCAACGTGCCGGTGATGCTGGTCGTGTTCCCGGCCGTGTTCCTGCTGCTGCCGCGGCCGGAGCGCACGGCGGCCGGCCGGTGGCCTGCCGGGCAGGCGCTGCTGCTGATCGCGGGCATGATTGCCGCGGTGTACGGCCTCAAGTCGGGCTTCGGGGGCGGGCAGCCGCCGGCCGTGGCGGCATCGGCGCTGGCGGCGGGGGCGGCCCTGCTGGCGGTGTTCGCGCGCCTGCAGCTGCGCTCGGCAGCGCCGATGCTGGACCTGTCGCTGTTCTCGCGCCCCGCGATCCTCGCCGGCATCGCCATGGCGGTCGTCGCGAGCGGCGCCCTGGCCGGCGTGGAGCTGACGCTGGCGCAGGAGCTGCAATACGTGCTGGAAAAGAGCCCGCTGCAGGCCGGCCTCTTCATGGTGCCGATCATGGCCGCGGCAGCCGTGGGCGGGCCCCTGGCGGGCACCCTGTCGAACCGCTTCGGCCTGCGCCGGGTCGCCAGCCTGTCGCTGGCGGTGTCCGGCGCGGCCCTGGCCTACCTGGCCCGGGCGGATTTCCACGAAGGCGGCGTGCCCGTGGCCGCGGCGCTGGCGTTGCTCGGGCTGGCGCTGAGCGTGGGGCTGACGGCGTCGTCCATCGCGATCATGGGATCGGTCGGGCCGGACCGGGCCGGTGCGGCCGGGGCGCTGGAGGCCACCGGCTACGAACTGGGAAGCGGCCTGGGCATCACCCTGTTCGGGGTGTTCATGTCCGTGGTGTTCAGCCATGCGATCGCGCTGCCGCCGGACCTCGCGCCGCCGCTCGCCGCGCAGGCAGCCCGTTCGATCGGCGATGCCTACGTGGTCGCGCAGCAACTGGCACAGGGCCCGGCGGCGGCGCTGATCGGGGCAGGGCAGGCGGCCTTCTCGGTCGCCCACCGGGTGCTGCTGAACACCTCCGCGGCGCTGATCGGGCTGCTGGCGGTGGCCGTGTTCTTCCTGCTGGCCGGCTACCGCGGCGGGGCCGGGACGAAGACTGGCGGGCACTGAGGCGCCGTACCCGGACCCGAGCACGCGCCCGCCCCTCACGCAGAGTCGAATCGCGCGCCGAATCGACGGAGCGCGCGGGCACGCCGGGCGTGCGGTTCGGCATGGAGGGCCCGGGCCACGGGTTCCGCGGCGCCCGGGCTGACCCGCAGGGACCCGGCCTCAGTCGGTGACGCGGAACGTCGCGTCGCTGCGCGCTGTCGCGTCGCCTATGGTGTCCAGGCGCAACTGGTAGGCGTAGTGGCGCACGTAGTAGTTCGGCTGGCTGTAGGCCCGGAAGGAACTGCCCGCCTTGTCGGCCAGGCCGGGCTCCTCGGCAAAGGTGGCATCGGCGGCGAACTGGGGCGATCCGTCATAAGGAGCGAGTTCGAACCCGAAGTTCTTGTGGCGCAGGTAGTAGCCGGGCTGGTTGACCGAAGCGAAGGACACGTAGCCTGCGTTGTCGGCGAGTCCCTTGACGATGCGGAATTTCGAATCATCCTGCGGCGAGACATTGGCGTCGATGCGTACCGACGTGAAATTGGCGTGGCGCACGTACCGGTCGGGGAAGTTGCTGGACTGGATGCGGTTGATGGGGGTGGAGCCGCCCCACTGCGTCGTCAGGCGATTCAGCTCCGCATCGCTCAGGGGCAGAATGCCGCCGTGGCGCTTGTGGCTCGCGCCCAGGTTGTACGAGCCCTGCGGCGCGATCTGCCAGTTCTGCGCGCTGCCCATGTTGATCGAGGTGAGCGGCAGGTAGCCCTTGCCCGATGCATATTGGTCGACCCACAGGCCCCATTGGGTCTCGCCATTGAACTTGAAGAGGATGGGGCCTTCGACCATCTGGCCCGTCAGGCCCACCTGCGACAGATCGCCGATGGTCGTCCACGAGCCCAGTATCGACTGGCTGCCTTCCAGCGTGATCTGGCCATCGCCGGAGGCGCGCACGTATCTGTATCCGCCCACGCTGCCTGCCACTTCGAGGATCTGCGTGTCGATGATGGATTGGTCGCCCGGCCGATCGATGTAGAGCTGAGGCGGCGTGAAGGTCACGAAGTCGGTGGTCCTGGCGTAGTAGATGCGGGGCTTGTCCTTGCCGTCGCGCGGCGAGATGGTGGTCCAGTACACGATGTAGGCGTTGGATTCCGGATCCCAGATGGCTTCGGGCGCCCAGGCGCAGCCCGCGTTCGGAATGGCGCCGGCCACGTCGGCCAGGCGCGGCGCGGACCAATGCACAAGGTCGGAGGATTCCCAGATGACGAGCTTGGTGCTGCCCCGGTGCATGGCCGTGTCCCAGCCCTTGCCGCTCGCGATGCGCAGATCCGTGGCGAGGATCCAGTATTTGGTGCCGTCGGGAGAGCGCACGATGGAGTGGTCGCGCACGCCCTTTTCCCCCACGGTGGACAGGAGGACGGGCTGGCTGTTGTTCAGGTCCGTCCAGTGCATTCCGTCGGAACTCACTGCCATGTAGGTCTGCTCGCCCGATGCCGACTCGCCGGTGAAGTGGACCAGCAGGTAGCCGCCGGACTGGGCCTGCGCGCTGCCGAAGGACACGGCCAGCGTGGTGGCCACGAAGAGCGCCCGAAGGCACTTCTGGGCTTTTTGCATGAGTGGACTCCTGTCTCCAATGTGTTGTCGTTTCAGGGCAGGCGGCCGGTGGTGGGTGCTTTCCGGGGCACCGGATGAAAACCTGCCTTGCAGTTCCGCGCTCCCGGAACCCTTCGCGGAGAAAGGTGGTCCGGCGTGGCGGGGCTTTGCTTCTCGATCAGCGGCCGAGTTGGCGAAGCCATGCTAGGGAAGTTGCTGCGGCGGGACCAATCGTTTTTTGACGGCGTGCGATAACCGATTGGCGTGTGGATGGCGCTGCCGGGGCGTTCCGGCAGCATTCGCTCGATCCGCGGTGCCCACGCGGCAGCCGGGCCGCAACGGCCCGGGCCCGGCGATGCCGAGCCGGCAGGAGGCGCCACCTCGAAGGTCCGCCCGCCGGGGCCGGGGGCGGGCGCCCCATGCGCCGCGCGCTACCGCGCCGCCGCCACTTCCCGTCCGAGCTCGATCACCGCCATCGCGTAATAGCTCGACCAGTTGTAGCGCGTGACCACGTAGAAATTGCGCGTGCCGGCCACGTAGGCCGCCGGGGCGCTGCCGTTCTGCAGCTCGATCAGCGCCATCGGGCCCGCGGCGTCGGGCTGGGTGGCAGCGCCTTCCGCCGGCAGTGGGCGGGCGCCGAGCTCCTGCATTCCGGCGGCGGTGAAGCTGGGCAGGATGTCGGGCGCGAGCAACTCGGGCAGGCGCAGGCTGCCTTCGTCGAAGGCCACGGCGTAATGCGTGGGCAGCCCGCTTACCCAGCCGTGGGCCTGGAAGTAGTTGGCCACCGAGCCGATCGCATCGGCCGGGCTGTTGAACAGGTCGATGCGGCCGTCGCCGTCGAAATCCACCGCCCAGCGCGCCCAGCTGGTGGGCATGAACTGGCCCATGCCCATGGCGCCCGCGTAGCTGCCGCGCAGGGCGAAGGGATCGGTGCCGACGCGGTCGGCCAGCGTCAGGAACTGCTCCAGTTCGCCCCGGAAGAAGGCCTGCCGCTCCGTGGCGCGCGGGTGCGCGGCGGGAAAATCGAAGGCCAGCGTGGCGAGCGCGTCCATCACGCGGAAGCCGCCCATGTGCTGCCCGTAGAGCGTCTCCACGCCCAGGATGCCGACGATGATCGCGGCCGGAACGCCGTATTCGCGCTCGGCGCGCGCGAGCGTGTCGGCATGCTCGTTCCAGAAGCGAACGCCCGCGCGGATGCGCACGGGCTCCACGAACCGCGCGCGGTAGGCGGTCCAGTTCTTGGCGGTGCCCCTGGGGGCCGGCAGCATGAGGCGCGGCACCTGCGGCAGGAACCGGGCCTGCCCGATGGCCTGCCGCACCCATTCGCGGTCCAGGCCGCGGCGCTCGGCGAGGTCGTCGGCGAAGCGCAGGGCCTCGGGCCGCTGCGCGTAGAGCACTTCCGGCGCGGCCTGTTTCTCCTTTTTCCTGGCGGGTTTCTGGGCCAGGGCGGCCGGTGGCAGGACCAGGGCGGCGGCGCAGGCGAGGACGAGGAGGGCGGTGGGGCGGGCGAAAGGCATCGCGAAAGGCATGGAATCGAAGACAGGGAAAAAGGCGGCGGGCCGGGCCCGCGGTCAGCGGCGGGTCGAAGGGGCACCGGAGGCGGGCCAGCGCAGGCCGCGCAGCTCCCGCCGCAGGCGCGCCAGCGTGGCATCGGATTGGCGAGCGTAACGTGCCTGGTCCATGCGCAGCAGCCAGCCCGCGGCCGGCTCGGCGGACTCCCCGAAACGGTCCCGCACCTGCTGCGCCATGGCGCGCGGCGGCAGGTGGCCGGGCAGGGGCAGGCCCGCCCTCGCGAGCCGGCGGCGCGCCCGGTCCAGCAGTCGCAGCCAGGGGTCCTGCCTGCGGCGCTCCCACAGGTTCCAGCCGACGCCGGCCAGCGCCGCGGCCGCGGCCAGCGCTCCGAGCACGCGGGCCAGGTCCTGCGCGTCGGGCGACGAGACGCCCAGGGCCTTGAGCAGGTCCAGCTGCTGGCTCTGCGTGTAGTTGAGCACCCACTGGTTCCAGCGGTTGTTGACGGCCTCCCAGACGGCGCGTGCGCGGGCGGCGATGCCGCGGCCGATGACGGTGTCCACCGCCGTGCCGAACACTCCGCGCGGCGCCTGCAGGCGCTGGAAGTTGCCGATGCGGGCCGGCGAGACAGCCCCGGTCGGGTCCACGCGCACCCAGCCGCGGCCCGCGAGCCAGACTTCGGTCCAGGCATGGGCGTCCGCCTGGCGCACGGTCCAGTAGCCGTCCACGCCGTTCATCTCGCCGCCCTGGTAGCCGGTAACGATCCGCACCGGGATGCCGGCCGCGCGCAGCAGCACCGCGAAGGCCGACGCGATGTGCTCGCAGAAGCCCGCCTTCTGGTCGAACCAGAAGGCATCGGCCGTGTGCTCGGCATAGACGCCCGGTTCCAGCGTATAGCTGTAGCCGCCCGTGCGCAGCCGCTCCAGCGCGGCCTGCACGAAGGCCGCGGCGCCGCCTGCGGCGACGGCCGGCTCCGCCAGCATCTGCCGGGCCAGGGCGCGCGTGCGCGGATCGAAACCCTCGGGCAGTTCCAGGTAGGGACGCAGCCGCGGAGAGTCCTCCAGCGGGCCGTGCGTGAAGCGCGTGTAGCTGGCGGCCCGGTAGCGCAGCACCTCGTTGATGGGGCGGCTCGCGACCCAGGAGAGTTCGGGCGCCATCGACGCGCGCAGGCCCGGCGGCAGTACGGGCGGCTCGGGCGCGGCATCGAGCGTGAGCAGCCAGGGCACGCGCAGCGCTTCCAGCGTGACTTCGTAGCGCAAGGGCTCGCCTTCGACCTGCAGCGCCGGGGGGGCAGGGGGACGCCAGGACGCCGCCGGAGCGCCCGGTTGCCCGAAGGCGAACCATTCGCGCCCATCGAAGGCCGAGAACACCGGCCCCCGGAAATACAGCGCGCTCTGCGGCGGGGGCTCGCCGCCCGGCGTGTCGAAGCGCACGCGCAGGGCGATGCCGTCGTCGAGCGCGAGCGAGGCCACGTTGCCGATCTCCATGCGGCCCGACAGCCCGCTGCGTCCCGTCGGATTCTCGCTGGGCATGCCCCAGAGCGGTGCCATGCGCGGAAACAGCAGGAACAGCGCGAGCATCACCGGTGCGCCCAGCAGCGCCATGCGCCCCGCCAGCCGCAGCGGCACGGACAGCGGCGGCCGGCCCACCGGCATGTGGGCATTGACCAGGGCGGTCAGCAGGCCCAGCAGCGCGACCAGCATCGCGGCGGCCGTCGCGAGCGACTGCGAGAAGAAGAAGTTGCTGAGCATCGTGAAGAAGCCCAGGAAGAACAGCACCATGGCGTCGCGCCGCGCGTGCACTTCCATGGTCTTGAGCGCCAGCAGCATCACGATGAGCGTGACGCCCGCATCGCGGCCCACGATGGTGCCGTGCGACACCACCGTCAGCGCGACCGATGTGGCCAGCAGCACGCCCAGCTGCCAGCGCCCGGGTTGCGGACGGCCGCGCAGCGCGAGCACGCCCCGCCACGCCAGCACGGCGGCGGCGAGCGCCGTGGTCCACGCGGGCAGGTAGGGCGCCAGCGGCAGCACCACACAGCCCACCGTGGCGAGCAGGAAGAGCGTGTCGCGCGTCTCGCGCGGCAGGTTCGCGAATGTCCGGCGCAGTGCGGTCATGCGGCCGGGCCTTCCGGCGGGCGGCCGGGGCGAAGGGGAGGGCAGGTCGTGGTCAGCACAGCGCCAGCGCCTCCAGGCAGCGCCGCTCGTGGGCCGGGCCGCTGCCCTGGGCGATCTCGCCCGACGGCAGCCGCAGGCCGTAGTCCAGGTTCTGCCGCTCGGCCTGCAGCACCCAGGAGGCGAGGCGGGAGATGCGGGCCTCGGGATCGGTGAGGCTGGTGAGCGCCAGGTCGAGCCACAGCTCCTGCCGCCGCGTCTGCTGCGCGTCGCGGCTCACGAGGTCGTCCGTGCCGGTGGCGATCGACCGCGCGGCCTTCTTCCAGACCACGAGCTTGAGCGGATCGCCCCGCCGGTAGGCGCGCACGCCATCGAACTCGCCGATGCCCTGCGCCGGCGCGCTGCCCGCGCCGCCCGGGGCCGGCTCGCCCGCGGGCAGGGGCGGCGGCGGCAGTTCGGGGCGCGGATAGACCAGCACCTGCGCGGCCGGGCGCCAGAGCGTCCACACCCGGAAAGTGCCCAGCGGGAAGCGCGTCTCGGCCGTGAGCAGCGGCACGTCGTGCAGCCCCCTGCGCTGCGGCTGGAAGGCCACCTGCACGCTGGCCGTGCCCTGGGCGGGCACGTCCGTCCACGCCCAATGCGGCGCACCGCCGCCATTTACCGCCAGCGCGATGCCGTGGCGCGGCGACTTGCGCGTGCTCGACAGCTGGATCCCGAGCGCCGCGCTCTGCCCCAGGAAGCACGGCTCCGGCGGCAGCAGGTGCAGCGTCAGCCCGCGCAGCGTGGCATGGCACACGTGCATGCCCGCCACCGCGCTGCCCGCCAGCAGGAAAGTGAGCAGGTAACCCAGGTTGAGCTGGAAATTGATCGACGCCACCAGCAGCACCAGCAGCGTGAGCGCCAGCATCCACCCCGCGCCCGTCGGCAGGATGTACACATTGCGCTGCGTGAGCAGCGTGGTGTCCGTGCGCGGCAGCCGCGCCTGCCACCAGCGCTGCAGCCGCTGGCGGAGTGCGGTGATCGGGTTCCGCGGCGATACCGTACGAGAGAGGGCTTCGGTAGCCATAAAGCTCATGGATTTTTCTAGACGATGAGCCTATGAACCACGGTGCCCGACATGTTCACGGCACAGTTGATCGCGCGGCCTTACCCGTCGAGTGGCCGCGGAGCAGGCCATACCAGCAGACGCCGTGGAACCGGCTTCGCCGGGCCACCGGCGTCGTCCCCCTGCCCGCCGTGCGCAGCACGGCGAGAGCGGGGGGAAGCGGCGCAGCCGCTCAGGGGGGTGTCCCATCACTTCAACGGAATGGCTTCCACCATCGCCACCACCTGCTCCGCCGCGCCCCGGCCAGCGTCCCCCACGGGCACGAGGCGGTGGGCGATGGTCTGCGGCAGCACGGCCTGCACGTCGTCCGGCGCCACGTAGTCGCGGCCGGCGATCAGGGCCTGGGCCTTGGCTGCGCGGATGAGCGCGATGCCGGCGCGCGGCGAGAGGCCCTGCAGGAACCAGCGCCCGGAGCGCGTCGCGGCGATCAGGTCCTGCACGTAGTCGAGCAGCGGCTCGGCCGCATGCACCGCCAGCACCTGCTGCTGCAGCGATTCGAGCTCCCCCGGCGAGAGCAGCGGCAGCATGCCCTCCACCATGTCGCGGCGGTCGCCGCCGGCCAGCAACTGGCGTTCGGCCGCGCGGTCGGGGTAGCCGATGGAAATGCGCATGAGGAAACGGTCGAGCTGGCTTTCGGGCAGCGCGAAGGTGCCGAGCTGGTCGTGCGGGTTCTGCGTGGCGATCACGAAGAAGGGATGGGGCAGGGCGCGCGTCTCGCCCTCCACCGTGACCTGCTTCTCTTCCATGGCCTCCAGCAGCGCGCTCTGCGTCTTGGGACTGGCGCGGTTGATCTCGTCGGCCAGCAGCACCTGGGCGAACACCGGACCGGGATGGAACACGAACGACTCGCGGCCGCGCTCGTACACCGAGACCCCGGTCAGGTCGCTGGGCATCAGGTCGGCCGTGAACTGCACCCGCGAGAACTGCAGCCCGAAGGTGCGCGCCAGCGCATGGGCCAGGGTGGTCTTGCCGACGCCCGGCACGTCCTCGATCAGCAGGTGTCCGCCGGCCAGCAGGCAGGCCACGCAGTCCTGGACCTGCGGCTTCTTGCCCACGATCACCGTGTTAAGCTGATCCAGAAGCGACCGGATCTTGTGCTGTGTGTTCATGAGACCCGAAGTTATCCGAAAAAAACCAGAGACAAGGGATTCATGGTGGGCGGCACAGGCTATTTCACGCACCGCGAATGCTGGAAGCACGAGATGGGACCGGGCCACCCGGAATGCCCGGGACGGCTGGACGCCATCGAGGACCGGCTGCTGGCCACCGGCGTGGCCGACGCGCTGGAGCGCTTCGAGGCGCCCGAGGCCTCGCTGGCCGATGTCGAGCTGGCGCACGACCGCATGCACGTGGCAGCGTTGCGCGGCATGTCCGACCGGCTCGCGGAAGAGATCCTGGCCGGCGGCCCCACGCATGCGCAGGTCGATCCCGACACCTCCATCAACCCCCACACCTGGCCGGCCGCGCTGCGGGCCGCGGGCGCGGCGCTGGCCGCCACCGACGCCGTCATCGCGGGCGAGCTGGAGAACGCCTTCTGCTGCGTGCGCCCGCCCGGGCACCACGCCACGCGCAGCAAGGCCATGGGCTTTTGCTTCTTCAACAACGTCGCGATCGCGGCCAAGTACGCACTGCAGCGCTACAAGCTCCAGCGTGTGGCGGTGGTGGATTTCGACGTGCACCACGGCAACGGCACCGAGGACATCCTCGCGGGCGACCCGCGCGCGCTGATGGTCGGCATCTTCCAGCACCCGTTCTACCCGTTCAGCGGCGACCAGGACCCGGCGCCCAACATGCTCAACGTGCCCGTGGCCGCCTACACGCGCGGCATGGACATCCGCGAGCTGATCGAGATGCTCTGGATCCCGCGGCTGGAGGCCTTCAAGCCAGAGATGATCTTCGTCTCGGCCGGCTTCGACGGCCACCGCGACGACGACATGGGCCAGCTCGGCCTCACCGAGCAGGACTATGCCTGGATCACGCAGCGCATCAAGGACATCGCCCGCCGCTACGCCAAGGGCCGCATCGTCTCCTGCCTGGAGGGCGGCTATGTGATGGATGCCCTCGCGCGCAGCGTCGAGGCCCATGTGCGCGTGCTGGCCGACCTGTGATGCGGATCGCCTGCCGACAAGCCCCGAGCCTTTTCTTCCGCCATGACCGAACCTGCCGCCTCCGCTCCCGACGCCCCCTTGCTCCACACCGCGCGCGATGCCCGCGGCGTCGTGACCCTCACGCTGGCCGACCCTGCGCGATTGAATGCGCTGGGCGACGGCATGCTCTCCGCGCTGCAGCAGGCACTCGATGCGGTCGCCCAGGACACGCAGGCCCGTGTGGTCGTGCTGGCCGCGCAGGGCAAGGCCTTCTGTGCCGGCCACGACCTCAAGGACATGGCCTCGCACCCCGATGCGGCCTGGTACAAGCGCCTCTTCGCGCAGTGCAGCCGCATGATGCTGTCGATCCAGCGCCTGCCGGTGCCGGTGATCGCGCGCGTGCAGGGCATCGCCACCGCGGCGGGCTGCCAACTGGTCGCGCAGTGCGACCTGGCCGTGGCGGCCGAGGGCGCGCGCTTCGCCACCAGCGGCATCCACTATGGCCTGTTCTGCTCCACGCCCAGCGTGCCGCTGGTGCGCAACGTGCCGGCCAAGCGCGCCATGGAGATGCTGCTCACCGGTGACTTCATCGACGCACGCACCGCGCTGGCCGAGGGCCTGGTCAACCGTGTGGTGCCACCCGAGGCGCTGGATGCCGAGGTCGAATCGCTGGTGCTTTCCATCCTCGGCAAGCCCCGTGCCGCTGTCGCCATGGGCAAGGCGCTCTTCTACCAGCAGCGCGAACTCGGCGTGGAGGCGGCCTACCAGCTCGCCGGCCAGGCCATGGCCACGAACATGGTGGACGGGTCTGCGCAGGAGGGCGCCCGTGCGTTCGCCGAGAAGCGCGCGCCAGCTTGGAAGGCGGCTGCCGACGCTCCCCCGCCACCCCCTGCAGGAACCTGACGGCGCAGTTGCGGCGCACGATCGCATCCGGACCATGGCTTTTCGCCGGCCAGCGCGCGCAGGCGCTCCGCGCCGCGGCGACAGGGTAAGCTCCAGACCACTCCTGCCGGGGCTCGCCGCCGCGCTCCGGATCCGCCGTCCAACGATGTCCTCCGATTCCCGCCCATGGAAGCCCTCCACGCGCTGATCCGCGATTTCAGCCAATCGCGCTCCTGGCTGGAGGCGGCCGTGCTGGCCGCCTGCCTCGCCCTGGCTTACGGAGCGAGCCGCATCCTCGGCCGCCAGCAGCCGCCCGATTCGGTGTGGTTCGGCCGCCGCACGGTCGATGGGCTGATGTTTCCGCTGCTGGCACTGGCCCTGGCCTATGCCGCCCGCGTGGGCGTGGAGACGGTGCTGCTGCAGCCCGTGTTCCTGCTGCGCGTGGCGGTGCCGGTGCTCAGCTCGCTGGTGCTGATCCGGTTCTTCGCGCGCATCCTCGCCAACGCATTCCCGAAATCCGCCGCCATGCGGCTGGTGGAGCGCATCGTCTCCTGGCTGGCCTGGGGCGTGGCAGTGCTCTGGATCGTGGGCCTGCTGCCCGCGGTGCGTGCGGAACTGGCCGGTGTCGCCATCCACTTCGGCAAATCGCAGGTCACGGCGCTCACGCTGATCGAAGGGTCGCTCTCGGCCACCGTGGTGATGCTGCTGGCGCTGTGGCTGTCGTCCACGCTGGAGCGACGCCTTCTGGACCGCACGATCGTGGACCTCTCCATGCGCAAGGTGGCCGCCAATGCCACCCGGGCGGGGCTGCTGCTGGTGGGCCTGCTGTTCGCGCTCTCGGCCGTGGGCGTGGACCTGACGGCACTCTCGGTGCTGGGCGGTGCCGTCGGCGTGGGCCTGGGCTTCGGCTTGCAGAAGCTCGCCTCCAACTACGTGAGCGGCTTCGTGATCCTGCTGGAGCGCTCGCTGCGCATCGGCGACAACGTGCGCGTGGACGGCTTCGAGGGCCGCATCACCGACATCAAGACCCGCTACACCCTGATCCGCGCGGGCAACGGGCGCGAGTCCATCGTGCCCAACGAGACGCTGATCACGCAGCGCGTGGAGAACCTCTCGGATGCCGACCGCAAGTTCAACATCACCACCAACATCACTGTGGGCTACGACAGCGACGTGCCGCGCGTGCAGGCCATCCTCTGCGGTGCCGCAGCCGCCCAGCCGCGCGTGCTGGCCGACCCGGTACCGGTGGCCTACCTGGTCAACTTCGCGCCCGACGGGCTGGAGTTCAGCCTCAATTTCTGGGTCAGCGACCCTTCGGCCGGCACGGTCAATCTGCGCTCGGCGATCAACATCGCCATCCTCGAAGGCCTGCGCGCCGAGGGCATCGACATCCCCTATCCCCAGCGCGTGGTGCGCCTGCAGGCCGGCGGGCCGCCGCCCGCCGGGTCCCTGTATGCCGCCGATGTCGCACAAGCGTCCGCGCCGCCGCCCACGGCGTGACCGGACGCGGATATACTCCGATAAAAAGCACGATCGTTCTTTTTTTGTGCGCGGCGGGTTCGCCGGCGCAATTCCCCTCCCGCGAGCCAGGCTGCGCACGGGGCGGGGCATAGAATGGATCGGTTTACGTTACGTCAATCAATCAACCCTTTAGGAGCCGCAGCAATGAAGGTCTTGGTCCCCGTCAAGCGCGTGGTGGACTACAACGTGAAGGTCCGCGTGAAGTCGGACAACACGGGTGTGGACATCGCGAACGTGAAGATGAGCATGAATCCGTTCGACGAGATCGCGGTGGAGGAGGCGGTGCGGCTGAAGGAAAAGGGCGTGGTCACGGAAGTGATCGCCGTTTCCTGCGGCGTCACGCAATGCCAGGAGACGCTGCGCACGGCGATGGCGATCGGTGCGGACCGCGCGATCCTGGTGGAGACTGCCGAAGAGCTGCAGCC
>NZ_JMKU01000028.1 GCF_000687165.1 Paracidovorax oryzae ATCC 19882 | reverse complement strand
GGTGGCGGTGAGCTGCTCCATGGCGGCGGCGGTTTCTTCCAGGGAGCTGGCCTGCTGCTCGGTGCGGCCGGAGAGGTCCTGGTTGCCGCTGGCGATCTCGCTGGTGGCCAGGCGCACGGATTCGGCGGAGGCGCGGATGCGCACGAGGACGGCGGCGATCTTGTCCACGAAGTGGTTGAATGCGCGGGCGATCTGGGTGAGCTCGTCGCTGCCGTGGGTGTCGAGGCGGCGGGTGAGGTCGCCTTCGCCGGAGGCGATGTCCTCCAGGGCGTCGCGCACGACGGCGAGGCGGCGCAACTGGCGGCTGACGGCGTAGGTGAGCAGGCCGACGGCGGCGAGCACGCACAGCACGGTGATGGCGATGGCGACGTTGAGGAGTTCGCGCACGGGGCGGGTGGCCTCGGCGCGGTCGATGGCGATGGCCAGGATCCAGGGCGTGCCTTCCACCTTCGCGGCGTAGAGCATGGTGGGGGCGCCGTCGATGGAGATGTCGGCACGTCCGCCGTCCGAAGCGAGCCGCGCGAGCTGTGCGCCGTCCAGGGCCGGGGAGATGGCCGTGACGGGCTTCAGGGCCAGTTCGGCTTTGGCGTGGGCGAGGATGTTGCCCTGTCCGTCCAGGAGGAAGGCGAAGCTCTTCTCCATGGGGTGGATCGCGTTGACCTTGCGGGTCACGGTGTCCAGGTGCATGTCGGTGCCGATGACGGCCGTGGGCTGGCCGGCAGGGCCGACGGGCTCGACGAAGCTGATGGTGAGCTTGCCGGTGCTGGCGTCCACGTAGGCGGGCGTGAGGGCCGGTCCGCCGGTCTGCACCGCCTGCCTGTACCAGGGGCGCGCGGTGCCGTCATAGCCCTCCGGCATGGGGTGCGCGAAGATGTTGCGCTTGTCGGCATAGACGAAATAGGTGTCGTCGAACGCGCCGGCCTGCTTGGCTGCCAGCAGGAAGGGCACCGGCTCGGCCTGGCCGACGGCGGTCTTCAGCGAGGAGGTGATGCGCTGCTTCTCCTTGACCCATTCGGCGAGTTCGCTGGCATGCAGGCGCGTGAGCTGCCCGATGCGGTCGTCCAGGCCCGAAAGCGTGTTGCCCCGCACGACGAAGAAGGTGGCCAGCGCCAGGGCGATGAGCGACAGGGCGGTGATGGCGATGCAGATCCCGATGAGGCGGGCGCGAAGGCTGTGGAACATCGACGGACTCCAAAAGGAAGGCCTGTGGGAAGGGTGATCGCCGGGTTATCGTCTATTGTTGAACTTTATCAACAGAATGAAACATCCGTTCTGCAAGGTGGAAAAATAACGGCGGAGGATTGCATTTGCCGCAAGGCGTATCCTCTCGCCTGCGTTATGAATTCACTGCAAATTTTTCTGCCTTGCGCCGCCGGCGTGGAAGGCTTCCTGGCCGACGAAGTCCATGGCATTACCGGCCTGACGGGCCACGACCTGCTCACGGGGCGCGGCGGCGTGATGGCCCGTGCGTCGTGGCGCGAAGCGCTGCGGCTGAACCTCCACAGCCGCCTCGCGCAACGGGTGCTGGTGCACCTGGCCGAGCGGATGTACCGCTCCGAGAACGATCTCTACGCCATCGCGTCCGGGATCGCCTGGGAGATCTGGTTCACCCCGCGCCAGAGCTTCCGCATCGACGTCACTGCCCAGCACAGCCCGCTCCAGAGCCTGAACTTCGCGGCGTTGCGCGTGAAGGACGCGGTCGCCGACCGTTTCCGCGCGAAAGCCGGCGGCGTGCGGCCCGATGTGGACACGCAGCGGCCGGACGTGCGCATCCACCTGCACCTCACCACGGACCAGGCCACGGTCTATATCGACACCTCGGGCGAGCCGCTGTTCAAGCGCGGCTGGCGGGAGGACAAGGGGGATGCGCCGCTCAAGGAGACGCTCGCCGCGGCCATGATCGCCGCCAGCGGCTGGGATCCGCTGGGCGACGCGCCCATGCCGCTGTACGACCCCTGCTGCGGCAGCGGCACGATCGCCATCGAGGCCGCGCAGATGGCCTGCCGCATTCCCCCGGGCCTGCACCGGCGCTTCGCCTTCGAGAAACTGCTGCCCTTCCAGGCGCACGTCTGGAATGCTCTGCGCGAGGAAGCGGAAGGCGGCATCGTGCCGGCCGCCGTACCGGTGTTCGGCAGCGATGTGTCTCACCGCATGGTGGATTTCGCGCAACGCAATGCCGAGCGCGCGGGTGTTGCCCAGGCGGTGCAGTTGCGCGGCGGGGATGCACTGCAGCGCATGCCGCCCGGCGACCGGCCCGGCGTGATGCTGCTCAATCCGCCCTATGGCGAGCGCATTGCCGCGGCCGGCACGGCGGGGCGCAGCGCGCGGGAGCGCATGGGCGTGGTCGAGCGTGCCGGCCGGGAGACCGCGCAGACCGAGGATGGCGGGGATTTCTTCCTGCAACTGGCCGCGCACTGGAAGAAGCATTACGCAGGCTGGCAGGCCTGGATGCTCACGCCCGACCTGAAGCTGCCCGGCAAGATGCGCCTGAAGGAATCGCGCCGCGTGCCGATGTGGAACGGGCCGATCGAATGCCGGCTGTTCCGTTTCGACATGGTGCAGGGCGCCGTGCGCCAGCGGGCGGAGGGCGCTGCGCCGCCGCCGGCGGATGCGCCTGCCGGCCCCGGACGCGCGGCGGATGCGGGCGGGGACCATGCCGGTTGAGCTGCGGCTGCCCGCGCAGGCAGCGGAGGGCGAACCGGTGCGCTGCGTGGTGGTGGACACCAACGTGGTCCTGGACCTGCTGATCTTTTCCGATCCGCGCACGGGGCCGCTGCGGCAATTGCTCGCCCAGGGCCGGCTGGCATGGATCGCCACGCAGGTCATGCGCGACGAGCTCGAGCGCGTGCTGGCCTACGCGCACATCGTGGAGCGCATGGACTTCTACCGGGTGGATGCCGCGCAGGTGCTCGCGGCGTTCGATGCCCAGGCGCGCCTGGTGGAGATCGCGCCGCGCGTGGCCTATGTCTGCAAGGACGCAGATGACCAGAAGTTCATCGACCTCGCGGCGGCCCACCGCGCCATCCTGCTGTCGAAGGACAAGGCCGTGCTGTGCATGCGCAAGCGGCTGCTGAGCATGGACGCGCACGTGGCCACGGCCCTGGTGCTGGAGGCCGCGCAACCGGAAGCCGCCTGAGCGAGGCACCGGCGTGTTTCAGCCCTCGTCGAACCGGAAGCCCTCCGCGGGGTGCAGGGACCATCCTCCGTCGCCCGCGAGCACCAGCACGTGGGTGTGGTGGGCCAGCACGGCCGGCCGGTGCGCGATGCTGATGACCGATGCCCCGCTGGCGCGCACGCGCTCGTAGAGGGCAGCCTCGTTGGCGCTGTCCAGCGCGCTGGTGGCCTCGTCGAGGATGACGGTGCGGGGCTGCCGCACCAGCACCCGCGCGAACGCCAGCCGCTGCTGCTCGCCGATGGACAGCTCCTTTTCCCAGTCGCGTACGGCGTCCAGGCCCCCGACGCGGCCGGCGAGGTCGGGCAGGTGCACGGCGTCGAGCACTTCCAGCAGTTGCGCGTCCGCAAGATCGGTGTCGCGGGCGGGATAGATCATCTGGCTGCGCAACGTGCCCGGCTGCATGTAGGGCCGCTGCGGCAGAAAGAACACGCTGTCCATCGGTGGATGGTGCACCACGCCCCGGCCGTCGCGCCACAGGCCGGCCAGGGCGCGCAGCAGCGAACTCTTGCCGCAGCCGCTGGCACCGGTGATGAGCAGCGCGTCGCCGGGCTGCAGGTCCAGGGAAAGATCGCGCACCAGCAGGCGCGAGAAGCGTGGCGTGTAGAGGTCCAGCCCTTCGACGGCGAACCGCTCGCCCTCCCGGGCCTCGATCTCGCCACATGTCTCCGGGGACAGCTCGGCCACCGGAGCGGCTGCCGCCGCGCTGGCGGACGGGGCGCCGCCCCGCCGGCGTGCACGGCGCTGCTCGCGGCGTTGTTCGCGGCGCTGCCGGCGTGCGGCGGCGGCGGCCTCCGGCTCCATGGGCTCGGGCGTGCCGCGCTCCGTGGGCGTTTCCAGCAGGGCCTGGCGCAGCGTGTCGAGCCGGCCGATGCCCGCGACGAAGCGGCTCAGGCTTTCGAAGTTGTCCACGATCAGCGACACCGAGGCCAGCACCGCGGCGAAAGCGCCGCCGGCCTGGATGGCGCGGCCCACTTCCATGTCGCCCGAGAGCACCGCATCGGCCAGGATGATGCTGGGGATGACCAGGGTGAGCTGGCTGAAGGCCCGCTGGAACAGGTTCAGCGAGCGCTGGCGCTTGATGAGGCGGGCGTAGTTGTTGAATACGGCCTGGAAGCTGCGGTCCAGCTGGGCGCGCTCCTGCGCCTCGCCGCGGTAGAACGCGATGGATTCGGCGTTCTCCCGCAGCCGCATCAACCCGAAGCGGAAATCCGCCTCGCGCCGCAGCTGCCAGAAGTTCAGCCGGATGAGCGGGGCGCCGAACACGTAGAGCGCCACCACCGTGCCCACGAGCGCATATACCGCGAGGAAAGCGACCAGCGTCTGCGAGATGGACCACAGCACCGCGCTGAACGCCACCAGCTGCATCATGGCGCCGATGAAGATCAGCAGGAAATGCGTGGAGCGGCCGGTGAAGCTGTTGATGTCCTCGCTGATGCGCTGGTCCGGGTTGTCCACCGTGCCTTCCGCATTCAGCTCGTAGTAGCGGCGGCGCCCGAGGTAGCCGTCCAGGAAACGGTGGGTCAGCCAGAGGCGCCAGTGGTTCGCGAACGCATCGCGCATGTAGTAGTAGAAGGCATAGACCGGCACGGCGAAGGCCAGCACGGTGAGGCAGCTGCGCACGGCGTCCCAGAAGCGGTCACGGTCCTGTGCCGCCAGCGCGGAGGTCATCTCCCCCGTTCGGTCGATGAGGCGCACGGCCAGGTGCGTTTCCAGCAGCATGAGCAGGATCAGCAGGCCCAGCAGCGCCCAGGCCGCGACCTTGCGGTCGCCCAGCCAGTAGGGCTTGGCGACGGCCATGAATTGCCGCCAGGCAGCCAGGGAAAGGCTGGGAGCCCGTGCGCCGGCAGCGGCCTTCGGATCGGGTTCGGCTGCGGTGGGCAGCGGCGCGGCGGCGGTGGCGGATGAAGGCATGCGGGGGCGGAGCGGAGCGGGAGCGCTTGTCCGCACGATATGCGGGGGGCTCTACCGTGGCCTGTCGGACGCCGCCCACGGGGCATTACGGAAACGCCCCCGACCTGCCGCACCACCGCACGATCGCGTTGCTACGGCGCGAGCAGGTCGTAGGCGGCGCGTATGCGCTGCACGTCGCGGCCCCAGCGGCGGTCCTGGGGGAGCCGGCGCAGCCAGGCGAGGCGGCGCAGTGCCTGTTCCATGGTCTGCCGGAATTCCGGGCCATGGGCGGCCGTCCATGCGGCGGCTTCGGCGCGCGCCGGGGCCAGCGCGTCCGATGCGCGCAGGTAGAGCGCGGTGGAGTGGGCGTAGCACAGCAGGTCGCGCACCTGGCATGCGGGCAGCGGCAGGGTGGCGGCCGGGTCGTCCTCGAAGTCCAGGTAGCCCACCACGCCGTCCGGGCAGCGCACGAGATTGCGCGCGAAGGCCTGGCTGAGGCAGGTGCCGCGCGCATGCACCTGCGCGATCGCCGCGAGGCCCTGGCGCCAGAGCGCGAGCACGGCTTCGGGCCCGTCCCCGAGGCGGTGTTCGATCTCGTTGCCCAGGGAGTGCGTGTCCACCTCCGGACGGCCCAGGTCCAGGGTGAGCAGGCCCTCGCCGCTGAACGCCAGCACCTCGGGCACGCGCAGCCCGAGGGCCGAGAAGGCACGCAGGCGCCGCACCTCGGTGGCGATGCCCTCGGCCCCGCCCGGCGTGGGCACGGGCCGCAGCACGGGCAGGCCCAGCATGCCGGCGAGCAGGGCCATGGCACGGTGCCTGCCGGGCCCGCGCACGGGCGCCGCGCGCTTGAGCCACACCCGCGTTCCGTCGGCCGCGATGTGGCTCTCCACCGCATGCACCTGGGTGGGCAGCCGCTCGCGCAGGAATGCGTCCCAGTCGGTGGGCGCGGGGTGGGTCGCCGGCCGGGCGGGAGAGGGCGGGAGCGCCGGATCTGGCGGAAAGGCGGGCATGGACTGGAGGGAGGGAATCGGAGCGTCAGGGGGCGCGGCTACACTCGCCGCCTTGGAATGCGCAAGGTGGGCAATCCTGTCCGCCGCGGCGGCATCATAGAGCGATGGGCCGGCCCGCCGCTGTCCGCCTTTTTCGCCATCTTCTTCAAAATACGGCCTGCCCGCGCGTGCGCGCCGGCCAGGAGCCCCCCGATGACCGATCCCCACGCCCCCGCCGCCGATACTTCCGGCGCCGTTCCCGCGCTCAGCAACGACGACCTCGATGAGCTGGACGCACTGCTCGACGACCTGCGTTCGCGCGCCGAGGAAATCCCGCAGTGGGAATTCTGCGACGGCTTCCTCACCGCGCTGGTCTGCACGCGCCGCGCGATCGCGCCGGCCGAGTACCTGCCCATGCTGCTGGACGACGGCGGCCCGATGGACATGGTGGCCGAAGGAGAGGCGCTGCCGCGCCTTCCGGCCTTCCAGGACGATGCGCAGCAGGCGCGCTTCATCGAGTTGTGGATGCGCCGCTGGAACGAGGTGGCGGGTCAGCTCGAGGACACGGTGGAGTCGCTGGAGGACGACCGTGCCTTCCAGCCCGAGGTGATGGACATGCGCGGCGCGATCGCCTGCCTGCCCGAGGAGGAGCGCGCAGAGATGTCCGGGCAGGACGTGCCTTCGTTCGGGCAGGTCTGGGCGCTGGGCTTCATGTTCGCCGTGGAGAACTGGCCCGAGGAGTGGGCCGCGCCGCGCGACAAGGAGGCCGCGCAGTGGCTGGACGGCGCGCTCGAGCACATCGTCGCGCTGACCGAGGACGACACCGGGCGCCCCGAGCACAACATGTATGCCGAGGACGGCCCGCCCAGCGTGAGCGAGGACCGGCTGGAGGTGTTCGGCGAGGCGATCTGGGCGGTCTATGACCTGCGCCAGCTCTGGAAGAGCATGGGTCCGCGCGTCGAATCGGTGCGCCGTGCGGACACGCCGGGCCGCAACGACCCGTGCAGTTGCGGCAGCGGCAAGAAATACAAGAAGTGCTGCGGAAGCTGAGGTCCCGGCTGCGCGCGGAGTGGGCGCCCAGCATTCCGCGTGAACTGCTGGCCGGCGCCGTTGCCACGTTCGCTCTCATTCCCGAGGTGGTCGCGTTTTCGTTCGTGGCGGGTGTCGATCCGTCCGTGGGGCTGTTCGCCTCGTTCGTCATCAGCATCGTGATCGCCTTCGCGGGCGGGCGCCCGGCCATGGTGTCGGCGGCGGCCGGGTCGGTGGCGCTGGTGGCCGCGCCGCTGGTGCAGTCCCATGGCGTGGGCTACCTGTTTGCCGCGGGGCTGCTGGCCGGCGCGGTGCAGGTGGCCTTCGGACTGCTGCGCATGGGGGTGCTGGTGCGCTTCGTTTCCAGTTCGGTGCGCACGGGTTTCGTGAATGCGCTGGCCGTGCTGATCTTCTCGGCCCAGTTGCCGCACCTGCGGGGCGCCGGTCCGGGCACATGGGCCATGCTGGCGCTGGGCCTGGCCATCATCTACGGCCTGCCGCGCCTGGGCGCGTGGTCGGGCTGGCGGGTGTTCACCGCCATTCCGTCGCCGCTGGTCTGCGTCGTGGCGCTCACGGCGCTGGCCTCCGCGGCGGGCCTTCGGTTGCCCACCGTGGGCGATCTCGGCAGGCTTCCGGACGCCTTGCCCGCCTTCGCGCTGCCCGGCGTGCCGTTCACTCTGGAGACGCTGCGCATCATCGCGCTGCCGGCGCTCGCCATCGCCTTCGTGGGCCTGCTCGAATCCGTACTCACGGCCGCGGTGGTGGACGAGATGACCGACACGCCCAGCGACAAGAACCGCGAATGCGCCGGGCTGGGCCTGGCGAACATCGCTGCCAGCCTGACCGGCGGCATCGCGGGCTGCGGAATGATCGGGCAGGCGGTGGGCAACGTGAAATACGGTGGCCGCGGGCGCCTGTCCACCCTGTTCGCGGGCGTGTTCCTGCTGGTGCTGATGGTGGCGCTCAAGGACTGGGTGTCGCGCGTGCCGGTGATCGCGCTGGTGGCGATCATGGTGATGGTGTCGGCCTCCACCTTCGACTGGGCCTCGCTGCGCACGCTGGTGCGCCATCCGCGCACGTCCAGCGCCGTGATGCTGGCCACGGTGGCGGTGACGCTCGCCACCCACAACCTGGCGGCCGGCGTGGCCGTGGGGGTGGTGCTGAGCGGCGTGTTCTTCGCCTTCAAGGTGGCGCGCCTGCTGGACGTCCGCGCCGAGGACGACGGGGCCACCGGCCTGCGCACCTGGCATGTGGCGGGCCAGGTGTTCTTCGCGTCAGCCGATGCGTTCATCGATGCCTTCGACATCCTGGCCGCCGAAGGCCGCCCGGTGCGCATCGACGTCTCGCGGGCCCACTTCTGGGACGTGACCGCCGTGGCCGCGCTGGACAAGGTGGTGATGCGGCTGCGGCACCACGGCTGCCCCGTGGAGGTGGTGGGAATGAACGAGGCCAGTGCCGGCCTCGTGGAGCGCGTGGGCGGGCCCTGACCGTCAGAAGCTCGTCCAGTCGTCCTCGCTCGAGCTGCCCGCCAGGGCCAGCGAAGGCGCGGGGGCTTTCGCGGGTGCAGGCGCGGGCCGGCGGGCCGCCACGGCCGGAGCGCGCGGCGCGGCAGGCACCCGGGCCGGTGCCGGTCTGGCGGCCGGCAGTGCGCTGGCTGCAGCCGGCGCTGCGGCGGCGCGCGGTGCGGCCATCGGTGCCGGGGCTGGCAGGCCCTGGTCGTGGTGCAGGCGGAACTGGCTCACCGCATCCACGAGCCGGCCGGCCTGGGCCCGCAGGCTGTCCGCGGCGGCAGCGCTCTCCTCGACCAGCGCGGCGTTTTGCTGCGTCACCTGGTCGAGCTGGCTCACCGCGTCGCTCACCTGGCCGATGCCCTGGGCCTGTTCCTGGGTGGCAGCGCTGATTTCGCTGATCAGGTCGTTCACGCGCCTGACCTGGGTGACGATGTCGGCCATGGTCCGGCCGGCTTCCTCGACCTGCTGGCTGCCGGCTTCCACCTTCTCCACGCTGGTGGAGATGAGTCCCTTGATCTCCTTGGCGGCATCGGCGCTGCGCTGCGCGAGGCTGCGCACTTCGCTGGCCACTACCGCGAAGCCGCGGCCCTGCTCGCCGGCGCGGGCCGCTTCCACCGCGGCATTGAGCGCCAGGATGTTGGTCTGGAAGGCGATGCTGTCGATGACGCCGATGATGTCCGAGATCCGGCGGCTGGAGTCGGTGATGGCGCCCATGGTGCTCACGACCTGCCCCATCACCGTGCCGCCGCGTTCGGCGACCTCGCTGGCGGAGTTCGCCAGTTGCGTGGCCTGCCGGGCGGTGTCGCCGTTGTTTTTCACGGTGGCCGTCAGCTGCTCCATGGAGGCGGCCGTCTGCTGCAGGTTGGAGGCCTGTTCCTCGGTGCGCTGGCTCAGGTCGGCGTTGCCGGTGGCGATCTGCGTGCTGCCCGTGGCGATGGAGTCGCTGCTCTGCCGCACCTGCCCGACCACGCGGGCCAGCTGGTCGCGCATGTCCTTCATGCCGGCCAGCAGGCTGGACTGGTCATTGGAACGGGTATCCACGTCCACCGCGAGGTTGCCCTGCGCGATCTGCCGCACGATGCCGGTCGCATAGTCGGGCTCGCCGCCCAGCTGGCGCGTGATGGAGCGGGTGACCCAGATGCCCAGTGCGATGGCCAGTGCCACGGCCAGCGCGGATCCGGCCAGGATCACGGTGGTATTGATGCCGCGCATCCGGTCGGTCCCCGCCTTGCGTTCGGCCAGCAGGCTGGATTCCGTCTGGTCCAGCTCCTTCTGCAGGGCCCGGAAGCCGTCCATGGCGGCCTTGTCCTTGCCCTGGGCGAACTGCGCGATGAAGTCCTGCATGGTCTTGCTGCCTGCCGTGACGTCACGGCGGGCCTGGATCAGCCCGGACATCACGGACGTGAATTCGGTCTCGCGGGCCTTCATGTCATCCAGGCGCCGCTGCTGGGCGGGATTGTCGGCCGTGAGGGCCTTGATGTCGGGGAGCGTCTTGGTGAACTCCTGGGTGCCGCTGGTCCAGGGCTCCAGGAACTTGTCATCTCCGCTCAGCAGGAAGCCGCGGGCGCCGGTTTCCATGTTGACCATGCTGTTGAGCAGGGTGTTGGAGCGGTCGAGCACCTGGTAGGTGTGCTCGTTCCACGATTCTGCTTCCGCGAGGCTGCGGCTGGTGACGAGCGCGCTGGTGGCCACGGCGATGAAGATGGCGATCACCAGGCCGAAAGCGATGAGCAGGCGCTGGGAAACAGTCAGGGAGCGGGCGCGGGCGGCCATGGGTACCTCCAGGAAAAATAGTCGTCTTTGTCCTTCCAGTCTGGAACCAATCTGAAATATTTGCTCATCATTTTTTCGGAATTCACGAATTTCAATTCATGGGACTACAGACATGCGTCGCATTCATCATTTGCTGCCGAGATGGGCGTTCATTTCCTGCACACGGCGCGCAGGCGTGCCCCAGTCTGGCGCTGCCGTGGGCGATGCGCCAAGGGGCGTAAGGGAGCCAGTGTGCGGAAGGGCGATGGGAGCCGGATCAAGCCCCGGTTGCAGGAGGTCAGCGCAGCAGCCTGGCGAGCCCGGCGATCGCATGGTCGCGGGCGGCGGAGCGCACGGCGGCCCGGTCACCGGGGAAACGGCGCATTTCGCTGTGCGTCGTGCCGCCCAGGTGCCAGCCGAACCAGACGGTGCCCACGGGCTTGGCGGCGCTGCCGCCCGCGGGGCCGGCCACGCCGGTCACGGACAGCGCGGCCTGCGCGTGGGAGTGGCGCACGGCGCCTTCCGCCATGGCGCGCGCCACGGTTTCGCTCACGGCGCCGTGCGTGTCGATGAGTTCGGCGGCAACGCCCAGCAGTTCGGTCTTGGCGGCATTGGAGTAGGTGACGAAGCCGCGCTCGAACCACTGGCTCGATCCGGCCAGGTCTGTGCATGCACCGGCGATCATGCCGCCGGTGCAGCTTTCGGCCGTGGCCATCATCCAGCCGCGGGCCGTGAGTGCCTGTGCGAGGAAGGCGATGTCGGCGCTCACCACAGCACCCTCCAGAGCGCGATGGCGAACAGCGCGCAGAAGGCCGCCACGAAGTCGTCGAAGAGAATGCCCCAGCCGCCGCGCCAGCCGAAGCCCTTGAACAGCTGGTCCGCCCAGGCCACGGGGCCTGGCTTGGCGGCATCGAAGTAGCGGAACAGCGCGAACGCCGCGCACTGGCCCCAGAAGCCCATGGGCATTGCCAGCCAGAGCACGCACCAGAACGCCACGATCTCGTCCCACACCACGCACCCCGGGTCGGCCACGCCCAGGTGACGGGCGGTGGTGGTGCAGGCCCACCAGCCCACGAGCGTGCCGGCCAGGATGAGCCCGCCGATCTGCAGGGGGGACAGCCAATGCTGCAGCACCAGATAGGCCAGCCACGCCCAGGCCGTGCCCACGGTGCCGGGCGCGCGCGGCGAGAGGCCTGCGCCGAAGCCCAGGGCGATCCAGTGCGCGGGGTGGGACCGCATGAAGGCGGCGCTGGCCCTGCGGGGGGCTGCGGCCGATCCGGCCGCGGGCAGGGGAGGCAATACGTTCATCGGCGGTTCTCGTTCAGTTCCACGTCCTTGCCATGTCGCACCACGTGTTCCGCCGTGAAGCGCGCCTCGGCGCCTGGCGCCAGGGGCTGCTGCCATGCGACGGTGCCGGCCGCGCCCTCCCAGGCGGTGGTGAGCGGTGGCGGCGCGTAGCGGGATTCGACCTCGATCTTCGCATTGCGCGACACAGGGGCGGTGTCGATCACCTGAAGCGTGATCGGGGTGGCATGGCGGTTCTCGATGCGGTAGGCGAGCTGGGTGCGGCGCTCCACGGTGGTACCCGTGAAGCCGGCCGTGCCGGTGGTGGTGCGGGGCGCCTCGGCCTGCACGCGCACGAGGTCGTCCGGACCGAACCACAGCGGCACCGTGCGCCCACCCGGGCTGCCTGCATCCGTGGCCGAGGCGAAGTCCAGCCGGCCCTGGCCCACGAAGGCGCCATCGCGGTACAGGCCGACGGTCCCGGCCGGCCAGGGGCCTGCGGGCGGGGCGATCTCCGCCACCAGGTAGGCGGTTTCGCGCTGCGCGGGCACGGTGCGCGTGACGAGGCGGGCCGCGGCGTCGTGCGTGCCCAGCAGCAGCGTGGTGCGCTGCCCGCTCGCGGGCACGCTCAGGCGCTGCGGCACCTCGAAGCGCGTGGCGTAGCTGCCGGCCAGGGCCGTGACGTCGAAGCGGGGCAAGGGGTCTTCCGCGGCATCGGCGGATTCCGCCACGGGGGCCGGCGCGGGCGCGGCCATCGCCATCGCTGCGGGCAGCCGGGCGAGGCGGTTCTGCGGCTCCGGCGGTGCCGCCACATCCACCGTCCAGGTGCCGGGCCGCGGTCCCGCGGTGGCCCGCGCGGGCGCCTGCGTGGTGAGCGCGAGCCGCACGTCGTTCCAGTCTTCGCCGCTGCGCTGTGCGACGACGGCCAGCCGCTCGAGCACCACTGCCCCCGTGGCGGTGTCCAGCCGCGCGCGGTAGGCGGGCTGCCAGCCGGGGCCGCGCACCTGGTAGGACAGGCGCAGGCCGGCATCCCGGTCGGTGGCGAGGTTCACGGCCACGGAGACCACCCTGGCGCGCGGCCCGCCCGCCGTGCGGTCGCGTTCGGCGCGCAGCGGTTTCAGGTCGCGCTCCAGTGCTTCCTGGCGGCGCTGCAGCGGCTGCAGGCGCACGATGGTTTCGGCCGACGTCCTGCGCAGCGCTTCGGCCGTGGCCGGGATCTGGGCGGCGGGAACGGCCGGCACCACGGCGGCCGCGGCCACTGGCGGGCTGCCCTGGCCGTCCCGCGGAGCGCCGTCGGAGCTGCTGCTGCCTGCCAGGTGGTCGAGGTACCGGTCCGCGCGCCGCAGCGCCGCGATCTCGGCCTGCACGCCCGCGATCTGGTCTTCGAGCGCCCGCACGCGGTCGTCCAGCGGACTCGCGCAGCCGGCCGCCACGTCGCGGTCCTCGGTGGTGACCTTGAATTCGCCCACGCGCACGCCGGCGTCCGCGCTGATCTGCAGGCTGTCCGGGTCCAGGCTGGCGGGCAGGCAGGCGAAGGTGGCAGTGCGCGCGCCCGCGGCGACGCGCGCACTGCGCTCGATCGTGGCGATGCCCGGTGCCACCGTCACCTGCGTGATGCGCGATGCCACCACGGCAGGGCGCTCCTGCGCGCAGGCCATGCCGGCGGCGGCAAGCGCCATGCCGGCGACCGCTGCGCGCAGCGCGCCGGCGTGCAGGGGCGCCGCCGCGGGTCGCGTGGGATGCGAGGAATGGGCCGCGCCCGGGCATGCAGAGGACATCCGCGCTCCTTATCTCAGGGTAGGACTGGGGGAGGGCAATGCTAGCAGCGGCCCGCCCCGGGTTCAGCGGACCGGCGCGAGGTAGGCGATGAGTCGCCCCATGCGGCGGATCCATTCCGAGGTGACGATGAACTGCGGCTTGTCCTTTTTCACATAGGGCGCTGCTTCGGGCGGGTTGTCGGCGGGATAGGGGGACGTGTCGTACACGTCGCCCACGTGCCTGCTGCGGTAGGCGCTGCCCGTGTAGGCCGCGGCAGGGCCGTCTCCCTGGTATGGGTTGACGATCTCCGGCACCGGCGAAGTCCAATAGCGCCGGCCGCCGAGCTCGTCCACCAGCTGCTGCGCCTCCGCCTCGGTCACCGTGGGGGTGGCCATGGTGGCTCCCTCGAAAAGATCGGGGAAGTCCACCTCGCGGATCGAGAAATACGTCGGCAGCGGGCGCGGCGTGCCCGTGCGCAGCGGTGAGCGCGCGGCCATGTCCGCCACGTCGCGGTCGCTCATCGCGCTCAGCCGGTCATAGGCCGACTGCAGCCCGGCGATGTCGATGGCGCGGCCCGCGGAATAGTGGCTCAGCGTGGCGCGGTAATCCTTGTCCGCGTAATAGCCGCCGTTGTGGACGTTCGATCCGTAGCGGTGCACGTACAGCGCATCGTTCGTGTCCAGCTCGACGAATGTCGGATGCGTGCGGCCGGAGAGCAGCGGGTTCGCCGCGAGTGCTTCGGCCGGCAGGGGACAGCTGCGCAGCCAGGCGATGGCCTCGGGGACGCGCGCGAGGTAGCGGCGGTCGCCGGTGAGCTGGAAGTAATTGAACAGCTGGCGGATATTGGTCTGCGTGGTGTGCGTGGCGAGCGAGCGCGGCTCGTAGCTGCGCGCGCCGGCCGGGGCGCCCGCGGGCCGGCTGTCCTGGGGCCGGGACAGGTGCTGCAGCCCCCAGCCGGCCTGCGGACCGGGCTGCTGCATGCGCCGCATGCACTCCATCGCCCGGCCGATGGCCGGCACCAGGCGCGTGTCGCCCAGCGCGATCACGCACATCGTGAGGAACTTGATGTTCTCGCCCATCACGTCGTCGTTGAAGGTGACGTGCAGTGTGTAGTCGCCGTCGTCCATGCCCGCATGCGCGCCGGCAGGCACCTGCTCGGGATGGGGTGGCGGCATGCTGGACACCGCGCCGGGGAAATGCGGGAAGCGCTGCGGCCAGCCGCCGTCCGCGATGCCCCACTCCGGACCGAACTGCGCCCCGAGTACGAACCCGATCGCCTTTTGCAGCGGCTCGAGAAAGCGGGTGTCCCGCTTTTCGAGGAACATCCGCAGCAGCAGCTGCGAGGCCACGGCCGTGCCGGCATCGTCGAAGGTGGCGTTGCCGTAGTAGTGCTGGAATTCCTCGAGCCGCCAGCCGTTGCGGCCGATGGTGTCGTACCAGCGGCGCAGCGAGTCCTCGCCCGCGAAGTCGTGGATGTAGTTCCAGCCTCCCGAGGGGTGCTGCGCCGCCACGATGGCGAGCGCGGTGCGTTCGGCCGCCTGGTAGTAGCGCTCGTCGCCGGTGGCGTGGTAGGCGTCGAGGTACACGTGGCCCACTGAAGGGGTGCCCGGCGGCTGGATCCAGCACATGGTGCGGTAGGCCTGCATCTCGCCGAATGTCTGCTGCAGGTCGGGCGAATACGACCATACGTAGCCGCCCCGGTACGACACCACCTCGTCCATGTATTCGGCCGCGCTGCGCATGGCCTGGGCCGCCCGGCCCTGGGGCGTGCCCGGGTTTTCGCCGCCCCCGCACGCCGTGAGCCAGAGCGGGGCCATGGGCGCGAGCGCAGCCAGCGCGAAGTCTCTTCTTTTCATCAGGTGTTTCCTCTCGTCGTATTTCTTTATGGAAAGCGGGCCGGAAGGCGCGCAGCCGCACGAAGCCTTCCGCATGCCAAGGCGGGATGCATGCGTCAATGAGTCAAATGACGTCGTACAACAGCAGGGATTGTTGTGATGATTCTGTGCAATGGAATTCCGTGCTTACCCGGAGTTTTCCAATGAATTTGTCACCGGTGGTGAGCAGGGCGAATGCCAAGCTCCCTGGCGAGGTGACGCCATGTGTTTTGATGTCGTACGACTTGGGGTGCGCCGGCAGTGCGTGTTCAGCGGAAGTGATCGAACGCCAGGTAGCGGGCCGACATGGGCCGGCCCTGCGCGTCGAGCAGGCGCAGGCCGCGCTCGGCCTCGATCGCGCCGATGCAGGTGGCGCGCGTTCCCGCCTGGCGGGCCGCGGCTTCCACCTGTGCGCGCCTGTCGGGGCGCGCCGTGAAAAGCAATTCGTAGTCGTCACCTCCGGCCAGCACGCAGCGCAGCAGGTTTTCCCAGCCGTAGGGCACATGTTCGGGGGCATGCCCGTCGCAGGCCGCCATGAGCTGCGGGGCGAGCGTGGTGTCGATGCGCGCGCCCACGCCCGACGCCTGCAGGATATGGCCCAGGTCGCCCACGAGCCCGTCGCTCACGTCGATGGCGCTGCTGGCCACACCGCGCAATGCCTGGCCCAGCGCCACCCGCGGCGTGGGGCGCTCCAGCCGTTCGCGTGCCTGCGCCAGCACCTGCGGTGGCAACTGCACGGGCATTTCGCCCAGCAGCGCATCCAGCGCCAGGCGCGCATCGCCGAGGTGGCCGCTCACCCACAGGTCGTCGCCCGGCCGTGCGCCGCTGCGCAGCAGGGCCTGGCCGGCGGGCACTTCGCCGAACACCGTGATGCAGATGTTGAGGGGGCCCTGCGTGGTGTCCCCGCCCACCAGTTCGCAGCCATGCTCGTCGGCCAGGGCCAGCAGGCCTTCCGAAAAGCCCTGCAGCCAGGCTTCGTCGGCGCGGGGCAGCGCCAGCGCCAGAGTGAAGGCCAGCGGCCGTGCGCCGCAGGCCGCGAGGTCCGACAGGTTCACCGCCAGGGCCTTGTGGCCCAGGTGCGCGGGGTAGACATCGGCGAAGAAGTGCCGGCCTTCCACCAGCATGTCACTGGACACCGCGAGCTGCATGCCGGCGGCCGGAGAAAGCAGCGCGCAGTCGTCGCCCACGCCCAGGGCCGCGCGGCGCACGGGGCGGTGGAAATAGCGCGCGATCAGATCGAATTCACCCATGGGCTCGAGCATACCCGGCACCCCCACCATGGGGGGGAAGGCGGCCGCCCGGCCGGACCCGCCGCTAAACTGAGGCGCTCTTTTCTGGCAAGGAGTTCTCTGTGCAAAAAGCAGTAGCGGCGACGCTGGTTCTGGCCCTCACCATGGGCCTGGGTGCCTGCAGGAAGCAGGAGGCGCCGCAGAAAGCCGCCAGCGAGCCTGCGGCACCGCCGGCCGCCGCCGCACCGGCGACCGCCGCGAGCGCACCCGCTTCGCAGCCCGCGGAGGCGGCCACCGGCAAGGGCTTCGATGCGGCCAGCCTGCCGGTTTCCACCGCACCCCTGGGAGCCTTCCCGTACATCGCGCTGCCGACCGGCTACGTCACCGGCACCAAGCCCGACGTGATCGACTTCGACCAGGTGCCCTTCTGGACGGGCGACCGCCTGCAGCCCGTGGAGGGCCGGGTCTGGTCGGCGCACATCGCCGCCGCCCAGGGCAAGACGTTCTCGGATCTGGAGCTGTCGCGCAACATCGAGTCCGTGGTGGCCTCGATGGGCGGCAGGAAGATCTTCGAGGGCAAGCTGCCGAAAGCCGTGACGGACAAGATGAAGGAGTGGCCGCGGGACATGGTCTCGCGCTACAACAGCGGCCTGGGCGACATCTGGAACAACGCCGTGCAGGTCTTCGTCGTCCACCGCGCGGACCGCGACATCTGGATCCACCTGTGCAACTACGAGTTCGGTGGCGGCCTGCTCATCGCCGAGACCAAGCCCCTGCAGGTCACCGCCGGCCTGTTGCCGGCCAGCGAGTTGAAGGCGCAGATCGACAAGACAGGCAAGGTGGCGTTGCACGTCAACTTCGCCACCGACAAGACCGACATCCTGCCCGATTCGCAGCCGCAGATCGAACAGGTGGTGCAACTGCTCAGGCAGGACGCTTCGCTGAAGCTCGCCGTCAACGGCTACACCGACAACACGGGCGACGCGGCCCACAACAAGACGCTGTCGGAGGGGCGGGCCAAGGCCGTCGCTGCCGCCGTCGCTGCCCAGGGCATCGATGCGTCCCGCCTGTCGTCCGCCGGCTTCGGCGCCGCCGATCCGGTGGCGGACAACGCGACGGACGAGGGCAAGGCGAAGAACCGGCGGGTGGAGCTGGTCAGGCAGTCCTGAAAAATGCGCCGTCTCATTCCAGCGTCAGCTTCTGGGTGCGCACCACGTCCCTGTAGATGCCGAGTTCGCTTCTGATCTGCTCCGCGAATTGCTCGGGCGTGCCCGCAATCACGAGCGAGCCGGTGTCCTCGATCCGTTTCCTGACCGCGGGGTCCGCCAGCACCTTCCGGAGCGCGGTGCCGACCGTGTCCACGATGTCGCGCGGGGTGCCCCTGGGCGCGACCATGCCGTAATAGGCCATCCTGTTCACGGACTCCAGTCCCACTTCCCTGAAGGTGGGAACCCCCGGCAGCACGGCCAGGCGCTGTGGTGCCGCCACCACGATGGGCACCAGCCTTCCCTCCCTGATGAACGGCAGGGACGAAGGCAGGTTGTCGAGGTTCATGCTCACCTGGCCGGCCACCACGTCGTTCAGCGCGGGCCCTGCGCCTCGGTAGGGGATATGCGTCATCTGCACGCCAGCAATGCTCTTGTACAGCTCCATGAGCATGTGGGTGATGCTGCCCGTGCCGGTGGAGGCGTAGGCGTACTGGCCGGGGTGCTTCTTCAATTCATCGACGAAGCCGCGATAGTCGTGCCGCGGGAACCGGGGGTGGACCGCGATGACGTTCGGGGTCGCGGCGATGTTGGTGATGGGCACGAAGTCCGTCAACGGGTCGTACGCAAGGTTCGGCATGATGGCCGGATTGGTGGCCATCGTGGAAACGGTGGCGATGCTCAGCGTGTAGCCATCCGGCTTGGCGCGTGCGGCTTCGCTCGCACCGATGGTGCCGCCTGCGCCGCTCTTGTTGTCCACGACCACCGGCTGGCCCAGTGCACGTCCCAGCGGGTCGGCCACCACGCGGGCGATGATGTCGGTCGTCCCGCCGGGCGCGAAGGGAACGATCAGCCGGATGGGCCTGGCTGGGTAGGCGGCCTGGGCCGACGCGGAGGAGCCGGCGGCGAGCGCCGCGCAGCACAGCGATGCGAGCGCTATGCGCCGCGGGAAATCGGTGGGCATGGGAAACATCCTTTCATCGATGGAGAAACGGGGCGGTCGCTCATTCCGCTCGGGGTCGGCGGTGGACGATGTGCCGGGGGCCGAGTGCCGCGCAGGACGTCACTCCCAGCATCGCCAGGTTGCGATCGACTTCATCGCGCAGCAGGCCGATCGCGTGGGCGATGCCCGCCTCGCCCGCCACCGCCGCGGCATAGTTGAAGGGCCGCCCCACCAGCACCATGCGGGCGCCCAGGGCCAGGGCCTTCAACACGTCGGATCCACGGCGGAAGCCGCTGTCGATGAGCACCGGGTAGCCGGGCCCCACGGCAGCAACGACGGCTTCGAGCACGCGCATCGGCGAGGCGGCGCCATCGAGCTGGCGGCCCCCGTGGTTGGACAGCACGATGCCGTCCGCGCCGATGTCCCGGGCTTGCAGCGCATCCTCCACGCTGAGCAGCCCCTTGATGACCAGGCGGCCTTTCCAGCGCTGGCGGATCGCCTCGATGTGCGCCCAGCTGAGGTGGTCGCGCGCGGAGAAGTCGCGCAGCACGGTGGATGACAGGATGGGGGAGCCGCGGGTCGCGAAGGAATTCTCGAAATGCGGCATGCCGTGGCGCAGCAGGGTCCGCAGAAAGGTGCCCGCCACCCAGCGTGGACGTACCAGGCCGTCCCACGCCAGGCGCAGTCCGGGGCGAAGCGGTGTGGAAAATCCGGTACGGAGGTTGTTCTCCCTGTTGGCGGAAACGGGGATGTCCACCGTCACCACCAGCGTGCCGAACCCGGCCCTGGAAACACGGTCCACCAGCGCGTCGATGCGGGCCTGGTCTCCGGGAATGTATGCCTGGAACCAGGTGCCGGGACTCTCCTGCGCGACTTCTTCCATCCGGACCAGCGAGGTGCCGCTCATGATCGACACGATGCCGGCCTGGCGCGCCGCCCGGGCAAGCGCCAGGTCGCCCCGGTAGCTCGACAGGGCGGCGATGCCCATGGGGGCGATGCCGAAAGGGCTGGTGTAGCGTTGCCCGAACAGTTCCACCGCCTGGGAGCGCTGCGAAACGTCGCGCAGGACGCGGGTGGAGAAAGCGTATTCGTCGAAGACCGAGCGGTTGTCGCGCAGCGAGGCATTGTCTTCGGCGGCGCCGGCGATGTATCCGAAGATGGGCCGCGGCAACCGCCGGCGCGCGGCCGCCTCGAAATCGTGCAGCGCCAGAAGGCCGCGCAAGGCGGGGGGAAGCTTGGGGGAGGAGGAGGGCTCTGCGTAGGATGCCATGGTGAAACGCGCTTGCGGGCCGGTGATGGCGCGAATCTACGGCGGTGGCATGTTGAATAAAAGTGACTTATTTAGAATGTATTTGTTCGCTCTATGGAAAATGCATCACCGTGCCGCCACCCACCGTCAAGCAGCTCGAGGCCTTCTGGTGGGCGGCGACCTGCGCCAACTTCGCCACGGCGGCTGAACGTGTCCACCTGTCCGTCTCGTCGCTCTCCAAGCGCATTGCCGAGCTCGAGGCGGCGCTGGGACAGCCCCTCTTCGACCGTAGCGGCCACCGCGCGGTACTGACCGATGCGGGACGGCGGACGCTTCCACGGGCGCTGGACGTGCTCAATGCGATGGCCGCGCTGCACGAGGCCAGGGATGACGGCGCGGCACTCGCCGGCTCGTGCCGTTTCGGCGTGGGGGATCTCTCTGCGCTGACCTGGATGCCGGGTTTCGTGGTGGCGGTGCGGGCGGCGCACCCGCAATTGCACCTCGAGCCCGTCGTGGATGTCGGCGGCGTGCTGGAGCGCCGCCTGTCCGAGGGTGACCTGGACTTCGCCGTGATCGCCGGCCGCTCCTCGCGCAGCGAACTCCTGTCCCAGCCCGTGGGCGCCGTGCATTTTCAGTGGAGCGTGGCGTCTTCCCTGGTGCCGGGGGGCGCCACCGATGTTGCGGCCCTTTTGCAGTCCCATCCGCTGGTCACGCTGCCCGAGGGGGCGGGCACGACCCGCTTGCTGGACGACTGGCTGCTCGCCAACGGTGCCTCGGTGCATGGGCGCATCGCCTGCAACAGCTGGGGCGCCGTGGCGGGCATGCTCCGACTGGGTGTGGGCACGGGTATCCTGCCCGGCCCATGGGTGGACGCCATGGGCCTGCGCACGGCCCGCGCGCGCGTCCCTCTGGCACCCCTGCACTACGCTTTCCAGTGGAAGCGGGGCGACACGAGGGCCCTCATCGGGACGATGCACGCGCTGGTGCGGCAGTGCGTGGATTTCTCCCTCGCCCCGGGATTCGCCGGGATACCCCTCTGATGATCCGCCCGGACGGATCCGCGGCCCGCGGAAGGCCGCGAAGGCCGATGCCCCGTCAGGCGGGCTCGCCCCGGAACCGCAGCGCGGCCTGGCGGCTCACCTCGCCCAGCAACTGTTCGTCGCGCTGGCGGTCGCGCAGCCAGCGTGCGTCGTTCTGGCCGGCCGCGGCCTCGCTGCGCAGCAGGTGCAGCGCGCCCGAGGCCCCGGTGACCGTGGCGTGGCGCGCGATGTGGTCGATGGTCTGCAGGATGTGGTCGCGCAGTGGCATGTGCTCGCCGGTGGCCGGATCGACGTACACCGCCTGCATGCCGAAGCGGCACGCCTGGAAGCGGTTGTACGTATAGACGAGGTAGTCGTCCTCGCTGGGCGTGAAGGGCTGCTCGGCCAGGAACCAGGCCCCCAGCGACTGCACGAAGGCCGACAGCGCGGCGGCGCGTTCGATGGTGAGCGGCGTGTCGAATACGCGGATCTCGATCGTGCCGAACTCGGGCTTGGGCCGGATGTCCCAGTAGAAGTCCTTCATGCTCTTGACCACGCCGGTGCGCGTCATCTTGTCGAAGTAGGCCTCGAAGTCCTTCCAGGTCAGCACCATGGGGGCGCGGCCCGACAGCGGGAACGCGAACACCGAATTGAGCCGAGCCGAATCGAAGGCCGTGTCCTGCCCCTGTACGTAGGGGCTGGAGGCCGACATCGCGATGAAGTGCGGGATGTAGCGCGACATGCGGTGCAGCATGAGCAGCGCCTCGTCGGCGCTGGGGCAGCCGATGTGCACGTGCTGGCCGAAGATCGTGAACTGCTTGGAGAGGTAGCCGTAGAGCTGCGACAGCTCCTGGAAGCGGGGCTTGTCGTAGATGCGGCGCTCGTGCCATTGCTGGAAGGGGTGCGTGCCCCCGCCGGCCACGGCGATGTTCAGCTTGTCGGCGCTCCTGACCAGCGCGTCGCGGATCTGCGAGAGCTGGCCCAGCACTTCGCTGCCCGAATGGCAGATGCCCGTCGAGACTTCGATCATGCTGTTGGTCATCTCGGGCACCACGCTGCCGGGCAGCGGCTGCTTCGCCATGAGGCGCAGCATGTCCTCGGCGTAGGGCGCGAGGTCGTAGTTGTGCGTGTTGACGAGCTGCAGCTCGAGCTCGACGCCGAGCGTCAGCGGCTCGGAATGGTGGAAGGCTTCGAGGCTCATTGCTGCTGCTCCCGCTCTGCATTGGCGGCGCGTGTCTGGGGCGCCCAGGGTTTCGAACTCTCGCCGGCGCGGTAGATGGCCACCGTGGCGATCACGGCGCCGAGCACTTCCATGAGCAGGATGGTGGGCAGTGCGACGCGCGCGATGAGCTGCCCCGTGGAAGCGGATGCCACCACGAACTGCGAGGCGATCAGCAGCGCGATCGACGACATCGGCGTCATCGCGCAGCCCACCCACAGGGCCTGGCGCCAGCTGGCGCCGCTGCCCACGTTGCCCAGGGCCACGCCCAGGGCCTTGGCCACGAGGCGCGCCACGATGAGGGCCAGTACCAGCCCGGCCACGGGGCCGCTCCAGTCGGCCTGCGCGGCGACGGTGGACACCAGCACGAACATCAGCATGGTAAGCAGCGAGGCCGCGGTGCCGAGCTGGCGCGGCCAGGCCCAGGGGCGCGGGTTGAGTTGCTTGAGCAGCATGCCCGCCAGCAGCGCGGCGAGCGGTGCGGAGCCGCCCATGTGCGCGGCCACGGCGGTGCCGGCGGCGATCAGCGTGAGCAGCAGGAAGGCGGTGTTCTCGCTCGTCGGGCTCATGAAGCGCAGGGCCATGCGCAGGACCAGGGCCAGCACCGCTCCGACGATGATCGAGACACCCAGCACCACCATGACAGGGTACACGGTGTCCATGATTCGGGCGGCGGGCCGGTTGATCAGCTCCGCGGTGGCGCTGCCCAGGGTGAGCGCGTAGAGGGTGGAGAGCGTGGCCAGCACGATGGCCCGGTCCGTCACCGGGCCGGCCGCGCGGGTGTCCGCCACCACGCGTGTGAGCACGGCGGGCGACGCCGCCAGTGCCACCAGCGCCAGCGGCCCGGCGGCGCGCTGGGGCACGTCCAGCCAGAGCATGGCGTAGTACACCGCGAAATAGGTCAGCGCCGATTCGATGATGCTCTGCACGAGCACCATCGGGTTGTGCCGGAACCACCGCAGCGGGATGCGCCCGCCGGCCTCGAACAGCACGATGGCGATGCCCAGCTCCAGCAGGAACAGGCTGATGCCCTGCAGGGGCCAGACGGCGCCGCTGAAGCCCAGCAGCCCGGCGATGGTGCCGACGAGCGTGTAGCCCACCACCTTGGGCAGGCCGATGTGGCGCTGGAAGAGATAGCCGGAGACCGCCGCGACGGCCAGCAGCAGCGACCACTGCACCGTCGGGAGCCCGGCCGATGGGCGCAGCCATTGCGCCCAGAAGCCCATGATTTCATCCATTTGTTCTAGTCCTCGCATTCCCGCCCGAACCGCGCGGGGAGGCCGCGCGTCCCCCGGCCGGGGCCGACCGAATGTACCTGCTGATCCGGCAGGGCGCTGTAGGACGGGCACTCCCGGAAAAGGGGTACCGGGGCGGCCCGTTCTCAGGCCCGCGGCGCCATGCGCCGGGGCACGAAGAACTGCAGCGTGGCGTGTCGCAGGCGCGCGCGCAGCGCGGCGGTGAGCCGTGCGCGGTCCACGCGGGTGACGTTGTGGGCGCGCAGCGCGAGCCGGAAGGCGAGGTAGAAGCTCACCGTCACGTTGAGCGCGCCGATGAAGGGCAGCGTCGCGGCCGCCCACCAGAAGGCGGGCTGGTGCAGGGCAGCGGTACCCAGGGAGGTCAGCGCGGCGCCCAGCTGCCCGGTCGAGAGCGTGACGTGGCGCACGTCCAGCCCGAGGCCGAAGAACGCGGAGAACGCCGGCACGAGCCCGAGCATGAACCCCAGCGACACGTTTGCCGCGAAACCCGAGAGGTTTTCACGCCAGAACCGCGCCCAGCGCACGGCGCGCTCGCGGCCCAGCAGGCCGGTGATGCGCGGGTTGTAGCGCAGCGCCGAATCGAGCCGGTGCAGAACGAACCAGTTCTCGGCCCAGCCCGCGATGATGCTGGAGGCGAACAGCAGCACGCCCGTGAAGGCCGCGTACAGCAGCGAAGGCCCCGCCAGCTGCAGCGACTGCAGCACGTGCCGCGCTTCCGCCTGGTCGATGGCCGGGCTGCCGGTCGCCCAGGCAATGGCGAGCGTCAGGCCCGCGACGGTGGGGAAGACCACCAGCACGTTGCCCAGGATGGCGGCCACCTGCGAGCGCACCAGGTGGGTGACCTCGTCCACGAAGGACTCCACGGCCTCGGTCGTCTGCAGTTCCTTGAGCTTCGCGGCCATGGCCGGCGCGGTCATCGCCGGCTGCTTGGTGGCGACCGTGCAGTGCAGCAGCATGACGAGCACGAAGCTCACCGCATAGTTCATGCCGGCCCAGAAGCCGCTCCAGAAGGACGACAGGGCCAGCGCGACGATGCCGAACTTCATGAGCGTGGTGAACGCCATGACGAAGCCGCCGCCCGCCGCCTTCGCCACCATGGCGCGGTATTCGGCGCCGGTGCGGGTGATGTAGTGCTCGCCGGTCTCCGCGCTGCGCTCGGCCACCTTGGCTGCGAGCAGCGAGGAGTTGGAGGCGATCAGCGCGCGCAGGCTGCGCCGCTCCCGGCCCACGGTGACGAGCCGCGCCATGAGGCGTGCGGCGCTGGCGGCCGGCTCCGGCGACAGCAGGCAATCGAGCAGGTCGCGCACCCGCAGGATGCGTTCGCGCAGTTGCCGCAGGCGGAAGACCAGGCCCACCGAAATGCCGTTGTCCTCGAAATGCGAATACACCGTGGCCGCGGCGGCGCGACAGGCTTCCAGGCGCTCGCGCAGGCGCAGCACCGCCTCGTCCAGCCGGTCGGTGGTGCGCAACTGGTGCAGGACCTCGACCCGCAGGCTCTCCACGTCTCGGATCAATGCATGGAACGGCTGCGCGTCGCGGGCGGAGTCGCTCATGCGCAGCCGCAGCTCGGGCGCGAACCCGGTGGACAGGATCTGTCCCGCGCAGTAGGTGATGGCGTCCAGCAGCGAGTGCTGCCAGCGCGTGGCGCCGCCACCGTCCCCGGCCGGCGCCAGCACGGCCAGCAGCCGCGCGAGCAGCGCCTCGTCCAGCAGGGCCAGCCACTGGGCATCGAACTCGTGGGGCAGTGCCAGCATGAACAGCTCGGAGGCGTCGATCGTCTCCGGGCTGCCGGGCAGGAGTTTGTAGCGCAGCCGTTCCGCGACCTCGCTCGCGAGCGCGGTGCGCGGCGCGAACCCGAAATCGGCCAGCAGGGTGGTGATGTCCACCGTGCCGACCAGGGCGCTCCACCAGGCCTGCAGCCGGGCCCGCGCGCCGGCGTCGCTTTCCGCGGCTTCCACGAGGAGGGTCATGCGGGCGACGGCCTCCTCGGGGGAGCGGCAGTTGCCGCGCACCCAGGCCAGGCACTCGATGAGCCAGAGGTGCCGCCGCGCCAGCGGGGCGGACGGGTCCAGGTCGGCCAGCAGCGTCCCGGGCTGCGGGGCAGTCGGCCGTCGGGTCAATGCAGCACCCGGCCCGACAGGGGAGTGCTTCCGGCGGGGCCGCCGGAAAGGGCTTCCAGCACGAACAGGGGAATGGCGCAGTCGAAGCGCTCGCCGTCCTCGGCCACGCAGAAATAGCTGCCGTGCATGCTGCCGCTGGGGGTGCGCAGGCGGCAGCCGCTGGTGTACTGGAACGCCTCGCCCGGGCGCAGCAGCGGTTGCTGGCCGACCACGCCCAGGCCCTTGACCTCCTCAGTGTGGCCGCGGGCGTCGCTGATCGTCCAGTGCCGCGCGATGAGCTGCGCGGTCACGTCGCCGGTGTTGGTCACAGTGACCGTATAGGCGAAGCTGTAGACGCCGTCCTCGGGCGCGGACTGGTCGGGAAGGTATTCGGGCTGGACTTCGGCCCGGAACTGGTACTTCGGCATGGGCGCGATTATTAGGGTTTCCGGGGCCGGGCGGCCCGGCCGTTCCGTCGGCGGGGGCCAGGGTGCGGTGCAGGAGGCCTGCGGAAGGCGGGCTGCCGCGCCGCTGCTGCGACAATCCGGGCATGACCCGCCAATTCCGCATCGCCCCCTCGATCCTGTCCGCCGATTTCGCCCGCCTGGGCGAGGAAGTGAAGAACGTCATCGCCTCCGGCGCCGACTGGGTGCACTTCGACGTGATGGACAACCATTACGTGCCCAACCTCACTTTCGGCCCGATGGTGTGCCAGGCGCTCAAGCCCCATGCCGTCACGCCCGACGGCCGGCCCGCGCCGATCGACGTGCACCTGATGGTGCAGCCCGTGGACGCCCTGGCCGCGGCCTTCGCGGAGGCGGGAGCGGACTACATCAGCTTCCATCCGGATGCCTCCGCGCACGTGCACCGCAGCATCCAGGCGATCACCTCCAAGGGCATCAAGGCGGGACTGGTGTTCAACCCGGCGGCGCCGCTGGACGTGCTGGACTGGGTGATCGACGACATCGACCTGATCCTCGTGATGAGCGTGAACCCGGGTTTCGGGGGGCAGGGTTTCATCGATTCGGCGCTGCGCAAGATCGAGGCCCTGCGGCGCCGCATCGACACCTGCGGCAAGGACATCCGCCTGGAGGTGGACGGGGGCGTGAAGGTGGACAACATCCGCCGCGTGGCGGATGCCGGTGCCGATACCTTCGTGGCGGGCAGCGCGATCTTCGGCAAGCCCGACTACCGCGCCGTGATCGACGCGATGCGCGCCCAGCTGGGCTGAGCGCGCGTTGCGCAGCCGGGCCGCACGGACGTGCGGCCCGGCGTGCGGTCCCTTACTGCTGAGGCATCGGCTGGGGGGCGGGTTGCGTCATGGGCTGGGGCATGGGCGCCGGCATCGGGTGCGGATGGGGCTTGCCGTGCGGATGGGGGCGGCCCGGGGGCGGCATGGCGCCGGCAGCGCCGGCCGGAGGCGGGGGCATGGCGCCTGCGCCGGGTTGCGGGGTCGCGGGCACCTGGGTGGTGGCTTCCATCAGGATGCCGCCGCCGGCCACGGAGCCGTCCTGGGTGCCGGAGCGCACGCGCGCCACGCAGGCGTCGCGGTCCACGGGGGTCTTGAACACTTCGCAGCGCTGGAGCGCGTTGCGGCTGTAGCCATTCGCGGCGGCGTCCTGGGAGTCGAGCTGGCCGGAGCGGGCGGCCTGCAGCGCGGCGCCGGCTTCCTTCAGGCAGGTGTCGCGGCTCTGGGCGGTGGCGCCGCTCATGCAGGCCTGGCGGTCCTGCTGGTAGCGCTCACGGGCGCCGGCGGCGTCCGCGGGGGCGGCCTGGGCGGCGGCGCAGGCCGCGATCAGACAGGCTGCGGACAGGATGCGGGGTGCGATGGCAAAGCGATTCGGCATATCAAGAACCTCCATGTGTCGGTGGTGCCGGCCGCGGACGGACGGCGTGGGGTCACAGTTTCCGCGCCGTAGGGCGAAAACGGTCGAGCCAGCGTAGCCGCTGCGGTGCGCGTGCCGTGTCGGACGGACCAGACAATCGCTGTGGCCGTTGGCGCACGGCCTACACTCCGGGCAGCCCCGCCGGCGCTGATCGCCGGCGGACCTTTTTAACGCACCGCCCCGGCGGGCTTGGCGGCACTTTGGAGGATGGGGCATGCTGGAATGTTCCCCGGCGGCGCTGGTGGCGCGCGCCGATGCGGCGATCGTGGACCTGGACGGGACCATGGTGGACACCCTGGGCGATTTCGCGGAAGCGCTGCGGCGCATGCTGGGCGAGCTGTCCCTGCCGGGCATTGCCGCGGCGGAGATCGAGCGGATGGTGGGCAAGGGCACGGAGCACCTGCTGCGCTCGGTGCTGGACCACGTGCTGCAGCCGATGGAGCCGCAGCGCCGCGCCGCAGCGGTGGAGGCGCACTACCCGCAGGCATGGGAGGCCTACGGTCGCCATTACCTGGCCATCAACGGCAGCCATTCGCGCGTTTACGGGGGCGTGGCCGAGGGGCTTCAGGCCCTGCGCGCCGCGGGGCTGCGGCTGGCCTGCGTCACCAACAAGCCCGCGGCCTTCGCCGTGCCCCTGCTGCAGGCCAAGGGGCTGGACGGCTTCTTCGAGCATGTCTTCGGCGGGGATGCGTTCGCGCGCAAGAAACCCGACCCGCTGCCGCTGCTCAAGGCCTGCGAGGCCCTGGGAACGGCGCCCGCCCGGACCCTGGCCATCGGCGACTCCGTCAACGATGCCCGCGCGGCCCGCGCCGCCGGCTGCCCCGTGGTGCTGGTGACCTACGGCTACAACCACGGCCAGCCCGCCCGGCAGGTGGACGCGGACGCGCACGTGGACAGCCTGCAGGAGATGTGCGCGCGCTGACGCAGTGCAGGGCCGCGGCGGGCCCGGTGATCAGCCGGCCTTGCCCAGCAGGGCGTCCCTGAGCTTCCAGTCCGCGGGCTGCGGCCCGAGCCAGATGCCCATCAGCGCGTCGAAGAATTCGGGCTCGCGGAAGGGCTCGCCCTGCGGGACGCCTTTCACGGTAATGACCGTGCCGGTGCCGGGCAGCCAGTCCACGGTGAAGCGGTCGCCGGCCGCCAGCCGGCGGTGCGCGGCGAATAGCTCGCCCATGCGCAGCACGCCCGGCGCGAGGCGGGAGAACGCCGCCTTGTCCAGGTTGTCCTCGATGCCGCGCGCGAACAGCTTGCCCAGTTCCGTCGAGTCGATGTCGCGCAGCATGGTGATGGACAGCCGCTTCGGTCCCGGCAGCGCCACCACGTCCTGCAGCGTGCCGGCATGGCGCTCCAGGTACAGCCCCGCGGCATAGACCTTGAAGACGGCCTTGTAGCGCACGCCCGCGCCGTTGAGCGCCAGCGGGACATCCGCCAGCGTGACACGCGGCTCGAAAGCCACGCCGGCCACGGTGACGGCGGTCTGCGCGCCCGCGGGCGCGGCGCCGCAGGCGATGAGCCCGGCGAGCGCCCAGGCGAGGCTGCGTTGCCGAAGTGTCATGGCGACTCCCTAAAAAAGCACGATCGTTCTTTTTATTCTCGGCGCCCTGCCGCAGGCGACGCAACAGGGTTTTCGCGCAGGCCGCTTTGCTACACTTTGAGCCCATGTTCATTCACCACGTGGTCATCACAGGTCGCAGCGGCCGGGGAGCCTGGCCCTGGCGCAAGCCTGCCGCACCGAACCGCTGACCGCACCCGGGCCCCGCGATCCCGGCGTGTCCTCCGTGGCCCCCGCGGGGCCGAATGCAATGAACCTGGCGCGGTACCGGCCGCGGGCGCAACGACCGCCCGTGGCGGTCCGGCCGATCTGGAGCGATCTCCCGTGATCACCGAACTCGAATTCAAAAGCCTGGCCGGCGAAGGCTACAACCGCATTCCGCTCATCGCGGAGGCTTTCGCGGACCTGGAAACTCCCCTGTCCCTCTACCTCAAGCTGGCCCATGCCCGCGACGGCGGCCGCTACAGCTTCCTGCTGGAATCCGTGGTGGGGGGCGAGCGCTTCGGGCGCTACAGCTTCATCGGCCTGCCGGCGCGCACGCTGCTGCGCGCCAGCGGCTTCGGCGACCAGGCCCGCACGGAGGTCGTGACCGACGGGCAGGTGGTGGAAACCGGCCACGGCAATCCTCTGGATTTCATCGCCGCCTACCAGGCGCGCTTCAAGGTGGCGCTGCGGCCCGGCCTGCCGCGCTTCTGCGGCGGCCTGGCGGGCTATTTCGGCTACGACGCGGTGCGCTACATCGAGAAGAAGCTGGAATCGACCTGCCCGCCCGACACGCTGGGCATGCCGGACATCCTGCTGCTGCAGTGCGAGGAAGTGGCCGTCATCGACAACCTCTCGGGCAAGCTCTACCTGATCGTCTATGCGGACCCGGCGCAGCCCGAGGCCTATGCGCGCGGCAAGAAGCGCCTGCGCGAACTCAAGGACCAGCTCAAGTACTCGGTGGCCGCCCCCCTGGTCAAGCCGACGGAGAGCCACCCGCCGCAGCGCGACTTCGCCAAGGCCGACTACCTGGCGGCCGTGGAGCGCGCCAAGGAGCTCATCGCCGCGGGCGATTTCATGCAGGTGCAGGTGGGCCAGCGCATCCACAAGCGCTATACGGAGTCGCCGCTGTCGCTCTACCGCGCGCTGCGCTCGCTCAATCCTTCGCCCTACATGTACTACTACCACTTCGGCGACTGCCACGTCGTGGGGGCGAGCCCGGAGATCCTGGTGCGCCAGGAGCGCACGGACGAGGGCCAGAAGATCACCATCCGTCCGCTGGCGGGCACGCGCCCGCGCGGCGCCACGCCCGAGAAGGACAAGGCGGCCGAGGTCGAGCTGGTGAACGACCCGAAGGAGCGGGCCGAACACGTGATGCTCATCGACCTCGCGCGCAACGACATCGGGCGCATCGCCCGCACCGGCACCGTGAAAGTGACGGAGGCCTTCGCGGTGGAGCGCTACAGCCACGTGATGCACATCGTGAGCAATGTGGAAGGCCTGCTGAACGAAGGCATGACCAGCATGGACGTGCTCAAGGCGACATTCCCCGCCGGCACGCTCACCGGCGCGCCCAAGGTGCATGCGATGGAGCTCATCGACCGGCTCGAGCCCACCAAGCGGGGGCTGTACGGCGGCGCCTGCGGCTACCTCAGCTACGCGGGCGACATGGACGTGGCCATCGCCATCCGCACCGGCATCGTGAAGGACGGGACGCTCTACGTGCAGGCCGCGGCCGGCGTGGTGGCGGACTCGGTCCCCGAGCTGGAATGGAAGGAAACGGAACACAAGGCCCGCGCCCTGCTGCGCGCGGCCGAACTCGTCGAAGAAGGACTGGAATGACCCGCGCCATCGAAAAGACCCGCAGTTGCAGCAGCATGGCGGAGGTGCGCGAGCGCATCGATGCGCTCGACGACATCCTCGTGCCGCTGCTGGTGGAGCGGGGCGGCTACATGACGCAGGCGGCGCGCAACAAGCGCGAGGCCTCCCAGGTGCGCGACGAAGGGCGCATCGAGTTCATCGTGCGGCGGGTGCGCGAGCGCGCGCTGGCCGAAGGGGGGGAGCCCGATGTGATCGAGGCGATCTACCGCGGCATGATGGAAGCCTACATCGCCTACGAGCACCGCGAGTTCGACCGGATGGTCGCCGCGGGCGAGAAGGCGGGTGCAAAGGCGGACAGCGAGGCGGACGGCAGGCCGGCCTGACCGCAATTTCTGCCCGCCGGCACGCCCGGGCCGGGCGCGGGGCGCTCAGTGCCGCATCGACGACAGCTTGAAGGCATTCGCCAGGGTGGAGCGGTTGCTGATGCCCCAGCGGGAGGCGACGTCCAGCATGTGGACGCGGCCGCCCGTGGCGCTGGCCTCTTCCATCTCCCCTTCGATGCGCCGCACGCGTTCGCGCCGGATCAGTTCCGCGGGGGTCATGCCCAGGTGGTTGCGGAACGCCAGCTGCAGTGCGCGCTCGGTGACGCCGAGCCGGCCGGCGATCTCGCGCACCGAGAGGTTGGGGTCGTGCAGGTTCTCGATGATGTAGCGGTAGGCGGCGCGGTAGCGCGGAGGCAGGCGCAGGCCCACGGTGTCCTGCGGGGCGTTGCTGGCGGGCGTGTCCATCCTCTGCAGGGCCGCGTGGTGCACCACGCGCATGGCCTGCGCCACATGGCGCTTGTACTGCCGCAGCGACTCGCCGAGACGGCCTTCGCTCATGTGGATTTTCGACAGGCAGTATTGGATGTCCGAGGCCAGGGGGTGGTGTTCGATCTCGCGCTCGCCGCCGGCCAGCGGCATGATCGCTTCGCGGGCCGCAGGAATGGCGCGGTCTGCCAGCAGGGCGAGGCAACCCTCGACCCGGGCTTCCGCGTCGATGCCCGAGATGCCATGCTGGCGCAGCCAGCGCCCGAAGCCGGCAACGGCTTCCTGGCGGCCTGAAGGATCGCCGGCATGTATGCCGGCCAGGTACCCAAGCCGGGCGCGCAGCAAGGCGGGCGTGCCGGGAGTGGATTCCAGGGTGCGCAGTTCGGCGGCGAGGGCCTCGCCGGACAGGCGCTCGCGGCCCAGTTCCTGCGCGGCCTCGGCGAAGGCGTGGTCCGACAGCTCTTCGCTGTGCAGCAGTTCCACGCGTGAAAGGATTTCGAGCCGGATGGCTGCGGCGTGGAGCGCGAGGGAGGCCGCTGCCTCCTCCGATTCACACAGTGACTGCGCGCGCTGGGCCGCCACCAGTGCCGAGGCGTGCTGGCCCTGGGCCTGCAGCGACAGGGCGAGCCCGCAGCAGGCTTCCACGCGCAGCGGGGCGGGAACGTCGTGGTCATTGGCCACGATGGCCCAGCAGGCGGCGGCCCGGGCGGGCTTGCGCAGGTGCTGGAACATCCAGGCCTGGTCCAGCGCGGAATGCCAGCGCACCATGCTGCGCGAGACGGCGTCGTAGGCCTTGAGTTGCTGGTGGAAGACATCGCTCGCGAGCTCTTCCTGTCCGATCAGCAGCAGGGTGCGCCCGAGCAGGGCACCTTCTTCCACGGGGCTCGCATCGCGGGACTGTCCGCGTTCCAGGCGCCGGCGGCCCATCGCGGCGGCCTCCTTGACCTGCAGATTCTGGAGCAGCTGGGTGAGCGCCTGCGCTCCGTGGCCGATGCGATGGCAGGAAAGAGAGAGCAGAGAAAGGAGCATGTCGATCGTCGCGGCCCCCGCCGCGCCCCATGTGGTTTGGATGAAGGCGATGCTAGGAACCATGCCGCGGACAAATCTCACCTAGGTTTTCCAAATCCTCAAATTTGCACACTCCAGGCACGGGGACCCGAAATTTGCGCCATGGGGCCGCACGCGGGAAGTGGACGCAGCTGCGTGGTCCATATAGGAAAGTTATTGACACGAAAAACCAAACATGTGCGCAGATCCTTGACAGTATTGACTTCGCGGATTAGCAAGTGGAAGCATCGCCAGAATCATTGATACAAATTCCTGCAGGAAATTGCATATTCCTATCGACGTCTTACAGACGATCAATACACCTATCTCGGCCGGAATGAACTAAGCTTGCGCCTGTCGCTACTCACGCACGGATATTTGCAATGAAATGCAAAAATTGTGAATATCCCGGTGGCTGACACATGACTGTCATGGTCATGACTAGATCTACGAAAACGTTTGCGTATGGGGAAATTCATGCGAGTCGCATTGCTGTCGCGCCGTTCGGCGGTAAATCAATTCCTGGTGGATTTGTTGAATCGAGGGGGCATCCAGGCCATCTTGCAGGTCAGCATCGCTGCCTTCCGGATGCAGGCCCGTCGGCACCCGCCCGATGCGGTCATCCTGGAGGATTGCGGCGGTACGCTGGCCGAGGACCTCGGCCTGATCCGCAGCTGCATCTCGGCCCACGTGCCGGTGCTGGTGGCCGGCTCCGAGCTGCAGGCCGGCTTCGGCACGGCCCTGGCGTGCGGGGCGGTGGATTACATCAACCTGTCCCGGGTGGGCCATGACGAACTGAAGGCGCGGCTGCGCGGTCATGTCGAGGCCTATGCGCTGGAGACCGCGCGGTCGATCACGGTGGATGGCTGCGAGCTGGATCCGGCCCGCCAGTGCTTCGTCCATCGCGGCACGGTGGTCGAGCTCACCCACCGCGAATGCGAACTCGCCTGGCTGCTGTTCTCGCGGCCCAACCAGGTGGTGTCCTCGCCCACCATCGTGGCCCGGGTCTGGGGGCGGTCGGTCGAATCCAACAAGCGCACGCTGGAGCAGCACATCTACAAGCTGCGCGTGAAGCTGCGCCAGTGCGGCTGCAGCCTGCATGTGCAGGCCGCGTACGGCCGGGGCTACCGCCTCATGTCGTCCACCGAGGAATCCACCACCGCTCCGGTCGCGCAGCCCCCCGGCATGCAGGTGTCCCGGGTCCGGCCAGCGGTGCCAGTGGTGCCCGCGGCGCCCGCGGCCATGGCGGCGATGTTCTCCATGCCGCCGCTGGGCAGCTGAGCCGGCGGCCTGCCGGCCCCGCCCGGGGCCGGGCTCAGACCTTGATCCACAGGTATTCGCCGGAGCAGATCCCCGTGAAGGCCTCGTCGGTGGAGGTCAGGATGTTGTCGCTCCAGTAGCGGCCGTGCTCGGCATAGTGCGTGAGCGTTTCGGCCAGCCAGGTGCCCGTGATGTCGGGCGTCATCGGCACGCGCACGATGAGGATGATGCCGCCGGTGTCCGGGTTGATCCCGGCCTGCGCCTGGTCCTGCGCATAGACAGTGAGGTTGGCCTCCAGCAGCAGGCGGTACACGGCCAGCGTGCGGCCTGCCGTGACGATGCCGAAATGGAAGTTCAGGTACATCGCGCCCACGTCGTTCTCGTAGTGCGCGATCTGGACCTCGAAGCCTTCGACTTCCACCCAGCCCCGGTCCAGCACGGCCCGGGAATCGGGCAGGTCGATGACACCGCAGAGATCGGTGACGAGTTGTTCGTACTGCTGGAAGCTCATGATCTTTCGGGCATGCGCGGCAGAAGCCATGCCGGACCGCCGGCCAGCCGTTCCGTCGTGAGCCGCAGCTGTGACGTGGTGCGGGGTCTGCTGTAGTTCAGGAGCTGCAGGGGCAGCAGCGCGAAACGGTCGGACGGCTTGCTCGAGACGTCCATGCCGGCACGCAGCAGCGCCTCGCGCACTTCGGCGACCGTGGTGAGCGGCTTTCCGCCGTTCTGGCGGCGCAGGTGCTCGGCGATCCGTGCCAGCAGCATGGCCTGTACCGGGTGCCCGGCGCCGTGCGAAGCCCAGACGATGGAGCCGAGCGCGGCCACCAGCGTGTCGGCCTGCACCATGGGGTCGTCGCTGGACATGCCCAACTCGAGGTCCGCGAGCATGGCCTGCATGCGCAGCTTCGCCGCACTGCCACCCGCCTGGGCCTGGCCGCCATGGCCGCGGCCATCGCCGCCCTGGTGGCCGCCGGACTGCCCGCCGGAGCCGGATTCGCCATCGCGCGTGTCCTGCTGCGCCGTGTTGCTGCCGGGCTGCAGAAAGATGTCCTGGGCGTAATGCTCCTGCTCCTCCTGGTCGCGCCGGCGCTCGGTAAGGCTTTCGCGGCCGCGCTCGCGCACCTCCCGGCTGCTTTCCTCTTCCTGGCCCTTGTGCTCGCTGCGCGCGGATTCGCCGGTTTCCCTGGCCTGTTCGAAGTCGGCCAGGAAGTCCAGCGGCGTGCGCTCCTCGGTGGGCGCATGCTCGCTGCCCTGGCCCGGCAGGTGGCTGTGCCGGGGCGGCGGCGGGGGCGGTGGGCGTCCCAGCGTCTTGAAGACGTAGTCACCATAGCGGCCCTGGAGCACGGCGCGCTGCCGGTCCTGCACGGCTTCTTCATGCAGTTGCGTGCGCAGGTTTTCGCGCTTGACCAGCTGCTGTTGCTGCAGCTGGCGCGTGCGCAGCTGCTTCAGCCGGAATACCGAGAACAGGTTCTGCATCATGGCGTGAACACCGCTGTGAGAAGCCGCTGGGAGAACTGCAGTACGGTGCTGCCCACCCAGGGTGCGCTCACGGCGACGGTGACCGTCACGCAGATGAGCTTGATGCCCTGCGAGATCGACTGGTCCTGCAGCGAGGTGACGGCCTGCACCAGCGCCACGAGCAGGCCGACGATCGCCGCGACGGCCACGGCCGGCAGCGACAGCAGCAGGCACAGCATGAGCGCCTCGGAGGTGAGCTGGACGATGTTGTCGTGGTTCATGGCATGCATGCCCTGTGCGGTCAGCGGTAGGTCATGACCAGCCCGTGCATCACCTGGGACCATCCGTCGAGCACGACGAAGAGCAGCAGCTTGAAGGGGATGGCGACGTTGGTGGGGGAGACCTGGGACAGGCCCATGGCCAGCAGGACGTTGGCGATGACCAGCTCGACGATGATGAAGGCCAGGTAGAGCAGGAAGCCGATGCGGAAGGCGGCGGTGAGCTCGGTGAGCAGGAAGGCGGGTGCCAGCACGACGAGGTCGTCGGCCTGCAGCGACCGGGCACGGTCCTCGGGCCAGAGCGCCTGGGCCGACTTGAGGAAGAACGCCTTCTCGGCGGCGTCGGCGTGCTTGTCCAGGAACTTGCGGAACGGCTCGCGCGCAGCCGATGCGGCGGCGAGCATCTGCTGGGTGTTGGAGCTCTGCGCGGAGGGCGGCAGCATCTGCATGCGGTCCGACGCCTCCATGGCGACCGGGGCCATGACGTACACCGAGATGATGATGGCGATGCCGTTGAGCACCATGTTGGGAGGCACCTGCTGCACGCCGAGCGCGTTGCGCAGCAGGCCCAGGACCACCACTACCTTGGTGTAGGACGTGACGATCATGGCTGCGAACGGCAGCACCGCCAGCAGCATCAGCGCCAGCGCCAGCGAGATGGGATCGAGTCCCGAAATCGGCGTCATGGCGCATCCGCCGCCGTGGGCGATGCCGCTGAGCCGGCCTCCGCCGTGTGCGCGATGCGCACGCCCAGGTTCTCGCCGATCACGACCAGGCGGCCCGTGCCCACGACCTGGCCGTGGCAGACGAGGCGGACGGTGGCGTCGCGGGCGGGGACGGCGAGCGGGACGACCGAGCCCGCATCCAGCGCCGCGAGTTCGTCCAGGCGGATGTGCGCGGTGTCGATCTCGATGGCGACGGGAACGCGGATGCCGCCGATGTCGGCCAGGGGGAGGGGCGTGGCCGGGGGGGCGGCTTCGCTGCCGGTGTCTTCCGGGATTTCCGCGCCGGCGCTGGCGGAGGCCGGCTCGCCGCTGCCATCGTCCAGGTCCGCGAAGGCATCGGCCTGCGGCGCGGCGTGCAGGGCGATTTCGGAGTCGTCCAGATCGAGTTCTGCGGGTATGTGCATGGTGGTTCCCAGTCCGAAAGAGAGATGGCAGGGGCGCCGCCGGCCTGCGGCGAGCGTGCCGCACAGGACGACGTCGCCTGCCGCCAGGGTGGCGAGGTCCGCGGGCGCGAGCCTGCGGGTGGCGAGGCGGACGGTGCCGGGCAGGCGCAGCGCCGCGAGGGGGGCGCCGTCGGCCTGCGCGGATTGCGCGAGGCTGGCCTGCAGCCGGGCGGCCACGGTGCCGTCGATGGCATGCAGGCCGATGCGCAGGCCGCCGTATATCCATTCCAGTGGCGCCTGCACGGCCAGGCGCACGGCCACGCCGGACAGGGCGAGGCCTGGCAGCACCGGGGCCGCGGCGGCGAGGGGGCCTGCGAGCAGGGTTTCCGCCACTTCGCGCGCCAGCGCGGCATCGGCGAGGCGGGCCGCCATGCCGAGCGCCGGCCAGGCCGACACGGGTACGGAGACCTGCAGGTGTCCGTGCATGCAGGAGAAGTCCAGCATCGCCGCTTCGTGCCGGTGGCCGGGCGTGGCAGCTGCCACGCGCCCTTGCGGCTGTCCGAAGAGGCCGGCTGCCCAGCGCGCGAAGCGGCGGTCGAAGGCGATGCGCGCCAGATGCGCCTCGCCGGCGGGCACGGTCGGCAGACAGTCGGCCAGTTCGGCGTTGGCGGCGGATGGGGGCGCAAGGACGTTCACGTTGGAGATTCCAGATCGATGTCGATGCCGCGCTGCCCGGGGCCCAATGCCTCGAGCTGCGCACGCAGTGGATCGCGATGGAGGGAGATTAGCCGTGCCGATTCGGACGACCGGGTGCGGAACCGAAGGCTCATCGCGTAAGGCGAAAGGGTGAGGGCGACTTCGCTTTCCGGGAGCACGGCCGGGTCCATCGGCACCGTGACGGACCAGGACTGGAAGGCCGGATCCGCCTGGGCACACAGCCATGCGATGCGCTGCACGGTGTCCTGCAGCCACGCGGGCGCATCGGCCGAGGCGGGGCGTGCCGGTGCGGCGGCGCCGGGCTGTTCCGCTCCGGAGTCCTGCCTGGGCTGCCGGGAGGTGTCGCCGTCCTGGCGCGCCTGCGGCGGCGCCTGTGGGGGCGGCGGCGGGGCCGGAGCGGGGGACGGCGGGAGGGGCGTGCCGGGAGGCGCGGCGAGGGCAGCTTCCTGCATGGAGTCCGCGGTGCCGGCGGATGGCGTGGCGCCGTCCTGCGCCGTGGCGCGGCCGGCCGCCGGGTCGTCTTCCTCCGCCTGCTGGCTGGTCCGGGCCTGTCTCTCCGCCATGGCCTCGGGGCCGGACCACGGCGGGGCTCCCTCGTCCGGGCTGCAGGCGTGGACAGGCAGCGGATGCACTGGCGGGGCCGCGGCGGGTGAGCCTGGCTCGGCGGGGGCCGCGGGCGCACGCCGTCCGGGCATCTGCAGGAAACCGGCGGATTCCGGCATATCGTCGGCCGCGCTGCCCAGCAGGTGGCGCTGGAACCGGTGCGCGGCGCCGGCCGCCTGCGGCAGGGTGGATGGTCCGCGCCATGCGGCCTCCGGGGCCAGGCGGCGGCCGCCGGAGGGGGCCGGGCGGAGTTGCGAGAGGTCTCGGCCCATGGCGCAGGCTAGGCGACGCGGCCGATCGGCCGCAGCTCGATCAGGCTGCCCAGTTCCTGGAAGGAATACACGCGCAGCCAGTCGATGCGGCCTTCGATCATCTTCTTGACGTAGCGGCGGATGTCCATCGACGTGACCAGGGCCACGCCGGTGGCGGGCGACGAGCGGGCGACGGCCGCGATGCGGTCGGTGATGTCCCGCGCGTCGTCGGGCGACATGGCGAGGTAGTTGCCGGCGGGCGTGGGCTTGATGCAGCCACGGATCGCCTGTTCGATTTCAGGCGCGAGCAGGATGGCCGAGATGTGCCGCTGGCCGCCGCCGGCCTCGTGCGCGAGGTAGCGGCCCAGGTCGGAGCGCACGTATTCGGTGAGCAGCAGCAGGTCCTTTTCCTTGGGCGCCCAGGTGATGAGGCTCTCGAAGATGCTGCGGATGTTGCGGATGGGCACTTGTTCCTCCAGCAGGCGGCGCAGCACTTCGGCCATGCGCTGCAGCGGCATGACCTTCTGCACTTCGGCCACCAGCCCCGGATATTCCGGCGTGGCCCGCTCGATGATCCACTGCACTTCCTGCACGCCCATGAACAGGTGGGCGTGGCGCTGGAGCATCTCCACCACTTCGCGGGCGATCACCTGCTCGACCTCCAGGCAGGCCCCGGTGCGCTGCGCGGGCGGGATGGCCGCCTGGGGAACCCAGAGCGATTCCTCCATGCCCAGCAGCGGGCCGTGCCGCTGGGCCTGCGCAGCCAGGGGGGATTGCGGGTCCAGCAGCAGGAGCATGTCGCCGGGCAACTGGGGCTGGGCCACGGGCACGTCGTTGATGAGGATGTCGAAGCGCAGCTCCTCCAGGCCGTCCCAGACCCACATCGCGGCGCCGGGGAAGGGCAGTCCCAGCCGCGTCTGCAGCCCTTCGCGCTCCTTGTTCAGGGCCTGGTCGAGCCGCTCGGCATTGAGCAGGCGGGCGAGCGGGTCCGACAGGCGGATCGACAGCGGCTTGGCGAACTCGGGCGCGCGGTGCTGGATGGCCGTGCCCTCGCCCTTGCCGCCTTCGCGCAGCAGGGAGGCGATGGGCTTGGAGTGGGTCTTGGCGCTGCCCGGGGTGGCAGACTTGCGGCTGCGCGCCAGCCACTGGCCGCCGCCCACCAGACCCGCCGCCAGCAGGCAGAACGGAACGGCGGGAAAGCCCGGAATGGCGGCGAAGCCCAGGGTGAGGGCGCCCGCGAGGTACATGGAGCGGGTATTGCGCGTGAGCTGCTCCGTCATGTCCTCGCCCAGGGAAGTGGGCTTCTTGCGGTGCTCGTCGGCCACGCGGGTGGTCAGGATACCGGCGGCCATACAGATGAAGAGCGCGGGAATCTGCGAGACCATGGCATCGCCGATGGACAGCACGGCGAAGCGGTTGGCTGCCTCCCCGGCGGTCATGCTGTGGTACATGATGCCCACCACGATGCCCGCGAGGATGTTGACCAGCGTGATGATGAGGCCCGCGATGGCGTCGCCCTTCACGAACTTCATCGCGCCGTCCATCCCGCCGTGCAGCATGCTCTCCATGCTGAGCCGGGCGCGCTTGGCCTTGGCCTCGTCGGCGGTGAGCAGGCCGGCGCGCAGGTCGGCGTCGATGCTCATCTGCTTGCCGGGCAGCGCATCGAGCGTGAAGCGCGCGCCGACTTCGGCGACGCGCTCCGAGCCCTTGGCGATGACGATGAACTGCACGATGGTGATCACCAGGAACACCACGATCCCCACCACGAGGTTGCCGCCCACCACGAGCTGGCCGAAGCTCTCGATCAGGTGGCCCGCGTCGGCGTGCAGCAGGATGGCCTTGGTCGAGGCGATGTTCAGCGACAGCCGGAACAGCGTGGTGAACAGCAGCAGCGAAGGGAAGGTGGAGAGCGAGACCGCGTCCGGTATGAACAGGGTGGTCATCAGCAGCAGCACGCTGATGCTGAGGTTGATCGCGAGCAGCGAGTCGATCAGCAGCGTGGGCAGCGGCAGGATCATCAGCGCGATCACGCCGACGAGAAAGCCGGCCATCGTCAGGTCGTTGACCAGGGTGGAGTCGAATCGTTTGGCCATGGAAGGGTCCTCGGGGAGCGGGGCACGGGATGGAAAGCAGGGCGTCAGCGCGGGCTGCCGCCGCCGAGCCGGTCGAGTTCCGCCACCCAGCGCAGCACGACGGAGACGGCCTCGAACAGTTCCTCGGGAATGGGCTGGTCCAGCGGCAGCTTGTGCAGGGCACGCGCCAGCGGCGGATTGGCGATGAGCGGGATGTGGTGCAGCGCGGCCAGTCCGCGGATGACGGCCGCCTGTTCGTCCATCCCCTTGGCCACGACGATGGGCAATGGGGTCGCGCCGGCTTCGTAGCGCAGCGCCACGGCGTAGTGGGTTGGATTGGTCACGACCACCGTGGCGCCCGGCACCCGTTCCTGCGGCGGCGATGTCGCCATTTCCTCGCGCAGCGATTTGAGGTGGCCCTTGAGGTGCGGATCGCCTTCGCTGTCCTTGTTCTCGCGCTTCACGTCGTCCTTGCTCATGCGCTGGTCCCGGACGAAGAGCCAGTGTTGCAGGCCGAAGTCCAGGGGGGCGATGACCAGGAAGACGAGGAATGCGAACGAAAAGAGCTTCAGCAGCGCGCTCCAGGCGATCTTTCCGCTGGCCTCGGGTGTGAGATAGACCGAGGCCACGAGCAGGGGCACCAGCCCGGTCACGATGTGCCACAGCACGGCGCCGAAGACGACCGCCTTGAGGACGGACTTGGCGAATTCGACGAGCGACCGCGCGTTGAACATCTTCTTGAGCCCTTCGGCGGGGTTCAGGCTGTCGAACTTGGGCGTGAGGGGCTCGAAGGTGATCATGAAGCCGACCTGCGGCAGCAGGGCCAGCACGGCCACCAGCACGGAGACGATGACCATCCCGAAGGCCACCGCCATGCCGTCGAGCGCCATGGAGGACAGCAGCGCGAGCAGCTCCTGCGTGCCGTGCACGCGCACGCCCTGCTCCAGCGCCGTGGTGACGATGCGGCGCACGCGGTCGTAGAGCAGGGGCCCCGCACCCGTGAGGACGAGCAGGGCCGCTCCCAGGACGGCACCGGCCACCAGGTCCTGGCTCTTGGTGGTCTGGCCCTTCTTGCGGGCGTCCTTGAGTTTCTTGGCTGTGGGCTCTTCGGTTTTTTCCGACATGGTGGGCCATCGATCCGGCGCGGAATGCGCGGCATGCGCCAATCTAGGGCCCGGGTGGCTGCGGTGCCCCGTGCCGGGCGAAGCGGTGCCGCCCGGCGCGAAGCGATGGCCGGGCGCGGGCGCGTGCGTCCCGGGGTTTCGCATTCCGGTGGACGGCTTCGGGGCGTCCGCCGCCGCGCGGGCCGCCATGCCCCAGGCTGCTGGCCAGCAGGCCGGGGTGGATCGGCCGATGGAGAACTCGTGAGCACGATCAAGGGCCTGCGCACGCTGGTGCGCCTCAAGGCACGCCGCACGGAGCAGGCCGAAGCGGCCCTGCAGGAAAGCATCCAGTCGCTGAAAGGCGAAGAGGAGGGACTGGCACAGGCGCAGGCCGAGGAGTCGCATGCGCGCGATGCGGAGCGTGCGCGCCGCGAGCGGCTGGCGTCGGCCACGTCGACGGGCAGTTGCTTCGTGGCCAACGATGCGATCACCCTGCAGATGCTGGTGTCCGAGGCGCAGGGCCAGAGCGCGGAGGCCGAGCGCCATACGGCGCAGGCCCGGGGGCGCGTGGAGGCTGCCCGCGAGCAGGTCCGGCTGCGCGACGCGGCCGTGCGCCGTGCGCAGCGGCAGCTGGAAGCCACGCGCGAGCGCCTGGAGCAGGCCCTTGCGGCCGCCGAGCGCGCGCAGGAAGACGCGCAGGACGAGGAGGCCGAGGAAACCGCGGTGGCCCGCATGCTGGCCACTGCGCGGCAGGGGCGGCGCACCGGCGCGCGATCCGGGGCATCGAGGGCGGTGGAGGCCTGACGCGATGGAAGAGTATTTGCAGAATGGGCATGCGCTGGTCCGGCTGGGCGGGGACCTGCACGGCATGCTGGGATTGCTCGCGCTTTGCTGCGCACGCTTCTACGCGGCCATGCTGGTGCTGCCTGCGACCAATGACCAGTTGCTGCTGGGGCGCGTGCGCAACGGGACGGTGCTGCTGCTGGGGGCTTTCGTGGCGTGGGGGCAGCCCTCGGGGCTGCTCGAGTCCACCGGCCCGCTGGTCTTCATCGCCCTGGTGGTGAAGGAGGCGCTGATCGGCATGCTGATCGGATTCGCCGTCTCGGTGGTGTTCTGGGCGGCCGAAGGCATCGGCATGCTGATCGACAACCAGGCGGGCTACAACAACATCCAGCAGACCAACCCGCTCAGCGGGCAGCAGAGCACGCCGGTGGGCAACCTGCTCATGCAGCTGGCGATCGTGGGCTTCTACATGCTGGGCGGCATGATGGTGTTCGTGGGGCTGCTGTTCGACAGCTACGACTGGTGGCCGCTCACGGGGATGATGCCCAGCTGGCCGGTGCTGGCGGAACGCTTCTTTCCCGACGAGGTTGCCGGCTACGCGCAGACCGTGCTCAAGATCGCGGGGCCGGTGCTCATGACGCTGATGCTGATCGACCTGGGCATGGGGCTTCTCAGCAAGGCGGCCGAGAAGCTCGAGCCGGGCAGCCTGGCGCAGCCCATCAAGGGCGCGGCCACCATGCTCCTGCTGGTGCTGCTGGTGGGTGTCTTCTTCCACCAGGTGCGCGAGCAGCTCACCCTGCGGCCCGTGGCGCAGCGGCTGGAGCGCGTCTTCGCCCCGCGTGACCCGGCGGATCCCGGCCCCGCAGGCATGGCTTCGCCACCAGTGCCCGCGCCGGCGCCGGCCCCTGCCGCGAGCGCGAGCGCCGCTGCAGGCAGATAGCCCCGCTCCGCAGTCTTCACTCCATTCGTGCGCCGGCACGCCCCGTGGGGCGCCCGGCGCTTGTCGCCGTGGGCCCGCCCTGCATGAAGGGCGCGTGCCGCGTGCCCCTTTGCGCCTGCTCCGTTCGCTCCGGGCATCCGCTGCAGCCATGCCTGTTGCCGCAGACGGTTCGCATCCGCTGCGCCGTCTTCGCGTGGCGCCCGTGGACTGCGGGGGGCGGCTCTTAACGTGCCAATGCGATCTCCTGATGCCTGCCGTGCGGGTTTCTGCTTCCGTGCACGCAGCGCGCCGTCGCTCCTTCCTGGTTCGGAGTGTCGGCGCGCTGCGTGCCCGCGGCGGAAAGTGCGCAGCCAGGAGCGGGAGGTCGGGACGTGTTGCCCGGCATGCCTGCCGCCGGCCGCCTTCGGGGTGGCCGGCCGTGCATGCCGGCCATCGCTCGGCGGTGGTCCGGGGAGCGGTTGCTTCCCAGGACTGCGGCAACGGCGTCCGCCGCAAGGCGGCCGCTGCTTTTCTGATTCACTTCACAGGAGTTCATCCATGGCCATTTCTCTCCAGACGCAGATGCAAACCTCCTCGCTGGGCCTTTCCAGCGATTCGTCTGCGGCATCCGGCAGCAGCGGCGGAGACAATCCGCTGCAGCAGATCATGATGCTGATCATCGAGCAGGTGCTCAAGGCGCTGCAGGACAAGCTCGGCAACAAGGACGGCGGCAAGGCACCCGGTGGTGCCGATTCCGCGTCCGGTCCCGGCGGTGCCGGCGGCAACCAGGGAGGTTCGGGCCCGGAAGGTGCGCTGCAGCGCTTTGCCGAACTGTTCAAGGGCCTGGGCGAAGCACTGGACAAGTCGCTCAACGACCAGAAGGCCAACGATTTCGCGCAGAAGCTGGCCAACGCGCTGGGCACGGACGCCAAGACGCTGGACAAGCTCGATGACGGCAAGGAAAACGGCAGCTTCAACGACTTCGCCAAGGACTTCATGAAGAACCTGGACGCGCTTTCCCAGGGCGGCGGTGCAGGTGGTGCAGGCGGCGCCGACGGCAGCGGCAGCGTGGGCGGTGGCTCGGGCGGCGGTGCCAGCGGCGCGGGCAATGCCGGCGGCGCGGATGGGGCGGGCGGTGCCGGTGGAACCGGCGGAGCCGAAGGCGCTGGCGGCGCCGGCGGCGCGGATGGCTCGGACGGCTCCAATGGCAGCATCGGCGATCTGGTCAAGCAGCTGATCGAACGCCTGCTCAAGGGCGATTCCAAGGGCGCGGACAACGTGTCGGGCAAGGACGGTGCCGGCGACAAGGGCGGTGCGGACGGCAAGGGCGACGCCTCGCTCGACAAGCTGATGGAAGTGCTCAAGCAGTTCATCCAGTTGCTGGAAATGGCCCTGAAGGGCAACAACGGCAGCCAGGGCGGCGGCAACGGCGGTGGTGCCGGTGCTCCCCAGGGCGCTGGCGGTGCCGGCGGTGCGCAGGGCGGGGCAGGTGGCGCCCAGGGTGGTGCCGGCGGCGCGCAAGGTGCCGGTGGCGGTGCTCCCGCTGGCGGCGGCTCGCCGGAGGCTGGCGGCGCGCAGGGTGCGGGCGGCTCGGGCGGTGGCGCCCAGGGCGCCGACGGTGCCGGCAGCCCCGAGGACCAGATCAAGCAACTGCTCGACGATTTCGCGAAGGGCAATACCAGCGGCGTGGACAACATGCTCAAGGGCGAGAAAGGCCAGGAGCAGCTCAAGCAGATCCTCGAGATGCTGATGAAGCTGATCGAGGCGCTGACCGGCAAGAAGCCCGGCAGCGATGGCGCCGGCCAGGGTGGCGGCAGCGGCGGTGGATCGCCGGCTCCAGGCGGCGCACAGGGCGGCCAGGCACCGCAGGGCGGCCAGGCACCGCAGGGCGGCCAGGCTGCGCCGACTCCCGCACCGGCCCCGGCGCCCCAGCCGTCGAGCACCCCGGCACCCCAGCCCGCCTCGACCGAGTCGGAGACCCGAGATGGCACGCAGCGTGATTCCGATCCCCGGGCCAAGACCCCGCCCCCGCCCCCGGTGTCGCAGCCGGAGCCGGTCAAGGTGCAGCAGCCCGAAGCCACGCAGCCTCCGGCTCCCGCTCCCGCTCCCCAGCAGGAGCAGCATGCAGCGTCCCGCTGACCTGCAGTACGGCGGACTGCCCACGGGCGGTCCGTCGCCGCGGGCGGTGCCCCGGCCCGCCGGGGAACATGCCGCGCCGGCGGCGGCGGCGGCTGCCGGCCGGCCCCGGACCGGCCGCGGCATGGCCTTCTGAACTCGGCCCGCGCCGGTCTCCTTTCCACATTCCGCCGGAATGCCCGCCTGCAGGCTGCCGAGGGAGGGCGCGCAGCTGCCACGCCCGCAGCGAGGCCCTGTCCCGCAGGGATCCGTTTCTCTTCCAACCATTCACAGGAACCCACATCCATGTCCGTCTCTGTTCAGACATATTCCCAATCCACGTCACTGCAGATCACCGAGACGCCGGTGGCCACGCCGGCCGGCAGTGCGGAGCCGGTGCTCGATCAGCTCGCGCTGCAGGTGCTGGAGCAGGTGCTCCACGCACTGCAGGGTGCCGCCCAGGGCAGCAGCCATGGCGTCGGTGGCTATTGCGGTGCCAGCGGGACGCGCTCCGCGCAGGGGCAGTGCAACGGCCCTGAAGGAGTGCTGCAGCGTTTCGCCGAACTGCTCAAGAACCTGGGCAAGGCGCTGGAGAAATCGCTGGCGGCCGTGCGGGCGAACGCGTTCGCGAACAAGCTGGCACGCGCCCTGGGCACCGATGTCCGCACCCTCGACCGGCTGGACGACGGCGCGGAAAACGGGAGCTTCCAGTCCTTCGCGAAGGACTTTCTCAAGAACCTCGATGCGATCTCGGGCAACGGCGCGGCCAGCGGCTCCGGCTGCGTGGGCCGCGGCAACGGGGATGACGACGATGACCTGAGCGATCTCGTGCGTCAGCTGATCCTGGCGATGCTGCTCGGCAATCCCCAGGCGCTCGCCAAGCTGCTGGGCCACCGCGGCGGCTCCGGCTCCGATGTCCTCCTGAAGGTGCTGGAGCAGTTCGTGCAGCTCCTGGGCCTGGGCCTGCAGGCAGCGGGTGGTGGCGCGGCGGGTTGCAGCCATGCCGCCGGCGGCGGTGGCGCCGAGGCCATGGCAGAGCTCGTCAAGCAACTGTTGGGCGCCTTCATGCAGGGCGATACGAGCGGCGTGGACAAGCTGCTGCAAGGCCAGGGCGGCAGGAATTCGCTCCAGCAGATCCTGGCGCTGCTGACGCAACTGGTCACGATGCTGTCCGGCGGCAGGCCCGATGGCGGTGGACCGGCAGGCCAGGGCTGTGGCTCGGGTGGCGGTCCGGGCGCAGGTGCACCCGCATGCGGCGGCGGTGCCAGCCCCGGTCATACCGGCGCAGTTACCGGTACCTGCGCCGGTGCAGGCGGTGGTGCTGGAAGCAAAGGCGTGGACGGCCCGCACGGCGTGGCGGAGCCTTCCGGCCAGGGCGGCGCTCCGGTGATCCGCTCCACGGATCCCTCCAGGCCCCTGAGCAGCGCGCAGGCCAAGCAGCTGCAGGAGGCGCTCAAGCCCGATGCGGTGGGTGCGGACGGCGTGGGCATCTACAACACCACCCGCGTGATCCCGGCCGGGGTGCAGGTGGATTTCAACGGCGCACGGATCAAGGCCGGACCGGCCCTGGGCGACGGCGGCCAGTCCGAGGGCCAGAAGCCGCTGATCCGCATGGAGTCGGGGTCAGCCATCGCCAACCTGGAGTTGTCCGGGGCGGATGGCATCCATGCGATGGGGGATGCGAAGCTCGACCGCATCAAGTGGGCCGATGTCGGGGAGGATGCCTTCACGATGAAGGGGCCGGGGCATGTGGAGGTCACCAACAGTTCCGCCTTCAATGCCAGCGACAAGATCTTCCAGCTCAATGCAGGCGGTTCCTTCAAGCTGGACAACTTCACGGCGGACACCTTCGGCAAGGCCGTGCGGACCAATGGCGGAAAGGACTTTCCGATCGATATCTCGGTGACCCGTTCGTCGTTCAAGAACGGCAAGGAGGCCGTGGTGCGTACTGATGCCGCGCAGGCGAAGATCCACCTGGCAGGCAACACGGTGGTGAACACGCCCCATGACGTGATCGCACCCCAGGCTGCGCAGGTCGAGGGCGCACAGCACCGCGGAACCAAGCGCTATACCGGCTGACGGCGGCTGCCGGCGTGCGGCGCAGGCCGCCGCCGGTGGACCCGGGCAAGGCCCCGGCCATGCGCGCGAGCGACATGCCGGGGCCTTTTTGTGTTTCTCGGGGCAGGGGCGCCCTGCGCCCCCGGCGGTCAGCCGGCCGCGCGGCTCACCCAGCGCGGCGCAGAGCCGCGGCGGCGCAGCCACGGGGCGCAGGGGCTGTGGAGGGCCTTGTCCGTGACGCGGTTGTCCCACAGGTCCAGGCTGGCCAGGCTGGCGCTGCCGGCGAGTGCGTGGGCGCCCGCGTTGCCGACCTGGTTGCGTGCCAGGCCGAGCCGGCGCAGCCGCGGGTTGGCGGCGAATGCGCGGGCCCCGGTCGATCCCACGGCATGGCCTTCCAGATCGATTTCCTCCAGGGACGGGCTGGCGGCGAGGGCGAGTGCGCCGCGTTCCCCGATGCGCACACCCTCGGCCGAACTGTTGTTGAGCACCAGCGAGGCCAGATGGGGGCAGCGCGAGAGCGCCGACGCGCCGGCATCGCCGATGCGGCAGTCTCCCGCATCGAGGAAGCGCAGCGAATCCGAAGCCGCCAGGGCGCCGGCGCCGGCATCGCCCAGCGGGTTGTGGGTGATGACCAGGGCGGCGAGCGCGGGCAATCGGGCCAGGGCAGCGGCCCCTTCTGCGCCGATGCCATTGCGTGCGAGGTCGAGCTGCTGCCACCGGGTGCCCTTGGCCAGGGCGCGCACGCCGGCATCGCCCAGGCGGTTGCGGTGCAGGTCCAGTGCGCGCAGCGCGGCACCGCGTGCCAGGGCGGCGGCTCCCTGCGCACCGATCTGGTTGGCCTGGGCCGACAGCGTCTGCAGGCCGGGCAGTGCCGCCAGGGCCAATGCGCCGTCGTCGCCCAGCGCGTTGTGGTTCAGCGAGAGGGTCCGCAGGCCCTGCATGCGTGCGATCACGGCGGCGCCTTCGGCCCCCAGGCGGTTGCCGTCCAGGTCCAGTTCCGCCAGGCTGCGCAGGCCGAGCAGCGCGGTCGCCGCTTCGGGGCCCAGTCCGTTGCCGCGGGCCTGCAGGCGCGAAAGCCGCGGCAGGGACGACATGGCCGCGAGCCCTTCCGGCGTGAGTCCGCAATGGTCCAGCCGCAGCGTGGCGAGCGAGCCCGCGCCCGCCAGGGCACGCGCTCCTTCCGCATCCAGCGGCACATGGGCCAGTTCCAGGTTCGCCAGGCGGCTGTGGCGTGCCAGCGCGTGCGCGGCCTCGGGCCGCAGGGCCATGCGCCGCAGGGTCAGGGAGGCCAGCGGCAGGGCGAGCAGCCACGACAGGCCGCGGGCCGTCAACCCGGTGCAGTCGGACAGTTCCAGGGACTGGAGCGTGGCGGGCAGCAGGCGCAGGTCGTCGTCGCAGAAGTCGCCGCGCAGGGTGAGCCCGCGCAGGCCCTGCATGTCCTCCCGGCACAGCGCGAGCAGGCCTTGGACGTCGCGGACGGTGTGTTCCTCGGGGCCGGCGTCCGGGCCGGCAGGGGCATGGCAGAAGGCGTTCATGGTGTGTCGTCGTGCGAAGGCGGATTCGAAAGCGCCCAGGGTAGGCGGGGCCGCGGCGCGGAGGTGCCTGCGGACACGAAGAGAACGCCGGCCTGGCGAGGGAGGGCGGCGATCCGGTGAATGGCCAGGAGAGGGCCAGGGGAGGCTTCGCGGTGCCGCATGCGGCTTCGCCCGCCACGCGCGGGCATGCCGGCACCTTCCTAGGATGGATCCAAGCAGTCGATCCGCCTGGCGGCTTGGTCTGCGGCGGCGCGGACATCGCGCTGATCCGACGGTCACCCGGACATGGCGGACCTTTTAGAAATCTGGAGGAGTATGACAACGAAGACAACCGAATCCGCGCAGGCGCATGTGCCGCCCCGTATACCCCTGTCCCCTGCGCGCCGCGCCTGCCTGGCGGCCGCCCTGCAGCACATGGGGGCGGACGACGGCTCCGTGCGCGCCTTCGCCGAGCAGGGCATGGTGATGGTCAACGACGTCCTGCTGGCGATCGCATCCCTGCAGGAGCGCGATGACGGGCGCTGGTTGGCCTCCGCGCTGCTGCCCCGCCCCGAGGGCGTCTCGGAGGCCCGCTGGAGCGAGGCCCTGCTGGTGGCGAACGGGCAGGCGATCCTGCTGGCCCCGTGGGCTTTCAGCCTGGACGACAGCGGCGCCGCGGTGCTGCTGATGCCCCTGGAGCCCGGCATGGCCGACGCCCGCATGCTGGCGGCCCATTTTGACGGCATGCTGTCGCTGTGCGAGGCCGTGTCCACCGGGGCCCGGGCGCTGGCGCAGGCTGCCCAGACGGGCAAGGAGGCCGCATGAACGCCCCGCTCGACCTGTCGAAACAGTCGCCTGCCCCGGTGCAGGAATTCGAGGCCTCGCCGGCCCTGCAGGCCCTGGTGTGCGATGCCGCGCTGGTGCTGGGCGCCGGCGCCGGTCAGGCGCAGGAGGCCGCGCGCACCGGCCGCTTCGAGCTGGAACGGCACACCGTGGCCGTGACGCCCGATGCCAGAGAGGAAACGCTGCTGCTGTCGGTGGACCTGGGCCCCGACTACCTGGCCGATCCCGATCGCGCGCAGGCCGCGCTGCTCGCCAACATGCACCTGTTCGTCAAGGCCGGCGTCGTGTTCGCCCGGAGCCTGGCCGGCCCCGTGCTCGTGGGCCGCTGGCCTTCGACCGATGCACAGGCACTCGCCAACGGCGTGCGCCAGATGGGCGCGATCGCCCAGGGCTTCCGGGCCCCCAGCCCTTCCGGGGCTTCTTCTTTCCTTCCCCCTTCCCCTTCCCAGCCGGCGCAAGGCGCTGGCGAACGCCAGGAGTGACGCCATGACGCCCCTTTCTTCGACCCAAAGGTCTTCCATCACCCCCGCTGCCGGCGAACAGGGCTCCGGTTCGCAGGCCGGTGCCTCCACCTCGCAGACCCCGTCGGCCCGCGGCAGCCAGCGCTTCAACAACGAGGGAGGACCGCCGGTGCGCAGCGACAGCGGACGTGCCCGCGCGGACGCGCCGCTCCCCCAGCGCCCACCGCGCATGGCGATGGACATGTCGCCCCAGCGGGAAATGGTGCCCCTGCGGGACCGCAGCGATCTCGGATCCAGCCATCCTTCCTTCCGGACGGAGGTAACGCATTACTCCGACGCCTTGCAGGACGAGTTGCCCTATATCGAATTCAGTCCTTCCGGCTCGCTGGCGCGCCCTGCAGCGGACGGCTCCGACGCCGCCCGTGAGTCCTTCCGCACAGCCGTGGGCGAACGGCAGCCGTCCCCGCCCGCCGGCAACGAAGACGGCGCTGCCGTGCCGGCACAGCAAAGCTGGCGGCAGATGGCGACCACAGCGCTGCGCCATCGGGCGACAGCCGCCCGGCAGGCCGTGCAGAGCGGCGGTGAGGCGTTGGGACGCACGGCGATGGCCCCTGTCTCCCTGGCCCGCAGCGGGGTCTCTGCGGCGTGGAACATGGGCAGCCAGGCCTTCCGCATTCCCAAGGTGGCCATCGGCCATCTGACGCACCAGGGCATCGCCGTGGGAGTGACCACCGCGGTGCGCGAAGTGGCCGCGGAAGCGCTGATCGCAGGCTTGCGCCAGGCGCCTGCCGGTGCGCTGCTGGGCATCGAGATCGGCATGGGCGTGGTCAACATGTCGCTGCAGGCGCTGCGCCAGGTGCGCGAGAAGCGCAATCCCGACGAGGCGGCGCGTGGTTTCCATGCGCTGAGCCCCGAGCAGTGGGCGAACAAGACGCCTGAGGAAAAAAACCAGCTGCGCAAGGAGCAGCAGCAACACTCGGACCGCGTCGTTTCGCTGCAGATGGCCTCGGTCATGGTGAACGTGGGCTTCGCGGCGTACGGCACGGCGCACGGCGACAACTCCTTCGCGGCATCCAGCATCGCGAGCGAGGCCAAGGTGATCGCCTATTCGCTGATGCGGGACGGCATCCAGTCCAAGTTCTCCATGATCAAGATTGACAAGCCGACCAACGGGGTGAGCGGCAGCCACCTGACTGGCGCCGGGCTGTTCTATGGGGGGGCCAACCTGGCGGCCGCCTATGCCTGGGGAGCATTGCCGCCCCTGGGCCTGCCGGCCGGCGTGACGGCGGCGAACGTGCGCGACGTGCTGCGCGGCGTGCCGGTGGAGGGAGTGTCCCTGCAGGGCGCCATCGGCGCCACGGCCAAGATGATCGGCGTGAAGGCCGCCATCAACACCGTGCTGGAGGCCTCGGACTGGTTCTCCGTGACCGAGCAGGAGGCGCGCCAGGCGGGCGCGAAGCAGCAGCTGGCCCCCCGCATCCTGCCCGACGACTACGGTCGCCTGAAAGACCATGTCGCCGCACGCGTCGCGATCATCGACAGCTCCAACTCGGTCGGGGACCTGGTGGGCTTCCTCACCAAGGACATGCCCCCGGCGACCAGTGCCTTGCTGACCAACGGTGCGCAGGGGATCTGGGCTGGCGTCAACTACAAGAGCATCGGCTCCACCTGGCAGGCCGACGGTGCCGTGCGTGCCGCGGAAGACCGCCGCACCGTGCCCCAGGGTGCGGAGAACGTCTGATCCTTGCGCCAGGCTATCGCATGACGCCAGCCACGACGGACGTCTCCCCGCTCCGCTCCCGCGGTGGATGGGGCCGGCGGCTTCGCACCACCGCGGTGCCTGCCGCCGGGGCACGGCTGCCGCTGCGGGGGGCGCGGACCCTGGCATCGGGGCCCGTGCCCATACCCGACAGAGATCCCCTGGCCGGCGCATCCCCGCCCATGCCCGGCGATGGCGCGGCGGGTTCTCCCGCCCGCCAGTTGCTGGAGCGCTTCCAGTTCTGCGAACTGGACGCCATGCCCCATGGCCGCCTGCGCCAGGTGGTGGAATTCCTGGGCGGCAGGGGCCGCGCCCTGCGGACGGCGCCATTGCGCGCCAACTGGAAGGCACTGCGGCTGGCCCTGGAGGAGTCCGCGCTGCGTGCGTTGATGCTCGAACGCACCGACGAGGTGGTCGAGTTCCTGCTTCGGCCCGGGGCGCAGGCGCTGGCCACCTTCCCTTCGCCTGAACTGTTTCCCTTGGGGTGATTCTTCCGCTCCTCGCGGACTGGCACGCCCGGCTGCGGGGACGCGGGTGCCGTGCCCCGGAACCGGGCGCCTGCGACCGCCGCGCGGGCGTGCAGGGCGTGTCAGCCCGAGATGTCCGAGAGCGTATCGACGGAGCGTCCGAAGTCCCAGAGGTCGGACGTGGACTGGTTGAGGAAGGCGCGGATCTCCTCGTGCTTCTCCATGGCCTCGTCGGCCAGCGGGTCGTTGCCGGGCTTGTATTCCCCCATCTGCACCAGCGGTTCGATCTCCTCGTATTTGGCCATGAGCTGGCGGAAGCGCCCGCCGGCCTGCTGGTGTTCCCGCGGCACGATCTGCGACATCACGCGCGAGAGGCTGCCCAGCACGTCGATGGCCGGGTACTGGTTGCGCGCGGCGATCTTGCGCGAGAGGATCATGTGCCCGTCGAGGATGCCTCGCACTTCCTCCGAGATCGGGTCGTTGCCGCTTTCATCCTCGTAGAGCACGGTGTAGAGCGCCGTGATGGAGCCGCGCGCGCCCATGCCGGCGCGCTCCAGCAGCCGCGGGATCTCGGCGAACACGGAAGGCGGAAAGCCCCGGCGCGCCGGCGGTTCACCCGCGGCCAGGCCGATCTCGCGCTGTGCCCGCGCGAAGCGGGTGAGCGAATCCATCATCAGCAGCACCTTCAGGCCCTGGTCGCGGTAGTACTCCGCCACGGCCGTGGCCACGTGGGCCGCCTTGGCACGCTCGCTGGAGGAGCGGTCCGAGGTGGCGCAGACCACCACCGAGCGCGCCATGCCTTCCTCGCCGAGGATGAACTCGACGAATTCGCGCACTTCGCGGCCCCGCTCGCCGATGAGCGCGATCACGCTGACGTCGCACTGCGTGCCGCGCGCGAGCATGCCCATCAGCGTACTCTTGCCCACGCCGGCGGGTGCGAAGATGCCCATGCGCTGTCCCTCGCCCAGGGTGATGAGGCCGTCGATGGCCTTCACCCCCGTGGGCAGGGGGTGCTCGATCATTTCGCGTTCCATGGGCGTGGGCGGCAGTGCGAACACGGGCCGCGTTTCGCTGCAGTCCAGCGGTCCCTTGCCATCGATGGGCTGGCCCAGGCTGTCGATCACGCGGCCCAGCAGCCGCGGGCCGACGGGCACCGAGAGCACTTCGCCCAGGCCCACCACGGGCGATCCGCCGCGCACGCCGAGGATGGAGCCGAAGGGCGAGAGAATGCTCTGCCCGTTCGCGAAGCCCACCACCTCGGCCGCCTGCAGCAGTTCGCCGCGCTCGTCCAGCACATGGCACAGCTCGCCCAGCTTGGCATCCAGGCCGTTCACGCGCATGAGCGTGCCGATCACCTCGGCCACCTTGCCGCTGCGGCGCACCAGCGGGGCGGCGGCGATCTCGCGCTCCATCCAGCGGGCGATCCGCGCGGTTCCGTTCATGTCATGCATCGTCATCCTCCCGGGGCAGGCGGTCGTCGTCCTGGCCATCATCCTCGCCCAGCCGGCTCGCATAGGCCACGGTGACCGGCTCCTCGGCGGCCACGCGGACGGCGCGCTCCAGCGCGCCGCGCAGGCCGGCCAACTGCACCTGCAGGCTGGTGTCCAGGCGGCCGATGTCGGCATCGAAAATGCTGCTGCCGGGCGGGAGGTCGGCATCGGCTTCCACCTGGACGCGCGGGGCGTCGGGGTCGCTGCCGATGGCCGAGAGCGCGGCGCGTGCCGCTTCTGCATCGTCCGGATGGACGCGCAGGCGCGCGGTGCGTGCGTCGCCCAGGGTGTCGCGCAGGGTCAGGATCGCGCGTTGCAGCAGGGCCTGCCTCGGCTCTGCCAGCACCATGCGTTCCACCGCCATCGCGACGACGGCCGCCAGGCGCTTTTCCATGCCCGCCATGGCGGCATCGTGCGATGCCTGCAGCGCGGCGAACTCCGCGTGCCAGCGGCGGGCGGCGTCCTCGGAGGCGTCGGCCACGGCCTGCTCCGCGAGGAGCCGGGCATCGGCACGGGCCTGATCGACCAGCGCTGCGGCATCGGCCGCGGCCTGGTCGCGCAGCGCCTGCGCCTGCCTGGCCGCGGCCTTCAGCAGGCCGGCGGCCTCCTGTCTTGCCTGTGCGAGGAGGTGGTCGCCTTCGGTGCGTGCACCTTCCAGCACGGCCACGGCCGTGGTGGCGGTTTCGAATTCGGCGGCCCGGAGAATGCCGGTCGGCGAGTGCAGGCCGGCGCCTGCGGGAGAAGACCAGATCAGCATGCGCGGCCCTCCCCGAAAAGGGTTTCCAGCGCCTGCAGGCGCTCCCGCGCCGCGGCCGATGCACGGGGCACCAGGTGGGGGCGGGGGGCGCTGGAGCGCGATGCAGGCAGGGCCAGCCGCACCATGCGCCGCAGCGCGCGGTCCGGCCAGGCACCGGCGCGCACCAGTTCGCGGTAGCCCACCCAGGACCATGCGAGCGGTGGCCAGCCGGCCACTTCGGAAGACACGGCCGCGCCGCCGTCGCGCGCGCGCAGCGGAGCGAAGGCGGGGCCCAGGGCCTCCTGCAGCGCCGTGCGCGCGCTGCGCTGCACGCAGCAGCGCAGAACGCCGGGCCGGCCCAGCAGCGCCAGCGCGCACAGGCGTGCCAGCAGCGATGTCCGGTCCAGCAGTGCGAGGCGTGCGCCGCCGTCCTCCAGCCGCTCCAGCGACGGCAGGGGGCCGCAGCGGCGGACGAACCAGTCCTTGGACAGGGCGCCCTGCACCTGCGGGGGCAGCGCATCGCCGCGTGCCGCGGCGGGGCCCACGGCGTCCGTGGGCTGCAGCCAGCTGGGATCGACATGGTCGGGCAGCGCGTCGATGCGGGCCTGCAGTTCGCAGGCCAGGCGGGCGAGATCGCGTGCGCGGCTCATCCCGCAAGTCCCTTGGCCATGGCGGGGGCCGACGGCAGGGGGGCCGCGGATGCGGGGGATGGGGCGGATGCGTCCGCGGCGAGTTCGCCGCCGGCGGCTTCCGGCTTGCGGCGCAGGCCGGCAGGCAGCCAGGCCGGCCGCTTCCAGGCGACCCATCCCGCCGCGCCGCCCAGCACCAGCAGCACGGCGGCGGCCAGCGCGGCCCAGAGGCCGGCGCGCGAGGCCTCTTTCTCCGGCGCGGGGCCGATGGGCATGCCCGGCACGAGCGTGACCGTGACGTTCTCGTACGTCAGGCCTTCGACGCTGCGCGCCACCATGTTCTTGATGCCCGCCGTCAGTCCGGCGATGTTCGCGCTCTCGCGGTACTTGATGAACACCGAGGCGCTCGCGGGCTTGACGGTGGAGGCGAGCGGGTCGTTGTTGGGCAGCACGATCTGCACCCGCGCGGTGACCACGCCGTCGATCTGCGACAGCGTGGCCTCCAGCTGCTGGGCGACGCCATAGATGAAGCGCACCCGCTCCTCCGTCGGCGTGGAGATCAGGCCTTCCTTCTTGAACATCTCGCCCAGGGTGGCATGGCGCTCGCGTGGCAGCCCGTAGGAGCGCAGCACGGCGAGCGAGCGCACCACGTCGCTCTTTTCCACCTGCACGTTCCAGGTCTTGCCGGCGTCGGAGCTCGCCTTGCCCGCGTCGATGCCGCTTTCGAGCAGCGCCGCCACCATGTCGTTGGCGTCTGCCTCGGTCTGCTTGGTGTAGAGGTCGTCCTTGCAGCCGACCAGCGCCAGCAGCAGGATGAGGGGAGCGAGCCACCGGCGCAGCGGCGAGAAGCCCGGTGCCGGATAAGGCGTGTCATGCGTCATGGTGGCCTCCGCTCACTGGTTGCGCATCAGCGTCTGCAGGCCGCTCTTGCCGCTCTGGGCCAGATAGACCATGGCATGGAACTGGAACTGCATGCCGGACACCCGGTACATCAGCTCGATCTGGCGGGACGTCATGTCGATGTCGTTCATCGAGTTGTCTTTCTGTGCGTGGGCCAGTGCGTGCATATCCTGCAGCGTCTTGCGCATGGACTCGTCCTGCTGCAGCAGCGCGTTGCCCAGGGTGGAGTCCGGAGCCATTTCGGACAGGGTGGACTGGGGCTTGCCTTCCATCAGGCGTGCGAACTTCTCCGCCAGCGCGCTCAGGTGGCTGGGCTGGGCGGCGCCGGATTCGATGGCCGGCGCGGGGGATACGGGCAGCTGGAGGGCGTTCATGGCGTTGTCCTGTAGGGAGAGGGGAGCACTGCGCGCGGGGCTCAGGCGCGCAGCTGGAATACGAAGGGGTTGGTGAGCGGATCCACGGGCGCGAACTTGCGCGGGCGGAGGGCGGACTGCGGATCCGGCGTCTCGCCGGCCTCCCGGGGGGCGGCTTCCTGGCCGGCATCCTGGCCATCGGCATCGCGGGTCTGTGCGAACAGTTGCTGCACCAGGTACAGGGCCGTGGGGTCCGTGCAGCCTGCCAGCACCTCTTCGGCATTGGCGCGCCAGGCGGGATCCCGCATGAAACGCTGGCAGCGCGCCATCAGCGCCTTGGCCATGCCCCAATGGGTGGGGCTGCCTTCCACGTTGCGCGTGAGGCGGATGCACTCGTCCACCTGGCCGCGCTGGATGCAGATCCAGCCTTCCAGCAGGTCCAGCTCGACGATACGCGGGCGCAGGATGCGTGCACCCTGGAGAATTTCGGCGGCGTCGTCGGTGAGTTCGAGCTCGATGGCTTTCGTCACCAGATGAATCAGGCCGGCGACCACTTCTCGGCGAGAGAGTTCGGGGGTCATGGAGCGGTCTCCCTGGATGTTTTTTGGGGTGCGTCCGGAGTGCGGGAATGGGTTCTTGAGGTGGCCGGCAGCTCGTGCTGCGCGGGCTGCGTGGCCGCTTCGGCGCCGGAATGCACCAGAACCGCGTAGGCCGCGCAGGAGAGCATGGCCACGGCCAGGAAGACGGCATACGGCATATGCTTTTTTCCTTGATCGGTGGCCAGGTCTGCTCGGAAGCCCATATCCATCAACTGGGTGAGAGGCCGGACAGGCCCTTCCCGAAGGCACCGATGGTCTTGGCGTTCATTTCCGCCATTTCCTTCTGGAAGTTGAGCAGGGCCTGCTTGGCCATGTTGCGGGTGCTGGCGTCGGTGAGCGCCTCCTGGTTCCGCATGTT
>NZ_JMKU01000027.1 GCF_000687165.1 Paracidovorax oryzae ATCC 19882 | reverse complement strand
CCGGCGTCTTCGGCCCGCTCTTGATCACTTCTTCGATCGCCGCCACGATCGCATCGTGCGCCTGCCGCCCCGCGCCCTGGCCCTGCGTCAGGAAGTCCAGCATCAGCGCCCCAGACCAGACCATCGCGATCGGGTTGGCGATGTTTTTGCCATAGATGTCCGGCGCCGAGCCGTGCACCGGCTCGAACAGGCTCGGGAACGTGCGCTCCGGGTTCAGGTTGGCCGACGGTGCCAGCCCGATCGTGCCGGTGGTCGCCGGGCCCAGGTCCGACAGGATGTCTCCGAACAGGTTCGTCGCCGCCACCACGTCGAAGCGCCCTGGCTGCAGCACGAAGCGCGCCGTCAGGATGTCGATGTGCTGCTTGTCCAGCGTGATCTCCGGGTAGCCCTTGGCCACCTCGTCGGCCCTCTGGTCCCACCAGGGCATGCTGATGGCGATGCCGTTGCTCTTGGTGGCCAGCGTCACGTGCTTCTTCGGGCGGCCCTGCGCGAGGTCGAACGCGAACTTCAGCAGCCGCTCGGCGCCCTTGCGCGAATACACCGACTCCTGGATCACGATCTCGCGGTCCGTGCCCTCGTACATGATCCCGCCCAGCGAGGTGTATTCGCCCTCGGTGTTCTCGCGCACCACGTAGTAGTCGATGTCCCCGGGCTTGCGGCCCGCCAGCGGGCACGGCACGCCCTCGAACAGGCGCACGGGCCGCAGGTTGATGTACTGGTCGAACTCGCGGCGGAACTTCAGCAGCGAGCCCCACAGCGAGACATGGTCCGGCACGGTGGCCGGCCAGCCCACGGCGCCGAAGAAGAGCGCGTCCATGCCCTTGAGCTGCTCCTTCCAGTCATCGGGCATCATCTGCCCGTGCGCGAGGTAGTAGTCGCAGCTGGCCCACTCGAAGGTGTGCAGCTCCAGCGCGAAGCCGAAACGCCCGGCCGCCGCCTGGATCGCCCGCAGCCCCTCGGGCATGACTTCCTTGCCGATGCCGTCTCCGGGCAGCACCGCGATGCGGAAAATGGTGTCCATGGTCTTCCTCGGTTCGTCGGGTTATGCGGCCTGCGCCGCAGGGGAATGGCCCGGGGCCGCCCTGTCCTGCTCCTCGAGCCAGCCCTGCCGCAGTTCGGGCACGGAGCGCGCGAGCAGTTCGTAATACGGATGGTGGGGTCCGCGGTCGAAATCCGCGCGCGCCACCTGGTCCAGCTTGCGGCCGTGCTGCATGACGACGATCTCGTCGCACACCGCGCGCACCGTGTGCAGGTCGTGGCTGATGAAGAGATAGGACACGCCCAGCTCCCGGCGCAGTTCTGCCATGAGGTCGAGCACCGCGGCGCCCACCACGGTATCGAGCGCGGAGGTAACTTCATCGCAGAGGATGAGGTCTGGATCGGCCGCGAGCGCGCGGGCGAGGTTGACGCGCTGCTTCTGCCCGCCCGAAAGGCCTCCCGGCAGGCGATCCGCCACGGCGTGCGGCAGCCTGACGAGATCCAGCAGCTGGCGGATGCGCTGCTGCAGCGCCGGCCCGCGCAGGCCCTTGTAGAACTCGAGCGGGCGCGCCAGGATGCGGCCGATGGTGTGCGACGGGTTCAGCGCCGTATCGGCCATCTGGAACACGATCTGGATGCGGCGCAGCTCCTCGCGCTCGCGCTGCGCGAGCGTGGGCTTGAGCTCGCGCCCGTTGAACACCACGGAGCCGGCATGCGCGGGGATCAGGCCCGCGATGGCCCGCGCGAGCGTGGTCTTGCCCGAGCCGGATTCGCCGATCACGCCGATGGCCTGGCCCCGGCGCACGGTGAGGCTCACGTCGTCCAGGATCAGCGCGGCCGGCCGGCCCTGCGCGTCCTTCGGGCCGTAGCCGGCCGACAGGTGGCGCACGTCCAGCAGCACGGCGCCCTCCTCGCCCGCACCGCCCTCTCGCGCCGCGGGCCGCGCCGCCGCCAGCAGGCTGCGGGTGTAGGGATGTTCCGGCGCCTCCAGGATGCGCGGGGTGGAATTGAGTTCCTGCATCTGCCCGCCGCGCAGCACCAGGATGTGGTCGGCCATCTGCGCCACCACGGCCAGGTCGTGGCTGACATACACGGCCGTGGCGCGGCGCTCCCGCACCACGCGCCGGAAGGCGCGCAGCACCTCGATCTGCGTGGTCACGTCGAGCGCCGTGGTGGGCTCGTCGAGGATGACCAGGTCCGGATCGGTGATGAGCGCCATCGCGGCCATGATGCGCTGCAGCTGGCCGCCGGACACCTGGTGCGGATAGCGGCTGCCGATGGTGTCGGGATCGGGCAGCGCCAGTTCGCGGAAGAGCTGCACGGCCTTCGCCTCGGCCTCGGCGCGCGGCAGGGTCCCGTGGATGCGCGCGGGCTCCACCACCTGGTCCATGAGGGTGCGCGACGGGTTGAACGAGGCGGCGGCGCTCTGCGCGATGTAGGCCACGGTGCGGCCCCGCAGCGCGCGCTGGCCGGCCGTGGAGAGCCCCAGCACATCCACGTCGCCGATGCGCACGCTGCCGCCGGAGATGCTGCAGCCCTCGCGTGCATGGCCCATGAGGGCCAGCGCGGTGGTCGTCTTGCCAGAGCCGGATTCGCCGATCAGCGCCAGCACCTCGCCCGGCGCGATCGAGAAGCTGACGCGGTCCACCAGCGTCTGGGTGCCCGCGGTGATGTGCAGGTCCTGCACGGTGACGGATGCTCCCATCAGCGGGCTCCTCGTTCGCGGGCGGCGCGGCCCGGCAGGTTGTCGATGACGAGATTGACGGCGATGGTCAGGCTCGCGATGGCTATGGCAGGGGCGATCACGGCGGCGCCTCCCTCGGGCAGCGCGCCGATGTTCTCGCGCACCAGCGATCCCCAGTCCGCCTCGGGCGGCTGTATGCCCAGGCCGAGGAAGCTCAGGCTGGCGAGCAGCAGCACCACGTAGACAAAGCGCAGCCCCAGGTCGGCGAGCATGGGGCCCAGGATGTTGGGCAGGATCTCGCGCAGCATCACGTAGAGCGTGCCCTCCCCGCGCGTGCGGGCCACCACCACATAGTCGAGCGCATTGATGTTCACCGCCAGCGAGCGCGCGATGCGGTAGGCACCCGGCACGTAGATGATGGCGGCCGTGGCCACCAGCATGGCCACCGACGAGCCGAAGCCGGCGACCATGATGAGCGCGAACATCTTGCTCGGGATGGCCGTGAGCGTATCCAGCACGCGGCTCAGCACCGCGTCTAGCTTGCCCCCCACGGCCGCGGCGAGCAGCGCAAGCACGGTGCCGGTGCCGCTGGCCAGCAGCGTGGCCAGCAGCGCCACGCCGACGGTGTAGCGTGCGCCGTTCACGACGCGTGCCAGCATGTCGCGGCCGAGGTAGTCCGTGCCCAGCCAGTGCGCCGCGCCGATGGGCGCGAACACGTCCATGCCGCCGCCGGAAGCGGTGGGCGTGGCGCCCAGCAACCAGGGGCCGACCAGCGCGGCCAGCATCCAGAACAGCAGCACGGCCAGTGCCAGCAACCCCAGCGGGCCGAGGCCGGCGAGCCAGTGCAGCGCGCGGTGCAGGCCGCCGCGCCGGGCCGCGGGCGCCGCGGGCGCACCGGACGGAGGAGAAACGGTATCCATCAGTGGAGCTCCTTGGTCGGAATGCGCCATCTCAGCGGTGGCGCAGGCGCGGGTTGGCGACGATGCCGCACAGGTCGGCCAGCGTGACGAGGATCAGGTAGCCCGCGCAGAAGATCATGGCGCAGGCCTGTACCAGCGGCATGTCGCGCTGCGTCACGCCATCGACCATGAGCTTGGCGATGCCCGGGTAATTGAAGATGGTCTCGATGATGATCACGCCGCCCAGCAGGTACGACAGCGACAGCGCCACCGCATTGGCGATGGGCCCCACCGCATTGGGCAGCGCATGCGCCATCACGGTGCGCAGCGGCGAGGCGCCCTTGAGCCGGACCATTTCGATGTAGGGGGCCTGCAGCTGGTCGCTGACGGCCGCGCGGGTCATGCGCATCATCTGCGCCACGATCACGCAGCACAGGCTGAGCACCGGCATCGCGAAGGCGCGCAGCATCTGGCCCACGGATTCAATGTCGTTCACATAGGACAGGGCAGGCAGCCAGCGCAGCTGCACCGCGAACACCAGCACCGCGAGGGTGGCGACCAGGAACTCCGGCACGGACACCACAGCCACCGCCCCGGTGGAAACCACCCGGTCGAACCACGAGCCCCTCCACACCGCGCAGGCAATGCCGAGCGCCAGCGCGATGGGCACCGAGAACAGCGCCGTCACCGCCGCGAGCAGCAGCGAATTGGGCAGCCGGCTCGCGATCAGTTCGCCCACCGGCATCTGCGTGGTGGCAGACATGCCCAGGTCGCCCCGGACCGCCCCGCCCAGCCAGCGCACGTAGCGCAGGGGCGCAGGCACGTCCAGTCCCATCTGCGACCGCAGCGCGGCCAATGCCTCGGGCGTGGCATCCTGGCCGAGCTGCTCCTGCGCGGCATCGCCGGGCAGCACGGCCGTGATGGCGAACACGACGGCCGACACCGCGAGCAGCGACAGCAGCGCGAGCAGCACGCGCTGCCCCAGGAGCTTGAGAATCACACGGTTCATGAGGGGTCCGTATCAGTTGTCCATGGCGCTGCGTGCCGCCTTCACCCAGGAAAACGGCGCAGCGTCACCCGTCGGCAGGCCGCGGAGCAGGCCACGCCGGCAGACGCCGTGGAACGGGCTTCGCCCGGCCACTGGCGTCGTCCCCCTGCCCGCCGTGCACAGCATGGCGAGAGCAGGGGGAAGCGGCGCAGCCGCTCAGGGGGGTGCTTCAAGCGTCCAGCCACACATGCTCCGCGAATGCGTAACCCATCAGGCCGCCCAGCGGGATCGGCGACAGGCCCTTGAGCCTGGAGCTGTGGCCGTCGATGCTGGCGAGGAACAGCGGAATGCCGATGCCTGCGTCCTGGTGGATCATGGTCTGCATGTCGGCATACATCTGCTTGCGCTTGGCCTGGTCGGTCTCGGCGCGCGCGGCCACGAGCAACTGGTCGAACTGCGGGCTCTTCCAGCGCGACTCGTTCCATGCCGCGTCGGACTTGAAGAACTGCGTGAGCAGCGTGTCCGCGCTGGGGCGCGGGTTCACGTTGCCGAAGCCCACGGGATTGGTGAGCCAGTGGTTGGACCAGTAGCCGTCGGCCGGCATGCGCTTGACATCCAGGTCCAGGCCGATGCGCTGGCCCGACTGCTGCAGCAACAGCGCGATCTCGGTGGAATACATCGCAGCGGGCGAGGTGACCATCGGGATCTTGCCCGTCACGCCCGACTTCTGCAGGTGGAACTTGGCCTTGTCCAGGTCGAAGGTGCGCTGCGGCAGGCCCGCGAAGTAGAAGCGGTTGGTCGGATCGACGGGCTGGTCGTTGCCCAGCACCGCGTAGTCGAGCGCGATGGTCTTCTTCATCTGCTCGCGATCGAACAGGTGCTTCATCGCCAGGACGAAGTCCGGATTCGCGCCCGGGCCCATGTCCTTGCGCAGGATGAGGTCGGAGTACTGTCCCGACTGCGTGGTGAAGATCGCGTAGCCTGGCGTGCCCTTGACGCGGGCCACGGCCCGGGGGTTCACCGAGGCGACGAGGTCCATGCCGCCGGACAGCAGCGCGTTCACGCGCGCCGTCTCGTCGCCGATGCCGACGAACTCGATCTCGTCCAGGTAGGGCTTGCCGGGCTTCCAGTAGGCGTCGTTGCGCACCACCAGGGAGCGCACGCCCGGCTTGAACTCCTTGAGCTTGTACGGGCCTGTGCCGATGCCGGCGTTGAAATCCGTGGTGCCGTCCTTGACGATGTGGAAGTGGAAGGTGCCCAGGATCACGGGCAGGTCGGCATTGGGCTGCGACAGCACCACCGTCACCTCGCCAGGGCCGGAGGCCTTCACACTGTCGATCTGGTCGGACAGCGCCTTGGCCTTGGAGGCCGTGGCCGGATCCTTGTGGCGCATGAGCGAGAAAACCACGTCTTCGGGCGCCAGGGCCTTGCCATCGTGGAAGACCACGCCCTTGCGCAGCTTGAACACCCAGGTCTTCGCGTCGGCCGTGGAGTACGACTCGGCCAGGGCCGGCTGGGGCGTGAGGCTGCCGTCCAGCGAGAACAGCCCGTTGTAGAGCATGTTGCCACGCGAATAGTCGGTCTGGTTGGATTGCTTGGCCGGATCCAGCGTGTCGGTGGCGGCCGCGGTGGCACCCGCCACGCGGATGCGCCCTCCCCGCCGCGGTGTCTGCGCGTGCGCACTGGCGGCCATGGTGGCCAGGCCGCCCGCCAGGGACGCCTGCATGCCCCCCGCGAGGAACATGGCCAGCACATCGCGACGCGATGCTCCGCGTGCCAGCGACTGCATCACGCGCTGGCTCTCTGCGGGGCCGACGAGGCGGTCGAACTCGGGGATTTTGTCGCTCATGGTGGACTCCTTGTGGGACCTGGGGAAAGGGAAGGAAGGGACGGTGGAAAAAAGCGGACCGGTGGCTTCGGCATCAGCCGAGCCGGTCCTTGAGGCGGTAGTAGAGCCCCACGGCCGGCAGGAACCAGGGCGGCCCGAAGTGGCCGGGAATCGCCGGCCACCCGCGACCGCGCCATGGGTTGGCCGCGGCATTGCCGGCCATCACCTCTGCCATGCGCTGCCCCATGTGGACGGACATCTGCGTGCCGTGCCCGCTGTAGCCCATCGAATAGAAGACGCCGTCGCGCTCGCCGGCATGGGGCAGGCGGTCCTGAGTCATGTCCACGAGTCCGCCCCAGCAGTGGTCGATGCGCACCTGCCCGAGCTGCGGAAAAGTCTCGGCCAGCCCCTGCCGCAGGATCTCGCCGCTGGCCGCATCCTGCTGCGGGCTGGAGACCGCGAACTTCGCCCGCCCGCCGAACACCAGGCGGTGGTCGGCCGTGAGGCGGAAGTAATGGTGGATGTTGGCAATCGTCACGTAGGTGCGGCGGCCGGCCAGCAGGGCCTGCGCGCGCTCCGCGCCCAGCGGCTCCGTCACCACGATGAAGCTGCCGATCGGCACGATGCGCCGGCGCAGCCAGCCGAACGTGCCGTAGCCGCCATGGCGCGAGGCGCCGGTGGCCAGCAGCACCTGCTTCGCATCGACCGGGCCGCGGGCCGTGTGCAGGCGGTGGGCCTGGCCCTGCAATCGCTCGAGGCGGTCCACGCAGGTGCCCAGGTGGATCTGCGCGCCATGGCGCACCGCGGCGCGGGCCAAGCCCAGGGCGAAGCGCCCCATGTGCATCTGGCCGCTGCGCTTGTAGAGCAGGCCGCCGACGAAGCGGTCGCTCTGCACCTCCCCGGCGACGCGGGCTGCGTCGAGCACTTCGACATCGGTGTCCACGCCGTCCGCGACGAGCCTCTCGGCGCTGCGCCGCAGCGCGTCCAGGTGCTGCGGCCGGGTGGCGAGCTTGAGCTTGCCGTGCCGCAGGAAGTCGCAATCGATGGCCTCCTCGCGCACCAGCCGCGCCACCGTGTCCACTGCGGCATCGTAGGCGTGGTACCAGGCGCGTGCCTGTTCCACGCCTACGCGTGCGGCCACGTCCGCATAGTCCACGGCCAGTCCGTTGTTCACGTGGCCGCCATTGCGGCCCGACGCCTCCGGCGCCACGGTCGCGCCCGCTTCCAGCAACGCCACGCTGGCACCCTGCCGGGCCAGCGCATGGGCCGCGGACAGCCCCGTGAAGCCCCCGCCCACGATGGCCACATCCACCCGCGCAGGCAGGCCGGGCGCGGGCGTCGCCAGGGGCGGCAGCGAATCGAGCCAGTAGGAGTCGAGCTTCATGGAAGGGCTGCGGAAGATTGTGGGCGGAACATCAGAGACCGACGACGCCGGCCAGGCCGCCGATGTCCTGGATCTCGGTGTAGCGGTAGGCCGGATTGCCGGGGCCATGGCCGCGGTTCACGAACACCTTGTTCACGATGCCGATGTCGTCGGCCGACATCAGGTCGTAGCGCAGGCTGGACGACACGTGCAGCACGTCCTCGGGATTGCAGCCCAGCGAATCGAACATGAACTCGAACGCCTTCAGGCGCGGCTTGTAGGCCTGGGCCATCTGCGCGGTATACACGCGGTGGAACGGCGCGCCCAGCATGTCCACGTTGCGGTGGATCTGGTCGTCCGAGGCATTGGAGAGGATCACGAGCGGAATCTCCCTGGCCACCTTGGCAAGGCCCGCAGGCACGTCGGCATGCGGACCCCAGGTCGGCACGGCGTCATAGTAGCGCTGGGCCTCGTGGTCGAAATACTGGAGGTTCCACTTCTTGCACAGCCGGCGGATCGCGTTCTTCAGTACCTGCTCGTAAGGCTGCCAGTCGCCCAGCACCTCGTCGAAACGGTAGGCCGTGAAATCGGCGACGAACTGCTCCATGCGATCGGCAGGCACGCGATCGGCGAACATCTCGCGGGCCATCTCCCCCATGCGGAAACGCGTGAGCGTGCCGTAGCAGTCGAAGGTGATGTACTTGGGACGGAAAGTCATGGTCTCGGTTTCCTGAGGTTCTCTCGGGGTTCTGCCGGTCACCGACCGGGGCGGGCCGCCGGGTGCCTGCGCGCCCTGTGCGACGTTTTCATTACGAACTGATTGAAGCACGCGGCTTCGCGGCCGTCGTTGGGAATTGCGGGGGCGGCACGCGAGAAAATTGCGGTTTGCAGGGGCTCCGGCGGCATGCTGTGCGGCGCGCACCGCTTGCGTGCGGAACTGCACCGTTGGTGCGCTGCAGCAAGCGCGCCAGGCACGCTTTTGAAGCATGGCACCCCGTCCGCGCCATGCCGCAGCAACGCGCGTGCGGCCCCGCAGCAGGGCGAACGCGTGGAAGTGCGGGAGACAACGTGAGGGAGCATGGTGCGTCGGATCCGTGAAAAATCACCGCTTGCAAGGGGTGCCGCGGTGATGGGTGATCCTAGGTAACAACCCCTGGCATTTGTGCCCGTTGGCGGGGGCCGCGCCGCAGCGAATTGCAAAACCACCCCACCGCGCAGACGAAGCTTGCAAGTTGCGGGCAAACCCCTAGCACGCTATGGCACGGCACGCGGATGTCGTCCAAGATAGGACCACTGTGCACGGGCCACACCCCTCTTTCGCCCACCAAAGGACTTCGCCGATGCTTTCCACCCCTTCGCTCGCCGCCGGCACCGTCGCCGACGATGGCGTGCTGATCCGCCCCATGACCGAGGCCGACCTCACCCAGGCACATGCGCTGTCGGCGGAACTGCGCTGGCCGCACCGCCCCAGCGACTGGACGCAGATGTTCGCGCACGCGCAGGGCCTGGTGGCCGAGCGCGACGGGCAGATCATCGCCACTGCGCAGCGCTGGCTCTGGGGCGAACGGCATGCCTGCATCGGCCTGGTGATCGTCACGCCGGCCTGCCAGGGCCGGCGCATCGGCCACCGCCTCATGCATGCGCTGCTCGAAGGAATGGAAGATCGCACCGTGCTGCTGCACGCCACGGCGGAAGGCCGGGGACTCTACGAACGCCTGGGCTTCATCCGCACCGGAGAGATCCGCCAGCACCAGGGCACGGCCCTGCCCACGCCGCTGATCGCGCTGGAGCCGGGCTGGCGCCTGCGCCCTGCCGGCCTCAACGAGGCCGAGGCCCTGCGGCGCCTGGATGCCGAGGCGCGCGGCATGCCGCGCGACGCACTCGTCGATGACCTCGCGGCCACGGCCGAAGCCTGCGTCGTACTGGTGGACCAGGACGCCACGCCGCGCGGCTTCGCCATGCTGCGCCGCTTCGGCCGCGGCCATGCCATCGGTCCCGTGGTCGCGCCGGACGCCCAGGGCGCCAAGGCCCTCATCGCCCACCTGGCGGGCCTGAATGCGGGCCACTTCACGCGCATCGACATCGACTGGGCGAGCGGCCTCGCCGAATGGCTGGAAAGCATCGGCCTGCTGCGCGTGGACGCGCCCACCACCATGGTGCGCGGCACCCCCCTGGAACTGCCGCCGGAGGGCGGCGCGCACCTCTTCGCGATCGTGACGCAGGCTGTGGGCTGATGGTGTTTCTCTACAAATCCGACCCCGTGCGCGGCCGCCAGTGGGCCGAGGTGTTCGCAGCCCAGGCGCCGGACATCGAGTTCCGCACCTGGCCCGACGTAGGCGATCCGGAGCGGGTGCGCTTCCTCGCGGCCTGGGAACCGCCACCGGACATCGCCACGCGCTTTCCCAACCTCCAGGTGCTGTTTTCCTCGGGCGCCGGCGTGGACCAGTTCGACTTTTCCGCGCTGCCACCGCAGCTGCCCGTGGTCCGCATGGTGGAGCCTGGCATCGTGCGCGGCATGGTGGAATACGTCTGCCACGCCGTGCTCGACCTGCACCGCGACATGCCGCAATACCGGCGCCAGCAGCAGATGGCCGAATGGCAGCCGCTGTCCGTGCGCACCGCTGCGGAGCGCCGCGTGGGCGTGCTGGGCCTCGGATCGCTGGGCCAGGCCGTGCTCGCGCAGCTCGCGGGCTTCGGGTTCGCCTGCGCTGGCTGGAGCCGGTCGCGCCACGCCATACCCGGTGTGCAGTGCTTCGCGGGCGAGGACGAGCTGCCCGCCTTCCTCGCGCGCACCGACATCCTGGTCTGCCTGCTGCCGCTCACGGATGCCACGCGCGGCTTCCTCGACGCCGGGCTGTTCGCCCGCCTGCCGCAGGGCGCCAGCCTCGTGCACGTGGGCCGCGGACCGCAACTGCGGGAGGCCGACCTGCTGGCCGCGCTCGCCATCGGTCAGATCGCCGAGGCCGTGCTCGACGTGGTCGATCCCGAGCCACTGCCCGCCGCGCACGCCTTCTGGCGTCACCCCCGGGTGCGCCTCACACCGCACATCGCGAGCATGACGCAGCCGCGCACCGCCGCGGCCGCGGCCATCGCCAACCTGCGCCGCTTCGAGGCCGGCGAGCCCATGGAAGGCCTGGTGGACCGGGGCCGCGGCTACTGAGCACGGATCCCGCCGCACGATCTGCCGTTCGGCCACGCACAACCGCAGCCTGCTTTGCAGCGGGGGTGGAAAGCAGCACCACGGTGGAAGCCGTCCGTCCTAAGCTGTACCACATCGACAGCCCTGTCCATTCCATTCCGCTTCCGGAGGAGCCCCCGCCATGAACCAGATCGCCGATCTTTCCTCGCTCGCCTCGCTCGACGCCATCGACCGGGCCCACCTGATCCATCCGGTGTCGCCGTGGCGTACCCACGAGGAGCGCGGCCCGACCGTACTGTCGTCCGGCCGCGGTGCGTGGCTGACGGATGCCCGGGGACATGAACTGCTGGACGCCTTCGCCGGGCTGTGGTGCGTAAACGTCGGCTACGGGCAGGAAAGCGTGGTGCAGGCGGCGGCCGAACAGATGCGGCGCCTGCCGTACGCCACGGGCTACTTCCACTTCAGCAGCGAGCCGGCCATCCGCCTCGCCGAGAAGCTGGTGCAGATCACGCCGCGATCGCTCAACCACGTGTACCTGACGCTGGGCGGCTCGGACTCGGTGGACGCCGCGGTGCGCTTCATCGTGCAGTACTACAACAATACCGGGCGGCCCTCCAAGAAGCACTTCATCGCGCTGGAACGCGGCTACCACGGCTCTTCCTCCACCGGCGCCGGCCTCACGGCGCTGCCGGCCTTCCACCGGGGCTTCGACCTGCCCCTGGCCACGCAGCACTACATCCCCTCCCCCAACCCCTACCGCCATCCCGCGGGCTCCGATGCGCAGGCGCTCATCGCCGCCTCGGTCGCGGACCTGCGGGCCAAAGTGGCCGAACTGGGCGCGGACAACGTCGCGGCCTTCTTCTGCGAACCCATCCAGGGCTCGGGCGGCGTGATCGTGCCGCCCCCGGGCTGGCTCAAGGCCATGCGCGAAGCCGCCCGCGAACTGGACATCCTCTTCGTCGTGGACGAGGTCATCACGGGCTTCGGCCGCACCGGTCCCATGTTCGCCTGCGATGCCGAAGGCGTGGAGCCCGACATCATGACCATGGCCAAGGGCCTGACCGCCGGCTACGCACCCATGGGCGCCACCCTGCTGAGCGACAAGGTCTATGCCGGCATCGCTGACGGCGCGCCCAGGGGCGCCCCCATCGGGCACGGCGCCACCTACTCCGCCCACCCCGTGAGCGCGGCCGTCGCCCTGGAAGTGCTGCGGCTCTACGAGGAAGGCGGCATCCTGGCCAACGGCCAGCGCGGCGCTGCGCACTTCGCGGCCGGCCTGGACATGCTGCGTGGCCACCCCCTGGTGGGCGACGCACGCCACCGCGGCCTGCTCGGCGCGCTGGAACTGGTCAGCGACAAGGCCAGCAAGCGCGGCTTCGACCCCGCCCTGGGCCTCGCCGACCGCATCTTCGCCGCCGGCTACCGCAACGGCCTGGTGTTCCGCTCCTTCGGCGACCACATCCTCGGCTTCGCTCCTGCCCTGGTCTTCAGCGAAGGGGAATTCACCCTCCTGTTCGAGCGCCTGCGCAAGACGCTCGACGAGGTGCTGGAATGGCCCGACGTACGGAAAGCCCTCGCGGCCTGACGAGAAACCGCGCAGAACCCGGCCGGAGCGCGCACACTGCCTGCCTGTCATCCTGCTTGCCAAGCCGCCATGAACGAAGCCTTCAAGATCGACCGACTGGACCTGCGCATCCTGGCGCAGCTGCAGAAGAACGGGCGCATGACCAACGTGGACCTCGCGGACGCGGTGGGCCTCTCGCCCAGCCCCTGCCTGATCCGCGTCAAGCGCCTGGAACAGGCGGGCTACATCGCCGGCTACGGCGCCCACCTGCGCCTGGAGAAGCTCGGCGACACCCTCACGGTGTTCACCGAAGTCACCCTCTCGGACCACCGCCGCGAAGACTTCTCACGCTTCGAAGCCGCGCTGCGCGAAGTGGACGAGGTGCTGGAATGCCACTTGGTGAGCGGCGGCTACGACTACCTGCTGCGCTTCATCACGCGGGGGGTGAACCACTACCAGGAAGTGATCGAGGAACTGCTGCAGCGCAACATCGGCATTGCGAAGTACTTCAGCTACATCGTCATCAAGTCGCCGTTCATCAAGACGCACTGTCCGATCGAGCGGTTGTTTCCGCATCAGAGGTGATTTTCTTTTTAAGGGCGGGGGCCGGGTCTCGCCCCGGCGGGCGAGCTACTTTTCTTTGCTTCGCCAAAGAAAAGTAGCCAAAAGAAAGGCGACCCTGCTGGATGCGACCCCGTTCGCCCGCAGGGCGAACGGGGCAACCTGGGGTGCTCGGGGGTGGGGTGTGCCGTGGAACTCGCTTCGCGCACTGCGTGCGCTCCGCTCGGACAACCACGGCAAGTCAGTTCACGATGCGGGCGTGTCCTTCGGCACGCCCGCCACCCCACCCCCTGCGCGCCCCAGGCGCATCCAGAAGGGGTGACCCGGGCCTTCGCGTTGCTCGGCCCCAAAGAAAAACGGTGCGCGGTGCGCAGCACTCGCGCACCAAGGGCCGAGCGAAGCAATGGCCCGTATGCGGCACCCCGCCCTCGTGTCTGCGCCGAGGAGCGCAGGGCGCGGGGCGGGCAGGCGTGCCGAAGGACACGCCTGCTTCGTGATCTGACTCGCCGTGGTTGTCCGAGCGCAGCGCGCCAGCGCGAAGCGAGTTCCACGGCGCCGCCCCGCGACCGAGCACCACAGGCTGCCCCCTTCGCCCCACCGGGGCGAAGGGGGACGCAGACACCAGGGCTCGCCTTTTCTTTGCCTACTTTCTTTTGGCGAAGCAAAAGAAAGTAGGTGCGCCGCCGGGCGCACACCCCGGCCCCGGGAAAAAAATCACAACAACAGCAACGCCCGCCCAGCCACCTCGCAAAACCACCGCACCCCCAACCCCAACACCTCATCATTGAAGTCATAACAAGGATGGTGCAAAGGCCGCTCCCCCTCCGGCCCCGGATCCGCCCGCCCCTGCCCCAGCCAGAGATACGCCCCCGGCCTGCGCTGCAGCATGAACGCGAAATCCTCCGACGTGAACGCCGCGCGCGGCGCCACCTCCGCCTGCAGGCCGATGGCGGCCGCAGCCTCCAGTGCCAGCGCGGCTTCGGGGGCCGTGTTGATGGTGGCCGGGTAATAGCGCAGGTACTGGACCTCCACCGTGGTGCCGCTCGCCAGCGCGATGCCCTGGCAGGTGGCACGCAGCGCAGCCTCGATCCGGTCCTGCGCATCGGGATCGAAGCTGCGCACCGTTCCCGTGACACGCACCTCGGCGGGCAGCACGTTGTGGCTCTGGCCTCCTTCGATGCGCGTGACGGAGAGCACGGCCGATTCGCCGGGGTCGATGCGCCGCGACACGATGGTGTTGAGCTGGGCGACAAGCTGGCTCGCGGCCAGGATCGCGTCGGGCGTGTGGTGCGGCTGCGCCGCGTGACCGCCGCGGCCGCGGACGGCGATGTCGAAGCGGTCGGCCGCCGCCATGATGGGGCCGGGCCGCGTGCGTGCCGAGCCCAGTGGCAGATCGGGCCAGTTGTGCAGCGCATAGACGCTGTCGCATGGAAATCGCTCGAACAGGCCGTCCTCGATCATGCGCCGCGCGCCGCCCTGCCCCTCCTCCGCAGGCTGGAAGATGAAATGCACCGTGCCGTCCAGCCCGCCCGCACGCACCAGTTGGCGCGCCGCGCCGATCAGCATGCTCGTGTGCCCGTCGTGCCCGCAGCCGTGATGGGCGCCCGCATGGCGGCTCGCGTATGGCGAGCGCCCCAGCTCCACCATCGGCAGTGCATCCATGTCGGCCCGCAGGCCCACGCTGCGCGGCCCGGAGCCCATCCGCAGCGTGCCCACCACCCCGGTGCCGCCGATGCCCTCGTGCACTTCCAGGCCCAGCAGCCGCAGCGACTGCGCCACGATGCCGGCCGTGCGGCGCTCCTGGTAGGCCAGTTCCGGATGGGCATGCAGGTCGCGGCGCAGCGCCACCAGATCGGGCAACAGGTCGGCGACGGGCCAGGCGACGTCCTGCACGCTCATTGCCCCGCCTCCACCGCGTCGGCCAGCCGCGCCAGCGTATGGAAGTGGTAATCCGGCACGGTGTGTTCGGACTCGATGGTGCCGCCGGAATCCTGCATGCCGTGGCGCCGCTCGATCCAGCAACTGCGGATGCCCAGCCGCCGCGCGATGCCGATGTCGTGGTACTGGCTCTGCGCCACGTGCAGGTTGTCCGCCTGCCGGAAACCCCAGGCGCCCTCGTAGCGGCCGCGCGCATAGGCGAAATAGCGCGCATCGGGCTTCTCGCACAGGGCATCGTCGGCGGACAGCAGCAGGTCGAACGGGGCGCCCAGCGTGCGGTCGAAATGCGCCAGCGCCCAGGCCTGCGCATTGGTCATCGTCACCAGCTTGAAATGCCGGCGCAGGCGCTGCAGTGCCTCGGGAGCGTCGGGGAACGCCGGCCAGCGCGGCACGGAATCGCGAAAGCCCTGCGCGAGCGCGTCGCTGTCGGGCAGGCCCAGCTGCGGTGCGATCGCATGCCAGCAGCGCACGAGGTCATCGGGATACGCATCGGTATCGCTGCTCTTCCTGGCCGTGCGGTAGGCCGAGAGGAACGCCTCGTCAGGCACGGGCGAACCCGGCACGGCCTCGCGCAGGTAGGCCAGCATGCCGCCCTCGAAATCGATGAGGGTGCCGACGACGTCGAAAGTGAGCACTTTGAAATCACGCAAGGCCATGGGTCGAACTCCTGGAAACGGGGATGGATGGCATCGAGCTTAGGAATTTCCGCCTGCTCCGCGCGGCCGAAACCGGCTCGGCAACCGCAGCGAATTGCGTTTTCATGGCGGTGGCGGCAGATTCTTCCTGCATCCACGGCCCCGTGGATCCACGCACCTTGCGGAGGCAACGCGCTTCGCCCCGCCGCACTGCACTTCGCAGGCGCACGAAGACGCCTGCCGGTCTGCCGCAGCATGGAAATCACTTTCACGCACAACCGCGGCCCACCACCATGACCAAACTCCTTGCCTGGCTCCACAGCGGCGCGGCGTCGCGCAAACACGTCCCCTCCGGGGCGGTACCGGAAGCATCGACGTCGGGCGCGGGCACCTCCGCGCACCGGGGCAGCAGGCAAACCATGCCATCGGTGCCGATCTCGGCCCGCCATGCCCAGGGATCCGCGTCGGGCCTGCCGCCGCGCAATGCCTTGCCGGAAATGCCGAGGGATGCGGGCCGGCCCATCGCATCGAGCCCGCATGCTGGAGCAGGCCTCCACGATTTTCCGGACGATGCCGCGATGGACCTCAGCGACCAAGGCATCGAGAACCTGCTGAAGGGCCTGCGGGACGATGGATGGATTTCCGCGGAAACCCACGAGGTGGAAGACGCCGGCCCGCGGCCAGGGCGCTCGGACACCATGAATCCGTGGTCGAGAGGGCACACCGGCACGCGGGAGCCGCGCCCTCCATCCCTGGCAACCATCCGGGAGCGCCCTGCGGACGAACTGGCGCCTCCCGGAGGCATGACGCTCCGGGAAGCGCTGCGGCGGGAGAAGGTGGAGGACGCAGAGGAGCGCCGCCAGCGCCTCCGTGAAGAGAATCCCCAACCCCCGGTCCCCCACTCGGGATACGCTCGGTTGCGGCCGATGGCATCACCCACCCCGGCGCACTCCCCGGGCACGCGCACGCCCATGGACGGATCAGAGGCCAGCAGCCGCACAGACTGGCATTCCTTTGCAACCTCCACGGAATACGAGGACGCGCGAACCTCCCAGTCGCTCGCCAGCCTCCACCCGGAAGCAACCCCGCCGTCCCTTGCCAGTACGGCTTCGTACCATGACGCGATGGCATCGTTGCAGGACACCGGAAACCCGACGGATGCAGGCACGGAGGCAGGACAACCCGCCCCTCGACTGCCCTCCGGTGCCCGCACTGCCGCCAGCCCTGAGTCCGATCACAGCACCATGCTCGATCGCTGGCTGACGGAGCCCATGCCGCCCCGGGACCATCTGCTGACGCGGTTGCGCCTGCAGGAGAAGCGGGACTGACGCGCCGACAGCGACGGCGTGTCCCGCGCTGTATGGCCATATCGCCTCGAGACCATTCCGCCCGTCACCCTGATCGCGGCCCGTACCCTCGTCGCAGGCCTGCTGCTGCTCGGCATCGCACGCTGGCGCGGCCTGCACCTGCCGCGGGATGGAGGGGCCTGGACGGCGTTCCTGCTGCAGGCCATCGCCCCCAGCCGGGCATCCCTGCTGGCCCTGCTCGCCCTCGCGGTGTTTTCGACCGCGCTCGCCCTGGCCGTGAACCTTTACGTTCACTGGGACACGGAACCGCAGGCAGCCACCGGCGCCTCATCGGCCCTCAGAACAGGCTCCCCTGCCCCCGCGCCAACCCCGGCCGGTACTGCGCCATGTCCAGCTCGATCCGCTCCCGGTTCAGCCCCAGCCGCCGGCACGCGGCCATGAACCGCTGGCGCAGCAGGTCGGCCCACAAGCCCTTGCCCTTCATGCGGGAGCCGAAGCGGCTGTCATAGGTGCGGCCGGCCGCGCGCGCTTCGGCATCCAGGCCGTGCAGGTCCTGGATGCGGGCCATCACGCGCTCGGCGCGCTGCGGGTAGTGCAAGCCCAGCCATTCGCGCATGAGCCCGTCCAGCTCCCACGGCAGGCGGATGGCGGTGTAGAAGGCCGAGGTGGCGCCGGCATCGCGCGCGGCCTCCAGCACCTGCTCCATGTCTTCCGTGACGAACGGGATCTGCGGGGCCACGCTCACGCCCACCGGAATGCCCGCCTCCACCAGGGTGCGGATGGTGCGCAGCCGGCGGTGCGGGGCCGCGGCGCGCGGTTCCAGCCGACGCGCCAGCACGGGGTCGAGCGTGGTGATCGTCACATAGGCGGCGGCAAGGCGGTCGCGTGCGAGCGGCGCGAGCAGGTCGATGTCGCGCTCCACGCCGCTCGACTTGGTGATGAGCGAGAACGGGTGGCGCACGTCGCGCAGCACCTCGATCACGGCCCGCGTGAGGCCCAGGTCGCGTTCCACCGGCTGGTAGCAGTCGGTGGCCGAGCCCACGTTGAGCAGGTGCGGCACGTGGCCGGGGCGCGCGAGTTCGTCGCGCAGCACCTCGGCGATGTTGTGCTTGGCGATGATGCGGGTCTCGAAATCCAGCCCGGGCGACAGGTTGAGGTAGCTGTGCGTAGGGCGCGCGTAGCAATACACGCAGCCGTGCTCGCAGCCGCGGTAGGGATTGACGGAATGGTCGAAGAAGATGTCGGGAGAATCATTGGCACAGATCGCACTGCGCGCGGTTTCCAGGATCACCTGGGTGGCGTGCGGAGGCGGCGCGCCGTCGTCGCCCTCCTGCGCAGCGGGACCGCCCCAGCCATCGTCGAACGAGGCGCGGGCATCGCGCATGAAGCGGTGCGGCGTGCGTGCGGCCGTGCCGCGGCCCTTGATGCTCTGCAGGGGGATGTGGACTTCGGTCACGGGCAGCTCCAGATACGCCGAAAACTGTATGAATATACAGCAATCGTATACACTGTGCGCAGCAAGAGATTTCACGCCATGGCACAGTGCTGGATATCCCGGTGCTCCCTGCCCCGCATCACCAGTCCACCCTCCTGTCATGAACCCGCCTTCTGCCGCATCCGCAGTGGACCCCCAGGTTCCGGCGCCCCTGCCGGAGGCCCTCCCGTCGTCCGGATTGCCGCAGGACGGCATGCCGGCGTCGGCATCCGGATCGGCCCGCATGCGCCCGGTGGCAGAGACCGGCTGCGCTGCCACCCGTCGCTGGCTGCGCGGCGACTGGACGCCCGAATGGTTCTGCGCCTTCCTGGCGGGCAACCGGCGCGAGCAGGGCCGCTTCCGCCAGGAGCTGGCCACCATGCGCGGCTCCGTGGCGTGGCTGCTGCGGCAGCGCCGCCAGGGTCGCTGGAGCGCCGAGGAGCGTGAGCGCCTGCGCGGCCTGATGCGCTCGGCCTCGTCCGTCAGCCCCTACCTGCTGATCTGGGCGGTGCCGGGCTCGATGCTGCTGCTGCCGTTCATGGCATGGTTCATCGACTGGCGCCGCGGCGCACGCGAGCGTGCGGCGCTGGCCGTGGTGCCGATGGAAGACGGCCTGCCGGTGGTGGCGGTGCTGTCCACCCCTGCACTGCCGGCAGCCGCCAGCCCCTTGCCGGGCGGGCCGGAGGATGGCCCGCTCATCGACACCTCGCCCCGGCCCGCAGGCCAGGCCCGCTGACCGGGTCCTGCGCCTGGCAGCCCGGCCACGCCGGCTGGCCCGTGCCCGGATGGCGCCTGCTGCCGCTGGCGGCGGCGCGGTGGCGGCGGCTCCCGGTGGCTTCTCAGCCCAGGTGGCCTGCCGCCAGGGCCACTACCAGGCCGGCCCCCACCAGGCCCGCCTGCCAGCGCAGTGCCACCGTCCATGACGGTACCTGCCGTTCCACCCGCTCATAAAGCAGCCATCCCGCCGCGATGGAGAGCGCGAGCGCGGCCACCATGCCCAGGGCGTTGAGGGCGGCAGACTCGGGCCAGGCCGCGGTGACGGCGGCATTCACCAGCAGGCACACGGGAAAGTGCACCAGGAATACCGAATAGGAAATGCGGCCGAGACGCGCCAATCCGCCGTGCCCCGCGGCATGCGCCTGATGCGCAGCCGGCGCCCCGGCTCGCTGCAGCGCCGCGCGGCCCTCCTGCCAGCGCAGCAGCAGCACCAGCCCGAGTGCCGTGCACCACGCCACCGCGATGCGCTCCCGGAAATCCAGCGCCAGCGCCACCGCGCCCCACAGGCCGATCAGCACCAGCCACCCGGCAGCGGCGCGGCTGCCGCGAGGTGCAGCCACGGCCCAGCGCGCCATCATGCCCAGGCCATAGGCACCGAAGAAATACACCGCCCAGGCATCGAGTGACGGATGGCGGTTGAGCTCCCAGAGCGACAGCGCCGTGGCCGCGGCCACGGCCAGCCGTGCCGCCGGCTGGGCGCAGCCGCGGGCTCGCACCGGCAGCACGCGGGCGCCGCGCCGCGCGGCGGCCAGCAGCAGCGCCGAGAGCACGAAAAGCTGGAAGTCGATCGCCACATACCAGACGCCGGCCGACAGCGCCTCCTCGCCCACGACATCCTGCAGCATCAGCGCGTTGGCCAGCAGTTGCGGCAGGCTCGGCTCCGCCGGCACGGAAGGATGGTCCAGCCAGGGCCGCACCGCCGCCGCGGCCAGCACCAGAGCCACGGCATACGGCACCGCGAGGCGAACGAAGCGCCGCCCGATCTCCGGCGCGGTGCCGCTCCAGCGTGGCCCCCCCGCGGCGGCCAGGCGCCCAGCCGCCAGATAACCACCCAGCACCAGGAAGACCTGCACGGCCATGCGGCCATGGTGGGCGAGCCAGGCGATGAGGCCGGGCATCAGGGGCTGGGCCACTTCGGACATGGGCCCGTAGAAGGCGAGGTGGTGCGCCACGATCGTGGCACAGGCGATGCCCTTGACCGAATCGATCAGGGTGTTGCGGGACGGTGAGGACGGCATGCGGAAGGCGGACACAGCGCGGCGCGCCCGTGCAGGGCGGCGCGATGTGCGACGAGCGGTTCTTGGTGTTGTGCGGGGCCCGCGGGGGGCGGTATTTTGCCCCAGCACGGCGCCCGCGGGCGGCCGTTGCACCCCAGGCGCGCGGAAAGCGCCGCCGCCGTTCAGAGCGCCAGGCGTTCGCGCGCCTCGGCGTACTCGCGGCGCAGGCGCCCGACCAGCTCTGCCGCGCCCGTCACCTCGGTGATCGCACCGATGCCCTGCCCGCAGCCCCAGATGTCCTTCCAGGCCTTCTTCGCGTCGCCGCCGAAGTTCATCTTGCTCGGATCCGATTCGGGCAGGTGGTCAGGATCGAGTCCCGCGGCACGGATGGAGGGCGCGAGGTAGTTGCCATGCACGCCCGTGAAGAGATTGCTGTAGACGATGTCGTCGGAGTTGCCGTCGACGATCGCCTGCTTGTAGGCCTCCTGCGCGCGCGCCTCGTGCGTGGCGATGAACGCCGAGCCGATATAGGCGAAGTCGGCGCCCATGGCCTGCGCGGCCAGGATGGATCCGCCCGATGCGATCGAGCCCGAGAGTGCCAGCGGCCCCTCGAACCACTGTCGGATTTCCTGGACGAGCGCGAACGGGCTCTTGATGCCCGCATGGCCGCCCGCGCCGGCCGCCACGGCGATCAGGCCGTCGGCGCCCTTCTCGATGGCCTTGTGGGCGAACTTGTTGTTGATGATGTCGTGCAGCACCACGCCGCCCCAGCCATGCACCGCCTGGTTCACGTCCTCGCGTGCGCCCAGGGACGTGATGACGATCGGCACCTTGTACTTGGCGCACACCTCCATGTCGTGCTCCAGCCGGTCATTGCTCTTGTGCACGATCTGGTTGATCGCGAACGGCGCCGCGGGCGAATCCGGATGGGCGCGATCCCAGGCCGCGAGGGCTTCGGTGATCTCGGCAAGCCATTCGTCCAGCAGTGCGGCGGGCCGGGCGTTGAGCGCCGGCATGGAGCCGACGATGCCGGCCTGGCACTGCGCGATCACCAGCTTCGGGTTGCTGATGATGAAGAGCGGCGAGCCGATGACCGGCAGCGAAAGTTTCTGGAAAACGGGCGGCAGGGTGCTGCGCATGGGAAAGTCTCCGGATGTTGTCGTGGGCGGTGAAGGCGGTGGCTGCGGCAAGTGGCCGCTCAGAAGGCCTCCGGCGCGAGCGCGGTCACGCTGGCCGCGCCTTCGACGATGGCGTCGCGCTGGGCCTTCGTGCGCACCAGGATGTGTTCCGCATAGAAGCGCGCCGTGGCCACCTTGGCCTGCAGGAAGGCGGCATCGCCCTGCCCGGCCCCCAGCAGCGCCTGGGCCTTGAGCAGCGCGCGGCCCAGCTGCCAGCCGGCGACGAGGTTGCCGCCCAGCATCAGGTAGGGCACGCTGCCCGCGAAGGCGGCGTTCGGGTCGGATTTGGCGTTGGCTGCGATGAAGCGCGCCACTTCCTCGAAGGCATCGCAGGCCTCGGCGAGGCGGCGTGCCACGGCCTGGGCTTCGGACGTGCCGGCCGTGCGCAGTTCGTCGGCCGTCCTGCGGGCCTGCGCCGCGACGCCGAGCGCCGTGGCTGCGCCGTCGCGCGCCGTCTTGCGGCCCACGAGGTCGTTGGCCTGGATGGCCGTGGTGCCTTCGTAGATGGGCAAAATGCGCGCATCGCGATAGTGCTGCGCTGCGCCCGTTTCCTCGATGAAGCCCATGCCGCCGTGCACCTGCACGCCCAGGCTGGTCACTTCCAGGCTCATCTCGGTGCTGTAGCCCTTCACGAGCGGCACCATGAATTCGTAGAACGCCTGGTTCTCCCTGCGCACCGCCGCGTCGGGATGGTGGTGCGCAGCGTCGTAGGCCGCGGCGGCCACGCTGGCCATGGCACGGCATCCTTCGGTGAGCGCGCGCATGGTCATGAGCATGCGGCGCACGTCGGGGTGGTGGATGATGGCGGCGCTGCCCGGCAGGCTGCCGTCCACGGGGCGGCTCTGCACGCGGTCGCGCGCATACTGCACGGCCTGCTGGTAGGCGCGCTCGGCCACCGCGATGCCCTGCAGGCCCACGGCGTAGCGCGCCGCGTTCATCATGATGAACATGTATTCCAGGCCGCGGTTCTCCTCGCCGACAAGGTAGCCCACCGCGCCGCCCGCATCGCCGAACTGCAGCACCGCCGTGGGCGAGGCCTTGATGCCGAGCTTGTGCTCGATGGAGACGCACTGCACGTCATTGCGCGCGCCCAGGGATCCATCGGCATTCACCAGGAATTTCGGCACCACGAACAGGCTGATGCCCTTCACCCCTTCCGGTGCGCCGGCCACGCGGGCCAGCACCAGGTGCACGATGTTCTCCGCCATGTCGTGCTCACCGTAGGTGATGAAGATTTTCGTGCCGAAGACCTTGTAGGTGCCATCGCCCTGCGGCTCGGCGCGCGTGCGCACCAGGGCCAGGTCCGAGCCGGCCTGCGGCTCGGTCAGGTTCATGGTGCCGGTCCACTCGCCCGTCACCAGCTTTTCCAGGTAGGTGGTCTTGAGTGCATCGCTGCCCGCGGTGATCAGCGCCTCGATGGCGCCGTCGGTCAGCAGCGGGCACAGCGCGAAGCTCATGTTGGCGCTGTTGAGCATTTCCGCGCAGGCCGCGCCGATGGTCTTGGGCAGGCCCTGGCCGCCGAAGTCCACTGGATGCTGCAGGCCCTGCCAGCCGCCTTCCGCGAACTGGCGGAATGCGTCCTTGAAGCCCGGCGTGGTCGCCACCTGGCCGTCCTTCCAGGACGACGGGTTGCGATCGCCCGCCACGTTGAGCGGCGCCACCACGCCTTCGTTGAAGCGCGCGCATTCCTCCAGCACCGCCTGCGCCGTGTCCAGGCCGGCCTCCTCGAAGCCCGGCAGCGCGGCGACCTGCGCGATGCCCGCGAGGTGCTCGATGGCGAACAGCATGTCCTTGACGGGGGCGGTGTAGCTCATGGGAATGTCTCCGGAATCGATGAAAACGGCCGCGGACCGCGCGGGCCGGGCAAAAAAAAGGGCACCGCGTGCGATGCCCTCGTGGAGGCCCTGCCGGCAGCCTGCGGCGCTGGCGGGGCCGCCGGGGTCAGAGGGACTTCACGAGTTCAGGCACGGCGGTGAACAGGTCCGCCTCCAGCCCGTAGTCGGCCACGCTGAAGATCGGCGCCTCGGCATCCTTGTTGATCGCCACGATCACCTTGGAGTCCTTCATGCCCGCCAGGTGCTGGATCGCGCCCGAGATCCCCGCCGCGATGTAGAGCTGCGGCGCCACGATCTTGCCCGTCTGCCCCACCTGCAGGTCGTTCGGCGCGTAGCCCGCATCCACCGCCGCGCGGCTCGCGCCGATCGCCGCGCCCAGCTTGTCCGCCAGCGGCGTCATCACCTCGTTGAACTTCTCCGCGCTGCCCAGCGCCCGGCCGCCCGAGACGATGATCTTGGCCGCCGTGAGTTCGGGCCGGTCGCTCTTCGTGACCTCGCGGCCCACGAACTGGCTCTTGCCCGAATCCGCAGCCGCATCGGCCTTCTCCACCGCCGCCGAGCCACCCGTGGCCGCCGCGGCGTCGAAGCCCGTGGTGCGCACCGTGATCACCTTCACGCTGTCGCTGCTCTGCACCGTGGCGATCGCGTTGCCCGCGTAGATCGGGCGCTCGAAGGTGTCCGGGCCGTCCACCTTGGTGATGTCGCTGATCTGCGCGACATCGAGCTTCGCGGCCACCCGCGGCGCCACGTTCTTGCCGCCGGCCGTGGCCGGGAACAGGATGTGGCTGTAGTTGCCGGCCCCATTGCCCTGGAGTGCCAGCACCTGGGCGGCCACGTTCTCGGCCAGGCCGTCCTTGAGGCTCTCGCCGTCGGCCAGGATGACCTTGGAGACCCCCGCGATCTGCGCGGCCGCCTGGGCGGCTGCATCCGCGCCCTGGCCGGCCACCAGCACGTGTACGTCACCGCCGCAGGCGGCAGCCGCCGTGACGGTGTTGAGCGTGGCGGGCTTGATCGAAGCGTTGTCGTGTTCTGCAATGACGAGTGCGGTCATGTTCGTGTTCTCCTTCGATTCTTCAGATGACCTTGGCTTCGTTCTTCAGCTTTTCGACCAGGCTTTGCCGCCCTACTTTCTTTTGGCGAAGCAAAAGAAAGTAGGTGCGCCGCCGGGCGCACACCCCGGCCCCGGGAAAAAACCAACCAGCAGCCCCCGCCATGCACACAAAAGAAACCCACTCCACCTGCCCCTACTGCGGCACCGGCTGCGGCGTCATCATCGAATCCACCGACGGCCGCATCACCGGCGTGCGCGGCGACCCCACCCACCCCGCCAATTTCGGCCGCCTCTGCACCAAGGGCTCCACGCTGCACCTCACCGCCACGCAGCCCGTCACCCTGCAGACCCGCCTGCTCACGCCGCTGCACCGCCCCCGCCGCGGCCAGGCGCCAGACGCCATCGGCTGGGATGTCGCGCTGGACATGGCCGCCGGAAGGTTCGCGGACATCATCCAGGCGCACGGACCCGATGCAGTGGGGTTCTACGTGTCGGGCCAGTTGCTCACCGAGGACTACTACGTCTTCAACAAGCTGGCCAAGGGACTGATCGGCACCAACAACATCGACACCAATTCCCGCCTGTGCATGAGCAGCGCCGTCGCGGGCTACAAGGCCACGCTGGGCGCGGACGCGCCGCCGGCCTGCTATGACGACCTGGGGCTGGCGCAGTGCCTGTTCATCACCGGCAGCAATACGGCCTGGGCGCACCCCATCCTCTTCCGGCGGATCGAGGACGCGCGGGCCGCGAACCCGGGCCTGAAGATCATCGTGGCCGACCCGCGCCGCACCGAGACGGCGGCGATGGCCGACCTGCACCTGCCCATCCTGCCGGGCACCGACGTCATGCTCTGCCACGGCATGCTGCACCTCATGCTCTGGGAGGGCTGGGTGGATGCCAACTACATCGCGGCGCACACCACGGGCTTCGAGACGCTCAAGGCCACCGTGCGCGACTGCACGCCCGCGCGGGTGGCCGAGGTCTGCGGCATCACCGAGGCGCAGCTCGCCACGGCCGCGCGCTGGTTCGCGCTGGGCGGGGCCGACGTGCCCGCCGGCAGCGCCGGGGGCCGCGCCCCGACGCTGAGCCTCTATTGCCAGGGCCTCAACCAGAGCAGCAGCGGGACGGACAAGAACGCGGCCCTCGTCAACCTCCACCTCGCCTGCGGCCAGATCGGCCGGCCCGGCGCGGGCCCCTTCTCGCTCACCGGCCAGCCCAACGCCATGGGCGGGCGGGAGGTGGGGGGCCTGGCCAACCTGCTCTCCGCCCACCGCGACCTGGCCAACCCCGCGCACCGCGCCGAGGTGGCCGCGCTCTGGGGCGTGTCCCAGGTGCCCGCCACGCCGGGCAGGACGGCGGTGGAGATGTTCCAGGCCGCCGCCGACGGGGAGATCCGCGCGCTGTGGATCGCCTGCACCAATCCCGCGCAGAGCCTGCCGGACCAGGCCACGGTGCGGCGTGCCCTGGAGCGCGCGGAATTCGTCGTGGTGCAGGAAGCCTTCTCCACGACGGCCACCTGCGCCTACGCCGACCTGCTGCTGCCCGCCACCACCTGGGGCGAGAAGACGGGCACCGTCACCAACAGCGAGCGCCGCATTTCGCGGGTGCGGCCGGCCGTGCCGGCGCCGGGGCAGGCCCGGCACGACTGGGCGATCGCGGTGGAATTCGCGCGCCGGCTGCAGGCCCGGCTGAACCCGGAGGGCGCCGGACTGTTCCCCTACGACACCGGCTGCGCCGAGGCCGGCGCCGAGGCGATCTGGAACGAGCACCGCGAGACCACGCGCGGGCGCGACCTGGACATCACGGGCCTGTCGTGGGCGCTGATCGACATGCAGGGGCCGCAGCACTGGCCGTTTCCGGAAGGGGCCACGCAGGGACGTGCCCGCCTCTATGAAGATGGAGTCTTCCCCACGCCGGACGGCCGCGCGCGCTTCGCCCCTGCCGCCTGGAAGCCTGTCGCCGAGCCGCGCAGCGCCCGCTATCCGTTCAGCCTCACCACCGGCCGCCTGCGCGACCAGTGGCACGGCATGAGCCGCACCGGCACCCTGGGCCGCCTCTTCGGCCACACGCCCGAACCCTGCGTGCAGCTGCATCCGCAGGACATGGAGCGCCGCCGGCTCGCCGAAGGCGAGCTGGTGCGGGTGGAAAGCCGGCGGGGCGCGGTCATCGTGCCCGTGCAGGCCACCACCGACGTGGGTCTCTCGCAGGCCTTCATCGCCATGCACTGGGGCGGCGAAATGCTCTGCGGCCACGCGGGCCCGCAGGACGGCACCGCAGGCGGCACGGATGCGCCGCCTCCCGCCCTGGGCGTGAACGCCGTCACCTCGCCGGCCTTCTGCCCGGCATCGAAACAGCCCGAGCTCAAGCATGCGGCCGTCCACATCGAGCGGGCCACCCTGCCCTGGCGGCTCTACGGCATGGCCTGGCTGCCGGCGGACGAGGCCCTGGCCGTGCGTGCGCAGCTTGCCGGCCTGCTGGCAGGCTTCCCCTTCGCGGTCTGCGTGCCGTTCGGCAACAACGCCCCCCTTTCGGAGCCCGCACGCGAGCGCCACGGGGTGCTCCTGCGGGCGGCCGGCACCGCTCCCGCACCCGATGCCCTGCTGGCACGCATCGAGGCCCTGCTCGGCCTGGGCGGCGCCGACACGCTCCGCTATGCCGACGCCCGGCGCGGCCAGCGGCGGGCCCTGCGGCTCGAGGCAGCACCTGCGTCCGGCGGGCCCGGCATGGAGCGCGGCACCGGCAGCGCCGATGGCAACGAACTGCGGCTGGGCGCCCTGCTGCTGGCCGGAGACACCAGCGCGGAAGCCTGGCTGCGCGGCCTGCTGCAGGAAGAGCGACCCGCGCAGGGCTATGGCCGCCGGCTGCTGTCGCCCGGCCTGCAGGCCCCGGACGGCGCCACGCCTGCCCCGCCGCGCAGCCGCCCCGTGTGCAGCTGCATGAACGTGAGCGATAGGGCGATCGCGGCGCAGCTCGGCCAATGCCACGGCGGCGATGCCGAGCGGCTGGGCCAGCTGCAGGCGGCGCTGGGCTGCGGCACGCAGTGCGGCTCCTGCCTGCCGGAACTCCGCCGCATGGTGCGCGACAGCGCGGCCCTGCCGGCCGCGGAGTCCTCCATATAACCGGAAGTTCTCTGAATTACGGGAGAATGCGCGTCCCCGCGACATCCGCTCCACGCACACCAATTTCCGCTTCCATGGGCAGCATCAGCCACTATCTCAAGGACCTCGGCCGCGGCGCGCGCGGCGCCCGTGCCATTGGCCGCGAACAGGCCGCCGATCTCTTCGGGCAGGTGCTCGACGGACAGGTCACCGACTATGAAGTGGGCGCCTTCTGCATCGCCATGCGCATCAAGGGCGAAACCGCCGACGAGATGTGCGGCTTCCTCGACGCCACCCACGCCCGCCTCGCGCCCGTTCCCGCAGGCGATGTGCCCACCGTCGTGCTGCCCAGCTACAACGGCGCGCGCCGGCTGCCCGTGCTCACGCCGCTGCTCGCCCTGCTGCTCGCCCGCGAGGGCCTGCCCGTGCTGCTGCACGGCATGCGCACCGAGGCCCGCCGCGTGCTCGCCAGCGACGTGCTGCAGGCCCTGGGCGTCGCGCCCATGGAATCGCCCGAGGCGGTCGCGCCCGGCAGCGTCGCGCACGTCCGCACGGGCCTGCTCTGCCCGGGGCTCGCGCGGCTGCTGGCAGTGCGCGAGGTCGTCGGCCTGCGCAACCCGGGGCACAGCGTGGTCAAGCTCATGAACCCGGTGCGCGGCCCGTCGCTGCTCGTCACCGCCTACACCCACCCCGAATACCTGGACATGCTGCACGCCACTTTCGCCGCGCGCGGCATGGACGTGCTGCTCTCGCGCGGCCTGGAGGGCGAGGTCGCCGCAGACCCGCGCCGCACGCCCCGTTACGACGCCTTCGTGCGCGGCGCGCACCATGTGTGGGATGAGCAGCAGCCCGGCACCGCGGCCGAGGTGCCCGGCCTGCCCGCGGACATCGACGTGGACACCACCGCACGCTACACGCAGCAGGTGCTCGCGGGCGAACTGCCCGTGCCCGCCCCGCTCTCCCGGCAGGTGGAACACATCTTGCGTCTTGCCCGCCAGAACCCCACGGAGACAGCCCCATGAACCGTTCCGCCCCTCCCTCGCAGACTGGCCCCACTCCGCCGGCCCGCCCCTATGGCGCCGCGCCGCGCGGCACCTGCACGCTCGTCGGCGCGGGGCCGGGCGATCCCGAACTGCTCACCCTCAAGGCCCTCAAGGCCATCCAGGCGGCCACCGTGCTGCTGGTGGACGACCTCGTCAGCGACGAGATCGTCGCCCTCGCCGCGCCCGGCGCGCGGGTGGTGCATGTCGGCAAGCGCGGCGGCTGCAAGAGCACGCCGCAGGCCTTCATCGAGAAGCTCATGGTCATGGCCGTGAACGAAGGCGAGAACGTGGTGCGGCTCAAGGGCGGCGATCCGTTCATCTTCGGACGCGGCGGCGAAGAGGTCGAGCACCTGCGCGCGGCCGGCATCGAGGTCACCGTGGTCAACGGCATCACGGCCGGCCTCGCGGGCATGACGCTGCTCGGCACGCCGCTCACGCACCGCGAGCACGCCCACGGCGTGGTCTTCGTCACCGGCCACGCCAAGCCCGGCGACAGCGGCATCGACTGGCGCCAGCTCGCCGCCACGGCCCGCGCCGCGCGCCTGACGCTGGTGATCTACATGGGCGTGAGCAGCGCCGCGCACATCCAGGAAGAACTGCTCACCGGCCTGCCGGCCTGCACCCCCGTGGTCATCATCCAGCACGTGAGCCTGCCCTGCCAGCGCCACGCGCTCACCACGCTGGGCGAGCTGCACGCCACCATCGAGCGCGAACAGCTCGGCAGCCCCTCGGTCATCGTGGTGGGCGACGTGACTGCCGGCGTGGCCGCCGCGGCCGGCAACGGCCTGGGCCAGCCCCTGTCGGTGGCGCCGCCACCGCTGCGGCACGCCGGCTGAAGGCGCCGGCGGCCTGCGCGAGAGTTTTCACCCGAAGAGGTTTCCATGGCCGCCCTCCCGATCCCCGCAGCGCACTCCCCAAAGCCTTCCACCCCGGGCCCGGCCGGCAGCGGGGAGGCGGACATCTCCCTCGTGAACCTCGCCGCGCGCCAGCGCATGCTGTCGCAGCGCATCGTCCTGCAGACCATCCTGGCCGTGCAGGGTGACGCCGCCCAGGCCCGGGCGGCGCGCCAGACCCTCCAGACCTTCGAGACCAGCCAGGCCCGCCTCGTGCAAACGCCGCGCCACCTGGATGCCGCCTCGGCACGCGAGGTGGATGCCATGTACCACGGCCCCCGCGGCGTCGGCGCCACCATCGATGCGTTTGCCCGCCAGGCCCGCGCCACGCTGGACCTGGCCGACCAGAGCAGCGCCCGCGCGGCGGATGCCCTGGCGCCGCTGGTGGCCGCCACCGATGGCGTACTCGAGGCCCTGAATGCCGCCACCACGGTCTTCGACCAGATCCAGCGGCGGCAGTCCGAGGCCATGATGGGCGAGCTGTCGGGCATCGTCGCCTCCATCCAGACCGTCGCCCGCGAGGCCAAGGTGGTGAGCTTCAACGCCCAGGTCATGGCCGCCCGTGCCGCCGCGCACGGCCGCGAGTTCGCCGTCGTGGCCAACGTGCTTTCGGGCATCACGGCGGAAATCGACCGCCTGTCGCTGCAGGCCGTATCGCTCGCGGGGCGCGGCGGGCGCCGGGCCGCCTGAAGGCGCCGTGGCCGCTCCCGGGGCGGGAACAGGTCGCTAGGGCCGGCGGGCCAGCAGCCCCGCCCCGAGCAGCCCGGCCAGGGCCAGCAACACGGAGTACGCGGCGCCGGTTCCCATCCGGGCGCCCAGGGCCGCGAAACCCAGCGGCGCCAGCGCCAGCGCCGCATAGCCGAAGAGCAGCACCGCACCGGTGACGGCCCCCGCGCGCGCAGGCCCGGCCGTGCCCGCCACCTCGGCCAGCAGCACGCCGTTCCAGCCGCTCGCGCTCAGCCCCAGCAATCCCAGCAACAGGGCCAGCACTCCGGGCCCAGGCACGCCCGGCCACAGGAACAGCAGCAGGCCGGCGGCGCCCATGGTGCAGCCCAGCGCGCCCAGCAGGCGCCGCAAGGCCACGCCCGGCCGCAGGGCCACCCGGCCCCACAGCAGCCGCCCGGCCAGGCCGCCCGCCTGCATCCAGGCCACCCAGGCCACGGCCGTGGGCACGGGCAGGTGCCAGTGGTGCACCGCATGGCTCACGGCGAAGAAGTTCAGGCACACCTGCACCGCCGTGAACACCGCCGCCGCGAGCGTGAGCATGCGCAGGTGCGGCGACGCGGCGATGTCGCGCAGCCCGCTGCGCCGCCCGGCCGCGTCCGGTGGCACGGCCGGCGCGGCGTGCGCCCCGGCCAGGGCGCGGGCCACCCGCAGACAGGCCACGCCCACGGCCAGCGCCACGGCTGCCACCGCCATGAAGGGCGCAGCACGGTGGCGCAGGAACAGCCAGGGCAGCAGCAGCGAGCCGGCCATCGCGCCGATCTGGTTGCCCGTCTGGCGGATGGAGAACACCCAGGGCCGCCGCGCAGGGGGCGTCACGCGGGCCAGCACGGAGGCGCTGGCGGGGGTCTCGGGCCCGAAAGCGAGCCCGAGCAGCAGCACGGCCGGCCACAGCGACCACCGGGCCGGTCCCAGGCCCAGCGCATCGGCGGCCAGGCAGGCCATGGCCAGCGCCACCAGCAGCATGCACAGCGCCGCCAGCCGCGCATCGCCCCAGCGGCGGATCAGCGCGCCGCTGCCCAGCGCGGCCAGCGCGCCCACGCCGAACAACGCGCTGCCCAGCCAGCCCAGCGCTTGCACGCCCACGCCCAGCTGCGGGGCCAGCACCGACAGCGCGAAGGTGCCCAGGGCCACGGCCGCCTGCACCGCCGTCATGGCCGGCAGCGCCGTGGGCAGGCCGGAGTCTGCGGGGCGCGCCATGCGGTCAGGGCGGGCCGTCGAGCAGGCGGGCGAGCGCCTCGGGCAGGCCGCGGTGCGGCTTGCGCGGCGGCCGCGCGAAGCTGCCGGCCACGGCCTTGCCCGGCTGCAGAGCCACCAGCGATTCGGCATGCCGCACGGCGCTGGACACGCCCTCGACCACCGGCACAGGCAGTTGCCCGTGCAGGCTGCGCGCCAGCCCCGCCAGCGGGGCGCCGGCCAGCACGATCACGTCGGCGCCGTCCTCCGCCACCGCCCGTTCGCACAGCGTGCGCAGGGCCTGGGCATGGTCGCCCTGCACCTGGTCGATGCGTGACAGGGGCTGGTCCAGCGCACGGATGCTGGCCAGCCGCCCGGCCAGTCCGTTGGCCTGCACCACCTCGCGGTACCACGACTGGATGCGCTGCGAGATCGCGATGATCGAAAAGCGCTGCCCCAGCAGGCAGGCGCTCGCCAGCGCGGACTCGGTCATGCCCAGCACGGGCACGGGCAGCGCCTCGCGCAGGCCGGCCAAGCCCGGATCGCCGAACGCGGCCACGATCACCGCGTCGTGCCCGGCATGGTGCTCGGCGGCCATCTGCGCCGCCGCGTAGGCGCCGATCAGCGCCTCGAAGCGGGTTTCGATGTAGGCCACGCCCAGCGGCGCGGTCTGCAGGGTGATCTCCGTCCCCGGCGAAGCGCTGAGGCGTGCCTCGGCGCCGATCAGCGCGGTCACGCTGTCGGAGATGTTGGGATTGAGCACGAGAATACGCATGGCCAGGTCCTTCGTTTCTGGATGCAAGCTCAATGGCCGGCACGGCGGCGGGGCCACAGGCTGGGCCGCCCGCAGACCAGCAGCTCGCCGCGCCCCGGCCGGGGGTGGAAGTCCTGCCCGTCCCACACCACCTCGCCCCGGCTCAGCGTCAGGCCCGGCCAGGCGCGCAGCATGCGCCCTTCGTAGGGCGTGTAGTCCACGGCGTGGTGCAGGCGCTCGTTGCGGATCTCCACCGGGCGTTCGTCCCACACCACCAGGTCGGCATCCGCGCCCACCGCGATCGAGCCCTTGCGCGGGTGCAGTCCGTAGGCCCGGGCCGGGCCGGTCGCCGTCAGTTCCACGAAGCGCTGCGGCGTCATGCGCCCTGCCAGTACCCCCTCGGACCACAGCAGCGGCATGCGCGTCTCCAGGCCCGGGATGCCGTTGGGAATGTGGCGGAACGGCACCTCCTTCCCGCCGGGCTTCTTGCCCTCGGGCGCGTCGTACCGGAAGGGCGCGTGGTCGGACGAGAACACGGTGAAGAGCCCGTCGGTCAGGCCGTCCCAGATCACCTGCTGGTTGCCGGCATCGCGCGGCGGCGGGCTGCACACGCAGCGCGCGCCCTGGTAGCTGTCGTCGATGCCCAGGTCCTCCGCGGTGAGGAACAGGTACTGCGGGCAGGTCTCGGCGAACACCTGCAGGCCATGCGCCCGCGCCCAGCGGATCTGCTCGACCGCCTCGCGGCCCGAGACGTGGACGATCAGGATCGGCACGTCCACCAGCTGGGCCAGCGCGATCGCGCGGTGGGTGGCCTCGCGCTCCACCAGCATGGGGCGCGCATGCGCGTGGTAGCGAGGCGCAGTGCGGCCCGCCGCCTCCAGCCGCCGCGTGAGCCACTCGATGCAGTCGGCGTTCTCGGCATGCAGCATGGCCATGGCACCCTCTTGCCGCGCCACGTCCAGCAGATCGAGGATCTGCCCGTCGTCCAGCTTCATGTCGTCGTAGGTCATGTAGATCTTGAACGAGGTGAAGCCCTCGCGGATCAGCGCCGGCAGCTCATCGCGCAGCACGGCGGGCGTCGGGTCGCTCACGATCATGTGGAAGGCGTAGTCCACGTGGGCCTTGCCGGCCGCGCGGGCCCGGTAGTCCTCCACCGCCGCGCGCAGGGACTGCCCCCGGTGCTGCGCGGCGAAGGGAATCACCGTGGTCGTGCCGCCGCAGGCCGCCGAGCGCGTGCCGGTGTCGAAGTCGTCCGCCATGCGGGCGGGCGGCTCCATGGGCTGGTCGAGGTGGCAGTGCGCGTCCACGCCACCCGGCGTCACGGCGCGCCCGGCGGCGTCGATCTCGCGCGCGCCCGGGCCCAGGCCCTGGCCCAGTTGCACGATGCGGCCGGCGCGGACGGCGATGTCGCAGTGCATCTCGTCGGCGGCGGTGAAAACGTGCGCATGGCGCACGACGAGGTCGAAGTCGGGAGTACTCATGGACAGGGCGTGGTGACGGCGGGATGCAGGGAATGGAGAGGCGGCGCGGAACGGCTCAGCGCATGCGGCGGCTGATGCCGGCGAAGCGCTCCATCAGCACCATCAGGACGAGCGTGAAGAACACCATCAGGCTGGAGATGGCGGCGATGCTCACGTCCAGCCGGCTCTCCAGGTCGGACCACATGCGGATGGGAAGCATGTCGTTGGAGGCATCGCGCAGGAAGAGCGACACCGGCACGTTGTCGAACGAGGACATGAAGCAGATGAACGCCCCGGCCGCGATGCCCGGCGCGATCAGCGGCAGCGTCACGCGCCGGAACGTGTAGGAGCGGCTGGCGCCCAGGCTGGCGCTGCTTTCCAGCAGCGCGCCGGGCAGTTGCGTGAGCGCCGCGCCCGTGGTGCGGATCACGTAGGGCACGCCCACCACCGTGTGGCCGATGATGAGCGTCCACAGCGACAGCGACACGCCCACGTGCGAGAAATAGATCAGCGCCGCCAGCCCGAAGGCCAGGCCCGGCAGGATCAGCGGAGACATGAAGAACGCATCCAGCCCCCGCGCCACGCGCGACTCCGAGCGGGCGATGGCCAGGGCCGCGCCCACCCCCATCACCACCGAAGCCGCCGTGGCGCCGCCCGCCACCTGCAGGCTGTTGAGCACGGCGTACTGCAACTGGTCGGCATCGGCCAGCGCGGCATACCAGCGCAGCGAGTAGCCCGGGGGCGGGAATTTCAGCGAATAGCCATCGGTGAACGACAGCACCACCACCACCACGGTGGGGGCGAGCAGCAGCAGGAAGGCCAGCAAGGCCAGGGAACCGAGCACGAGGCCCAGGACGATGGCGGAGGTTTCGCGGCGGCGAGCGGTCATGGTGGCGGCGGCCTGCGGTCAGGCAGCGGTGGCGTGGCGCTGGCTGAGCCGGCCCACGAGGTTGAACAGGGACACGCAGCCGAGCACGGCCACCAGGAACACCAGCGAGATCGCCGCAGCGAACGGCCAGTTCTGCAGCGAGGACGCCTGCTGGTAGATGTACATGGGCATGAACAGCATCTGCCCGCCGCCGATGAGCGACTGCGAGATGAACGCGGTGATGCTGGCCGAGAAAGTGAGCAGGCAGCCCGCGAGGATGCCCGGCACCGTCAGCGGCAGCGTGATGCGCCAGAACGTGCGCAGCGCGCCCGCGCCCAGGGCCGCCGAGGCGTCCTCCAGGTTCGGGTCGAGCTTCTGCAGCGCGGTGATGAGGGGAAGCGCCATCAGCGGCAGCTGCACGTTCGCCAGCACCACGATGAGGCCGTGGCGGGTGTAGAGCAGCTTCAGCGGCTCCTGGATCCAGTGCAGGTCCAGCAGCACCGCGTTGACGATGCCCTGGCGCCCCAGGATCACCACCCACGCGAACGTGCGCACCACCACGCTGGTGAGCAGCGGCATGAGGATGGCGATCATCAGCACGCGCTGCACGCTGCCCGGGCTGCGCACGTAGCACCAGGCCAGCGCATAGCCCAGCACCAGGCACAGCAGGGTGGTCTGCACGCCCAGCCAGAGGGTGTCGAACAGCACCGGTAGCGTGAACCCGTCGGTGGCGACCTTGATGTACTGGTCCAGGCCGAAGCCCTTGAGCTCGGGCGAGGTGTAGAAGCTCACCACGCACAGCAGCAGCAGCGGAGCCACGAAGAACAGCACGAAGAAAGCCGCCAGCGGCGTGGCGAACGCCAGGCTGTAGCCCGTGGCGGAAGGGAGCTTGGCGGTGGCAGCGGTCATCGCGCGGGATTCCTCGTCGGGCGGATCAGAGCTTGATCTCGCGGTTGAAGCGGTCGATCCAGGCGGCGCGGTGCTCGTTGATCTTCGCCCAGTCCTGGAAGACGAACTTCTTCTTCATCTCCGCCACGTCCTTGACCAGCACGCGCGCGATCTCGCCGTCCAGCTTGACCTTGCTGTTCGTGGGTACGACCAGGTAGGGCGCCTGCATCAGCCTGGTCTGCACCTCGGGCGATAGCGCCACCTCGATCAGCTTGGCGGCAAGCTCCTTGTGGGGCGTGTTCTTCACGATCTCGATCTGCGTGCGGAAGGCGATGGCGCCTTCCTTGGGCGCGACGAACTCCACCGGCACGCCGCGCGCCTTCAGCAGCTGGATCGCGTTGAAGTTGCCCGGGCTGATGTCGATCTGCCCCTGCTGGAACAGCGCGGCGAGCGCGCCCGGGTTGGCGGCCACCGCCGCCAGGTTGGGCTTGAGGCGCTCGATCGCCTTGAAGCCCTCTTCCACGTTGCCCTCGTTGCCGCCGTGCATGCGCGCCAGCTCCACCAGGAAGCCCGTGCCCAGCGTGGAATTGAGGTTCGTGATGCCCACGCGGCCCTTGTATTCGGGCTTGAACAGGTCGGCCCACGAGGTGGGCGGTGTCTTGATCTTCTCGGGGTTGTAGGTGATGCCCACGACCTGGAAGAACATGGCCGGACCGTTCGGATCCTGCGCCTCGGGGATCAGGTCCTTGTAGTTCGCGCTCTGCGCATGGGGGAAGGGCTCGACCAGGCCCTGCGCCACGGCGGTGAGGGCCGGGCCCGGGTCGTGCAGCATCACGTCGATGGGCGGGTTGTTGCGCGCCGCCGTGACCTTGGCGATCTGGTCCACCGACAGCATGGGATCGAGCAGCACGTCCTGCCCCGTGACCTTCTTGAAAGCGGGCACCAGCACGGCACGGTGCGCCTCCTCCCAGCTGCCGGTGAAGGTGGCGAACACCAGCTTGCGCGCCTGGGCGCGGCTGATGCCGGGGAACAGTTGCATGGCGCCCAGGGTGAGCGCGCTGCCCAGGATGTTGCGGCGAGAGAGAGGCAGGGTCATGGCGATTCTCTTGGTGGGGAAGGTTGCGGGAGGAAACGGAGGAAAGAAAGAAAAGGCGGGAAGCCGGCACACGTCATGGAGCGGCGAACACGGAAACGCTCTGGGCCGAGGCCGGCAGCACGGCCACCGTGGTGCCCGCGCCGCGCGGCTGCAGGCCGGGAACGCGGGGCTCCACCAGCTTGAGCGCCTGCCCGGAGCGGGTGCGGATCTCATGGACCACGGTGGCGCCCAGCGGCATGCCGAGTTCCACCGCGCCGTGCAGCACGCCTTCGCCGTGGACGGTCGCATCGCCGGCATCGAGCACGCGCAGGTTCTCCGGCCGGATGCAGGCCACCACGCGGCTGCCCACCGCCACGCCGGCCGGCGGCCGCGCGGCGATCAGGCCGCCGCCGTCCAGCCGCACCAGGGCCTGGCCGGCGTCCACGCCCTGCAACGTGCCGGGTATCACATTGGCCGTACCCACGAACTGGTTCACGAAATAGGTGGCTGGCGTGTCGTACACGGCCGAGGGCGCATCGAACTGCTCCAGCCGGCCCTGGCTCAGCACCGCCACGCGGTCGGCCATGCCCAGCGCCTCCTCCTGGTCGTGGGTCACGATCAGGGCCGTGGTGCCCGCGGCGCGCTGGATGCGCTTGATCTCGATCTGCATGTCCAGCCGCAGGCTCTTGTCGAGCGCCGAGAACGGTTCGTCCAGCAGCAGCACCTGCGGCTCGATGGCCAGCGCCCGGGCCAAGGCCACGCGCTGCTGCTGGCCGCCCGAGAGCTGGCGCGTGAGCCGGCCCGCCAGGTGCCCCAGCTGCACCATCTCCAGCATCTCGGCGGTGCGCTTGCGGGCCGCCTGCCGGTCGGTGCCCCGTGCGGCCAGGCCGTAGGCCACGTTCTCCTGCACCGTCATGTGCGGGAACAGGGCGTAGTTCTGGAACACGATGCCGATGTTGCGGCGCGCGGGCGGCAGCTCGTCGATGCGGCGCCCGCCCACCACCACCTTGCCGCCGCTTTGCTGGATGAAGCCCGCGATGATGCGCAGCAGCGTGGTCTTGCCGCAGCCGCTGGGGCCCAGCAGTGCCACCAGTTCGCCCGCGGCGATCTCGAGGGTCACGTGGTCCACGGCGAGCGCGCCGCCGTAGCGGTGAACGATGTCGTCGAGCGTGAGGCTTTGTCCGAAGGTCTTGTCCATGGGCAGGACTTACGCAATCGGCGTGCCAGTTCTTGTATCCAATTTGGAAAGTCTTCGCATGCCAGGAAAAACCAGACACGGACGGCCAATCCACCACGAAAAACCGCTACCCGAAGAACTGGAACCCGTCTTGCTTGTATCCAATCCCGCGACACTGCCCGCGTTCCGTCGTGGTGCATCGATGGTCCATTTTGGATACAAATCCCGAAAAAAGTGCATCCATGCGTGCGACGCCCTCATCTCTCCCAGCCCCCTTTCCAGGAGCCGCCATGACAGACCCCGTCCACCAGTGGACCGCACTGCAGACCGCCGCCCATGTGGCCGCGCGCCGCATTTCCGCCACCGAGATCGCCCAGGCGATCTGCGCACGCGTCGCGAGGCTGGAGCCTCGGCTCAATGCCTTCGCCGACTTCGACCCCCAGGTGCCGCTGCAGGCCGCGCGCGACGTCGATGCCCGGCTGGCAGCCGGCGAGTCCCTGCCGCTGGCGGGCGTCGTGTTTACCGTGAAGGACAACCTGTGGCTGGGCGGGCGCCCCGCCACCTTCGGCTCGCGCGTGTTCGCCGACTTCATCGCCCCGCGCGACTCCTGGTGCGTGGCCCGCCTGCGCGCACTGGGCGCCGTTCCGCTGGGCGTGACCAACTGCTCCGAATTCGCCTGCAAGGGCATTACCGACACACCCCTGCACGGTGCCACGCGCAACCCCTGGGACCTGGAGCGCACGCCCGGCGGCTCCTCCGGCGGTGCCGTCGCTGCGGTGGCCGCCGGCCTGGGTCCACTGGCGCTGGTGACCGATGCAGGAGGCTCCACCCGCCGCCCCGCTGCGCACACGGGCCTGGTCGGCATGAAGCCGACCCTGGGCCGCGTGCCCAACGCCTGGGGATTCGATGATCCGAACCACCTGCTGTCGGTGATCGGGCAGGTCGGCCGCACGGTGGAAGACGTGGCCTTCCTGCTGGACGCGCTCACCGCCTGGGACCCGGCCGACCCGCTCTCCTCGCCCGCCTTCGCCGTGCCCGACGCCATGGCCGGCCTGCGCCGGCCGCCGGGGGCCCCGCGCCTGGCCTGGTCGCCCCACCTGGGCTGCGGCCTGCCCGTGGACGCCGACGTGCTGGCCACGCTGGAAGCCGCCGTGGAACGCCTGCGTGGCGCGGGCTGGCAGATCGAGCAGGCCGACCCGGCCTGGCCCGAAGGCGCGCGCGAGTACCCCATGATCGCGCTGCAGCAGGCAGGCCTGGCCCAGCGTTTCGGCGACATCTGGCGCACCCAGCCCGAGCGGCTGGACCCGGACATCGGCGCACAGATCGAGCTGGGTTTCGCCATCACCGGCACGCGCATTACCGAATTGCTCAAGCTGCGCGAGGCCTTCCACGCCAGCTTCACGCAGTTCTTCGACCGGTACGATGCCCTGCTTTGCCCCACCAGCCCCGTCGAGGCCTGGCCCCTGGGCAGCCTGGGCCCGGCCGAGATCGGCGGCCTGCCGGCCGGGCCGCGCGGACATGCAGCCTTCACGCCGCTCTTCAACTACGGCGGCGTGCCGGCCCTGTCGCTGCCCTGCGGCACCGGCCGCAGTGGCCTGCCCGTGGGCCTGCAGATCGCGGGGCCGCGTTTCGCGGATGCGCTCGTGCTCCGGCTGGCCAGGCACGCCGAGCAGGTGCTGGGCACGTGCGCGCCCTCACCCCTGATGGCCGGGTGAAAGCGCGGATCAGCCCAGCAGCGCTTCGGCCAGGTCGATCTCCACCTCGGGGCGCCCGTCCAGCCGCAGCGAGCGTTCGATGTGCTCCAGGTGCTCCTCCATGAGGCGGCAGGCGCCGGCCGTGTCGCGCCGCTCGATGGCGTCGATGAGCTGGGAGTGCTCGTCGTTCGGGCAGGCCGAATCGGTGGGCGCATCGAAGGCGAGGATGGCCAGGCAGGTCAGCGGCGTCAGCTCGCGAACCATGCGCGCAAGCTGCGGGCTGCCCGACAGCTCCGCCAGCAGCACGTGGAACTCGCCCGACAGGCGCACCGCCTTGCGCCGGTCTCCCCGGGCGTGCGCCTGCTGCTCGCGCTGCACCAGGGCCCGCAATTGCCGCGTGGCGCTGGGCGCCTTGCCTGCGGCGATGCGCTCGATCAGGCGGGCCATGGCCGCGGGCTCCAGCGTGCGCCTCACCCACAGCACGTCGCGGGCATCGTCCGCCGTGGGGGTGGTCACGAAGGCGCCGCGGTGCGGCACCAGCGTCACCAGTTGCGCCACGGCCAGCCGCTGCAGCGCACCGCGCACCTGCGTGCGGCTCACGGCGAAAAGCTCGGCCATCTTCTCCTCGGCCAGCTTGGTGCCTGGCAGCAGGCGGTGCTCCACGATGGCGTTGTAGATGGTCTCGTGGATGTCGGCCTGGCTGGCCACGCGGCGGGGCGCGGGCTCGGCGGCCGGCGCGGCCGCGGCTTTACGGGAGGATCGCTGGGTGGTCATGGCAAGGGTCCATGCAGGAATCGTGCGCAGTGGCCGTCCACAGCAGGCGCAACAATTGGATGCAATGCCCAAGCATATTGCATCCAAGACGGGCCGGCATGGCACGGTTCTCGCATCACGGCCCGCATCGAAAAGCTCCTCCCGCCCCGCACACCATGGAACCACGCACCCTGATCGGCATGCTCACGCCCTCGTCCAACACCGTGCTGGAGCCCGTCACCGCGGCCATGCTGCACGGCCTGCCCCACGTGTCCGCGCACTTCGGGCGCTTCAAGGTCACGGAGATCGCGCTCTCCGCGCAGGCCAATGCACAGTTCGGCAACCGCGGCATGCTGGACGCTGCCGAACTGCTCTCGCACGCCCGCTGCCGCGTGATCGGCTGGAACGGCACCTCCGCCGGCTGGCTCGGCTTCGACACCGACCACGCCCTGTGCGCCGCCATCGAGGCCGCCACGGGCGTACGCGCCTGCACCTCCGTGCTGGCGCTCAACGAGATCCTGCTGCGCACGGGCGTGCGGCGCCTGGGCCTGGTCTCGCCCTACCTGCCCGAGGTGCAGCAGGCCATCGTGCGCAACTACGCGGGCCTGGGCATCGCCTGCGTGGCCGAGCGCCACCTCGGCATCCAGGACAACTTCGCGTTCTCCGAAGTCGATGCCGGCACCCTGCGGCAGTGCGTGCACGACGTGATGACCACCGGCGGCGAACGCCCGGAGGCCATCGCCATCTACTGCACCAATTTGCGCGGCGCGCCGCTGGCGGCCGAACTGGAAGCGCAGTGGGGCGTGCCGGTGTACGACTCCGTGGCCACGGTGGTCTGGAAGGCGCTGCAGCTGGCCGGCGTGGACACGGCCCCCCTCGCGGGCTGGGGCCGAATCTTCGGCATCCGCTAGCGCCGTATGGCGACGCGCACACGTTCTTACAAAACTGCGGAATCCGGGTGTGCCGCACCGTCCCGCCCCGCCTAACATCCAGGCCGTCGATGATCCAACACTGGGAGAGGGAAACACCATGGCATTCACACGATCCATTGGCCGGGCGCTGGCATTCGCAGGCTGCCTGCTCGCCTCCGGCATGGCCTGGAGCTACGGCATCCAGAACGGCCAGGTGGTGGACGACGCCGGCCAGGCGGTGCAGCTGCGCGGCGTGAACTGGTTCGGCTTCGAGGGCGGAGAACACGTGGTGCACGGCCTCTGGGCGCGCAACTGGAAGGACATGATCGGCCAGATGCAGCAGCAGGGCTTCAATGCCGTGCGCCTGCCCTTCTGCCCGCAAAGCCTGCGCGGCACCGCCCCCGGCAGCATCGACTACAGCCGCAACCCCGACCTGCAGGGACTGAACTCGCAACAGATCCTCGACAAGGTCGTGCAGGAAATCAGCGACCGCGGCATGTTCGTGCTGCTGGACCACCACACGCCGGACTGCCAGGCCATCAGCGAACTCTGGTACACGCCGGCCTACAGCGAGCAGCAGTGGATCGCCGACCTGGTCTTCGCCGCCAACCGCTACAAGAGCGTGCCTGGGGTGATCGGCATCGACCTCAAGAACGAGCCCCATGGCGCCGCCACCTGGGGCACCGGCAACGCCGCCACCGACTGGAACCGTGCCGCCGAGCGTGCCGCCGCCGCAGTCGTGCAGGCCGCGCCGCGCTGGATCGTCGCGGTGGAGGGCATCGGCGAGAACCCCTCGTGCTCCGCCAGCAGCGGCCACTTCTGGGGAGGCAACCTGGAACCCCTGGCCTGCACGCCGCTGGACATCCCCGCCGACCGCCTGCTGCTGGCGCCGCACACCTACGGGCCGGACGTGGCCATGCAGTCGTACTTCAACGCAGCGGATTTCCCGGCCAACATGTCCGCCATCTGGGAGCAGCATTTCGGCCGCTTCGTGCAGGCCGGCCACGCCGTGCTGCCGGGCGAATTCGGCGGCAAGTACGGCCGCGGCGACCCGCGCGACGTGCAGTGGCAGAACGCCCTGGTGGACTACCTCATCGGCAAGGGCATCCGCAGCGGCTTCTACTGGTCGTGGAACCCCAACAGCAGCGACACCGGTGGCATCCTGGACGACGACTGGAACACGGTGCGCACGGACAAGGTGCAACTCCTGAACCGGCTCTGGGGCACGGGCGGGGCCAACCCGAACCCGAACCCGAACCCGAATCCGAATCCGAATCCGAATCCGAACCCGAACCCGAACCCGGGGGCGAGCTTCGGTGTGCAGCAGGTCACCGACAACGACTGGGGCGCAGGCTACTGCCAGCGCGTGCAGGTGACCAACAGCGGCGCAGCAGCGGGCGACTGGACGGTATCCATAGGCGTGCAGGGCACGGTCAACAATCTCTGGAATGCGGTCTGGGCGCAGTCGGGCAGCACGCTGCAGGCCTCCGGCGTGTCGTGGAACCGGACGCTCGCGCCCGGGGGCACCGCGGAATTCGGTTTCTGCGCGGCGCGCTGACCGCCATGCCGGCAGGCGCCAGGCGCAGCGGTGCCTGCGCCCTGCCTCGCGCCGTCAGCCGTGCGCCAGCGCCGCCTCGCGCTGGATCTGCGCGAAACGCTCCGCCTGCTCCTTGCGCAGGCTCTTGCGCAGCAACGCCGCCTCCCAGCGCCGCCGCTCATCCGCCGTGGAAGGCGACAGTGGCGGCACCGGCGTGGGCTTGCGGGCCTCGTCCACCGCCACCATCGTGAAGAAGCAGCTGTTCACATGCCGCACGACCTGAGTGCGGATCTCCTCGGCCACCACCTTGATGCCCACCTCCATCGACGAGGAGCCGGTGTAGTTCACGCTCGCCAGGAAGGTGACCAGTTCGCCCACGTGGATGGGCTGCAGGAAGGTCACCTGGTCCACGCTCAGCGTCACCACATAACTGCCCGAATAGCGGGCGGCGCAGGAGTAGGCCACCTGGTCCAGCAGCTTGAGGACCGCGCCCCCGTGCACGTTGCCGGAAAAATTGGCCATGTCGGGCGACATGAGCACCGTCATGCTGAGCTGGTGGGCGGGGCTGTGGGGCATGGTCATGGCGGCGATTCTAGGGGGCGGCGGCTGAAAGCCCTTGCTTTCCGCAGGGTCGGCGACCCGGCCGTTCCGGGGAGAAGCGGGCGGCGGATCTGCAACGGGCTGTTATCCAACGCATGCAGAGAAACATCCATGTAAGCATCCGAAATTCCACTGGCAGGAATTCCGTCTGGCGGTAACCTTGAATGCTGCACTGCAACATCCCGAATCACCGCCCACTCCAAGGAGGAAACCATGGACCTCACCACCCGCCTGCTGCTCCAGAACCGCGCCTGGGCCGACGAGATGACTTCCCGCGATCCCGCCTTCTTCGAGAACCTCGTGAGCGGCCAGCAACCCCGGGCCTTCTGGATCGGATGCGCCGACAGCCGCGTGCCCGCCGAGCGCATCACCAATGCCCTGCCGGGCGAACTGTTCGTCCACCGCAGCGTCGCCAACCTCGTGCGGCCGGACGACACCAACATCATGAGCGCACTCCAGTACGCCATCGACGTGCTGCGCGTGCCGGCCGTCATCGTCTGCGGCCACGAAGGCTGCGGCGGCGTACGGGCCGCGCTCCTGCAGTCGCGCGAACGGGTGGGCGAGCCCGGCGATGGCGACTACCTCGGCCGCCACATCCGCCCGCTGCGCTCGCTCTACCGCCGCCGGGTGCAGGAGATCGAAGCGGGCGAGAACCTGCCGGACTCCGAGCAGGACCTGTGCTCGCGCGTGGATCGCTTCGTCGCGCTCAACGTGGCCGAGCAGGTGCATGTGCTGTCTGCCACCGCGCCGGTGCGCCAGGCCTGGGAACGGGGCCAGCCGCTCGCCCTGCTGGGCTGGGTCTATGCGCTGCGCGACGGGCGCCTGCGCCAGGTGATCGCCCTCGACGCCGAAAGCCGCCACTGGGCCGAAGCGGCCTGACGCCACCAGGAGACACGCCATGTCCACTCCCCACCTGCGAGCAGCCCAGGCTGCCACCTCCACGCCCTCCTCAGCCCCCGCGGCGCACGCCCCGCACGGCCTGTTCGCCCATGTACGGCAGGATGCGCCCGCGAGCCTCGTCGTCTTTCTCGTGGCACTGCCGCTGTGCCTGGGCATCGCGCTCGCCAGCGGGGTCCCCCTCATGGCCGGGCTCGTCTCCGGCATCGTGGGCGGCCTCGTCGTGGGCGCGCTCTCGGGCTCCCACCTGAGCGTCAGCGGCCCCGCCGCGGGGCTGGTCGTGATCGTCGTGGGCTCCATCGCCAGCCTGGGCGGCTACCCGGCCTTCCTCACCGCCGTGGTGCTGGCAGGGGTGCTGCAATGGGTACTCGGACGGCTGCATGCCGGCAAGATCGGCGCCTGCTTTCCCGCTGCCGTCATCAAGGGCATGCTCGCGGCCATCGGCCTGCTGCTGATCATCAAGCAGCTGCCCGTGGCCTTCGGCTTCCAGTCCACCGAGCACGCGATGCGCACCGTGCCCTCGGCAGCGGACACGTTCGATGCCGCGCGCCATCTCTTCGGCTCCGTCAGCGTGGGCGCCACGGTGATCGCGGCCGGCGCCCTGGCCATCCTCTTCGCCTGGGACACCGCCTTCGTCAAGCGGCTGCCGGTGCTCGGGCGGCTGCCCGGGCCGCTGGTCGCCGTGGTCTGGGGCGTGGGCTGCCATGCCGCCGCGCTCGCCGCGCGCCCCTCGGCCGCCCTCACCGACGCGCAGCGCGTGGCCCTGCCGGATGTCCACAGCCTCGCGGGGCTCTGGGCGCAGTTCTCCACGCCCGACTGGTCGGCGCTCGCGAACCCGCAGGTCTATACCGTCGCGCTGACCCTGGCCTTCGTCGCCAGCCTGGAGACGCTGCTGAGCCTCGAAGCCACCGACCGGCTCGATCCCATGAAACGCGTGGCATCGCCCAACCGTGAACTGCGCGCCCAGGGCATCGGCAACATCGTCGCGGGCCTGCTCGGCGGCCTGCCGATCACCGCGGTGATCGTGCGCAGTTCCGCCAACGTGCAGGCCGGCGCGCGCACCCGGCTTTCGGCCATCCTGCACGGTCTGCTGCTGCTCGCGAGCCTGCTGTTCCTGGCCGAGTTCCTCGAATGGATTCCGCTCGCGGCGCTGGCCGCCGTGCTGCTGCACACCGGCTACAAGCTCGCCAAGCCCTCGCTGGTGGCGGCCGTGTGGCGCGAAGGCTGGGGCGTGTTCATTCCGTTCGCGGTCACCGTGGGGGCCATCCTCGCCACCGACCTGCTCATGGGCATCCTCATCGGCCTGGCCAGCAGCATGCTGTTCGTCATCGAGTCCAACACGCGCGGCGCGCTGTCGATGGTGTCGGACGGTGACATGCACCTGCTGCGGCTCAACAAGGACGTCTCGTTCTTCAGCCGCGCCAGCCTGCGCGGCTACCTCTCGCGGGTCCATGAAGGGCAGACGCTGGTGATCGACGGCTGCGACTGCCGCTTCCTGGACCGGGACATCCGCGAGACGCTGCAGGACTTCCTCGCGCACGCCGAAGAGCGCGGCATCCACGTGGAATGCCGCTCCCTGCCGGCCGCCACGCCGGACTCCGGGCTCGGGGGCGCGGTGGGCATCGCCGGCCTCGCTGCCCTGCTGCGCCCCCGCGCTGCCGCGGGCTGAACCGCCTGGGCGCGTAGGCGTCCCCACCCTGGTGGGGGCTGCCCGGCGGGGCGCGGGTTCGCTACACTCGCGCCTCGCGTTACAGACCCCAGCGGCAGTCCCATGCTCGACAAACTCAACGACTTCACCGCCAGCCACGGCGAATTGCGTCCGGGCCGCGGCCACATCTCCGGCGTCATCGCCCTCTCGCTCGGCATCCTGAGCTTCCTGGGCGTGCTCGCCTTCCACTTCCCCGAATACCTCACCACGCCGCAACTGCGCAAGGCCTACAACGTCGATGTGCTGCGCATGGTGCTGTTCGCGGCGCTGGTGGTCGCCGGGGGGCTCTCGCTCGTCAACATCGTGTTCAACCGTTCGCGCTGGCTGTCGTCCGCGGCCTTCCTGCTCGTGACCTCGGCCGCGCTGCTCGGCGGCCACAAGGTGCCCGTGCACGATTTCGCGGACAACACGCCCTACATCGGCCTGGACTGGTTCATCCTCGACCTGCTGGGCAGCGCGCTGATCTTCATCTTCATCGAGAAGCTCTTCGCCCTGCGGCGCGACCAGCCCATCTTCCGCCCCGAGTGGCAGTGTGATTTCCACCACTTCATCGTGAACCACATGGTGGTGGGCTTCGTGCTGCTGGCCACCAACCTGCTGGTGCACAAGCTGTTCGGCTGGGCCGCCAGCGACGGCATCCGCGGCTGGGTGCAGGGCCTGAACTTCTGGGTAGCGCTTTTCCTCATCATCCTGGTGGCCGACCTCGTGCAGTACTGGACGCACCGCGCCTACCACGAGGTGCCCACGCTGTGGCGCCTGCACGCCGTGCACCACAGCGTCAAGAGCATGGACTGGATGGCCGGCTCGCGCCAGCACATCCTGGAGCTGCTCATCACGCGCACGCTGGTGCTGGCACCCATCTACGTGCTGGGTTTCTCGAAGGAAGTGATCGATGCCTACATCGTCATCGTCGGGTTCCAGGCGGTGTTCAACCATGCCAACGTGAGCGTGCGCCTCGGCCCGCTGCGCTACGTGCTCGTCACGCCCAACTTCCACCACTGGCACCACAGCCAGGACCAGGAGGCGCTGGACCGCAACTATGCCGCGCACTTCGCCTTCCTCGACTACCTCTTCGGCACCGCGGTGCGGAGCGACCGGCTCTGGCCCGAGAAGTACGGCGTGCTGGGCGACTACGTGCCCAACGGGTTCATCAAGCAGCTGAAGTTCCCGTTCACCTGGAAAGGCTGATGCTTCCCCCGCCACGGTTCGACGCCGTCATCGTCGGGGCCGGCGCCGCCGGCCTGTTCTGCGCCGCACAGGCCGGCCAGCGGGGGCTGAAGGTGCTGCTCATCGACCATGCCGACAAGGTGGCCGAGAAGATCCGCATCTCCGGCGGGGGGCGCTGCAATTTCACCAACCGCGACCTGGACGTGCGTGCGCCCCACAGGCACTTCGTGGGGCAGAACCCGCAGTTCGCGCGCTCGGCGCTCTCGCGCTACACCCCGTCGGACTTCATCGCGCTGGTCGAACGCCACGGTATCGCCTACCACGAGAAGCACAAGGGCCAGCTCTTCGCCGACCGGTCGGCCGAAGACCTGATCCGGATGCTGCTGGCCGAATGCGAGGCCGGCCAGGTCGAGCGCTGGCAGCCCTGCGCCGTGAAGAAGGTGGGATTCCTCCCGGCAGGCGCCCAGGGAGCGGACGCTGCCACCTACCACGTCGATACCGACCGCGGCCCGGTGCAGGCCCGCAGCGTGGTGGTGGCCACGGGCGGGCTTTCCATTCCCAAGATCGGCGCGACCGACTTCGGCTACCGGCTGGCGCAGCAGTTCGGCATCCCGCTGGTGGAACGCCGCCCAGGCCTCGTGCCGCTCACCTTCGACGGCGATGCCTGGGCGCCTTATGCGCAACTGGCCGGCCTGGCGCTTCCCGTCGAGATCGCCACCGGCACGAAGAAGCAGCGCACGGCCTTCCTGGAAGACCTGCTGTTCACGCACCGCGGCCTGTCGGGGCCGGCCGTGCTGCAGATCTCCAGCTACTGGCAGCCGGGCACGCCACTGGCCATCGACCTGGCGCCCGGCACCGACCTGCCCGGAGCACTCGCGCAGGGCAAGGCACGGTCGAAAAAGCTGATCGCCAACGAGCTCGCCACGCTGGTGCCCGGCCGCCTGGCCGATGCCTGGGCACAGCAGAGCCCGGAATGGCAGCGCCCGATCAACGAAGCCTCCGACAAGGCGCTGGCGCGGCTGGCGGACCAGCTGGCGCGCTGGGAACTGACGCCCACCGGCACCGAGGGCTACAAGAAGGCCGAGGTGACGCTGGGCGGCATCGACACGCGCGCGCTGTCGCAGCAGACCATGGAGGCGACCGCGCAGCCCGGCCTGTACTTCATCGGCGAGGTGGTGGACATCACCGGCTGGCTGGGCGGCTACAACTTCCAGTGGGCGTGGGCGAGCGCGCATGCCTGTGCGCAGGCGCTGCCGGCGGCACGGGACGGCACCGGAGCATAGCTGCACGGGCGGGCGGCGCGCGTCCTCCCCGGCCCCTGCTCAGCCCCTCTCCGCGGGCCCCACGACCTCGGCCCAGCGGGCCACGCCCAGCGCATCCCGCAGCGCCACCGCACCGCGCGGCGTGATGGCCAGCGCGCGGGAGCCGGCGCTGCGCGCCAGCCAGCCGCTGTCCAGGCAATGGGCGCAGACCAGGGCGCCCATCCGGCCGGCCAGGTGGGGACGGCGCTCGCTCCAGTCCAGGCAGGGGCGGCACACGGGCCGGCGCGAGCCGCCGTCCAGGGCGGCAACCGCCTCCAGGCCCAGGCGCGCGAGCACGGCGGCGGCCCGGTCCGTGGCGCGGCCGCCCTCCTCGCCGTCGAACACGACGGCGCCCTCTTCCTGCAGGTGGTCGGCCATCGCCACGCCCAGCCGGCCCGCCAGATGGTCGTAGCAGGTGCGCGCCATGCGCAGCGCCGCATCGCGCGGCCCCGCGGCCACGGTGGGCGGCGGTAGGGCCGCGGGGCGCACGGTGAACTGCATCAGCCCTTCGAGCAGCCGCGCCACCTCGGCGCCGGCCAGGGCGTGGTAGCGGTGGCGCCCCTGGCTGCGCACGGCCAGCAGGCCGGCATCCACCAGCAGCGCCAGGTGCCGGCTGGCGGTGGCCGCGGAGATCCGCGCAGCGCCCGCGAGCTCGCGCGCGGTGAGCGCCCGCCCGTCCATGAGGGCCAGCAGCATGGCCGCGCGGGCGGGTTCGCCGATGAGCCCGGCCACGCGGGCGATCTGGTTGGTGTTCACGCTCCGCAGTGTGCCGCAGGCGGCCACCGGCACGCTTCGCTCCCGGGCGAAGCATCCCCTCCGGCACGGCCCGTCCAATGGAGTGGTGCGCAACGCATGCACCTTCCGCCGCATGCACCGCGCCATTCCCTGCCACCCTCACCAGGAGCGCACGCCGTGCCCATCACCTGCTTCATCCGCTACGAGATCGATCCCTTCCAGATCGACGCCTTCAGAGACTACGCCGAGCACTGGGGCCGCATCATCCCCCGCTGCGGCGGCCACCTCGTGGGCTATTTCCTGCCCCACGAGGGCAGCAACTTCGAGGCCTGGGGCCTGGTCGCCTTCGACAGCCTCGCGGCCTACGAGGCCTACCGCGCCCGCCTGCGCACCGATCCCGAAGGCCGCGCCAATTTCGAGCGGGCGCAGCGCCAGCGCTTCATCCTGCGCGAGGAGCGCCGCTTCGCCGTGGCGGTGCCGGGCACGTTCGGCAAGCCCGCATGGCCCGTGGACGCCGGCAGCGAAGCGCCTCCGGCCGGAGGAGCCGCGCCATGATCGCGGTGATCTTCGAGGCACTGCCTTCTGCCGCGGGCCGCGAGGAATACCTCGCGCGCGCCGCGGCCCTGCATGCGGCACTGCAGGACATGGACGGCTTCCTCGGCCTGGAGCGATTCGAGAGCCTGGCCACGCCCGGCAAGCTGCTGTCGCTGTCCTTCTGGCGCGACGAGGCCGCGGTGGTGGGCTGGCGCGGCCATGCGAGCCACCGCGGTGCGCAGGCCGCGGGCCGCAGCGGTGTCTTCGCGGACTACCGGCTGCGCGTGGCCCGCGTGCTGCGGGACTACGGCCTGCACGACCGCGCCGAGGCGCCGGACGGCACAGGCCCCGGTTCCTGCCCCGACATGCAGGCGCACGGTACCGCCGGCACCGCTTCCTGCAACCCTTGAACGTCATCCATCCACGGCCGCCACCGGCCGACGGGAGCGCGGCGGCTGCGCCGCCGCCTCCGCCACCCAACGCTGCAGCGCCTCGGGCGGCAGCGCCCGGCTGAACAGGTAACCCTGCACTTCGTCGCAGTCCAGCGATTCCAGCATGCGCAGGGTGGCCGCATCCTCCACGCCCTCGGCCACCACCTGCAGCCCGAGGGTGCGGCCCAGGCCGATGATGGCGCGCGTGATCGCCATGTCGGCCGGGCTCGCCAGCATGTCGCGGATGAAGGACTTGTCCACCTTCAGCTTGTCGATCGCGAAGCGCTTGAGATAGGCCAGGCTCGAATAGCCCGTCCCGAAATCGTCGATGGACAGCTGCACGCCCAGTTGCTTGAGCGCCGCGAGCTGCCCCTGCGCAACGCCGGCGTTGTCCATCAGCTGCGACTCGGTGATCTCCAATTCCAGGCAGCGCGCGGGCATGCCGTGGCGCGTCAGCAGCGCGGCGATGTCCGGCACCAGCAGCGGGTCGGCCAGTTGCGCGGCCGACAGGTTCACCGACACCGGCAGGCCCGCGAGGCCGCCGCCCGCGTCCGACGCCCGCCAGGCCGCCCACTGCGCGCAGGCCTGGTCCAGCACCCAGGCCCCGATGGCGCGGATGAGGCCGGCCTCTTCCGCGATGGGGATGAACTCGCCCGGCAGCACCTCCCCGAGGGAAGGATGCCGCCAGCGCAGCAGCGCCTCCAGGCCGGTGGGCATGCCGGTGCGGGCGGACATGCGCGGCTGGTAGTGCAGCGCGAACTCCCGGCGCTCCAGCGCGCGCCGCAGCGACTGCTCCATGGCCTGCCGGGCCTGCACGCGGCGGTCCGTCTCCAGCGAATACAGGCGCGCCATGTCCCGCCCGGCCGTCTTGGCCTCGTACATGGCCGCGTCGGCCCTGCGCATCAGCTCGTCCAGGTCCGCGCCATCCTCGGGATAGACCGCGATACCCACGCTGCACGACACGCTCAGTTCATGCGTTTCCACCGGATGGCTCTGCCGGATGAGCGGGATGAGGCGCTCCTCCACCACGCGCAGCACCTGCTGCGCGCCTTCCACCTGGCGCATGACGATCACGAACTCGTCGCCCCCCAGGCGGCTGACCGTATCACCTTCCCGCACGGACTGCACCAGCCGCGCCGCCACCGAGCGCAGCAGGCCGTCGCCGATGTGGTGGCCCAGCGTGTCGTTGATCGCCTTGAACCGGTCCAGGTCGATGAACAGCACGGCCAGTTGCTCGCCGGTCCGGGCCGCCTGCTCCAGCCCCGCCTGCAGGCGCTGCACGCACAGCGAACGGTTGGGCAGCTCGGTGAGCACGTCGTGGTGCGCCAGGAAGCGGATGCGTTCCTCGTTGCGCTTGCGGTCGGTGATGTCGATGGCGATGCCGATGTGGTTGGTGACCGCCCCGCCCTTGCCGCCTTCCCGCACGGCCGACACCATGAGCCAGGCCGGGTAGCTCTCGCCCGAGCGCCGGCGGAAGCGCACCTCGCCCTGCCAGGATTCCTTGTCCGCCAGCGCGCGCGCGATGGCCTCGCCCGGCGCAGACTCGCCCGGCGCATCGAGCAGCATGCCCAGCTGCTCGCCGATCACCTCGTAGAAATCGTAGTGCGTGCTGCGGCAGAACGCCTGGTTCACGCTCACGATGCGCTGCGCGGCGTTCATGATGATGATGCCCTCGGACGAGGCCTCGAACACCTTCGCCCACAGCTCCAGCCGCTGCTCCATCACCTTGAGCACATTGATCGGCGCGAACGCGGTGAGCATCGCGTCGCGGCCCTGGAAGCGCAGCCGCCGCGCGGACAGCACCGCCCATGCAGGTTCCTTTCCACCTTTCCAGCGCACCTCGAATTCGTCCACCACGCCATGGTCCGCCAGGCGCTGGAAGAACCGCGCCCGCACGCCCGGCTCCAGCCCGGCGCGCCAGGGGTCATGGGTGACGCCATCCAGCCAGTGGCCGGCGGGCGCATTGGAATGCAGCACCTCGTGCTCCGGCACCGAGGTCACCACCATCGGGATCGGGAGCGCCTCCACCAATTCGCGCTGGGCTTCCGCGGCGCGCGCGCTGGCGGCCAGCTCCTGCTGCAGCAGGCGCTCGCGGTCCAGTTGCGCGAGCATGTCGTTGAACGCGGTCACCAGGCGGCCGATCTCGTCGCCGCTGTTCCAGTGCGCGCGCAGCGAGTGGTCGCCGGTGCGCCGCACCTCCCCCGCCACCCGCGCGAGCTGCTGCAGCGGCTTGGCGATCTGCCGCGCCACCAGGGTGACCAGGCTCAGGATGCAGCCCAGCAGCAGCACGGCCGTGCCCAGATGCAGCCACATGCGCGCGAACAGGTCGTGCACCCGCGTGCGCAGCAGATCGTCCATGGCCTCCGTGCCGGCCACCCAGGCGCTGCCCAGGGAGGCCAGCAGCGCCTGCTGGCGGCCGTGCAGCTCCTGCGCCGCGGTGTCGGGCCCGACTTCGCCCTGGGCCACGCGCTGCAGCAGCGCCTGCAAGGCCTGTCCCGACGCCTGCAGGCCCTGGCGCGTCGCGCCCAGCCGCTCGCGCAGTGCCGGCTTGCCGGCGATGAAAGCCTGGTCGAAATCCGAATCGATGCCCACCAGCACGGCATCGAGCCGACCCACCAGCGTCAGCAGCTCGGCGGCACGGTGCGGCCCCGGGACGGCCTGCTGCGGGCGCGGCGCAGGCCGTGCCGAGAGGAACCCCAGCGTGTCGTGCACCACCTGCAGCAGCTCGGGGTAGCGCAGCATGGTGAGCGACATCACGTAGTAGCTGTCCAGGTCCGGGTCCAGGATCAGGTTCGACTGGTTGGCCACGGTGGTCAGGAGCTCGCGCCCCTGTCGCAGCAGCGCGCCCCGCTCCTGCGGGCGCACGGGCGCGGAGCCATCCTCCGCCGCGGCCTGCAGCGATTGCGCGAAGCGCTCGGCCATGTCGCCGGTGCGCAGGGCCGCATCGTGATCGGCGCGCACATCCCGCAAGCGGTCCCGCAGCAGGACGCGCGCCACCGGATCGCCAGGCAGGAAGGAGCCCATCAGGCCGTCGCGCACCACCGCCGCGTACTCCGTGCCGACGATCTCCTTGCGCGCGAAATCGATGGCGAGGAATTTCTCGTGGATCAGGATTCCCGAAACGTAGATGACTGCCGTGAGGTCCAGCAGGTAGATGAGCATGAGCTTGCGGCCCACGCTGAGACGGCCCAGCCAGCGGCCCAGCCGGCCCGTGATGCGGTGCATGATCGACATGAGGTTGCAGCGGGGGAAGGCAGGCACCGTCCCGCCCGCCCGTCCCCGGAAAAGCCTGGCGAATCCAGGCCGTTACAACTATTAGCAATTTCCGCACCATCACAGGCTGCGGCCGGGCCTTCCGGGGACATCAGGAGGCGGCTGCCATCGGGCCGGCATGGGACATGGCACGCCGCAGCCGGAAACGCTATAATCCTCGGCTTTGCTGGCAAACCCCCGTCGGCCAATACTAGTTAGAGACGGGGAAAACCGCTGTGAATGGCTGCAGGGCCCGATCTTCCCCGCAACCCGCTGGCAGCACCTATTGGAAACATCACTGAATGACCACCATCCGTGTAAAAGAGAACGAACCCTTCGACGTGGCACTGCGCCGCTTCAAGCGCACCATCGAAAAGCTGGGCCTGCTGACCGACCTGCGCGCCCGTGAGTTCTACGAAAAGCCGACGGCCGAGCGCAAGCGCAAGAAGGCTGCCGCCGTGAAGCGCCACTACAAGCGCGTTCGCAGCATGCAGCTGCCGAAGAAGCTGTACTGATCGGCACATCGGTCGCCGTATCGACGATTCATACGGCCGGCCTCGCCGCCGAGAAACCCGCGCTAGGGACGCCAAGCGCGGGTTTTTTCGTTTTACGGGTCTGCAAAAAGCCCCTCCGGCTTAGAGCCGCTAACAGAACCCAGCGAAGCGGTTCTGGCTAGGCGCCGCATCGCAGGCAGTACGAGTAGTACGACAAGATGAGGCAACGACGCCAGAAGGGTTCTGTTAGCGGCTCTTAGTTGCAACGCCTTGCCGTAGCAACACTACTGTCTGCGGCGTTGCGCCTAGCCAGGAAGGCTTTGTGCAAACCCTTCCTCTCTGCCTGATCCAATCAATACAAGGAAATCTGCCATGGGACTCAAAGAACAGATCACCGAAGACATGAAGACCGCCATGCGCGCCAAGGACTCCGAGCGCCTGGGCACCATCCGCCTGCTGCAGGCCGCGATGAAGCAGAAAGAAGTGGACGAGCGCGTCACTCTGGACGAGCGCGTCACTCTGGACGACGCGGCCATCGTCGCGATCGTGGACAAGCTCATCAAGCAGCGCAAGGACTCGATCGCCGCGTTCGAGGGCGCGGGCCGCCAGGACCTGGCGGACAAGGAGAAGTCCGAGATGGCCGTGCTGCAGGCCTACCTGCCCGAGCGCATGTCGGCCGACGAAGTGACCGCCGCGGTGAAGGCCATCGTGGCCGAACTGGGTGCAGCGGGCCCAGGCGACATGGGCAAGGTCATGGGCGTGGTGAAGACGCGCCTGGCCGGCAAGGCCGACATGGGCCAGGTCTCGGCCGCCGTGAAGGCCGCCCTGGCCGGTTGACGGCTCCCCGCCCTGCCGGTGCGCCGCAATGCGCCGCACGGTGACTGCCAGCGCTCCCGCAGGGAGGCTGGCAGTTTTTCATGGTGCTCCCGTTGCCGTCGTCCTGGCTGCTGCGGCCGCCGCAGCTGCAGCCGCCGCGGGATGCGGATGGGCGGCCATCAAGGCTTCGTCGCGGGTGGCAGCGCACAGCGCGGCGGGGCGCTGCTGGTGCGGCCGGACATAGTCCTCGAAAGCGGCCCTGCGCTCCAGCATCCCGAAGCGCATGTAGAAGCCCATCAGCGATGCCATGTACAGGTCGGCCACGGTGAAGGCGTCACCCACCAGGTACGCCTTGCCGGCCACCGCCTGCTCCAGGGTGCGCAGCAGGTCGGCCTCGTTGCCGTAGCCCGCCTCGGAGGTCGGCGCCAGGGTGCCGTACTTGCGCGCCGTGAGGAACGACTCCAGCGGCCCGGCGGCGAAAAACAGCCAGCGGTAGCACAGGCCGCGCAGCGGCGAGCCGGGCTGCGGCAGCAGCGCTTTCTCCGGCACCAGGTCCGCCAGGTGCGTGCAGATGGCGGCGTTCTCCGTGACCGTCACGCCGCCGTGCCGCAGCGCAGGCACCTTGCCCATGGGGTTGATGGCGAGGTAATCCGGCGATTTCATGGTGCTGCCATAGTCCAGGATGACCTCCTCGTACGACAGGCCAGTCTCCTCCAGCATCCAGCGGCTGACCCGGCCGCGGGACATGGGATGGGTGTAGAAGGTCAGGGATTCGTTGTGCATCACGCGCTCCAGGGTTGAAAGAGCCCGCAGTCTGCGCGCCGCCGCTGTCAGATCCTGTCAGCAGTCAGGCCAGGTCCCGCGCATCGCTGCCGGCCGGCAGGCGCTCCCTGCGCCACCGCCGCAGGAGGTCATGGCGCTGGGCCGGATAGCGTACGCCGGTATCCTCCAGCGCCAGCACCCGGTCCGCCCGGAAATGGCGGAAGTCCTGGCGCAGCTCGCACCAGCCCGCCAGCAGGCGCATCTGGTCGAGGAATGCCATGGCGAAGGGCCACACCACCCGTTCGGTCACGGCACCGTCCGCATCCGTGTAGCGCATGCGCACCGCGTGGCCCACCCGGATCGCATTGCGCAAGGCCCCCAGCCACGGCTCGGGCGGCGGGCCCGCCCATTGGGGCGCGAACAGCCCGCTGGTCTCCACTTCGAGGCGCAGCAGGGCCGGCAAGGTACTGGCGATGCGCTCCATGCCTTGCGCCGCGGCGCGGGCCAGCACCGGATCGGCATGCGCGGCCACCCAGCGCGCGCCCAGCAGCAGCGCCTCCAGCTCCTCGGCCGGAAACATCATCGGCGGCAGCAGGAAGCCGGGACGCAGCTGGTAGCCGACGCCCGCATCGCCTGCCACGTCGGCACCCTGGGCCCGGAGCACGGCGATGTCGCGGTACAGCGTGCGCAGGCTCACGCCCAGGCGCTCGGCCAGCCGGGCGCCGGAGACGGGGCTGCGGCAGCGGCGCAGTTCATCGAGCAGTTGCAGCAACCGGGCGGAACGGACGGGACGGTTCATGCCACTTCTCCCCCCCACGTTGCCTGCGATAAATGGGCCTGCAGGAACTCCACGCATACCCGCACCTTGGCCGAACGCTCCAGCCGCGTGGGATACACGGCCCATACGTTGGCCTCCTGCTGCCATTCGGGCAGCACACGCACCAGGCGGCCCGCGGCCAGGTCGGGCCCGACGTCCCACAGGGACCGCAGCACGATGCCGCGCCCGTCCACGGCCCATTGCACGGCCATTTCGCCATGGTTGGCCGACAGCGGTCCGCGCACTTTCACCGTGCGGTCTGCCGCGCCGCTGCGCAGCCGCCAGACGCCGAAGGGATGGTCGCGCTCCTTGATCACCAGGCAATCGTGGCCGGCCAGGTCATCCACCGCCCGGGGCGTGCCCTTGCGTGCCAGGTAGACCGGCGCCGCGCACAGCACGCGGTGGTTGCCCGCCAGCCGGCGGGCGATCAGGTGCGGGGCGATCTCGTCGCCCACGCGAATGTCCAGGTCGAAGCCTTCGCCCGCCACGTCCACCAGCCGGTCGAACACCTCGAGCCGCACCTGCAGGCCCGGATGGCGCTCCACCAGCCGCGACACCGCGGGCGCCACGATGCGCCGCCCGAAGCCGAAACTGCAGCTCAGCCGGAGCAGTCCGCGGGGCTCGCGCCGCGTCACGGCCACCTCCTGCAGCAGCTGGTCCCAATCGTCCAGGATGCGCTGCGCCCAGTGGAAGACGCGCTCGCCCTCCTCCGTCACGGCCACGCGGCGCGTCGTGCGGTGCAGCAGCTTCACGGCCAGCTCTTCCTCGAGCAGGCGTATGCGCTTGCTCACATAGGCGGGCGAGGCACCCAGCTCGGCGGCTGCCTCGGCGAAGCTGGCCTTGCGGACCACCGTGGTGAAGACACGCAGGTCGTCGGTGGCGGGCGTTTTATGCACGATATGTGAACAATGGAACCACAGGCAGCGGATTGTATTGCGTGGTGGTTTGCCGAAGAATCGGCGCACTTCCATTTTTCTGCCCCATTTCAGGAGACTTCGCACATGTCCAGCCCTACCCCCACGTTCAGGATCGCGGTGCTGCCCGGAGACGGCATCGGCAAGGAAGTCATGCCCGAGGGGCTGCGGTCGATCCAGGCGGCGGCCGGGCGTTTCGGCTTCGCGCTGGAGCTGCACACCTTCGAGTGGGCCAGCTGCGACTACTACCTCGCGCACGGGCAGATGATGCCCGATGACTGGAAGGAGCAGCTCAAGGGCATGGATGCGCTCTTCTTCGGCGCCGTGGGCTGGCCGGCCACCGTGCCGGACCATGTCTCGCTGTGGGGCTCGCTGCTGAAGTTCCGCCGCGAGTTCGACCAGTACATCAACCTGCGGCCCGTGCGTCTGTTCGAGGGCGTGCCGTGCCCGCTGGCGGGCCGCAAGCCCGGGGACATCGACTACTACGTGGTGCGCGAGAACACCGAGGGCGAATACACCTCGCTGGGCGGGATCATGTACGAGGGCACGGACCGCGAGATCGTGATCCAGGAGTCGGTGTATTCGCGCCGTGGTGCGGAGCGGCTGCTGAAGTTCGCTTTCGACCTCGCGCAGGGCCGCCCGAAGAAGCACGTGACGCTGGCCACCAAGAGCAACGGCATCGCCATCAGCATGCCGTGGTGGGACCAGCGGGCCGATGCTGTGGCCCGGGGGTATCCGGAGATCACGCTGGACAAGCAGCACATCGACATCCTGACGGCGCGCTTCGTGCTGCAGCCGGGGCGCTTCGACGTGGTGGCGGCGACGAACCTGTTCGGAGACATCCTGTCGGACCTGGGCCCGGCGACCACCGGCACGATCGGGCTGGCGCCGTCGGCGAACCTGAACCCGGAGCGCACGTTCCCGAGCCTGTTCGAGCCGGTGCACGGCTCGGCGCCGGACATCTATGGCAAAAACATCGCCAACCCGATCGCGATGGTCTGGTCTGGGGCGCTGATGCTGGACTTCCTGACGCAGGGCCAGGGCGCGGGGCGGCAGGCGCACGATGCGATCGTGGCGGCGATCGAAGAAGTGATCAAGAGCGGGCCGAAGACGCCGGACCTGGGCGGCTCGGCCAG
>NZ_JMKU01000026.1 GCF_000687165.1 Paracidovorax oryzae ATCC 19882 | reverse complement strand
CACGCGCCAGCTCATCGGGCGTGGCGCTGTGCGGTGGCAGCAACCTGCCCACCGCTCTGTCTTTGAATGCTTGTCCGTATCGTGCCAACTGGCTTCTCGCTCTTCGCCCCCGGGGTGAACACACGGCAGCGGGCCGGCGCCTGAAGGCACCTGCAAGGCTGTGCATTTGTGGACGATGCGCTGCGCGCACCGGCCCGCTTGCCGTGGACAACGCTTCGCGTTGCCCACCACGCAGACCTTCGACCACAACTACACAGCCTCCTACTACCTTCATGAACTCCGAACACCGGAGTCCTATCGAGGCGACAACTATTCTGACGCGGGGGGAGATATCGAAAGCGATATTTACATCATAAAACAACAAAACAAGAAAAACGAGAGAAGGAATGACAGGGGTTAGCAATAGCAGAAAAACTAAATATCTCATAGTTTATTTCTGAGAGATCAACTTCGCTCCCGAAATTCGTAGGCGCCAACGGGTCACTATCGATCGTTCACCTCTCATGATGGGTGAATCCACCCACCCATGAACGGTCACACACCTGTCACCAGCAGTAGTGCAGAACTCTTTGATAGTATTTGAAGCAAAAATCACCCATGCAAAATAACCTGCAGCAAAGAACGTGGCCGCCAGGAATATCAATTTCCTAACTACCGAGCCCTCATGAACATCGGCAATTTCGAAAACCATTAACCCTCACTCAAAAAAAACATGTACGCATACATTTCGGCAAACGCGGAAATCCCACCCGTACGACGGCGGGCTTTTCACGATCATTTTTGATTAGCTCTCAGGTTTTTTATTTTAATTTCTTCAGTGATTCTTACCGCCTCAGCGCTACCATTAGAGCGAGCCGTTTCAGCCCACTCCTCTGCCTCCATGATCTTTCCGTCCATCAAATAATGATATGCCAACTCATATTGAGCCTCGGGAATATTTAGATTGGCAGAATATTTCAACCAGTATTTTGATTTCTTTTCATCGTACAGCCCCAGAGAAAAGTGGCGATACACCTTCATGGAGGCTTCTCCATCTCCCTGTTCAGCTTTCTCTATGCAATCTCTCAACTCACTCTCGCCAAGATAAAAGCTGGCAGCTCCCGTAACAGAAATCGCCCCCGAGGGATCACGGGCACGAGACAAGGAAATAAAGAATAACAAAAGGACTGAGAAAAATATTCTTCTCATTCTAACTTCCGAGGCTCAAATATCATCGATGGCTGTTTGGTACTTCGGCATTTTTCTTGGCTTCCAGCAAGCTGCGAGTTTGCATCGCAAGCGTGTAAACCAACCTCAGGTCTCCGCCGAAGAATACAACCATCTCCTTCCCCAAATATATAAAACTGTATTGCAAGCCGCTCTTTTTGGCTGTGTACTGAATGAAATAGCCATAACCAGTTTTAATTACAGATCGATTGAAAGCAGCCTCTTGATAATTTTTCTCAATTACTCCCTCAAACCCATCGCCCTCATTAAATCCAATTACTTGCTCATTTCCAAAATCATCTGCGCAAATGAATCTATTCTTGACATCGGTTATTTCACAACCAGCCGGCAAAGTTACCTCCTGCCCCAGGATCGATACCTTGTCTTGATGGTCGGCCACATCCTCAGCCCACGATGAACATGAGAGCATGACAAGACCAACAAGCAATAACATTTTCATGATTTAGGCAGTTACGCTATCCACGTCGCGTTGTAGCAGATCAAACTTCGCCTTGACTCCATTGTTTCAATCTCAAGAATTCTCAGTATTGATTAATAAAGAACACAATAGCCTCCTCGCTGGTGGCGGTAAAAACCATAAACCGCTTCTTAGAGAGACAAGTATGGAGACTAGTTATCTTATTAGGACTGCTTGCGCCGCCTGGATTCTTGAACTCGGAGCAGATGAAATCTTTTATCTTCTTACCTTCTTTTAAATTTGAATATATATTATTAATCTGAACTTCGTCTTTCACACTCCTTGCAATAATGATGTACTTTTTTCCATCATCAGATTGGCAATTTATGTAAATCCTATCTTTTCTTCCGTCGTCATCATATTGAGACTTGACACATCGCCCCTTCGGGATCAAAGCTTCGAGTTCATCAACCCTGCTGTGCCGATAGAGCAAAAATACGGAAATCGTCGCGGCAAAAGCAACAATGAAAGTAATTAACTTAATATTCTTCATGGCTTCATTCCTGGAATATGTACTGGACCACCTGCAGACGTTCCAGGAGTCTCCATCATGATCTTTGTTATTTCACCCGTATTTTTTAAAATCTTCTTCCTGATCTCTTCCATCCTCTTTTCGATAGCCTGCATTTTTTCTGTAGAGCATGTCGGTGTTTGAGAGATGCAAGACAACAATTCATCTTCAAGGCGTCCAAATTCTTTTTCTAATTTTTTATTGTCCAAAACCAATTGCCCCGCTTCGGCAGCATCTTTGATTGAACTAGCTTTTTCGCCCCAACCAAATATCTTTGATAAAAATCCACCCTCACCCTCCTTAAGACCGAAAGGATCTATCTTGGAAATTGGATTCAAAGGGTATATTAATTTATTCATTCCTCCAACCAACCCAATCGGATCCTGCGTCACATACTGCCCCAGCACCGGGTCGTAGTACCGAAACCGGTTGTAGTGCAATCCCGTTTCGGCATCGAACTGCTGGCCCTGAAAACGGATGTCCTGCCCGATACCGTGCGGATCGTATTCCTCGCGCAGGGCACCCCAGGCGTGGTAGGTGGCAGCCCAGGTGACCAGGCCCGCCTGCGGGCCGTTGGCATCCACCAGGGCGATGGGCGTACCCAGGTGATCGCACAGGACATGGCGGATGCGCGTCGCGTGGGCCTGGGCGGAGTCCTGCCGTTGCTGGCGCACGGCTCGGAGGCCCGCGGAGAGCAGTGCGCCGGTTGCTTCGGGCAGGCCTGCCTGCAGGCGGGATCGCGGTGCATCGCCCTGCGGCCCCAGGGCGTCGGTCAGGGCCAGTTCCAGCCATTCGCGCTGTGCGCGCGGCAATCCCGCGAACAAGGCGGCCGCGTGGGATTCGCCGCCTTGGTTTTCCAGCGCGAACATGGCCTGCACGGGTGTGGGGATGGCCCGGTCCCGCTCCAGCCGCAGCAGCGGCACGAAGGAGTCCGGCTCGTACAGCGTGTGCTGCAGCCCCTGCGGGCCTTCGATATGCACCAGGCGATCACCGTCCCAGCCAGCATGGGTAGTGGCTGCAGAGCCCGGTGCGGCTCCGTGGCTGTGCCGGCTATCGCCGACGACGGTCTTGGCCAGCCGCCGGCCGAAGGGGTCATAGCGGTAGCAGGCCACCCGTTGCCAGGCGCCACGCGTTCCCTCGCGCTCCCAGACTTCGCGCAACTGGTGCAGGGCGTCGTAGTGCAGCCGCTGCGCCCGACCGTCGGCGTGCAGCGCCTGCACCCGGTTGCCGAAGGCGTCGTAGCGGTAGCGGATCGGGGTGCCTTGGCCGTCGCCATCCCCCTTCGGTGTGCTCCATCCGATGCGATTGCCCGGCCAGTGCGTGACCGGGCCCGCACGCTCGCCGGGTCCGTCGCCCGCGCGCAGCAGGTCGAAGTCGGGGTCTTGCAGATGATCGCGCAGCTCGCGGGCCCACGCCTGCCGATCGGCGTGCGGTGCCATCACGCCGGCCTCCGGGGGCGCGGGCAGGCGATTGCCTGCGGGGTCGAGCGCCCAGTGCTGCCGGACTTCCTGCGTACCCTGGCCCGCACGGTGCAGCCCGCTCAGGCGCTGCCAGGCGTCGTAGCCGTAGCGCGTGGCCTCGCCCGGGGTCTGCACGCCCACCAGTTGGCCCAGCGGGTCGTACCAGTAGCGGCGCTGGGCGAGTGTGGAGAGGGGACCTAGGGCCGGGGCGATGCGGCCCGCGGCGGACGAGGGGCCCGTATCGGAGTCATTGGCGTCACCGGTCGTTGGCATGGCCGCCCCATGGCGCAGGCCGCGCCAGTCCTGGTGCAGCATGCGGCCCATCGGGTCCAGCTGCCGTGCATGCACGATGGCCGTCAGGTCTGCGTTGTCCTGGCCTTCCAGCAGGTGCAGCGTGCGTCCCACCTCGCGGTGCAGCGCATCGCGCTCCCAGTCCACCAGCGGCTGGCCGTCCAGCAACAGCCCGTGCACGTGACCCGAGCCGTAGGCCAGCCACTGCAGCGTGCCCAGGCCTTGCGCCTGCGTGGCCGTGCGCTGGCCCAGCGGGCCCAGGGTGTGGGTGATCGCGTGCTCGAACTCCACGGGGGGCTCACCGGCACTCAGGCCGGCCTGGAGGTGTGGCGCCTGCGGCTTCCGGTACAGCGTCTGCGTCTCTCCGCAGACGCGCCCGAAAGCATCGAGCGCCATCGCCACGCGCGTTTCTGGCTGCAGCCGCTGCGCCTGGAGCGCTGCGGCCAGCGGTGCATGCACCGGGTCGCCCGGGCGATCCAGCAGGGACAGCACAGCCTGCGTTTCCAGTTCCAGCCAGCGCTCGGCCAGGGGGATGGGGCGGTCTGTGGCAGTGCCTGGGCGCGAGGAGTCAGAAGACAGGGCCGTTGACAGAGCCATGGGCTCGATCCCGTGGGGCAACTGGGCTTCCCAGGTCCGCGCCTGCAGCAATGTTCCGGCCGAAGTGTGCTCGAAGCGCTGGATCTGCAGTATCGCGTGAGGTTCGGTATCGGAGGGCTCCGGGGCCGGCAGCCGCACGGCGACACGCGCCACCAGTCGGCCACCCAGGTCGTAGTGCAGCCGCGTGCGCACTACTGCGCCCAATTCCGGCCGCGCCGCCGCCCCCGGATGGTGGCCTTCGCCATGCCCGTCGCCCGTGTGCGTGAGCTGGCCGGCAGCGTCGTAGCCGTACACCTGGCTGCGCCCGTCGAAGCCCACTTCCTGCACCAGCCGGTCCGCCGCGTCGTGCACGAAGCGCGTCACGTCGCCGTTCTCGTTGACGAGTTCCTGCAGCCGCCCGGCCACGTCGTAGCGCAGCTGCACGCCCCGGCCCGCCTGCACCTGCTCCACCACCCGTCCCCACAGGTCGTGCCGGTAGGCGACCGTCGTGCTGGTGCCTGCGGGCTCGCCCGTGCCTTCCAGCACATCGTGCGTGCCGTGCGTGGCTGCCGCCAGCCAACCATCAGGGCCCCACCGATACCGTACGCCCGTGTTGCCCGGCTGCTGCACGCCCACCAGACGCAGCGCGCCGTGCTGCAGCACATGGTGCAGCTGGGTGCGCTGGCCCAGCGCATCCGTGGCCTCCACCACCTCGCCCCAGGCGCCGTGGCGCCATGTCTGGCTGCGTCCGGAGCAGTCGGTGTGCCGCGCGAGCTGGCCGCAGGCGTTGTATGCGTAGAGGCTGCGCCCGCCCTGCGCATCGATCATCGCCACGGGCTGGTCGCACCAGGCGAGCGTGTGGAGAGGGAAGCCTACGGTGCCGCTAGCGGCATCTTCCTGGGCTTGTTCGTATTCCAACCTGGTGATGAGGGCTTGGCGGTCAGTGGAGCCATCCCCGATTCCGGCCGGGCCCGTCGCCACTTCCACGAGCCGCCCCCAGTCGTCATACCGGAAGTCCGTGCGAAGTCCGGCTGCGTCCTGGCTGGCCAGCAACAAGCCGTCCTGCGCGCTGCCCGCTGCACCCCAGTGCTGCTGCGTGCTCCGACCGTCCGGGCCCTGCACGCCCAGCAGCCGGCCTGCGCCGTCGTAGCGCCACCATGTCGTGCGGCCCAGCGCATCGGTGGCCGAGAGCCGCCGGCCGGCGCTGTCGTATCGGAATCCTTGTTCGGCTCCGTCCGGGGCCACGAGGCGCACCAGGCGCTTGAGGCCGCCTTCGCCCTCGAAGTGGTAAGCCGTGGTACGGCCCAGGCTGTCGCGCACCACCGTGCTGCTTTGGCTGGTGCTGGGTAAGGACGCGGTGACCGGAGCAGGGCCGTCCTTGCCATCCTCCGAGCCCCGGGCTGCCTGCGTGGCGCGTGCGGATTGCGTGGGGTGCGCAGCCTGCGAGGGTGCTTCGCTGTACTCGAAGAAGTACGACAGTCCCTCTTCGTTGTGCTGCTCGGCGACCCGGGCCCCAGGGCGCGCCGCCAGCCCCTGGCGACGGCCCTGCGCGGTCTGGTCCTCATACACGTAGCGGTGCTGCGGCCCCTGGCGCACCTGGTGCTCTGTCATGCGGTGCAATGCGTCGTAGCCGAAGCGGCGCAGCACCGTGCCATCCGCGCCCAGCACCTCGGCCAGGTTGCCTGCGCTGTCGTAGCGGTAGCCCACGAGCGATTGCGGGCGCGGGGCCGCGCCGGGTACCACTGCAGGGTCGAGCGGGTTGAAAGTGCAGTCCACGCCCACCAGCCGCATCCCGTCGTCCGGGCAGAGCAGCGAATGGCGTGCATGCACGGACTCATCCGGCCGGCCAGGTCTGCGGGCTGCAGTGGCATCCGGCACGATGCGTTCGTAGCGCAGTACATAGCGGCGCCCGGTGCCATCGGTGACGCCCACGATGCGCCCTCGCGACAAACCCTCTTCGCCCCATTGGTAGCGCTGGCTGCGGCCGAAGCGGTCGATCACGGCGTGCAGGACATGGCCCGCGGCAGGTCCCTCCCCCGACGCGCCCGCTGGCAGGAACACCCAGGCCGGTGCGCCTGCCCCGCCCGCACCCGGCACGGCGATCACGCAGCCCGGGTCCGCACGCAGCACTGCCGGCACGTGCGACCAGCGCGGTTGCTGTGCCCAGGGCAGCAGTTCAGCCGGGGTGGAGGTTCGGGTCGATGATGAGTTCGGGTCCGTGGTGGACTCCGTGGCCCCGGGATGACCGTCCGCCATGCCCCCGCCCCGCAACAGCCACAGGTCCTCGCTGCTGCTGTACAGCGCCTGGCCCGGCAACAAGGGCTCCTCGAACGTGATCGCCCGCCCGGATGCATCGAAGAGCACCGCCCGGTCCGGCTCCAGCCGCAAACGCAACTCCAGCGGCAGCTTCCACCCATACCCCAGCAACCCGCATGCCGCACCATGCTGCGCGTTCACGTAACTGCTGTACACCCGCTGCCACGCCAGCGGCAGCGGCCCCGGCAGCGCGAAATCCAGTTCATCCGCCCCCGTCAGCACCTTGGCGCCCAGCGATGGGTTCACCGGGTTGCCCACCGCCATCCCTCCGGGACACTCCGAGCACGCCACGCCCCCGGCCGAGCCAATCAGCACCGTCGCCGAGCCCTGGACGATCGGGCCGCCTTTTTTCGTCAAATCGCCCTGCCGGGCAGCGGGTTTGCCGCTCATTTTCTGGTTCCCCTTGTTTGCTTATTTGTTCTTCGTCGTGGCGCCCACAGGGCCAAGGCCTGCGCTCTTTCAAGCAAGCAGTGCCTGTGGCTCTCTGGATGGTGATTGCGGCGCCCTGCTCCTGCGCGCGTGCGCGCGGAGCACGTTTCACGGATGTCTAGCAGTTGAGCTTGTCCAGCGAGGACAGCACTTCGATGAGCGCGGGCGTGAGCCGCACCGTGCTCGATCCGCAGCGCAGCGTGATCTCGTCGCCCGTCTCCAGCGTGATGGTCTTGGCCTTCACCGTGAGCGCGCCCGACACCTCCAGGCTGTCCGTGCCGCTCACGCTCGCCTTGCGGTCCGAGCCCACGCTCACCGAGTCGCTGCCGATGACCGTGCGGGTCCAGTTGGCGCCCACGATGTCGTTGCGCACGCCGCCGATGTTGACGCTGTAGGCCAGCCCCACGTTCACCATCTTGGCCAGGCCCACGTTCTGCATGGCCGTCATCCCTATGGTCTCGGTCTTCATCGTGCCCACCCGGATGTTCCAGCTGGTGCCGATGCGGTCCTTCTCGCTTTGCCCGACGGTCTTGCTGCGGTGGCTGCCGATGCGGATGTCTTCGTTGGCGCCCACGGTCTCGTCGCGGTTGTCGCCGATCGAGATCGTCTCGTTGTGGTCCACCCGCTCCGTGCGGTTGGAGTGGATGGTGATGGTCTCGTCGCCATCCACTTCCTCGGTGCGCCAGCCATGCACCGTGATCTTCTCGTTGCGATCCACCGTCTCCGTGCGGTCCCGGTGGATGGTGTTCGTCTCGTCCCGGTCGATGGTCTTGCGCCGGTCCTGGCCCACCCAATGGTCCTCGTCGTTCTCCACTTCGATGAGCTGGTCCTTCTGCGCATGCAGCCACACCTGCTCCGCGCCCTTCTTGTCCTCGAAGCGGATCGCGTTCGCGTCGCCCGCGCCGTTCTTCATCCCGTCGCCGAACGCCCCACCCTTGCTCGACTTGGTCTTGATGCCCGACTGCGTGGCATTGCCCGGCAAGGCCCAGGGCGGCATGTTCGTGGCGTTGTAAACGCAGCCCACGACCAGCGGGTAGTCCGGATCGCCGTTGAGAAAGTCGACCACCACTTCGTGCCCAATGCGCGGGATGGAGATCGCGCCGAAGCCCGAACCCGCCCAACTCGTCGCCACGCGCATCCAGCAACTGGAGTTCTCGTCCATCGCCCCCAGCCGGTCCCAGTGGAACTGCACCTTGATGCGGCCGTATTCGTCGGTCCAGATTTCCTCTCCGGCCGGGCCGACCACGACGGCGGTCTGCGGGCCCGTGGTGCGTGGCTTGGGTGTTGTTCTGGCCGGGGTGTAGGGCAGGCTCGTGGGCTGGGCCGTGAGGCTGAATTTCTGGAAGGAGCCCTGCTCCTCGTTGTGCTTGAGCGCCTCGCCCGGCTTGGCGCTGTTGAAGGAAGAGCTGCGCGGGTTCTCGTGCAGGTGGTAGGTGACGCCCGTGATGAGGTACTGCCGGTTCTGGTCACCCCGCGGGTAATTTTCCAGGGTGAAGGTGTAGCCCGTCGCGAGGCTGCGGTGGCGGGATTCACCCCGGACGGTGCTGTGGCCCGTCAGCCCTTCCTGCAGGCGGACGCGGGCGTATTGCTCGCCGTCGCCGTGCTGCACGTAGCCGCCTGGCCATTCGTAGATCTCGTACGCGTCGTGCGCGTGCCCAGGCGGCTGCTGGCGCATGTTGGAGAGGTCCGACCTCGGCTTCTTGAAGTCGTAGTCGTCGTTGTAGTACCGGCCTGGCTTGATCTCCTCGCCCAGCGTCCAGGCATGGATGTTCTCGCGGTCCGCCACGGCCGACTTCTCGGGTGGGTAGAACGGGATCACGGCCGCGCCCGGCAGGGGCTCGTGCCCGGCCACGATGTCATCGGCGATCACCAGGGTGTGCTGGCCGCTCGCGTGCTGGAAGTAGTAGTACGCCCCTTCATGCTCCAAGAGGCGCGAGACGAAGTCGAAGTCGCTCTCGCCGTACTGCACGCAGTAGTCCCAGGCGCGGTAGGCGCGCGTGAGCTTGAGCTGCATGGGGTAGCCGTAGCGGCCCAGCACCTCCTGCACGATCTGCGGGACGGTCTTGAACTGGAAGATGCGGAAGTCCTGCCGCCGCGTGGCCACCCAGAGCCAGGGCTGCAGGCGCAGGTGGTAGGAGTAGAGGCGATGGTCCTGCCCCTGCATGCCGAAGCGCGTGACCAGGCCGTCCAGGTAGCGCTTGCCGCCGCCTTCGGTTTCGATCTCCACCGTCGCCGTCTTGCCCAGCAGCGCCTTGGGATCGATGTCGCGCCCTTCCGAGAGCAGGTCGATGTCGAAGGAGAAAAGCTGGCTCAGCTCCTCGCTGCCCCGCAGCTGCCGGAACTGCAGCTGTTCTCCCAGGGGCGTCTGGATGGTGACGCGGCGTGTCATTGTGATGGCTGCAGCCCCTCAGGTTGCTGCAGAGTCAAGTTGAAACGACCGCGATGATAGAAGGCGTAACAATGAGTTGAAAAGGCTTCCGATGCGGGCAATTTGTTTGCAAATGTTCGTTTGCGCGCGCGCCTATGGGAAGCAGCCATCAGCATCAACAAAATTTATTGATCCTATTAATAGTTAACGACCTGCCAATCTGCTGTTCATCCGTCCTCGGGACGCAACGCCCTGCGTATCGCATGCTCCATCACCGCCCGGCGACAATGCAGCATGCAGGCAGAGAGCCACAGGACGATGCGCCGCATCTGTCCGATAGAAGCCGCAAAGACTCCCTGCCCCAACCACCGATGGCCCATCCCCCCTCCCCCCTCCTCCACACCCTCCCCAACGGCGTCCGCCTCCTCGCCCTCCCCATGCCCCACGTGCAGAGCGCCAGCGTCGGCGTGTTCCTGCGCGTGGGCTCGCGCGACGAGACGCCGGAGACCAACGGCATCAGCCACGTGCTGGAGCACATGGCGTTCAAGGGCACGGCCACGCGCTCGGTGCAGGCGATCAACCTCGATGCGGAGCGGCTGGGCGCGGACGTGAATGCCTACACGGGCAAGGACAGCACCGGCTACTTCATGACCGGGCTGGGGCAGCACGCGCTGCAGTTGCTCGGCATGACGGCGGACATCGTGCTGCACAGCACGTTCCCCGAGGCCGAGCTGCAGCGCGAGCTGGACGTTATCCGGCAGGAGGCGATCGAGTACGACGAGGACCCGGAGGACAGCTCCAGCGACCTGCTGGACCGCGCGCTGTGGGGCGACGATCCCATGGGCATGCCGGTGATCGGCACGGTGGAGAACATCGAAGGCTTCACGCGCGATGACCTCGTGCGGCACGTGCGGCGGCACTACGTGGCTGGCAAGACCATCGTCGCGGCTGCGGGAAACTTCGACGTCGATGCGTGGATGCGGCGCGCGGAGGAGTTGTTCTCTGCCATGCCCGTGCCTGTGTCCGCATCGGGCTTGCCGGCCGAAGACGCCGGGGTACAGCCGCCCGCGCCCGCTCCGCACGTCGGCCAGGCCGTGGCACGGCGCTTCACGCAGGTGTCGCAGGTGTTCCTGAACATCGCCTATCCGCTGCCCGGTCCTGGCGCGCCGGAGCGGCGGGGCGCCGGCACGGTGCAGGCCCTGCTGCCACCACGCTGGCGCCTGGCCGCGGCACTCGCGGCCAACCTGTTCGGCGGCGGCATGTCCTCGCCGCTGGTGGACACGGTGCGCGAGCGGCTGGGCCTGGCCTACAACGCCGATGCGACGATCGACAGCGGGGACGCGTGGCTGAATTTCGTGGTGCATGCCGTGACCACGCCGAACAAGGTCGAGGCGCTGGTGCAGGCCACGGGCGAGCTGCTGCGGGCGCAGACCTGCGCGATCGATCCGGTGCACCTGGAGCGCGCGAAGAACCAGCTCACCGTCTCCCGCGTGCGGGCCAGCGAGCGGCCCTTCGCGACGATGGAACGGGCCGTGGAGGAGGTGTTCGCGCACGGCACCGTGACGCCGCTGGCCGAGACGATCGCGCTGATCGGCAACATCCGTGCGGACGAAGTGCAGCAGGTGTTCGCGCGCATGCTCGCCCATCCGCCGGCGCTGTCGATCACGGGCAAGGGCGTGAGCACGAAGTCCGCGCGGCTGCTGGCGGCTTCGCTGGTCGCGAGCAGCAGCCGGGCGTAGCCGCAGTAAAACTCGCCGAACCGCAGCGGCCTCTCTCCGCGCACGCCCGCCGCGGTTATCGCCGAATCGCCGGTTCGTGGGGCAGGTTTTGATCCACCGCCCGGCATCCGGCCGCGCTCAATGCACCGGCCGCCCCAGCCGCCGGCTCGCCCGCGAAATCGCGTAGTTCACCAGGCAGTACAGCGCCGCCACGATGAGGTACACCGGCATCAGCGAGTGGTAGTTGGCGATGAGCACCCGCGCGTTCTGCATCAGCTCGCCATAGGTGACGACATAGCCGAAGGTGGTGTCCTTCACCACGATCACCAGTTGCGCGACCAGGGCCGGCACGATGTAGCGCAGCGCCTGCGGAAACACGATGGAGAAGAACACCTGGGTCTCTTTCATGCCCAGGCTGCGCGCGGCATCGGCCTGGCCGCGGGGCACGGCGAGCACGCCCGAGCGGTAGACCTCGGCCACCACCGCGGCGGTGCTGAGGCCAATCGGCAGCGTCAGCATCCAGTAGGTGCCGAGCTTGATACCGGCCGATGGCAGCACCAGGAAGCACACGTAGATGAGCAGCAGCGTGGGCGTTCCCCGCAGGAACTCGATGGCCGCGACGGCCGGCCAGCGCACAAAGCGCGTCCGCGCCAGGCGCCCCGCCAGCAGCACCAGCCCGAGGGAGAGCGCGATCACCGCGGCCATCGCCGCCGAGGCCAGCGTGCCGAGCAGGCCCTTGGCCAGGAAGGCCCAGGTCGTCGGCCAGGCGAAGAATTTCCAGTAGCGGGCATCGAGCTGCCCGGCGGCATGGAAGCGGAGCGCGATGCCGGCCGCCAGCAGGAGCAGCACGCCCGCCGCGACCACGCTCATCCCGCGGATGAGGTTGCGGGTGCGGGGGTTCGGCGCGCCGAACAGGATGTCTTCGAGGGACCGGTTCATCGCAGGATCCGCAGCTTCCTGTCCAGGGCGGCGCCGGCCCAGGCGATCAACAGGCCGCTGGCCACATACATCGTGGCCGCGACGGCGAAGGCGGCCATGCCGGCCGCGGAGTCGGTCGCGATCTTGGAGACGAGCGTGGTGAGTTCCCGGCCCGGGAACGGCACCTGCGATGCGAGCGAGGTGGACAGCATCAGCGCGATGAGCAGCGACGTCATCGGCTGCACCACGGAGCGCATCGCCTGCGGCAGCACGACCGACCAGATGATGCGCGCGGGCCGCATCCCCAGGCTGAGCGCGGCCTCGACCTGGCCGCCGGGGATGGTGTTGATGCCCGAGCGCACGTAGTCGGCCGTGAATGCGGAGCAGACCAGCACCAGGGTCAGCACCACGCTGGGCTCGTAGTCGATCACGAATTCGAGATCGGGCAGCGCGAACACGATGAAGATCAGCAGCGCCACGCTGGGGATGTTGCGGAAGGTCTCGACGTAGAGGGTGAGCACCCAGCGCAGCGGCGGCAGCGGGAAGAGCCGCAGCATCGCCACCCCCATGCCCAGCAGCACACCCGGCACGAACGACAGCGCGGTGAGCTTCCAGGTCAGCAAAAGGGCCTGCCAGAAGGCAGGCCCTTGGTCGGCCAGGAGCCTGGTTACCTCGCCCATTGGTTCAGGGCAGCGCGGGCGGCGTGGGGACGGCCGTGCTGCCGGTGCGCTGGCCGATGGCGATGGTCCAGAGCTTGGCCCAGGTGCCGTCGGCCTCGATCTTCTTCAGGAACGCGTTCACGAAAGCCACGCCGTCCGAGCCCTTGGGCAGGCCGATGCCGTACGGGTCCTGCGCGCCGAACGGGGCGCCCGCGAGCTTGGCGTCGCCGGTGCCCAGGCTCAGGGTGTTGAGCAGCAGCGTGTAGTCGGTCACGTAGGCGGCCACGCGGCCCTGGCGCAGCGAATCCAGCGCCTCCTGGTGCGTCTGGAACTCCTGCACGGTGCTCTTGGGCGCGAACTGCGCGAGGATGGCCGGCCCCGTGGAGCCCGCCTGCGTGGCGACCTTCTTGCCGCCCAGGTCGTTGACGGACTGGATGGCCTGGTTGTTCGACTTGACCAGCACACCTGCCTGCGAGGTGTAGTACGGCCCGGCGAAGGAGATTTTCTCGGCGCGCGCGGGGGTGATGGAATAGGTGGCGATGACCGTGTCCACCTGCCCGTTGATGAGGACCTGCTCGCGCGTGGACGAGGTCACCTGCGTGAACTGGATTTTGGAGGCGTCGCCCAGGATGTAGCGCGTCAGGAGCTGGGCGATGCCGGCGTCGAAACCGCGCATCCTGCCGTCCTTCTCGTTCAGCAGCGAGAACAGGTTCGAGGTCTGGGTGCCGCCCAGGCGCAGCGTGCCGGCCTGCTTGATCTGGCTGGCCCAGGGGCTCGCGGCGATGGTCTCGGCGCTGGCGACGGGGCCCTGCGCCACCAGCGCGTCGAACGCCGCGGCATCGATGGGCGTGCCCTGGGCGGACGCCGCTCCGCTGCCGGCGATCGCCAGCGCTGCGACGGAGGATTTCAGGAGGGATGTGATCGACATCGGCATGCGGTCCTCTCGGATGGTGTGTTGCTTCAGTCAATGTATAGCACGCGGGACGTGCCCCCGCCCGGATGGCGCCGGCGAGCCGCTCGCCGGCGGCTACCCGCCGGTGGCGATGAGCGGCTTGTAATGGTGCGGCAGCCGCATCAGCACCAGGTCCTTGCGGCGCACCACGCTGGTCGGATAGCGGCTGCCCTCGGCAGTCCGGGTATCGATCGCCAGGCTGGCGACGCCTTCCGCCTCCCACACCAGCTTTTCCTGCCGCGGAAACTCGAAGCTGTCGGGGCCGAAGACGCCGCTGCGCCCTCCATCGGGCGTGTTGGCGAACGCCAGATAGACGTTGTTCTCTCCGGCGCGTGCCCGGTAGAGGTGCCAGTGGAGCGGATCGCTGCCGGTGGGGATCGGGTAGTTCTGCCGCACGGCGGAGCCCGCATGCGCGCCGGTGAATCGCCCGCCCTGCGCCGCGGGGCAGGCGATGATGTCGCAACCCTCGAGCGCCAGCACGCGGCCCGCCTCCGGAAAGCTCGCGTCGTGGCCGATGAGCAGGCCCAGGCGGCCCAGCGGCGTGTCGTGCACGGCCCAGCGCTCGCCGGGCGTGGCCCAGGCGCGGTCCTGCTGCGCCAGGTGCAGCTGGCGATAGACGCCGATGCGCCCCTCGGGCCCGGCCAGCACCGCGCTGTTGTAGAGCCGGTCGCCATCGCGCTCGGCAAAGCCCGCCACCAGGTACAGGCCGAGCCGCATCGCGATGTGCACGAACGCATCCACGGTCTCGCCGTCGGCCGGCACGGCGCCGTGGGCGGGGTCGTGAAGCCCCGTGAGGGCCCGTTCGGGGAACACCACCAGTTCCGCCCCGTCGCGCAGCCGGGCCTCCTCGGCCCAGTGGGCGATGGCGGCCAGGTTGTCGCCGGCCTCGGGCTGCGGCGCGAACTGCGCCACCGAGGCCGCCGACCGCCGGCCCGGCGGCAGCGGGCGGTGCCCGTAGAGGCGGAAGAAATCCGACGGGTTCCACAGGAAGGTGTTGGTCATCAACGCGGGGTAGTGCTCCGGCCGGCGCTGGGCCATCACCGGCTCGCCCAGGAACGCGCGGGCGCGGCTGCGGGCCGGGTCGATCTGCGCGTAGCAGATGCCGTCGCCGTCATCGACCACGGCCAGGATCTCGCCATCGGGCGCGATCACGCAGCTGCCGCCGCTGAACTGCACGGTGCGCTCCAGGCCCCAGCGATTGGCCTCGACCAGGTAGCAGCCGTTCTCGGCCGCGCGGGTGATCCAGTACGGGGCCGGCGTGCGCTCGGCCAGCCAGTTGCTGATGTGGCAGATCACGTCGGCGCCGCCCAGCGCTTCCAGCCGCGCGGTCTCGATGAAGTGGATGTCCATGCAGACCAGCAGGGCGATGCGGCCCAGCGGCGTCTCGAACACCGCGTGGCCCAGGTCGCCGGGTGCGGCCCATTTCGGCTCGGAGATGTACGAATGGCTCTTGCGGTGCACGCCGACGACGCCGCCGGGGCCGATCAGCACCGCGCTGTTGTAGTAGAGATTCGTGGACGGATCCACCTCGGGCATGCCGACGACGATATGGCAATCGCGCGCGCGGGCCAGGGCGGCGAAGCGCTCGGTCGTGGGGCCGGGTACCGGCTCGACCATCGGCGCGACCTCGTCGCGGTCGTGCCAGCAGTAGCCGGTGGTGCCCATCTCGGGCGTGACGACCAGGCGCGCGCCGGCCGCGGCAGCTTCTTCCACCAGGGCGAGCAGGGCCTGCACATTGCGTTCCTTGGCATTCAGGACCGGTTCGAACTGGACGGCGGCGGCGGTAAAGGGTGACGGGACCATGAAGGGCTCCTGTGGATGGACAACGGAGAAACAGCGGGAGGGGGACTGGAGCCGGCTCAGATGGTCATGTAGCGATCGACCACCGCATCGGTCAGGCCGGCGACGGGGCCGGCGACCGCGATCGCGCCCTTCTCCAGCATGGCGAAGCTGCTGGCCACGCGGCGGGCGAAGCCGATGTTCTGCTCCACCAGCACCATGGTCATGCCCAGCTCGGTATTCAGGCGCACGATGGCGGCCTCGATCTCCTGCACGACCGAGGGCTGGATGCCTTCGTTCGGCTCGTCGAGCAGCATCACCTTGGGCGCGGCGGCGAGCGCCCGGGCGATCGCCAGCTGCTGCTGCTGGCCGCCCGACAGCACGCCGCCGGGGCGGTCGAGGTTCGCGGCCAGGTAGGGAAACAGCTCCAGCGCCAGCGGCGGCACCTCGCGCGGCCCCTGGCGGGCGAAGGCGCCCATCAGGATGTTCTGCCGCACGGTGAAATCGGGAATGATCTCGCGGCCCTGCGGCACGTAGGCGATGCCGGCGCGCGCGCGCAGGTGGGTGGGCTGCGCGGCGATGTCGGCGCCGTCCAGCAGGATGGCGCCCGTGCTGTGCACCAGGCTGCCGACCAGGGTGCGCAGCAGCGTGGTCTTGCCCATGCCGTTGCGCCCGAGCACGGCCGTGACCTGTCCGGCCGGCACCCGCAGGTCGATGCCGTGCAGCGCATGGCTGCGCCCGTAGTAGCTGTGGACGTTCTTCAGTTCTAGCATGGCGTGCTGATCCCGTGTGAACCCAGGTACGCCTCGCGCACCCGGGGATCGCGTTCGATGGCCTCCACGTCGCCCTCGGCCAGCACTTTGCCCAGGTGCAGCACCGTGATGCGCTCGGCGATCTCGCGCACGAAAGCCATGTCGTGCTCCACCACCAGGATGGTGTGGCGGCCGCGCAGGGCCTTGAGGATTTGCGAGGTGCGCAGCGTCTCGGCCTGCGTCATGCCCGCCGTGGGCTCGTCGAGCAGCAGCACCTGCGGCTTCTGCGCGATCAGCAGGCCCAGCTCCAGCCACTGCGTCTGCCCGTGGCTCAGGAACGCGGCCTGCCGGTGCTGATCGGCCTCCAGGCCGGTCAGTGCCAGGATCTCGTCGATCTGCGTCTCGGCGACACTGCCGAAGCGCAAGCGCAGGTTGCGCAGGATCGAGCGCTCGCGGCAGCTGGCCACGCGCAGGTTGTCGCGCACGCTCAGCTCACGGAACACGCTCGGAATCTGGAACTTGCGGCCGATGCCGGCACGCGCCACCCGGTACTCGGGCCAGTGCGTGATGTCGCGGCCATACAGCCGGATGCGGCCCTGGGTGCTGGCCGTCTTGCCGGAGACAAGGTCCATCAGCGTCGTCTTGCCGGCCCCGTTGGCCCCCAGCAGGACGCGCAGCTCGCCTTCGTGCACGGTGAGCGATACGCCGTCCACGGCCTTGAAGCCGCCGAAGCGCACGCCGATGTCGTCCAATTGCAGTGCGACGGCTTTCATGCGGCCTCCCGGGCGGGAAGGGCAGGCACGGGCTCCGCGGCCTGCGAGGCTTTCCCGGCGTGCGCGGCAGGCCTGCGCCGGCGTGCCAGCAGGTCGTGCCCCCAGCCCGCGATGCCCTTGGGCAGATACAGCACCACCAGCACGAACACCAGGCCCACGACCACCTTCCATGCCTCCACCAGGGCCGGCGTCTCGCTGGCCGTGGCCTCCAGCAGGTTGATCAGGATGGCGCCCAGGCAGGCCCCCAGCAGGGACGACCGGCCGCCCACCGCGGCCCACACCACCATGCTGATGGAGAACGCCAGGTCCATGAAGCTGGGCGAGGCGAACTCGGCCACCACCACGTAGAGCATGCCGGCCACGGCGGCGATGCCGGCCGACAGCGTGAAGAAGAAGGTCTGGTAGTGCGCCACGTCGAAGCCCAGGTAGCGGGCGCGCTGCGGGTCTTCGCCCGCGGCCTTCAGGATCAGGCCCGCGCGCGTGGCCACCAGCAGCCGGGTTCCCACCAGCACCACCGCCAGGGTGCCGGCGACGAGGTAGTAGGCCGGCAGGCCGAACGGGTCGAATTCCAGTCCGCCGATGCGCAGCCAGGCCAGGTCGGTCAGGCCGTTGAAGCCATTGGTGAGCGGCTGCGCATCGACCAGCAGCAGGCGCACCAGCAGCACCACCGCGAGCGTGATGATCGAGACGAAGACACCGGCGATCCGCTTGCGGAACACCACCGCGCCCAGCACGAAGGCGACCGCCATCGGCAGCAGCAGCCCCATCGCCAGGCCGAAGCCCTGGTGCTGGAACGGCTGCCACAGGAACGCGCCGCGGTTGATGCAGCACAGATCGACGATGGCGCCCGGCTCGGCGTTGGACAGCATGAAGTCCGGCACCGGGCCGTGCGCCCCCGGCTGCTGGCTGGCGGGGCTCGCGAGCTTGAGGGCCATGGCGAGCATGTACGCGCCCAGCCCGAAGAACAGGCCCTGCCCCAGGTTCAGGATGCCGGCATAGCCCCAGCCCAGGGCGATGGCCACGCCCAGCATGCCGTACACCAGGTACTTGGCGATGCGGTTGAGCCAGAAGGCATCGAGCACCAGCGGGGCCAGGGCCACGAGCAGGAGGAAGGCGCCGTAGGCGGCGAAGGTCGCGCGCCGGTCGAAGGAGGCAGTCATGGTTCAGCGCCCTTTGAAAGAGAAAAGCCCCTGCGGCCGCACGACGATGAGCAGGATCACCAGGCCGAAGACCACGGCCCGTCCCACGATGTCGTTGGACAGCGTGGCGATCACGCCGTTGACCTCGCCCAGGACGCCCGCCGTCACCACCGCGCCCAGCAGGCTGCCCAGGCCGCCCGCCACCACGACGAGGAAGCCGTCCACCACCAGGGTGGTGCCCATGTCGGGCGAGACGGTCTTGAAGCCTGCCACCAGCACTCCGGCGACGCCCGCCAGGCCTGCGCCGAAGGCGAAGGTCCAGGCGTTGACGCGCTGCACGTCGATGCCGCATGCCGCGGCCATGCGCGGGTTGCGGATGATCGCGCGCACCTGCATGCCGATGGTGGTGCGGTAGAGGAGGAACCAGGTGCCGAGCGTGAGCACCGCCGTGCTCGCCACGATGAACGCGCGATAGGCATTGATGGCCACCCCGCCGACCTGCACGACACCCTGCAGCATCTCCGGCACCGGCAGGTTCTGCAGCCCGGGCCCCAGGCCCTGCACGTGGATGCCGAAGAAGCTCAGCCCACCTTCGAGCCGCACCGCCTGCTGCACCAGGATCGCCACGCCCCAGGTCGCCAGCAGCGTGTCGGCCAGGCGTCCGTAGAGCTTGCGGACCACGCAGCGCTCGATCAGCAGGCCGAGCAGCGCGGCGCTGGCGAAGGCCAGCGGGATCGAGGCGACCAGCCCCCAGCCGAGCCAGATCTGCGCGAGCACGGCGGTGTAGGCGCCCACCATGATCATTTCCCCGTGGGCCATGTTGATCACGCCCATGGCGCCGTAGGTGATGACCAGCCCCAGCGCCACCAGCAGCAATATCGCGCCCACGCTCAGGCCGATGAAGAAGACATCCAGCATATGGTTCCCGTGGAAAATGGCAGGCGCCGCCGCGCCGGGTGGCGCGGCCGCAAGGCGCCCGGGAGCTCAGGACTTGACGTTCACCGCACCCTTGGCGGTGCACATCAGGTTGGTGTCGGTCTCGCCGTAGGCGAAGTACGGCAGCGGCCGCACCGGCTTCGGCGCGGCATCCACCACCTTGCTCTGCCCGTCGGCCTGCCACTGGCCGATGCGCGGCGTGACCCAGGCATGCAGGCTTTCCGGGTCGATCAGCACCTTGCCGCCGGGCGCGTCGTACGACTGGCCGCCGATGTGGGCGCGGATCGCATCGGCCGTCGCGGACTTGCCGGCCTCCACCGCCTGCTTCCATAGGAACACCTGGAAGTACGCCGCCTCCAGCGAGTGGTAGGTGACGGCCTTCGGGTCGTTGACGAACTTGCGGTAGCGCTCCACAAAGGACTTGTTGGCCGGCGTGTCGATCGACATGAAATACGGCACCGACGTGTAGCTGCCGGCCGCGTATTCGGCCCCCATCGCGGCGATCTCGATCTCGCCGGTCACGGTGGCGCAGATCGGCACGGCGGCCTGCGACATGCCCTGGTTCTTGTATTCGCGGTAGAAGGCGATGATCGAGTCGCCCACCACGTTGGACAGAACGGCATCGGCCCCCGACTCCTTGATCTTGCGCACCATGCTGGCCCACTCGGAGTGGCCGAGCTCCAGGTATTCGTCGCCCACCCACTGCGCGCCCGCCTGCTCGATCAGCTTCTTGCTGACCTTGGCCATCTCGCGGGGATAGACGTAGTTGGAGCCGACGATGAAGATCTTCTTCTTGCCCAGCTTGTTGACCATCCACGGGATGTAGTTGCCCAGCTGCTGGTTGGCCACGGCGCCGCTGTACACCACGTTCTTGGAGCACTCGAAGCCTTCGTAGTGCGTCTGGTAGAACAGCATCGCATTGCGTCGCTCGAACACCGGCAGCACCGCCTTGCGGCTCGCGGAGGTGTGGCAGCCGAACACCGTCGATATGCGGTCTCGCACCACCAGCTTGGACGCCTTCTCGTTGAAGATCTTCGGATCGGACGCGCCGTCTTCCACCACCACCTCGACCTTGCGGCCCATCACGCCGCCGGCGGCGTTGATTTCTGCCACGGCCATCAGCACGCCGTTGGCGAGCATCTTCTCCACGATGGAGAGGCCTCCGGTCTGGGAATACAGGGCGCCGACCTTGATGGTTTCGGCAGCGTGGGCTGAGCGCATCCAGGCAGGCGTTGCGAGCGCGGCCGCGGTGGCGGCGGACGAGGCGAGGAGACGACGGCGTGTCGTGTTCGGCATGGCGGATCCTTGTTGACAGGGCGGCGCAGGCATGGAGCGCACCGCCGGATTGATGAACCGGGACGAAGCAGAACCAGCCGACAGCACTGTCGGGCGCAGGCAAAAAAAAACCTCCAGGCGCGGGATGACCGCTCCGGGAGGCTTCATTGCCTGGGCCTGGCAAGCGTTGACCGCTTGCCGGACCAACCGCGTCATGGCCTGTGAACAGGGGATGCCGCAGTCACCACACCGTCAATTCAAATTGCGATGCGGTGCCGTATTTATATCGGCTCATGCGGAAGATTTCAATAGCGATTCCATGTGGATGATCGAATTCGCGATGTCGTCCATCGGCACCCGCTTGGCCATGGCCTGCTCCCGGATCGTCTGGTAGGCCGCCGCCTCGTCCAGCTGCCTCGTCACCATCAGGATGGTCTTGGCGCGGCTGATGGTCTGGTCGCTCAGGATCTTGCGGCGCAGCTTGCGGTTTTCCTTGGCCAGCGCCTGGCGCTCGGTCCAGAGGCTGCGTGCGGTCACCAGCGTGGCCAGCAGGCCCAGCGGCTTGATCGGCTTCTGCACCACCGCCAGGGCCCCGCTTTCCAGCACCATCTGCAGCGTGCCGGGATCCTCGTAATTGACGATGGCGATCACCGTCGGCCGCGGCTGCGGCAGGGCCTTGAGGAATGCCGTCGTGGCCGCCCTCTCCTCGCCGTCGATCAGCAGGAACAGCACGTCGGTGTTGTTGGCCGGGGCCGTGGGCATCGGCCAGACCGAACTGACCAGGCAGCCGATGCGCCGCATGTGGCCGATCAGGGCCGCGCCTTCCTCGTCGGGCGGATGCACGACCACCACCTTCAGCTCGAGCAGTTCGCGCAACTTGGCAACAGACATCCTGCCTCCTGCTGTCAGGCCAGTCTCCGCTCAAGCGGATCGAGCCGGTTGTCAATCATGTAGGGGTCGGGCTTGACCTGCAAGCCGGGGTCGTCCACCACCTGGAACAGGCCTTGCGCATCGACGCGCGCCACGCGCGGCCAGAGGTAGGTATGGTGGTTGTCGCCATCGATGCGGACCACGCCCTGGGGCGCATCGAATGCGTGCTGGTGCAGGTGCGGCAGCAGCTGGTTCATGCGGTCGCCGCCCGAGCGGGCCAGCGACTGCGCATACAGGTACACCTGGAAATACGCCGCCTCGGTGCATGCCGTGATCGGCATGTCCGCCCCGTAGCGCGTGCGGTAGGCCTCCACGAAGCGCAGGTTGGCTTCCGACTGCAGGGTCGAGAAGTACGGCGCCGCGGTGATGCAGCCCTCGGCCACGCCGGGCGCCATCTGCGCCACCTCGGCCTCCTGGGTCGACTGGCTGGCGATAGGGTGGGTGCGCGTGTCGAAGCCGGCCTCCCGGTACGCCTCGTAGAAGCGGGCGATGCCGTCGCCCACCACGGTGGAATAGACCACGTCGGGCCGGGCGGCCTGGATGCGCCGCAGCACCTTCCCCATGTCAATGTCCGCCACCCGCAGCGGGACGTACATCTCGTCGAGCACCTTGCCACCCGACTGCCTGAACAGGTCCGCGATGATGCGGTTGGACTCATACGGATAGACGTAGTCGGAACCCACCAGGAACACCCGCTTGCCATAGTGGCCCGCGAGGTACCGCACGAGCTGCACCGAGTTCTGGTTGGGCGCGGCGCCGGTATAGACGCAGTGGGGCGAATACTCGAAGCCTTCGTAGAGCGTGGGGTAGAACAGCAGCGCGCGATGCGCCTCCACCACCGGCAGCATCGCCTTGCGCGTGCTGGACATGTACCCGCCGAAGATCACCGTCACGCCATCCACGTCGCACAGGCGCTCGGCCAGCTCGCGGTAGCGCCGCGGCTGCGAGCCCGGGTCGTGGACGATGGGCTCGATGCTGCGCCCCAGCACCCCGCCCGCCGCATTGATCTGGTCGATCGCCAGCAGCGTGGCCGCCCGCTGCGTCCGCTCGACCGCGGCTGTGACGCCCGTGGTGGAGAAAAGCACCCCCACCCGCCAGTGGGCCGATTGTCCTTTTGGCATACGCCCTGCCCTCCAAAAAAAAAGCTCCCACCGACCTGGACGATCGGTGGGAGCTTCACTGCTCCATTGTTCGGGTGCGCCGGATGGAAGGCCGGCGCATTGCATGCACTCTAACAGGATGGCGCCGCCGGATGAACTCCCTGTGGCCAACCAGGAATGAATTTCAGCGGGAATGGCGTCCTACATGGGCTCGGGAAATATGATGACATATTTTCCAAAAAAACAACAAACAAAACCGCAAAAATATCTTTTTTGACATCAAAATGAATCAAGAAGTACAATTTGTTTGCAGTTGATTCATCCGTTTATTCCGCGAATTAAACGAATAATCATGGATATCGATTATTCAATCCATTTTCGGAAGATTCAGGATTCCCTGGCTCGCAGACCATCTTGATCACCAGAACAACCTCTCTCCCTGCGACGCGGCGGTCGAAGACAGTTCCGCGTCCCGGGGCCCGTTCTGTGCACAGAATCTCCTTTGCCGCCCTGGCGCTCACCTTGGGTTCGGGCATGCCTCTCCAGGCCCAGGAGGCCACGGACAACAATGTCTCCCTCAGCGGCTTCGGCACCGTGGGCGTGGTCCACAAGACCGGTGCCCCGCATTGGGGACTGATCCGCAGCACCGCGCAGAAAGGCGCAGCGGCAGACCTCAGCGCTGCGACCGATTCCAGGTTCGGCGCGCAAATCGACTGGAACCACAGCAGCGGTTGGGAGGCCGCCGCGCAGGGCGTGCTGTTGCCCAGGGCCAAGGGGGCATTCTCCGGCGAAGCGATCGAGCAGGCCTATGTCGGCTACCGGCCATGGGCGAATACCCGCCTCCGCATGGGCCGGGTCAGCCCGGACCTGTTCCTGTACTCCGAGAGCCGCAACGTCGGCTATGCATTCACCTGGGCGCGCCCGCCGATCGATTTCTACGCCTTCGCGCCGGTCGTGGCCATCGATGGCCTGGATGTGGAGCAGCGATGGGATACGGGCAGTTCGTCGTGGCGCCTGCGTGCCACCACCGGCACGATAAGCACCAGTACCACCGACGGCGGCCGGTCCCACCGGCCGGCGAAAGCGGACGGCATCCTGGCGGTCGGGCTGTCGCGGGAAGCGGGCGGGCTGCTGCTGAAGCTCAGCTACATGCATTCCCGGGTGAGCCTGGACCAGGGGCCGGAATACGCAGCGCTGCGCCAGGGCATCGACAGCCTACGGCAGTCTCCCATCCCCGGCGTGCGGGAGGCGGTCGCACCGCTCGGCGACAGGCTCTGGGCAGGTGGCGCGACCAGCTACCTCGCGCTCGCAGCCCAATATGACAGCGGCCCCTGGACCTTCGTGGCGGAAGGCAGCCGCCTGAACATTCCCGGGAGCACGCTGGATGCCTACCGGGCCTACGCCAGCGCCGCATGGCGCAGGGACACGGTCACCTATTACGCCCTCGCCAGCCGGGTGAAGCCGCAGGAGGCGGCCCTGGCCACTCCCGACGTGGCCTCTTCGCTGGCGCCCGCGGCAGGACCCGCCGCGGCCCGGCAGGCCCAGATGCTGGCGGGTTACGCCACCTACGCGGCCAACCAGTTCCGCTTCGACCAGAGCACGTTCGGCGTGGGTCTTCGATGGGATTTCGCATCGAATGCCGCGCTCAAGCTCCAGGTCGACCGGTTCCATGTCCGGCAAAACGGCGCAGCAGGCTGGCGCAACCACGACGGGCAGGCTGCAAAAGGCACGCTGGTGTCCCTGCTGGTCGATTTCGTATGGGGCCAGTGATGCCACGCGCACTCCCGAACCTCCCGCGCATGCTGACCGCCATCGCGCTGGCGGTCCATGCGCTGCAATTCACCGTGGCTTCCGCCCCCATCTACGTGGTGGTGTCCGCGCAGAGTCCGCTGCAGTCCGTGAACCAGAACGAACTGGTGGCCATCTATACCGGCAGGACCCGCGCCTTCCCCGACGGCAGTACGGCCACCCCGCTCGACCAGAAACGCGACAGTCCGGCGCGCGCCGAGTTCTACCAGTTGCTGACCGGCATGGACATCGCCCGCATCAACAGCTACTGGGCGCGCCTGCACTTCACCGGCCAGGTGCGGCCGCCGCAGACCGCCGAGGACGATACGGCCATGCTGCAGCGCCTGCGCAACGATCCCTCGGCCATCGGCTACGTCACCCGCCCCCCGCAGGACAACTCGGTGCGGGTGGTGATGCACCTCCCGTGATGCTGCACGTGCCTTCCAACCACCGCCCTGCTCCCCATGCGCAGTAAAAGCCTCCATCGCCGCTTCCAGTGGGCGGTCGTGAGCGTAGCGGGCGTGATGGCGGCCCTCGTGGCCATCGTCCTGTACCTCAGCGCCAAGTCGCACTACCTGGAAAACTCCGAAGCCTCCGCACGCGCCATCGCCGCGGCCGTGCAGCAGACGATGGCGATCGGGGTATATGCGCGGGACGAGGTATTGCTCAAGGAACTGCTGGACGGCATGGCCCACCATCCTTCGGTCGCCCGCGTGGGCGTCCGCGATGCCGCCGGCATCACGATGGCGGCGAAGGCCAACCCGGATGCCGGACTGGATGCCACCGACGGAAATTCCCCGACGAAGCCGACCTTCCAGTCGCCCCTGGTGTCGCCCTTCAGGCGCGAAGGGTCCATCGGCGATCTGCAGGTCTGGCTGAACTACCAGCGGATGAATGCCGAGGCAGGCTGGCAGGCGGCCCAGCTGGTCGCGGCGATCACCGTGCTGCTGGCCGGCGTGCTGGGCGTGTTCAGCATGCTGGCCCGGCGCATGCTGTCCCGGCCCATGCACCGGCTGGCGGCAGAACTGGCCATGATCATGCCCGGCACGGCCCGCCGCATCTCGATCGACCCGCGCCATGCCGTCGATGAAGTGGGTATCGTCACCACCGCGGTCAACCGCCTGCTGGAACTGCAGCAGGACGCACTCGAACGCGAACGCGGCATGCGCGAGGAAATCTCCGCGCTGGAAGCACGCTACCGGGGCATATTCGACTCGACCAGCGCGGGCATTTTCATCCTCTCGCCGGCCGGGCAGCTGCTGCACGCCAACCCGGCCTTCGCGCGGTTGCTCCACCTGCAGGCCGGCCAGGGGATCGACGCCCATGCCGGGGACTTCATCTCGACCTTCTTCGTCCGCTCGGCCCAGTTGTTGCAGCTGATCGAAAGGGCCCGCACCTCCCTGGAGCCGGAAGCCGAAGATCTCGAACTGATCCGCCCGGACGGCACGAAGGTATGGGTCCACTGCATGGTGTCGTGCATGGAAACCGCCGATGACGCGGAGCAGTACGTCGAGGGCGTGCTCTACGACATCACCCGCCGCAAGAACCAGGAAAGCGCCGCGCGCTACCGCGCGGAGCACGATGCGCTGACGGGGCTCAAGAGCCGCTCCTATATCGAAGCCCTGCTCGGCCAGCACATCCATGCCGTCCATCCGGGCCGTGACCCGGGCGACGTCACGCTGATGTTCATCGATCTCGACGGGTTCAAGTCCGTCAACGACCGCTGGGGCCACGCCGCCGGGGATGCGGTGCTGGTCGAAGCCGCCCGGCGGCTGCGCATGCTCTTCCAGCGCAACTGCGACGTCATCGGCCGGCTGGGCGGCGACGAACTGGTGGTGGTCATCACGGGCGTGGACGCACTCCACCCCAGCGTGTCGGACCTGGCGCGGCAAATGATCGACAGCTTCAGGATGCCGTTCGTTCTGCCCAACGGGGAATCGGCCCGGGTCGGCGCGAGCGTCGGCGTGGCCAGCTACCCGGCGCACGCCACCAGCGTCAAGACGCTGATCCATGCCGCCGATGCGGCGATGTATGCCGTCAAGCAGGCAGGCAAAGGCGGAATCGCCATCGCCGAAACCGGCATCACCAGCCAGGACGAAGACGCCGCGGAATCCCGGAAAGATACCGGACGTCCGGCCGCCGCGGCACCACAGCAGCGGGATGCCCTGACGGGCCTGATGGACCGCCGGCACCTGCTCGAACAGTTGGCATCGGAGCAGGGCCTGGTGGCAGGCGGCGAGGGGGCGACGGGCGTCATCTGCCTGGACATCGACCAGTTCAAGCTGCTCAACGTGGCCCGCGGCACCCAGGTCGGCGACGAAGTGCTCTGCGAAACCGCACGGCGGCTGAAACGCGTCCTGCGGCGTGGAGACACGCTGGCACGCACCGGAAGCGATGAATTCGTCGTGGTGCTGCGCACGGAAGGCCGCCTCGACCACGACGCCCGCCACCTGGTGGAAGGTGTCGCCGCCAAGCTGCTCCACAGCCTGGCCGCGCCGTTCAACGTGGGCCAGGGCTCCCTGAGCATCCGCACCAGTGCGGGTATCAGCCTCATCCACGCCGGTACGGCCAGCGGCCTCGATGCCCTGCGCGAAGCGCAACTCGCGCTGCGCCGGTCCAAGACGCAGGGCGGCAACCATCCCGTGTTCTTCGAGGAGAACATGCTGGCGGGCTTCCACGAACGCCTGGCGCTGGAGCAGGATCTCCATGCGGCCATCGGCTCGGAGCAGCTGTTCCTGCAGGTCCAGCCCCAGCACGATGCCCACAGCCGGCTGACAGGGGGCGAGGCGCTGCTGCGGTGGCGGCATCCAGAGCGCGGCATGGTGCCGCCGGACCAGTTCATCGCCCTGGCGGAAGCCTCCGGCCTCATCATCGAACTGGGCACCTGGGTGCTGAAGACCGGCTGCAGGATCCTCGCCGACCTGCACCGGGAAGATCCCTCGCTGACCCTGGCCATCAACATCAGCCCGGCGCAGTTCAAGCACCCGGGCTTCGTCGATGAAGTCCGCCACGCATTGGCGGCGACCGGCGCCTGCGCGTCCGGACTGATCCTGGAGATCACGGAAGGCCTGCTGATCACCGACGTGAACCATGCGGCGGAACGCCTCGCGGAACTGGTCGAACTGGGCGTGCGGTTCTCGATCGACGATTTCGGCACGGGCTTCTCGAGCCTCTCCTACCTGCGGCAGCTGCCGCTCTACGAGATCAAGATCGACCGCAGCTTCATCAACGGCCTGCCCGGCGACACAGCCAGCGTCGGCATCGTCTGCTCGATCCTGTCGATGGGCTCCCACCTCGGGCTGCACGTGGTGGCCGAGGGGGTCGAGACGCAGGAGCAATCCGACTTCCTGCAGGCCAACCGCTGCCCGTCCCAGCAGGGCTGGCTGCATGGCCGGCCGATGCCGGAGGAAACGTTCCTGGAGAACGTGCGGGCCCGGAAGGTGGAGGGGCGCCCGCCGGAGGCAGCCCCATGCCGCTGATGAGTACCGCGCCACAGCTTGAAGAGTAGCCATCGAGCCACTACGACGCGGACATGGCACGGCAAGCCCTGGGCGAAGAGTTGGAGAGCATCGAGCCGTTCTTGATGGCGTAGGTCTGCGCGGTTCGGAATCTGTACTGGTCGTGTAGGCCGAGCACTACGAAAATAGCCCTCCGCTTACGAAGTGGTGTCGCAAATAGGCCTCACGTGGGAACCACTTTGGTGACACAATTCTCCAAATCACAAGGAAAACGCGGTGTTGCACCACCAGGGAGTCCCCTGGTGCGGAGGGTCCGCAGGAGAAAATTAGATGTATCGAGTTGGTTTCCCAGGGTGGAAGGTGGCCGCCCGTTTGGGTGTTCCACTGGTCGTCAGGGTGGCCGTCGTCAAGGACGACGAAGCTGGTGTGCTCGTGGCAACCAGCCCTGATCTGCGTGGGTTGGTGGTGGAATCGCCCACCAGAGAAGAATTGCTGACCTCGCTCTTTGAGTGCACGGAGATGCTTCTGGAGGACATGCTTCACAAGCCTCTGAAGACGCCGCCTATGGCGGCATGGGATGGTCGCGTTCTGGCCGCATGAACGGGTACTACAGCCAAGTGATAGCCGTGCTCAAGCAGCACGGCTTTTCTTTTTCCAGGCAAAAAGGTTCCCACCAGACTTGGACGAACGGAACCATCTCAGTCACCGTTTCCACGAACTGCGCATCTCGCTTCACTGCTAACGCCATCATGAAGCAAGCGGGGATCGCGTACCACTTCTGAGCAGTCCCCCTGCTGCATCCTACCCATGGCCAAATTCGACCCGTACGGGTCAGTAGCGCAGCGGCAACCCGGGCTGCGCCGCGGCCATGGGGGTCGCTCGCTCTTCTGCGAAAACGAGTTTTTCCTTCGTCCGTTCGTTCATCAGTCGCGAGCCGATTTGACCGTTCACCTATGAGGGCGTTTCGCGGCGCTCCAGTTCCAACAGTCTTTCGGTGATGGAGCGCTCGGCGCTTCGCCACTTCCTTGAATGCTTTAAGGAAGCGGATGCGGATGACACTCGCGTCATCGCCGGAAAAGCTCATCGCCAGCTCGGATCGCCCCTTGGCCGTTATCTTGCCATGAGGGCGCCAAGCATAAAGGCTCTGCGCAGCACTTTGAGCGGGTGGTGTTAGCCGCTCTAAGGCTAGTGATCACTGAAAGTGAGGACACCAGAGTGGGACACCTGTCGCGTGGCACAAAGAAAAAAGCCCTTGAAATCATTCAAGGGCTTTGTTCATTGGCGGAGAGGGTGGGATTCGAACCCACGGTAGTGTTGCCACTACGCCTGATTTCGAGTCAGGTACATTCGACCACTCTGCCACCTCTCCTGCATTCGTGTCGAAGCCTGCGATTGTAGCAGGAAGTTTGCGAGGCACAACGCTCAATGCATTCAGTTCGCCCCATCTCCCCGACACTGGATCGACTCAGGCGGTCTTGTACAGATCGCCCAGGCTGCGGAAGCCCTTGATTTCGATGGGATTACCGAAGGGGTCCATGAAGAACATCGTCCATTGCTCGCCAGGCTGGCCTTCGAAGCGAACCTGGGGCTCCAGCACGAATGCCGTGCCTGCGGCCTGGAGGCGGTCCGCCATGGCTTGCCAGTCAGGCAGCTCCAGCACCAGGCCCAGGTGGGGCATCGGCACCAGGACATCGCCCACATGGCCCGTGCGCGCCGTGGCGAATGGCTCGCCCAGGTGCAGGGACAACTGGTGGCCGAAAAAGTCGAAATCGACCCAGGTGTCGGTGCTGCGCCCTTCGGCGCAGCCGAGGACCTGTCCGTAGAAGCGTCGGGCTTCGTCCAGGTCGCGAACGTTGTAGGCCAGGTGGAAGATGCTGCGCATGGGTGTGTTGCCAGGGGTGGAGCCAAGGATCGGCATCGCATTAGACCATTGGCGATTCGACCCGGGGATGGTCTGTACAGCACATGAATCGCCCCGGGATTCGCAGAGGCTGTCGTGTTCCGGTCAGACCAGCACCAGCTGCGGCACGATCTGCAACTCGCGCAGCGGGGCGCGAGCGGGTTTCACCGCGCGCAGGTGGGCCACCATCTCGTCCACCACGTTGCGCTGGCTGCAGACGCATTCCCAGGCCTGCTCCACGGTCAGTCCGCGGAAGCGCTGGGCCAGGGTGAGCTCGACGCGCTCGGTGACCCAGTCGCCGCGATAGCCGTAGTCCGCGCGCCAGTAATAGGGCTGCGAGAAGTAGCCGAACGAGCCGGGAAACAACGGGCGCACGTGGGTCGGGTCTTCGAAGGCGTCGTCGCTCGCGCCGTGCGGCACGCGGATCTCCATGCGCGCGCCGTCGCGGGCCACGCGGTGCAGTTCCTGCATCATCGGCAGCACGTTCGGGATGTGCTCCATCACGTGCGAGAGCAGGAACTCCCCGATGCTGTCGTCGGCGAGCGGCAGCGGCGTGCGCCCGCATTCGTTGAGGTCGGCGACGATGTCCACGCCCGGCGTCGCCTGCCAGTCCAGGTTCAACCAGCCTTCGACGATTCTGCGGCCGCAGCCGACGTTGAGCTTTGTGGGGAGGGCCATGTCGGTGCGGTCAGGGTCGAGAGGCTGGGCCGGTGCAATCAGGCCAGCACGCTGTCGCCGCCCAGGTACGGCCGCAGGGCTTCCGGCACCAGCACGCTGCCATCGGCCTGCTGGTAGTTCTCCAGCACGGCCACCAGCGTGCGGCCCACGGCGAGGCCCGAGCCGTTCAGGGTGTGCACGAGTTCGTTCTTGCCCTGGGCGTTCTTGAAACGCGCCTGCAGGCGGCGGGCCTGGAAGGCCTCGCAGTTGCTCACGGAGCTGATCTCGCGGTAGGTGTTCTGCGCGGGCAGCCACACTTCCAGGTCGTAGGTCTTGGCGGCGCCGAAGCCCATGTCGCCCGTGCAGAGCGACATGACGCGGTAGGGCAGGCCGAGCTTTTTCAGCACGGCTTCGGCATGGCCGGTCATCTCCTCCAGGGCCTCGTAGCTGCGGTCCGGGTGGGTGATCTGCACCATCTCGACCTTGTCGAACTGGTGCTGGCGGATCATGCCGCGCGTGTCGCGGCCGTAGCTGCCGGCCTCGGAACGGAAGCACGGCGTGTGGGCCGTGAGGCGGATGGGCAGTTCGGCTTCGGGCACGACCTGGTCGCGCACGAAGTTCGTGAGCGGCACCTCGCTGGTCGGGATCAGGTAGAGCGCCGCGTTGTCGGGCATGGGCTCGCCGTCCTGGCCGCCCTTCTTCGCGGCGAACAGGTCGCCCTCGAACTTGGGCAGCTGGCCCGTGCCGCGCAGCGAATCGGCGTTCACCACGTAGGGCACGTAGCACTCGGTGTAGCCGTGCTCGCGCGTCTGCACGTCCAGCATGAACTGGGCGAGCGCTCGGTGCAGGCGAGCGATCGGCCCCTTCATCACGGTGAAGCGCGAGCCCGAGAGCTTCACGCCCATGTCGAAATCCAGGCCCAGCGGCTCACCCAGGTCCACATGGTCCTTGGCCGGGAAGCCGAGCGGCTTCGGATCCTGGCCGTCCGGGCTCCAGCGGCGCACTTCCACGTTGCCGGATTCGTCGCTGCCCACGGGCACGCTCTCGTGCGGCAGGTTGGGCACGGCCACGAGCAGCGTGTGCAGCTCGGCCTGAATCTGCTCCAGGCGGGCGGCGGAGCTCTCCAGCTCGGCCTTCAGGCCGCCCACTTCGGCCATCACGGCGTCGGCGTTCTCACCTTTGGCCTTGAGCTGGCCGACCTGCTTGGAGAGCTGGTTGCGGCGCGACTGCAGCTCCTCGGTGCGCGTCTGCAGGGTCTTGCGCTCGGACTCGAGGGACTGGAAGGCCTCCACCTGGAGGAAAGCCTGGGGCTTCTTGCGGGTTTCCAGCCGCGCGATGGCGGAATCGAGGTCTTTGCGAAGGAGGAGGATGTCGAGCATAGCCGGCGATTTTACGGCCCCTCCCCCGCCCGGCGGGCCCGGGCTCTCAGGCCACGGTGGCCGGGTCGCAGTTGGCGCCGCACAGCACCAGGCCCACGGTCTCGTCGGGCCGGGGGCGGTACACGCCGCTCTGCAGGGCCGCGATGCCCAGCGCCGCCGCCGGCTCCACCGCCAGCTTGAGTTCGTGCCACAGCCACTGCTGCGCCGCGCGGATGGCCTCGTCGGTCACCAGCAGCGATTCCTGCACGTGGCGCTGCGACACCTGCCAGGCGATGTCGCCGATGCGTTTGGCGCCGAGCGAATCGGCGGCGATGCCGCCGACTGCCACGTCCACGGGCATGCCCGCGGCCCGCGCGCTGTGCAGCGTGGGCGCCCCCTCGGGCTCCAGGGCGACCACGCGGGCGCGGCCCTCGCACCAAGCGGCGATGCCGCCGACCAGGCCGCCGCCGCCCACGCTCACGAGCACGCTGTCGGGCAGGCGCCGGGCCTGCTCTTCCATCTCCAGCGCCAGGGTGCCGGCACCGGCCACCACTTCGGGCTGGTCGTAGGCATGGGTGAGCAGCGCGCCGGTCTCGCGCTGGCGCTCCAGGCAGGCCTGCAGCGCCTCGGCATAGGTCGGCCCGGCCACGACGACCTGCGCCCCCAGCGCGCGCAGGCGCGCGCGCTTGGCCTCGGGCGACACCTCGGGCACGAACACCTCGCAGCGCGTGCCCAGCGAGCGCGCGGCAGCGGCGGTGGCGATGCCGGCATTGCCGCCGGAGGCCACGATCACGCCGCTGTCCGGCAGCGGCTGGGCCAGCAGGCGGTTGAGCATGCCGCGGGCCTTGAAGCTGCCACCCACCTGCAGGTGCTCCAGCTTGAGCCAGACCTCTGCGCAGCCCAGGCCCGCCGAACGCCCGGAAAGGCGCATGAGCGGCGTGGTGCGGAGGAAATCAGGATGGGCGGCCAGGCGCTGCCGCGCGGAGGCAATGGCGGAACGGTCGATCATGAAGCGGACACCAGGAGAAATGCGGTGGAACGGCGCCCCGGGTTTCGGAGGCGAAACCTGACAGTGTATGCACACCTTCGGCGCCGGGTGCCGATAACATGGCACGGGCCGCGCGATGCGGCCGGCCTTCAGCAGGAGATGCGTCCCATGTTCTTCGTGTTCGGCCCCTCGGGCCAGATGTACCGCGGCGGCCCCGAGCAGCTGGACCAGGTCTCGCCCGTGCGCCGCGTGCAGCGGCCCCAGGCGCTGCGCACCCGCGGGCCGGACGTGTCCGACCGCGGACCGGAGCCGCCCGCCCAGGACGCCGCGCCGGCGGCCCCGGTCAACCTGCGGGCCCAGGTGGCCGTGAGCGCCTATGCACAGACGGAGCAGGGGCCGCAGCAGGCGCGCCAGCCGCTCACCCACGTACGGGACGTGATGACCTCCGGCTCCCTCTCCGTGCCGCCCGGCGTACGCGTGAACGACGCCTGGCAGACCCTGGCCGAGTACCACGTCGCGCAGGCCCCCGTGGTGGATGCGCAGGGACACGTGGTGGGATTGCTGTTGCGCGCCGACATGGCGCCGCTCGACCTGCTGCCCGAGCCCGGCAGCGTGAAGGCCGCGATCGACCTCGCGCGCCGGCCGGTGTCGGAGGTCATGGTGAGTCCCGTGCCCACGGTGGCCCCGGACACGGAACTGCGCCGCGTGGCGGGAGTGCTGCTGGACACGGGCCTGCCCGGGCTGCCGGTGACGGACGAGCACGGCACGCTCGCCGGCTTCATCTCGCGCACCGACATCCTTCGCGCGGTGGCGGCGGACCCGCCGCTCGACCTCTGGAGCTGACGGCTCTCAGTCGGCCATCGCCGCGCCCTGGGGCTGCGCGATCTCGACCGAGGGCAGCGGGCAGGCGAGCACCTTGTCGATGGTCTTGCCGTCCATGTCCACCACCTCGAACTGCCAGTCTTCCCACTGCACGGTGTCGGTCACCTTGGGCAGCTTGCCGGTCAGCAGCATCACCATGCCGCTCAGCGTGTGGTAGCGGCCGCGCTCTTCCTCGGGCACGGTGTCCAGGCCCAGGCGGTCCTTGAGTTCCGGCACGGGGATGTGGCCGTCGAGCAGCCAGCTGCCGTCCTCGCGCTGCACGGCCCAGGAGGTTTCCGGATCGCGCGCGTGGAATTCACCGGTGATCGCCTCGATCAGGTCGCGCAGCGTGACGATGCCCTGCACCTCGCCGTACTCGTCGATCACGAAGGCCATCTGCAGGTCGGACTGGCGGAAGTTGTCGAGCAGCTCCATGCCGGTGATGGTCTCGGGCACGTACAGGGCCGACTGCAGCGGCTGGGCCGCGAGGTCGCGCACGTCCTCGCGCAGCGAGCGCGACAGCCACTGGCGGGCGTTGAGCACGCCCAGCACGTTCTCCATGCCGCCGCGCACCACGGGGAAGCGGCCGTGGTCGGAGGATTCGATGCGCTGCAGGTTCTCCTCGAACGAATCTTCCACGTCCAGCACCACCACGTCGGCGCGCGGCACCATGAGCGAGCCGATCTGGCGGTCGTCCAGGCGGAACACGTTGCGCACCATCTGGTGCTCGTGGGATTCGATCACGCCCGCGCTCGTGCCTTCGGCCAGCACGGCATGGATCTCGGCCTCGGTCACGGCGCTGGCGGTGTTCTCCTTCACGCCCAGCAGCCGCAGCAGGGCCTGGGTGGACACCGACAGCAGCCGAACGAACGGCTTGGTGGCGAGCGCCAGCCAGTTGATGGGGCGGGCCACGAGGCGGGCCAGCGTCTCGGGGTAGCTCTGGCCCAGGCGCTTGGGCACCAGCTCGCCCACGACGATGGAGAAGTAGGTGATGAAGACCACCACGAGGCCCGTCGCCGTGTAGCCGGCGGCCTTCTCGGGCATGCCCACCGACAGCAGCCACTCGCCCAGCGGCGCCGCGAGGGCGGCCTCGCCGACGATACCGTTGAGCACGCCGATCGAGGTGATGCCGATCTGGATGGTAGAGAGGAAGCGGGTCGGGTCTTCGCCGAGCTTCATGGCGGCGATGGCGCCGGTATCGCCCTCATCGATCAGCTTCTGCAACCGGGTCTTGCGCGCGGAGACCAGCGCAAGCTCGGACATGGCGAACAGGCCATTGAGAAGGATGAGGGCGAAAAGTATTGCTATTTCCATAGACAGGGAGTGAAGGCTCCCTCGGAGTGAATCGGACTCAAATTGTAAGAAGTCCTACCCCGGATGGGGGATTCAATGCCCGGCGACGTAGGGATTTGGCCCGGCCGTGGCGTGCGCGCGCCACGGAACGGGCCGTGCGGGAGGCGGTCAGGACCGCCCCGCCCCCGTCTCGGGCGTGCGCTGGGAGATCTCCAGGCCGGTGGCCGCGTCGATCTTCAGGCCCTTGGGCAGCGGGAATTTCACGGTCTCCTCGATGCCGTCCATCCGGCGCAGCGACACGGCCCCCAGCGCGCGGATGCGGTCGATCACCTGCTGCACCAGCACCTCCGGGGCCGATGCGCCCGCCGTGAGGCCGACGCGGGCCACGTCCTCGAACCACTCCGGCCGCAGCTCGTCGGCACTGTCCACCATGTAGGAGGGCGTGCCCAGCCGCACCGCCAGCTCGCGCAGCCGGTTGCTGTTGGAACTGGTGGGGCTGCCCACCACGATGACGAGGTCCACCTGGCCCGACAGCACCTTCACCGCGTCCTGGCGGTTCTGCGTGGCATAGCAGATGTCCTGCTGCTTGGGTTCGCGCACCTGGGGGAAGCGCGCGCGCACGGCGGCGGTGATCTCGGCCGCGTCGTCCACCGACAGCGTGGTCTGCGTGACCACGGCCAGCTTCGCGGTCTGCGCCGGCTGCACGCGGGCCACGTCCTGCACGTCCTCCACGAGGTGGATGCCATGGTCCAGCTGGCCCATGGTGCCCTCGACCTCCGGATGGCCCTTGTGGCCGATCATGATGAATTCGTAGCCCTCCTTCGCGAGCTTGGCCACTTCCACATGCACCTTCGTGACCAGCGGGCAGGTGGCATCGAAGATGCTGAAGCCCCGCGCCTCGGCCTCGGCCTGCACCGCCTTGCTGACGCCGTGCGCGCTGAACACCAGCGTGGCGCCGGGCGGCACCTCGGCCAGGTCCTCGATGAAGATCGCGCCCTTGGCCTTCAGGTCGTTGACCACGTAGGTGTTGTGCACGATCTCGTGGCGCACGTAGATCGGTGCGCCGAACTTCTGCAGGGCCCGCTCGACGATCTCGATCGCGCGGTCCACGCCCGCGCAGAAGCCGCGGGGCTCGGCCAGAACGATTTCCTGGGGTTGGATGGCCATGGCGTCAGAGCACTCCGATGAGCTGCACTTCGAAAGTGACGGGCTGGCCCGCGAGCGGGTGGTTGAAGTCGAAGCGCACCGCGCCGTCGTCCCGCACCTCCAGCACCACGCCGGCATAGCTGCCGGTGCCGTCGGGCGTGGGAAACTGCACCACGTCGCCCAGGGTGTACTGCTCGTCGGGATCGCCCAGCTCGGCCAGCAGCCGGCGCGCCACCCACTGCTGCATTTCGGGGTTGCGCTCGCCGAAGGCCTCGCCGGCCGGCAACTCGAAGGTGGTGCGGGTGCCTTCCGCCAGGCCGATCAGGCGCTGCTCCATCGCGGGCGAGAGTTCGCCGGCCCCCAGGGACAGCGTGGCCGGCTTGTCGCCGAACGTGTTGATGACATCGCCCGAAGGGCCCGCCAGGCGGTAGTGCAGGGTCAGGAAGGACCCGGGCTGCACGGTGGGCACGGAAGGGAAAGCGTTGGAAATCATGGACAAAAGCGCCTGTCAGCTTGCGGATGGTGTATAAAAACCCAGTATCCATGCCGCCCATCCGCGGTCACGGTGTCTGCCCCGATTGTCCTTCCTTCGTGCAACCCCATGGCTCTCAAGACTCTGCCCATCGAAGCCCGCCCCCGCGAACGACTGCTGGCGCGCGGCCCCTCCTCCCTCTCCGATACGGAACTCCTCGCCATCCTCCTGCGCACGGGCATCGTGGGCAAGGGCGTGATGCAGATGGCGCAGGAGCTGCTCTCGCCCGCGCTGCCCGATCCGGCCACCGGCGCGCTGCGCGGCGGGTTCGGCGGCATCGGCGGCCTGCTGCAGGCCGATGCCGACGACCTCAAGCGCATCAAGGGCCTGGGCCCTGCCAAGCGCACGTCGCTCGTGGCCGTGCTGGAGCTGGCGCGCCGCATGCTGGTGCAGACGCTGCCCAAGCGCGACCTGTTCCACTCGCCGCGCGCCGTGCGCGACTACCTGCAGCTGCACCTGGGCGGCAAGCCGCACGAGGTGTTCTCGGTGCTCTTCCTGGACAGCCAGAACGGCCTCATCGCCATGGAGGAGATGTTCCGCGGCACCCTGTCGCAGGCCAGCGTCTATCCGCGCGAGGTGGTGGTGCGCGCGCTGCACCACCACGCCGCCGCCGTGGTGCTGGTGCACAACCACCCCAGCGGCCAGGTGCAGCCGAGCCGCGCGGACGAAACCCTCACCCGGTCGCTGGTCGACGCCCTGCGGCTCGTGGACATCCGGGTGCTGGACCACATCATCGTCGCACCGGGCGCCTCGCTGTCCATGGCGGAAGAGGGCCTGATCTGACGCCCGCGGCCCCATCCCGTGCCACCGGCGCGGGCCGGCCGTCCCGCGCCGCCCGCCTGGCCGCCGCGGTGGCGCTGGGTGCCGTGCTCGCGGCCTGCGCCGCGCCGCCCGCACCGGTCGCCCCTCTCGCGCCGTACGGGCCCGGGGCCCCTGCGGGCGCTGCGCGCCTGCGCTGGATCGGCACCGCGAGCCTCCCGCCCGGCACGGAGTTCCTCGGCAGCACGGTGGGCGGCATTTCCGGCATCGACTACGACCCCGTGCACGACCAATGGGTGCTGCTGAGCGACGACCGCTCCACGCACCAGCCGGCGCGCTTCTACACCGCCCGCATGCACTACCGTGCCGACGCGCTGGAAGCCCCCCGGCTCACCGGCGCCGTCACGCTGCGCCAGCCGGGCGGCGCGCCCTTCCCTTCCGCCCTGCAGGCCCGCCGCGGCGGCCCGGCCGCCGGCGAGGTCGTCGATCCCGAGGCCGTGCGCTGGCTGCCCGGCGGCCGGACCCTGCTCTGGACCAGCGAGGGCGATTTCGCGCGGGGCTTCGGGCCTTCGCTGCGCGAAAGCCGCGCCGACGGGGCCACCGTGCGGGAATTCACGCTGCCCCCGGGTTTCCAGCCGCAGCCGGGTAGCGGACGCGGCCCCCGCCCCAACCGCACGCTCGAAGGCCTGGCCCTGTCCCCCGACGGCCGCACGGCATGGCTGGCCATGGAAGGCGCCTGGCGCCAGGACGGCCCGCTGCCCACGCGGCAGGCGCCCGGCGGGCCGCTGCGCATCACGGCCCTCGACCTCGCCAGCGGGCGAGCGCTGCGGCAGATCGCCTACATGCCGGACGCCGTGCCCCGGGAGCGGCGCATTCCCTGGGGCCCCCGGCTCAACGGCGTGAGCGAGATCCTGGCGGATGGCCCGGGCCACCTGCTGGTGCTGGAGCGCGCCTACAGCGCCGGGGCGGGCTTCTCCGCGCGCCTCTACCGCATCGACACCCGCACCGCCACCGACACGCTGGCGATCGAACGGCTGGAGCCCGGCAACCACTCCCCGGCCGCCAAGACCCTCGTGGCCGACATGCCCGGCCCCGGCCTGGATGCCGTGGACAACCTCGAGGGCATGGCCTGGGGGCCGCCCCTGCCCGGCGGCGGCCGCGTGATCGTGTTCGTGAGCGACGACAACTTCAACCCGGCCCAGTCCACGCAGTTCATCGCGGCGGAGTACCTGGAGCCGGACGCTCCGCCATGACGCAACACCCCTCTCCCCGCGACTGGGTCCGGCAGGCGGGCAACATCGCGCGCATCCCCTGCATCGAGGCGTACTTCCAGGGCCACGGCTACGCGCCGCACCGGCACGATACCTATGCCATCGGGCGCACGCTGTCGGGCGTCCAGAGCTTCCGCTACCGCAGCGAGCACCGCCACAGCCTGCCGGGCCAGACGCTCGTGCTGCACCCGGACGAACTGCACGACGGCCACGCGGGCACCGGCGACGGCTTCCGCTACCGCATGGTGTACGTGCCCCCGGCGCTGCTGCAGTCCATGCTCGGCGGCCGGCCGCTGCCGTTCGTTCCCGGCGGCATCACGTCCGACCCGCGGCTGGCGCCCCCCGTCGAGGCGCTGCTGCGCCGCATGGACGCCCCGCTCGACCCTCTGGAAGAAGACGACGCGCTCTTCGACCTGGCCCAGGCGCTGTGCGCGGTGTCCGGGCCGGCCGGCGGGCGCCGCACCTGCGACTGGCAAGCCGCGGAGCGGGCCCGCCACTTCCTGCACGCCCAGCTGCCGTCGCCTCGCCCCCTGACGCTGGCGGACCTGGAGCAGGCGAGCGGGCAGGACCGCTGGCGCCTGTCGCGTGATTTCCGGGCGCTCTACGGCACCAGCCCGTACCGCTACCTCGTGCTGCGGCGCCTCGACCTGGCGCGGGGCCTGATCGCCGGGGGCACGCCGCTCGCCGAGGCGGCCGCAGCGGCGGGCTTCCACGACCAGAGCCACATGACGCGGCACTTCGTGCAGGCCTTCGGCGTGCCGCCCGCGCGCTGGGCCCGCATGCAGGCCAGGGGCTGAGGGCGGCCGGCCGGCCAGGTTGCACGATCGTGCAAGACGGTGGATGGAGCGCTGCCTAAGCTGTGGCGCTGTTTCCATCACCTGTCCCAAGTCCATGACCCTGTCCACAATTCCCGGCACCGCCGACACCCCGGAGGCAGTTCCCGCTGCCATCGATCTCGCGCACAAGTTCTCCCTCATCGACGCCCTGTGGCAGCCCCGGGTCGTGGCGGAGATGAACGACTACCAGTTCAAGCTCGCCAGGATCGACGGCGATTTCATCTGGCACCAGCACGACGGAACCGACGAGGCCTTCATCGTGGTGCGCGGGCACCTGCGCATCGACCTGCCGGACACGGCCGTGCACCTGCGGGCCGGGGACATGTTCGTCGTGCCGCGGGGCATGCCCCACCGCCCCAGCGCACAGGGTGAAGTCTGGCTGATGCTGGTGGAGCCGCGCGGCGTGGCCAACACGGGCGAGGCCGGCGGCGAACGCACGGCGCCCAACGACATCTGGGTCTAGCGCCTGCCGGACCTGGGGCGCAAGCCGGCCCGCGCGGCTTTTCCGGTTACTCGGTCCGCCGCTGCAGGCGGGCGGGCAGATCGGATACAACCGGCATTCCATGACCGTGAAAGCCCGCTCCCTCCAGGACCTGCAACCGCTGCGCAAGGCGCTGGCCGAGGCCGCCGAGCGCGAGGCCCGGCTGCTGCGCGAGCGGCAGGAGGCCGCGCGCCGCGCGCGGGCGGAGCGCATGCTCTTCCAGGATGCGGTCGGCCCGGTGCAGGCCCTGCGCGGCACGCAGGAGCGCCGCTGGCACCTGCCCGAGCCCCCCGAGCCGCAGCCCGTGCAGCGCGAGCTCGACGAGGAGCGGGTGCTGCGGGAAGCGATCAGCGACGAGTTCGACGTGAGCACGCTGCTGGACGTGGACGACCAGCTCAGCTTCCGCCGCCCCGGCATCGGCACCGACGTGACGCACCGCCTGCGCGCCGGGCACTGGAGCATCCAGCGCCAGCTCGACCTGCACGGCCTGCGCACCGACGAGGCGCGCGAGGCCCTGGGCGAATTCATCCGGCTGGCCCACCGCACCGGCCTGCGCTGCGTGCGCGTGGTGCACGGCAAGGGCCTGGGCTCGCCCGGCAAGACGCCCGTGCTCAAGGGCCGCGTGCAGCGCTGGCTCGTCCAGAAGAAGGAAGTCCTGGCGTTCGTGCAGGCGCGCCCGGCCGAAGGCGGTGCCGGCGCGCTGGTCGTGCTGCTGCAGCCGGGCCGCCGCCGCACCGTGCCGGCCAGCTAGCCGGCCGGCGTGCCTGCAGGCAGGACCAGGCCGCGCATTTCCAGCCGCACGCCCAGGCCCCGCAGGTCGGCGCTGCGATAGAGCTCCAGCCGTCCGCCATAGGCCTGCGCGATCTGGCCCGTGATCGCCAGGCCCAGGCCGCTGCCCTGCACCGACTCGTCGAACCGCACGCCGCGCCGGCCTGCGGCCTGCCATTGCTCCGGCGTCATGCCGGGGCCGTCGTCCTCGATGTCCAGGCCCAGGCGGCCTTGGCCGGCGACAGTCTCGGCCGACAGCGTGACCCGCACGCGGGAGGCCGCCCATTTGCCGGCGTTGTCCAGCAGGTTGCCCAGCACCTCCTCCAGGTCCGCCCGCTCCCCGCGCCACCGCACCGGGCCCGTGGTGCGGTCCTCCAGCACCCAGTCCAGTTCCTGCGCGGCATGCAGGCGCTGCATCATGCGCAGCACCTGGCCCACGCATTCGCGCACATCGACCGCCGGAGCACCCGCACCGGGATGGGCGTGCAGGGCATCGCTCAGCGTGCGCCCCTGGTAGCGGTCCACCAGCTGCGCCATGGCCTCGACCTGGCGGCGCACTTCGGCGCTGGCCACCTGGGGATGCGCGCTGGCCTGCGCGCCGAGAAGCGCCAGGGGCTTCTTGAGGGCGTGGTTCAGGTCCACCGCATGGGCCCGCGCTCGGGCGACCACGTGCGCGTTGTGCGCCAGCAGGCCGGCCAGCTCGCTCTGCAGGGGCTGCAGGTCCCTGCCCGTGGGCGCCGCGAGGTGCTCCGCCACGTCGGAGCCCGCGCCCTGCGGCCCGCGCAGCGTCGCGATCAGCGCCTCCAGCCGGCGCAGCGGCGCGAGCCCCAGGCGCACCTGCAGCCAGGCCAGCACGCCGGCCAGGGCCAGGAGCACGCATCCGGCCGCCAGCAGGTTGCGGTCGATCTGCCGCACGCTGCGCTGCAGCTGGTCGGCGGGGCCGTACACCGTGAGCGCCACCGCGACGGGAGGCTGGCCCAGCGCGATGGGGACGGTGAGCGCCAGCAGGGGCTCCTGCATCGGGCCCGTGGCCGGGTGCAGCACGGCCGATCCCGGCACCGGACCGGGCGCGGCCGGCAGGCTGCCCATGTCCCAGAGCGAGCGGGAGCGCAGCACCTCGCTGCCGGCCTCGGCCCGCCAGTACCATCCGGCATAGATGGCGCTGAATTCGTCCGCCCCGCCCGCGGCCTCGCGAAGCTGCCCCGCCGGGCCCCGCTGCAGCCGCGCGCCCACGCGCTGGGCCTTGTCGCGCAGCACCTGCTCGAAACCCTCCAGCAGGCTGCGGTGCACCTGCCCGCGCATCCACAGCCCGCCCGCGGACACCAGCAGCAGCATGGGAATCAGCACGAGCAGGGCGATGCGCGTGGCCATGGGCCACTGGGCCACCCGGAGCGCCCACGCGGACATGCCCCGCACAGGCGGCACCGGAGCGGCGGGCGCCGCTGCTTCCGGCACATGGCCTGGGCTTGCGCCGTCCGTCATGGCCGGCCCCGCCATGCGTCAGCCCGGCGCACCGGAGGCCACGAGCCGGAAGCCCTGGCCGCGCTCGGTCACCAGCTGCGGCGCGGCGCCGAGCTTGCGGCGGATGCGGCCGATCAGCACGTCCAGCGTGTTGGAATCCGGATCGAGGTCGCGCGCATACACGTGCTCGGTGATGTCCGTGCGCGTGAGCAGCCTGCCCGGATGGTGGATGAAGTACGCCAGGATCCTGTGCTCCTGCGCGGTGAGCTGCAGCGCCTGCCCGTGCAGCGAGAACCGGCCCTGCACCGCGTCGTACGCCAGCGGGCCCGCGCGCAGCACCGCGGCGGCGGCCCCGGCCGCGCGGCGCAGCATGGCCCGCAGCCGCAGCACGACCTCGTCCATCAGGAACGGCTTGGTCAGGTAGTCGTCGGCCCCGGCGTTGAAGCCGGCGAGCTTGTCGCTCCAACGGTTGCGGGCCGTGAGCACCAGCACGGGCCAGCCGCGGCCGGCCTCGCGCCAGTCGTGCAGCACGCTCAGGCCGTCCTTGAGCGGCAGGCCCAGGTCGAGCACTGCGGCGCTGTAGGCCTCCACGCTGCCGGCAAAGGACGCGGCCTCTCCGTCGTGCTCCACGTCCACCGCGAAGCCCGCGGCCTCCAGGGCCTCGCGCAGCTGCCGCGTCAGCGCCACGTCGTCTTCCACCACCAGTACGCGCATCAGTCGTCGTCCACCTTCTGCCGCGTCACCTCCAGGGTGGCGGCATCCACTTCCAGTTCCAGCTTGAAGCCGTTGGGCTGCTGCAGTTCGACACTGTAGTAGGGGCGCCGGCGGTGGTCGGTCTCCAGCTCCACCTCCAGCACCAGCCCGGAGAATTTCGGGCGCAGCGATTCGAGCATGACCGCCATGGACCTGGGCGGGGGCTGCACGGCGCCGGCTTCGGGCGGGTGCAGCACCTCGCCCGTGCGCACGTCCAGCAGCAGCTTCGTCTCGCCGGCGGGCCGGTCCGAGAGCTTGACCTCGTACACCGCCTGCCCCTGGCCGTCGCGCTCGAATTCCGCGTTCACCACGCGGGCGCCGTACTTCTGCTCCAGCTGCCGGATGTAGCGGGCCATCTGCGCCAGCGGGACGGGCTGCGTCGGCCACTCGCGCTCCTGCGCGACCACGGCGCCGGAAGCCGCGTCCACCAGCACCTCGTGCTTCTCGCCCCGGGCGTCGATGACCTTGATCTCGTAGCGGAGCTCGCCCTGGCGGCCCCTCTTGGTCTCCACCTCGATGACGCGCCCTCCGTACTTGCGCCCGATGTCCGCAATGATGCTGTTGAGGGGCTTGAGCTGGCCGGCCAGTACGCCGCGCCGCGCCGCGTCCTGCTCGGCGGCGGGAGCCTGCGCGCACGCGAGCGCCGCCGCGGCAAGAGCGGCGGCCCGCAGGAAAGCACCGGGTGTCGGTCGTGTCATCGCCCGATTATTGCGGCCCGCATTAAACGGGGCATGAACGGGCGCTTCACGGTGGATTTAGGGAGCGCGGCACACACTGCCGCCATCACCTGCCAACCACCGCAACCTCGAAAGGAAACACCGTGGACAAGAAAACCCTCGTGACGATCGCGCTCTCCGCCGCAGCCGCCACCGCCCTGCCCTCCATGGCCTGGGCCCTGAGCGCCGCAGAGGCCGTCGACGTGATGGCCCGCAACCAGTACGTCGCACCGCACGACCTGCAGAAGCAATATGGCTACTGGACGGCCAGCGCCGTCTCCAGCGACGGGGCCCGCGCCACCGTGCTGGTGAAGGATGCCGACGGCAGCTTCACCGCCGTGCGCAAGAACGACATCGGCGGCGCCCTGCCCGGCGTGGACCAGGTGACGCAGCGGTTGCGCGCCGCCGGCTACGCCGTCGTCTATGACGTGGAGCTGGATGACGGCTTCTGGGAAGCGAAGGCACGCCAGTCCACACTGCAGGGAGAGAAGGTGGAATTCGTGCTGCACCCCGCGACGCTGGAGGTACTGAGCCAGGTGGGCCGCAATGGCGGCACGCTCAACGGCCAGCCGGTGCTGGGCGCGGACCAGGTCCGGCAGGCCCTGCAGGTGGCGGGATACACCCGCATCCGCGACATCGACTACGACGACGGCTTCTGGGAAGCCGAGGCCACCAACGCCGCCAACCAGCCGGTGGAACTGCGCATCGAGCCCACCACCGGCAAGGTGCTGCGCGAGAAGCTGGACGACTGACGCTTTTTCCAAGCAAAACAGCGCCGGGCGACCCGGAAAGGCCGCCGGCGCTGTCAGCAGGATGCCTGCCGCCCTCTTTGTTACTTCGACAGATCGACCGCGTACTTCGACGTGCCCTTGCCCGAACCATCGTCCGCGGCCAGCACGGAGATGTTCGAGAGGCCGGCGGCCTGCGCCACGGATATCGCATTGGCGCCGGAATTGAACACCACCGGGCCGGAGGTCTTCACCTTCGTGAAGCGCCAGCTCTTGGCGCTGCCGTTGGCCGAGCGCGTCACGGACGGGTTCTTGCGGATGTAGTCGATCACCACGTCGCGGTTCGCATCAGGCGACGCCCAGATCGTGCCGGAGCCGTCCAGCTTGTCGATGAAGCTCTTGCCGCTGGTCGCGCGGTAGTTGTTCGTGGCGATCACGAACTCCTGCGCCGGGTCGATCGCCTGGCCCTTGTAGGTCAGGTTTTTGATGCGGCTGCCGACGGCCTGGGTGACGTCGATCTCGTACTGCACGTCGGCCGTGGTGAACATGTCGAAGTTGTATCCCGGGAAGGTGCTGATCAGCGCCTGCTCGGACGTCTTCGCCGGATCGATCTGGTTGAAGCGCTTGGCGGCGGCCTCCAGCCAGTTCTTGATGTCGGCGCCGTTCACCTTCACCGCGTACACGGTGTTCGGGTAGAGGTACAGGTCGGCCGCGTTGAAGATCGCGAGCGGGCCCACGGCCACGTCGGTGTAGTCGGCGCCGCCCTGGAAGCCGGACTTGAAGGGCGCGCTCACCGACAGCACCGGCAGGCTCTTGTACTGCGGCAGATTGGCCTGGATGTAAGCCGACACGTAGGCCTGCTGCGCCTGGTTCACGATCTGGATCGCGCCCGGGTCGCCCACGTCGGCGAACAGCGTGCTCATGCGGAAGTCCGTGCTGCCGATGGGCGTCTTCACATAGCCGATGGTGGCCTGGTGCTGCGTTTCGACCAGCGGTGCGATGCTGCTGTCGGCATCCACGAACGTGGCCTTGCCTGCGGCGTCCTTGCCGGTCTGGATGTTGCGCAGCTCGCTCTTCGACGCGCTCTTGTCCACCGTCCAGGCCTTGCCGTCCCACTTCAGCGCGAGGCGGACCACGCCCAGGGCCTTGCCCCACGAACTGGCCATCACCGCGGGCACGCCATTGATGGTGCCGGCCTTGTTGTCCACGCCCGCCTGGGTGAAGGCCGGCGTGGCCGCCGTGTCGGGGAACACGCTGTGCTGGTGGCCCATCACCATCGCGTCGATGCCCGACACCTTGGACAGGTACAGGCCCGGGTTCTCCATGGTGGAGGTGTAGGCGCTGGCGTCCAGGCCGCCGTGCAGCAGCGCCACGACCACGTCGGCACCCTTGGCGCGCAGTTCCGGCACGTATCGGGTGGCGGCCTCGACGGCGCCTTCCGTGTAGATCTTGCCGTCCAGGTAGCGCTTGTCCCAGTTCATGATGCCCGGCGTGGTGAAGCCGATCACGCCGACCTTGATCGGCAGCTTCACTTCCTTGCCGTCGGCGTCGGTGGCCACCACGGTCTTCTCGATCAGCGTGTAGGGCTGGATCAGCGGCTGGCGGGTCTTGCTGCTGTACACGTTGGCGAGCACCGTGGGGTAGCCCGCGCCGGCGCACTTCACGCTGGAATCCACGCCATCGACCTGCATGCCTCCGCCCAGCACCTGGTTCAGGAACGGCAGGCCGTAGTTGAACTCGTGGTTGCCCAGCGTGCCCACGTCGAAGCCCAGGGCACCCATCGCCTTGTACATCGACAGCTGCTGGTTGCACGGAATGGTCTTCACCACGGCTTCGTAGTCGGCCAGGGCCGTGCCCTGGATGGTGTCGCCGTTGTCCACCAGCAGCGTGTTCGCGAACTCCTTGCGGGCCTGGCGCACCAGGGTGGCCGTGCGCTCGAAGCCGTACGACTTGTCTTCGGCGAGCTTGAAGTAGTCATAGCTGCGCACGTTGAAGTGCAGGTCGGTGGTTTCCAGCACGGCCAGCGTGGCGGTGGCCTGCTTGCTGCTGGTGAAGCTGCCGCCATCACCGCCACCACCGCAGGCGGCGAGGAACAGCGAGGGGATCGCGCACAGGGCTACCAGCGGGAACCGGGGCAGTCGCAGGGCAGCGGAAGGGGAATGTGGAGACATGGAGTGGGATGGGTAACGAAAGAAAGCCGCCAGTGTTGGCCGGCCGTGTGACATCGCCATGACTCCATGCCGCTGCGGCATGAACCGCCGGCAACTGCAGCCTTCCACGTCACTACGTCGAACATTTGGATGCAATTGACTCGACGGTGGCACGCGTTCGCGGGGCGAACCACACCATAATTCGCGCCACAAAAATAACGGCTGGAAACAGTTGATCGCATGACGCAACGCCGCGTGACCATTCAGACACCCTTGGGAGAGGCCCTGCAGTTCCGCCAGCTGCAGGGAGAGGAAGCGCTGTCGGCGCTGTATGGCTTCGAGATCGATCTGCTCTCGAAGGACAAGGGCATCGACCCGAAGGCCCTGCTCGGCCTGGGCGCCACCGTCTCCATCGAAACCGAAGGCCTGGGCCGCCGCTACCTGGACGGCATCGTCACCCGCTTCGGCATGCGCGGGCAGGACACCTCCGCGCAGATCGCCTACCGGCTCACCCTGCAGCCGTGGCTCTGGCTTGCCACGCGCCGCACCGATTTCCGCATCTTCCAGGAAATGGACGTGCCGGCCATCGTCTCGCAGGTACTCTCGCGCTATGGCCGGCCCTTCGTGCTGCGCCTCACGCGCGGCTACCGCAGCCGGCCCTACACGGTGCAGTACCACGAGAGCGACTACCAGTTTGTCTCGCGCCTGTGCGAATCGGAGGGCATCTACTGGTTCGTGGAGCACGCGAGCGGCAGCCATACAGTGGTCTTCGCCGACGACGTGGTGGCGTCGCACGCGCCGCTGCCGGGCGGGCACGTGATTCCCTTCTACCCGCCGGGCAAGATGGCGATCGCCGACCGCGAGCACATCTTCGCCTGGCGCATGGGCCAGGGCGTCGCGCCCGGTCGCGCCTACCTGGACGACTACGACTTCACCAAGCCGCGCGCCGATCTTTCCGAGATGCGCCAGTCGCCCCCGGGCCATGCGCACGATGCCTACGAGCGCTACGAATGGCCGGGCGGCTACACCGAGTTCGCCGACGGAGAGACCTACACGCGGCTGCACATGGAAGAAGGCATGGCGGCCCGCGAGCGCGCCCATGCCGAACTGAACAAGCGCAGCATCGCCCCGGGCTACACCATCGTGCTGGAGAACTACCCGCGCGGCGACCAGAACCGGCAGTACCTCGTCACCCGCGTGCACTACCACCTGGAAGAGAACGTGCAGGCCACCCAGGGCACGGGCGGCGCCGGGCAGACGCAGGCCGGCTCGGTGCAGAAATTCAGCATGGAAGTGCACCCCACCTCCGTGCCCTACCGCCCCGAAGTGGCCACCCCGCGCCCGCGCACCACCGGCCCCCAGACGGCCGTGGTCGTGGGCCCGCCCGGCGAGGAAATCTGGACCGACCAGTACGGCCGCGTGAAAGTGCAGTTCCACTGGGACCGCATCGGCGCGATGAACGAGAACTCCAGCTGCTGGGTGCGCGTCTCCACCAGCTGGGCCGGCCCCGGCTTCGGCGCCGTGTTCACGCCGCGCATCGGCATGGAAGTCATCGTGGACTTCCTCAACGGCGACCCGGACTATCCGATCATCCTAGGCTGCGTCTATAACGCCGCCAACATGCCGCCCTGGGGCCTGCCCGGCAATGCCACGCAGTCGGGCATCAAGACCAAGTCGAGCAAGGGCGGGGCCTTCGGCGACGGGATGAAGAACGGAGGCGGCGACGCCAACGCGATCCGCTTCGAGGACAAGAAGGGCGCGGAGCAATTATGGCTGCATGCGCAGAAGGACCAGCTTACCGAAGTCGAGAACGATGAGGACAAGTGGGTGGGTCAGGACCGGCGCAAGACGATCGACCGGGACGAGACGAACGTGATCCACCGGGACCGCACGGAGACGGTGGACCGAGACGAGAAGATCACGGTGCACAACAACCGCACAGAGCGGGTGGACCACGACGAGAAGATCAGCATCGGCGACAACCGCCGCGAGGACGTGGGCATCGACGAGACGGTCTCCATCGGCAAGAACCGCACGAAGACCATTGGCCGCAATGAGAAGGACAAGATCGGCAACAACTGGTCGATCAAGGTCGGCAAGATGAAGACGGAGACCATCGGCATCGCCTACATGCAGAACGTGGGCGTGGGTCGGATGGAGAACGTCGGCGTGGCCTACAACCTCAACGTGGGCGCCGTCATGGCGACCGTGGTCGGGAGCACGCAGACCACGATGGTCGGCAGCGACCGCAGCGTGAAGGTCGGCTCCAACCAGAACACGGACGTGGGCACCAAATACACGCTCACCGTGGGCGGCGGTGGTGGAGGCGGGGCGCCCGCCGCAGGCGGCGCCAAGAACATCGTCGCGTCTTCTCCGCAAGGCGGCGGAGGCGGAGGCGGCGGATCGAGCATCACCATGGATGCCGAATCCATCACCCTCAAGGTGGGCGGCAGCACGCTGATCCTGCAGGCCGACGGCACCATCACCGCCAACGGCGAGAGCATCAAGCTCATCGGCGCCAGCGACGTCACCACCAATTCCGGAGGCATCCATGAAAACTGACCTCCGCGTACTGCGCACATCCGGCGAGGATGCCGGAACCGCATCGGCCCATCAGGATGCCGGCGCGGCCTTCGGGCTCTTCCCCGCCCAGGTACTACGGGTTGGGCACGACGAGACGGTCATTCTGTGCAACGGCCGCGAATGGCGCGCCGCACTGGCGTCTCAAGTGCCGGGCGTGATCACGGGGCAATCCGTGCTGGCCGCGCTCCCGGCAGAAGGCCAGGAAGGCACCAGCGGCAACGGTGCAGCACTACCGGCCTTGGTCGTGGCCGCCTGGCCAGCCCCGGGAGCGCCGGCCTGCCCGCCATGGCAGTTCGACCGCGACACCGGCAACCTCGCGCTGGAGGTGGCGCAGATCGACCTGGCGGCCGTGGGCCGCGTGGTGCTGCGCTGCGGCGACACCCGGATGCAGTTCGAGAAGGACGGCTCCGTGGAGACGCGGGCCCACCAGATCACGTCGGCCGCGGTCGAGACGCACCGCATCGAAGGCGGTTCCATCGAGCTCAACTGACCGGCATGCCGCCCGCCGGCAGGCCGGGCGGCATGCCTTCTTCCGCCATAGGCCCGAGGCCGTGCCGGCCAGAGCGCGCCATTGCACTTTCAGACGATGTCCTCTGTTCCATCGATCGCCCCGCCCCCGCTGCCCGGCATGCTGTCCCGGCAGATGGGCATCGCCATCCGCGCCTACGGTCGCCGCGCGGGTCTGCTGCGCGGCGGCCACACGGTCCGCGCCCTCAAGGCCGTGGACCAGCGGCTGGACGCCCTGCTCGCGGTCTGCCGCTACTATGGGCCCGCCTGCCTGGACGCCGCTGCAGAAGCCGCCGCAGCAGCACCGGCAGAAGACCAGGCCGGCGCGGCCTTCGTGCGAACCATGCTGTCCGAGCGCCACGAGCCGGACGCCGGCGCGCGCCTCGCACTCATCGAAGCACTGCTGGCCGAGCACCCCGACGCCGTCGGCGATGCCTTGTGGTTCTATGGCCAGCCCGACACCTGCGCGCGGCTGCTCGCTGCCGCCAACCCCTTGGTGCGGGACTGCGGCGTGCAACTGGCCGGACGGCTGGCCCTGCCGGTGCAGGCCGATGCCGTCTATGCCGCAGCCCGCAACGGCGCTGACCAGGATGCCTGCCTGCTGGCATGCGCCGGCATGGACACGCTGCCGCCGCGCGCAGAGGAACGCTGGGCCGAAGTGCTGCAGGGCCAGGACCTGGCGCGCCAGATCACGGCGCTGCGGGCGCTGGCCATCACCGGCGGGCAACGGCTGGCAACAGAGGTACGGAACTACATCACCCGCATCACCGCGCACGACGGCCCGACCGAGCAATCCCATCCCGTCGGCTGGGCGCTGGCCGCCGATGCGGCCATGGCACTCTGGGCGGCCCGCGAGCCCGACGCCGCGCTGGACGCGGTGGTGGGCGGGCTGCGCGTGCCCAACGACACCGCGCTGCGCGTGGTGGCACTCACCGGCAGGGCGCGCGGCCTGCTACCCGTGCTCGACTTCATCGAACGGCAGGATCGGCCCGTGAGCCCGGCAGAGCGCGACGTGCTGCAACTGGTTTTCGGGCAGGTGCCGCCGGAGCAGGCCAACACGCAGGGGGCCAGCCCGGAGGCCCGGAAGGGCGCGCTGCGCGCACTCGCCTGTGGCGTGTTCGCCGCCAACGGCTGCACCGGCCTCGCGCCCGATGACATCACCTCCTGGGCCGATCCCGCCACGAAGGAGCGGCTCTGGGCGCTGGAGCCGGTACGCCTGCGCGGTGCCCGCCCGTGGTCGTCGCGCGCCTGCCTGGAGCAGGCCTTCGATGTGGGCCATACCCTGCGGCGCTGGCTGTACACCGAGCACGCGCGCTACGGCGCCCGGTGCTTTCCCCTGCAGCCGGAAGACCTGGCCACGCGCCAGATGGCCGCCGTCGAAGCCGTGCAACTGATCGCCTCGCTCGAAGACGGCAGCGACAACCCATGAGCTGCGAGATCCTCAACCACACGCCGTTCCGGGCCCAGACGTTCCTGCACCGGGACACGCAAACCGGCCCCGCCCTGGTGGTCGCCGTGAAAGGCAGCTGGCTGCTGTCCCACACGGAAGGCGCACCTGCGCGCCTCGCACCTGCGGAACGGCAGGCCCCCATCTTCCGCAGCGGCCTGCAGCAAACGCTGGGCAGCCTGCCGCTCGAAGACGCACAGGCCGCCGCCATCGCGGACCGGGCGAATGAATGCTGGGGCCGCATCGAATCCGAGCACGTGCCCCCGAAGCCCTGCTTCGACCTGCTGCTCCATGCTTGGGCCGTGGCGCCCGGGGGCCAGCCCGTGCGCTCCATGGAGGCGGCCGTCGATGTCCTGGCCGGCCCCGCAGCACGCCGACTGCTGGCCCTGCGCGCCTTCGCGCCCCGAACATGGACGGCCGACTTCGGCGGCCTGGGCCGGCTGCGCGCGGACTGCGCGCACACGGCATCGCGCATCCCGCTGCTGCGCCCCTTCGCCTTCGGCGGCCAGTGCACCGCCCCCGCCACGGGCCAGCACCAAGCCATCGAAGCCAACCCGGAAGGCATGGGGTACTACCGTACGGCCGCCGATGCCCGGGGCCGGCCCCTGCCCTGGGTGGAGCCGGCCGACCGGCTGATGCGCGATTGGGACGACCGGCCCGAGCCCGCAGCGCTGGGTCCCGTCCCGCCCCACCACGTGCCGCGCCGCGACCTGCAGGGCACCTTCGACGAACACTGGCGCGCCACGCGCGCACCGGAATTGCCGGAGGATTTCGATCCGCGGCACTACAACGCCGCGCCCGAGGCGATGCAACTGCGCGAGTTCCCGCGCCCCGGCCATCGCCTGGCGCTGCACGGCATGGACGCGGCAGGCCCGCTCTTCTTCACCTGGCCTGAGATCACCCTCACCGCCCAGGCGGAAACCACCGGGGGCACGCTGCTGCCTCCGCAGGAGATGCGCTGGGACACGCTGATGGCGGACACCGGCGAGCGGCTCGCCAGCCTGCTCTGGCGCACTGCCATCGCATTGCCGGTCCGGGAAGACATCGGCCTCGTGCATATCACCGCCCACGCCCGTTCGCCTTCGACCGTGCCATTCCACGCCGCCCGATGTTCCGCGCAGCCCGCCTGACGCACGCAGCTCCCATGGTCTCCTCTTCCCCCGCTTCGCCCCACCGCCTATGGCGCATCGAACACTGCGGCGCCGTCACCTCGGCCGGCACGCGCGCATGGCAATCGGCCGCCTCCTGGGTGGGCCTGCAGAAGCGGTTCCGAAAGTCCGCCTGGCCCGCCGTCGGCCCGCATCCCATCACCACGGCCCCCTGTCCGGAAATCGCCGGCGACGCGACTGGCATTCCGCGCCTGGCGCGCCTTCTGGGCGCCGCGCTGGCTGACCTCGGTGCCAGCCTGCTGGCCGCAGGAAGTTCGGTCCGCTTGTCAGTCCCTGATCAGATGGTCCTGGCCTTGCCTGCATGGATGGCAGACGCAGACTGCGCCGAGGTCTGGCGACTGAGCCTTGCAGAACTGGCACGCTGGGCCGGCCCGGGGGCCGAAGCGCCCTGGACAACGCGGCCCTGCCGCTTCGTGCGCGGCGGCCATACGGCGGGCTTCGCGGCACTGTCTGCGCTGCAGGGCACCACCGCACCCGGCGGCGGCACCGCGCTGCTCATGGCCGTGGACAGCCTGCTCGACGCGCCGCGGCTGGCCCGGGCCTACGCAAACGGCGCGCTGCTCACCGACCGCACGCCGGAAGGCTGCGTCGCGAGCGAAGCGGCGGCCTGCCTGTGGCTGGCCAGCGTGCCCGATACCCACGCCAGCAGCGAGCGCCACCTCGTGCTGCACGCCCCCGCCCTGGCGGAAAGCGGCAGCCCGCACAGAAGGCCACCACAGCCGCCCGACACCGGCGCGCTCGAACAAGTGCTGCGCAACGCGCTGGCCCAGGCCGGCTGGCAGGGCGAGGACGTGGGCTATGGCATCTCGGATTTCGATGGCTCCGCATGGAGGGCACTCGCCCAGGTGAACGCCCGCGTGCGCGCAGCCCCGGACCTGGAACCCACCGAGTGGGAGCCTGCCGCCGTGATCGGGCAGGTGGGCGCAGCCACCGGGCCCGTGCATTGGGCGCTGGCCGCCGAGCGCGCATGGCATGACGAGCGCCCGCCGAATTCGGTGCTGTCCTGGGCACTCGACGAGGGCAGCGGCGCTGCGGCGGTGGCGCTGGAACGCGCGGTGACGCTACCTGGAAGGCGGGATGCCCATCCGGCAACGGCGAGCGACGGCGCGGCCGTGGACACAGTGCGCACCTATTCGTCGCGCTTCCTCCAGCACGGCGATTGACGAGCAGAAAAAGAAACACCGACACGAACAAGAACAGGGAGCCGACCGAACATGGGAACGCATATCTTCAGCGGGGGCAACGGCGCGATCACCCAGGTCGCCAACGGATGGACCTTCGAGCCGGCCACCCCCGTCAAGCTCAAGACCAGCGGCACGCCCGGCGTGGCATGGCACGCCAACAACAGCCGCGCCATCGACGTTCCACTGGGCACCATCCGCGAGCATGGCACGCAGATGGCCAACCGCTACGGCGCAATGGACCAGGGCCAGCACGATCCGGTCAGCGTCATCGTGGGCCTGTTCACCAACGTGCGCGACAAGGTCAACGAACATGTGACCTATGTGAAGACGGTGGTCCATGAATCCGGCGAGATGGTCGTGAACGGCGTGACCACGCTGACGAATTCCATCCTGAGCAAGCTCGCCCCGGAGGTCCAGCAGACGGTGCGCAACGGCAAGGACGTCCTGGGCGGCATGACGGTCGATCATTTCAAGGGGGCGGCGCAGGAGCAGATCGACGAGATCATGGAAGTGCTCAAGGACCCTGCGACCTACGGCGGCCTGGCTCTTTCGATGGCGGCCGCAGCAGCGCAGAGTATTCCCGTGGCGGGGCAGATCGTGGGTGGCGCATTGATGGCCGACCGCATCGCCACCCTGGGGGAATCAGGGCTCGCCGCCGCGGAGGAGCTGAAATCCATCATGGAGACCTGGAGCTCCCCCATGACGGAGGCGCAGAGGGAGGCGGCTCGTGAGCAGCTGGCGAAATGGATGCTCGGCAGCGGATTCGCGCTCCTGTTGGCGCTGGCCGGCAAGAGGTTCAAGGTCAGCACCAAAAGCAAAGGTAACAACGACAAAAAGCCCACGACGGCGCAGAGCGACACCAAGCCGCCCCACGGCAAGGGCCCCTGTGAATCGTGCGCCATCGGCAGCCCCGTGCTCATCTCCAGCGGGCAGAAGCTCATGGACGAGACGGACTTCACCCTGCCCGGCCCCGGCCCGCTACTGTCCCTGCCCTGGCGCAGGCGCTACCGCTCGGGCCTGGCCGAGGACGGGCCCTTCGGGCGCGGCTGGAGCCACCCGGTGGCGCAGCAGTTGCGCCTCTCGGCCGAGGGAATGGTCCTGCTGGACGAGGCCGGCCGCCATGTCCCGCTGCCCCTGGTGCCCGAAGGCACCGACTACTTCGACCCTTACGAGAAATTCACCGTGCGCCGCCCTGGCGCCGACCTGTGGATCGTCGAGCACAAGAGCGGCCTGCAACACCACTTCCGCCGCGAGGCCCCCGAGCAGTGGCGCCTCCCGCTCGCCCGTCTGCAGGACCGCGATGGCAACGCCATCGCAATGCACTGGGAGCCCATGGAACCCGGCACCGGCGGCGGCACGGCAGAGCCGTTGACCTGGAGCGGCCGCCAGGAGCAAGAACGCCGGGCGCGTGAGGGAGTGGCGGCACGACCCAGCCCGGATCCGTTCGCCGCAGCCTTCCGCCCGCTGCGACTCACCGGCCTCACCGACACGGCCGGCCGCCACCTTCGCCTGGCATGGCAGCGCTCCCCGGCCCCCGCAACGCACGATGCCCTGCAGGGCGAACGCATCGCACGTGTCGAACTCCTCGTGCCTGGCCATGCACCCACCGAACTTGCGCGCTACGACTACGATGCCCACGGTCAGCTCGTCGCCACCCACCACGGCGCCGCCCCCTACCGCCAATACGCCTGGCGCTCGGGCGTGCTGGTGGGTTACCGCAAGGCCAGCGGCCACCGCTACTTCGCCCAATACGACCACGAAAGCCCCGAGGGCCGCGTGCTGCGCTCCTGGTGTGCCGACACGCCCGTGCCCGGCCAGGACGACGACCGCTTCGCCTACTTCCCCGCCGAGCGCATCACCCGCCACATCGACGGCCTGGGCCGCGTCACCGCCTACCACTGGGACGCGCGCTTCAACATCGTGGCCACAGTCACCGCAGAAGGCACGCCCGAGTCCGTGCGCGAGGAAACCCCCTTCGACGCCACGGGCACCCCGCGCGGACGCATAGACGCGCTGGGCCGGCGCACCAGCCTGCGCACCGACGCGCGCGGCAACATCGTGCAGGTCACCGATGCACTGGGGCAGAGCACGCAGTTGCAATACGACCGGCGGGACCTCGTCACCGTGCTGCGCGATGCCATGGGCCATGCATGGCGACGCGAGTACGACGCTCGTGGCCATCTCGTGCGCTCCATCGATCCCCTGGAACAGGCCACCGGCTACGCCTACGACGCACAGGGCCGGCCCGTGGAGATCACCGACGCGCGCGGCGGCACGCGGCGCCTGTCGTGGGACGAGGCCGGCAACCTTGTCGCCACCACCGACTGCTCGGGCCGCACCACACGCTTCGCCTACGGCCCGATGGGGCAGATCCTGGAACGCACCGATGCGCTCGGTCACACCACGCGCTACGCCTATGACGGCACAGGCAGGCTGGTGCGCGTGGAAGAGCCCGGCATGAACGGCGCACCCGCAGTACACCAATACGCCTGGAACGGCGAAGGCCAGTTGCTGGCTTATTCCGATCCGCTCGGCCAGACCACCCGCTACACCTACGACGGCGCGGGCCGCCCCCTCACCCGCCAGGACGCGGCCGGCCGCATCCTGGCCTACCACTACGACGCCGCCGGCCGTCTCGTCTCTCTCATCAACGAGAACCGCGCGCAGACCACCTTCCGCTACGACCTGCGCGACCAACTCACCGACGAGATCGGCTTCGACGGCCGCTGGCAGCGCTACGTCTACAACCCCGCGGGGGAACTCACGCACGTGATCGAAGCGGGAGGCTGCGAGGCCGGCCCGGGCAAGGCCACGCGTTTTGAGCGTGACGCGCTCGGCCAGCTGCTGGCCAAGCGATCGCACGGGCATGGCACCGTGGAGGAATCCAGCTATCGCTATGACGCGCTGGGCCGCCTCACCCAGGCGAACAATGGCGCGGCGCACCTCGCATTCGCCTATGACCCGGTGGGGCAGTTGCTGTCGGAGACACAAACGCTGATCGGTCAAGGTGGGGCGGGCATGGGCCGCAACCGCCCCGGCCATCCAGCGTCTGACGACCTCGTGCGCACGCTCTCCCACGCCTACGATCCGCTGGGCAACCGCATCCGCACGTGCCTGCCTGACGGGCGGACGCTGAACTGGCTGTTCTACGGCTCCGGGCATCTGCACCAGATCAACATCGCGCCAACGGACGACCAGAGCGCCCACGAAGTCATCACCGACATCGAGCGCGACGCACTGCACCGTGAGATCGAGCGAAGCCAGGGCGCCGCCACCAGCCACTACGGCTGGGATCCGGCGGGCCGCCTCGTGAGCCACCGCGCCAGCCTGCGGGGCAGCGGGAATATGGCGCCAGCGGGATCCAATGCGTCAAGCGCGGTGCTGGAACGCGCCTACGCCTACGATGCCAAGGGCCAGCTCATCGCGCGTGCCGACACCTCGCGCGGCCGACAGGACTTCCGCTACGACCCCACGGGGCGCATCCTCGCCGCGCTGCCTGCCCAAGGCAGCGCACTCGCCAGGGAACTGTTCGCCTTCGATCCCGCAGGCAACCTGCTGGACGCCAACGAAGCGCAGATGCAGCGCCAGCAGGCAGGCCAGGGCATACCCCAGCAAGGACTGGGCGTGGTGGGCGACAACCGCTTGCGCTTCTACCAGGACCTGCACTACGAGTACGACCTGCATGGCAACGTCACGAAGCGCACGCGCGGCAATCGCAAGGCCGGCCACCACGAAACCATCGAACTGCGCTGGAACGCCGACCACCAACTGGTCGAATCCACCACCACCCGACACGGGGTGACGCAGGCCACCCGCTACGCCTACGATGCCCTTGGCCGCCGCGTTACGAAGAGCGATAGGTTCGGCTCCACGCACTATCTCTGGGATGGGGACCTGATGGTGCATAGCCAGCGCGGCGGGCGCGGATCGCTGTTCATCTATGAGCCAGACAGCTTCGTGCCGCTGGCCACAGTCCAAGGTACGGCAGAGGAACAACATACTTACTGGTACCACTGCGACCAGATCGGAGCGCCGCTGGAGTTGACCAATGTGCAGGGGCAGATTGCCTGGGCGGTCGATTACAGGGTATGGGGAGAGGCGGTGTTGCGGGCCTTGCCGAGATCAGCGACAGGCACTGACAGCATTTCTGGATTATCCCGCAAAATACATGAACCCAGAGCGTATGCACACGATGCAGATAGCCCTCGAACGGGCCAAACTGCTCCACCCGCAGAGCAGCCCTTCCGGTTACAAGGGCAACAATTTGATGAAGAGACCGGATTACATTACAACCGATTTAGATACTATGACCCCATTATCGGGAGATTTGTTGGCGAGGATCCGATCGGTTTAATGGGCGGCATCAACCTCGGAATTTATGCTGCCAACCCTCTAACTTGGATTGATCCTTTAGGGCTTCGTTCAAAAAGAAATCGAAAAAAATGCCCTTGCGAAGATCAAAGAACATGTGAAGAAATCTATAAAGATGCACTAAGCACATCTATTGGAAAGAAAGAAACGCAAGGATCTAGGGGTGTGCTTGAAAGAGTTGAACATCTGCTCGAAGACAAACTTGATCTATTTAGGAGAGCAAAATCAGATAGCTTCAAAGGAAAAGGTGGATCACTTGATGGAGTGGGAACATGGGACGGGCATGTAAATGCTGCGCAAGAAGTTCTCGACAATCTAAAATACGACATCGAGGCATATGACACCAAAGGCTGTGGCTCAACCCACAAAAAGCTACCCCAAGCAACCAGAGACGCTTCGCGAATCGAAATCCCCAAATTTCCGAGTAGATAAAATGCTAAACGATGCTATCGATCTCACAATATTAACCAGCCTAAATTGCTGCTTCGATACATTATTTCCCAAATACCCCAAAGAAGACCGGCTCAAGACAATATTAACAGCCAGGAGTTACCTACAATCCACAAACAAATCAATTGAAAGCCTGATAAAAAACCCGACCAAAAACAGTCCAACAGAGAAAATACTACGAAACTCCATACATAAATACTTCAATCCAATCGCGAAAAATACAATTGAAAGATACCTTAAAAGATTGGAAAAAGGCTTTATTCACCCATTAAACAACGAATATTTATCGGAAAAGATATCAAGTGCAGGAGAACGCATCGAGACCCTATCGAATGATTTTTTCTATGATGACGAAACAATTGCTTCAGTCATAGCATTAGATGAAGGATCAAAGCCACCTCATTACCGCACAAGTATTCACGAAGAAATCATAGGAGACGCATCAGACCCTAGAGATGAATGGGATGAAAAAATCGTCAAAATATATGATGATGAATATGATCAATATTATATAGATACAATTGCCCTTAGGCTAAAAAATTCGCATGCAAATTTGAATTTTCTTTATTCATGGAAAAAAAATTTGTCTGCCGAATCATACGAAATTTTGAGAAGTTTTTTAATAAAACAAGTATCTTTCGAGCTCGCAGAAGAAATAGAAGAAATAATACTTCCATACTAGGGAAGGTCTGCAAAACCCCATCGCTGACTGGCGCGTGAAGTGAGCCGCAGGCAAGATGGCGAGCATGACGCATGAGCAGCAGCAGATGCTGGGGTTCGATCCCCTGCCCAAGAAGACCCGCAAGGAGATCTTCCTTGAAGAGATGAACCGGGTGGTGCCGTGGGCGGCGCTGGTGGCGCTGATCCAGCCGCATGCGCGCGGCGCGCACCAGGCACTGGGTGGACGCCCGCCATTCGCCGTGGAGACGATGCTGCGCATCCACTGCCTGCAACTGTGGTGGAACCTGAGCGACCCGGCCATGGAGGAAGAACTGCACGAACGCCCGCTGTACCGGGAGTTCGCAGGGCTCTCGGGGCG
>NZ_JMKU01000025.1 GCF_000687165.1 Paracidovorax oryzae ATCC 19882 | reverse complement strand
GGCTGCAGCTCTTCGGCAGTCTCCACCAGGATCGCGCGGTCCGCACCGATCGCCATCGCCGTGCGCAGCGTCTCCTGGCATTGCGTGACGCCGCAGGAAACGGCGATCACTTCCGTGACCACGCCCTTTTCCTTCAGCCGCACCGCCTCTTCCACCGCGATCTCGTCGAACGGATTCATGCTCATCTTCACGTTCGCGATGTCCACACCCGTGTTGTCCGACTTCACGCGGACCTTCACGTTGTAGTCCACCACGCGCTTGACGGGGACCAGGATTTTCATGGGATGACCTCGATGGATAAAGGATGGAAGAAGAAAGGAAAGAAGGGACCGGAACGTACGGTCACTCGGATGCGATGCCCTTGTCGCGGATGATCCCGCCCCACTTGGCGTAATCCTGCCGCACGCGCTCGGCCATCTGCGCCGGGTCCTGGAAGTGCGCGATCGCGCCTGCGCCCAGCAGCCGGTCCTGCACGTCCTTCTCGGCCAGGATCTGCCGCACCTCGCCGGCCACGCGGTCCACCACCGCCTTCGGCGTGCCGCGCGGTGCCATCAGGCCGCCCCACGACACCGCGTCGTAGCCCTGGAAGCCCTGCTCGGCGATCGTCGGCACGTCGGGCAGCATCGCCACGCGGCGCGGCGAGCCCACGGCGAGGGCGCGCAGCTTGCCGGCCTGCACGTGCGGCAGCGCGGCCACGAGGTCGGCATACATCACCGGCACCTGGCCGCCGATGGTGTCGGTGATCGCGGGCACGCCGCCCTTGTAGGGCACGTGCTGCATGTCGAAGCCGCCCATCTGCTTGAGCAGTTCCATGCTCAGGTGGCCGAAGCTGCCGGTGCCCGAGCTGGTGTAGTTCATCGGCGTCTTCTGCGCCTTGGCGTGGGCGATGAGCTGCGTCAGGGTCTTCACGTCGGGCAACTGCGCGGGATTGACCACCACCACGATCGGCAGGTCGTACACCGTGGCCACGGGCGTGAAGTCCTTCAGCGTGTCGTAGCCGGTCTTCTTGTAGAGGTGCGGCGCCAGCAGCGTGGGCGTGGCCAGCATCATCAGCGTGTAGCCGTCGGGATCGGACTTGGCCACCTGCAGCGCGGCGATCGAGCCCGAGGCGCCCGGCCGGTTGTCCACCACCACGGCCTGGCCGAGCCGCTCGGCCAGCTTCTGCCCCACGATGCGCGACGCCGTGTCGGTGGGCCCGCCCGCGGGAAACGGCACTACCAGCCGGATCATCTTGCCGGGCCAGGCGCCGGCCGGCGCGGACGGCTGCGCCCCGGCGTGGCCGGCCGACAGCAGCGCGAGCGGCCCGGCGGCGGCGAGGCCCAGCAGCGTGCGGCGGGTGGCGCGGGCCAGGGGGGCGGTGGGGAACAAAGGCATTCGTCGGGTCTCCGGTTCGGTTCTGGGTTCAGGAAAAGCAGGGAAAGAACAATGGATGCGGCGCCATTCCAGCGCCGCCGTGGCAGGGGCCCGCACTCACCGGGCACGGGGCTGGCGCGGCTGCGCGCAGGCCCTCCTCATGGTCAGTCGAGCTTGGCGCCGGCCGCCTCGACCAGGGCCTTCCAGACCGGCATGTCGCGGCGATAGTTGGCCTGGAAGGCTTCGGGGCTGTTCATGAGCGGCATGAAGCCCGCGCCGCGGATGCGCTCGAGCAGCTTCGGATCGCGGGCGATCTCGCGCAGGTGCGCCTGGAGCACGTCCATCACTTCCCTGGGCAGGTTCGCGGGGCCGCCCATGGCGACCCAGCCGAAGACGGCATAGGCATCGTCCGTGACGCCCTGCTCGTGGATCGTGGGCAACTGGGGCAGGATGTCCATGCGCTGCATGCCGGTCACGCCGATGGCCTTCAGGCGGCCCGAATCGATGAAGGGCTTGGTGTTCTGCGCGCTGGAGAAGCACAGCTGCAATTGCCCGCCGATCAAGTCCTGGATCATGGGCGCCTCGCCCTTGTAGGCGACGTGGGCCATGTCGGCATCCTGCGTCTTGCTCATGTAGGCGCCGCCCAGGTGCGCGTACGAGCCCACGCCCCAGGAGCCGTACGAGACCTTGCCCCGGTTCGCCTTCACGTAGGCGAGCAGTTCCTTCATGTTGCTCGCGGGCACCGAAGGGTGCACCACCAGCGTGACGGGCGCGGCCGCGATCTGCGTGATCAGCGTCAGGTCCTTCTGCGGGTCGTAGGGCAGCTTGGTGTAGAGGAACTGGTTGATCAGCATCGAGGTGCTGAGCGAGAGCAGCAGCGTGGTGCCGTCGGGCGCGGCCTTGGCGACCATGTCGGTGCCCAGGATGCCCGCGGCGCCGCCCCGGTTGTCCACCACCACCGGCTGGCCCAGGCGCTGCGACAGGGCTTCGCCCACGCTGCGGGCGATGATGTCGGTAGCGCCGCCGGCGTTGAACGGCACGATGAGCTTGATCGGCTTGGTGGGCCAGGCGGCCGCTTTCGAGGTCTGGGCGGGGGCCGTGCCCAGCCAGCCGGCGCCGCCGAGCGCGGCCATGCCGTGCAGCACGGCGCGGCGGTTGAATCGGGAACCTGTCATGGTGTTGTCTCCGGGGGTTCTCTGGGGAAGATCGGCCCCGGTGCGCCGCCTCTGCGGGCGGCCTGCTGCACCGGGCCGGCGGGGGGAAATCAGCCGGGCGGCAGGGGCGCCTCCGGCAAGGTCAGCACGCCGCGCTGCTGCAGGCCCTGCAGTTGTTCGTCGCTCAGCTGCAGCAGGCGCTGCAGCACTTCGCGCGTGCCTTCGCCCAGCGTGGGCGGCGCGTGGCGGATGGGCAGGCGCTGGCCGTCGATGCGGTAAGGCGGCGCGAACACGGGCGTGGTGCCCACCACGGGGTGCGGCATGTCCTGCAGCAGGCCGCCGCGCCGCGTGCGCTCGCTGGTGAGCGCTTCGTGCAGGCCGGCGACCTTGCCGCAGGGAATGCCGCAGGCGGTCATGCGCTCCAGCAGCACGTCGCGCGGGAAGCTGCGGATCAGCTCGGTGAGCATCGGGCCGATCTCGTGCCGGTTCTTCGCGCGCTGCACGTTGGTCGCGAAGCGCGGGTCTTCCACGATGTCGGGCCGCTCGATCACCTGGCGGCAGAACTTGTCGAACTGCGCGTTGTTGCCCACGGCGATGATGAGCGGGCCATCGGCCGCCTCGAACATGCCGTAGGGCACGATGGACGGGTGGGCATTGCCGTAGCGTGCCGGATCGTGCCCCAGCTGCATCGCATCGAGCCCGTAGTAGCCGGTGACCATGAGTCCGCAGTCGTAGAGCGCCATCTCGATCAGGCGGCCACGGCCAGTGCGGCTGCGCTGGAACAGGGCCGCCAGCACGGCCTGCGCGGCGTACATGCCGGTCATCAGGTCCACCACGGCCACGCCGAATTTCAGCGGCGGCTGGCCCGCCTCGCCGTTGAGCGCCATGAGTCCCGTCTCGCCCTGGATCACCAGGTCGTAGCCCGGCCGCTTGGCCTCCGGGCCGGTCACGTCGTAGCCGGCCACGGCGCAGTAGATCAGGTCGGGCTTGATCGCCTTGAGCTGTTCGTAGCCCAGGCCCAGCTTCTCGGCGCCACCGGTCTTGAAGTTGTGGATCACCACATCGATGAGCGGCAGCAGTTCGTGAACGATCTTCGCGCCCTCGGGGCTCTGCAGGTCCAGCGTGATCGACCGCTTGTTGCGGTTCATGCTGTTGTAGTAGGTGGTCTCGGTCTTGCCGATGCGCATGCCCCAGTCGCGCGTGTCGTCGCCGCGGCCGGGATGCTCCACCTTCACCACCTCGGCGCCGAAGTCGGCCAGCACCTGGCCGCACAGCGGCCCGGCGAACACGCGCGAGAGATCGAGCACGCGCACGCCCTCCAGCGGAAAGTCGATGCCGTCCGGCGATGCGGTGTCAGGGGTGGTGGCGTTCAATGTCTTGTCTCCAGTCATTCGTTCATTGTGGTGCGGCGGGCGGCGTGGCCGCTGCCCCCTGCGCGACCCGGCACCGGGAGCACGTCAGGCCGCAGGGCCGCGCAGTCGCACGTAATCGGGCGCGCGCTTTTCCAGGAAGGCGGAGATGCCTTCGCGCGACTCTTCGGTTTCCTGCGACAGCACCATGCTCTGCGCCTCGCTCTCCAGCTGCTCTTCCAGCGTGGCCTGGGGCGCCGCCAGGCACAGCGCCTTGATGCGCGCCATGGCCTGCTGCGGCCCGTTCGCCAGGCTGGCGGCCAGTGCCAGCGCACCGGCCAGCGCCTCGCCCGGCTCGGCCAGGCGGTTGACGGCGCCGAGGGCATGCAGGCGTTCGCCCGAGATGCGCTCGCCCGTCAGGCACAGCTCCGTCAGCACCTGGCGCGAGACGAATTCGGCCAGGAAGGCCGTCGCGCCGCCATCGGGCGTGAGGCCCACCTTCACGTAGGCCACCGAGAAGACGGCATTGCGCGCCGCCACCAGCATGTCGCAGGCCAGCGCCAGCGACAGGCCCGCGCCGGCCGCCGCGCCTTCCACGGCCGCGATCACCGGCTTGCCGCTGCCGCGCACCGCGCGGATCAGATCGTGCAGGCCTTCGAGCTTGGCGCGGCGCTCTTCGATGGGCAGCTCGCGCCGCTTCGCCAATTGGCGCAGGTCGCCGCCCGCACAGAAGTGTCCGCCTTCGCCCGTGAGCACGATGGCGCCCACCGCGGGATCCTGCTGCGCTGCGGCCAGCGCCTCGGTCAGCGCGGCGTAGAACGCGGGCGACAGCGCGTTGCGCGCGGCGGTGTTGTTGTTGCTGAGCACCAGCACGGCGCCCTCGCGGCGCTGCAGCAGGGGCGCGGTCGTCTCCGTCATTGGGCGGGCTCCTTCTCGTTTTACGCCGGTTGGCTGAACTCGATGTAGCGTGCCAGGTGGTGATCTTCATCGCCCAGCTGGTGGTCGATCATCACCAGCCGCTTCGCATAGTGCGCCAGCGGCAGCTCCCAGGTCATGCCGATGCCCCCATGCATCTGGATGCTTTCCTCGGCCACGAGCGTGCCGATGCGGCCGATGCTGAACTTGGCGGCCGAGAGCGCGCGCTCGCGCGCGGTGCGGTCGGCGCCGTCGATCGCGGCCGCGGCGTTGATGACGGCCGAGCGGGCCTGCTCCACCTCCAGCAGCAGATCGGCCATGCGGTGCTGCAGCGCCTGGAAGCTGCCGATCGGCACGCCGAACTGCTTGCGGGTGCGCAGGTATTCCAGCGTGTGTTCCTTGGCCACGTCCATCGCGCCCACGGCCTCGGCGCAGAGCGCCAGCAGGCCCCAGCCCACGGCGCGCTCCAGCAGCGCGGCTCCCTCGCCTTCCGCGCCCAGCAGCGCGTCCGCGCCCACGGCCACGTTCGTGAAGACCAGTTCGGCCGTGCGGCCGCCGTCGATGCGGCTATTGGCCTGGCGCGTGAGGCCCGCGGCATCGCCCGGCACGAGGAAGAGCGAGATGCCCGCGGCATCGAAGCTGCCGCCGCCCGTGCGGGCCGATACCAGCAGCCAGCCGGCGCTGTCGCCGAACAGCACCACGCCCTTGGTGCCGTCGATCACCCAGCCATCGCCCGCGCGGCGTGCGTTGGCCGCCACGCGCGTCGGCTCGTAGTGCCCGCCCGGCTCGTCGTGCGCCAGCGCGGCCACGGCCTCGCCGGCCATCAGCGGCGCCAGCACGGTGTCTTTCTGCGCATCGCTGCCGGCCGCCGCCACGGCGCGGCCCACCACCAGGGCGCCCAGCAGGGGTTCGGCCACCAGGCCGCGGCCCAGGCGCTCGAACACCACGCTGACGTCGAAGCCCGCGCCGCCGAAACCGCCATCGGCCTCGGTGAACAGCGCGCCGATGGCGCCCAGGTCGGCGAAGCCACGGTACAGCGCGGGGCTGTGGCCCTGCGCGCCGTAGGCGGCATGGTTGCGCTGCTCGATGCCGGCCTGCCCGGCGATGAAGCGGTCCAGCGTGTCCGCCAGCATGCGGCGGTCTTCGGTGTGTTCGAAATTCATGGCGTCACAGTCCGAGGATCATCTTGGAGATGATGTTTTTCTGGATCTCGTTGGAGCCGCCGAAGATCGACAGCTTGCGGTAGTTGAAGTAGTTCGCCGCGGCGGCAGCGGCGCCTTCCGGCCCCACGGCCAAATCTTCGTGGCCGGCGTGCAGCGCCTCTTCCTCGAAGGGCAGCGCATAAGGCCCCATGGCGCGGCGCGTGAGCGAGAGGATCTCCTGGCGGATCTCGGTGCCGCGGATCTTCAGCATGGAGCTTTCCGCGCCCGGCACGCCGCCGCCGGCCACCGCGGCGATCACGCGCAGGTTGGTGGTCTTCATGTTCTCCAGGTCGATCTCCACGCGGGCGAGGCGCGCGGCGAACAGCGGGTCCTGCGCGAGCGGGCGGCCGTTGCACTGCACGGTGGCGGCCACGCGCTTGAGCTTCTCCAGCGCGGCCACCGAGAAGCCCACGCCGGCGATGTTGGTGCGCTCGTAGGTCAGCAGGTACTTGGCGTAGGTCCAGCCCTTGTTCTCCTCGCCCACCAGGTTCCCGGCCGGCACCTTCACGTCGGTGAAGAACACCTCGTTCACCTCGTGCTCGCCGTCCAGCGTGATGATCGGGCGCACCTCGACGCCGGGCGAGCGCATGTCCACCAGCAGGAAGCTGATGCCCGACTGCGCCTTGGCCTCGCGGTCGGTGCGCACCAGGCAGAAGATCATGTTGGCGTGCTGGCCGAGCGTGGTCCAGGTCTTCTGGCCGTTGACGACGTAGTGGTCGCCCTCCTCGTCCCGTTTCAGCACGGCGGTGGTCTTGACCGAGGCCAGGTCCGATCCCGCGCCGGGCTCCGAATAGCCCTGGCACCACCAGTCCTCGCCGCTCAGGATGCGCGGCAGCCAGTACTGCTTCTGCGCTTCGCTGCCGTACTTGATGAGCACCGGGCCCAGCATGTTCACGCCGAAGGGCACGATGCGCGGCGCACCCGCCAGTGCGCACTCGTTCTCGAAGATGAACTTCTGCACGGCGCTCCAGCCCGGCCCGCCGTACTGCTCGGGCCAGTGGTTCGCGAGCCAGCCGCGCGCGTTCAGGATCGCGTGCCAGCGCTCCATGTCGGCCTTGTCCAGGCGCAGGCCGGCGCGCACCTTGTGCGAGAGGTCGGCAGGCAGGTGCTCTTTCAGGAAGGCCTGCACTTCGTCGCGGAAGGCTTCCTCCTGGGGGGTGAATTGCAGATCCATGGGGTCTTTCGTCGATCGCTCGTTCTGTCGTTCGGTCAGTGCGCTTCGGAGGCGGCGCGGTTCAGGCTGCCGAAGTCGCGGCCCTCGGCCACCAGCTTTTCCAGCAGCGGCGCGGGCTTCCAGAAGAGGGGGTCTTCCTGCGCGAATTCGCGGATGTCGGCCAGGATCTTCGGCAGGCCCACCGTGTCGGCGTAGTGCATCGGCCCGCCGCGGAAGCGCGGGAAGCCGTAGCCCGAGAGGAAGGTCACGTCCACGTCCAGCGGCCGCAGGGCGATGCCCTCTTCCACCACCTTGGCGCCTTCGTTGACCATGGCGGCCATGTAGCGGCGCATGATTTCTTCGGGCGTGAAGCTGCGCGGCACGACGCCCTTCTTCGCGCGCTCGGCATCGACGATCGCCAGCACCTCCGGATCGGGCTGGCCGGTGCGGGCACCCTCCGGGTAGAGGTAGAAGCCGCGCCCCGTCTTCTGGCCGAACCAGCCGCGCTCGCAGATGCGGTCGGCGATCTCCACATAGCGCGCTTTGGGGTCGCGCGTGGCCGCACGGCGCTTGCGCGTGGCCCAGCCGATGTCGCCGCCGGCCAGGTCGGTCACCTGGAACGGGCCCATCGGGTAGCCGAAGCCGCGCACCGCCGCATCGATTTCATAGGGCGACGCACCGTCTTCCAGAAGATAGTCGGCCGCCTGCTTGTACACGGCCAGGATGCGGTTGCCGATGAAGCCGTCGCACACGCCGGCACGCACCGGCACCTTCTTCATCGTCCTGGCCAGCGCGAAGGCCGTGGCGACCACATCGGCGCTCACCTTCGCCGGCACCACGATCTCCAGCAGCTTCATGATGTTGGCGGGGCTGAAGAAATGCAGCCCGATCACGTCCTGCGGGCGCTGCGTGGCGGCGGCGATCGCGTCGATGTCCAGGTACGAGGTGTTGGTGGCGAGCACGGCGCCGGGCTTGCAGACGCGGTCCAGCTCGCGGAACACGGCCTTCTTGACCTCCAGATCCTCGAACACGGCTTCGATCACCAGATCGGCCGCGGCGATGTCTTCGTAGCGCGTGCTGCCGGTGTAGCGCGCCATCACGGCGGCCTTGGCGTCGGCCGTCATGCGGCCCTTGGCGACGAGGCCGTCGTAGACCTTCTCGACGTGCGCGCGGCCCCGGGCCAGCGAGGCGTCGTCACGTTCGATCATCGTCACGGGCAGGCCGGCGTCCAGCGCCGACACGGTGATGCCCGCGCCCATGGTGCCGCCGCCGATGACGGCGATGGACGCCACCGGGCGCGGTGCGGCGGCCTTCGCCTCGGGCACCTTGGCGACCTCGCGCTCGGCGAAGAAGGCGTGGATCAATCCCGCGCGCTGCGGGCTCGCCAGGCACTCCATGAAGGCCGCGCGCTCGCGCTGCATGCCCTCATCGAAGGGCAGCTCCACGGCGTTGCGCACGCATTCGACGATCTTCTGCGGCGAGAACAGGCCGCGCGATTTCCTGGCGGTGTCGGCGGCAAGCGCGTCCAGCTCGGCCAGCGCGGCGGCCTTGTCGGCGATGGCGACGTCGCGCGTGCGGCGCAGGGGCGCCTGAGCGGCCTGCAACTCCTGCACGCAGGCCAGGCCCGCGGCCACCGGATCGCTGCCGTCCACCAGCCGGTCCACCATGCCCGCGGCGAGGGCCGCCTTGGCGCTCAAAGGCTTGCCGCTCAGCATCATTTCCGCCGCAGGCTTCGCGCCCATCAGCCGCGGCGCGCGCTGCGTGCCGCCCGCGCCGGGCAGCAGGCCCAGGTTCACTTCGGGCAGGCCGAACTGCGCGCCCGGCAGCGCCACGCGGTAGTGCGCGGCGAGGGCCACTTCCAGCCCACCACCCAGCGCGGCGCCGTGGATGGCGGCCACCACGCGCTTGCCGCAGGATTCGATGCGCTGGCAGACCTCGGGCAGCGAGGGCTCCACGGGCGGCTTGCCGAATTCGCGGATGTCGGCACCCGCGATGAAGGCCCGGCCCTCACCCACGATCAGCACCGCCTGCACGTCGGCCCGCGATTCGGCCTCGCCGATGGCCTCCATCAGGCCCTGGCGCACGGCCGCGCCCAGCGCGTTCACGGGTGGGTTGTCGATGCGGACGACGAGAACCTCGCCCTGCAGGCGTGTTTGCACGGGCGACGCGGTTGCCGCTGCTGAGGTCATGCCTTTGTCTCCTGGATCTGGGTTCCGATCCATTCTTGCGGCGACAATGTTTTCTGACAATCACATCAATCATTGACAGACTGTCAAAGGATTTCAACCAATCTGCTGGATTCCCCATGGATCTGCCTTCGCTGACCCTGCTGGTCGAGATCATCGACAGCGGCAACTTGAGCCAGGCCGCGCGCAAGCTGCGCATGAGCCGCGCCAATGTGAGCTACCACCTCACCAAGCTGGAAAAGGCCGTGGGCGTGCAGCTGGTGCAGCGCACCACGCGCCGTGTGGAGCCCACCGAGATCGGCCTGCGCCTGTACGAGCACGGCCGCACCATCCAGAACGAGCTGCGCGCCGCGCAGGAGGCCGTGACCACGCTGGGCCAGGAGCTGCAGGGCCGCGTGGGCATCAGCCTGCCCAGCGGCTACGGGCAGATCGTGGCGAGCGACTGGCTGATCGAGTTCAAGCGCCTCTATCCCGGCATCGTGCTGGACGTGCTGTTCGAGAACCGCGCCGACAACCTGCGCGACGAAGTGGACATCGCCATCCGCGTGGTGCAGGAGCCGCCCCTGTCGCTGGTGGCGCGCAGCCTGGGCACGGTGCGCTACCTGGCCTGCGCATCGGCCGGCTACGCCCGCCGCCACGGCCTGCCGCGCACCCTGCACGAACTGCGCGCCGGCCCCGTCATCACGGCCGGCGTGACCGGGCGGCAGCTGCGCCTGTCGGCCTACCGGGGCGCCGAGCGGCACGAGGTGATGCTGGAGCCCACCCTCGTCTCCGAGCACTTCCCGTTCCTGCGCCAGGGCGTCCTGGCCGGCCTGGGCGTGGGCCTGGTGCCCGACTACGTGGTGCAGGACGCGATCGCCACCGGCGAGGTGCTGACCACTCTGGACGAATACCGCCTGAGCATCTTCGGCACCCACATGTACCTGCTGTACCTGCCCAACCGCCACCAGACGCGGGCCGTGCGGACCTGCATCGATTTCCTGCTGGACAAGGCACGGCATGCAGAAGGAGGCGCGGCCGGGCCAACGGCAGAGGGAGAGGATGGGACGCCACCCTCACCGGCCGCCATGGCGGCCCCGGCGCAAGCGCCCGCCGGCCGCTCTTGAGAAGCGTGGCGCAGAAAAAAACCCCGCCATGTCGCCACGGCGGGGTTTTCCCATCTTTCCTGCCGGCCGCCGGAGACCGGCGGCCGGACAGGGAGCATCAGCCCTGCGCGTTCTGCAGCGCGGCGATGCGCTCCTCGATCGGCGGGTGGGTGCTGAACAGCTTGCCGATGCCGCCGGCGATGCCCATGGCCTGCAGGCCCTTGGGCAGTTCGGCCGGGTGCATGCCGCCCAGGCGGGCCAGCGCGTTGATCATCGGCTGCCGGCGGCCCATGAGGCGGGCGGCCCCCGCATCGGCGCGGAACTCGCGCTGGCGGCTGAACCAGGCCACGATCATCGAGGCCAGGAAGCCCAGCACGATGTCGAGCACGATGGTGGTGACCATGTAGCCGATGCCGGGGCCGGAGCTGTTCTCGTCGTTGCGGCGCAGGAAACTGTCCACCGCATAGCCGATCACGCGCGAGAGGAACACGACGAAGGTGTTCATCACGCCCTGGATCAGCGTCATGGTGACCATGTCGCCGTTGGCGATGTGGGCCACCTCGTGGCCGATCACGGCCTCGACCTCCTCGCGGGTCATGCCCTGCAGCAGGCCGGTGGATACCGCCACGAGGGCGTTGTTCTTGAATGCACCGGTGGCGAAGGCGTTCGGGTCGCCCTCGAAGATGCCGACCTCGGGCATGCCGATGCCGGCCTGGTCGGCGAACTTGCGCACGGTCTGGACGATCCAGGCCTCGTCGGCCGAGCCCGTGCCGTCGATCACGCGCACGCCGGAACTCCACTTGGCGATCGGCTTGCTCATGAGCAGCGAGATGATCGCGCCGCCGAAGCCCATGATGAAGGCGAAGCCGAGCAACGCCCCCAGGTTGAGGCCGTTGGCCGTCAGGTAGCGGTTGACGCCGAGCAGGCTGGCGACGATGCCTAGCACCACCACGACGGCAAGGTTGGTGAGCAGAAAGAGCGCGATGCGTTTCATCGAAGGTTCTCCACGAAGGGGAAGCGTTGGGTGCAGGGGGGAGGAAACGGCCTGGTACCGGACCCGGCACGACAGTAATCTGGGGCTGTCGTCCGGGCGTTCAAGCCGCCGTGTCAGCGCGGAGGGACCCCTGTTGTGTACTGTGATGCGGGGCGTGCACTGCGGAATACGGAAGAGTCATCATAGAAGCAAAAGTTCTCGTTTCCCGCCCACCAGCCGGGCACCCCCAGGACCGGAAGGGGTGTGAAGGGCTTGCCCTCCAGCAGCTCCGGCTCCAGGTGCTTCTCCAGCCAGCCGTCGATGTCAGCTACTGTTTCAGGAGCATCCGGCACCAGCAGCACATGCGCGGTGAGCGGCTTGCGAGGCACGATGAGCTGCTCCAGCAGGGCATGGCCGAAGATCTCCAGGCGCGCCTGCCGCCAGAGCGGGCGCAGCTCCGTGAACAGCCGGCGCCATGCGCGCGCGGCAAGTGCCTCCCGCAGCGCGGCCGGCGCGAACAGCACCGCCCCGTTTTCGTCGAACACCGTGACCGCATCGCGCAGCGGGCCGCGCACCGCGCCGACGCCCTGGGCCGCGATCGCGCCGGCCTGCAGGGCGTTGAGCCGGCGCTTGGCCCGCGGGTAGCGCAGCCATACCAGGCCGTTGAAGAAATCGTGCAGGTTGTCGCGGGTGGGCACCTGCCCCGTGCGGAAGATGAAGGACTCGTAGGCCTCGCCGGCAGGCAGGCGCTGCTGGGGAACGAAGCAGGTGCCCGCCGCCCTCCCGGACGCCGGGGTTCCCGGGGCATCGAGGGCCTCCCAGACGGGCAGCCCCGCCTGCACGGCCGCCGCGGCGGGCCGGCCGGCACTGCGCAGCGGGGCGAGCCAGGGACGCTCCCACTCGACCGCATCCACCGGCCGCGCGGCGGAAAGCGCAAGGACCTGCCGTGCGGACGGGCCCGGGGGCCTCATCCGGCCGGTCCGCGTGCCGCGGGAGCGGCGCGCTTGTCGCGCACCGAAACCTTCGAAGTGCCTTCGTCACGCATCTCGAATGCCTGCGTCGCGGCCAGCAGCCTGGTGAGCGTGGCGTACCCGTAGTTGCGGGCGTCGAACGAGGCCTTGTTGGCGATCTGCGTGCCAACGGCACCCACCTTCGCCCAGCCGCTCTCGTCCTGCGTAGCGGCCACCGCATCGCGCAACAGGTTCATGAGCGAAGTGTCCTGCCGCAACTCCGGCGTAGGAATGCGCAGCCCGGCGGCGGGCCGCACAGGGTGGCCCGGCGCAGGCGGTTCAGCGGCGGTGACTGCGGAAGCATCGTGCGGCGGCCGGCCGGGAGCCGGTGCCGGAGCGGCCTCGGGCGGCGGCGGAGGGGGTTCGGGCGCGACCGCCACGGCCGGTACGGCCGCGGCAGCCAGCGCCTCGAGGTACAGGAACCGGGAACAGGCGTTGACGAACGGCCGGGGCGTCTGCTGCGCGCCGAAGCCGTACACGGCCGCGCCCTTGGCCCGCAGGTGCATCACCAGGGGCGTGAAGTCGGCATCCGAAGAGACGATGCCGAAGGCGTCCGGCCGGTCGGTGTAGAGCAGTTCCATCGCATCCACGGTCATGGCCATGTCGGTGGCGTTCTTGCGCTTGGAATAGTCGAACTGCTGGATGGGCCGCACGGCGAACTCCAGCAGCTTGGACTGCCAACCCGACAGCGCGGACTTGGTCCAGTTGCCATAGGCGCGGCGGATGCTGATCACGCCGAGCGTGGACAGTTCGGTGAGGATCTCGTCGATCATCTCCGCGGGCGCGTTGTCCGCATCGATGAGCAAAGCGATGCGCAGCTGCTGCCGCTCCTGCAGGTCCGACGCCGGCGCCATGGCTCAGCCCGCTCCGCCAGCCACCGCCCGCCACGCCAGCGCCTCGCCCGAGCGCAGCGGCTTGAGCAGCGCTTCGCCGAAGGGAAAGCTCTCGGGCGGCGTCCACGATTCGCGGCGCAGGGTCAGCGTGCCCTGGTTGCGCGGCAGGCCGTAGAAGTCCGGGCCGTGGAAGCTGGCGAAACCCTCCAGCCTGTCCAGAGCGCCCACGCCGTCGAAGGCCTCGGCATACAGCTCCATGGCGGCATGCGCGCTGTAGCAGCCCGCGCAGCCGGTCGCGTGCTCCTTCAGGTGCGCGGCGTGCGGCGCGCTGTCCGTGCCCAGGAAGAACTTCGGGCTGCCGCCGGTGGCGGCCTCCACGAGGGCGAGCCGGTGCGTTTCGCGCTTGAGCACGGGCAGGCAGTAGTAATGCGGCCGGATGCCGCCCGTGAAGATGGCGTTGCGGTTGTAGAGCAGGTGCTGCGGCGTGATGGTCGCCGCCGTGAAGGCGTCGCCGGAGGCCACGTACTGCGCGGCTTCGCGGGTGGTGATGTGCTCGAAGACGATCTTGAGCTCGGGGAAATCGCGGCGCAGCGGGATGAGGTGGCGGTCGATGAACACGGCCTCGCGGTCGAAGAGGTCGATCTCGCTGCCCGTGGCCTCCCCATGCACCAGCAGCAGCAGGCCGGCCTTCTGCATCGCCTCCAGCACCGGATAGATCCTGCGCAGCTCCGTCACGCCGGCATCGCTGTTCGTCGTGGCGCCGGCGGGATAGAGCTTGCAGGCGACGATGCCGGCCTCCTTCGCGCACGCCATTTCCGCGGGCGGGATGTTGTCGGTGAGGTAGAGCGTCATCAGCGGCTCGAAAGACATGCCCTGCGGCACTGCGGCCAGGATCCGCTCCCGGTAGGCCAGCGCCTGGGCCGCGGTGGTCACGGGGGGGCGCAGGTTGGGCATGATGACCGCGCGGCCGAACTGCGCCGCCGTATGGGGCACCACGGTCAGCAGGGGCTCGCCGTCGCGCACGTGCAGGTGCCAGTCGTCGGGCCGGGTGATGGTGAGGGTGTCCACGGAGGCGGATGCGGTAGGGGTGGGGTGTGCGGCAACGGTCATGGGCGCCGATTCTCCCACCGGGCGCGCCCATAAAAAACCCTGTCCGCCGTGAGGCAGGACAGGGTGAAACCCCAGTCATTGGGGCGAGGGGGGGATCCGGGGCGCCGCGCATTGCTGCTCGGCATGGGTGTGATCGTATGCAGCGCAGCCCGCACCGGTTGTGGTCCGTCAGCGGCTGGGCGCGTAGGACTGCGTGCCATGGGCCCGCGCCCGCGGATCAGTCGATGGCCGGGAATTCCACGGTGAAGCGCGCGCCGCCTTCGGGACGGTTCTGCACCCGCACGCTGCCGCCCTGGCGCTGCACCAGGGCCTTCACGATGGACAGGCCCAGCCCCGAGCCCTCGCCCCGCCGCCCGGGGTCGTGGGGAAAGCGCTCGAAGGGCCGCTCCAGCAGGCGCGCCGGCATGCCGGGGCCCGCGTCGCTCACGCGCAGCACGGCGCGGTCGTCCTCCCGGGCCACCTCGACCTCCATCCAGCCGCCCGCCGCCGCATGGCGCAGCACGTTCTCCACGAGGTTGAACAGGATCTGGCGCATGCGGTCCGGGTCCACCATGGCTTGGGGCCCCTCCTCGTCAGGCAGCCGCAGCGCCAGTTCCACGCCGTGGTCCTCGATGCGCTGCGCATGCAGCGCCACGGCATCGCGCACCAGCTCGGACAGGTCCACCGCACGGGTTTCCAGCGACAGCTGGTCCGCCTCCGCCATGGACAGGGTGTGCAGGTCGCCCACCAGCCGCCCCAGGTACTCGACCTGCTCCAGCAGCGCGCGGGACTCTGCCGGATCGGCCTCGATCACGCCATCGCAGATCGCGTGCAGGCGCGCGCGCAGCACCGTGAGCGGCGTGCGCAGCTCATGCGAGATGGAGGCCGCATGGGCGCGCCGCTCCTTGGCCGAGCGTTCGAGCGCATCGATCATCTGGTTGAAATGCCGGACCATTTCCGCCATCTCGTCGTGGTAGCGGCCCGGCTGGGCGCGCACCGAGAAATCCCCCACCGCCACGTGGGACGCCACCTCGGCCATCGACGCCAGCGGCAGCGTGACGATGCGCGACACCCAGAATCCCACCACGAGGCCGATGGGCAGGCAGATCACCAGCCCTACCACGAGGGACCATTTCTCGCCGAACAGCAGGTCGCCGTGCCAGTACTGGCCGTAGATCTCCATCGCCCGCGGGCTGTCTTCCATGTCGCGGTCGCGCAGGCCGTCGAGCTCGACCTGCACGTCGGAGGGCAGGCTGCGGTAGAAGTCGCGGTACTGCACCTCGGAAAACAGCATCACGCTCGCGGCCAGCAGCGCCATCGTCGCCAGCACGGTGGCGGCGATGCATACGCCGAACCGCACCCAGACCCGGCTGAACAGCGACCCCTGCGCGGCCGGTGCGCGGTGCTCAGGCAACGGGACCCTCCCCGGGCCAGAGCCGGTAGCCGATGCCGCGCACGGTCTCGATGAGCTCGCCCTGCCCCGCCTGCTGCAGCTTGCGGCGCAGCTTGGAGAGGTGGGAATCGATCACGCGGTCGAGCGCATCGCTTTCGGGAAGGCAGTGCTCGATCAGGTAGCTGCGGGAGAAGCAGCGCCGGGGCTGCGCGGCCAGGCAGGCCAGCAGCCGGTATTCGGTCAGCGTCAGCGGCAGCGGCACGGCGCGCCCGTCGTCGCCGTGGGCGAAAGCGGCATGGGCCTCCTGGTCGATCTCGATGCGGCCCACGCGGATGCGCTGGGCGGCCCGGGCCGGTGCCGAGGGCTGGGCCTGCACGCGCCGCAGCACGGCGCGCACCCGGGCCACCACTTCCGGCGGGCTGAAGGGCTTGACCACGTAGTCGTCCGCCCCCAGGCGCAGGCCGACCAGCTTGTCCACGTCGTCGGCCAGGGCCGTCACCATGATCACCGGCGTCTGGCCGTCCTCGCGGATGGCGCGCAGCAGGTCCAGGCCGTCCATGCCGGGCAGGTGGATGTCCAGCAGCACCATGTCGGGCTTGAGCTGGCGGAACAGCCGCAAGGCCTCCAGGCCGTCATGGGCCTGGTGGGCGCGCAGTCCGTCGCGCTGGAGATAGGCGGAGAGGATGGTGGCGATGCCCGGCTCGTCTTCGACGACGAGAACGAGCGGGCCGGTGGCCTGCGGGGCGGCGGGAAGGTTCATGGCGTCGGAGGGTGCTGGGCGGAATTATCCACAGCTGCCGGGATTGCCGTGCAAAGCCCCGCATCTCCATGAAGCCTCCATATGCCATGCAAGGCGGCTCAAGCTTGGGGCGGTCCAATCCTGCCATCGCCACCGGACTCCCCGCCCTGGCTTCACCCCCGCAAATGTAACGCCGCGCGTGCTTCTTCCGTCCCCCATTCCACGTCCGCTCCGCCTCGGCCTGGCTGCCGCGGCGATCGCGTTCCTGGCCGGCTGCTCGGCACCGGACATCCGCCGCCCGGAGGCACCCGCCCTGCCCGCCACCTGGACTTCGCCCGTGCCGGACGGCGCCGCCGCCGCTCCGGAGTTCCGCGCCTGGTGGAAGGCCTTCCACGACCCCGCGCTCGACGCGCTGGTGGACGAGGCGCTGCAGAAGAACCTCGACCTGGCGATCGCCGCCCACCGGCTGCGCGAAGCCCGCCTGCAGGCCGGGCGCGCGGCGGTGCAGTTCCGCCCCTCGTTCGGCGCAGGCGCGCGCACCCTGCAGGACATCGAAGCCACCGACAGCTATTTCCACGCCAGCATCGACATGGTCTGGGAGCTGGGCCTGTTCGGCGCCGCCGAAAGCGCGCGGGCATCGGCCGCGGCGGACCGCGACGCGGCCGTGGCGGACGGCCAGGGCGCGCGCGTCGCCGTCGTGGCCGAGGTGGTGCGCAATTACCTGGACCTGCAGGCCGCGCGCCGGCAGCTGCAGCTGCTCGACCGGCAGGCGGCCCTCGACGAGCGGGCCGCCCGCCTGGCGGAGGTACGCCGCCGCACCTGGACCGGCGCCACCGACGAAGTGGCCTCGGCCGGCATGCAGCGCGCCCGCACCCGTGCCGCACGCGCCGAGCCCGAACAGGCACGAGCACGCGCAGCCCAGTCGCTGGCCGTGCTGCTGGACCGCGTGGCACCGGATCCGGCCTGGAGCGCCGCCGGCCCCGTCCGGGTGCCCACCCTGGCGCCCTTCGCGTTCTCGGCGCTGCCCGCCGACCTGCTGCGCACGCGCCCGGACGTGCAGGCCGCGGAAGCGGCCGTGCGCAAGGCCGCCGCAGACGTGGGCATGGCCCGCTCCGAGCTGTACCCGCGCATCGCCATCACCGGCTCGCTGCTGTACGCCTACAACATCACGCGCAACCGCCGCACCACCAGCGACAACGTGCCGGCCATCGGCCCCACCATCGACATCCCGCTCTTCGACTGGGGACGCCGCCGCATGCAGGTGGACGCGCAGCAGGAGGCGCTGCAGGCCGCAGCGCTGTCCTACCAGCGCACGGTGCGCGGCGCCATCGCCGAAGCCGAGGGCGCCCTCTCCGCCCTGGCGGCCCAGCAGAACCGGGCGGATGCCCTGGCGGAAGCGCAGCCCGCGCTCGCCGAGCGCGTGCGTGCCGGCAGCGTCCAGGCCCGGCTCGGCCTGGCCAGCGAGTACGACGGACTCGCCGCGCAGCGCGCGGCCCTGCAGGCCGAGGCCGAATGGGCGACGGCCCAGGACGCGCGCTCGCTGGCCTTCGTCGCGCTGTACAAGGCACTGGGCGGCGCGCCGCTCCCCCCCGCATCGGCCGACGACGGAGAGGCGCCATGATCGCCCTGGCCCGCAAGACGCTGGTCCACGAGTGGCGGCGGTTCGTGCCCGCCGTGTTCGCCGTGGGCTTCTCGTGCGTGCTGCTGGTGGTGCAGGCCGCGCTGGTGCTGGGCATCTTCGGCAGCGCGGCGCTGTACGTGCGCGCATCGGGAGCCGATCTCTGGGCCGGCTACCCCGGCACGCAGAGCGTGAATTTCGGCCGGGCGATCGGCAGCGACGTGGACCTGCGGCTGGCCATGGACCCGGCGGTCGTGGCCACCGAGCCCTACCTCTGGGTGGACGCGGACTGGCGCAGCGCCCAATCCGGAAGCGGCGGTGTGTCGATTTACCTGTCGGGCATCCGCTCCGCGCCGGACGGCATGCTGTTCTCCCACCTGCTCACCGGCTGGCAGCGCTCGGCGCTGCGCGCGCCCGGCGCGGTCATCGTGGACCGGGCGGACCTCTCCACGCTGGGCACCGGCGTGGGCGGCACGGCCTGGATCAACGCGCACGAAGTCCATGTCGTGGCCGCGGTGGACGGGTTGCGCGGGCTGGGCGGGGCGAACGTCCTGTCGTCGATCGACACCGCCCGCGAGATCGCGGGCACCGGCTCGGCGACCGCGCCGACCTACGTCGTGGCCCGCACCCGCACGCCGGAGCAGGCCCGGGAGGTCCAGGCCCGGTTCTCCGCCGGAGCCCCGGGCTTCGGCCCGTTCGAGGTCTGGACGGCCCGCCAGTTCGCCCGCCGCTCCCAGCTGTACTGGCTGCTGGACACGGGCGCGGGCGTGGCCGTGCTGTTCATGGTGGGCATCGTCTGCCTCGTGGGCACGGTCGTCACCAGCCAGTCGCTCATGGGCGTGGTGGCCGGATCGGCCCGTGAATATGCCGTGCTCAACGCGCTGGGCGTGAGCCGCCGCTCGCTGGGCCGGCTGGTGATCGAGCAGGCCTGCTGGATTGGTGGACTGGGCCTGCTGCTGGGCGCCGCCGCCAGCGCCGGCCTGCTGTGGCTCGCCACGTCGCAGGGCGTGCCGGTCGCGATGACGCCTGCCACCGCCCTGGCCTGTGCGGGCCTGGTCGCGCTCGTCGCGCTGCTTTCGGGCCTCCTGGCCATGCGCGGCCTCATGGCCGCCGATCCCGCCCTGCTGCTGCGATGAACACCCACGCCCCCCGCTCCCCCGCGCCGCAGCTTGGCGCCGCCCCCAGCCTGCAGGCCGTGGACCTGCAGAAATCCTTCGTCTCCGGCGTCGTGCAGGTGCCGGTGCTGCGCCAGCTCTCGCTGTCCATCCTCCCGGGGGAACTCACCCTCATCTCCGGCCCCTCGGGCTGCGGCAAGAGCACGCTGCTGTCGCTGCTGTCCGGGCTGCAGCAGCCGGACGCGGGCAAGGCCTACGCCCTGGGCGAAGACCTGGGAGCGCTCGGCCCGCGCGCGCTGGAGCGCTTCCGGCTGCAGCACACGGGCTTCGTGTTCCAGGGCTTCAACCTCTTTCCCGCGCTGACCGCCCTGGAGCAGGTGCAGCTGCCCCTGGGCTACCTGGGCCTGGGCGCCGGAGAAAGCGCGCGCCAGGCACGGCGCGCCCTCGACGAAGTGGGCATGTCGCAGCGCGCGCACATGCGCCCGGCCCAGCTGTCCGGAGGCGAGAAGCAGCGCGTGGCCATCGCCCGCGCCATCGCCAAGTCGCCCCAGTTGCTCTTCGCCGACGAACCCACCAGCGCGCTGGATGCCGACAGCGGCCAGCGCGTCATCGACATCCTCCACCGCATCGCACGCGCCCACGGCACCACCGTGCTGTGCGTGAGCCACGACCCGCGCCTCGTCCGCCATGCCGACCGCGTGCTCGGCATGGAAGACGGTGCCATCCGCAGCGACTGGCGCCAGCCGGACGCCATCACCCCATGAAACGCCTCTCCCTTCCCCTCGGCCCCCGCGCCGCGCGCGGCGCCGCCTGCGCAGCCTCCGCGCTGGCCCTCGCCTGGCTCGCGGCCTGCACCGACCGTGGCACCCCCGCGCAGATGCCCGCGCCCGAGGCGCCCGCATCCGCCCCGGCCTCCGGCGCAGCCAACGGCGTGGCCATCGCCCGCGGCCGCATCGAGGTCCAGGGCGGAATGCTCGACCTCGCCCCCCTGCAGGAAGGCGTGGTGGACACCGTCGCCGTGCACGAAGGCCAGGCCGTGAAGCGCGGGCAGGTGCTGCTGCGCCTGTCCGGCTCCGGCCTGCAGGCCGAGGCGGACGTGGCGCAGGCGGAGCTGCAGTTGGCGGAAGCGCGCGAACGCGCACGCGCCCAGCAGGTGCCGGCACTGCGCCGCTCGGCCGCCCGCCTCGCCGAAGCAGCCGCCGCCAATGCCGCCGAACCGCAGCGCGCCGACGACGCGGCCCAGGCCCTGCGCGCCGCCGAATCCGATGCTGCCGTGGCGCGCGCGGAGGCCGAAGTGGCGCGCAAGAAGCTCGCCCAGGTGCGCGGCCAGCAGGCCCGCCTCGAGCTGCGGGCGCCCGAGGACGGCACCGTGGTGCATGTCAGGACCCAGGCCGGCGTGCGCCTGGCGGCCGCAGCCGGCAGCCATGCCGCGATCACGCTGATGCCGCACCGGCCGCTGATCGTGCGGGCGGAGGTCAACCAGAACTACGCGGCCACGGTGAAGCCGGGAATGCGCGCCTCGGTCACGACCGACGGCGACGCCGCCCCGGTCGCCCTGCCCGCCGCGCGGGTGGTGCGCATCAGCCCCGTGCTCGGCGCCTCGCGGCTGCAGGAAGACGCCCAGCGCGGCCCGATGCGGGTCGTGGAGTGCGTGCTCGAATTCGACAGCCCCCCGGAAGCACGCCCCGGCCAGACCGTGCGCGTGAGCTTTCTTCCCCTGAAGCAGGAATGACACCATGACGACTGCGTCCTTTCCCCTGTCCTCGCTCCGGCGCCCGGCCCTTTCCGCCCGGAACCTCGCTGCGTCCCCCGCGGGCTGGATGGTCCAGTGCGACTTCGACGGCACCATCAGCACGCGGGACGTCACCGACTCCCTGCTGCAGCGCTTCGGCCAGCCCGACTGGCAGGCGCTGGAAGACGCCTGGGAGCGCGGCGAGATCGGTTCGCGCGAATGCATGAAGGGCCAGGTCGCGCTGCTGGACATGGACCGCGCCGAGCTCGACGCCCACCTGGAGACCATCGAGGTCGATCCGCATTTCGCCGCCTTCGTGCGCGAGGCCCAGGCCCTGGGCATGCCGGTGCAGGTGGTGAGCGACGGCATCGACTACGCCATCCAGTCCGTGCTGGCCCGCCACGGCCTGGACGGGCTGCCCGTGATCGCCAACCGCCTCGTGCAGGCCGGCCCGCGCCAGTGGCGCCTGGAGTCGCCCTGGGCCAGCGGCAGTTGCGCGCGCGCCAGCGGCAACTGCAAGTGCGAACGGCTGGCCGAGCAGCGGGCCGTGCACGGGCGTGTGCTGTTCGTGGGCGACAGCACCTCGGACTTCTGCGTCTCCGGCCGTGCCGACTTCGTCTTCGCCAAGTACAAGCTCATCGCCCACTGCGAAGCCAACCACATCGCCCACGCGCCGTTCAGCGACTTCTCCGACACGCTGGAGATGCTGCACCAGTTGGACGCACTGGCTCCGCGCCAGCTGGAGATGGCATGAACGCCGCCGCAGCGACCCTGCGGGCCATGGACGACAGCGCCCTGGCCCGCCCCGCCGCCCCCGCGGCCCTGCATGGCACCGAGCATGAATACCTGCTGGAGGGCCACGGACCGCTCGCCACCACCGGGATCCTGCTGATCCACGGCCTCACCGGCACGCCCAACGAAATGCGGCTGCTCGCCAAGGGCCTGCACCGCGCGGGCTTCACCGTGCTCGCGGTGCAGCTGGCCGGCCACTGCGGCACGCAGGACGACCTGATCGCCACGCGCTGGCAGGACTGGGTGGCCAGCGCCCGGCGCGGCGCGGACCGGCTCATGCAGCTCACCGGGCAACCGGTCGTCGCCTGCGGCCTGTCCATGGGCGCACTGCTGGCGCTGGCCCTGGCCATCGAGAGGCCTCGGCAGGTGGCCGGCGTGGTGGCGTTGTCCACCACCTTCCGCTACGACGGCTGGAGCATGCCGGCCTATACGCGCCTGGCCTTCCTGCTGCCGCTCTTCCGGGCCCTCGGCATCGGCCGCCGCAGCGTCTTCATGGAAGCACCGCCCTACGGCATCAAGGACGAGGCCCTGCGCGAGCGCGTGGTGTCGCAGATGCATTCGGGCGACAGCGCGGCCGCCGGCCTGCCGGGCAACCCCTGGTGGTCGGTGATCGAGCTGCGGGCGCTTTCCGCCCACGTGCGGCGCAACCTGGACGCGGTGCGCTCGCCCTGCCTGGTGATGCACGCCCGCAACGACGACATCGCCGCGGCCGGCAACGCCGAGGACATCGTGCGCGGCGTGCGCCACGCCCCGGTGGAGCTGGTGCTGCTGGACGACAGCTACCACATGATCACCATCGACCGCGACCGCCGCACGGTGCTCGCGCGCACGGTGGCTTTTGCGGAAGCGATCGCGCAACAGCGGCAGCAGGAGCCACGGCGCCAGGAAGGCACTGCGCCATGACGCCAACGGACGGCGGCGGCATCACGCCGCTGGTGGCCCTGCTGTGGTTCCTGAACATGCTGGTGGACACTGGCGGGCAGCTGGCCTTCAAGGCCGCCGCCACGGCCGACCCGCGCGCGGGCAGCGGCCTGGCGCGGTGGGTCTGGATGGCGCGCAGGCCCTGGATCTGGATCGGCGTCGGCTGCTACGTGGCCGAATTCCTGGTCTGGCTGGCGTTCCTGTCCCTCGTGCCGCTGTCCGACGGCGTGCTGCTGGGCTCGATCAACATCGTGGCCGTGATGATCGCCGGGCGCTTCCTGTTCCGCGAAAAGCTCTCGCCGATGCGGGTGACAGGCATCCTGCTGGTGTCGGCTGGCGTGGCCGTCGTCGGCCTGAAGGGGTGACGCCGTGCGACGCTTCTACGCCATCGGCTTCCTCGTGCTCGTTGCCTTCGACACGCTCGCGCAGATCAGCTTCAAGCTGGCGGGCGAACACGCGCTGCCGCTGGAGTTCTCCAGCGCCTGGCTGGCGCGGGTCTTCGGCCAGCCATGGATCTACGGTGCCTTCGTCGGCTACGTGGGCGCCTTCTTCACCTGGATGACGCTGCTGGAGCACGCGCCCATCGGCCCGGCCTTCGCGGCATCGCACCTCGAGGTCGTCTCCGTGCTGGCGCTTTCGGCCCTCCTGTTCAACGAGCCCATCGGCTGGCCGCAGTTGCTGGGCGCCGCGCTCATCGCCGCCGGCATCGCCTGCCTGGCCCGCAGCGAGGCCGAGGAGCAGGTGCCGCCAGCCTCTCCCCCGCCCGCGCCCCATGGCGCCTGAGGCGCCGCCCACCGCCGGCCTGCCGCTGGGCTGGCGCGACCTGCTGCCCGGAGGCGATGCCGACCTGGGAAGCGCGCTGGCGCGCTTCCTGGGCGTGCCGTCGGTGCAGGTGGAATGCTCCGGCACCGCCGCGCTGGTGGTGGCGCTCACGGCACTGCGCGAGCAGGAACCCGGGCGTGACGAGATCATCGCCCCGGCCTATACCTGCCCCCTCGTCGCCCTGGCGGCCGCGCACTGCGGCCTGCGGCTGCGGGCCTGCGACCTGCGGCCCGCCAGCCTGGACCTGTGCCCCGACGCGCTGGCCGCTCTCTGCAGCACGCGCACCCTGGCCGTGCTGCCCACCCACCTCGCGGGCCGCGTGATCGACGTGGCGCCGGTACGCGCCATCGCCCATGCGGCCGGCGCCCGCGTCATCGAGGACGCGGCCCAGGCCCTGGGGGCGCGCGAGGCCGGCGGCACCTGCATCGGCACCACGGGCAGCGACATGGTGTTCTTCAGCCTGGCCGTGGGCAAGGGTCTCACGATCTACGAAGGCGGTGCGCTGGTGGTGGCCGACACCGCCCTGCGCGCAGCCTGCGCGCGCGCCGCCCGCACCGTGGCCCCCTGGCGCTGGGGCTGGGAGCTGCGCCGCAGCGCCGAGTTGCTGGGCTATGCCGCGCTCTACCGCCCGGCCGGCCTGCCGCTGGCCTATGGCCTGCCGCTGCGGCGGGCGCTGGCCCAGGGCGACCGCATCGCCGCGGCGGGCGACGATTTCGACGATGCCATCCCGCTGCACCAGGTCGGCCGCTGGCGCCGCGCCGTGGGCGTGCGCGCCCTGGCCCGCCTGCCCGCCTGGCTGGCCGGGAGCGAGGCACGGGCTCGGCACCGCATGGCTCTGCTGCGCGAGCGCGTTCCAGAACTGCTGGTGATCGGGGACAGTGGCGCCGTGCCGGGCGCGCAGGGCACCTGGCCCACGCTGCTGGTGCTGCTGCCCGACGCCGCCCGCCGGGAGGCCGCCATCGCCGCGCTGTGGGGCCGGGGCCTGGGCGTGAGCCTGCCCTTCGTGCATGCGCTGCCCGATTACCCCCGCTATGCGCGGCACGTCGCCCCGGGCCCGCAAGGGGGCTGGCCGCGCGCCCGTGATTTCGCGGCGCGCGTGCTCGCCATCGGCAACAGCCCCTGGCTGGACGACCCCGGCTTCGACCGGATCTGCACGGTGCTGCAGCAGGCGGTGCGGACCGGCGGATGAGCCGGCCCGCCGGATCGACGCACCGTCAGCCGTCCGTCTCCAGCATATCGAGCAGCCACATGTTGAACGCGGCCTGCGCAGCCTGCCAGGCCGGCAGGTCGGCATGCTCCGTGCCGGTCTCCTGCCCGTCGCCCGCGCTCAGCCACCGCTTCCAGGCCGTGGCGTAGCGGTGGGTGGAGACGTCGCCCGTCACGTCGCTGCCCACGACGCAGTTGCGCAGGCTGCCGATGACTGCCGCGGCATGGCGAGTCTCCAGCGTGCCCTGGTCCCAGTTCGTGCGCACCACGCGGGGCGAAAACACGTCCTTGTCCACACTGAAATAAGTGGGGACCCGCTGCCGCTCGAGCATGCGGGCCAGTTCACCGATCAGGGCATCGGCGTCAGGGAACGCGCGGAACCGGTCCGCGATGCCCAGCCAGCGCGCCCAGCGCGTGTCCACGCCGCTGCTCCAGTAGCTCAGCCGGCCGGCGCGCAGCGGCGCGAGGTAGTTCTCCCAGGCATGGCCCGTGCCGATGTCGCCCGAGGTAATGCCCACCACGTGCACGTGCGACACCTGGGGCAGCAGCGCCACCCGCCGCACCCACGAGCCGCAATGCACCCCGAAGGGAAAGCGCATGTTGTCAGGATGGTTGTCCAGCACCACCACGCGCAGCGGCTGCGCCGCGGAGAACCCGTGGGCGGCGATGCAGCGCTCGATGAGCGGCCAGCTCAGGTGGTGGAAATCCCCGCTGCCCATGAACACGGTGCCGTGCGCCGCCACCGGCGGCATGGCCTGCTCCAGCGCCTGCCGGAACGCGCGCATCGTGCCCATGCCACAGCCGAAGCGGATGCGCTCCTGCCAGGACTGCGCCAGCGGCAGGCGGACCTCCCCGGGCAGCACGCCCACGGAACCGTCCACGTCGAGCACCACCGGGGGCCGCGCCGTGCCGCTCATGCCGCGTCCTCCACGCTGTCCTTCCAGCGCCGGTCGCTCTCGAAGTGGCCCGAGAAACGGCGGGCCAGCGCGCGCAGCAGCGGGTTGCGCACATACACGGCATGCCGCGTCCAGGTGAAACTCGCGCCCAGGCTGCGCTTGACCTCCGGGTCGGTCCAGCCCGCGATGTAGTGGGACAGGCCCCGCTCGACCGCATATTCCAGGTTGACCATCCAGCTCACGAAATACAGATTGACCTCGCGCGCGGCGGGGTAGGACAGGCCGATGTACTTGTCCACGAGGCGCCCCGCGTGCTCGTAGCAGAGGTTCCAGCCCAGCAGCGCATCGGTGCCGGCATGCCGGTACTCGAAGACGATGCCGCCGCTGGCACCGTCACGCAGCACCGCGGCGAAGAAATCCCGGGTCAGCCGGTCGAAATGCACCTCGCTCTGCGCATGCACGGCCTCGTAGAGCGCGTAGCAGGCATCCACGCGCGCGTCGTCGGCATAGGCGTCGCCCGTGGGCATGCGCTCGATCCGCAGCTGCGACCGGCTGCGCAGCTTGCGCCGCAGGTTGCTGCGGCGGCTGGAGGACAGTCGCGCCAGATATTCGTCCAGGGTCCCGAAGTCGATGGGCACGTAGGCCAGCGCCTGGCCCTCGACCAGCACGAAGCCCTGCCGCACGCAGGCCTCGGCCAGCGCCTGGGCATAGGCGTTGTCCTCCGGGGCCAGCAGCGGCGAATCCTGTGGAAGGTCCTTCGCGATCACCAGCGCGAAATCACGGCCCGGGCCGGTGCGCAGCGCCGCGGCGACCGCCTCCGGCGCGGCGCCCTGCGGCAGCGGGGCGTACTCCGTCACCGTGGTACCCGCGAAGGCCGTGCGCACGCGCAGCCACCGTGACCAGCGACCGAACAGCGGCCAGCCGCGCAGCCGCGCCTTGAACTCGTCGTCCGCCGTCGTCAGCAGGTCGAACGACGCCGAGAACACCGGCACCGGCAGCCCCTGCAGCCAGGCGAATCCTTCCGGCGGATGCGCGCCGGCATGCGCCACGAGCGACTCCGGCTCCAGCCGGTTGCGCCAGCGCATCGGCCGTCAGGCCCGCTTTGCCTGGGTCAGGAGCTGGTCCAGCAGCACCATCGCCTCATCGATCTCGGGGCGCGAGATCATCAGCGACGGGGCGAAGGTGATCACGTTCTTGTAGTAGCCGCCCACGTCCAGCACCAGGCCGCGCTTCTGGCCCTGGTACTCCAGGTTGCCTTCCAGCCCGATGTCCACCATCTTGTCCAGCAGCGCCTTGTTGGGCGTGAAGCCGTCCTCGGTGCAGATCTCGGCGCGCAGCGCCAGGCCCAGGCCGTCCACGTCGCCGATCTCCTTGTGGCGCTTCTGCAGCTCCTTCAGGCCTTCGAGGAAGTAGGCGCCGGCTTCGCGCACCTGCCTGCCGAAGTCGATCTCGTGCGTCATCTTCATCACTTCCAGGCCCAGGGCCGTGCCCAGCGGGTTGGAGGCGAAGGTGGAGTGCGTGGAGCCGGGCGGGAAGATCTTCGGGTTGATCAGCTCCTCGCGCGCCCACAGCCCGGACAGGGCGTTGAGGCCATTGGTCAGCGCCTTCGCGAAGACCAGCACGTCGGGCTTGATGCCAAAGTTCTCCACCGACCACAGCGTGCCGGTGCGCCAGAAGCCCATCTGGATCTCATCGACCACCATCAGGATGCCGTGGTCGTCCAGCACCTTCTTGAGGCCCTTGAAGAAGTTCGGCGGCGGCACGACGTAGCCGCCCGTGCCCTGGATGGGCTCGACATAGAAGGCCGCGTACTCGCACTGGTTGGTCTTGGGATCCCAGACGGCGTGGTATTCGTTCTCGAACTTGCGGGCGAACTCGCGCACGATCTGGTCCGAATACTCCTCGGCCGTCATGCCCTTGGGGCGGCGGAAGGGATAGGGGAAGGGAATGAACTGCGCGCGGTCGCCGAAGTGGCCGAAGCGGCGGCGGTAGCGGTAGCTGGAGGTGATGCTGGACGCGCCCAGCGTGCGGCCGTGGTAGCCGCCCTCGAAGGCGAACATCAGGCTCTTGCCGTTGCTGGCGTTGCGCACCACCTTCAGCGAATCCTCGATGGCCTGCGCGCCGCCCACGTTGAAATGCACGCGGCCATCGCTGCCCCACTTGCGCTTGGCGTCTTCGGCGATGAACTTGGCCAGCTCGATCTTGGTCGGGTGCAGGTACTGGCTGGCGACCTGGGGCAGGGCCTGCAGCTGCTCGATCATCTTGGCTTCGAGGCGCTTGTTCTTGTAGCCGAAGTTCACGGCCGAATACCACATCTGCAGATCGAGGTACTGCGTGCCGTTGTCGTCCAGCATGTAGCTGCCTTCGCAGCCCGTGAAGATCTTGGGCGGGTTCACATAGTGGACGGTATCGCCGAAGGAGCAGTACTTGGCTTCGTCCGCGAGGAGCTGGGCAGCGTCAATGGTCATGGAAGGAAAAATCCGCATCGAGAAGGAATGGGCGCGAGTCTGCGCAGCCAACCTTGATCGACTATCGAGCGTTTGTGTGCGCTTTGTGCAGATGGTGGAGAACGCGTGGGGGAGGCGGCCGCAGGCACAGACGGATCGCGCGCAACCCTTTCTTACAGCATGCCCGGCCGTGGGCCATTAGATTCCGCGCCGAGGAGGGACAACACATGCTGAACACCTGCCGCGGGGTTGTGGTGATGCGAAGCGCACATCCACTGCGCAGCACGTCAAGAGAATAGAACAAGGGCGCTCGGAATCGTGGTGCATCAAGCCGCCGTATTTTTGCTTCCCTTGGGCACAGTGCGTATCGCCAGAACAAGCGTGCGTCACCTTCTGAACATACTCTTTTAAATATTTTACCGAATTATCCTTCGGCACAAAGAGCCGAAATATTCCCCGCATCGAAAGTCCAAACATATACAGCACAACCTCATGACGACGCTCAAGTGGCTACAGCCTAACGACTAGACCATTCGAAATAGATTGCCACGGCACTCAAATTAATAAATAAGAGGGATTCTTTTGATCGACATACTGCAAGACACGCTTTCATCAATCAGCGGCAGCTCAAAGAAAAAAGAACCAGCTTATCAAACAAGAATTTTCCAGCTACGAGACATTCCCAATGTCATGCGCTCAAGATTGGGATGGCCTGTGGCTGCCAGCTTGATGGAAAGGTGGTTCAAAGGAGCACTATTTGCGATGCCAGCAGAAATGAAGGAAAGTCGTGGAATATATCGATTAAAAAATTTGAGCCAAGCTCACCTCGATGAGTCCTTGGTCAAAATGTCCTGGGCCCTTCAATTCAACAGGGTACGTACGGCGATGCAACAGTTGCAGACGACGTGGTCCAGTCCCGCGGGAATCAAGCAGCTAAAAGTGAGAGTGGATCGTGCCGCACCAGCACATGCCGGCCAGTGCTGGCGATTCGGCAATTTGGGACTTCCCGCAAAGGAACTGGATGATTCTTGCCAAGTGAATTTCCTGCTTTTTGGGAAGATGGGGGACCCCATGGACGACTTCTATGGCGCCATGGGCGAGGCCCAGATAAAGATTGCAGTCTCTGGCATTGTGACATCTATGGAAAACAAAAATTCATCGATTGAAGTTGATGAACTGGGCTTCTATCTGAGGGATTCCTACGATTTCCAGGACGGCAATAATTTTATTTCCCAACCCCTGGGATGCTGGGGATTCAATGGGGTTGAGTGCAATACCTCCTTGCGGGGTGGCATCAACATTGGAGACGAAATCGCGGATATCTCACCCGACACAGCGGCCGAACGCAAATACTTGGTGCAAAATTCAGATTTTCAAAAATGGCGTGCAAAAAACCAACACGGCGGGGATTTCATGGTCTTATCCGATGTGCATCGTGTGCGCCTGCCATTTCCGCAAAAGTTTGAAATTTAAAAATGGCAAGAAAAAACAAAAAAATGAGGACCCAAACACTCTGGATGGTCCTCGCCATTGGGCTGGCAGCTTTCGTTTGGTATGCCAGCAAGCCCGTCTTCAAAGGCTCGGAAACAAGCCCCATGAATGTTTATCGCGTCGAATACTATGACGCTTCGCCCATCCAACGCATCCTGCACTACAAAATGAAGATTCCTTCATTTGTAAGGCTGTACCGCATCCAGCCTGAAACCCTATTGGGCGAGAGTGAGATTGTCGATCTCTGGATGAACGGCACACTTCATTGGTGGACCGATCCCCCATCACATGCCGTGGTGGTGGGTAGCAGTGTGGTGTTCGAAAACATACCGGCAGAGTGCCCGGCCGCCACCAGTTGCCCACGCTGACCGTCAACAAGTCCACGCTTTCCTCAAATGCTCTCGCTCCAGTACCTGACCGATGAGACCCACCGGACGCTGGCCCTCTCGAAATCGGACGTCCATCGCCACCCCGACGTCAGCCACAAAAATCGCACGGAAGCCGCTACCGCGGCATGGCAATGATGCAACTCGGCCTGAACCTGCGTGATGCCTCCCTCTGCTTCCTGGTGCTGTTCCAGGCTAGCGCTCACGCACAGCCCATGAAGGCAGATCCCCCGTCCCGCTCCATCGGCCCCCTGGGTGCCATCACCCTGCCCCGCGCCGTGGAACCTGCACCCGGCAGCGATGCCGACTGCTCCGGCCGGACCATCGACGAGCAGCGCGTTCGCTATTTCTGGGACCATGCCGTGGAAGGGCCGGCCTCCGACTTCCAGCGCGACTTCGATCTGGCCGACTGCGCCGCATCCCCCCGGCTGCATCTGCGCAAAGGTGCGCATGCCGTGCTGCACCTGCATGACGCCACGGGGTGGGGAGTCCTGGAATGGAAAGGCACCACGCGCTATTTCCGCTGCGCTGCATGCGAAGGCATCCTGGCGCCTGGCTTCGTCGCAGGGGCGGTGAAATGAGGCAGCGGCACGCTGTCCACCTGCTGCTCGCGCTTGTTGCTGCCTCCCAGGCGGCGCCATCAGCGGCCAGTCCGGCGGCGACTGCGCCGGGTACTGCGACCACGGCGCAGCCACCATTGCAACGCATCACCATCCTCGGGCCCCATGCCCATGGAGCCCGGGGCAGCGATGCCGACTGCGCCGACATGCAGATCGACGCCGCGCGTGTACGCCATTTCTGGAGCCACGCCGTCGAGGGCACGGCGGAGGAATACCGGCGTGGCATCGACCTGGCGGACTGCGAAGCCTCGGCAGAAGTGCATTTCCGGCAGGGCGGCAAGGGAACGCTGTCGCTGGATGCGGCCACCGGCTGGGGCGCCCTGGAACAGCGGGGCACCACGCGCTACTTCTACTGCGATGTATGCGAAGGCATCCTGGGCCGGAATTTCCGCCCCGATGCACCCCGATAGCACGCGGAGCGCACCCACTGCCGCGAAAAGCGCTTGCGCAGACTCGGAAACGCGCAAGCCGCTTCGCGCCGGATGCCCACCGGCCCTGCCGTCCACTCTCCAATGAGGCACCATGAATCTGCGTACTTCTTCCTGGATGCTGGGGGGCGCTGCCCTGTTGCTGCTCGCGGCGGGACTGGGCTTCCTGCAGCCGGGCACGGCCGAGGAATCCCCCGGCACACGCGAGGCTGCCGAAGCGGCCGCGGCGTCCCGCCCCCTGTCCGCGGACCTGCTCCGGGAATACAACCGGGCCGGCCGCCTGGACGGATTCGTCCGCCATGCGCTTTCGCACCCTGAGGCAGGGGGCGTGTTCTATGCCGTGCAGGCGCTGCGCCGGTGCCATGGCATCGCGGGCACCGAGCCGGGCGCAGCCGGCCCGGCCTCCAGCGAGGCCCGCGCGGCGGCGGAGGCTCTGCGCCAGCGGTGCGCGGGCCTGTCGGCAGAGGACACGGGGGACCGGCGCATCGCCCGGCTCGCCGCGGATGGCCTGCGCCGCAAGGACCCCTTGCTGGCCATGGCCCTGCGCGCGGGCAAATCCGCCTACCAGGCACCCGAACGGCGCCAATCCCTGCTGGCCGACCTGCTGGCGGCCGGCGACCCGCTGCTCGTGCAGGACGTCGCCACGCGCCTCGCGGTCCGCACCGATGCCGGCACGGGCATGCGCGGCTACCGGTTCGAGGGCGTCTTCCATCCCCAGTCGCAGGACGACGGCGTGGAGCTCGCCTTCTACCTTCTGCCCTGCGGACTGGGGCTGGACTGCACGCAGGCTGCCGACTGGGCCCTGCTGGCCCGCTGTGCCAACGGATTCGAATGCGCCGCGAGCCGCCAGGACTATGTGCAGGCCGTGCTGCAGGGCCGTCCCGGTGCCTACGAACGCACGATGGCGCTGTACCGGCGCATGCTCGACGCGATCCGCGCCGGCCGCATCGACGCGTTCGCCTGAGGCGCAGGCGCGGCTTCGCATGTCCGCGGAGTCGTTCGGGCAGCGCATCCCGCGCGCTGCGAGCCGCTGCGAGAGTGCAATTCCCTACATTGCAAGGAACTGCATTCATGGCTATTTCTCCGATCTCCTCCTCGCGGCTCCAGGGCGTCCAGGCGCCTGGCGCGCAGGATCCCGCCGGCGCCCAGACCCTGCTCGCGCAGGTGCTGATGGCACTGCTCGAAGGCCTGCTCCAGAAGCTGTCCAAGCATCGCCAGGCGCAACCTTCCGAACAGGGCGGCAGCCCGGCCTCCGGCGAAGGCAACCGCAGCGGTGGCAGCGGCGGCGGTGGTAGCGGCAGCCCGTCCGGCGCCGCACCATCGGCACCATCGGCAGCACCGGCGCCTGCACCTGCCGCCGCGCCCGCCCCCAGCGCTGCGCCCACAGCCTCCGGCTCCAGCGCCGGGCAGCCTGAAGCAACCGGCGATCTCGGATCGAAGAGCGTGGACGAGGCCCAGGCAAAGGTCCACCCCAAGTTCCTGCCCGTGCTGCGCGGCGACGAGCAGCAACAGGACGCCAAGGTCCAGACGCAGGCCGACTTCGGCCGCGCGGTGGACAAGACCGCCAAGGAATACGGCCTGGACCCCAGCGTCTTCCGCGCCCAGCTGCAATCGGAATCGGGAGCCTTCACCCAGGGCTTCCGCAAGGCGATGCAGCACGAGGGCGACCTCGACCGCGCTGGCGACAACAACACCTCGATCGGCCTGGGCCAGATTTCCCGCAAGTTCATGGATGGCCGCGACTGGTCCGCCGACGGCCCCGGCAACAGCCGCGTCGGCGGCCAGAAGGTGCCCTCCGAGCAATACGAGAAGAGCGTGACCGTGCAGCTGCGGATGGCGGCATCGAACATGGCGCAGCGCGTCGCGGACCACGGCGGCCTGAAGCAGGGCCTGTCCTACTACGTCTCGGGCGATGCCAACCCCGCCAACCCCAAGGCGCAGGAATACCTGCAGCACATCAACGAGGCGCTGCACAACCCCGAGGTGGTGAACCCGGGCCGCTGAGCCCTAGTCGCCGCGCGCCAGCACGGGTGCGATCGCACGGCCCGTGTGGGTGCCCAGGCGCACCACCTCCTCGGGCGTGGCCGCCGCCACGATGCGCCCGCCGTCCTTGCCGCCTTCAGGCCCCAGGTCGATGATCCAGTCGGCCTCGGCGATCACGTCGAGGTCGTGCTCGATCACCACCACGCTGTGGCCGCCGTCGACCAGGCGATGCAGCACGCGGATGAGCTTGTGGACGTCGGCCATGTGCAGGCCCACGGTGGGCTCGTCCAGCACGTAGAGCGTGTGCGGCGCCTTCTGCCCGCGCCGGCCCACCTCGTCGCGCACCTTGGTGAGTTCGGTCACGAGCTTGATGCGCTGCGCCTCGCCGCCCGAGAGCGTGGGGCTGGGCTGGCCCAGCGTGAGGTAGCCCAGGCCCACGTCCTTCAAGAGCTGCAGCGGGTGCGCGATGCTGGGCATGCTGGCGAAGAAGTCCACCGCCTCGTCCACCTCCATCTGCAGCACGTCGCCGATGCTCTTGCCGCGCCAGGTGACGGCCAGCGTCTCGGGGTTGAAGCGCGCGCCGTGGCAGGCTTCGCAAGGCACCTTCACGTCGGGCAGGAAGCTCATGGCGATAGTGCGGATGCCCTGGCCTTCGCAGACCGGGCAGCGGCCTTCGCCGGTGTTGAAGCTGAAGCGTCCGGCCGCGTAGCCGCGGGCCTTGGCCTCCAGCGTCTCGGCGAAGAGCTTGCGGATGGTGTCCCAGAAGCCGATGTAGGTCGCCGGGCAGCTGCGCGGCGTCTTGCCGATGGGGGTCTGGTCCACCTCCAGCACGCGGTCGATGGTCTCGAAGCCCGACAGGCCCGTGCAGCCGGCCAGCGGCGGCGCCTTGCCGGCGTCCATGGCGTCGCGCCCGGCCTTGGTGGAGCGCTGCTGCACCCAGGCCTGCACGTTGGCCAGCAGCACGTCGCGCGCCAGCGTCGATTTGCCCGAGCCGCTGACCCCGGTGACGGCCACGAGGCGGTGCAGCGGCACGGTGGCCGTCACGTTCTGCAGGTTGTGCAGGCTCGCGCCGTGCACCGTCAGCCAGCGGATGGCGGCGCGCTCCCTGGCATCCTCCAGCGCAGCGGCTTGCAATGCCGCGGCCTGCGCAGCCCGCTTCTTGGCGGCAGCGCTCTGGCGGCCGGCAGGTGCATCGGCGAGCTGGGCCGACGCCACGGTGTCGGCGTCCACCTCGGAGGGCTGCATGCTGCGCCGCGCCTGCAGCGGGTGGCGCATGGCGTGCAGCAGGTAGCGGCCGGTCTGCGAATCCTCGGCGGCCTGGATGTCGGCCACCGAGCCCTGGGCCACCAGCCGCCCGCCGCGCTTGCCCGCGCTGGGGCCGATGTCGATGATGTGGTCGGCGCGGCGGATGGTGTCCTCGTCGTGCTCCACCACCACCAGGGTGTTGCCCTTGTCGCCCAGCTTGTGCAGGGCGTTCAGCAGGATCTGGTTGTCGCGCGCATGCAGGCCGATGGTGGGCTCGTCCAGCACGTAGCACACGCCCTGCAGGTTGCTGCCCAGCTGCGCGGCCAGGCGGATGCGCTGCGCCTCGCCGCCCGAGAGCGTGGGCGCACCCCGGTCCAGCGTGAGGTAGGAGAGGCCCACCTCTTCCAGGAATTCGAGCCGGCTCTTGATCTCGGGCACCAGGTCGCGGGCGATCTCGGCCTCGCGGCCCGAGAGCTGCAGGCCGTCGATCCACTGCCGCACCTCGGCCACCGACAGGCGCGCCACCTCGGTCACCGGCACGCCGGCGAACAGCACGGCGCGCGCGACGGGGTTCAGGCGCGTGCCCTGGCAGGTCGGGCAGGCGATGTCGGCCACGTCCTCGGCCTCGGGTTCGGCGAAGGTCTGCTCGCGGCCCCGGTCCTTGTCGTCCTGCACCGAGTCGTCGAAGACCTTGCGCTGCTCGCGGGTGAGCTTCACGCCCGTGCCCACGCAGTCGGGGCACCAGCCGTGCTTGCTGTTGTAGGAGAAAAGGCGCGGGTCCAGCTCGGCATAGCTGGTCGCGCAGACCGGGCAGGCGCGCTTGGTGGAAAAGGCCTGCAGCGTGCCGATTCCGGCGGTGGGCTGGCCGGCGGCCATGGCCTCCTTCAGGCCGTCGAGCCCGCTCAGCACGTGGACCACGCCCTTGCCCAGCTCCAGCGCGCGGGCCAGCGCGGCGCGCAGCTCGGCCTCCTGCGAAGGCGTCACGTCCAGGCTGGCCACGGGCAGCTCGATGGTGTGTTCCTTGAAGCGGTCGATGCGCGGAAAGCCCGTGGTCGGCAGGAAGTTGCCGTCCACCCGCAGGTGCGTGTAGCCGCGCGGGCGGGCCCAGTCGGCCAGCTCGGTATAGACGCCCTTGCGGTTCATCACCAGCGGCGCCAGCAGGCCGATGTGCCGGCCCTTGAACTGCGTGAGCAGCTGCGCGGCGATGTTGTCGGCGCTCGTGGGCTGCACGGCGGCGCCGTCGTGGATGCAGTGCTGCACGCCCAGCTTCACGTACAAGAGGCGCAGGAAGTGCCAGACCTCGGTGGTCGTGCCCACCGTGCTCTTGCGGCCGCCGCGCGACAGGCGCTGCTCGATGGCCACCGTGGGCGGAATGCCGTAGACCGCGTCCACCTCGGGCCGGCCGGCCGGCTGCACGATGGACCGCGCATAGGCATTGAGCGATTCGAGGTAGCGGCGCTGCCCTTCGTTGAACAGGATGTCGAAGGCCAGCGTGGACTTGCCCGAACCCGACACGCCGGTCACCACGTTGAACTTGCCGCGCGGGATGTCCACCGACAGGTTCTTCAGGTTGTGCTCCTTGGCGTTGACGATCTCGATGGCGTTCCTGGCCGCCATGCCCTGCTCCGCCTGCGCAGCGCGCTGCTCCCTGCGCAGCGCCGCGGCCTTCTCGTGCACCGAATGGCCGCCCTCGCCCAGCGCCAGTTCGTAGTCGCGCAGCGCGGCGCCGGTGTGCGACGCGGGATGCCGGCGCACGTCCTCGGGCGTGCCCTCGGCCACCACCAGCCCGCCGCCGTCGCCGCCTTCAGGGCCCAGGTCGATCAGCCAGTCGCTGGCGCGGATCACGTCCAGGTTGTGCTCGATGACGATCAGCGAATGGCCGGCGTCGAGCAGCTTGCGCAGCGCGCGCATGAGCTTGGCGATGTCGTCGAAGTGCAGGCCGGTAGTGGGCTCGTCGAAGAGGAACAGCGTGCCCTTCTTGGCCAGCGGCTGGCGGCTGCTGCTGGCGCTCCTGGCGGCTTCGGCCAGGAAGCCCGCGAGCTTGAGGCGCTGCGCCTCGCCGCCCGAGAGCGTGGGCACGGGCTGGCCGAGCTTCACGTATTCCAGCCCCACATCGACGATGGGCTGCAGCGCGCGGATCACGTCGCGGTCCTGGGCGAAGGCCTGGGCCGCCTCGCTCACGGTGAGTTCCAGCACGTCGGCCACGTTCATCAGCCGGCCGCCGCGCTCGATCGTCACCTCCAGGATCTCCGGCCGGTAGCGCTTGCCGTCGCAGTCGGGGCAGCGCAGATAGACGTCGGAGAGGAACTGCATCTCCACATGCTCGAAGCCCGAGCCGCCGCACGTCGGGCAGCGCCCGTCGCCCGAGTTGAAGCTGAACTTGGCGGCCGTGTAGCCGCGCTGGCGCGACAGCGGCGCCACGGCGAACAGCTCGCGAATGGCGTCCCATGCGCCCACGTAGCTCACCGGGTTGGAGCGCGCCGTCTTGCCGATGGGCGACTGGTCCACGAACACCACGTCGCCCAGTTGCTCGGCGCCCAGCAGCCGGTCGTGCACGCCGGGCGACTCGGTCGCCTTGCCGAAGTGCCGCAGCAGCGCCGGTGCGAGCACGTCCTGGATCAGGGTCGATTTGCCCGAGCCCGACACGCCGGTGACGGTGACCAGCCGCTGCAGCGGGAACTCCACCGACACGTCCCGCAGGTTGTGCTCGCGCGCACCTTCCAGGATCAGGCGCGGCGTGGACTCCGCCACCATGCGCTTCACCCCCGCGCCGATCTGCCGCCGCCCGCCCAGGTACACGCCCGTCAGCGTGTCGGCGCGGCGCAGGTCGGCCGTGGTGCCGTCGAACACGATCTGCCCGCCGCGCTCGCCCGGGCCCGGTCCCATGTCGATCATGCGGTCGGCCGCCAGCATCACGGCCGGGTCGTGCTCCACCACCACCAGCGTATTGCCCGCGTCGCGCAGGCGCAGCATCGCCTCGGTGATGCGGTGCATGTCGCGCGGGTGCAGGCCGATGCTGGGTTCGTCCAGCACGAACAGCGTGTTGACCAGCGAGGTGCCCAGCGCCGTGGTCAGGTTGATGCGCTGCACCTCGCCGCCCGACAGCGTACGGCTCTGCCGGTCCAGCGTGAGGTAGCCGATGCCCACGTCGCACAGGTACTTCAGGCGCGTGGTGATTTCCTCGTGCAGCAGCTTCAGGGCCTGCGCATCGCCCCCGGCGCCGGCATCGCCTTCCGGCAGCGCCATGCGCCCGAAGAAGCTGCGCAGCCGCTCGATGGGCAGCAGCATCAGGTCGTGCAGGGTGAGGCCGGGCAGCGCCTCCAGCTGGGCGCGGCTCCAGGCCACGCCCAGCGGCATGAAGCGCCGGGACGGTTCGAGCACCGCATCGGCATCGTCCTTGCTGCCCACCCGCCACAGCAGGCTCTCGGTCTTCAGGCGTGCGCCGCCGCAGGTCGGGCACGGCGTGTAGCTGCGGTACTTGGACAGCAGCACCCGGATGTGCATCTTGTAGGCCTTGCTCTCCAGGTACTCGAAGAACCGCCGGATGCCATACCACTGCTTGTTCCAGTTGCCATCCTTGTAGCCCGGCGTGCCGTCGATCACCCAGCGCTTCTGCTCTTCCGTGAGCTTGTACCAGGGCGTGTCGCGCGGGATGCCCGCGGCCTCCGCGTGGCGCATGAGATCGTCCTGCGCCTCCTTCCAGGCCGGCGTCTGGATGGTCTTGATCGCGCCGGCGCGCAGCGTCAGCCGGTCGTTGGGAATCACCAGGCCGTAGTCCACGCCGATCACGCGCCCGAAGCCGCGGCAGGCCTCGCAAGCGCCCACGGCGGAATTGAACGAGAACATCGACGGGATGGGCTCGGCATAGCGCAGGTCGCTGTCCGGGCAGTGCAGCCCGGTGGAGAACCGCCAAATCTCCCAGGCCCCCACGCTTCCCGCTGCGCGTGGTGCACTGCCCCCCAAGGGGGCTGATCCGCCTTGGGACGACCCAGCGGCGGATCCGGGCTCGCCCTCCTCCACCAGGCGATAGACATTCAGCCGCCCGGCGCCGCGCTTGATGGCCACCTCGATGGCCTCGACCACGCGGGCGCGCTCGGCATTGCCGAGCCGGAACCGGTCGGCCACCACATCCAGCACTTTCCGGGGCCCGGTCGGCGTGCCGACTTCACGCTCGGCCTGCACTTTCGTGAACCCGCTGGCGGACAGCCACTGCTCCACCTGCTCGGCGGAGGTGTCCGCCGGCAGCTCGACCGGGAAGGTCAGCACCACGCGCGGGTCGCCCGCCTCCGCGCAACGGCGCTGCAGTTCGGCATAGATGGTGTCCGGCGTGTCGTGGCGCACCGGCTGCGCCGTCTGCCGGTCGAAGAGCTGGGCCGCGCGCGCGAACAGCAGCTTCAGGTGGTCGTTGATCTCCGTCATCGTGCCCACGGTCGAGCGGGACGAGCGCACCGGATTGGTCTGGTCGATGGCGATGGCCGGGGGCACGCCCTCCACCTTGTCCACGGCCGGCTTGTCCATCCGGTCGAGGAACTGGCGCGCGTAGGCGCTGAAGGTTTCCACGTAGCGGCGCTGGCCCTCCGCATAGAGCGTGTCGAACACCAGGCTGGACTTGCCCGAGCCGCTGGGGCCGGTCACCACGGTGAGTTCGCCCGTGCGGATGTCGATATCCAGGTTCTTCAGATTGTGCTGGCGCGCGCCATGGATGCGAATCAGGCCCTGGGTCATCGGGAGGATCTTTCGGAGGGGAGGCGGGCCATTCTAGGAAAGGAACATGGCTGGCCGGAGTCGGAGAGTGGCTTATCCATATGGGGCGGTTGGCGCCATTGACAACCGTTCCCGCAGGGCAATCCCCTGCGCCCAGGGTTGTCACCCCTTGTCACCATGGCAGCGTTCGGGCATCTTCCCCCGCTCCCACCGAACCACCCCCACGCCTTTTCCTGGAGATCGCACCATCATGGCCCATTCCTGGCAGACCACCGGCGCCGCCCTGGCCCTTGCGGCCGCTTCACTGTTCTCTCCGGCGGCCTGGAGCCAGCTGCTGGTGGGACAGACGGCCGGCTTCACCGGGCCCGTGTCGTCGGGCGTGCAGGAAACCACCGAAGGCGCGAAGCTCTATATTGACGCGGTGAACGCCCGGGGCGGCGTGAACGGGCAGAAGATCGAACTCATCTCGCTCGACGATAAGTTCGACCCTGCCCAGACGCTCGTCAACGCGCGCAAGCTCATCGAAGAGCAGAACGTGCTCGCGATGTTCCTCACGCGAGGCACGCCGCACACGGAAGCCATCATCCCCCTGCTCGACAAATTCGATGTGCCCCTCGTGGCCCCTTCCACGGGCGCGATGGTGCTCCACCGCCCCGTGCGCCGCCACATCTTCAACGTGCGCGCGCCCTACCAGCGCGAGGCCGAGAAAGCCATCACCCACCTGGCCTCGATGGGCATCTCCCGGATCGCGGTGGTCATCACCGACGACAGCTTCGGCGCCGACGGACTGGCGGGCGCGCTCAAGGGCTTCGAGGCCGCGAAGCTCAAGCCCGTGCTGCAGGAGCGCTTCGACCGGACCAAGCCCGATTTCTCCGCCATCGCGCCCAAACTCGTGCAGGCGCAGGCCCAGGCCGTGCTCATGGTCGCATCGGGAGCCGCGACGGCCGAGGGCTATGCGGCCTTCCGGGCGGCCGGTTCGGGCGCGCAGCTCGTCACGCTCTCCAACAACGCATCGTCCGGCTTCGCCAGGAGCCTGGGTGCGAATGCACGCGGCGTCATCGTCACGCAGGTGTTCCCGAACGAACGGGCGACGAACTACACGCTCGTGCGCGAGGCGCACGACCTGGCGAAGGCGCATGGCAAGGAAGTGAGCCCCGCCATGCTCGAAGGCATGGCCGCCGCCAAGGTGCTGGTGGAGGGACTGCGCCGCGCGGGCGCCAAGCCCACGCGCGAACGCCTGCAGGCGGCGCTGGAAGGCATCCAGAAATTCGACATCGGCGGCCTGGAGGTCAACTTCAGCCCCGAAGACCACACGGGCCTGGATTTTGCCGACCTCTCCATCATCGGTACCGACGGCAAGTTCCGCCGCTGACCCCCCCGCAGGGCCCCCATGCAAAAAGCCCGCGATGCGGGCTTTTTGCATGGGGCGTCCGGGTGGCCGGACGTGTGCCGCACGCGGCCTTACGGAGCGCGGCTGGCAGCCGACGCCGCCGATGCCGGGGCCGCGGCAGGCGCGGCAGTGTCCGGAGCGTGCACGGCATCCGCGCCATGCTTTTCCCCGCTCATGTCCACCTTGTCCCCGGCTTTCATGATGACGAACAACGAGAGGGCGGCGAACAGGACGAAGCCCACAATGATTTTCCACATGCTTTTGTCTCCTGACGGGATGAAAAAAAGCCCCACGCCCTTGCGGGTGTGAGGCTTCCTGCTGGATCACCTGGTGCCGGAGGCCCATGCGAGCCCCGGCAGGTGCGGCGATCAGAAGTTGTGGCGAACGCCGAGGCCGAACGTGCGGGGATCCGCACCCGTGGCCAGCGTGTTCGTGCCGTTCACGAAGCCATAGGCGTAGTTGGCGGCGGACTTGTTCTTGACGTACGTGTAGGCAGCGTACACCTTGGTGCGCTTGCTCAGGTTGTAGTTGTAGCCCAGGATCAGCTGCTGAGCGCCGGAGTCAGCCACGTTGTTCCACTTGCTGGCCCAGATGTAGTTGGCCACCACTTCCGAAGCGCCGAAGGCGTACTGGGCAGCGATGCCCACCGAGTTGCGGGTGCCCACCAGCTCGTAGTCGTTGCGCTGGTAGTAGGCGCCGACCTGCACGGGGCCCATCGTGTAGTGGCCGCGCACGCCGGCGTCCCAGTTGTCGCCCAGCTTGGCGTAGCCGGCACCGAAGGCCAGGTTGCCGCCCTCCCAGTTGGCAGCGACGTCGTAGGCGTTCTTGGTGCCTGCGTTCACGCCGAAGGGGTTCGTGCGAGCGGCGCGCTCGTGCATGCTGACCGTGGCTTCAGCCCAGAAGCCGCCCAGCATGGGGGTGCGGTAGCCAACCTTGTTGGTCTTGCCGAAAGCCACCGAGGTGTACAGCTGGTTGGAGAAGTTGCCCGTGTCGTGGTTGGGCTGGTCCTGCACGCCGTAGTCGGCGATGGCGTAGTACGACTCAGGCGTCCAGTTGCCGAGGCGGACCATGCCGAAGCCGCCCGACAGGTTCACTTCGCTCTGGCGGCCGAAGAACTGCTGTGCAGCTGCGCCGGTGGAGCTGTCGAAGCCGCTTTCCAGCTGGAAGCCAGCCTTCAGGCCACCGCCCAGGTCTTCCACGCCCTTGAAACCGAAGCGCGACGCGTTGTTGTTCACACCGGACTGCGACAGATCACCCACCTTGGAATGTTCGACGCTGGTGTTGACGCGGCCGTACAGCGTGACGCTGCTTTGCGCAAATGCGGCGGTGCTGCCCAGAAGGGCCAAGGCGGCGAGAGCCAGACGATGGGTCTTTTGCATGTGATGTCCTCGGATACTTGTTCGGAAGGTGGAAGTAGGCACCGCGCAGGCTTGTGGCAACAAAATGCAAGTGCAGCTACCACTCAAATTCTAGATGTAACAACCTCTTTAGCACGGTTGAAAGTCGTCTTGATAACGAAGCTGACGCTTAACTGCCACACTTTGGCGCTTTTTCCCCACACTTGGCGGTCTCCCGGGCGCAAATCACGGGGTTTTCATACAGCAAGGCCCGTTCGCAGAAGTTGCGTGACGTGCGCCCGAGCCAAAAACACAGGAAACCGCCGTTAATCGTTCAAAGGGCCTTTCACGGACAGGGCCGCGCCGAATGCCCTCGATGGGTGCGCGCCCGAATCTGCCGTATTGGTGCCCGGGAATACCGCCCGCCGGTGGGCCGTATTCCCGGGCAAGCCCGTTCAATCGCCCGCGTAGATATCCACATCCTTGGTTTCGCGGATGAACAGCGTGCCGATGATGGCCGTGATGCCCGCGATGATGATGGGATACCAGAGGCCGTTGTACATGTTGCCCGTCTGCGCCACGATGGCGAACGACATGGTGGGCAGCAGGCCGCCGAACCAGCCGTTGCCGATGTGGTAGGGCAGGCTCATCGACGTATAGCGGATGCGCGTCGGGAACATCTCCACCAGCATCGCCGCGATGGGGCCATACACCATGGTCACCAGCAGCACCAGATAGGTCAGGATGACGATCATCATCACCTTGTTCATCTTGGCGGGGTCGGCCTTGGAGGGGTAGCCGTCGGCCTTCAGCGTCTCGGCCACGGCCTTCTTGAAGGCGGCGTCCTTGGCCTTGGCTTCCTCGGCAGACAGGCCGCGGGCGGCGTAGCTCGGGATCGTGGTCTGGCCGATCTTGATCACCGCGGGCGTGCCGGCCGGCGCGGCCTCGTTGTCATAGCTGACCGAACTGGCGGCCAGCACCTGCTTGGCGACGTCGCAGGAACTGGTGAACTTGGCCGTGCCGGTCGGGTTGAACTGGAACGAGCACTCGGCCGGATCGGCCACGATCACCACCTTGTTCTTCGCCTGCGCGGCGGCCAGGTCAGGGTTGGCGGCCTCGGTCAGCGCCTTGAAGACGGGGAAATACGTCAGCACCGCCAGCACGCAGCCCAGCATGATGATGGGCTTGCGGCCGATCTTGTCGGAGAGCGAGCCGAAGACGACGAAGAATGGCGTGCCGATCAACAGGGCAGCGGCGATCATCAGGTTGGCCGTGACGGCGTCCACCTTGAGCTGCTGCGTGAGGAAGAAGAGCGCATAGAACTGGCCCGTGTACCAGACCACCGCCTGGCCGGCGGTGAGGCCGATCAGCGCCAGGATCACGATCTTCAGGTTCTTCCACTGGCCGAACGATTCGCGCAGCGGCGCCTTGGAGGTCTTGCCCTCGGCCTTCATGCGCTGGAAAGCGGGAGATTCCGACAGCGAGAGCCGGATCCACAGCGACACGCCCAGCAGCAGGATGGAAACGAGGAACGGAATGCGCCAGCCCCAGTCGGTGAAGGCCTGCTCGCCCATGGCGGTGCGGGTTCCCAGGATCACCAGCAGCGACAGGAACAGGCCCATCGTGGCGGTGGTCTGGATCCACGAGGTATAGGCGCCGCGCTTGCCCTGCGGCGCATGCTCGGCCACGTAGGTCGCCGCGCCGCCGTACTCGCCGCCCAGGGCCAGGCCCTGCAGCATGCGCAGCACGATCAGGATGACCGGGGCGGCCACGCCGATGCTGGCATAGGTCGGCAGGACACCCACGATGAAGGTGGACAGGCCCATGATCAGGATGGTGACCAGGAAGGTGTACTTGCGCCCGATCATGTCGCCCAGCCGCCCGAACACCAGCGCGCCGAAGGGCCGCACGATGAAGCCGGCGGCGAAGGCCAGCAGCGCGAAGATGAACGCGGAGCCCGCGTCCAGCCCGCTGAAGAACTGCTTGGCGATGATGGCGGCGAGCGAACCGTACAGGTAGAAGTCATACCATTCGAAAACGGTGCCCAGCGACGAGGCCAGGATGACTTTTCTTTCTTCCGGCGACATGGGCCGGGGAGCGACGTTGGTAGCCATGGTGCTTGTCTCCATGAGGTGGTCGGTGCGACTGCTCCGCGCGCCCCCTCCAGGACACCGCGTGCAACCTGGGTCGCACTATCGAGCCGCCATCTGACCGAAGTCTGACAAGCGCGGCACCTCCGGGGAAAACCCTTCCCCGGGACAAACCCGCATGCAGGGAAGCAGGCGCTACTTCAACCCGGAGGGGAGTTCCGCCACCGCGTCCCAGCGCGGTCCCTCGAACCACGGGTCGCCCTCCAGGCGGGCGCGCAGCATGGGCAGGCTGTCCAGCCCCCAGAAGAGCTGGCCGTCCACCACGAAGGCAGGCACGCCGAACACGCCCTGCGCGGCGGCCGCTTCGGTGTTCGCGCGCAGCAACGCCTTGGCTCGTGCGCCCGGCTCTTCACCCGGTGCCTCCGCACGCCGTTGCGCCGAGAGCACCTGGGCAAGGTCCTCCAGCCGCCCCGGGTCCAGCGCATCGGCACCGCCGAGCCACACGTGTCGCAGCACCGTGCCGGCCACGAAGCGGTTGATGGACCCGTCCTCGCTGCAGGCCAGGGACTGGCGCAGCAGGGGCAACGGATTGAAGGGATGCCGCGCCGGCATGTCCAGCCCCGTTCCCAGCGCATGGCCCAGCCACTCGGCATGGCGGTAGGTCCAGGCACGCTTGGGTGCGATGCCCGCGGGGCCGGGGTTACCGTGCTGCTGCAGCAGCGCACCGAGCAGCACGGGCCGGTACTCGACCGAATGGCTCAGGCCCTCGAGCACCTGGGGCAGGCGCTCGAACGCCAGCCACGCGTACGGCGAAACGAAATCCAGGTAGAAGACGATGTGCTTCATGGCGAAGTCCTTTCCACGGCGATGCCGGAGAGCGGCGCGGGAACCGCCAGGCCCGCGCGGCGCAGCAGGGCCGACCAGACCGCGCGGCGCTCGTCGGGGCTCGCGCCGGACCAGTCCCGGATGTCGTCCAGGGTGCGGAAACATCCTTCGCAATGGCTGCCGCCGGCGCTCATGCGGCACACGCCGATGCAGGGCGAGGGAGGCGCCTGCGTGCTGCCGGGAGCGAAACTGCCCTCGGCCGCGGCCTGTGCCGCGCGTTCCGCGAGCGCCTGGACGGGATTCATGCGGCGGGCGGCTGGACCACGTCCACGACCGGCGCGCCGGTCAGCGCCTCCAGGTCCTGCGGACGCAGCGGGAACACGCCGTTCGGATGGCCCGCGGCCGCCCAGATCTCGTCGAAGCGAAACAGCTCGCGGTCGATCAGCGTCACCGGCGGCGTGGCGTGGGCCACGGGCGAGACGCCACCGATCGAAAATCCGGTGCGTGCCTTCACGAACTCCGCATCGGCACGGCCCACCTTGCCCACGAGCGCTTCCACTTTCTTCTCGTCCACCCGCCGGTCGCCGGAGGTGACCACCAGCACGGCCACATCGTCGCTCTTGCGGCGGAAGATGATGCTCTTGGCGATCTGGCCGACGGCGATGCCCAGGGCATCGGCGGCCTCCTGCGCGGTGCGCGCCGAGTTGTCCAGCATGCGAGGGCCCTGCGCGTGGCCCTTGGCCTGCAGTGCGGCGGCCACGCGCTGCACGCCGTCGGGAAGGGGTTGAAGTTCAGCACCGCACATGCGCGAGACCTCCTGCAAGAATGGTGGAAGGGACGAAGCGTCGGATTGTGCCGCGCCCCGGCCTGCGGCGCATCAGCCCGCGCGCTTGTTCAAGAGCGCGGTGGCCGCGCGCGAATTCGGCTTGCGGCCGAGGAAGTCACTGATGTAGGCCCCGGCATCGACCAGTGCATCCAGGTCGATGCCCGTCTCGATGCCCATGCCGTGCAGCATGTACACCACGTCCTCGGTGGCCACGTTGCCCGTGGCGCCTTTCGCATAGGGACAGCCGCCCAGGCCGGCCACCGAGGTGTCGAACTGCCAGATGCCCATCTCCAGCGCGGCCAGGGTGTTGGCGAGCGCCTGGCCGTAGGTGTCGTGGAAGTGTCCGGAAACGTCGTCCACGGCATAGTGCGCGAGCGTCGCCTCGATGGCGCGCTGCACCTTGCGCGGGGTGCCCACGCCGATGGTGTCGGCCACGCCGATGTGCTGCACGCCGATGCCCTTCATGAGCCCCGCCAGGTAGCCCACGCGCTCCGGCGCCACCTCGCCTTCGTAGGGGCAGCCCACGGTGCAGCTCATCGCCCCGCGCACATGGATGCCCGCGGCGCGGGCGGCCTCCACCACCGGCGCGAAGCGCTCGATGCTCTCGGCGATGCTGCAGTTGATGTTCTTCTGGCTGAACGCCTCGCTGGCGGAGCCGAACACCACGATCTCGTCGGGCCGGTCCAGCACGGCCGCCTCGTAGCCCTTCAGGTTGGGCGTCAATACCGAATAGCGGACGCCCGGACGCCGCTCGATGCCGGCCATCACCTCATGGTTGTCCGCCATCTGCGGCACCCACTTGGGGCTCACGTAGCTCGTGACCTCGATCTCGGTCAGCCCGGCCGCCTGCAGCCGGTGGACGAGGCCGATCTTGACGCTGGCCGGCACGGGGGATTTCTCGTTCTGCAGCCCGTCGCGCGGGCCGACGTCCACGAGCTTGGCACGGGTGGGAAGGGAGGACATGGGAGGGTTCCTGAAAAAGGTTCGCGGGATTCGGGCGGCCTCAATAGCCCCTCGATGGATCGACCTCGCCTCGCACCGAGGAGGCCCCCTGGCGGAGGGCGTCGATCTTGCGCGCGATCTGGGCGATGCTCTCCGCGCGCAGCGTGCGTGCCGAGGTGTGGGGCGTGACGGTGACGCGCGGATGCCCCCAGAACGGATGGTCCGCCGGCAGCGGTTCGGTGCGGAAGACGTCCAGCGTGGCACCCGCGAGATGGCCGCTGTCCAGCAGGGGCAGCAGGTCCTCCTCCACGAGGTGCGCTCCCCGCGCCACGTTGATCACATAGCCGCCCGGCAGCAGGCGCGAAAGCGTCTCGCGGCGCAGGATGCCGGTCGTATCGGGCGTGAGGGGCAGCAGGTTCACCAGCACGCGGCTCGCCGCCAGGAAATCCTGCAGCCCGTCGGCCCCGTGGAAGGTGCGCACGCCTTCGACCGCCTTGGGCGAGCGGCTCCAGCCCTGCACGGGAAACTCGAAATGCGCCAGGGCGCGCGCCACGCGCTCGCCCAGCACGCCCAGCCCCATGACGCCCACCGGGAAATCCTGCCGCAGACGCGGCTTGCGGAAAGCCCAGCGGCCTTCACGCTCCGCAGCCTCGTAGGCATCGAATTCGCGGAAATGGCGGATGACGGCATGGCAGACGTATTCCGCCATCTGCACGGCCATGCCCGCGTCGTCGAGCCGCACGATGCGGCAGCCCTCGGGCACGCGCAGCTTCAGCAGCGCATCCACGCCCGCGCCGATGTTGAACAACGCCTGCAACCGGGGCTGCTCGTCCAGGAACTGCTGGGGCGGTGCCCACACCACCGCATAGTCGGCCTCGGGAGCGCCGGGCTCCCAGACCGTGATGCGGGCATCGGGCAGGGCAGAGCGCAGGCCTTCCAGCCAGGGCGCGGGCGGCGTATCGGTACAGCAAAACAGGATGTCGGTCATTCCCCGGAGCCTATCGCAGAGGGCATGGTCCGCGCTGTCACGCAGGCTTTCCCCGCCGTCATGCTGCCGCGGCCAGGCGCAGCAGTTCGGCCCCTTCGGTCACCTGGTCGCCGGGCGCATAGAGCAGCTCTTCCACCGTGCCGTCGGCAGGCGCGGCGATCGTGTGCTCCATCTTCATCGCCTCCATCACGGCCAGGGCCTGCCCCTTGGCCACGCGGTCGCCCGCGCGCACCGCGAAGGACACCACCTTGCCGGGCATCGGGGCAGTCAGACGGCCGCCTTCGGCCTGCGCCTCGCCCGCATGCGCCAGCCGGTCGATGACCGTGAGCTGCGCAGCGCCCCGCGGCATGAAGACATGTCGTGCCTCCCCGCGGGCGTGCACCGTGGCCCGCGTGCGCTCGCCGGCAAAGGACAGGTCGATGGCCTCGCCCTCCCCTTCCGCGCCGCCGCCACGCCCGAAGCCGAGCGGCCCCTCGGCCAGCACGGCGCCCCCGGCCTCCACCCGGAGCAGGGGCGCCTCGCCGGACCGGTAGGTGAGCCTGGCGGAGGCCGGCTGCCCGGCGCATTCCACCTCGAAGCGCCGGTGGCTCTCACCCCATCCCTGCCAGCCGTCCCGGCGCCCGAACGGGTCGCCCGGCTGCTCGGCAACCTGTTCGGCCAGCAGCGCATGGGCCACGGTCGCGGCCAGCGCCAGCGGCATCGGCACCGGCGACTGGTGGAAGAGCACCGCCTGCTCGCGCTGGATAAGCGCGGTATCCAGGCGGGCCTGCGAGAAGGACCCGGTGCGCAGCACATGCCGCAGGAACTGCACGTTCGTCGCCAGCCCCACGATGTGCATGCGCGACAGTGCCTCGTCCAGCCGCGCCAGCGCCTGCTCGCGCGTGTCGCCGTGCACGATAAGCTTGGCGATCATCGAGTCGTAGAAAGGGCTGATCGCGTCGCCCTCTCGCACCCCGGCATCGATGCGCACCACACCGCGTTCGAAATGCGTGCAAGGGCCATGGCGATAGATGGCCAGGCGGCCCGTGGCGGGCAGGAACTGGTTGTCCGGATTCTCGGCGCAGATGCGCGCCTCGATCGCATGGCCGGAAATGCGCAATTGGTCCTGCGCCAGCGGCAGCGGCTCGCCAGCGGCCACGCGCAGTTGCCACTCCACGAGATCCTGGCCGGTGATCGCCTCCGTCACCGGGTGCTCCACCTGCAGGCGCGTGTTCATTTCCATGAAGAAGAAGTCCATCGCGCCGCCCTCGCGCTGCTCGACGATGAACTCCACCGTGCCGGCACCCACATAGCCCACGGCCCGCGCCGCGGCGACGGCGGCCTGGCCCATGCGTGCCCGCATTTCCTCGGCCATGCCCGGCGCGGGCGCCTCCTCCAGCACCTTCTGGTGGCGGCGCTGCACGGAACAGTCGCGCTCGAAGAGATATACGCACCCGCCGTGCGTGTCGCCGAACACCTGGATCTCGATATGGCGCGGGCGCTGAACGTATTTCTCGATCAGCACCGCGTCGTCGCCGAAGCTGTTGATCGCCTCGCGCTTGCACGACTCCAGCGCCGCGGCGAAGTCCGCCGCCCGCTCCACCGCGCGCATGCCCTTGCCGCCGCCGCCTGCGCTCGCCTTGATGAGTACCGGATAGCCGATGCGATCGGCCTCGCGCTGCAGCAGCGCCGGATCCTGGTCGGCACCGTGGTAGCCCGGCACCAGCGGCACGCCGGCCTTTTCCATCAGCTGCTTGGACTCGGCCTTGAGCCCCATCGCCTGGATGGCGGAAGGCGGCGGGCCGATGAAGACGAGGCCGGCGTCCTGGCAGGCCTGCGCGAACTCCTCGTTCTCCGACAGGAACCCATAGCCCGGATGGATGGCCTGGGCCCCCGTGCGGCGCGCCGCCTCGAGGATGCGCTCCCAGCGCAGGTAGCTCTCCTGCGGCGCACTGCCGCCGATGTGGACCGCCTCGTCGCAAGCCGCCACGTGCCGGGCAGATGCGTCGGCATCGGAATACACGGCCACGGTCTTCACGCCCATGCGGCGCGCGGTGGCGGCCACCCGGCAGGCGATCTCTCCGCGGTTGGCGATCAGGATTTTTTCAAACATCTTTGCGTCTCACTCCAAAATCAGGCCGCCGCACTCATCTCGTGGCCGGGGCCGCAGGCCGGGAAAAGAAAACAGAGAGCCGCCGCAGCACGGCGCGCAGGAACTTCAGCAGCACCACCAGCACCAGCACCGACAGCGCCACCATGCAGGCCAGCGCGATGCCGAAGGCCACCGGATGCTGCGTGGCCAGCCAGACCACCACCACGACCAGGCCATCCTCGAAAAACGACAGCAGCCAGTTGGACACGGGCTCCGGCGACGTGTTGACGGCGGCCCGCGCGGTCATCTTGGTGGCCAGCGCCGTGGCGGACAGCGAGCCGCCCAGCAGGCCGGCCGCCAGCGCCATGCCCCCGTTGTCCGGGCCGAACACGCCGGCGGCCAGCAGGGCGCCCGCGGGCACGCGGATCACGGTATGCACGGCATCCCACAGGCTGTCGAACCAGGGCACCTTGTCGGCAACGAACTCCACGCACAGCAGCAGCCCGCTCACCAGGAGCACGGCCGGGTGCTGCAGGATGCGAAGCCCCTCCGGCAACGCCAGCCAGCCGGCCGCGCCCATGCCCCCGACCAGGAAGACCACCGCGTAGAGCCGGAAGCCGCTGGCCCAGCCGAGCCCCGCGGCCAGCGCCAGCAGGCCCGGCATGTCCAGCGCGCCGGTGGCATGCCGCGCCTGCTCCGCCACGGCCCGGGCCGTGCCCGGATCCACATGCAGTCCGGCGGCGTGCAGCCACTGGACGATATGCAGCCAGAGGGCATCCATGGCGGCGGGCCCGCAGGGGCGTCCTCAGTCGCGTGCCGGCAGCCACGCCGGCTTGCGTTTCTGCAGGAAGGCCTGCACGCCCTCGCGCCCCTCGCCGCTCGCCCGGATGTCCGCGATGGCCTCCACCGTCGAGGCGATGAGCGCGTCGTCGATGGGCCGCCCGGCGATGTCCCGCACCAGGCGCTTGCCTGCGGCCACCGCCTGTGGCCCGGCCGCGGCGATCGCCTGCACGATGGCGTCGAGCTTCTCGTCGAGCTGCTCGAAATCCACCACTTCATGCACCAGCCCCACGCGCAGCGCCTCCAGCGCGCCGAAGCGCTCGCCGGTCACGACATAGCGGCGGGCCGCGCGCTCGCCCATGGCCTGCACCACATAGGGCCCGATGGTGGCGGGAATCAGCCCCAGCCGCACCTCGCTCAGGCAGAACACGGCCGTGTCCACCGCCACCGCCACGTCGCAAGCGGCCACCAGCCCCACGCCGCCCGCATACACATCGCCCTGGACGCGCGCGATGGTCGGCTTGGGGCAATCGTTCAGCGTGCGCAGCATGGCCGCCAGCCGGCCCGCGTCCGCGACGTTCTCCGCGCGCGAATAGTCGGCCATGCGGCGCATCCAGTTCAGGTCCGCGCCCGCGCAGAACGCGGGGCCTTCGGCTGCGAGCACGATGGCGCGCACATCCTCCTGCCGGCCCAGCGTCTCGAACGCGCGGGTCAGCTCGGCGATGACGTCGTCGCTGAACGCATTGCGCACCTCCGGCCGCGCGAGGGTGACGCGCGCGATCGCTCCGGCCTGGCCGACGTGCAGGTGTCGGTATTCGGTGGTCGTCATGGTGGATTCCTCCTTGTGCTGTCAGGATGGGCGGGCCCGCGGGGCCCTCACATGCGGAAAATGCCGAACTTCGTGTCCTCGACGGGCGCGTTGCGCGCAGCGGCCAGGCCCAGCGCCAGCACGCGGCGCGTGTCCGCGGGGTCGATCACCCCATCGTCCCACAGGCGAGCCGTGGCGTAGTAGGGGTGCCCCTGCTCCTCGTACTGGCGGCGGATCGGCGCCTTGAACGCCTCTTCCTCCTCCATGCTCCAGGCACCGCCCTTCGCTTCGATGCCGTCACGCCGCACGGTGGCCAGCACGCTCGCGGCCTGCTCGCCGCCCATCACGGAAATGCGCGCGTTCGGCCACATCCAGAGGAAGCGCGGTGAATAGGCGCGGCCGCACATGCCGTAGTTGCCGGCGCCGAACGAGCCGCCGATGACGATCGTGAACTTCGGCACCGCCGCCGTGGCCACCGCCGTCACCATCTTGGCGCCGTTGCGCGCGATGCCTTCGTTCTCGTACTTGCGGCCCACCATGAAGCCGGTGATGTTCTGCAGGAACACCAGCGGGATCTTGCGCTGGCAGCACAACTCGATGAAATGCGCGCCCTTGAGGGCCGCTTCCGAGAACAGGATGCCGTTGTTGGCGATGATGCCCACGGGCATGCCCTCGATGCGTGCGAAGCCCGTGACCAGCGTGGTGCCGTAGCGCGCCTTGAATTCGTCGAACTCGCTGCCGTCCACGATGCGCGCGATGATTTCCCGCACGTCGAACGGCTTGCGCGTATCCACCGGAATCACGCCGTACAGCTCCTGCGCCTCGAACGCAGGCGCCTGCGGCGCCGCTGTGCAGGCGGCCGGCGCGCGCTCGCGGTTCAGGTTGCGCACCGCGTGGCGCGCGAGCTGCAGCGCATGCAGGTCGTTTTGCGCGAGGTGGTCGGCCACGCCCGACAACCGCGTATGCACGTCGCCGCCGCCCAGGTCCTCGGCGGTCACCACCTCTCCGGTGGCCGCCTTCACGAGCGGAGGGCCGCCCAGGAAGATCGTGCCCTGGTTCTTCACGATGATGGACTCGTCGCTCATCGCCGGCACGTACGCCCCGCCCGCCGTACAACTGCCCATCACCACCGCGATCTGCGCGATGCCCTGCGCGCTCATCTGCGCCTGGTTGTAGAAGATGCGGCCGAAGTGGTCCCGGTCGGGAAACACCTCGTCCTGGTTCGGCAGGTTGGCGCCGCCCGAATCGACCAGGTAGATGCACGGAAGCCGGTTCTGCTGCGCGATCTCCTGCGCCCGCAGGTGCTTCTTCACGGTCATCGGATAGTAGGTGCCGCCCTTCACCGTGGCGTCGTTGCACACCACCATGCAGTCCACGCCGCTCACCCGGCCGATGCCCGCGATCAGGCCCGCGCCCGGCGCCTCGTCGCCGTACATGCCCAGCGCGGCCAGCGGCGCGATCTCCAGGAACGGGGAGCCCGGGTCCAGCAGTTCGCGCACGCGGTCGCGCGGCAGCAGCTTGCCGCGCGCCGTGTGCTTGGCGCGCGCGGCTTCGCTGCCGCCCAGGGCCGCCTGGGCCGCGCGGTCGCGCAGGTCCTGCACGAGCGCGCGCATCGCGGAAGCATTGGCCTGGAAATCGGCCGAGCGGGGATTGAGGCGGGATTCGAGGATCATGGAAGGACGGGAAAAAGATTTCAGGCAGTGGCGCGCTCGGTCAGGCCGAGCTGCTCCTTCATGGCGTCGCGGATCTTGAATTTCTGGATCTTTCCGGTCACCGTCATCGGGAATTCGGAAACGAACCGGATGTAGCGCGGCACCTTGTAGTGCGCGATCTGGCCCTGGCAGAACGCCCGGATGCCTTCCTCGGTGGGCTGCTCGCCGGGTTTGGCGATGATCCAGGCGCACAGCTCCTCGCCGTACTTCTCGTCGGGCACGCCCACCACCTGCACGTCCTGCACCTGCGGATGCCGGTAGAGGAACTCCTCGATCTCGCGCGGATAGATGTTCTCGCCGCCGCGGATCACCATGTCCTTGATGCGCCCGACGATGTTCACATAGCCCTCGGCATCCATCGTGGCCAGGTCGCCCGTGTGCATCCAGCCCTGCGCGTCGATCGCCTCGCCCGTCTTTTCCGGATCGCCCCAGTAGCCGTGCATCACCGAATAGCCGCGCGTGCAGAGCTCGCCCGAGCGGCCGCGCGGCACGGGCTCGCCGGAATCCGGGTCGATGATCTTCACCTCCAGGTGCGGCTGCACCAGACCCACGGTGGAGACGCGCTTGTCCAGCGGCGTGTCCGTGCTGCTCTGGCAGCTCACGGGGCTGGTCTCGGTCATGCCGTAGGCGATGGTGATCTGCTCCAGGTGCATGTCGCTCACCACGCGCTTCATGACCTCGATCGGGCAAGGGGAGCCGGCCATGATGCCGGTGCGCAGCGTCGAGAGATCGAATTCCGCGAAGCGCGGATGCTGCAGTTCGGCAATGAACATGGTGGGCACGCCATGCAGCCCCGTGCAGCGCTCGGCCTGCACCGTCTCCAGCACCGCCAGCGGATCGAAGCCGTCGCTCGGATAGACGATGGTGCTGCCGTGCGTCACGCAGGCGAGGTTGCCCAGCACCATGCCGAAGCAGTGGTAGAGCGGCACCGGGATGCAGAGCCGGTCTTCCGGCGTGAGGCGCATACACTCGCCGATGAAGAAACCGTTGTTCAGGATGTTGCGGTGCGTGAGCGTCGCGCCCTTGGGAAAGCCGGTGGTGCCGCTCGTGAACTGGATGTTGATGGGGTCCTGCGGATCCAGCGTCTTCGCCACCTCGTCGATGCAGGCGTCCTGCGCATCGCCGCGCGCGAGCAGCTGCGAGAACCGCAGCATTCCGGGCTCCTCGGCGCCCCCCTGCCCCGGCGCGTCGATCCACACCACGGTGCGCAGGTGCGGCAGGCGCCGCGCGGCCAGTTGCCCCGGAGACTGCTGGCTCCACTCGGGCGCCAGTTCACGCAGCATGCCCAGGTAGTCGCTGGTCTTGAAGCGGGCCATCGCCACCAGCGCCTTGCAGCCCACCTTGTTCAGCGCGTACTCGACCTCGGCAGTGCGGTAGGCTGGATTGATGTTGACCAGCACGAGGCCCACCTGCGCGGTGGCGAACTGCATCAGCACCCATTCCGCGTTGTTGTGCGACCAGATACCCACGCGGTCGCCCTTCTGCAGGCCCAGCCCCAGCAGCGCGCCGGCAAGGCGACGCACCTCGGCATGCAGTTCCGCGTAGGTGTAACGCAATTCCTGGTGGCGGCTCACCAGGGCTTCGCGGCCGGGATGGCGCTCCGCCATCCCTGCGAAGAAATCCCCCAGGGTCTGCTCGATCAGGGGAACGCGGGTGTCGCCGCGCACATGGCTGGCGGCGGGCGAAAGGACGGACGGATCGGACGGCTGGGTCACGGCAGTTGTCTCCTGGTCATGCGGTCTCTGGCGGACCGGCGGCCGGCGGTGCGCGGCACATGCGGGGCAACATGCCGGCGGGCACGGCCGCACGGACCAAGCATACGCCCCCGGGCCGCCGCCCGGGCCACCAATCAGGCCACACAGGTTGCAATTCACGCCACAGGGCCGCACACTTCCTGCATGACGACCGAGCCTCCGGCACCTGCCAGCACCGCGCCGCAGCCAGTGGCAGCCACTCCCATGGCCTTCGTCGACGCCATCGTGCATGCCTACTTCCAGCGCGGCATGAGCCCCGCCAATGCCCTCGCAGCGGCACAAATCCCGCCACGCAGCCTGCAGAATCCGCAGGCCCGCATCACCGCCCTGCAGATGGAGGCGTTGTCCGCCGCCGCCATGCGCGAACTCGACGACGAGGCCCTCGGCTGGTTTTCCCGGCGCCTGCCCTGGGGCAGCTACGGCATGCTGGCGCGGGCCTCCATCAGCTCACCCACGCTGGGCATCGCACTGCGCCGCTGGTGCCGCCACCATGCGCTCCTCGCGGAAGACATCGGCCTGCACCTGGATGCCGGGGACGATACCGCCACGCTGTCGCTGTCCGAGCACCGCAGCCTGGGCGTGCTGCGGGAGTTCTGCACCGTCTCCGTGCTGCGCAATGCCCTCGGGCTGGCCTGCTGGTTCATCGACTCCCGGCTGCCGCTGCTGGACGCGTCCTTTCCGTTCCAGCCACCGCCGCATGCCGCGGTCTATCCGCTGCTCTTCGGGGTGGCTCCGCGCTTCGGCGCCCCCCAGGCCCTGCTGCGGTTCGACGCCCGCTACCTCGACCTGCCCCTGCAGCGCGACGAGGACGCGCTGCGGCTGATGCTGCAACGCGCCCTGCCGCTGACCGTGCGCCAGTACCGCCGCGACCGCCTGCTGGTGCAGCGCGTGCGGCAGGCGCTGGCCCACGCACCGGAGTTGTCCCACAGCGCACAGACGCTGGCCACCGCACTGCACGTCTCGCCCCGCACCCTGCACCGCCAGCTCCGGGAGGAAGGCGCCTCGCTGCAGGCCCTGAAGGACGAGGCCCGCCAGCAGCGCGCGCGGGATCTCCTCCAGCGCACGGACCGGCCCGTCAAGGCCGTGGCCCAGGCGGCCGGCTTCGCCAGCGAGAAAAGCTTCATGCGCGCCTTCCGGCAGTGGACGGGGATGTCCCCGACCGCCTACCGGCAGCACCAGCGCGCCTACAGGCCGTAGCAGCGCCTCAGCCCGCCGTACTCGTAATACCGGCTGCCGCCCGCATAGCGTGCCCCCTCGCAGGCCGCCGGGAAATCCACCTCCTGCTCGTTGAACAGCATCTTCACCAGGACCTTGCCGCCCGCGTCGCGCACCACGTCCCACTGCACATTCGTGGCCATCGGGGAGACATCCTCGCCGCGCCAGGGATTGCCGGCATAGACATAGGTCTGCGCACGCGGCACGGGCGTGGACGCATTGCGCAGTCCCAGGCGCGCGGCGAACGGGATCATCACTTCCGCATGGGTGAAGCGCAGCCGTGCCACCCGCCCCAGCTGGCCCTGCGCAATGCGCCCCACCTCGTCGAAGAAGTCCTGCAGCAGCGCCTGCGTGAAGCGGGTCGTGACGCCGCCATACTCGGTCGCGGCCGGGCCCTTTCCGTAGAAGTCGTCGATGTCCTGCAGGTACGCGAAGGTCGGCGCATGCTCCGCGGGCATGTACGCACCGAAATCCACGCCGCCGGTCTCCTGCCGCATGCCCGGCGCGATGATGTAGAGCTCGTAGAGCAGCGCTGCCGCGTCCACGACGCCCTGGATCTTCGTCTTGCCATCGCCGGTCAGCGTGCTCGTGAAGCGGCCGTCCGCGCTCGCGAAGGTGTGCGTGCCATTGTTGGAGAAGCTGTAGCTGCCGGCATCCAGCCTGTCGATGAAAGCCGCGGTGAACACGCGCTCCAGCACCGCCCTCGCATGGGCCCGCACCTCGGGCGTGGCACGCGCCGCCGCCACCTTGGCCGCAGCCTCCGCACCGTAGCCGGCGGCGTCCTTGCCTGCCGCGTAGCGCTGGTAATCCAGGCTGGCGGCCAGCACCGCCGCATGCACGGCGGAGCCATCGGACACCGCATCGCCCGTGGCCGACAGCTTGTGCGGATAGAGCTGGTAGCGGTCCACCACGGCAGGTACGATCGCTCCGGCCACGGCAGGCGCGGCTGCAGCCAGGGACGCTGCGAAGAACTGCGAGCTGTCCACCGCCCGGTCCTGCCCGGAATGCAGCACTTCCACCTGCCGGGGCCGCCCCTGGAAGCTCTGCCCGCTGAACAGCTCGGCATCGCGCTGCACCAGCCGCGCCGCCAACTGGCGATGCTCGGCGATGCCCACCTGGGTCAGGTTGCCGTAGCCCGGTGAGCCGATGCCATCGACGCCCCAGCCCAGCAGGAAATTGGCCCGCATGATCTTCTCGACATCCGGCCCGAGCTGGCGCCCCAGCGGCGTGAGCGCCCCGTCGGCCTGCGCGCGCGTCCACAGATTCAGCACCGCATCGTCGTACTTGAGGCTGGACAGGCCCCGCGAACCATGCCGCGCCACCAGTTCGGCATACACCTTCGAGAAGCCCGGCGGAGGTGCCTCATAGCTGTCCAAGGACTGCCGGGGCTGGTAGGCGGTCTTGGTGGCATAGGCACCGGAAGACGGCACGGGTGCGAGCCCCGCGCCACCACCGCCTCCGCAGGCAGCAAGCGTCAGGGCAAGAAACAGGGCCGGAACGGCCAGGCGGAGCGGAAGGCGGGCGGAGGGCATGGCAGGAGGAAAGCGGGCGCGAAGCCGGCAAGGCTACGCCCGCCATGCGACAGCTCCGTGAATGCCACGGCCAGGCGCCCGCGCCTCAGCCCATGCCGAGGCATGCAGGCAGCAGGTCCATCGCGTCGATCACCTGCACGGCCCCGGCCGCCCGCAGGGCCTCGGCGGGATCGTGGCCCCAGGCCGCAGGGCTGTAGCCCACCACGGTGGCCCCTGCAGCCACGCCCGCCGTGACGCCCGTCACCGTGTCCTCGATGACAAGGCACCGGCCAGGCGGCACCCCCAACGCAGCGGCCGCGGCCAGGTACACGTCCGGAGCCGGCTTGGTACGGGGCATCTCGTGCCCGCTGAACACGCGCCCCTGGAAGTGCGACAGCAGGCCCACCTTCGAGAGCTGCAGCTCCACCTTGTGCCGGTCGGCGCCGGATGCGCAGGCGATGCGCCCCGACGTATGGGCGTGCGCGGCCTCCACGGCCCGCAACGCGCCCGGAATGGCCTCCAGCTCCGCAGCCAGGGCGGCATTGCGCCGCTCGTAGAAAAGGGCCATCCACCCGTCCGTCAGCGGACGGCCCGTCTCCGCCTCGATGCGTGCAGCCTCGCTGCGCACGGCCTTGCCGATGAAGATGCGCATGCACTCCTCGATCGTCAGCGTCCAGCCGGACTCCTCCAGCATGGCACGCAGCACGCGGTGGGTGATCGGCTCGCTGTCCACCAGCACGCCGTCGCAGTCAAAGAGCACGGCATCGACCGGAGGAAGCGCCCGGGGCCGGGCGGAAGGGGGCAGCGACAGGGCGTCGGAGGGCATGGCAAAGATCCGTTGAAGGTGCGCACCAAAAAAAGCGGCGCCCGCCTGGAGCGCCGCAAAGCACACTCGAATCTACAGCATGCAGGCCTGACGCCTGCCGGGGCCGGTACCCGATGCGCCGTCTGTCACATAAAGGGACGGCAAGGCCGCGCGTGGCCCGGGCACCCTGAAGCGACCGGCACGGCCTGCCGTGGAAACGCCGCAGAAAGCGGACGCAAGGCATTGTCGGAAGAACGGGGCCGCTTCCGTACCCCACCGGAGGGGGGTTTTTGTTACCCGGCAGCACATCCGAGGAAGCGGCAGCGCGTTGCTGCCAGATATCACCCGGACGGCGTGTGCCGCTCGGCCTCTCCGTCGCCTGCAGCCAGCCGTCAGGACTTCCCGTCCAGCCAGCGTGCCAGCACGGAATGCAGCGCCTCCGGTACGAGCGGCTTGCGGAAAACGAGATAGCCATCGTCCTCGGCCTGCGCCAGCGGGGCGGCGTCATATTCGCCGCTGACCATCGCTCCGCGCGCGGACGGAAACCGTTCGAGCAGCGCGCGCAGCACGTCGAACCCGCTCTCGCCTCCGCCCAGGCGCTGATCGCACAGCACCACATCCGGTGCCCTGCCGGACGCCGCGTGCTCCAGGGCCTGCGCCCCCGTCGCGGCCATCGCGACATGCAGCCCCCAGGACCGAAGCAGCTCCGCCACGGCGTGGGCCACCTGCGGATCATCTTCCACCACCAGGCAACTGCCCGACAGCGACCCCAGGCGCTGCTGCCAAGGGGGAAGCGGCACCACCGCCGAAGCCGCCGGGGAGTTCGCGCTCCGCGGTGCGGCTTCCACCGCCTCCACCACCAGCCAGAAGCAAGAGCCGCGTCCCGGCCGGGATTCGAAACCGTACTCCGCATCGATCAGCCGCGCCGACCGGGCCACCACCGACAGTCCCAGGCCATGGCCCGCGACTTCCTGCGTCCAGCGCGCCTCGCCCCGGTAGAAGGGCGCATAGATGCGGTGCCGGTCTTCCGGCGGCACGCCCGGGCCGGTGTCCCAGACCTCGATGCGCCAGACCCCCCGCCGCATCCGCGCGCCGATCAGCACGCCACCTGCGCGCGTATAGCGCAGTGCGTTCTGCACCAGGTTGAAAACCATCTGCCGCAGCAGCGCCGCATCGGCACGCACGATGGCCGGCCGATTCCGCGGCAGATGGACCTCCAGCCGCAGGCCGCGATGGCGTGCATCCGGACCGAACACCGTGGACACGTCGCGCAATACCTCAGCGAGGGAGACATCCTCCTGGACGACGGCATAGGCCCCGGACTCCAGCCGGGACAGATCCAGCAGCGCATTGAAAAGGAAGGTCAGCGAGCGGGCGCAGTCCTGGATCCCCTCCAGCACCGGCACCAGCCGCGCGTCGGCGTTGCGCTGCTGCGCCGACTCCACCAGCAGCCCCATCGCATGCAGCGGCTGCCGCAGGTCATGGCTGGCCGTGGAAAGAAAGCGGTTCTTCTCCTCCAGTGCGCGCTCGGCCTGCTCCTTGGCGGCAAGGTAGCGCTCGGCCAGTTGCAGGCGCTGGCGCTCCATCTCGACCTGCTGCACGACGAAGCGCCGCGAACCCCACGCATGCCGCAAGATCACGCCGCCATAGAGCACGGTCAATGGCAGCATGGCCTGCCAGCGATCGGGAAAATACCAGACCGCGGCCGCCAGCGTGGGCCCGTAGATCGCCGCGAAGAACGGAAAGAACACCCGTGGATGCGGCGCCAGGAAAGTGGTCCCCACCGCGAGCACCGCGCAGATGACGAGGTACGTCAGCAACCGGAATTCCAGCGGAGCAGTTTGCGTGAGCAGGATGGGAACTGCCCAGCACGCGCCATCCGCCGCCGCCATTGCCTGGAAAGCCCCTTCCCAGCGAGGGACCACCACGTGGTCGGGCAACGCGGCATCCCGGCGGAAGCGCCGCAGCAGGAAGAGCAGCAGGCAGACGACGACGAGAAAACTCCCCCACCACACCAGCATGTGTACGGCCGGGGCACCGTTGCGCGCGTACAGCCATGTCAGCACACCGGGGATCACGAGGGCAGGAATCTCGGAGGTCCCTCCCCGCGATGCGAGCGAGTCCAGCAACCGGCGGCGCACCGCCAGATCGAGCCCGGCACCGGATGCCTGGGCGTCATCGCTGCCGTCGTCGCGCCACGCATCGGGATACAGGCTGTCAGGAGCAGTGGGCATCGTATGGCAATGAGTGGATGAAGGGGCTCGATCAGGACCAGCCGGGGTGGAGCAGACCGGCATCAGCCGCGCGGAAACTCGCCATCCACATAGAACCAGCGCCCACCCTCGCGCACGAAGCGGCTCCGCTCGTGCAGGCGGTGGGCCCGCCCGCCCGCGTCGCGCTGGCGGGCCACGAACTCCACCTCGGCCCGGTCCTCACCCAGCGGACGGTGCGATCGCACCTCGAGCCCGAGCCAGCGCACGCCCGGCTCGAACGCCACCGATGGCGGCCGGTGCTCCGCGGCCCAGGTGGCGCGCAGGTAGTCCGCATTCCCCTGCACGAAGGCGGTGTAGCGCGACCGCATCAGGCTCTCGGCATCGGGCGCGGGGCAGGCGTCCCGATGGTCGATGTACCTGCCGCAGCAAGCCGCATAGGACAGCGGCGTGCGCCGGCTGGAAAGCCGCCCGCAGGGGCACTCGGAAGGGGGAGAGGAGGAACGGGACACGGCGACCACCGGCATGGGAACGGGGACGCATTCTTGCAGATGCCCGCCCATCCGCGACCAATGGCACACTCCCGGGCGGGCCGGCACGCATGGCGGGCCCCTTCTTTTCCTGGAGATCGACAATGTGGGCTCTGAGCGTGCCATGGTGGGAATTCATCCTGCGCGGCGTGGTGGTGTATGCATTCCTGCTGACGTTCCTGCGGCTCACGGGCAAGCGCCAGACAGGTCAGTTCGCGCCGTTCGACCTCGTGCTGCTGCTCATCCTGTCGAATGCGGTGCAGAACTCCATGAATGCAGGCGACAACTCGCTGATCGGCGGGCTCATCTCGGCACTCACGCTTATCTGCTGCCACGTGGTGCTGGCCCGGGCCACCTTCCGTTTCCCGCGGCTCGCCCACCTGGTGGACGGCCGTCCACAGACCCTGGTGGACAACGGCCGCGTGGACCGGCTCCTCATGCGCCGGGAACTGCTGTCCGCGGAAGACCTCGCCGCCGCACTGCGCGCCGGCGGCTGCCTGCACCTGCACGAAGTGGAGCGCGCGACCATCGAGACCAACGGCCAGATCACCGTGGTGCTGCGCGAGCGCAGCAGCGCCGGTGGCGGAGGCATCGCGGACCGCGCGTGAACAGCGCACCGCCACGCATCGCGGCTCCCGCAATCCGCGCTCAGGCCAGCGCGCGGGTGATGAGGATCTTCTGCACGTCGCTGGTGCCCTCGTAGATCTGGCACACCCGCACATCGCGATAGATGCGCTCCACGGGAAAGTCATTCACCACCCCGTAGCCGCCCAGCGTCTGTATGGCTGCACTGCACACACGCTCGGCCATCTCGCTCGCGAACAGCTTGGCCATGGCGGCCTCCTTCAGGCAGGGGCGCCCCGCATCCCGCAGGGCCGCCGCGTGCCAGATCAGCTGGCGGGCGGCTTCGAGCTGCGTCGCGCAATCGGCCAGCCGGAATCCCACGGCCTGGTGCTGGAAGATCGGCTGGCCGAAACTCTCGCGCTCCTTCGCATACTGCACGGCCACGTCGAAGGCGCTGCGCGCCATGCCCACGCTCTGCGCCGCGATGCCGATGCGCCCTCCTTCCAGGGCACCCAGCGCGATCTTGTAGCCCTCGCCCTCGGCGCCGATCCGGTTCTCCACCGGAATGCGGCATCCCTCGAAAAGGATCTGCGCCGTATCGCTGCTGTGCTGGCCCAGCTTGTCCTCCAGCCGCGCCACGACGTAGCCGGGCGCATCGGTGGGCACGATGAACGCGCTCATGCCGCGCTTGCCGGCGGCGCGGTCGGTCACCGCGATCACGATCGCCACCTGCCCGTTCCTGCCGCTCGTGATGAACTGCTTCACGCCGTCGATGACGTACTCGTCCCCCTGCCGCACTGCCGTGGTACGCAGCGCCGAGGCATCCGAGCCGACATGGGGCTCGGTCAGGCAGAAAGCCCCCAGCATCTCGCCGCGTGCCAGTGGCTCGAGCCACCGGCGCTTCTGCGCCTCGCTGCCGTAGCGCATCAGGATCGCATTGACCGGGCAGTTGGTCACGCTGATCGCCGTGCTCGTGCCGCCGTCACCCGCCGCGATCTCCTCCAGCACCAGCGCCAGCGACAGGTAATCCAGCCCGGCGCCGCCGTGCTCCTCCGGCACGCAGATGCCATATGCCCCCAGGGCTGCAAGGCCCCGGTGCGCATCGCGGGGAAACAGGTGCTCCTTGTCCCAGCGGGCCGCATGCGGCCACAACTCCGTCTGCGCGAAATCGCGCACCGCGTCGCGGATCATCTCCTGGTCCTGCGTCAACAGCATGTGCTTGTCTCCATATCGTTAGAAAGAAAAAAGGACGGTGCCGGCCGGATACAGCATCCCATCTTCATTGCGCCGGACGGTGGATGTCCGGCCGCCGGGCGCCGCGCAACCAGCTCACCAAGCGGCGACCTTGCCATATGCCGGGCTTTTCCACGCAGTACCAAGAAAAAGCGGCCATGGCGAAAGTCAGCGCCAGGGACAGCGCGAGGCAGACAGCCAAGCCCCACCCTCGGCGCAGGCATATTTCCGTCATCGCCTGCTGGATCGGGAAGGCATAGATATAGACGCCATACGAGAAATCCTCGCGCGGGAAACCGTTCCATCGCCAGCGGCGCACTCCGGCGTGGGCCAGCCAGAACGTGCCGGCCGCCACCATCGCCCAGACCCCCATCTGCACCTTCCCCGCTCCGGTGGCGACGGACGCAATCCATGCACCGCAGGCGGCTGCGACCCACATCCACGCATGGGTGCGCACCCGGTACGCCGCGCAGGAGCAGCCCAGCAGGAACAGCACGCCGAGCGCGGACACCTCGGACGCGCCGAACAACTCGGACAGCCAGGCAGGCCCCGCAACACCGGCGCCCATGCGGCGGGCCAGAAACCACCATGCCGCCATCCCCAGCGCCGCCACCGGAAAGATCCAGCGCCGCCGCAGCCCTCCCGCCACGCCAGCCACCGACAGCAACAAGTACATGAGCAGCTCATAGCGGATCGACCACAGCGAGCCGTTCACCGCCCGGGCAAAAGGATTGGATTCGAACACGCCGGGCAGCACCTGCACCGTCGCGATGCCCGCCGCATTGTTGAAGAAATTGAGCCACGTGCCTGGGTGCGTCCAATATTCCGTGGTCGGCAACCGCGTCATCGCCCAACCCACCACGCATACGGAAAACGCGCTCGCGACGACCAATCCAGGAAAGATGCGCGCCACGCGCTTCACCCAGAAAACACCCAGCGCAGGCTCCCGCTCCCAGCTTTGGAAAACCAGGTATCCGCTGATGAAGAAGAAGCAATAGACGGCCAGCGAACCCAGGGTGTGCCCAGGGAACGGAACCGGCAGCGTTAAGCGGTAGAGGAACTCGCCATGCGACAGCAGCACCGCGACGGCAGCCGCCAGCCGGAGCAGATTGAAGCGATTGTCCCCATGGGACACCGGCGCGCTCACGCGGCCACCTCCGCCATCCCGCCAGGGCCGGCACTCACCATTGCATCGCCCTTCTCCCATCGTGGTGCAGCAACCGCCCCCGGTCACCCGGGGTGACGCTCCCCAGCACGGCTCGCATGCGCTCGACACTCTCCGCCACCTCCAGCGCGCCGCCCGCCCCACCCATGTCCGTACGCACCCAGCCCGGGTCCAGCGTGACGAGCGTCGCCTGGGGATAGTCGTGCTGCGCGGCCGCCACGGCCATGTTCAGCGCGGCCTTGCTCGTGCGGTACAGCCACGACCCGCTGTTGGGCACACTGCCGATCAGCGACATCGAGGACGAGAGGAACGCGAACACGCCACGGGCTTCCGACACCAGGGGCGCCACCTGTGGCAGCGCCTGCATCGCGCCGAGCACGTTGGTATGCATCACTGCATCGAAATCCTCCTGCGTCGGCGGCGTGAGCGCTCCAGGGCGGCGGATCACGCCGGCCACATACAGCGCCAGGCCGATCTTCTCGCCATCGAGCTGCCAGGCCAGGCCGCTCACGCTGGCCGGCAGGGCGACATCCACCGTCAGCACCTCGGCGCCCAGCGCGCCCACGCGTGCGCGTCCGGCCTCATCGCGCACCGTCGCGATCACGCGCCGCCCCGCCTCGCGGTACTGGCGCACGAACTCCAGGCCGATGCCCCGCGACGCCCCGATCACCAGCACCGGATGGCGGGAGCGATCCTCCGGCACGGACGCGTTCACACCAGCTCGATCGCCATGGCCGTGCCTTCGCCACCGCCGATGCACAGCGTGGCCAGCCCGCGCCGCTTGCCGCGCGCCTTCAACGCATGGATCAGGGTCACGATGATGCGGGCCCCGCTCGCGCCGATCGGGTGCCCCAGCGCACAGGCCCCGCCGTTCACGTTCACGATGTCGTGCGCCACGTCCAGCTCCTTCATGAGCGCCATGGGCACCACTGCAAAGGCTTCGTTCACCTCCCAGAGGTCCACGTCCTGCACGCTCCAGCCGGCCTGGGCCAGCGCCTTCTGCGTGGCGCCCACGGGCGCGGTAGTGAACCAATTGGGCTCCTGCGCATGCATGGCATGGCCCGCGATGCGCGCGATCGGCACGGCGCCGAGGCGACGGGCCGTGGACTCGCGCACCATCACCAGCGCCGCTGCGCCGTCGTTGATGCTCGAGCTCGATGCCGCGGTGATGGTCCCGTCCTTCTTGAACGCCGGCTTGAGCGTCGGAATCTTGTCCAGCCGCACCTTGCCCGGCCCCTCGTCCACCGACACCACCGTCTCGCCGGCACGCGTCTTCACAGTTACCGGGGCAATCTCCGCCGCGAAGGCGCCGGACTCCGTCGCCGCCTTCGCGCGCTGCACGCTCGCCACGGCGAATGCATCCTGCTGCTCGCGGGTGAATCCATACTTCGCCGCACAGTCCTCGCCGAACGTCCCCATCGAGCGTCCAGGCTCGTAGGCGTCCTCCAGCCCGTCGAGCATCATGTGGTCGAAGATGCGGTCGTGGCCCAGCCGGTAGCCGCCGCGGCCCTTCTGCAGCAGATAGGGCGCATTCGTCATGCTCTCCATCCCGCCGGCCACGATCACCTCGTGCGTCCCTGCGAGGAGCATGTCGTGCGCGAACATCGCGGCCTTCATGCCCGAGCCGCACATCTTGCTCAGCGTGACGGCTCCGGCGCTCTTGGGCAGCCCGCCCTTGAACCCGGCCTGGCGGGCCGGCGCCTGCCCCTGCCCCGCCATCAGGCAATTGCCGAACAGCACTTCGCCGACGCTCTCCGGCGCGATGCCCGCGCGCTCCACGGCCGCCCGGATCGCCACGCCTCCCAGGTCATGGGCGGCCAGGCCCGAGAAATCGCCCTGGAAAGCCCCCATGGGCGTGCGTGCGGCACCGATGATGACGATGGGATCTTGCTGCATTCGGAGTCTCCTGTGAAATGTCTGGGTACGGGTCAGGGAAGAACGGCACAGCGGGCAGGCCCGGCCGCGCCGCGCGGCATGGGAGTCAGGCCGGCGAGCCGGTGCCCGAGCCGACGCCGAAGCGCCGCTCGGGGTCATAAGGAAATACGTCGTACATGTGCCCGGCCTGTATGCGCTCCTTGTGCGACTGCCAGAAGACCGGATCGAGCAGGTCCGCATGGTGGCGCATGAACACCTCCCGCACGGCATCGTTGCCCAGCAGGAAAGGGCCGAAGGTTTCGGGAAACACGTCGCGCGGTCCCACGGCCCACCAGACCTCGCCCGAAAGCTCGTCTTCTTCATTGCGCGGGGCCGGCACTTTGCGGAAATGGCAATCGGTGAGGTATTCGATCTCGTCGTAGTCGTAGAAAACGACCTTGCCGTTGCGGGTGACGCCGAAGTTCTTCCAGAGCATGTCGCCGGGAAAGATGTTGGCCGCCACGAGGTCCTTGATCGCATTGCCGTACTCGACAACGCTGCGCTCCATCTGCTGCCGCGCGCGCACGTCGTGCGGACCGGCATCGAACGCCTCCTGCAGATAGATGTTCAGGGGAATCATGCGCCGCTCGATGTACACATGCTTGAGGATCACCTCGACATTCCCGTCGCCGTCGCGGTCGCTGATCTCCAGCTGGCTGGGCGCGAACTTCTCGATCTCGGCGATCAGATCGTCCTCGAAACGCTCGCGCGGGAAAGCCACCTCGCTGTATTCCAGCGTGTCCGCCATGCGCCCCACCCGGTCATGCTGCTTCACCAGCAGGTACTTGCCCTTGATCTGCTCCCGCGTGGTGTCCTTCTGCGGCGGGTAGTAGTCCTTGATGACCTTGAACACGAACGGGAACGACGGCAGGTCGAACACCAGCATCACCATCCCCTTGATACCCGGCGCGATGCGGAAACGATCGCTCGAATAGCGCAGGTGGTGCAGGAAGTCCCGGTAGAAGAGCGTCTTGCCCTGCTTGGCCAGCCCCAGGGCGTTGTAGAGCTCCGCCCGCGGCTTGCGGGGCATCAGGCTGCGCAGGAACTGCACATACGCGCTCGGAATCTCCATGTCCACCATGAAATAGGCCCGGGCGAAGCTGAACAGCATCTGCAGGTCGTCCTCGCCGAACAGCGCCGCGTCGATCACGTAGCGGCCATCGGTGCCGTGCAGGATGGGCAGCGCGAAAGCGAGTTCCTGGAATCCGTTGATCACCTTGCCCACCACGTACGCGCCCTTGTTGCGGTAGAACAGGCTGGACAACACCTGGATCTGGAAATTCGCGCGCCACTTCGCCGGCCCGAGCCGGGGGCGCATCACCTCCGCCACGCGCGCTGCGTCGCGCGCCAGATCCTCGAATTCGCCCTGCAGCTGGAAGTTGTCCACGACGCGCACCAGCGTCTCCTGCAGCGTCTCCGGCGAAGGGTAGTAGGCCCGGTAGGTCGGCCGCGCCCCGGGCTCGTCGTTCTCCAGATACTCCGTGCTGATGGCCGGCCGCACGAAAATGAAGTCGTTGTGGAAGTGCGTGCGGTGCAGGATCTTGGTCGTGACCGAGTTGAAGAACGTCTCGGCCAGCTCGGGCTGCCGGTGCCCCACCAGCAGGCCGATGTAATGGAGCTTCACCTGGTACCACACGTCCATCGGCTGCGCCCCCGCGGAAAACTCCTTCTCGAGCCTGCGCACGCACTCCTTCACGCGCAGGTCGTAGAACTCGATGCGCTCGCGCTGCGCGCGTTGCTGGCTCGACCAGTCGGACGTCTCGAAGCGATGCTTCGCGCGCGCCGACTCGGCACGGAACAGCCGGTAATGGCGATTGAAGCCGTCCATCATCGCCTGCGCGATGCCGTATGCGGCCGGAGAATCGAGACGCCGTGGGAACATGGCTGGTTGCTCCATCGACACGTTGCCGGAAGGTGGTGGCCTATCCCCGCAGGCGGTTGGCCACGCCCTGGATCGCCGCCTTGTACACGGAATCCAGTCCCTGGATGCCCGACACCGTCATGTGGAGGTTATTGATCAGCCCGTCCTTGAGGCCGTAGCACCAGCCGTGCAGCGTCACCTTCTGCCCCCGGCCCCAGGCATCGGCCATCACCGTCGTCTGTGCCACGTTCACCACCTGCTCGATGGCATTGAGCTCGCACAGGACGTCGAGCTGCAACTCCGCCGGCGTGGCGGCGATCAACTCCTTGTGGCGGTCCCGGACATCCTTCACATGGCGTATCCAGTTGTCGGCCAGCCCCACGCGAACGCCTTCCAGCGCCGCGCGCACGCCGCCGCAGCCGTAATGGCCCACGACCATCAGGTGCTCCACCAGCAACTGGTCCACCGCGTACTGGATGGTCGAGAGGCAGTTCAGGTCCGTGGGCACCACCACGTTCGCTACGTTCCGGTGCACGAACACCTCCCCCGGCTCCAGCCCCGTGATCTGGTTGGCCGGCACCCGGCTGTCCGAGCAGCCCACCCACATGTACCGGGGCTTCTGCTGCGCCATCAGCTCCGTGAAAAAGCCCGGGCGCTCCCGTTCCATCTGTGCGGCCCACGCGCGGTTGTGGACGAACAGTTCATCGATGCTGGGAGCGGTCATCAGGCTTCTTTCTGGAGCGTTGTACAAAAGTCAGGCGGTCTCGGCGAACAGTTCCCGGCCGATCAGCATGCGGCGGATCTCGCTGGTGCCGGCGCCGATCTCGTAGAGTTTCGCATCCCGCCAGAGGCGGCCGAGCGGGTACTCGTTGATGTATCCGTTGCCACCGAAGATCTGGATGCCCTCGCCGGCCATCCATGTCGCCTTCTCCGCGCACCACAGGATGACCGAGGCGCAGTCCTTGCGCACCTGCCGGACGTGCTCCGTGCCGAGCATGTCCAGGTTCTTCGCCACGGTGTAGGCAAAGGAGCGCCCCGCCTGGAGCACCGTGTACATGTCCGCCACCTTGCCCTGGATGAGCTGGAACTCGCCGATGCTCTGGCCGAACTGCCTGCGGTCATGGATGTAGGGCACCACGTTGTCCATCACGGACTGCATGATGCCCAGCGGACCACCGGTGAGCACTGCGCGCTCGTAGTCCAGCCCGCTCATGAGCACCTTCGCGCCGCCGTTCACCTGGCCAAGCACCTGGGAGGCTGGCACCTCCACGTTCTCGAACACCAGCTCCCCGGTGTGGCTGCCGCGCATGCCCAGCTTGTCGAGCTTCTGCGCAATGCTGAAGCCCTTCATGCCTTTCTCGATCAGGAAGGCGGTGACGCCGCGCGCCCCCAGTTCCGGCTCCGTCTTGGCATAGACCACCTGCGTATCGGCATCCGGGCCGTTCGTAATCCACATCTTGCTGCCGTTGAGCAGGTAATAACCGCCCTTGTCTTCGGCCCGGAGCTTCATGCTGATGACATCCGAACCCGCGCCAGGTTCGCTCATGGCCAGGGCGCCGACATGCTCGCCGGACACCAGCTTCGGCAGGTACTTGCGCTTTTGCTCCTCCGAGCCGTTGCGGTGGATCTGGTTCACGCACAGATTGCTGTGGGCACCGTAGGAGAGCCCCACCGACGCGCTGGCGCGGGAAATCTCCTCCATCGCCACCATGTGGGCAAGGTAGCCCATCTGCGCACCGCCATAGGCTTCGGAGACCGTGATGCCCAGCACTCCCAGCTCGCCCATCTTGCGCCAGAGATCCATCGGAAACTGATCGTCCCGATCGATCTCTCCGGCGCGGGGCGCAATCTCGGCCTGCGCGAACTCCCGCACGGCATCGCGCAGCGCGTCGATGTCTTCACCCAATTGAAAGTTCAGTCCGGGCAACGAGGAAATGCTCATAGGGTTGTCTCCTTGAAGGGTTGCAAAGCTGCCTTGGGCGCGCCTGCGGCCACAGCAGGCTGCACGGCAGGAGCAATGACGTTTACGTAAACGTCAATTATGGAGCATTCCGGCTCTTGCTGGATTTCTCCACCTTGGAGAGCAGCGATCGCGCCTCTCTTTCGTGTTCCCGGATCTCGTCGAGGTTGGCCTGCAGGTCCGCCATCTGTTCTTCCAATTGCTGCCGATGGCTCGCCAGCACATCCAGGAACTTTCTCAGCTGCACGCCGGTATCCCTGGGGCTGTCATACAGGTCGATGATGGATTTGGCCTCCGCCAGCGAGAGGCCCAGACGTTTCGCACGCAGCGTCAATCGCAGTCGCGTGCGGTCCCTGGCAGAGTAGATACGCGTGCGGCCTCCTGGCCCGGAACGCTCGGGCTGGAGCAGCCCCATGTCTTCATAGAAGCGCATCGCACGCGTCGTGAGGTCGAACTCTTTGGCGAGATCGCTGATGGTGTAGGTGACGGCCATGGAGAGGGACAACAGGAAGTGGAGACAGCAGAACGTGCGCTTCGCCTTACGTTGACGTGCACGTCAATCGTACCGTAGCCCTCACCAAAGCCCGTTGCGGATGCGCCAGATCCTCGCAAGCACACGCGCCAAGCCGGGACGAAGACCGCCACGAATCACAAGGGGAGAACTGTTGGGCCGCCCAAAAACGGATTTCACGTCATTGCGACGTGCAGCGGCTGCCACGCGCGTAAAACGCAGCGACTTGAATGCAAAAAGCAAAACGCCCCCAGACCGGTGAGGATCTGAGGGCGGCTTGGGCTGTAGGAGCCTGACGATGACCTACTTTCACACGGGAACCCGCACTATCATCGGCGCAAAGTCGTTTCACTGTCCTGTTCGGGATGGGAAGGAGTGGGACCAACTTGCTATGGTCATCAGGCATAAAGGGTTGCTGTCCTGGTTTGTGGTCAGGACGGCGAATTCATAGAGCAAATCAGCTTTTGGTTTTGATTGCGTCACTTGGCATAACAACCTTGACGGTGTTGTCAAAGTTATAGGGTCAAGCCGCACGAGCAATTAGTACTGGTTAGCTTAAGCGCTTGCACGCCTTCCACACCCAGCC
>NZ_JMKU01000024.1 GCF_000687165.1 Paracidovorax oryzae ATCC 19882 | reverse complement strand
CCGAAGCGGTAGGTGTTGGCCCCCGCGCCGCCGTCCAGGAAGTCGTTGCCCGCACCTCCGTCGAGCACATCGTCGCCGGCTTCGCCATAGAGCCCATCGTTGCCGTCCTCGCCCAGCAGCGTGTCGTTGCCAGCGCCGCCCCACAAGTTGTCATTGCCGACCCCACCAGAGAGGCGGTCGTCCCCACCTTCTCCTTGCAGCACATCGTCACCCGCTCCTCCATGCAGGCGGTCGTCTCCGTTTCCGCCAGCAAAATGATCGCTCGACGCCCCACCCAGATAAATATCATCGAGTTGAGTCCCCGCGTTCACCGACGAGAGAAACACGCGCAGCCCCTGCAATTCGGACCGCACCGGCGAATCCGCAGGTAGTGCCTGCACCCACCCAGATAACAACCCCAGGGAGTCGACCCCCACGGCATCGAGCAACTTGCCCTGGTACCGGTTCAACTCCACCAGATCGATGATGGCATCGCGCTCGCTGGCACCCTTCTTCGCCTCCAGCATCGACGACAGCGCCGACGTGTCGAAGCGAATTCCCTTCTCGTCCACTACCAGTTCCACGCTGTCCAGGTACGGCCTGAGCCGCGTCTGCGTCACCAGCGCCGCATACACGCTCTCGCGCAACTGCTCATAGCTCTGGGCCAGCAGTTCCAGCTGGGTCGTGGAAAGGCGGGCGGACACCCGGTAGGTCAGGTCGGCTTCCGCGCCACTGCCTCCGCCCCCGCTGCCACTGCCCGAACTGCCGCCTACCGGCGTGCCACCACTGCCTTCGCTGGAATCCGGACGCACGTTGCGGTCGAAGGTCACGAAGCGCGTGCCGTTGAACACCTCCAGCGCATTGAGCTTCTTGTACAGCGCCGTCCGGTCTTCTTCCGTCAGCGGCCTTTGCTGCCCCGTCGCCGGATCCGTCCACAGCGTTCCCACATCGGGCATGTCCACCGACAACGTGCCTTCCGTGCCGGGCAGGTGGCGTGGGTCGATGGGCGTGTCGGGCGTGGCGATGTCCCACTGGTGCGTGGCCGCATCGAAATACAGGCTGTGGAAGCGCAAGGTCTCCACGAGCTTGCCCGAAGACCGCGCCCACTCGGTGATCAGCCCATCGACTGCCGCCATCTGCGCGTCGCGCGTCGTGCCCGCCGCAAAGGCCTGCACCTTCTCCTGCAGCGCCTGCGACTTGTCGCTGCCCAGGCTCATGGCTTCGCGCAGGTCGCGCACCCAGCCCGCACCGCCCATTTGCGGCAAGGCTTTCGCCGCAGCGGTCGGCACCGGGTCGTCGGGGAATTCCCGATAGAAATTGTTGCTGGCCAGCAGCAGGCTGCCCGAGACTTCTGCCACGCCGCTCATGCCCTGGCTGCCGTCCATGCGCGTGAAGCTGCCGCTCCAGGGCTGGGTGTTGCCGTTGCCCAGGTCGATGCTGCTGCGCTGGCCCTTGACGTTGAGGCGCGCGATGCCCAGGTCGGACAGCGTGTGCAACTCGCCCGCCTGGCTGATGCCGTCCTGGTTCACGTCCTTCCAGATCCGCAACTGGCCGTAGGCCGTGTCTGCCGCGTCGATCACGCCGTCGCCATTGCCGTCCTGCCCTGCCAGGGCTTCATAGCCGTTGGCATAGAACATGCCCTGGCCTGCCTGCGCCCCCTCGCGCAGCGTCTGGTCGCCGAACAGCTCACGCCCCGAATCGATCAGGCCGTTGCCGTTGCGGTCCAGCACCACGATGCCGTCGTCGCCCTTGATCCAACCCGTGGCATTCCTGGTGCCGTCGCCGTCGTGGTCGAAGAGGATGGGGCGGGTGGGGTCGATGCCGATGGCTTCTATGCCGTCGCCGTCCAGGTCCAGGACCAGGGGGTCGCGTGGGGGCGTCCAGTTACGCGCCTCAAGGTATTTTCTGTTTGTAGAAGGAGAAATAGCATTTATAACGCTATCTGCGGTATAACCATTCTGATTTGCCACAAGTTGAGCCACTGCGGCAGTTAATCCCAAAACTCCCAACAGAGGAGCCGCTGCCACAACACCTGTAGTAGCTGCCGCAACTGCTGCTGTCACAGTTACCGCCCCAGCCACGACTTGGATAATATCGCCCAAACCTATACTACCCGGCGGCACATCATGGCTGAGCTCGGCGGAAATTTTAATAATAGTGAATCCAGCCAAAATTCCTGACATCTGCCCACTTACCGTTAGGCCGATGAATGGAGCAGAAATTGCAGCCACAATATTCCCAGCCGCGAGCCCCGGCGCTGCAATGCTCCCCGTCGTCTCACCCGAAAAAGCATCGGATATCGCACCACCATTGTCAGCCACAGTAGGCACGACCGCAATAATATCAACAAAAGACATGCCAGCTCACTCCGATTTAAAAACAAAGAGCAAAACAGAAAAAATCAAATTAACAAAGGCAACCATCATAAGAAAAGAGCCTTTAACACCGCTTCTCTGCATCTCCAAAAGGTTGGAAAAAAGTGACCTTTCATTTCTGAACTTTTGAAAATTTGGCACACATAGCAATAGAAAAATCAAAGCTGAAGCAACAAAGTAGAGGATTTTAAAAATCATTTAATAACCTTATTTTCCAGAGATCATTCCATTATGTGAATAACTTGCACGGCCAACGCAAACTCTTACAGATCGAATTTAATCACAATACTGACAGAAAAATATAAGCGCTGTTCAGCATAATTTTCCATCCCGAGCCTGAATACTTTATAGGTGATTTGCCACCTTCATGCCAGCCCTGGATGGGCTGGCTTTTTGGCCAATAATGCTCACTTCCGATTCACCATAATTGGAATCAGAGTTGATCGGTCGCGATATCCCCAGCCGCCCAATCGCCGGCGTACCACGAGCTTCTGCCGAACAAGTAAGAGCGGTTACCTAAATCTGCGGGTTCGCGATCAACGAAATCGTCAGATCAGGCAGCGAAGCACCTGGAGTCATCTGCCCCGCACCCTGCGGCGAGAACCCTGCCATCGCCTGCACCAATTGCTGCACGCTGCCCTCCAGACCTGCTGAGCCGCCCACCGTGGAAGTCGCCCCGTTCAGTGCAGCGGTGAGCGCAGAACTGCCAGCCCCACCAGCGCCAGCCGCAGCGCCCATCAATGCCTTTGCGAGATCGGCTCCAACATTCGCCGTCCCCGTAGCAGCCGGATAGGCGTCGTCTCCCAACTCAAGTTTCCAAGGCTTGGTTTCGTACACGCCCGCCTGCCCCTCTTCGATTCCTTCGGGCTGGAACAGCGTCGGCCGCGTGCTTGCCCATCCGTCGTCGATGGCGTCCGACAAAGCGATGGGTTTGACTTGCGCCACTTCAACGTCCCGGATCGATGGCCAGCCGGAGGCCTGCGGCCATGCGGCGACCGCCGCAGCGAGTGCGTCGCGCAGTGATCCATGCCGTCCCACTGCTCCGGCAGTGCCGCGCGCCGTGGTGTCGTCCTCATCGCCCGTCGTGTCGCGCACATGAGCCGCACGCAATACGGCCGCAATGGCGTTCTCCAAGCTTTCCTGGTTCATGCTCTTCATCCCTTCTTTCTTTCGTTATTTATTTATTGATCGATTGGTTGATCGATCGATCAGCGCTCGCGCAGGCTCTCGTTGCCCGCCTTCTGGATCGGGCTCAGCAGGTACTCGATGACCCGGCGCTGGCCCGTCTTGATCTCCGCTGTCAGGTTCATGCCCGGCGCGAGCTTGATGTCCTTGCCGTCCACGTTGATGAACGCCTGTTCGAGCTTGAGCAGCGCCGGGAAGATCGCTCCGCGCTTCTCGTCGTTGACGGCATCGCGCGTGACGGTTTCCACATGCGCGGGCACCGTGCCGTAGCGCGTGAAGGGGAAGGTCTCCAGCTTGATCGTCACGTCCTGGCCAGGCTCCACGAAGCCGATGTCCTTGTTCTCCAGGGTGACCTCGGCGCTCACGTGCGCCCCGTCGGGCACGATGACCATGAGCGCCTGCGCTTCGGTCACCACGCCGCCCTCGGTGTGCGCGGCCAGTTGCTGCACGGTGCCGCTCACGGGCGCCACCAGGGTCGCCAGACGCTCCCGCAATGCGGCCTTGTTCCATTCCTGCGCGCTCTGCAGCCGCTTGAGTTCGGCCTGGGACTGCCGCTCGCTCAAGGTGCGCCGGGTCTCGGCCAGGTAGGCATCCCGCGTCTGCTGCGTTTCCTGCAGGGCCGCCTGCGCCTCGCGCAGCCGCGCCTGCTGCGTGCCCAGGTCGCGTTCGAGCTCGATGCGCTCGCGCATGCGGTCCTGGTTGGCGTGGCCGGACATGAACCCCTGGTCCGCCAGCGCCTGGAAGTCGCGCTCGCGCTGCCGCACGATGGGCAGGGTGGCCTCGAGCTTGTCGATCATGGCGCGCACGGTGGCGATCTCCGCTTCGCGGCGCGCCCGCTCGGCCGCGAACTTCGAGAGGCGGGCCGTGACGTCGCTCCACTCGGCGGCCAGCTGGGCCCGGGCGTTGTCCGCATCCTCGGGGCTCCATTCCTTGGGCACCAGCGCCTTGGGCAGCGCAGCTTCCGAGCCACGCAGGCCACCGTCTCCCCGGGCCGCGCGCGACACCAGGTCTCCCAGCACGCGCGTGCGCAGCCATTCGGATTGCGCCGAGCGCCGGGTTTCGTCGAAGCTGGTCTTGTCGGCCTGCGCTGCCGTGGGGTCGAGCTGCACCAGGGCCTGCCCCGCCTCCACGTGGTCGCCCTCGCGCACCAGGATGCGCCGGATGACGCTGTTTTCCAGCGGCTGCACGAGCTTGGTGCGGTCGCTCACGATGACGCGGCCGGACGCGACGGCAACGATGTCGATCTTGCCGAAGATGGACCAGGCGAGTGCGATGAGGAAGAGCGCGATGAGTGCCCAGGCGAGGCGCCGCGGTGCGGGATGGACGGGGGTTTCCTGCAGGCTCAAGGCTGCCGGCAGGAACGCCTGTTCGTCGGCCAGCCGGCGCGGCCCGGCAAGCTCGTGGCGATGCGCCCAGGCCACGCGCAGGATGTCCCGGTAGCGCGCCAGCAGTTCGCTGGCGGGATGCCTGGGGGCCGGAGTGTGGGCGGGTTCGTGGGGGATGGCCGGCTCGTTGGCGCTGTGCACCGGGGTGCCCGCGCTCATGCTGCCGCTCCCTGCACTGTCTGCGCGCCAGGCTGCAGCGGCGGCACGTTGCCCGCTCCGCCTCCCTGCATGCGCCAGAGGTGCGCGTACAGGCCCTGCGGCCGCTGGATGAGCGCATCGTGGGGGCCGGCTTCGACGATGCGGCCCTTGTCCATGACGATGATGCGGTGCGAATGCCGCACGGCCGAGAGCCGGTGGGCGATGATGATCACCGTGCGGCCCTGGCAGATGTGCGCCATGTTGCGCTGCACGATCGCCTCGCTTTCGTAGTCGAGCGCGCTGGTGGCTTCGTCGAGGATGAGGATGCGCGGGTTGGTGAAAAGCGCCCGGGCGATCGCGATGCGCTGGCGCTGCCCGCCCGACAGGCCCGCACCCTGCTCGCCGACGATGGTGTCGTAGCCCTCCGGCAACTCGCTGATGAAGTCGTGGGCCCCGGCAAGGCGCGCAGAGTGCACCACGGCCTCGATGGGCGCGGCCGGGTCCGCGATGGCGATGTTCTCGCGCACGCTGCGGTTGAACAGCAGGTTCTCCTGCAGCACCACGCCGACCTGGCGGCGCAGTTGGGCCGCATCGATCAGGCTGATGTCGATGCCGTCCACGAGGATGCGGCCCTGCTCGGGCACGTACAGGCGCTGCACAAGCTTGGTGAGCGTGCTCTTGCCGGAGCCGGAGCGGCCCACGATGCCGATCACCTCGCCCGGGCGAATGTCCAGGCCCACGCCATGCAGCACCGGGGGCGCTTCCGGGCGGTAGCGGAAGTGCACGCCGTCCAGCGTGACCCGGCCCTTGATGGGCGGCAGTTGCGCCGCGCTGCTCGGCGGCACTTCCGTGCGGGTGTTGAGGATGTCCCCCAGGCGGGCCATGGAGATGCCGGTCTGCTGGAAGTCCGTCCACAGCTGGGCCATGCGCATGATGGGCTGAGATACCCGCTGGGCGAACATGTTGAACGCCACGAACTGCCCCACGGTCAGCCCGCCGTCCATCACGAGGTGGGCGCCGTACCAGAGCGTGGCGGCGTTGACGAGCTTGCCGATCAGGCCGACACCCTCATGGGCCCAGGCCGCCAGGTTCTGCGTCTTGAAGCTCGCGCTGACGTAGGCCGCCAGCTGGTTGTCCCAGCGGCGCGCGAAGGACGGCTCCAGCGCGCTCGCCTTCACGGTCTGGATGCCGGTCACGGTCTCCACCAGCATGGCCTGGTTCTCAGCGCCGCGCGCGAACTTGTGGTCGAGCCGCCTGCGCAGGACGGGCACGACGGCCAGGCTCAAGCCCACGTAGAGCGGCAGGCTCACCAGCACGATGAGCGTGAGCGGCACGCTGTACACCAGCATCACGCCGATGAAGATGATGGAGAACAGCACGTCGAGCACCACGGTGAGCGCGTTGCCCGTGAGGAAACTGCGGATGTTCTCCAGCTCGCGCACCCGCGCCACGGAGTCCCCCACCCGCCGGGCCTGGAAGTAGGCCAGGGGCAGCTGGACCAGGTGCCTGAAGAGGCGCGCGCCCAGTTCCACGTCGATGCGGCTCGTCGTGTGGCTGAAGACGTAGCTGCGCAATCCATTGAGCAGGCTCTCGAAGACCACCACCACGACCAGCCCCGCAACCAGCACGTCCAGCGTGGTGAGGCCCCGGTGCACCAGCACCTTGTCCATCACGACCTGGAAGAAAAGCGGGCTCACCAGCGCGAACAGCTGCAGCATCAGCGAGATGAACAGCACTTCGCCCAGCAGCTTGCGGTGCTTGACCAGGCTGGGAATGAACCAGGAGAAATCGAACTTGGCGAGCTCGCCCGCCAGGCTGGCACGGCTGGAGACCAGGATGAGCTCACCCGTCCAGCGCCTGGCGAAATCCTCCACGGATTCGATGGTCGGGCGGCCCTGCTCGCCAGCGCCGGAAGGGTCCTGCAGCAGCACCCGCTGGCCGTCGCATTGCGCCACCACGACGGCCTTGACCGTTCCGGATTGCCGCGTGGGCGGCCCATCATCGGCCACGAGCGCCATCGCGGGCAGCGGGCTGAGGGGCAGCCGCGCGGCGCTGGTGCGGACCTTCCTGGCCTTGAGGCCGATGAGCCTGGCGGCCTGCAGCAATTCCTGCGTGCCGATGCGGTCGTTGGCCGCCAGCCCCAGCCGGTGGGCCAGCGTCGCAGGATCGCAGGCAATGTGGTGCAGCCGGGCGACCAGGCACAGGGCATGCAATGGGCCATAGGCCATCCCCTCTCCCGCGTCCTGCTGTTCTTTCAAATCGAGCGCCCCCGTAGGCAGCGCGCGCGCTTCCGCCTCCGCTCCGCGGCTATTTCCGTTCATTCAACCCCCACCCCGAACTATTTCAGATTCCCTAGAACGGAACGATGTTATGTGCAAACAGCTTGTTTCAGTTAAGTGAAAGAAGGCCAAGTAACGTATTTTTTTGTAAAAAATTGAACTCTGCCCCGACCAAGGGATAGCCTCGTTGCTCGCAGAGTAAAAAACCCGCTATACACCCAAGGCACCAAACAAGGGACCGGCGCCCAGCCCAAGTGGCATGCATCCTGCTTGAGTCCGCCGACCCTATCGTTACGTCACTTCTCTCTCTCGACCCAAGGAACCCGCGATGACCACCCGCCGCCTCTTCACCGGCCGCCTGCTCTGCACCTCCCTGGCCATCTCGGCCACCCTGGGCCTCGCGCCCGTGGCGGCCTTCGCCCAGGCCAGGCTCAAGGTGGCGGGCATCTACACGGTGCCCTATGAACAGCAGTGGGTGAGCCGCATCCACAAGGCGCTGAAGGCGGCCGAGGCGCGCGGCGAGATCGAGTACAAGAGCAGCGAGAACGTGGCCAATGCCGACTACGAGCGCGTGATGCGCGAGTACGCCAACGGCGGCAACCAGCTGATCTTCGGCGAGGTGTTCGGCGTGGAATCCGCCGCCCGCAAGGTGGCCAAGGACTTCCCCAAGACGGCCTTCGTGATGGGCTCCTCGGGCAAGCCCCAGGCGCCGAACTTCAGCGTGTTCGACAACTACATCCAGGAGCCCGCCTACCTGACCGGCATGATCGCGGGCGGCATGACGAAGACGAACAAGATCGGCATGGTCGGCGGCTTCCCGATCCCCGAGGTCAACCGCCTGATGCACGCCTTCATGGCCGGCGCGAAGGAAGTGAACCCGAAGGTGGAATTCACCGTCACCTTCATCAACAGCTGGTTCGATCCGCCGAAGGCCAAGGAAGCCACCTTCGCCATGATCGACAAGGGCGCTGACGTGCTCTATGCCGAACGCTTCGGCGTGAGCGACGCGGCCAAGGAGAAGGGCAAGCTGGCCATCGGCAACGTGATCGACACCCAGCCCCAGTACCCCGACACCGTGGTCGCCTCGGCCCTGTGGCACATGGAGCCGAGCGTGGACCGCGCCATCGGGCTTGTGAAGGCCGGCAAGTTCACCGCCGAGGACTACGGCCCGTATTCGATGATGAAGCACAAGGGCTCGTCCCTCGCGCCCCTGGGCACGTTCGAGAAGAAGGTGCCGGCCGACGTGGTGGCCAAGGTCAAGGCGCGCGAGGCCGAGATCCTGGCCGGCAAGTTCACCGTGAAGGTGGACGACAGCCAGCCGAAGTCCACGGCGAAGTAAGGCGGCGGCCCGCCCTCACCCATGTCCGCACCACCACCGGCCATTGCGCCGGACCCCGTGCTGCGCCTCGCCGGCATCACCAAGCGCTTCGGCAGCCTGGTGGCCAACGACGGCATCTCGCTCACGCTCGCGCGCGGCGAAGTGCTCGCGCTGCTGGGCGAGAACGGCGCGGGCAAGTCCACGCTGATGTCCATCCTGTTCGGGCACTACGTGGCGGACGCGGGCGACATCGAGGCGTTCGGTCGGCCGCTGCCACCGGGCCAGCCGCGCGCGGCGCTGGCGGCGGGCATCGGCATGGTGCACCAGCATTTCACGCTGGCCGACAATTTGAGCGTGCTGGACAACGTGCTGCTGGGCAGCGAGCCGCTGTGGCAGCCGTTTTCGCGCCGCGGCGCCGCGCGCGCCCGGCTGCAGGAGGTGTCGCGGCGCTTCGGCCTGCCCGTGGTGCCCGACGCCCGCGTGGGCGATCTTTCCGTGGGCGAGCGCCAGCGCGTGGAGATCCTCAAGGCGCTCTACCGCGGCGCGCGCATCCTGATCCTGGACGAGCCCACGGCCGTGCTCACGCCGCAGGAGAGCGAGGCGCTCTTCGATACCCTTTCGCAGATGGTGGCCGAGGGGCTGTCCATCATCTTCATCAGCCACAAGCTCGGCGAGGTGCTGCGCGTGTCGCACCGCGTGGCCGTGCTGCGCCAGGGCCGGCTGGTGGCCGAGGCCCCCGCACAGGGCACCACGCAGGCGCAGCTCGCGCAGTGGATGGTGGGCCATGCCGTCGAGCGCGCCGAGCGCCGCCCCGCGCGCCGGGTCGGCGAGGCCGTCTGCACTCTCGACGATGTCCATACCGCCGGCGGGCGCGATGCGCTGCACGGCGTGCACCTCACGCTGCGCGCGGGCGAGATCACCGCCATCGCAGGCGTGTCGGGCAATGGCCAGGTGGCGCTGGCCGACGTGCTGTGCGGCGTGCGCGTGCCCACGCGGGGCAGCGCCCTGCTGCAGGGCCGGCCACTGCCCGCCCAGCCCCAGCGTCTGGTCGCGCAGGGCGTGGCCCGCATCCCGGAAGACCGCCATGCCGTGGGCGTGGTGGGCGACCTGCCGGTGTGGGAGAACGCCGTCTCCGAACGCCTGGGCAGCCGCTGGTTCTCGCATCCCTGGTTCACCGCCGGCTGGATCAAGCGCCGCGCCGCACGCCAGCATGCGCGCCGCGTGGCCGAGACCTTCGATGTGCGCGGCGGCGGGCCCGACGTGCCGGCGCGCTCGCTGTCGGGCGGCAACATGCAGAAGCTGATCCTCGGGCGGGCGCTGCTGTCGCCCGGTCCACACGATCCCGAATCTCCGCGGCTCATCGTCGCCCACCAGCCCACCTGGGGCCTGGACATCGGCGCCGTCACCTTCGTGCAGCAGCAACTCATCGCCGCGCGCGACGCGGGCGCGGCCGTGCTGCTCATCTCCGACGACCTGGACGAGGTGCTGCAGCTGGGCGACCGCGTGGCGGTGATGCATGGCGGACACCTGACCGAAGCGCTGCCTGCCGGGCAATGGACGCGCGAGGCCATCGGCCTGGCCATGGCTGGCGAAGGCGCTGGCGCGGGCCACGCACCGAAAACCCCATGAGACTCGAAAAACGCCACCGCACTTCCGCCGCAGCCTATGTCGCCGCGCCCATCGGCGCCGTGGCCTTCACGCTGCTCGTCTCCGCGCTGCTGGTGCTGTGGGCGGGCGCCCCCGTGGGCCGCACCTACGCGCTGCTGGCGCAGGGCGCGTTCGGCTCCGTCTTCGCGCTCACCGAAACACTCACGCGCGCCACGCCGCTGATCCTGACCGGGCTCGCCGCGGCCGTGGCCTTCCGCGCGCGCCTCTTCAACATCGGTGCCGAAGGGCAGCTTTACGCGGGCGCGATCGCTGCCGTGGCCGTGGGCGGCATGCATGGCGGCACGGGGCTGGAATGGTCGCCCTGGGTGCTGTTCCCGCTGATGATGCTGGCGGCAGCACTGGCCGGCGCCGCGCTGCTGCTGGGCCCGGCGCTGATGAAGGCGCGGCTCGGCGTGGACGAGGTGGTGACCACGCTGCTGCTCAATTTCGTGATGCTGCTGCTGGTCTCGGCCCTGCTCGACGGCCCCATGAAAGATCCGCTGGCACTGGGCTGGCCGCAGAGCGTGGCGCTGCAGGGCGACCTGGAGCTGTCGCGGCTGGTGCCGGGCTCGCGCCTGCACACCGGCCTGCTGTTCGCCGTGGGGCTGGCCGTGCTGCTCTGGGCACTGCTGGCGCGCACGGTGCCGGGCTTCGACATCCGCGCGGCCGGTGCCAACCCGCGGGCCGCGGCGTTCGCGGGCGTGCCGGTCACGCGCACGGTGGTGCTGGTGGCCCTGCTCTCGGGCGGCCTGGCGGGGCTGGCCGGCGCGATCGAGGTCGCGGGCCGCACGAGCTATGTGACGCTCGACATGTCGCCGGGCTACGGCTACAGCGGCATCGTGATCGCCATGCTGGCCGGACTGCATCCGCTGGGCGTGGTGGCGGCGGCCGTCTTCGTGGCCGGCGTGCTGGTGGGCGCCGACAGCATGAGTCGCGCCATCGGCGTGCCCACCTACATCGCCGACGTGATCGTCGCCGCCTCGCTGATCGCGGTGCTGGTGGCGGGGCTGCTGGCCCAGTACCGGATCAGGTGGAAATGACCGAGCTGCTCGACATCCTGGCCAATCCGGCCTTCTGGATCGCGACGCTGCGCGTGGCCACGCCCCTCATCCTCGGCACGCTGGGCGTGCTGCTGTGCGAGCGCGCAGGCGTGCTGAACCTGGGCATCGAAGGGATCATGGTGGCGGGGGCCTTCACCGGCTGGCTCACCGTGTATGCGGGACATGGCCTGTGGACCGGTGTGGCGGTGGCGGCGCTCACGGGCGCGGTGTTCGGGCTGTTGCATGCCTGGCTCACCGTGGGCCTTGCGCTGTCGCAGCACGTCTCCGGGCTCGGCATCACGCTGCTGGCCACGGCGCTCAGCTACTACGGCTACCGCGTCGGCTTCCCCAAGGTGAACACGCCGCCCACCATCGCGCCGTTCGCGCCGATGGAATGGCTGGGCTTGCCGATTCTTTCAGCGCAGACGCCGCTCACGCTGCTCGCCCTGCTGCTGGCGCCGCTGCTCGCCTGGGCGCTCTACCGCACGCCGCTGGGCCTGGCGGTGCGCATGGTCGGCGAGAACCCGCAGGCGGCCGAAGGCCAGGGGATTTCCGTGGCGGCCACGCGCACGGGAGCGATCGTCGCGGGTTCGGCCCTCATGGGCGTGGCGGGCAGCTTCCTTACGCTCTCGGCGTTCAATGCCTTCTTCTTCAACATGGTCAACGGCCGCGGCTGGATCTGCGTGGCCCTGGTCGTGTTCGCCTCGTGGCGGCCCGGCAAGGCACTGCTGGGCGCGCTGCTGTTCGCGTTCTTCGATGCGCTGCAGCTGCGCCTGCAGCAGGCCGGCGACGCCTGGCTGCCCTATCAGATGTATCTGATGCTGCCCTACCTGCTGTCCATCCTGGCGCTGGTGCTGGTGGCCCGCAAGGCGGCGTATCCGCAGGCGCTGATGAAACCGTATCGCAAGGGGGAGCGGTAAACCTCGGACACATGGCGCGGTAATTCACGCAGAGGCTCCCTATCATCGGCAGATGGACCAGCCCCTGCCCGAAGCCGCGCCGAACCTCCCCCAATCGATCGACCCTGCGCTGCTGCGCTCTCCCCGGGTGCGGCTGCGCCAGTGGACGCCCGCAGACCGCGAGCCCTTCGCCGGGCTCGCCGCCGACCCGGCGGTGATGGAGCATCTTCTGCCGCTACCGACCCGCGCGCACAGCGATGCCGTGGCCGACCGCATCGAGACGCTCATCGACCAGCAAGGCTGGGGGTTCTGGGCGGCCGAATCGCTGGAGCTGCTGGACCCGGAGGGCGGCGAGGAAGCTGGCATCCGCCCCCGATTCATGGGTTTCATCGGCCTGAACCGACCCACGGCTCCTCTGCCCTTCATGCCGTGCGTGGAGATCGGATGGCGGCTTGCGCGCCCCTATTGGGGCCGGGGACTGGCTACCGAGGGTGCCCGGCTGGCTCTGCGCGTCGGATTCGAGGCGCTGGGCCTCGAGGAGATCGTCGCCTTCACCGCGCAGCGCAACCGGCGCTCGCAGGCGGTGATGGCGCGCCTGGGCATGCGCGAGTCGCCCGCGGAGGCGTTCGACCACCCGTCCGTGCCCGAGGGCCATGGATTGCGCCCGCACGTGCTCTACCGGCTCACGCGCACGGCGTGGCGTGCGTCCCGGCAAGCCGCCTGAACACATCGGGTGCGCAGGGCCTCAACCCGCCTGCACGGGCGTGCACAGCTCCACCAGCACGCCGTCGCCATCTTCCACATAGGCGATGGTCTGGCCCCAGGGCATGCGCTCCGGCGCGCGCACTTGCCGGGCACCGGCCGCCACGGCGCGCGCCAGGGCGGTGGGTACGTCGTCCGTCGTCAGGGCGATCTCGAAGCTGGGCGCGTCGGCGCTGGCGCGGCGCGGGTTCTTGCCCAGCTGTGCCATGAGCTGGTGCGAAGAGAAAGCCAGCGTGGTGGCGCCCGTCTCCATCTCGCCGTAGTCGCCACCCTCGTGCAGGAAGCGCCGCTGCAGGCCGAAGGCGGCTTCGTAGAAGGCGATGGTCCGGGCGACATCCTGGACATAGAGGATGGTGTAGGCGAATTGCATGGGATCGAACTCCGCAAAGTGAGACACGGCGGGGTGGCAGCTCGGTACCGCTGCCCCCCGGAAGGAAGAGCTTACGCTCCCGCGGCACGGCGCCCGGCCGTGCCCGCCGCCCGCGCTCCGGGTTCTCGCGGAAAGCCCCGCCCTGGCGCCCGCTCCACCCACAAGGCCACAATGGGGCATGCGACGCGTCTCCCTTTCCGCCCTCCTGCTCGCCGCCGCCCTCGCGGCCGTGGCGGCCTGGACCGTGGGCCGCCGGCAGGCCGCTCCCGCAGCCCCTCCGGCCCCGCCCATGGTCGCGGTCGAATCCCTGGGCGACCTCGTCTCCGTCCGGGTGCGCTACGCCAACGTGATCGAGTTCCACCGCACGATGACCCAGGGCATCCCCTGGACCCGCTGGGAGCTGCCGATCGGCGAAACCCGCGTGCTGCTGGTGGCGCGCGGCGACTGCCTGGTGGGCACGGACCTGCGCGCCGCCCGCTACGAGCAGGTGGACCAGGCCGCGCGCACCGCCGTGCTGGCGCTGCCGGCGCCGCGCACCGTATCGGCCCGCGTGAACCATGGCTCGCGCGACGAGGGCGGCTCGTACTTCTATGCGCTGCACGGCAGCGGCCTGGAACCGCTGGTGCCCGGATCGGAGCACCGCACCCAGGCGATCGAGGCCGCGCTGCGCATCGCGCAGCAGGATGTCGCGCAGGCCTGCGCCACGCCCGAGACCTTGCGGGAAGCGCGGACGAACACCGAGGCCGTGCTCAAACCGCTGCTGTCGGCCTCGGGCTGGAACGTGGCGGTGCGCTGGCCGTGACCGCAATGCGCGCACGGGCGGCTGGCCCAGAATATGCAATCCGGCAGGCACCGTCCCTGCCCCTTCCCCGATGATTTCCGTTCTACGAACCCTGGTGACCCCATGCTCGACCTGCTGATCCACGACGCCACCCTGCCCGACGGCCGCACCTCCATGTCGGTGGCGGTGCAGGACGGCCGCATCGCCGAGGTCACCGAAGGCTTGCGGGCGCCCGCCCACGAGACGGTGGATGCCGCCGGCATGCTGCTGAGCCCGCCGTTCGTGGATGCGCATTTCCACCTCGATGCCGCGCTCTCCTACGGCCTGCCGCGCGTGAACGCCAGCGGCACGCTGCTCGAGGGCATCGCGCTCTGGGGCGAACTCAAGCCGCTGCTCACGCAGGAGGCCATCGTGGAACGCGCCCTGGCGTACTGCGACTGGGCCGTGGCGCGCGGCCTGCTGGCCATCCGCAGCCACGTGGACACCAGCGACCCGAGCCTGCTGCCCGTGGAGGCGCTGCTGGAGGTGAAACGCCGCGTGGCGCCCTACCTCGACCTGCAGCTGGTGGCCTTCCCGCAGGACGGCGTGCTGCGCACGCCCGGCGGCCTCGACAACCTGCGCCGCGCGCTGGACCTGGGCGTGGACGTGGTCGGCGGCATCCCCCACTTCGAGCGCACCATGGCACAGGGCGCGGAGAGCGTGCGCCTGCTGTGCGAACTCGCCGCCGAGCGCGGCCTGCGCGTGGACATGCACTGCGACGAGAGCGACGACCCGCTCTCGCGCCACGTGGAGACGCTGGCCCACGAAACGCACCGCCTGGGCCTGCACGGCCGCGCCACGGGTTCGCACCTCACGTCGATGCACAGCATGGACAACTACTACGTGAGCAAGCTGATCCCGCTGATGGCCGAGGCGCAACTGGGCGTGGTGGCGAACCCGCTCATCAACATCACCCTGCAGGGCCGGCACGACACCTACCCGAAGCGCCGCGGCATGACCCGGGTGCCCGAACTGCTCGCGGCCGGCCTGACGGTGGCCTTCGGCCACGACTGCGTGATGGACCCGTGGTACGGCGGCGGCAGCGCCGACATGCTGGAGGCCGCGCACATGGGGCTGCACGTGGCGCAGATGACGGGCCAGGACGCGATGCGGCAGTGCTTCGACGCCGTGACCGGCAACCCCGCCCGCCTGCTGGGACTGGAGGGCTATGGGCTCGCTCCGGGCTGCCACGCGGATTTCGTGCTGCTGCATGCGCGCACGCCGGCGGAGGCCATCCGCCTGCGCGCCACGCGGCTGGGCGTCTGGCGGCGCGGACGCCGGCTGGCGGGCAGCCCCGTGCCCACGGCCACGCTGTCGCTGCCGGGCCGGCCTGCACAGGTGGACTTCCTGCACGGCCGCTGACCGGAGGCTCACCCGGCCCCCAGGGGGCCGGCTATCCGGCTATCCCCGCCATCCGGCCTGCCGCAGGCAGTCCGTGTAGTGCGCCAGCACGGCCCCGTCAACGAACGGATGGCCGGCCCTCAGCGCCTCTGCCGGATAGGGACCGAAGCGGCGGGCCTGCTCCAGGGTGCGGCGCCCGTCGGCCCCATGGCCGGCCGCGGCCTGGCATGCCGCCAGCAGGTAGTGGTTCAGCAGCCAGTCCGGCCGCTGCGCGAGCGCCTGCAGGGCGAAGGCCTCGGCCCCGCGGTAATCGCCCTCCACGAACCGGGCCAGCGCCCGCGTGCGCATCCACAGACTCATCTGCGGGTCCAGCGGGCTGGCCTCGCAGGCCTGCCGGGCACGGTCGTCCGCCTCGCGGGCGCGCCCGCTGAAGGCCAGCAGGCGCCCGAGTTCGCCGGTGGCGGCCGCGAACTGCGGGCAGATGGACAGGGCCAGTTCCTGCTCCGACATCGCCTGCGCGAAATGGCCGGAGAACGACAGTGCGGTACCGAGCGTGAAGTGGGCGAAGGCATCGGTATCGTCGCTGCCCACCGCGCGCAGCGCCAGGCGGCGGGCCTCGGAGGCGTCCACGCGCACGCATTCCGAGCGTCCCGCCCACACGCGGGCCATGTGCACGAAGGCCAGCAGGGCCAGGCTGGGGGCATCGTCGGGCCGCGCCTGCAACGCCCGGCGGGCGTAGTGCTCGGCCTGCCGCAGATGGTCGCGGCCGGAGCGCCAGAAATGCCATCGCGCCCGCATGAGCAGCGGCCAGTGCTCGCCATCCTGCGGTGGCCTGGCACTGTGCAGGCATTCCTCCCGCCTCAGGTGCACGGGCTCCACCGCGCTCGCGATGGCCGCGGAAATCCCGCTCTGCGCCGCAGCCAGGTCATCGGCCGGGCGCTCGTAGCTCTCGGTCCAGATGGTCTCGTTGCGGGTTGCATCGATCAGGTCGGCCGTCACGCGCACCCGCCCTGCATGGAAGCGGGCCTGGCCGGCCACGAGGTAGCGCACGCCCAGTTCGCGGGCGATCACCGCGTTGGGCGGCAGGGGGTGGCCATAGCGCTGTGTCGCATTGCGGGCGATCACGCTCGTCCAGCGCGACCGGGACATCCGCTGGATGACGTCCTCCGCCAGGCCGTCGGCGAAGTGGCGCTGGGCGGCATCGGGACCCGCACCGAAAGGCAGCACCGCTATCGACCGGCCCGTGGACGCATCGGGCAACGGCGCCTGGGGAACCTGGGGGGCCTCCTGCCCCGGCTCCGGAGGCCGGGCCACGCGCGCCACGAACCGGTAGCCCTGGCCGGGGATGGTGACGATGCGGTCCGCGCCCACGAGCTTGCGCAGGGCGGACACGTGGACCTGCAGGTTGTTCTCCTCCACGACCATGCCGGGCCACACCTGCCGGAACAGCTCGGACTTGGTCACGAGCATGCCGGCGCGGTGCACCAGCGTGCACAGCACGTCGAAGGCACGGGTGCCCAGGGCGACCGGGCACCCGTGCGAGAGCAATTGACGCTCCCGCACCTTCAGCACGAAATGGTCAAACGCGAATTCTGGGGCCATCGTTTTCTTTCTTGGACAGGCTCTGCGGTTTCCTCCCCCGCGTCCTGCACTCTACCCCCGGCCCTCGCAGCGGACCGCATTGATGTAATTGGATGCAATCGAAGCGCGTCACCGATCCCCGACGTTTCTGCGATGACCCATAAATAAAAAATTATCCACCCATAAAAACTAGAAATAACCAAGAAACGATCGATTCGGACGATTGGCTGCATTCCAGTGAATTAAGGATTCTTCAGAAGAATAAAGACGCAGTTAAAGGCTGAAGACGCCGCCGGCTCACAGAATCCGCCTGCCTTTCAACCAGTTGTCGATACCGGCCCCACGGTATCGCGACCGAAGCGAAGGCACCCCCCTACGGCCGGAAGCAGACAAGTTGCATGGCCCCGGCCGACTTCAACAGCAACGCATCGAGAGAGGAAAAACCATGTCCGACTGCAATTGCAATTCCCAGAAGAGCAACGGCGCGCAAGATGAAGACCACGTGCCCAACTACGCACTGACCGGCTTCGCTGCCGCACCGCAAAGCCTGGCTTCTGCAGCGCCCAGCGTGAACCTCGAAGGCGTACACGCACTGAAGCTCTCCGTGTGCGTGGGCGGCAGCTACAACCAGTCCACCAACCAGATCTGCTTCTCCATCCCGATCTACGGCAACCTCTGCTTCACGTCGCCGATCCACATTCCCATCAGCGCGCAGATCAAGGTGTGCGCGCAAACCTGCGGCAGCTTCATCCCCACGGGCCTGAAGGCTACGGTGTACCTGAACGGCAGCAGCCAGCCCGCCTTCACCGTGAAGGTGTTCGGCGTCTGCTGAACCCGCGCACCGAACCACCCGCGAGAGGAAACACCACCATGGCATCCTGCCCACCCTTCAGCGTCGATTTCACCGGCAGCGCCCAGGAGCTGTTCGTCAAGATCGCCACCATGATCCATGACCACGGCGGCACGATCACCGGTGGCCCCAGCGGTGGCGCCTTCACCGTGGGCACCCCGCTCGGCACCGTGGCAGGCACCTTCATGGTGAGCGGCCAGACCTGCACGATCACGATCACGCAGCGGCCCTTCCTGCTGCCATGCAGCGTGATCCAGAACTTCATCAAGAGCCACCTGCCCGCGGTCGCGCAAGCGCAGTTCGGCGACCTCTGATGCCATCGCGGCCCGTGGGCCGATGACAAGCCGCCCTGGCACCGCCGGGGCGGCTTTTTCATTTTCATCCCGCGCGCGCGAGCATTGCGAGCACGAGGCAGCCGGCCAGGACGAGGACGGCGCCCGACACCCGCTCCAGCCAGGGCAGCGCCCGCGCGAAGCGGCGCAGCACGGCCCGGTTGCCGATCGCGACGGCGACCGCCAAGTCCCACAGCAGCACGGCGCAGAACATCCACGCGCCGTAGAACACCTTCCATCCCGGCGTGGCCTGCGGTCCGGCCAGCATGGCCGCGAGGCTTGCATAGAACAGCGCGTTCTTCGGATTGAGCGCGGCCGAGACAAACCCCATGCCTGCAGCCCGCCACCAGGCCCCGTGCCCCCGCGCGACGGCCCCAGCCGCCCCGGCAGCGGAGACGTCCAGCCGGCTGCGGCCCGCATGGCGCATGAACAGAACGCCCAGGTAGAGCAGATAGGCAGCCCCGGCCAGCTGGATGCCGGTGAACCACGGGCTGCCGGCGCGCAGAACGGAGAGCCCTGCGAAAGCGGCCACGATGAACACGCCGTTGGCGAGCGCGATGCCCACGCAGGCCCCGCCGGCCATCCGCCATCCGGCCGACAGCGAGGTCCGGGCGATCAGGAAAAAATCCGGCCCCGGCGACAGCAGGGCGAGGAAATGCGCGGCGGCGATCAGGAGGAACTGTTCCATTCGGGTGGCAGGCAGGCTGAGGAAGGCCGCCACTGTGCCGGCCGCCGGCCACGCCGTATTGAATGAAATTGCGCGCACGGGCCCGCGGCTGGAGGCTTCCTAGGCGCGGAACCGCCCCGGCGTCACGCCCGCGTGCGCCTTGAACATCCGCTGGAAGTGGGCCTGGTCGGCGAAACCCAGTCCATGGGCCACGTCCGCGAGGCTGTCCCCGCTCTGCAGGCGCACCCGGGCGCAATTGATCCGCAGGTTCATCTGCCAGGCATGGGGCGTCATGCCGGTGGCGGCCTTGAACGCCCGGATCAGCTGGTAGCGGCCCATGCCGGCCAGCCGGGCCAGTTCATCGAGCGGCGCGCTGTCGGCGGGCGCGTCGCGCAGGCGCTCCATCGCCGGGCGCAGCCGCTCCTGCAGGCCGGGGCCGGCAGCGGGCGCCGGGATGCGCAGGCCGTGCATTGCGTCGCTGTCGCCGACGAATTCGATCAGCGCGGCCTCCTTGTCCTGCGGCGCGGCCTGGGAAAACAGCAGTGCGTTCAGGCGTGCGAAGCGCGCATGGCAGGCCGGATCGTCCACGATGCGCACCGGGCCGCCGCCTTCCGGCACGGCTGCGGCGACTTCGCTGCGCACCCCCTGGATCCATGCCGCATCGACGTGCAGCATCTGGTAGCTCCACGCGGAGCCCGGCTCCGGGTTGCAGGCATGCACGCGCCCGGCCGGCACGAACACCAGCATGCCCGCACGCAACGGGACGGGGCCGCCGTCCGCACCCGTGAAGGTGCTGCGGCCACCGTCCACCGCGCCGATCGAGAACGTGGGGTGCAGGTGGGGCCGGTAGCAGGCGCGGCTGCGGCAGGCACGGCGGCTCTCGGCGAAGGGCATCGCCGGGTCGCGCCAGAAGGCCTCTGCCGGCCCGGCGTCCGGTGCCGGCCCCGCGTTCACGCCGCGCCGTCCGCCACGTGGCACTCGCGGCGCAGCAGCGCGCGCGCCTCTTCCTGGCGCTCGTCCCGGTGGTTGAGCAGCGTGGTGGCCGACTCGTCCACGAAGGACTTCCAGAGCGCCAGGTAGCTTGCCTGGCGCATGCTGGCCGCATGCGCGCGGATGAATTCCTCGGCAAGCTCCGGCTGCCAGCCGTGTTTGCGCACGCGGCGCACCAGGCTCGCGGCGGCCTTCTCGGTCAGCACGGTCTTGCGCGGCACGCCGGCCGCCAGGCACAGCAAGAGCGTGAGCAGCGAATGCTCGTCCTCATGGCCCTGCGTGAGCCGCTCCCAGGTCCGGCTGGCCGGCGCGGGCGCTGCGTCTGCGTCGTCCCCGGCTTCCAGCAGGGCGTCCAGCCCCTGGTGGTAGTCGTCCACCTCGGCGAGCGGATCGTCCTCCAGGAAGTAGCGCGCGCGGAAGCTGCCCATGGGCCGCAGCAACGCGCGGGGCACCGTGGCCGCGTCGAGGATGCGCGCGGCATCCGCCAGCACGGCCGTGACGTGCGCGTCCGCGACGGCCGCCACCCCGTCCGGCATGCCGGCGGGCAGCGGCAGGCGCGACGGTGCGGGAATGCCCTTGCGCCGCATCGCGGACAGGCGCTTCTCGAACGACACGGCATGCGGCCAGGCCTCGGCCGCCGGATGCATCCAGTGCCACAGCAGGCCCATGCGCACCACGGCCTCGGCCTCGGCGCCGCCCGCCTCCAGCGCGCCTTCGTCCAGGTCCAGGCGCTCCGCGAACCAGCGGGCGGCCTCGATCGCGGCGGCGATGCCGGTGCGGCGCTCCAGTTCGGCGCGGTAGTCGGCATGGCTGCGCAGCGACCAGACCGACAGCTGCTGCACGTCCGGCTCGCCGGTGGTCGAAAGGAACCCGAAATTGCTGCTCTGCGGCAGCGCGATCAGGCGGCGCAGCCGGTCCGATCCCGCCTTGGAGCGCGACAGGAAGCTGTGCTCGCGCAGGCTCTGCGCGGCGCGGCCGAGGTCGCCGCCGCTGTCCTCGATCAGGTCGAGGCTGACGAGGTTCACCATGCGCTCGCGCGCGCGTTCCAGGTCGGGCCGCAGGAACTCCGTGCCGAAGTAGCGGGCGATCTGCACCATGCCCTTGGGTGCGTCGGCCGCGATGGCCTCCACCCGCTCGGCCGGCACGATGCCGTGGCGGATGCCATGCACCAGGGCCTTCTCGAAGAACGGGCGGCTGTCGTGCAGCGACAGCGCCGTCGCGCCCCCTGCGGCCGGGCTGGAATCGGAAACGCTCATCGCGGCGGCCTCCGGCTCAGATCGCCGACTCTTCGTCGGATGCCCGCGCGGCCGGCGTGGCCTTGCCGCGGTCGGTCTCGCTGGTCTCGAACTTGCCGTCGTCGTCCTCGTCCGAGCCGGTCTCGTCGTCGCCCAGCCCTTCGTCGTAGGCCTGGGCCTTGGCGCGCAGCACCAGCAGGGTCTCGATGAACAGGTCCGGGCACTGGTAGCGCAGCAGCCAGGCCAGTTGCATCCAGTCGCGGTCGGCCACCTCGTCCTGGTCCACCTTGGGCGGGGCGTAGGCCACGTTGAAGAGCTGGTCTTCGGTCAGCGCCGGGCCGTAGTCTTCGGTGGCGTCGAACAGCCCCGAGCGGGCGAAGGCCTCCAGGCGGCTCCATTTCTCCGCGAAATAGTGGGCCAGGGCCTCGCTGCCGCCTTCCAGGTCGCCGATGGCGGTGAGGAACTCCACCGGATCCACGTCGCCGCGGAACACGACGGCGTTCACCATGCTGCGCAGGTAGGTGTGCGTGGCGTCCTTGTACTGCTTCTCCAGCACCAGCGCGCGCGCGAACTGCTGGGGCGTCACCAGCATGTTGACCACCGAGGCACGGGATTCGTCGTATTCGCGCATGACGGCCAGCACGTCCTTGGGCGCGAGCTCGTCCAGCACCTCGACCAGGGCGCGGTCGCCCTCGTCGTCGGCGAGTTGGGACAGGGCGGACTCGGCGCCCACGATGTCGCCAGCGGCGATCAGGGCCTGGGTCTGGGTGATGAGGGCGAGATGTCGTGACATGGGCGGTTACTCCTTGCGGTCGAATCCGAGGTCGGCCATCCAGTCGGCGGCGGCCTCCTCGCGGTCGGCATGGCTGCGGGGCTGGCCCGCTTCGTCGGCGCTCCAGCGGGCCTCGTCGTCATCGCTCTGATCCGCCTCCTCCGCGCCCTCTTCCCGGTCGTCCTCCCCGGCCTCGGCGCTGCCGGCGCCCTGGCCGGCGAAGCGCGCGTGCTGGCGCTGGTATTCGAGCAGCGCAGCCAGCGACAGGAAGCGCGCGCCCGACGGTTCGGCCAGCACCACGTCCGCCAGCGGCTGGGCCCAGGGCTCGAGCGCCACCGCCCCGGCCAGTTCCGGCCACTCCGGCAGGTCGCTCACCCCGCCCCGCGCCAGCAGCGGATCGAGCGTGGCCGGCCGGTGGAAGCGGAAGCCCTGGTGGAAGGCCACAGCCACCATCTCGGGGCTGAAATCGATCATCCTGGCCAGGAAGGCGATCTCGCCGCGCTTCTGGGCGAGGCGCTTGCGCAGCACGTCCTTGCCTTCGGAATCCTGGGCGAGGTCATCGAGCTCGGCCTGGTAGGCCGAACGCAGGTCATGGAAGAAAGGAGAGGGTTTCACGAGGAAAGCACGTTCTTGAAATAGGACTGCCAGATCTCCCGCGCCGTCTGGAGCGGATCGTCGAGCAGGTTGCGGCGGCGGTTGTCGTCGTAGGCCTGGCGCGCGGCATCGTCCGACAGCACCTCGTAGGCCTTCTGGGCCGCGCGGAAGCGCTCGGCCGCATCCGGCGAGGGATTGCGGTCGGGGTGATAGAAGGCCGCCTTCTGGCGGAACGCCTTCTTGATGTCGGCCAGGCTCGCGGTCGCGCTCAGACCGAGGGCGGCGTAGTGGTCAGTCATGCTCGGGGGGTGGATCGGTGGGGCCGGCAGGCGCGGGCGCGGGCGCGGCGCCGCGGGTCTCCGGGGAGGCGCGGTTATACACCAAGAGCGGCGCCAGTGCCCGGGCACCGCGGGCAGCCCCTTCCGGGCGAGCGGGCGGGCCGGACAGCGGGCTTGCACTCCCCGGTCTGGCCTGCGCCGCCCGCCAGGGGCACCGCTCCGCCGTGCAACACCCCTGCGCAGCCACTGTTCCATAACAGAACACATGGAGCACCCAGCGGGCGCAACCGGTGCATGGAACACGGGGCGCATGCGCTGGCATGCGGATTGCGCAATGTCCTGCACCGGAGAGCGCACGGTGCGCCGCCCGGACATTCCACCACCACAGGAGACAAGCACCATGGACATGGCAGAAATCGCCAACCTCGGCATCGCCAACCCCTACAAGAAGCAGTACGGCAACTACATCGGCGGCCAGTGGGTTCCCCCGGTGGACGGCCAGTACTTCGAGAACAGCTCGCCCATCAACGGCCAGGTGTTCACCTCGGTGCCGCGTTCCAACGACAAGGACGTGAACGCCGCGCTGGACGCCGCGCACAAGGCCAAGGCGGCCTGGGGCAAGACCTCCACCACCGACCGCGCCAACATCCTGCTGAAGATCGCCGACCGCATGGAAGCCAACCTGCTGACCATCGCGGTGGCCGAAACCATCGACAACGGCAAGCCGCTGCGCGAGACCATGGCGGCCGACATCCCCCTGGCCATCGACCACTTCCGCTACTTCGCGGGCGCCGTGCGGGCGCAGGAAGGCGGCATCAGCGAGATCGACCATGACACCATGGCCTACCACTTCCACGAGCCGCTTGGTGTAGTGGGCCAGATCATTCCCTGGAACTTCCCCATCCTGATGGCCGTCTGGAAGCTGGCGCCCGCCCTGGCCGCCGGCAACTGCGTGGTGCTCAAGCCCGCGGAGCAGACGCCGGCCTCCATCCTGGTCCTGCTCGAGATGATCGGCGACCTGCTGCCCCCGGGCGTGGTCAACGTGGTCAACGGCTTCGGCCTGGAAGCCGGCAAGCCGCTGGCCTCCAGCAACCGCATCGCGAAGATCGCCTTCACGGGCGAGACCACTACCGGCCGGCTCATCATGCAGTACGCCAGCCAGAACATCATCCCGGTCACGCTGGAGCTGGGCGGCAAGAGCCCCAACATCTTCTTCGAGGACGTGCTGGCCGCCGACGACGCCTTCTTCGACAAGGCGCTGGAAGGCTTCGCCATGTTCGCGCTGAACCAGGGCGAGGTCTGCACCTGCCCCAGCCGCGTGCTGATCCAGGAATCGATCTACGACCGCTTCATGGAACGTGCCCTGAAGCGCGTGGCCGCCATCACGCAGGGCCATCCGCTCGACAAGGGCACCATGATCGGCGCGCAGGCCTCGCAGGAGCAGCTGGAGAAGATCCTCTCGTACCTGGACCTGGGCAAGAAGGAAGGCGCCGAATGCCTGATCGGCGGCGAGCGCAACATGCTCGGAGGCGACCTGGCCGGCGGCTACTACGTCAAGCCCACGGTGTTCAAGGGCCACAACAAGATGCGCATCTTCCAGGAGGAAATCTTCGGCCCGGTGGTGTCCGTCACCACCTTCAAGACCGAGGAGGAAGCGCTGGAGATCGCCAACGACACGCTCTACGGCCTGGGCGCCGGCGTGTGGAGCCGCGACGGTGCGCGCGCCTTCCGCATGGGCCGCGGCATCCAGGCCGGCCGCGTGTGGACCAACTGCTACCACGCCTACCCCGCGCATGCGGCCTTCGGCGGCTACAAGCAGTCCGGCATCGGCCGCGAGAACCACAAGATGATGCTCGACCACTACCAGCAGACCAAGAACCTGCTCGTGAGCTACAGCCCGAACAAGCTGGGCTTCTTCTGACGGCTTGACCTGCATCAGCAGCGACCGAGGGAGGGCGGCATATGGTGGAAGCCAGCCCTCCCCGTTCAACCCTTCGAGTAAAAGAAAGGATTCCCGTTCCATGCTTCCCAAGACCATGAAAGCCGCCGTCGTGCGCGAATTCGGCAAGCCCCTCACCATCGAGGAAGCCCCGGTCCCGACGCCCGCCGATGACCAGATCCTCGTGAAGATCGAGGCCTCCGGCGTCTGCCACACCGACCTGCACGCCGCCGAGGGCGACTGGCCCGTCAAGCCGAACCCGCCCTTCATCCCCGGCCACGAGGGCGTGGGCTTCGTCGCCGCCATCGGCAGGAACGTGAAGCATGTGAAGGAAGGCGACCGCGTGGGCGTGCCGTGGCTGCACTCGGCCTGCGGCTGCTGCACCCACTGCCTGGGCGGCTGGGAAACGCTGTGCGAATCGCAGAGCAACACCGGCTATTCGGTCAACGGCGGCTTCGCCGACTACGCGCTGGCCGACCCGAATTTCGTGGGCCACCTGCCCAGGGACGTCGGCTTCGTGGACATCGCTCCCGTGCTGTGCGCGGGCGTGACGGTGTACAAGGGCTTGAAGGTGACGGACACCAAGCCGGGCGACTGGGTGGTCATCTCCGGAATCGGCGGCCTGGGCCACATGGCCGTGCAGTACGCCCGCGCCATGGGCCTGAACGTGGCGGCCGTGGACGTGGAGGACGACAAGCTGGAACTGGCGAAGAAGCTCGGTGCCAGCGTGACGGTGAACGCGAAGACCGCCGACCCGGCCGCCTACCTGCAAAAGGAGATCGGCGGCGCCCACGGCGCGCTGGTCACGGCCGTCTCGCCCAAGGCCTTCGAGCAGGCGCTGGGCATGGTGCGCCGCGGCGGCACGGTGTCGCTCAACGGCCTGCCGCCCGGCAACTTCCCGCTGCCCATCTTCGACATGGTGCTGCGCGGCGTGACCGTGCGCGGCTCCATCGTCGGCACGCGCCTGGACCTGCAGGAATCGCTGGACTTCGCGGCCCGCGGCCAGGTCAAGGCCACCGTGGCGACCGAGAAGCTGGAGAACATCAACGACGTGTTCGCGCGCATGCACAAGGGCCAGATCCAGGGCCGCATCGTGCTGGACATGGCAGCGCACTGACGACCGGAGGGCAGGCGCCGCCGCTGCGCTTCGGGCACACTGCACGAAGCGCAGACCCCATGACAGGAGACACCGCATGACGACGACCGCGCCCCCCGCTTCCGCAACCCGCGTTTCGGCCACGCCCGAGGCCGTCGCCCTCATCGAGCGGCTGCAGACGCAGCACGGCCCGCTCATGTTCCACCAGTCCGGGGGCTGCTGCGACGGCAGCGCGCCCATGTGCTTCGCCCGCGGCGAATTCATGCTCGGCGATTCCGACGTCCTGCTCGGCGAGATCGCGGGCACGCCCTTCTACATGAGCGAATCCCAGTTCGCCTACTGGGAGCACACCCACCTCATCATCGACGCCGTGCCCGGCAACGGCGGCATGTTCTCGCTGGAGCGGCCCACGGGGCTGCGGTTCCTTACCCGCTCGCGGCTCTACGGCGACGCCGAATGGGCGGCCATCGAGGCCCTGGGGCCGCCGCCGCGCGGGGCGGGTTGACGGACCCCATGCGGTATCTCCTCGGACTGGCGGGCCTGGCCGTCGGGATCGTGGCATGGGGCATCGTCCTGAACCTTTCGGCGAGTGGGCTACCCTACGTCGATGAAGGCAATGCACTGCTGGCCTGGCTCATCTACAGTCCCGCCCTGCTCTGCCTCGTGCCATTCGCCTGCATGAAGCTCCAGCACGACGGGGTGGCCGCGATCTGGCTGTTCGCCATCGCGCCCATCGCGGGGCTGCTCAATGCCGCCGTCGCCGTTTTTGCGAGCACGGGCGATCCCGGATCGCTGATCGTCGTGGGGGTGCTGTCCGTCCTCTGGGCCTGCCCCGTTGGACGCGTGGCATGGTGTGCGCTCGCGAAAAAGAGAGTATCTGGGCGCCAGGCCAGGCGGTTGCCCGACTGACACCGGAACCCGGCCGTCAATGGTGAGGGGCCGTCCCGTCCATCGCCTTCAGCCGCCGGTACACCGTATTGCGCGACACCCCCAGGGCCCGCGCCACGGCGGACACGTTGCCGCCATGCACCGACAGCGCATGGCGCAGTGCCTCTTCCACGGTTTCATCCCATGAACGCACCGCGGCCGGTGCGGGCTGGTGTGCAGCGCTGCGGCCCGGCGGGCATGGCTCGCCTTCCCACGCCGACGCCCCGGACACTGCATCGCCCAGGTCTCCTGCAGGCACCGGGGCCGCGGAGGCGGCAGCAGGAAGAACTTCATCGAACAGGTCCTCCGGCAGGTGCCCGATGTCGATCTCGTCCGCATCGCCGGCCATCAGCGCCGCCGTGCGCAGCGCATTCGAGAGCTGGCGGAGGTTGCCGGGCCAGCGGTGCCGCAGGAAGAGCTCCATGGCCCGGGACGAGATCCGCAGGGGCGCCGTCCTGCGCGGTCGCTGCCACCCCGGCGTGGAGCCTTCGGCAGCCCGCTCGCGGTCCTGCGCCTGCAGGAGGCGCTGCACGATGACGCGCAGGTCCGAACGCTCGCGCAGCGCCGGCAGGCGCACCACCAGCCCGTTGAGCCGGTAGTAGAGATCGTCGCGGAACACCCCCCGGGCCATCATGTCGCGCAGGTTGCGGTGGGTGGCGCACAGCACATGCACGTCCACCGGGATCTGCCGCGCCGAGCCGAGCGGCGCCACGGTGCGTTCCTGCAGCACGCGCAGCAGCCGGGCCTGCATGGCCAGCGGCATGTCGCCGATCTCGTCCAGGAACAGCGTGCCGCCGTGGGCCTGGGCGATCTTGCCCACGCTGCCCTTGCGCCGCGCGCCGGTGAAAGCACCCTCCTCGTAGCCGAACAGTTCGGCCTCGATCAGCGTTTCCGGGATCGATGCGCAGTTCACCGCCACGAAGGGCCCGCGTGCGCGCGGGCCGTCCTGGTGGATGGCGCGGGCCAGCAGCTCCTTGCCCGTGCCGGTCTCGCCGAGGATGAGCATGGGCACGTCGCTGCCCAGCACGCGCGAGACGCGGTCGATCACCTGCGCCAGTTGCGCATCGCCCGTATCCAGGTAGCGCAGGCCGGACAGCCGCGGACCGCCGGCCGGCACCGGGGCGGCGGGCCGCGTCCGGGTGGCCGTGGCGGAAGCCGGCGCCACGGGCGCGGGCACCGGTGCATCCTCGTCGCGCCCCTGCACCAGCCAGCCAAGGGCCGCCGCCCCCTTCGGACGGAATTCCACCATCGCATTGACCACCACCCCGCCGGGCAGCGCGAGCTGCAGCGGCCGGGGCATGGCGCCGCGCGCATGGGCCAGCAGCGCGCTCATCGGCATGCCGAAGAGCGACGGGAAGGTCTGCGCCTGCAGCGCGTTCGCCGACATGCCGAGCTGGAACTGCCCGCTGCGGTTGGCCGCGAGGAAGCGGCCCTCCGGCGTGAACGCGGCCAACCCCTCCACCAGTGTGCCCAGGAACTCCGGGCGCGCATGGAAGCGCAGCCGCACCGCGTCCTCGTACACCTTGCCGAAGAGATGGTTCTCGACCATGCGAGCGGACATGCGCACCAGGGCCAGCGTGTGGGCGCTCTGCTGGTGGCGGTCGCCGCTCACGTCGAGCGCGCCGATCACCTGGCCCAGCGGATCGCAGATGGGCGCGCAGGAGCAGGTCAGGAACTGGTTGGCGGCCAGGAAATGCTCATCGCCGTTCACCTGCACCGCATCGCCCAGGGCCAGGGCCGTGCCGATGGCGTTCGTGCCCTTGCTGCGCTCGGACCAGGTGCCTCCGGGCCGCAGCGCGACCCGGTGGGCGCGCCCGAGGAACTCCTCGTCGCCCAGGGCGTGCAGCACCACGCCCTGCGCGTCGGTCAGCAGCACCATGCTCTGCGTGCCCGCGATCTGCGCCGAGAGGGTTTCCATGACGGGGAGCGCATGCGCGCAGAGCGCGTCGTTGCGCGCCACGGCCCAGGCGAGCGCGTCGGGCGCCAGGGGCTGGAGGTCGGCGGACGCGTGCCGTTGCAGGCCGAAGGAGCGGGAGCGCTCGTGCGACTCGGCGATCACGCGGGCCGAAGGCAGCGGCGCGAAAGCGGCGGCCTGCGCCGCCTCCCCGCCATGGAGGGAGCTCTGCATGGGTTTGTCTCCTCAGGGCCCCGGCTCGCGCTGTCGGCGCGGCCCGGGCGTTATCCGGCCACCATAGCACCATCGGCGGGCGCCGTCGCGCAAACCCGCCCGTGCCACCGGGTCATGCGGCCGGCGGCACCCCTGCGGCCGGTGCGAGCGCCTGCGCCAGGGCCTGCAGCGCCCGGCCCACGTCGTCCTCGACCTTGACCGCGATCAACCCGTCGGCGCGCGTCACGCCCCGGTTGACGGCCGCCACCGGCAGCCCGGCGTCCGCGGCCGCCTGCACGAAGCGGAAACCCGAATACACCATCAGGGACGATCCCGCCACGAGCAGTCCGTCGGACCGGGCCAGCGCCGCCCGCGCAGCCTCCACGCGTTCGCGCGGCACGCTTTCGCCGAAGAACACCACGTCCGGCTTCAGCGGGCCGCCGCCGCAATGGGGACAGGCAGGCAATTCGAACGCGGAAAAGTCGCGGCCGTCCAGGTCGGCGTCGCCGTCCGGCGCGGCGGCCGCCTCCAGCGCCGCCCAGGCCGGGTTGCGGGCCTCCAGCCAGGATTGCAGTTCAGCACGCGGCATGCGCGCTTCGCAGGCCATGCAGCGCACGGTGTCGATGCGCCCGTGCAGGTCGATCACCCGCTGCTGCCCCGCCGCCGTGTGCAGGCCGTCCACGTTCTGCGTGAGCAGCATCTCCACGCGGCCCATCGCCTCCAGCGCGGCCAGGGCATGGTGCGCGGCCCCGGGCACGGCGCCGCCCATGACGCGCCAGCCGATCATGCTGCGCGCCCAGTAGCGCCGGCGCACCGCCTCGTCGCCCATGAAGGCCTGGTATGTGACCGGCGGAGAGCGCTTCCAGGCGCCGCCCTCGTCGCGGTAGTCGGGAATGCCGGACGCCGTGCTGCAGCCTGCGCCGGTGAGCACGAAAAGCCGCGGGCAGGCGCGCGCCCAGGCCAGCAGGGCATCCAACCCGCCGGCAGAGGCCGGCAGAGGCACGGGCCCGTCAGAAATCGGGAGCGATGCTTTCCGCATATTCGTACAGCGCTCCCAGGATCGCCTCCCCACGCTCGTCGGCCGTTTCGCCCAGCGTGTCCAGCCGCGCAAAGAGCGCGTCGAACGTCAAACCGCCGCCCTCGCCTTCCATGAGGCGCGCCACGCGCAGGGCCTCCCAGCGCTCGCGGTCCGCCTCGTCCAGCGTCTCGGGGAAATTGCGTGCGCGGAAGCGCCAGGCCAGCTCTTCCAGGCGCTCGTCATCGAAGCCTGGCCGGGCGAGCGCCAGTTCCTGCGGCGGCAGCGCACGCAGCCGCTGCAGCCGCCGCCGGTCCTCGTTGCCGACGAAGCCGCCGTACAGGTCCTGGTCCACGTCGGCCGGCCCTTCCTTGGGCCGCGCGAACACCTCCGACCAGATCGCGCTCATGTCCGGCAGCGCCCGCGCGATCTCGGCATGGGCGGCGGCACGCTCCATGTCGATGCCCCAGCGCTGCGCCATGGCCGGTGTGAGGGTGTTGACGTTGCCCACCACCATGGGGGACTTGTTCAGGTGTACGCTCTTGACCGGCAGCCGCACCACGCCCTCGGGCAAGTCTGCGGTGCGCGTGAAGAGCCGCTCGCGGATGCGCGCGGCGTCCAGGCCGGCCAGTTCGGACGGGTCGTGCGCCAGGTCCCACGCGATCAGCTCGTTGCGGTTGGTCGGATGGCTGGCCAGTGGCCACAGGATACCCAGGCAGCCCCGGTCCGCCGGGAACATGCCCGACACGTGCAGGAAGGGGCGCGCGGTATCGGCCGTGGCCGGCAGGCGCAGTTCCGCGGCCACGCGGTCCTTGCGGCGCAGGCCGAGCGCGAAATCGAACAGCCGCGGCTGGCGCTCGCGGATCAGCCGCGCCAGCGCGATCGTGGCACGCACGTCCGACAGCGCATCGTGCGCGGCCTCGTGCAGCAGGCCGTTGGCGCGCGACAGGTGCTCGAGCTTCAGGCTGGGAGAGCCGTCATCCTTGCGCGGCCACTCGATGCCGTCGGGGCGCAGCGCGTAGGTCAGCCGCACCACGTCCAGCAGGTCCCAGCGGCCGCATTCGTTCTGCCATTCCCGCGCATAGGGGTCGATCAGGTTGCGCCAGAACATGAAGCGCGTGATCTCGTCGTCGAAGCGGATCGTGTTGTAGCCCACGCCGATGGTGCCGGGCCGGGCCAGCTCCGCCTCGATGCGCGCGGCGAATTCGTGCTCCGGCAGGCCGCGCTCCAGGCACAGCTGCGGCGTGATGCCGGTGAGCAGGCACGACTCCGGATCGGGCAGGTAGTCCGGCGCCGGGCGGCAGTAGATCATCACCGGCTCGCCGATCTCGTTCAGGTCCGCGTCCGTGCGGATGCCCGCGAACTGCGCGGGGCGGTCGCGCCGCGGGTCCGCGCCGAAGGTCTCGTAGTCGTGCCAGAAAAACGTGTGCATGGATCGGTGAAGCGCAGCGGCGCGTAAAACTCCAGCCCGCAAGTATGCCGGCACCGCTGCGGCGCGTGGACAATGGGGCATGCAACGAAGAAACACGACGCCCGCCTCCGCCCTCCGTCCGTCCTTCCGCGTCCACGCCGCGCCCGCCAGGCCGTGGTGGCCCGCCGCCGGGGCGGGCCTGCTCTGCGCCCTGCTGGCCGGCTGCGCCGCCGCTCCTTCCGCTCCCCCGGCGCAGGCCGCACCGCCCCCAGCCAACCCGGCACCGCCAGCCGTACCTGCGCCGGGCACGCAGGCCGCCACGCCCGCCCCCGCCCAGCAGCCCGCCGCGCCGCCGGCCGATGCCGCCCCGCTTTCCGCCGAGGCCGAACAGGCCGGCTTCGCGCAGTGGATCGCAGGCTTCCGCCAGGAAGCACTGCAGGCCGGCATCCGGCCGGAGACGGTCGCCGCCGCACTGGACGGCGCACAGTGGCTGCCCCAGGTGATCGAGCTCGATCGCTCCCAGCCCGAGTTCACGCGCACGCCCTGGGCCTACCTGGACAGCGCCGTGTCGCCCACGCGCATCCAGCGTGGCCGCGATGTGCTGGCCGAGCAGCGTGCCGCCCTGGACTCCGCCGCAGCGCGCTACGGCGTGCCTGCCGAGGTCATCACCGCCATCTGGGGCATGGAGAGCAACTACGGCTCGAACTTCGGCAGCTTCCGCACCGTGGATGCGCTCGCCACGCTGGCCTACGAGGGCCGCCGCCGCGACTGGGCGCGCGGCGAGCTGCTGGCCGCTCTGCGCATCATCGACCAGGGCGACATCGCCGCCGACCGCATGATCTGCTCCTGGGCCGGCGCCATGGGCCACACCCAGTTCCTGCCGTCCGTGTTCCTGGGCTATGCAGTGGATGCCGACGGCGACGGCCACCGGGACATCTGGGGCAGCGTCCCGGACGTCGCTGCGTCCACCGCCAACTTCCTGTCGCGCATGGGCTGGCAGCCCGGCCAGCCCTGGGGCGTGGAAGTGCGCCTGCCGCCGGGCTTCGACTACGAGCGCGCGGAACTCGCCGTGCGCCACCCGTCCACCCAGTGGGCGGCCGAGGGCGTGCAGGCCATCGATGGCCAGCCCCTGCCCGCGCTGGACGGTGCCTCCATCCTCGTGCCTGCAGGCGCCCGCGGGCCGGCCTTCATGGTGGGGCCGAATTTCCGGGTGATCCTGCGTTACAACAACTCCACCAACTACGCCCTGGGCGTGGGCCTGCTCGCGCGCCAGATCGCCGGTGGCCCCGGCGTCACGGCCCCGTGGCCCCGCGACCTGCAGCCGCTGACGCGCACCCAGACCCGCGACCTGCAGAACGCCCTCAACGCCCGCGGCTTCGCGGCCGGCACCGCCGACGGCGTGATGGGTCCCGCCACGCGCGCTGGCCTGCGCCGCTTCCAGCTGAGCATCGGGCAGGTGGCCGATGGATACCCGACGCTGGAGCTGCTGCAGCAACTGCAGGCGCCCTGATGCCGGCACGGCCCGCGATCGATCGGTGCCCCGACCGCGGCGCCGTCGCCACCGGGTGATTTGCGCAAACCCGGCTAAGCACCGCGGACCGCCGGCCGGCAGAATGCGCCCATGAAGACAAGCCGGGCGGAGGCCCGATACAGGGCGCGGGTCGCGCGCGTGGTGGCGCACATCGTGGCGCACCCGCTGTCAACGCACCGTCTCGAGGACCTGGCCGCCCTGGCCCATTTCTCGCCCTGGCACTTCCACCGCCTCTATGCGGGGGTCACGGGCGAAAGCGTGGCCATGACGGTGCGGCGCGTGCGCCTGGCCCACGCGGCCAGCCTGCTGCAGGAAGGCATGCTGAGCGTGACCGAGATCGCGCTGGCCTCCGGCTACGAGAGCCCCCAGGCGTTCTCGCGGGCCTTCAGCCAGTTCAGCGGGCAGGCGCCCAGCGCCTTCCAGGCCGCCATGCAGCACCTCGCACCGGACGCCCCCGAGGAGCGGCTTGCCGCCAGCCGCCCTGCGACCGCCGTGCGGCTCATCGAGCAGCCCGCGCAACAGGTGCTCGCCCTGCGCCACCGCGGCCCCGCCGCCACGATTCCCCACACGCATCGGCGACTGCGCCGGCTGATCGGCGAACTCCCCGGCACGGTGTGGCTGGGCATGTGCCAGGAGGATGCCGGGGACCCCGGCTCCGGGCTGTGCTATCACGCCGCGGCGGCTCCGGCAGAGGTGCTGGCCCACGCCATGCATCCGGACATCGAACGGATCGACATTCCGGCGGGCCTGTACGCCTGCCACCGCCTGGCCGGGCCCTACACCCGCATCAACGCGGCGTTCGATGCGCTCTACGCCCGCTGGCTGCCGGCCAGCGGCTACGAGCCCGATGACCGGCCCGCGCTGGAGCATTACCTGAACTCGCCGCGCAACGCGGCCTCCGCAGAACTGCGCACCGACCTGCTCGTTCCGGTGCGCCCTACCCCGGCAACCCCATGAAAAGACTGCTCCCCGCGCTGCTGGCCAGCCTCTGCGCCGTGCTCGCTCCCGACGGCCATGCCGCGGGCCTTGCCTTCATCGATGTACCTGCCGATGCGCAGGGCCCCGCACTGCGGGGGGCCGTCTGGTCACCCTGCGCCACGCCGGCCGCACCCATCGCGCTGCCGCCCCTGGTGCTGCAGGGGGTGCGTGATTGCCCCGTGGCGGGCTCGCACCTGCCGCTGGTCGTCATGTCGCACGGCACCGGCGGCTCCGCGCTGGGCCACCACGACACGGCGCAGGCGCTCGCCGACGCAGGATTCGTCGTGGCGGCGGTCCACCATCCCGGCGACAACTTCCAGGACCTGAGCCGGCAGGCAAAGCTTTCGGCCTTCACCACCCGGCCGCAAGACATGCGCCGCCTCGTGGACTACATGCTGGGCCGCTGGCCGGGCCGCGCGGCGCTGGCACCGCAGTGGGTGGGCATCTTCGGCTTCTCGCGCGGCGGCTACACGGCGCTGGCCGTGGCCGGCGCCCAGCCGGACTGGGCGCTGCGGCGCGACCTGTGCCCGGCAGGCTCGCCCTTGCCGCTGTGCCGCGAGATCGCCAGCGGCGCCGTGCCGCCCGCCACCCCGCCCGACCCGAGGATACGGGCCGCCGTGGTCGTGGATCCACTGAGCGTGTTCAACGCGCGGGGGCTGCGGAACGTGCGCATCTCCCTGCAGCTCTGGGCCTCCGAACTAGGAGGCGACGGTGTCACGCCGGAGAGCGTGAGGGCCGTCCGCGACGGCCTGCCCACGGCGCCCGAATGGCACGTGGCCCGCGGTGCGGCGCACTTCGCCTTCCTTGCACCCTGCTCCGACGGCATGGCACGCCAGGCGCCAGAGATCTGCCGGGATGGCCCCGGCTTCGACCGCACCGCGTTCCACGACAGCTTCAACGCGGCCGTCGTCGCCTTCTTCCGGCGGGAGTCCATGGCGGCCCCCGCGGCGGCGCCACCGCTCTGACGGACCGCCAGGCCACCCGCCAAGGAAAAAGCCCGCGAGCCCCTGTCGGGACTGCGGGCTCGGCGCGGTGCCGCGGGGCACCGGCGCATGGCGGGCGGGGGACCGTCAGTCTGCGGTCGCCTCTTCGGGTTCCGCGGGCTCGGACTTGGCCGAGCGGTCCTTCTTCGGCAGCGGCTGGATGTCCAGCAGCACATCGGGCGTTTCCACACCCTTCTCGTCGGTCTTGACCTCGATGTCCACCGTCAGGCGGCCACCTTCGGTCAGGCGTCCGAACAGCAGTTCGTCGGCCAGCGCGCGGCGGATGGTGTCCTGGATCAAGCGCTGCATCGGGCGCGCGCCCATCAGCGGATCGAAGCCCTTCTTCGCCAGGTGCTTGCGCAGCGCGTCGGTGAAGGTGACTTCCACCTTCTTCTCGGCGAGCTGGGTCTCCAGCTGCAGCAGGAACTTGTCCACCACGCGCAGGATGATCTGCTCGTCCAGCGCCTTGAAGTTGACGATCGCGTCCAGGCGGTTGCGGAACTCGGGCGTGAACAGGCGCTTGATGTCGGCCATCTCGTCGCCGGCCTGCCGCGGGTTGGTGAACCCGATGGTGGCCTTGTTCATGGTCTCGGCACCCGCGTTCGTCGTCATGATGATGATGACGTTGCGGAAGTCGGCCTTGCGTCCGTTGTTGTCCGTCAGCGTGCCGTGGTCCATCACCTGCAGCAGCACGTTGAAGATGTCCGGGTGCGCCTTCTCGATCTCGTCGAGCAGCAGCACCGCGTGCGGCTTCTTCGTGATGGCCTCGGTCAGCAGGCCGCCCTGGTCGAAGCCCACGTAGCCCGGGGGCGCGCCGATCAGGCGGCTCACGGCGTGGCGCTCCATGTACTCCGACATGTCGAAGCGGATCAGCTCGATGCCCAGGATGTAGGCCAGCTGCTTGGCCGCTTCGGTCTTGCCGACGCCGGTCGGGCCGCTGAAGAGGAACGAGCCGATCGGCTTGTCGCCCTTGCCCAGGCCCGAGCGCGCCATCTTGACCGCGGAGGCGAGCACTTCCAGCGCCTTGTCCTGGCCGAACACCACGCTCTTCAAGTCACGCTCGATGGTCTGCAGCTTGCTGCGGTCGTCGTTGGAGACGTTCGCGGGCGGGATGCGCGCGATCTTCGCCACGATCTCCTCGATCTCGGCCTTGCCGATGGTCTTCTTGCGCTTGCTGGCCACCAGGATGCGCTGGGCCGCGCCGGCCTCGTCGATCACGTCGATGGCCTTGTCGGGCAGGTGCCGGTCGTTGATGTACTTGGCCGACAGCTCCGCCGCCGCCTGCAGGGCCGCGGTGGCGTATTTCACGCTGTGGTGTTCCTCGAAGCGGCTCTTGAGGCCCTTGAGGATGTCCACCGTCTCGGCCACGGTCGGCTCGACCACGTCGACCTTCTGGAAGCGCCGCGACAGGGCCGCGTCCTTCTCGAAGATGCCGCGGTACTCGGTGAAGGTGGTCGCGCCGATGCACTTGAGCTGGCCGCTGGAGAGCGCCGGCTTGAGCAGGTTGGACGCGTCCAGCGTGCCGCCCGAGGCAGCGCCCGCACCGATCAGCGTGTGGATCTCGTCGATGAACAGGATCGCGTTCGGCTTGTCCTTGAGCGACTTGAGCACGCCCTTCAGGCGCTGCTCGAAATCGCCGCGGTACTTGGTGCCGGCCAGCAGCGCGCCCATGTCCAGCGAATAGACCGAGGCCTCGGCCAGGATCTCGGGCACGTCGTTCTGGGTGATGCGCCAGGCCAGGCCCTCGGCGATCGCCGTCTTGCCCACGCCGGCCTCGCCCACCAGCAGCGGGTTGTTCTTGCGGCGGCGGCAGAGGATCTGGATCGTGCGCTCCACCTCGTAGTGGCGGCCGATCAGCGGATCGATCTTGCCCTCCTTGGCGGCGACGTTCAGGTTCTGCGTGTACTGCTCCAGCGGCGAGGCCTTCTCGCTGCGTTCGCCGCCAGCCCCCTCTTCGGCTTCCGAGGGGTTCTCGGCCTTCGCGGGCTCCGGCGGCTCGCCCTTCTTGATGCCGTGGGCGATGAAGTTGACCACGTCCAGGCGGGTCACGCCCTGCTGGTGCAGGTAATAGACGGCGTGCGAATCCTTCTCGCCGAAGATCGCGACCAACACGTTCGCGCCGGTCACTTCCTTCTTGCCGTTGCCGGTGGACTGCACGTGCATGATGGCGCGCTGGATCACCCGCTGGAATCCCAGCGTGGGCTGCGTGTCCACCTCGTCGGTGCCTGCCACCTGAGGCGTGTTGTCCTTGATGAAATTGGCCAGCGACGAGCGAAGGTCCTCGACGTTGGCCGAGCATGCGCGCAGCACCTCGGCTGCGCTCGGGTTATCAAGCAGTGCAAGCAACAGATGCTCCACGGTGATGAACTCGTGGCGCTGCTGGCGGGCCTCGACAAAGGCCATGTGCAAGCTGACTTCCAGTTCCTGGGCAATCATGTGAACTCCTTTGTGCTTGCGGGGAAGGGATAACGGTAGATCGGGACCCGGGACCGGTTATTCAACCGGCTCGCTCAGGCATTGCAGCGGGTGGCCCGCCTTGTGCGCGGCTTCGCGCACCTGTTCGACCTTGGTGGCGGCGACGTCGCGCGAATACACACCACATACGCCTTTGCCGTCCAGGTGGATCTTGAGCATGATCTGCGTGGCCGCTTCGCGGTCCTTGCCGAAGAACTCCTGCAGCACGACGATCACGAACTCCATGGGCGTGTAGTCGTCGTTCAGCATCACCACCTGGTACATCTGGGGCGGCTGGGTCCTTTGCGTGCGCCTCTCGAGCACGACCGAGCCGCCATCGTCCCGCGACGGCACTCCCGTGGGAGGCGTCGGGGTCATGGAAGGTGGTTTAGTTGCCATGCGGACCATTCTAGAGCGTCCGGGACAGTTTGCCCCAGAGCGAAAAAGCCCATTGCGGGGGTGCAAATTCCGGTCTTGCGACACGGTTTCGCATGCCGCGCGGCATGGGCGGGAATCCGCCGGAGGGAGACGCGCCGTTCCATTTGCCGGCGCCCGCCGGGATTTCAAGCCCGCACCGTGGAACGTGCCCGCCAGCCATCTCAGCCGGCGTCGTACACGACGTTCACCGCCCCGCTGCCGGCCTCCGCGCTCCATGCAGCCAGGGCCGCGTCCGAGGGGAAGAACCGGCTGCCCTCCCCGAGCTGCAGTTCGGCCACCGCCTCCTGCCCCTCGGAGCGGCAGCGCACGCCCATGCGCACCCGCAGGCCATGCACCAGCACCTCGCCCTCGGGCGTCTCCTGACGCTTCGGGGGGAACTCGCGCACCAGGCGCTGCACGTCCGGCGCGCAGTCGCCCACCGCCACCTGCAGGTAGCGGCCGAACTTGGCCCGCGCGCTGGCAAGGTCCCAGCCCTGCATCACCTTGACGCGCAGGCCGCCGCTGAAATGGTCGAGCTGCAGGCGCCCCAGCAACACCACGAATTCGTCCTCCTTGAGCAGGTCGCGGTGGGCATTGATCACGTTCTCGTCGGCCGAGGCCTCGATCATGGCGGACTTGTCATCCAGCTTGAACAGCGCCAGGCGGCCCCGCTGCCCGTTGATCACCCGGAAGTCGCTCACGATGCCCGCCATGATCTGCGGCTCCCGGCTGTCTGCCAATTCCTCGATAGGAGTGCGGATGAAGCGGCGGACCTCTTTTTCCACCTCGTCGAACAGGTGGCCCGACAGGTAGAAGCCGACGGCGGTCTTTTCCTGGGTGAGCCGCTCCTTCACGCCCCAGGGCAGCATCTCCACGAGGGCCGGATCCTGGGTGCTGGAGCCGTGCGAGTCGTCGCCCATCATGTCGAACAGGCCGCCCTGGTTGGCGTTGGCGATCAGGGAATTGGCGAAGTCGAAGGCCCGGTCGATCGACGCCACGAGCGACGCGCGGTTCATCTCGATGGCGTCGAACGCGCCTGCCTTGATCAGCGCCTCCAGCGTGCGCTTGTTCAGGCGGGTGCGGTCCACCCGCGCGCAGAAGTCGAACAGGCTGGCGAAAGGTCCCTTCGTTTCGCCGCGCGGGCCCACGCCGCGGCCCTCGCGCGCGGCGATGATCGCCTCGATCGCCTGCTGGCCGGTGCCCTTGACGGCGCCCAGCCCGTAGCGGATCACCTTGTCCGTCACCGGCTCGAAGCGGTACATGCCGCGGTTCACGTCCGGCGGCTCGAAGGTCAGCCCCATCTTCATGGCGTCTTCGTACAGCACCTTCAGCTTGTCGGTGTCGTCCATTTCCACCGTCATGTTGGCGCAGAAGAACTCGGCCGTGTAGTGCACCTTGAGCCAGCCGGTGTGGTAGGCCAGCAGGGAGTAGGCGGCGGCGTGCGACTTGTTGAAGCCGTAGCCCGCGAACTTCTCCATCAGGTCGAACACCTCGTCGGCCTTGTCCTGGCCGATGCCCTTCTCGGCCGCGCCCTTGCGGAAGATCTCGCGGTGCTCGGCCATCTCCTCGGCCTTCTTCTTGCCCATGGCCCGGCGCAGCATGTCGGCGCCGCCCAGGCTGTAGCCGCCCAGCACCTGGGCGGTCTGCATCACCTGCTCCTGGTACACCATGATCCCGTAGGTCTCGGCCAGCACGGGCTCGACCAGCGGGTGGGGATATTCCACCGGCTCCTTGCCGTGCTTGCGGTTCACGAAGGTGGGGATCAGGTCCATCGGGCCCGGGCGGTAGAGCGCGTTCAGGGCGATCAGGTCTTCCAGCCGGCTCGGGCGCGCCTCCTTCAGCATGCCCTGCATGCCGCGGGATTCGAACTGGAACACGGCTTCGGTCTTGCCTTCGGAGAACAGCCGGTAGGTCGGCGCATCGTCGAGCGGGATGTTCTCGAACGCGAAGTTCTCCTGCCCCTTGTGGCGCTTCATGATGAACTCGCGTGCGATCTCCAGGATCGTCAGCGTGGCCAGGCCCAGGAAGTCGAACTTCACGAGGCCGATGGCCTCCACGTCGTCCTTGTCGTACTGGCTCACGGCCGACTCGCTGCCGGGCTGCTGGTAGAGCGGGCAGAAATCGGTGAGCTTGCCCGGCGCGATCAGCACGCCCCCGGCGTGCATGCCGATGTTGCGGGTCATGCCCTCGAGCTTCTGTGCCATCTCGATGACGGTCTTGACGTCCTCTTCCTTGCGCACGCGCTCGTAGAGCATGGGCTCCAGCTCCAGCGCGTAGTTGTTCTTGTCGCCTTCCTTCTTCACCTCGGGCGGATAGGCCAGCGTGTAGGACATGCCGGGCTTGCCGGGCACCAGCTTGGAGATGCCGTCGCAGAAGGTGTAGCTCATGTCCATGACACGGCCCACGTCGCGGATGGCGGCCTTGGCCGCCATGGTGCCGAAGGTGGCGATCTGGCTCACGGCGTTCTTGCCGTACTTGTCCTTCACGTAATCGATCACCCGGTCGCGGTTGGACTGGCAGAAATCGATGTCGAAGTCGGGCATGGACACCCGCTCCGGGTTCAGGAAGCGCTCGAACAGCAGGTTGTACTGCAGCGGATCCAGGTCGGTGATCTTGAGCGCATAGGCCACGAGCGAGCCGGCGCCGGAGCCCCGGCCCGGGCCCACCGGGCAGCCGTTTTCCTTGGCCCACTGGATGAAGTCACCCACGATGAGGAAGTAGCCCGGGAACCCCATCTTCAGGATGGTGTTCAGCTCGAACTCCAGCCGCTCCACGTAGCGCGGGCGCTGCTTCTCGCGCTCGGCCTCGTTGCGGAAGAGGTGCGCGAGGCGCTCCTCCAGCCCTTCGAACGAGGCGTAGCGGAAATACTCGTCGATCGGCATGCCGTTGGGCGTGGGGAAGTCCGGCAGGCGCGGCTTGCCGAGCACCAGCGTCAGGCTGCAGCGCCTGGCGATCTCCAGCGTGTTGGCGATGGCCGTCGGCACGTCGGCGAAGAGGGCCTCCATCTGGGCGCTCGACTTGAAGTACTGCTCGCGGGTGAAGCGGCGCACCCGGCGCGGGTTGGCGAGGATCTCGCCCTCGGCGATGCAGACCCGGGCCTCGTGGGCCTCGTAGTCGTCGGCCGTCAGGAACTGCGTGGGGTGGGTGGCCACCACGGGCAGCTGCAGGCGCGCGGCCAGCTGCACGGCGGCCACCACCTGGGCCTCGTCCTCCGGGCGGCCGGCGCGCTGCAGTTCCAGGTAGAAGCGGTGCGGGAACAGCCCGGCCAGGCGCAGTGCGGCACGGGAGGCGCCTTCGTCGTCGCCGCGGGTGAACGCCTGGCCCACCGGGCCGGTGTGGGCGCCGGAGAGGGCGATCAGGTCGCCGCCCAGCTCTTCCAGCCATTCCCAGGTGCACAGCGGCACGTTCTTCACGACGTTGCGCGTCCAGGCGCGGGCGAGCAGTTCGCAGAGGTTCAGGTAGCCCTGCCGGCCCTGGGCCAGCAGGAGGATGCGGCCGGGCGGGTTGCCGGCGGTCTCGGGCTCGATGCTGACTTCCGCGCCCAGCACGGGCTTGACGCCCTTGCCGCGGGCTTCCTTGTAGAACTTGATGGCGCCGAAAAGATTGTGGAGATCGGTGATCGCGAGGGCGGGCTGGCCGTCTTTCGAGGCCGCCTTGGCCACTTCGTCGATGCGGGCGGTGCCGTCGACGACGGAAAACTCGGTGTGCAGGCGCAAATGGACAAACATGGGGGCTATTGTAGGAATCCGCCCCATCCCGGGCCGGCGGCGGGGTGCTGCCCGGCCGGTACAATGGCCCGTTGTCCGCAGCCCGCCGCACCGCGCCGGGCGTGCGCCGGACTCCCTTCACCGATTGTCAGAAAGCCGCTGCCATGCCGCGTTTTTCCCTGCCGCTCTTGACCGCCCTGCTTGCCGCAGGCGTGCTCGCGGGCTGCTCCAGCACCACCGAAGACAAGACCGCGGGCTGGAGCCCCAACCGCATCTATTCCGAGGCGCGGGACGAGCTCAACAGCAACTCCTACGACAAGGCCGTCCCGCTGTTCGAGAAGCTCGAGGGCCGCGCCGCCGGCACCCCGCTCGCGCAGCAGGCCCAGCTGGAAAAAGCCTACGCCCAGTACAAGGGCGGCGAGAAAGCCCAGGCGATCGCCACGCTCGACCGCTTCATGAAGCTGCACCCCGCGAGCCCGGCCTACGACTACGCGCTCTACCTGAAGGGGCTGGTCAACTTCAACGACAACCTCGGGCTGTTCTCCTGGCTGTCGCGCCAGGATCTCTCCGAGCGCGACCAGAAGGCCGCCAAGGATTCGTTCGAATCCTTCCGCGAGCTCGTCACCCGCTTCCCCGATTCGCGCTACGCGCGCGACGCGCAGCAGCGCATGACGTACATCGTCAACTCGCTGGCGCAGTACGAGGTCCACGTGGCCCGCTACTACTACCAGCGCGGCGCCTACGTGGCCGCCATCAACCGCGCGCAGATCGCCCTGGCCGACTACAAGGACGTGCCCGCGCTCGAGGAAGCGCTCTACATCCTCATCAAGTCCTACGACGCGCTCGGCATGACCCAGCTGCGCGACGATGCCCAGCGCGTGATGGCAGCCTCCTACCCGCAGAGCGAATACATGCGCAACGGCTTCAAGGCGAAGGAAGAGCCGTGGTGGAAGGTCTGGTGACGGCCGCCAGGCCGCGCAGCGCCTCGTCCCACTCCGCCTCGTCCTGAATCCGGCGCATGGGCGGCAGCGCGGCCAGCAGCCGCTTGCCGTAGCCCATGGTCACCAGCCGGGCATCGGCGACCGCCAGCAGGCCCCGGTCCTGCTCGTTGCGGATCAGCCGCCCGGCACCCTGCTTGAGCGCGATGGCCGCGTCCGGCAGCGCGAAATGCCGGAAGGCACTCTTTCCTTCCTGCTCCAGGCGCTGCGATCGCGCCTCGACCACCGGGTCGCCGGGCGGCGGGAACGGCAGCTTGTCGATCACCACCAGCTGCAGCGCATCGCCGGGCACGTCGAAGCCTTCCCAGAACGAGGCGGACGCCACCAGCACGCAGCCCGGGCGGTCCCCGCCGGCATCGGCCTCGCGGAAGCGCTCCATCAGCCGGCGCTTGGGCCAGTCGCCCTGCACCAGCACCTCGATGCCGGAACCGTCGGGAAAGCGCTCCCGCAGCGCGTCGCCGATCGTGCGCAGAGCCTTCAATGTAGTCGTCAGCACCAGCGTGCGCCCGCCCAGCACGCGTGCAGCATCGCCCGCCCAGCGCGCCACCGCGGCCCCGTGGCCCGGATCGGACGGGGAAGGCAGCTGGCGCGGCACGTAGACCGCCGCCTGGGCGGCGTAGTCGAAGGGGCTGGGCACCTGCAGCACGCGCGCGCCCTCCAGCCCGCAGGCCGCCGTGAACCATTTCAGCGAGGCATCGTCGCCCAGCGTGGCCGAGGTGAACACCCAGGCACGCGGGCGCCCTCCCCCCTCGCCGGAGCCCGCACCGGGGAGCGCCGCAGCGCCTGGGGCCGGCAGCGCGGAGCCGTGGACGGGCGCTGCTGCCCACGGATCGGGGTCGCCACCTTCGTCGCTCCAGGGCAGGTCGTGCGACAAACCAGGGGCGGGCCCGTCGCCGTCGCCGTCGCCGGCATCGGCGGCCGCGGCGGACGGCCCTGCGGCCTCCTCGTGCGGAAACCACAGCCTGCGCAGCGGCTGCGCGATGTCCAGGGGCACCAGACAGGCGCGCACCTGGTGCTGCCCGGCCTCCACCCAGCGCACCGCATCCGGCGGGGCCGGGTCCAGGAACAGGGCGAGCCGCTCCATCAGTTCCACGCAGCGCTCATGCAGCCGCACGAAGTCGGGTGCGATCTCGCTGACCGTGTCGAGCGCCGCCAGCGCCTCGCGCGCCGCGGCCGACAACCGGCCGAGGGCATCGTCCCAGGCCGCACGCTCCACGCCGTCGGGTACCGGCCCCGACCAGCGCAAGCGCGTTCCCGGTGCGCGCGCTCCCGCGGCCATGCGCCAGTCGCGCGCGGCCCGCTCCAGCGCGGCGGCGGCACCCTGCCAGTCCGCCAGGCCCCGTGCGAACTGCAGCCCAGCGGCCAGCACGTCGCGCGCAAGATCCAGCCAGTGCGAGGAACCCATCTGCGTGCCCATGAACTGCACGCCCGTCTCGTTGAGCTGGTGGGCCTCGTCGAACACCACCACGCGCACGCTGGGCAGCAGTTCCGCCACGCCCGAGCCGCGGATGGCGTGGTCCGCGAAGAAGAGATGGTGGTTGATGACCACCACGTCGGCCGCCATCGCCTCGCGCCGGGCCTGGTACACATGGCATTCGCGAAAGCGCGGGCAGGACGAGCCCAGGCAGTTGTCTCGGGTGGAGGTGAACAGCGGCGTCGCGGCCGACCGTTCGTCCCAGCCCGGCAGTTCCGCGAGATCACCGGTGGCGGTGGCGTGCGCCCACACCTCCGCGCGCGCGAGCACGCGGGCCACGGCCGTGTCGGCCGCCGAAGGATGCTGGCGCGCGATGCCCAGCCGGTGCAGGCACAGATAGCTGCCGCGCCCCTTGAGCAGGGCCGTGCGCGCGGTCAATGCCAGCGCCTGCAGCAGCCGGGGCAGATCGCGGCTGTGGAGCTGGTCCTGCAGCGCCTTGGTGGCGGTGGAAATCAGCACGCGCTCCCCGCTGAGCAGCGCCGGCACCAGGTAGGCGAAGGTCTTCCCGACGCCCGTGCCGGCTTCCACGACCAGCGCCCCGCCCCGGTCGATGGTTTCCGCGACGGCCGCGGCCATGGCCGCCTGCCCCGCCCGCGGCTGGAAGCGCGCCTGCGCGATCGCCAGCGGCCCGTCTTCCGCGAAAGCGGCCGACACCGCCTGCAGGAGCGTGCCGGGGTGTTCAGCCCCGGCGCTCAACCGCGGCCCCGCGCGACGCCGCAGGCGCGAGACAGTTCACAGAAAACACGGTCCATCCCTCGATAATAGGGCTCCCGGCCGCATGCGGCCCGCTCCCGGCCCGCTTCCCTGCCCACCGCCGCCTTTTTCCCGCCCCTTCCGATACCGCCATGACCAAACCGTTTCGTCTCACTGCGTCGACCGGTATCCACAAGGGCGACCGCGACTACCAGCAGGACCAGGTGGCGCTGATCGCGCACCCCCGGCACAACGGCTGCGTGCTCGGCGTGGTGGCCGACGGCATGGGAGGCCGCAGCGGGGGGCGCAAGGCCTCCGACCAGGTCATGATGACCGCGCGCCAGCTCTTCGAGCGCTATGCGCCCGACGGCGACGATCCGGTTGCCATGCTCCGGCACATGGTGGAAGAGGCGCACATCGTGATCCGCCTCACGGCCATTTCCGCGGAGCAGGAGCCCCACAGTACCGTGGCGGCCTTCCTCATCCATCCCCGCGGCGACTGCTACTGGGCGCATGCGGGCGACTCGCGCATCTATCACTTCCGGGGCTCGCAGCTCATCCACCGCACCAGCGACCACTCCTACGTCCAGGCGCTGGTGGACCGCGGCGAGATCACCGAGGCCGAGGCCAACACCCATCCGCACTCCAACATCCTGGTGGGGTGCCTGGGCACCGAGAGCGACCCGCCCGTGGCCATCCACACCATCGCGCAGCTGGTGCCCGGCGACACGCTGATGGCCTGCAGCGACGGGGTGTGGCACTACTTCTCGCCCGCGGAACTCGGATCCGTCGTGGACTCGCTCACCCCGCGGGAAGCGACAGAATTCCTCATCGAGAAGGCGCGCAGCCGCGCACGCGGAGGCGGCGACAACCTGTCGCTCGCCATCGTGAAGATCGAGGCGCTCGTGGAAGCCGCCGCACCGGGAGGCGTCCGGCCCCCGCCCGCCCGGCGCTGAGCTGGGCCGGGCGCATGCCGGCGGGCAGCCGGGAGTGCCGCCCGTCCCCCGCCCTCCCCCAGGTCAGCGGGCCGGCGCGGAACCGGTTGGCGCAGGCTGGGGAGCGGGATCGGCCGGCTCCGGCAAGGGGGCCGCCGGTTTGCGGCCCGAGGCCGCCGCTTCGGCATTGGCGCGCTCGCGCTTTTCCCGGCGCTCGCGTGCGGCCTGCTGCTTGGCCTCGTAGCGCGCCCGCGCCTCGGCCGAGCGAGCCGGCTGCGAGGCGGCGCGCTCGGCCTCGGTATTGCGGTGGGACTCCTCGCGTGCGCGCTGCTGCGCCGCGCGGGTGCGCGCTTCCTCCTCGCGCCGTGCGCGCTCATCGGCCTGGGCCTGGGAGCGTGACTCGGCGCGCATGGGCGCGGGGCGCTCCCCGCTTTCGATCTTCTGCCGCTGCTCGGCCTGCTTCTGCTCGATGGACTGCACGCGCAGCGCGGCCTTCTCGCGCCGCTCCGCGTTGTTCAGTTCCACCTCCCGCTTGCGCAGCACCGCCTCCGCATCACGTACCTGGGAGCGCACCGTCTCCAGGCAGGACTCCACGGAAAAACGCTGGTAGCAGACCGCCTCTTCCTTCTTCTTGCGCGCCTCGAGCGCGGCACGCTCCTGCTGGATGCGCTTGCGCTCCGCGGTCCTGGCCGTTTGCGCCGCCTCGAACGCGGACCGGGCCTGTTCGGACTCGTCCTGGGCGGCAGCGGCCACCGCGGGACCGGCCGCGGCCAGCAAAGCCCAGGCCACTGCCAGGGCGAGGGGGCGGAGGAATGAAGACGGGGAAGAGTTCGGCATGCGGGAATCCTTTGCGGGCGACTTCAGGTCAGCCCCGTGTCCACCACCCGGCGCTCGAGGGCCAGGAATTCCTTGGACTGCATTTCATTGAGCCGGGACACGGTGCGGGGAAACTCGTGCGCGAGCGGTCCCTCGGTGTAGAGCTGCTCGGGCGGCACGGCGGCCGACAGGATGAGCTTGACGCGCCGGTCGTAGAGCACGTCCACCAGCCAGGTGAAGCGCCGGGCCGGGGAGGCCATCGCCACGGGCATGTAGGGCACGTTGGACAGCAGCACGGTATGGAACTGCGACGCGATTTCCAGGTAGTCGTTCTGCGAGCGCGGGCCGCCGCACAGCACGTCGAAATCGAACCACACCACGCCGCCGGCCTTGCGGCGCGCGCGGATCTCGCGCGCCTCGATGTGCAGCACCGGGTCCTCGTCGCGGCTTTCGGCGAGCTGGTCGAAGGCGGCCTCCATCTCGGCCTCGGCCTGCGGGCCCAGCGGGCAGTGGTAGAGCCGGACCTGCTCCAGCGTGCGGCGCCGGTAGTCGGTGCCGTTGTCCACGTTCACCACCTCCAGCTTCTCGTTGAGCAGGTCGATAGCCGGCAGGATGCGGTCGCGGTGCAGGCCGCCCGGGTACAGGTCGTCGGGCTTGAAGTTCGAGGTGGTGACGAAGCCCACGCCGTTGTCGAACAGCGCCGCCAGCAGGCGGTGCAGGATCATGGCGTCCGTGATGTCGGCCACGTGGAATTCGTCGAAGCAGATGAGCTTGTAGCGCTTGGCGATGCGCTCGCCCAGCACGTCCAGCGGGTTCACGGTTCCCTGCAGGCCCGCCAGTTCGCGGTGCACCTCACGCATGAATTCGTGGAAATGCAGCCGCACCTTGCGGCGGATCGGCACGGCGTTGAAGAAGCAGTCCATCAGGAAGCTCTTGCCACGGCCCACGCCCCCGTACATGTACACGCCGCGCGGCACCTCGGGGCGGTGGATGAGCTTCTTGAGCGCGTTGGAGCGCTTTTCCTTGTAGGCGGCCCAGTCGTCCGCGCAGCGCTGCAGCGCCTCGACGGCGCGCAGCTGGGCCGGGTCGCTGCGGAACCCCTTGGCGGCCAGCTCGGCCTCATACGCCTGCTTCACGTTCACGGACGTCTCTCCCACGCAATCATCGACCCACGCATCCACACGAAAAAACGGCGGCTGCCGGCGCACGGATGCGTGCGCCGGCAGCCCGGGGGAGCGCAGCGCGCTCCCGATCGGCGCGCGATCAGAAGTTGAGCGTGCGCTTGTCCACGGCCAGGGCCGCTTCCTTGGTCGCCTCGGACAGCGAGGGATGGGCGTGGCAGATGCGCGCGATGTCCTCGGCGCTGGCCTTGAACTCCATGGCCACCACGGCCTCGGAGATCAGCTCGCTGGCCATCGGGCCCACGATGTGCACGCCCAGGATCTCGTCCGTGGCCGCATCGGCCAGGAACTTGACCATGCCGGTCGTGTCGCCCAGCGCACGGGCGCGGCCGTTCGCCAGGAACGGGAAGGTGCCGGCCTTGTACTGCACGCCGTCGGCCTTGAGCTGCTGCTCGGTGCGGCCCACCCAGGCGATCTCGGGGCTGGTGTAGATGACCCAGGGGATGGTGTTGAAGTTCACGTGGCCATGCTGGCCCGCGATGCGCTCGGCCACCGCCACGCCCTCTTCCTCGGCCTTGTGCGCCAGCATCGGGCCGCGCACCACATCGCCCACCGCCCACACGCCGGGCAGGTTGGTCTTGCAGTCGGCATCGACCACGATGGCGCCGCGCTCGTCGAGCTTCAGGCCCACGGCTTCGGGGTTGAGGCCGAAGGTGTTGGGCACGCGGCCGATGGAGACGATGAGCTTGTCCACCGCCAGTTCGCGGGCCTCGCCCTTGGCATCGCTGTAGGCCACGGTCACGCCGTCGCCGCCCGTCTTCACTTCGCCGATCTTCACGCCCAGCTCGACCTTCAGGCCCTGCTTGTCGAAGGCCTTCTTGGCTTCCTTGGCGATCTGCTCATCGACCGCGCCCAGGAACGTGGGCAGGCCTTCGAGCACCGTCACGTCGGCACCCACGCGGCGCCACACGGAGCCCATCTCCAGGCCGATCACGCCGGCGCCGATCAGCCCCAGCTTCTTCGGCGTGGCACCGATGCGCAGCGCGCCGTCGTTGGAGAGCACCTTCTCTTCGTCGAAGGGCACGCCGGGCAGCGCGCGGGGGTTGGAACCCGTGGCCACGATGATCTGCTTGCCCACCAGGGTTTCCTGCGCGGCGCCGGCCACCTGGATCTCGTAGCCACCCTCCGCGGCCTTCACGAAGGAGCCGCGGCCATGGAAGAAGCTGACCTTGTTCTTCTTGAACAGGTACAGGATGCCGTCGTTGTTCTGCTTCACGACGGCGTCCTTGCGGCCGATCATCTTCGCCACGTCGATCGTCACGTCGGTGGCGGTGATGCCGTGCTCGGCGAAATGCTTGGTGGCATGCTCGAAATGCTCCGAGGACTGCAGCAGCGCCTTGGAGGGGATGCAGCCCACGTTCGTGCAGGTGCCGCCCGGTGCGGGGCCGCCCTTCTCGTTCTTCCACTCGTCGATGCAGGCCACGTTGAAGCCCAGCTGGGCCGCGCGGATGGCGGCGATGTAGCCGCCGGGGCCGCCGCCGATGACGATGACGTCGAATTGTTTGCTCATGTCGTTCTCACTGTGTCAGTTGGAGACAGACCCACTGCCGGCTGGCTGATGGGCCAGCCACACATGTGGGTCAGTCAAGGTGTTTGGATGGCTGTGGCGTCAACTGCCGCCACCAGCCCTTGGAGCGCGCGCGGCCCGGGCCAGCGACCGCCGCGCAAGGGCCGCCCCGCAGCGCCGGCGGTGTCCCCCTTCCCGGATTGCGCAGCAGTCCGAGAGAAGGGGGAAGGCGCACAGCGCCTCAGGGGGTTGGTCCATCAAATATCGAAGAGCAGGCGGGCCGGATCTTCCAGCGCATCCTTCATCGCCACCAGGCCCAGCACGGCTTCACGGCCGTCGATGATGCGGTGGTCGTACGACATCGCCAGGTAGTTCATCGGGCGCACCACGATCTGGCCGTTTTCCACCACGGCGCGGTCCTTGGTGGCATGCACGCCCAGAATGGCCGACTGGGGCGGGTTGATGATGGGGGTGGACAGCATCGAGCCGAAGGTGCCGCCATTGGAGATCGAGAACGTGCCGCCGGTCATCTCCTCGATGCCGAGCTTGCCTTCCTGGGCCTTCTTGCCGAACTCGGCGATCTTCTTCTCGATGTCGGCGAAGCTCATCTGGTCGGCGTTGCGCAGGATCGGCACCACCAGGCCACGGGGCGAGCCGACGGCGATGCCGATGTCGAAGTAGCCGTGGTAGACGATGTCGTTGCCGTCCACCGAGGCGTTCAGCACCGGGAACTTCTTGAGCGCGTGCACGGCGGCCTTCACGAAGAAGCTCATGAAGCCCAGCTTGGTGCCGTGCTCCTTGGTGAAGCTGTCCTGGAACTTCTTGCGCAGTTCCATCACCGGGGCCATGTTCACCTCGTTGAAGGTGGTCAGGATGGCGTTGGTGGACTGCGACTGCAGCAGGCGCTCGGCGATGCGGGCGCGCAGGCGGCTCATGGGTACGCGCTGCTCGGGGCGGTCGCCCAGGTTCGGCGCGGCAGGCGATGCCACCTGGGGCAGCGCCTTGGTGGGCACGCCCGTGGGGATGGCGCTCGGGGCAGCAGCGGGCTTGGCGGCAGCGCCACCGGCCAGGGCGGCCAGCACGTCGCCCTTGGTCACGCGGCCGTCCTTGCCGGTGCCGGACACGGCCGAGACGGACAGGTTGTTGTCAGCCAGCAGCTTGGCGGCGGCGGGCATGGCCACGTCGCCCTTCGAGCCGCCTGCGGGGGCAGCGTCGGCCGCGGCAGCGGCCACGGCGGGCGCCTGGGCGGCAGCGGTCGGAGCCGACTGCGCGGGCGCAGCGGCGGCACCGGCCTTGCCTTCGGTGTCGATCTTCGCGATGACCTGGTCGGCCACGACGGTCGCGCCGTCGCCCTGGACAATCTCGGCCAGCACGCCGGCGGCCGGCGCGGGCACTTCGAGGACCACCTTGTCGGTCTCGATCTCGATCAGGATTTCATCGATGGCGACGGCCTCGCCGGCCTTCTTCTTCCAGGTGAGCATCGTGGCTTCGGCCACGGATTCGGACAGTTGGGGGACTTTGACTTCTACGATAGCCATGACGATTCTTTCGATTCTTTCAGAACGTGTTGTGTCGCTGTGGGATGCGGTTCGCGGGGTCGGGGTTCACGCGCTCACTTGGCGAGGACGAAGCCCTTGAGCTTGCCGAACGCGCCATCGACCAGCGCCTTCTGCTGCTCCTGGTGCAGGTGCGAGTAGCCCACGGCCGGCGATGCGGACGCCGCGCGGCCGGAGTAGCCCAGCTTCTGCCCGTCGAGCATGTTCTCGTGGATGTAGTGCTGCACGAAGAACCAGGCGCCCTGGTTCTGCGGCTCGTCCTGGCACCACACGATCTCGGTGGCATGCGGGTACTTCTTGATCTCGGTGGCGAAGGCCTTGTGCGGGAACGGATAGAGCTGTTCCACGCGCAGGATCGCGACGTCGTCGGCACCCTTTTCCTCGCGCTTCTTCACGAGGTCGTAGTACACCTTGCCCGAGCAGGCGATCACGCGCTTGACCTTGTCGGCCTTCTTGTCGATGGCATCGTTCTGCTCCGGGATCACGGTCTGGAAGCTGCCCTTCGTGAACTCGGACAGCGGCGAGGTCGCGTCCTTGTTCCGCAGCAGCGACTTCGGCGTCATGATGACCAGCGGCTTGCGCAGGTGGCGCACCATCTGGCGGCGCAGCACGTGGAAGATCTGGCTGGCCGTGGTGGGCTGCACGATCTGCATGTTGGCGTCCGCGGCCAGCTGCATGAAGCGCTCCAGGCGGGCGGAGCTGTGCTCGGGGCCCTGGCCTTCGTAGCCGTGCGGCAGCATCAGCGTGATGCCGTTCACGCGGCCCCACTTCACTTCGCCGGAAGCGATGAACTGGTCGATCACCACCTGAGCGCCGTTGGCGAAGTCGCCGAACTGCGCTTCCCAGATCACCAGGGTGTTCGGGTCGTTGGAGGCATAGCCGTACTCGAAGCCCAGCACCGCCTCTTCGGACAGGATGGAGTCGATCACGACGAACGGGGCCTGGTTCTCGCTGGCGTTCTGCAGCGGCACGTAGGTACCCTCGTTCCACTTCTCGCGGTTCTGGTCGTGGATCACGGCATGGCGGTGCGTGAACGTGCCGCGGCCGCAATCCTCGCCCGACAGGCGGACCGGGAAGCCGCTGGCCACGAGCGACGCGAAGGCCATGTGCTCGCCCATGCCCCAGTCCACGTTGACTTCCCCGCGGCCCATGGCAGCGCGGTCGTCATAGACCTTCTTGACCAGCGGATGCGGCGTGACGCCTTCCGGGATGGTCGTGATGCGCTCGGCCAGGCGCTTCCACTCGGTGAGAGGGATCGCGGTGTCGCCGGCATCCGTCCACTTCTTGCCCAGGAACGGGCTCCAGTCCACGGCGTACTTGCTCTTGAAGTTGGTCAGCACCGGATCGACCGTGTGCTTGCCGGCGTCCATGGCGGCGCGGTAGGCCTTGGACATGTCGTCGCCCAGCGTCTCGCCCAGGCCCTGCGTGGCCAGCTTGTCGGCGTAGAGGCGGCGCGTGCCGGGGTGCTGGCCGATTTTCTTGTACATCAGCGGCTGCGTGAGCGCCGGCGTGTCCTGCTCGTTGTGGCCCAGCTTGCGGTAGCAGATGATGTCCACCACCACGTCCTTCTTGAACTCCATGCGGAACTCGAGGGCCAGCTGCGTGGCGAGCACCACGGCTTCCGGATCGTCGCCGTTCACGTGCAGGACGGGCGATTCGATCATCTTGACCACATCCGTGCAGTACAGCGTGGAGCGGCTGTCGCGCGGGTCGGAGGTGGTGAAGCCGATCTGGTTGTTGATCACGATGTGCACCGTGCCGCCCGTGGAGTAGCCACGGGTCTGGGCCAGCGCCAGCGTTTCCTGGATGACGCCCTGGCCTGCGAAGGCCGCGTCGCCGTGCACCAGCACGGGCAGCACCTGCTGGCCGTGCGGGTCGCCGCGGCGGTCCATGCGGGCGCGCACCGAGCCTTCCACCACGGGGTTCACGATTTCCAGGTGGGAGGGGTTGAAGGCCAGCGACAGGTGGACCGGGCCGCCCGCGGTGGACACGTCGGAGCTGAAGCCCTGGTGGTACTTCACGTCGCCGGACGGCAGGTCTTCCGGGGCGGTGTGGTCGAACTCGGCGAACAGGTCCTTGGGCATCTTGCCCAGGGTGTTCACGAGCACGTTCAGGCGGCCGCGGTGGGCCATGCCGATCACGATTTCCTGCACGCCGCGCGAGCCGGCCGACTGGATCAGCTCGTCCATGGCGGCGATGAAGCTCTCGCCGCCTTCGAGCGAGAAGCGCTTCTGGCCGACGTACTTCGTGTGCAGGAAGCGCTCCAGGCCCTCGGCCGCGGTCAGGCGGTCGAGGATGTGCTTCTTCTTCTCGGCGTTGAAGCTGGGCTTGCTGCGGATGGTCTCGAGCTTTTCCTGCCACCAGCGCTTCTGGTTCTGGTCGGAGGCGTACATGTACTCGACGCCGATCGTGCCGCAGTACGTTTCGCGCAGCGCATTGATCAGCTCGCGCAGCGGCATCGATTCCTTGCCGAAGAAGGTGTTGCTGGTATTGAACACGGTCTCCTGGTCGGCATCGGTGAAGCCGTAGAAGGAGGGTTCCAGCTCGGGAATGGAGGGGCGCTCGGTGCGCTTCAGGGGATCGAGGTCGGCCCAGCGCTGGCCGACGTTGCGGTAGGCGGAGATGAGCTGCTGGACGGCGGTGCGCTTGCGGCCGAGTTCGGAATCGGCGCCGGTGGCCACCACGACCTGGGTGCCGCCCTGCTTGGCGCGCTCGGCGAAGGCGCTGATGACGGGCTGGTGGGGGACGTCCTTGGCGTTGGAGCCATCCACGGCGGGCACGTGCTGCAGCGCGTCGAAGTACTCGCGCCACGTGTCGGGCACGCTGCCCGGGTTGACGAGATAGCTCTCGTACATCTCTTCGACATAGGGCGCATTGCCGCCGAAGAGGTAGGTATTGCCCTGGTAGGCTTGATAGACGGACGTCGTCTCGCTCATTTCCGCTGACCTCCGCTTCCCTGGGGGAAGCATTAGCTGGTTGGTAAAACCTTCCGCGACACGGCTGAACCGGTTGGCGGATGCGACTGTGGCTCGGGGAAGGGCCTTGAATCTTGCGCCCACGATTGTGCCACCGATCGCAGGACAGCGCCTACACGGCCCTGTCCCACAGGGCGCGGCCGCCGCCGTCGCGTACATTTGCGCCAACTTCGCCACCGCCCTGCCATGAAGACCACCCTGCTGCAGAACCGAACTTTCATCGCCCTGCTGATCGCCGTCAGCCTGGCCTTCCTGGCCATCCTCTGGCCTTTCCACGGTGCGGTTTTCTGGGGAATCATCCTCGCGATCCTCTTCGCGCCCCTGCACCGCCGCCTGCTGCGGCTCATGCCCCGCCGGGCCAACCTCGCAGCGCTGTGCACCCTGTCGCTGTGCCTGCTGGTCGTCATCCTCCCGATGACGCTGATCACCCTCTCGCTGGTCCAGGAAGCCAGCCTGATCTATGAACGCATCCGCTCCGGGCAGCTGGATTTCACCGCCTATTTCCACCAGGTCATGCAGGCCATGCCGTCCTGGGCGATGCAGATCCTCGACCGGCTCAACCTGACCACCGCCTCCGAGCTGCAGGCGCGGCTGTCGTCCGTCACCGTGCAGGCCACGCAGTTCGTGGGCAGCAAGGCGATCGATTTCGGCCAGAACACGCTGCAGTTCGTGGTGAGCTTCGGCATCATGCTGTACCTGCTGTTCTTCCTGCTGCGCGACGGCCCGGCCCTGGCGGCTCGCATCCGGGAAGCCACGCCCCTGGACGAAGGCCACAAGCGCCAGCTCGCCACCAAGTTCACCACCGTGATCCGCGCCACCGTGAAGGGCAACATCGCGGTGGCCGCGGCGCAGGGTGCCCTGGGCGGCCTCGCCTTCTGGTTCCTGGGCATCCAGGCCCCCGTGCTCTGGGGCGTGCTCATGGCCTTCCTGTCGCTGCTGCCCGCCGTGGGCGCCGGGCTCATCTGGGCACCGGTGGCGATCTACCTGCTGGCCACCGGCGCCGTCTGGCAGGGCGCGGGCCTGGCGGCCTTCGGCATCGGGGTCATCGGCCTGGTGGACAACGTGCTGCGCCCGGTGCTCGTGGGCAAGGACACCAAGATGCCCGACTACATCGTGCTGATCTCCACGCTGGGCGGCATGTCCCTCTTCGGACTCACGGGCTTCGTGATCGGGCCGGTCATCGCGGCGCTGTTCATCGCCACCTGGGACCTGTTTGCGCCGCACACCCACGGGCGGTGACAATACGGGGGAGCCCGCAGCGCCGCGGGCCGCCCTCCCTGCCGTTTCCGCGCGGACCCGTGCCGCCCGCTGCACATGTCCCTGCGCCTGACTCCGCACTACCGAATGCTCCTGCTGTCCGTCGCGCTGTCGGTCGGCATCGGGGCGCTCTTCGCGCGGGCCATCCTGACCATCCGCGACGATGAATGGAACTACGCGCGCGACGCCAACGCGGCGCTCGCGCGCACGCTCGAGCAGAGCATCGGCCGCACGCTCGACAGTTTCGACCATTCGCTGTCCGGCGTGGTGGAAACCCTGGCCAGGCCGGACCTCGCCGGCCTGCCGCCGGACGTGCAGCACGCCATGCTGTTCGACCACTCGCTGCGCACCCGGGGCCTGGGTTCCGTGGCAGTGATAGACCCCGGGGGCAACGTGGTGGTGTCGGCCGGCGCCACGCCCGCGAAGAAGATGCCCAACCTGGCCGACCGGGACTATTTCCAGTTCCACATGCGGGAAAAGGACCGCGGCGTATACATCGGCCGGCCGATCCAGGGGCGGGTGACGGGCGAGTACAGCCTGGCGATGAGCCGCGCCTACTTCAACCGGGACGGCAGCTTCGGCGGCGTGGTCGTCGGCACGATCCGGCTGAGCTACTTCAACGAGCTTTTCGCATCGCTCGGCCTGGGCCCCCAGAGCCTGGCCGAGATCATCCGCACGGACGGCACCGAGATCTCGCGCTTTCCCGGGAACGCTCCAGGCATCGGACAGCCGGTGGCGACCCATCACCTCGAGCACCTCGCGCAGGGTCGCGAAGGGCACTTCACCGAACCGCAGGATGAGGCGCAGGACGGCATCTCCAGGCTCTACGCCTTCCGCCGGGTGGGTGACTATCCGCTCGTGGTGTCCGTGGCGCAGTCGGTGGAGAGCATCCTCTCGAAGTGGCAGCGCAACGCGGTGATCCTGGGGACCTTCGCCGCCCTGCTCATGGCCGCATGCATCGGCCTCGCCCTGCTGTTCGCACGCGAACTGGCACGCCGGCAGAACGTGGCGGCGCAGCTGCAGCGCGCGCAGCACGACATGCGCACCATCCTCGACAACCTGCCTTCGCTGGTTGCCTACTGGGACCGCGACCTGCGCAACCGCTTCGCCAACCAGGCCTACCTCGACTGGCTCGGCATGACCCAGGAAGAAATCCAGGGCCGGCCCATCGAGGACCTGCTGACCGCCGAGGCCTGCGAGGCAGCGCGGCCTTACCTGCAGCGTGCGCTGCAGGGCCGCAGGCAGGTATACGAGCGGTCGGTGCCGATATCGTCGGGCGAAGTGCGGCACATGATGGTGTCCTGCATTCCGGACATGGACGGAGCGCAGGCCCAGGGCATCTTCGTGCAGATCGACGACCTCACGGAACGCAAGCGCATGGAAGACCTGCTCTTCGAGGAGAAGGAACTGGTCCGCCTCACGCTGCAGTCCATCGGCGACGCCGTACTCTGCACGGATGCCTCGGGCCACGTGACCTACATCAATCCCGTGGCCGAGAAGATGACGGGCTGGCAGGCCTTCCACGCCGCCGGCCGGGACATCGACGAGGTCGCACCCCTCTACACTGCCAACGGCGTGCACGCGGAGCACCCGGCCCGCAGCGCGCTGTCCGGCGCGCAGGCCCTGCCGCCGGGGCGCGGCCTCGTGCTGTTCTGCCGCGACGGCCGCCGCATGGACGTGGAAAACAGCGTCAGCCCCATCACCGACCGGCACGGGCAGATCACCGGCGCGGTGATGGTGCTGCGGGACGTGACCGAGGCCATGGCGCTGGCGCGCCGCATGGCCCACCTGGCCCAGAACGACATGCTGACCGACCTGCCCAACCGCGTGCTGCTGCAGGACCGCGCCCAGCAGGCCATCGCCCAGGCGCGCCGCGACGGGCACGGCCTGGCCCTGATGTACATCGACCTCGACGGTTTCAAGCAGGTGAACGACACCCTGGGCCACGACGCCGGAGATCTGTTGCTGGTCCAGGTTGCGCGGCGCTTCACCAGCTGCGTGCGCCGCTCGGATACCGTGTGCCGCCAGGGCGGCGACGAGTTCATCGTGCTACTGCCCATCGTGGAGCATCCCGGGCAGGCATGCCACGTCGCCCGCAAGATCGTGGCCGCGTGCGATGCCCCCTTCGACCTGGGAGCAGAGTCGCGGCAGATCGGCCTCAGCGGCGGCATCGCCCTGTTTCCCCAGCACGGCTCCACGTTCGAGGAACTGGCCCGCAGTGCCGACGTGGCGCTCTACACCGCCAAGCGGGCCGGCAAGCAGCATTTCCGCATGTACGCGGGGCCCGAACAGGAACCCGAAGCGGTGCCGCCCGCAGCGCCCCCGTCCGTGCCGGCAACGCCCTCGGGCAGCGCATAGCCGCTCCGTTGAACGCCAGGCCACCCCGGCTCCAGCGCCAGGGGGCGTGCCACCGCGGCGCAGCAGCTCAGGCCGTGCCGCCCTCCCCTGCTGCCGCAACCAGCCGCTGCGTGTAGGGGTGCCGCGGCGCGTCGAGCACCTGGGCCATCCGGCCGGACTCGACCACATCGCCATCCTTCATGACGAGCACGTCATGCGCCATCGCGCGGATCACGGCCACGTCGTGGGTGATCAGCAGGTAGCTCAATCCGCGCTCCTTCTGCAGGCGCTGCAGCAGCACCAGCACCTGCTGCTGGATGGTCACGTCCAGCGCGCTCGTGGGCTCGTCGAGCACCAGCAGGCGCGGCTGCAGGATCAGCGCCCGCGCGATCGCGATCCGCTGGCGCTGGCCACCGGAAAATTCATGTGGATATCGCCCCAGCAGCCCCGGGAACTGCGCATGCGTCAGCCCCACGTCCGCCAGCGCCGCTTCCACGCGGGCGCGCCGCCCTGCCCCGCTTTCCTGCGGAGCATGCACCTGCAGGCCTTCCCCGACGATCTCTTCCACCGTGAGCCGGGGCGACAGCGACGAGAACGGATCCTGGAACACGACCTGCACGCTGCGGCGCAGCGCCTGGTTGGCCGCGCTGTTGCGCTGCACCGGCAGTTCCCACGCCCGGCCGGCGATCCGCAGTTCGCCGCGGAACGGCAGCAGGCCGAGCAGTGCCTGCGCGAGGGTGGACTTGCCGGACCCCGACTCGCCGACCACGCCCAGCGTGCGGCCGGGAAGGACCACCAGGTCGGCACCTTTCACCGCCACGAATTCGCCGCGCCGGAACCAGCCCCGCAGGCCGGGCAGCGGCGTGGCGTAGGCCACGCGCAGGCCCCTGGCGCTCGCGGCCGGCGGCTCCGCCAGCGCAGCGCCTGCGTCCGGCCCGGAGGCCGCGTCCGTCCCCACATCCTCGATGACATCGCGCCGCGGCACGCTGCCCAGCAGGCGCCGGGTGTAAGCATGGGCAGGCGCGGAAAACACCTCCGCCACGCTCCCCTGCTCCACGAGCACGCCGCGCTCCATCACCGCCACCCGGTCCGCGAAGCGCCGCACCAGGTTCAGATCGTGCGTGATGAGCAGCACCGCCATGCCGGTCTGGCGCTGCAGGTCCGAGAGCAGTTCCAGGATCTGGCCGCGCAGCGTCACGTCGAGCGCGGTGGTGGGCTCGTCCGCCAGCAGCAGGCGCGGCCGGCTGGCCAGTGCCATGGCGATCATCGCGCGCTGGCGCTGCCCCCCGGAGAGCTGGTGCGGGTAGGCGCCCGCGCGCCGCGCCGGCTCCGGCACGCCCGTCGCGGCCAGCAGTTCCACCGCCTGGACGGCGCTTTGCGCCCGCGACAGCCCCTGCTTGAGCTGCAGCACCTCGGCGATCTGCCGGCCCACGGGCATCAGCGGGTTCAATGCCGTCATCGGCTCCTGGAAGACCATCGCGATGTCGCCGCCGCGCAGGCCGCGCATCTCGCGCTCCGGCAACTCCAGCAGATCCCGAGCGGGCGCGCCGCCGCGCCCCTGCAGCAGGGCGCGGCCCGACACCTCCGCGTCCGCGGCCAGGCGCAGCAGGGACAGCGCCGTGATGGTCTTGCCCGAACCCGATTCGCCCACCAGCGCCAGCTTCTCGCCCGCGCCGATGTCGAAGTCCACGCCATGCACGACTGCCTTGCCGCCGAAGGCCACGCGCAGGTCCTCCACGCGCAGCAGCGGCGCATCGGAGGATGGAAGGGTAGTTGCAGTGCTCATGACTGGGTAGCTTTCTGCGCCCCAGCGTATCCCGTGGCGTGCAAACAGGGCGCGGCATCGGCCAGCAACCGCCGCGCAAGGGCCGCCCCGCCGCGCTGGCGGTGTCTCCCCTCCCGGCGCAGCCGAGAGAGGGCGGAAGGCGCGCAGCGACTCAGGGGGGTGCTCATTGCTTCCTCGGATCGAGCGCGTCGCGCAGCGCATCGCCCATGAAGGTCAGCAGCAGCAGGGTGCTCACCAGCACGGCGAACGTGAAGATGGAAATCCACCAGGCATCAATGTTGTTCTTGCCCTGGTTCAGCAGCTCGCCGAGCGACGGAGTGCCGGGCGGCACGCCCAGGCCGAGGAAGTCCAGCGACGTGAGCGAGAGGATGGCCGCGCTCATCCGGAACGGCAGGAAGGTGACGACCGGCGTCATGCTGTTGGGCAGGATGTGCCGCCAGATGATCTGCCGGTCGGGCACGCCCAGGGCGCGCGCGGCCTTCACGTAGTCCAGTTGCCGGTTGCGCAGGAACTCCGCGCGCACGTAGTCCGACAGCCCCATCCAGCCGAACAGGCTGAGCAGGATCAGCAGCAGAGCCAGGCTCGGGGAAAACAGCGCGCTGAAGATGATCAGCAGGTACAGCTCGGGCATCGAACCCCAGATCTCGATGAAGCGCTGGAAGGCCAGGTCCGTACGTCCTCCGAAGAACCCCTGGATCGCGCCCGTCACCAGCCCGAGCACCACGCCGGTGATGGTGAGCGCCAGCCCGAACAGCACGCTCACGCGGAAACCATAGAGCAGCTGCGCGAGCATGTCGCGGCCCCGGTCGTCCGTGCCCAGCCAGTTGTCGGCGGTGGGCGCGGAGGGGTTGGGCGACTTCGCGAAATAGTTCAGCGTGTTGGGCCCGTACCGGTTGATCGTGTAGAGCGCCCAGTTGCCGCCCGCGCTCAGGCGCTCCTGGATGAAGGGATCCAGGTAGTCAGTCGGCGTGTCGAAATCCCCGCCGAAGGTCGTCTCGGGGTAGGTCTTGAACAGCGGGAAATACGTCTGGCCTTCGTAGTGCACGATGAGCGGCTTGTCGTTGCTCACCAGTTCTGCCGCCAGGCTGATGGCCACCAGCACGCAGAAGACCACGAGGCTCCAGAACCCCAGCCGGTTGCGCTTGAAGCGCAACCACGCGCGGCGGGAAGGTGAAAGCGACACCGGCGCGGGTGGCGGTGTCGCCACGGACGGCATGGCGGCCGGAGCGGAAAGGTCGGGGGATGGAATACTCATGCGCTCAGTCGAACTTCACGCGGGGATCGACCCACACATAGCAAAGATCGCTGACGAGCTTGGTGACCAGCCCGATCAGCGTGAACAGGTAGAGCGTGCCCAGCACCACGGGGTAGTCGCGGCGGATCACGCTCTCGTAGCTGAGCAGCCCCAGGCCGTCGAGCGAGAACAGCGTCTCGATCAGCAGCGAGCCCGTGAAGAACGCGCCGATGAACGCGGCAGGAAAGCCCGTGATGATGGGAATCAGCGCGTTGCGGAACACGTGCTTCCAGAGCACCTGCCTTTCCGACAGGCCCTTGGCGCGCGCCGTGAGCACGTACTGCTTGCGGATCTCCTCGAGGAAGGCGTTCTTGGTCAGCATCGCCGTCACCGCGAAGCTGCCCGCCACCATCGCCGTCACCGGCAGCGTGATGTGCCAGAGGTAGTCCACGATGCGCGCGCCCCAATCCATCTGCTCCCAGTTGGACGACACCAGCCCGCGCAGCGGGAACCACTGCAACTGGCCGCCGAAGACCACCAGCAGGGCCACACCCAGCACGAAGCCCGGGATCGCATAGCCCACCAGGACGAGCAGCGTGGTCACGAGGTCGAAGCGCGAACCCGCACGCACCGCCTTGGCCACGCCCAGTGGCACCGCCACCAGGTAGCTGATGAAGAAGGTCCACAGCCCGAGGCTGATGGAGACCGGCAGCTTTTCCTTCACCAGCGCCCACACCTCCTTGTTCTGGAAAAAGCTCCGTCCCAGGTCGAAGCGGGCGAACTGCCCCAGCATCTGGAAGAACCGCTCGTGCGCCGGCTTGTCGAAGCCATACAGCGCCTTGATCTGCTCCAGCCGCTTCGGGTCCACGCCCTGGTCGCCGCGGTAGCGCATGCCGCCCGACTCCAGCCCGCCGGCCGCCCCGCCCTTGCCCGCCGCGGTGCGGGCCTCCGCCAGGTACTGCTCCACCGGCCCCCCGGGCACGAACTGGATGACGACGAAGGTGAGCAGCAGCACGCCCAGCAGCGTGGGCAGCATCAACAGGAGACGTTTGGCGATGTAGGCGAGCATGGGGCGGGATCGGTCCTTTGCGCTGCCGGCCCGCTCAGGGCTCCAGGCTCCACCAGGAAAACATCGCCCACTCCTCGGCCTTCGCATAAGGCGGCATGGGCGCGTGGTAGGCCAGGCGCTGCTGGTTGTACACGATGCGGTGCGCCGACAGCAGCCACTGCGGGATGAGGTAGTGGCTGTGCATGATCACGCGGTCCAGCGCGCGGCAGGCGGGCAGCAGTTCGGCCTTGGATTTCGCCCGCGTCAGCGCGGTCGCCAGCGCATCGACCGCCGGGCTCTTCACGCCCGCATGGTTGCTGCTGCCCTCCACGTCGGCGCGCTGGCTGCCGAACAGCTCCAGCATGTCCTGCCCCGGGTTGTAGGTGCCGGGGTAAGCCAGGGTGATCATGTCGAAATCGAACTTGTCCAGCCGCTGCAGGTACAGCGCGAAGTCCACCGAGGTGAAGCGCAGGGTGATGCCCAGCTTCTCGAGGTTGCGCATCCAGGGGGTCACCGTGCGCGCGCCGACCTCCTTGCTGTCGAGGTAGTCGATCACCATGGGCTCGCCCTTCGCGTTGCGCAGCGCGCCGTCGCGGTAGGTCCATCCGGCGTCGGCCAGCAACTGGCGGGCGCGGCGCAGGTTGTCGCGCAGAGAATGCCCCTCCCCTTCGGTGGACGGCGGCGTGTACATCGGTCCAAACACGCTGTCCGGCACCTTGCCGCGCCACGGCTCCAGCAGGGCCAGTTCCTCCGGTCCCGGCGTGCCGGTGGCCTGGCAGTCGGTGTTGCCGAACAGGTCCACCACCCGCGGGTAGCCGCCGTAGAACATCTGCCGGTTCATCCAGTCGTAGTCGAGCGCCAGCCCCAGCGCCTCGCGCACCCGCGGGTCCTTGAGCATCGGCCGCCGCGTGTTGAGCACGTAGCTCTGGAATCCCGCCGGCAACCGGTGCTTGAGCTCCGTCTTCACCAGCACGCCCTGCCGGAACAGCTTGCCGTCGATGCGGCGCGCCCAGTCACCGGCCGAATACACGGTCATGAAGTCGAACTCGCCGGCCTTCACGGCCTCCAGCCGGGCGGTATTGTCCTTGTAGATCTTGACCGTGATGCGGTCGAAGTTGAAGGCGCCCCGGTTCACGTTCAGGTCGCGGCCCCAGTACTGCGGATCGCGCACGTAGGTGATGTCGCGGCCGAACGCCACCGGGCCGATGCGGTATGGACCGCTGCCGATGGGAATGTCGGTCACGATCTCGTCGAACCGCTTCACCTTGCCGTCCGCCTGGCGCCCCCAGGCGCGGCTGAAGATCGGCAGGCCGCCCACGGTGAGCGGCAACTCGCGGTTGGGGTGCTTGAAGCGGAAGCGCACCGTGCGCCGGTCAATCACGTCGGCCCCCGCCACCTCCTGCAGCAGCGTCGCGTAGCTCGGCGACGCATGGGGCCCGACCAGGGTCTCGTAGGTGTACTTCACGTCGGCGGCCTCGACCGGGCTGCCGTCGTGGAATCGCGCCTCGGCCCGCAGGCGGAACGTGGCGCTGAGCCGGTCCTCGGACACCTGCACGTCCTCGGCCAGCAGCCCGTAGCCCGAGGCCGTCTCGTCCATGGAACCCGTGAGGAGGCTCTCGAACAGCAGGTCCGACAGGTAGGCCGGCGGCGAGCCTTTCATCGTGAACGGGTTGTACTTGTCGAAGGTGGAATAGCGCAGGTTGCTCACCATGCGCAACTCGCCGCCCTTCGGTGCTTCGGGATTGACGTAGTCGAAATGGGCGAAACCCACCGGGTACTTGAGGTCGTCCCACAGCGCATACCCATGCGCGGCCCAGGCCGGTGCCGCGCACAGCCAGCTTCCCCAGAGCAGACAGATCTTCCAGAACCGCATGCGACAATTCTGCACTACGGTGGCGGGCCGTCCACGCCTGCCGGGGATTTTCCCGGCCGGGTGCCCGGCCGCCGCATCTTTCCGCCACGGGCCGCGCCGCGCCCCTCCGGCATTCCACCCCTACCGCATTCACTGGAGAACAACAATGGGTTTCCTGACCGGCAAGAAGCTGCTCATCACCGGCGTGCTGTCCAACCGTTCCATCGCCTACGGCATCGCCAAGGCCTGCCACGCACAGGGCGCCGAGCTGGCCTTCAGCTACGTGGGCGAACGCTTCAAGGACCGCATCACCGACTTCGCGGCCGAGTTCGACTCCAGGCTGGTCTTCGACTGCGACGTGGCGAGCGACGAGCAGATCGAGCGCATGTTCGCCGACCTGTCCGCCACCTGGCCGAAGTTCGACGGCTTCGTGCACAGCATCGGCTTCGCGCCGCGTGAAGCCATCGCTGGCGACTTCCTCGAAGGCCTCTCGCGCGAATCCTTCCGCATCGCGCACGACATCAGCGCCTACAGCTTCCCCGCCATGGCCAAGGCCGCCCTGCCCTACCTGAACGACAGGGCCGCCGTGCTCACCCTGAGCTACCTGGGCGCCCTGCGCGCGGTGCCCAACTACAACACCATGGGCCTGGCCAAGGCCAGCCTGGAAGCCAGCGTGCGCTACCTGGCCGAATCGCTGGGCCCCAAGGGCATGCGCGCCAACGGCATCAGCGCCGGCCCCATCAAGACCCTGGCCGCCAGCGGCATCAAGGACTTCGGCAAGCTGCTGGGCACCGTGGCCGACGCCTCGCCCCTGCGCCGCAACGTGACCATCGAGGACGTGGGCAATGCCGCGGCCTTCCTGCTGTCCGACCTCGCCAGCGGCGTGACGGCGGAAATCATGTACGTGGACGGCGGCTTCAGCCAGACCGGCGGCATCAGCCGCGACAGCGCCAACCTGGCCTGACCGCCGGGCCGCATCGGCACGCCGGCAAGGGCCGGGCCGATGTCCCCGCGAGAAAAGCCGCAAGGTTCCCCGTAGGGGGCCCTTGCGGCTTTTTGCGCATCCAGGCCTCCTGCGGATCTGCTGTCACTGGGGCAGCAGCACCTTGTCCACGACGTGGATCACCCCGTTGGATTGGTAGACATCGGGGATGGTGACGGTGGACGTGCCGCCCTTTTCATCCGTCAGCGCGATCGACGAACCGCTGGCCCTGGCCGTCAGCGTGCCGCCGGCCACGGTCTTCAGGCTGGCCGAGCCCTTGCCATCCGCGATCATCTTCGACAGCGCGGCCGCATCGATCTTGCCCGGCACGACGTGGTAGGTCAGCACCTTGGTCAGCGTGGCCTTGTTTTCCGGCTTCAGCAGCGTATCGACCGTGCCGGCCGGCAGCGCGGCGAAGGCCGCGTTGGTGGGCGCGAACACCGTGAACGGCCCCGGGCCCTTGAGCGTATCCACCAGGCCCGCGGCCTTCACGGCAGCGACCAGCGTGGTGTGATCTTTCGAATTCACCGCGTTGTCGATGATGTCCTTGGTGGGGAACATCGGCGCGCCACCGACGGTCACCTGAGCGAGGGCAGGCATGGCGGCTGCAGACAGGGCGAGGGTGAGGCTGGCGGCGGCGAGGCGGGCATTCAGGCGGAAGGTCATGGAAGTCTCCGTTGGATCATGGGGGTGGACCGCCGCCCGACGATTCGTGCGGCTGCACACTCATACGGGCCACGGGGCCGCCTGGATTCAGCGCCACGGCCGCTCCACGCAAAAAAACCCGGAGGCGCTTGCGCGCCACCGGGTTTCCAGGGCCGATGCGGCCTGCCTCGCGGCGGTCAGACCTTCCGGCCGAACGGTCCGTCGCTGCCCACCTGCACGATGTCCTCGGCCTGGGGCGCATCCTTGCGGCCGCCGCGGCGGCCCGGCTTGGGCTGCTCCACCCGCGTCACGCAGTCGGCGTAGTAGCGCACGTGGCCGTTGTCGTCCTCGATTTCCACCAGGCCGTGGATGTCGGTCTCGAAGCCCGGGCAGAGCTTGGCGAACTCGCGCGCGAACTTGAGGTAGTCCACGATCTTCTTGTTGAAGACCTCGCCCGGGATCAGCAGCGGGATGCCCGGCGGGTACGGCGTGATCAGGCTGGTGGTGATGCGGCCTTCCAGGTGGTCGATCTCCACGCGCTCGGTCTTGCGGTGCGCGATGTGCGCATAGGCGTCGCTGGGCTTCATCGCCGGCGTCAGGTCCGACAGGTACATCTCGGTCGTCAGCCGCGCGATGTCGTACTTGGCATAGAGCGCGTGCACGTGCTGGCACAGGTCCTTCAGGCCCATGCGCTCGTAGCGCTTGTGCTGCTGGCAGAACTCCGGAAGGATGCGCCACATCGGCTGGTTCTTCTCGTAGTCGTCCTTGAACTGCTGCAGCGCGGCCAGCAGCGTGTTCCAGCGGCCCTTGGTGATGCCGATGGTGAACATGATGAAGAAGCTGTAGAGCCCCGTCTTCTCCACCACCACGCCGTGCTCGGCCAGGTACTTGGTCACGATGGACGCGGGAATGCCGGTCTTGTCGAACTTGCCGTCCAGGTTCAGCCCGGGCGTGACGATGGTGGACTTGATCGGGTCCAGCATGTTGAAGCCATCGGCCAACTGGCCGAAGCCATGCCACTTGCTGCCGTTCTTCTTGCCCTTGCCGTCGCTGCGGATGATCCAGTCCTCGGCGCGGCCCACGCCCTCGTCGGCCATCTTCTCGGGGCCCCAGACCTTGAACCACCAGTCGTCCTTGCCGAACTCCTCTTCCACCTTGCGCATGGCGCGGCGGAAGTCCAGGGCTTCGAGCAGGCTTTCTTCCACGAGGGCCGTGCCGCCGGGCGGCTCCATCATGGCCGCGGCCACGTCGCAGCTGGCGATGATGCTGTACTGCGGGCTGGTCGAGGTATGCATCAGGTACGCCTCGTTGAAGAGCGGGCGGTCCAGCTTCACCGTCTGCGAATCCTGCACCAGCACGTGGCTCGCCTGGCTGATGCCGGCCAGCAGCTTGTGGATGGACTGCGTCGCATACACCACGGAATGCTTCGGGCGCGCACGCTTCTTGCCCATGGCGTGGTAGCTGCCGTAGAACGGGTGGAATGCCGCATGCGGCAGCCAGGCCTCGTCGAAGTGCAGGTTGTCCACGTAGCCGTCCATCATCGATTTGATGGTCTCGGTGTTGTAGAGCACGCCGTCGTAGGTCGATTGCGTGATCGTCATCACGCGCGGCTTCACCGTCGTGGCGTCCACGCCCTTGAGCAGCGGGTTGGCGCGGATCTTCGCCTGGATCGCGTCCCTCTCGAACTCGGCCTGCGGGATCGGGCCGATGATGCCGAAGTGGTTGCGCGTGGGCTTCAGGAACACGGGGATCGCCCCGGTCATGATGATCGAGTGCAGGATGGACTTGTGGCAGTTGCGATCCACCACCACCACGTCGCCCGGCGCCACCGTGTGGTGCCACACCATCTTGTTCGAGGTGCTCGTGCCGTTGGTCACGAAGAAGCAGTGGTCGGCGTTGAAGATGCGCGCCGCGTTGCGCTCGGATTCGCCGATGGCCCCGTTGTGGTCCAGCAGCTGGCCCAGTTCCTCCACGGCGTTGCACACGTCCGCACGCAGCATGTTCTCGCCGAAGAACTGGTGGAACATCTGGCCCACGGGACTCTTGAGGAAGGCCACGCCGCCGGAATGGCCCGGGCAGTGCCAGGAGTACGAGCCGTCTTCCGCATAGTCCAGCAGTGCCTTGAAGAACGGCGGCTGCACGCTCTCCAGGTAGCTCTTGGCCTCGCGGATGATGTGCTTGGCCACGAACTCCGGCGTGTCCTCGAACATGTGGATGAAGCCGTGCAGCTCGCGCAGGATATCGTTGGGCAGGTGGCGCGCGGTCTTGGTCTCGCCGTGCACGTAGATCGGCACGTCGGCGTTCTTGCGGCGCACCTGGGTGATGAAGTTGCGCAGGCTCAGCACGATCGGGTCCAGCCCCGAGCCCAGCGTGAACTCCTCGTCGTCGATCGACAGGATGAAGGCGCTCGCCCGGCTCTGCTGCTGCGCGAACTGCGACAGGTCACCGTAGCTCGTCACGCCGAGCACCTCGAACCCCTCGGCCTCGATCGCCTGCGCTAGGGCCCGGATACCCAGGCCCGAAGTGTTCTCGGAACGGTAGTCCTCGTCGATGATGACGATGGGAAAGCGGAATTTCATGCACAGCCTCCGAGCAAGCGGGCCCAAAAAACGAAATAGGCGCGAAGTGTAAGGAATAACGATGTCATCCCTTTGAAGACATCGGCATTTGACCCAGAATGGACGGGAAAGCACCGGCTCCGCCGGGCACGGACACGCGAGGAGGACACCCGTGATGCAGCATTCCACCCTATGGTGGCTGATGGCCGGCGCCATGGTCGCCGCCGAACTCGTGACGGGCACCTTCTACCTGCTCATGCTGGCCGTCGGCCTCGTGGCCGGCGCACTGGCGGCCCACGCCGGCCTGCCGATCACCACGCAGCTCGTGGCAGCCGCCTGCGTGGGCGCGGGCGGCGTCATCGCCTGCCACCAGTTGCGCCGCCGCCGCATGGCCGCCGTGCAGCCCGCCGCGAGCAACCGCGACGTGAACCTCGACGTCGGCGAAACCGTGCAGGTGCCTGCATGGAACCCTGACGGCACGGCCCAGGTGCGCTACCGCGGCGCGCAGTGGACGGTGGTGCTGCGCAGCGGCCCGGCGGGCGCGGCCACCGCCCTGCCCGGCACCTACCGCGTGGCGGAGGTGGTCGGGAACCGGCTGGTGGTGGACGCGGCCGCCTGAGCGGCGCGCGCCACGCCCTCCGGCCCGGCCACGCGGCCGCATTGCCGCCCTGCGCTTTTTTCCTTCCGCCTGCGCCCCGGCGCAGGGTTCCTTCAATCCCCTTCCCCGCCCGGCTCCAGGGCAGCAAAGGACTCCATGGAAATCGCCCTCATCCTCTTCGTCATCGCCGGCATCTTCGTCGCACGCTCCATCAAGGTCGTGCCCCAGCAGAACGCCTGGGTCAAGGAGCGGCTGGGCAAGTACGCCGGCACGCTCACGCCCGGGCTCAACTTCCTGGTGCCCTTCGTCGATCGCGTCGCCTACAAGCACAGCCTCAAGGAAATCCCGCTGGATGTCCCCAGCCAGGTCTGCATCACGCGCGACAACACCCAGCTGCAGGTGGACGGCATCCTCTACTTCCAGGTCACCGACCCCATGCGCGCGAGCTACGGATCGAGCAACTACATCATGGCCGTCACGCAGCTCGCACAGACGTCCCTGCGCAGCGTGATCGGCAAGCTGGAGCTCGACAAGACCTTCGAGGAACGCGACATGATCAACGCCCAGGTGGTCGCCGCCATCGACGAGGCAGCCCTCAACTGGGGCGTGAAGGTGCTGCGCTACGAGATCAAGGACCTGACGCCACCCAACGAAATCCTGCGCGCCATGCAGCAGCAGATCACCGCAGAGCGCGAGAAGCGCGCACTCATCGCCGCATCCGAAGGCCGCCGCCAGGAGCAGATCAACATCGCCACCGGCGAGCGCGAGGCCTTCATCGCCCGCTCCGAAGGCGAGAAGCAGGCGCAGATCAACAACGCCCAGGGCGAGGCCGCCTCCATCACCGCCGTGGCCGAGGCCACCGCCCAGGCCATCGAGCGCGTGGCCGCCGCCATCCGCCAGCCCGGCGGCGAACAGGCCGTGCAGCTCAAGGTGGCGGAGCGCGCCGTGGACGCCTACAGCCGCGTGGCCGCGGACGCCACCACCACCCTGGTCGTGCCCAGCAACATGACCGAGGTCTCCACCCTCATCACCTCCGCGATGAAGATGGTGCAGGGCGCGCAACGGCCCTGAGCGCGGACCGTGGGGCAGGCGGTGCCCCGGCTGCCCGAAAAAATTCCTGCACCAGTTCGCGGGAAGCTACCGGAATCACTGCTATACTTGCGGGCTTCCGGAGAGGTGGATGAGCGGTTTAAGTCGCACGCCTGGAAAGCGTGTGTGGGCTAATCCCCACCGCGGGTTCGAATCCCGCCCTCTCCGCCATACAAAGCTCGTAAGTGCTTGGTTGCTAAGGGAATTTAAAATTTTTAGCAGTTAGCACTTAACAAAGCAAATATCAAAAGCCGCAGCGAGCAATCGTTGCGGCTTTTGTCTTTTCAGGTCTGCTCCAAGCTCCATCACGCTGAGCCATCGCAGTCTGTGCAGGGCTGCAAAGTTTTTCAGTGCTCGATCTGCGAATTAGCCCCGTGGTACGGTTAAAAATCCGTTGCTCCAAGTCATTGCGTAGCGAACGGTATCCACTCGCACAGCAGCGCCCTCGTCGACAGGGTTGATTTGTCCGCCCCTCGCTGATTGCCAAGTCTCTGACCGCCTCCGGTCGTGGAAGCCTGCACTGCTGTGCGCTTCTCATTTCTACACAGGAGCACGCCACATGGCAATTCGACGCACGAAAACCAAGCAGGAGAAGGGGCACACGGTATTCATCCCCTGCGCAAAGTCCTCGCGTTGTCCGGTCAAGGCGCTGGAGAAGTGGCTGGCGCTCAGTGGGATCGAGCGGGGGCCGGTGTTCCGGCCGATCAACTGTCATGACCAGATTACCAGCGGCAGGGAACTGACGCCGCAGTCGGTGGCCCTGGTGCTCAAGGGTGTTACGAGCCATGTTAAGAGCGCGGAGGCCGCGAAGTCAGTGGCGGGGCATAGCTTGCGTTCGGGCTACTGCACGGAGGCGGCCAGCTCATCTTGGACTACCATTGGCCCCTCAGTTTGTAGAAACAATCAGGGGGAGACTATATGGCTCAGGGTCGCAGGATCACCCTTGCGGCGCTCAACATTGCGCTGCATGCACCACATCCCACGGATCGGTACATCGAATTGATCCAGAAGGCGTTCCGTCGCCGCTCCATCATTCGACTGGGATCATTGCATGGCGCAATGCTTGGGACATTGAGCAAGCCTCGTGGACAAGGCCGAGATATCTATCTGTCGGGCGACATATATCGCTTCGTGAAGTTGAATGCCGCCGAGCCCTGGTTCAACTCGGAAACGAAGGAGCCTGCGACCGAAGATGAAATCGAGGCCATCAGAATTCCTGGGCATCTCCTGCCGCACTTGCAGAGCATCCCCTTTGTCTTCAACGCGCGTCGGCACCAACTCTGGTACGTTGCCAAGGATCAAAAGAACTCGTTCGCCCCCCCCATTGCGGCGAAATTCCTCGAATCGATCTTGCAAAGCACGGCATTGGAATTCGACTTCCCCGAGATTTCCGTAACGGCCGTGCCGGAGTCGTCATCGGTTGACGACATATTGGGGCTCCCCGGTTTGGAGTACCTGAGGATTGAGCTTGTTCGTCCCAACCCAGATGATGGCGAAAGCGCAGAGGCTCGATGGTTGCGCAAGCTAGAGGAGCAGAGGACCACTAAGGCAAGGCTTGAGCTGTTCCACGCCAAGAACGCCGTGGTTGAGCCGGACGAGGAGACTAGGGAGATGGCCGAGGTCGCGGCAACCAACGGATCGGTATATGGCCGAGGGCGAACTTCCGACGGGTTGCCAGTAGAAGATTCGACGAAGGCACGTCCCATGCTGCGCCATGAATACGTCAACACGGAGGTTGAAACCGTGGCTGACGTTCTTCAGCGCTCCGCTGCATAGCTCAGCTGAGGCGTCGCATGACTTCACAATCAGACACCATCATGAGGCGCTACTGGAGCGCCTATGGTGGTTGGCGCGCTGTGTGGCGCTCACGTTACCTGCATGCCGCGTTGGCAATCACACCTTTTTGCTGGGGCTCATGGAGTGAGCCACTTTGGTGGGATACCGTCATCAGTGTGCTGCCGAATCTGCTTGGTTTCACACTCGGGGGCTTTGCAATCTTCGTAGGGTTCGGCGATGAACGGTTCAAGGCTTCGCTGGCCGCGCCGGAGGATAACCCTAAGCAGCCTACCGTCTATCGAGAACTGTGCGCGACTTTCGTGCACTTCATTTTTGTGCAAGTGATAGCGTTGCTCCTAGCCCTAATTTCAAGGGGCATGTGGTTCAAAGCCCCTCTGCCAGAGCAACTCCTCTCCGTTCTCCCCGTGATAAATGCTATCTGGGGCGCTGCATGCTATGCGGTGTTCCTGTATGCCATAACATCCGTTATGGCAATTGGTTTGCATGTGTTCCGTATTGCGACCATGTACGAGATGCATCAGCGGCTAACCACGCCCTGGGATCAAAACAAGCAAGGTGACCAACAAGGGCAATGACTGCCCCCATTTAAATCGTTGATGACAGGGCTCGCATAAGCCAGCCCTGCACATTTGCAGTAGCAGTGGAGGACGGATGGATCGTGATTTGAAAGAGCGTTTTGAGCGCCTATTTAATCAGCTTCAGGACAAAGAGTGGACGGACAGGTTCAGTAACCGCCGGGTGCGTGATGAAGTGAGTTGGTGGCTGCGTCAATTAGAACGATGGCTGGATAACGGCACCCATTGGCCGCTATCAGAGGATATCGGGTGTAGCCCCTGGCACAACCTTCACCGTCTCGAAGCGAAAGTCGATGAGCTGTTGCGTAGACCCGTTCGCTGCAATATGCCAAGTGAGGTCGGTCAGCAACTTCCGAATTTCATGACGAGCTTGACAGCAATCAACGATGGCAATCTAGCCGTTGCCAGGACCAAGTTCAGGGCACACCAGTCGGCGTGGCTTGTGGATGCCGAGCGGTGCGTGATTGCTGACCCGTACATCTTTCATCCTGGCAGTGAGGTGGCGGCGGACTATGCGGCAGGAATTGCTGAGATTGTTGGCGGGGCCGCACGTCGTGTCGATTTCTACTTTTCTGCGCTGCCTGATCGCTACAGAGCACCCGTCGCGGCTCTTGTTCATGCCGCCCTGCAGGCAAACTATCAAGGCTCATCGGGAACTCGGCAGTTCACGTTCTACGACTGCCGTGACATGCACGACCGTGTTTGGCTCCGCCACACTTCTATCGCGAACGACCCCCCGTACGTTGGATGGAAAGCGCGGGTGGTTGGCGCTTCGGTGAATGGCGTGCGCAAACGGCCAACCTACGTCGTAGACATGGACGACAACGATGCCAACGATTACGCCAAATACTTGAAGAACATCCGGGATTCGTTGAGCGCGAGTGGGATCACGCTGGTGCCACCGCCTTGAGACGATTGCCTTCACTAGGCGCCTCGAGTCGGCAGCCGCTGTCCGGCGTACGGTGACTGTGGCGTCGGTGTAAGAACGTGTTCAAAGTCTCCTGATCAGGAGAACCAGGAACGCTAGGTGGACGAACTGCAAGCTGGTGTTGAGCCATCGCTCGCAGTTCTTCCACAGCCTCCTGTTCTTCTCCAACCAGGCAAAACTGCGCTCTACGATCCAGCGCCTGGGCATGACCTTGAACGTGCGCAGCTCGTTTCGCTTGGCGATCTGCACCGTCACATGCCCACCCAGGATCTCCTGTACACCTTGCGCGAACGGCTTGCCCACGTAGCCGCTGTCGCACAGCAGGCTTCGCACTTGACCCAACGCGGGCTTGCAGCGCTGCAGCGCCTGCAAGGCGCCCTTGCGGTCCGTCACATCGGCC